>NZ_CP072874.1:0-1322500 GCF_017968825.1 Phascolarctobacterium sp. Marseille-Q4147 | reverse complement strand
ATATAAGCCTCGAAACGATCGGTGATTTCGGGGTTTTCGGGGTTGCTCTTTGCCAGCGGGGAAATTTCTTTCGGGTGACCGGTAATAAAGGTAGGCTGAATCAGCTTATCTTCAACATATTCTTCGAAGCAGGCGTTGATAATTTTGCCAATGCCAAAGGAAGGCTCAATAGCCACATTCAGCTCTTTAGCGATAGCGCGTGCTTCTTCCAGATCGGTTACATCGGTGAAATCCTTGCCGGAATATTCTTTTACGGCCTCAATCATGCTCATACGCTTCCAGGGAGAAGCCAGCTCGATAGTAGTGCCTTCATAGTTGATAGTGGTAGTGCCCAGAACCTTCTCAGCAGTCTTAACAACAACCTCTTCGGTCAGGTCCATCATATCGCGGTAATCGGCAAAAGCCTGATAAATCTCAACGCTGGTGAATTCCGGGTTATGACGGTTATCGATACCCTCGTTACGGAATACGCGGCCCATTTCATATACGCGGTCCATACCGCCTACGATAAGGCGTTTAAGGTACAGTTCAGGCGCAATACGCATATAAACCTGCATATCCAGAGCGTTATGATAGCTGATAAACGGACGTGCGGCAGCACCACCTGCGATGGTGTTGAGAATAGGAGTTTCTACCTCCAGGAAATCATGGCTGTCGAGAACCTCGCGTACACTTCTGATAATCTGGCTGCGTTTTACAAAGGTATCACGCACTTCCGGATTAACAATCAGGTCAACATAGCGTTGACGGTAACGGGTTTCAACGTCCTTCAGACCGTGCCATTTTTCCGGCAGCGGACGCAGGGATTTGGACAGCATTTCTACGGAATGAGCTTTAATAGACAGCTCGCCCATATGGGTACGGAAAGCAGTACCGGTAATGCCTACGGTATCGCCGATATCCATCAGCTTAATCAGCGCATAATTTTCTTCGCCGATAACGTCTTTACGTACATATACCTGGATACGGCCGGTCTTGTCCTGCATATCCATGAAGCAGGTTTTGCCGTGGCCGCGGATAGCCATAATACGGCCTGCCATTTTAACTTCGGTTTCTTTTTCGGACAGCTCATCGAACTGCGCAGCGATATCTGCTGCACGATGAGTGTACAGGAAGCGATAGCCGAAAGGCTTCCAGCCATGCTCCTCAATTTTATGCATCTTGTCAATGCGGACCTGCATTTGCTCGTTGATTTCGTTTTCGGTAAGCACTGCAGCTTCTTCTGTATTAGGTTTGTTTTTTACCTCTGCCATTATCGCCCTTGCTCCTTTTTATTTAATTTCTACGATTTCGTAGGACAATTCACCTACAGGGGTTTTAGTAATAACAATGTCATGAACCTTACGGCCCAGAATTGCTGCACCTACAGGGGATTCGTTGGAAATACGGTTTTCGAACGGATCTGCTTCGGTAGTACCAACAATGGTATAGGTTTCTTCATCGCCGGTTTCTACGTCCTTCAGCAGTACGGTAGAACCAAGAGATACAATGCCTGCTGCTTTGCTGGCACTGTCATCGATGATAGTAGCAGTTTTAATCATCTGCTCCAGCTCCAGAATACGGCCTTCGTTTTTACCTTGGTCTTCCTTGGCCTGATCGTACTCGGAGTTCTCGCTCAAGTCGCCCTGTGCTCTCGCTTCTTTCAGGCGTTCAACGATTTCTTCGCGGATTTCGCCCTTACGTTGAGCTAATTCTTCTTGTAATTTTTTTAAGCCTTCAGCTGTTAAAATAGTTTCCTTGCTTGCCATTTTCCTGCTCCTTTATCATTATTTATATAAAAATTTACTTACACACATATATTGATTATATATGTTGCCGGATTTACTTGTCAATATCAGCAGCCATGCACTGCCAGGGCATGCTGAGCGTTATGCTTGACTTCCTCAATATGCTGGGTAGAAACAGCACGTTCAAAATTGCGGAAGCCCGCCATCTTGAAGTTATGCTTATCTGCCAGCTGTGAAATAAGATTGATCTTATTGATATCCAGGGATCTGCCTAAGGAGAAGTTTTCATAACGTCCATCCAGTGCCAGAATCATGGTTTCTGCCATGCACGCATAGGACGTGTGCGGCGGGAAGCCGAAGTTGAAATGAAAATCTACGTCACCTGGCACGTTAATAACGCCGCCTTCGATTACCAGCACATCGTTACGCTTCAGTGATACATCACGCGATACGTTACGCGGACGCGCAACATCGCATACTACGGCACCGGGTTTCAAATCGCCGGGTTCAATCAAAAAGTCGAGCGCACTGGTTACGGTAATAACAATGTCAGCCTCCTGCAGGGATGTGCGGATATCCTGGCTTACGGCAACCTCGCAATGATTTTGCTCAATAAGCTCCTGCGCCAGCTCCTCCAGCGGTCCCATATGACGGGCAACAAGCGTAATATGCTTAACCTCTTTTGCCAAAAGACGTACGGAAGCAGCACCGATAGAGCCGGTGGCACCGACTACGACAGCACGGCATTCCTTCAGGTCCTTGCCCATCATTCTGGCAGCCTGCTTGGTGCCCTGAATAGCGGTAGCAACGGTATAGCTGTTGCCGCTGGTAACTGCTATATCCAGATTTTTTGCTACGGTAATGCCTGCATCACCGACGATGGAAGTGAAAGCTCCCAGGCCGACAATCTTGGCTCCCAGCTCCTGAGCAACCTTGCCGGACTCGATGATTCTGTCCATAACAAATTCCTCAGGCAGCTCCACCATCTGCTTAGCAGTCAGCGGACAGCCGATAAACCAGCCTTCGGCTTCGGCATAAGGACTCTTGATGCCGGTAATATGAGAAACCTTGAAAGGCTTCTTCATTTTCAGACAGGCTTCGATTATCGGGTCGGGAATATACCTCATCAATGGTGATAAGTGTTCCATATCCTGCAGGGATAATGGATGTAGAATAAAAGCAAATTTTTCCATAAAAACAAACTACTCCTTCGTACCAAAGTACTCAACAGAAGATTCTATATGATAATGCTCTAAAAGCTTCAGATATTCATCCGCCGTGAGCGGTTCTTTACCGCCGTGCAATGCAACCAGCATGGCCTCCATAACATTGGTGCCGAAGCTGCGTCCTTGAATACAGGGAGTTGTCGTAATCAGCATTTTGATTCCCGCCTCCTGCAGCATCACTCTATCAGCAGCAGTAACTGTATTAGTAATAATCGTTTTTCCCGGCAGCTTATCCGGCATAAACTTTTTTATATAATGAAAATCACCGGCAATGATATCATTCTCCAGAAAATATTCCGGATGACGCACTACCCGCACTTCCTGATCCTTGCCCATGGGGTAAAACCAGCTTACCGGCAGCTTGGTAACAAGCGGTGCCAACAGCGCTGCCCACCATGCAAGCGCCTTCAGCGAATATAACGGCTTATTGACATTCAGGCCGAAAATAAGGTCACCGAAGGTAACCTCAGCACCTGCCTCCAGCAATGCCTCCGCCATACCAAAGCGGTCCACGCCGCAGACCATCAGCACCTTGCTGCCCTTTATCGGCACCTTGCCGCCGGCCGCAAGTGATTTAATCAGCTTACGCTCCAGCGAATTTTTCAGGCCGCTGCCATCCAAAACCGGTGTTTTTTTTACATTAGCAATCAGATGAGCCGATTCACGGAAAGTATAACGCTTTTTGCCTGCATAAACATATAAATCCGTACCGCCCAGACCGATGGCATCAGCTTTGCCGTCCCAGCGTTCCAGGAGCTGACGTGCTCTGTCAAAATCGCCGTCGGTTCCCCGGCGTTCGATGCTGATTTTGCGTCCTCCCAGTTCCAATATGGCGCCGGCATCACGTTTAGATGACCCCAGACTGATACTTACTACATGTTTTGCGTTGTTAGCTGCTTCCATGTTTTTAACTCCCTAAATGCTTCTTTTACAAATTATTATTTTAACATATTTGCGCGTCTTAGACAATGCCAGATGCAAAATGTTTTTCTGTTTCATAATAGCGATGCGCGCATTCGCTGTATTCTGCCAGCAGCTCCGTAAACTGCTCCTGCGTATCAACCTTATGGAAGCGTCCTCTGAATTCCGCTGCATGCGGCATGCCTTTAAGATAAGCAGAAATATGACGGCGCATCTCTTTTACCGCTACCACTTCGTTCTTGTAAGCAATGAGCATTTCCAGATGCTCCGCCGCCTGCGCCAGACGCTCCTTCAAAGAAGGCGGCTGCGGCAGCGGCTCGCCGCGCAATGCTGCCGCCAGTGCGGTAAACAGCCACGGGTTGCCGTCAGCACCGCGTCCGATCATCAGTCCGTCGCAGCCTGTCTGCTCCAGCATCCGCAATCCGTCCGCTACCGTAAAGATATCACCGTTGCCGAATACAGGCACCTTTACGGCCTGCTTTACGTCGGCAATAATGCTCCAGTCGGCCTTGCCCTCGTAAAACTGCTGGCGTGTACGTCCGTGTACGGCAACAGCGCTCACGCCTGCTGCCTCCACGGCACGCGCAATCTCCACCGCGTTGCGGTTGGCATCATCCCAACCCGCGCGGAACTTTACCGTCACCGGAATCTTTACGGCCTTCACCATCGCCGCCAGAATATCATGCGCCAGCTGCGGATTCTTCATCAGCGCCGAGCCTTCACCGTTATTGACAATCTTCGGCACCGGGCAGCCCATATTGAAATCAATCATATCAGCACCGCTGGCCTCTACCATGCGTGCAGCCTCCGCCAGCTCCGCAGGCACGCTGCCGAAAAGCTGGATGGCCGTCGGACGCTCGCCGTCATCAATGCGCAGCATTTCGGTAGTCTTGACGTTTTTGTACAGCAGGCCCTTGGCACTAACCATCTCCGACACGGTCATGCCGCAGCCCAGACGGCGGCAAATCAGGCGGAACGGCAAATCCGTAATGCCTGCCATCGGCGCCAACGCCAACGGTGCAGACAGCTCTATATTACCAATATTCATAAATATAACTCCTATCGAAAAAAGCTGCCGCGCAGCAAAACGCTACTCACGACAGCTTCAAACTTTTTTCTCACGAGCGACGGAATAAATCCCGGCTCTTATTTAGCGTTTTTTTCGTACAGAATGCGTAAACCATCCAAAGTCAGGAAAGGCTCTACAACATCAATACAATCAGATTCCGCAGCCATAGTATTGGCAAAGCCACCGGTAGCAATAACATAAGCATCGCCGCCGAGCTCCTTCTTCATATGGTTGACAATGCCCTCCATCTGACCTACGAAGCCGTAAATAGCACCTGCCTGCATAGAACTTACAGTATTACGGCAGATAACGGATTTAGGCTTAACGAGTTCGATACGCGGCAGCTTCGCTGCACGTTGGAAAAGCGCTTCTGTAGAAATGCCGATGCCGGGCGCAATAGCACCGCCCAGGTATTCACCTGTCGGCAACAGAGCACAGAAGGTGTTGGCAGTACCGAAATCAATGATAATCATCGGCTTGCCCAAATGACTGAATTTATGGAAGGCTGCCACAGCGTTAACAATACGGTCTGCACCAACCTCCTTGGGATTATCATATTTAATGAAAATGCCGTTTTTAACGCCAGGTCCTACAACCATCGGTTTAATGCCGAAATAGCGCTCACACATGTGGCACAAGGGAATCAGCACCGGAGGCACAACACTGGAAATAATGACGGAAGAAATTTTATCCATTTCCACATCACTATAAGCAAACATGCTGCGCAGCATAATACCAAATTCATCTGCAGTTTTAGAACGGTCTGTAGAAAAGCGCCAGTGTACCTTTAAAGTCTTATCCTCGAAAACACCGGCTACGATGTTTGTATTTCCTACATCCACAACAAGTAACATTCTAAGATCCTCCTCGGAAATCTGCGTTCCATTCGCAAAATACGGCATAAAAGCCTTTTTTATTTTACCACAAAGCGGAAATATTGCAAGAAGAAATTGTAGCTATTTAACGCTCAACTTTTTACGCGTACTCATTCCCCTTAGCCTTCGCCGGACGGATAGAAACATCACCGGCTACAACCTTTTCCTTGCTGCCGTCCTCGCGGCGTACAATCAGCAAGCCTTCTTCATCAATATCCTCGGCCGTACCGAAATAAGTCATATCCGGAGCAATGACCTTTACTTCCTGACCTAAGGTGCAGGAATAACGGCGCCATTCGTCAAATATGGGGCCAAAGCCTTCCTGTACCGCAGTTTCATACAGGTCCTCCATATTTTTGAGGATATCGCACAAAAGCTCTACTCTGGTAAAGGGCTCCGTTGCGGCATCAGCCACGGAAACAGCAAGGTCGCGTACTTCTTCCGGATAATCTTCGGGAGAAGCGTTGGTGTTGATACCGGTGCCGATAACAACATAATTGATATGACCGAATTCGGCATTCATCTCCGTCAGGATGCCTACAAGCTTGCGTCCCAGCAGAAGAACGTCGTTAGGCCATTTGATAGCGGCATGAACACCGGCAATCTTGTTGATAGCCTTTACTACGGCAACTGCTGCCAAAAGCGTACATTTGGAGGCCTCCTGCGGAAGGAACGGCGGCTTCAGCACCACGGAAAACCAGATGCCCTTCGCATAGGGGGAAATCCAACCGCGGGATAAACGGCCTTTGCCTGCGCCCTGCTCCTCTGCTACTACCAGCAGACCGTTTTCACAGCCTTCATTGGCCAATGCTTTAGCAAGATTGTTGCTGGAATCAACACTGTCGCGATAGCAGATATTGCGTCCCAGCCATTTTGTCTGCAGGCGGGACAAAATTTCCTGCGGGAACAGACGGTCAGGAACCTCGCGCAGAATATAACCGCGCTTAGGCACAGACTCAATCTCGTAGCCCTCGTTCTTCAATGCCTGGATATGCTTCCAGATAGCAGTGCGCGAAACCTCCAGCTCCTTGGAAATCTCTTCACCGGAAACCGGTGTCCCCTTACTGTTTCGCAACAGCTCCAAAATACGTTTACGCATATATATCATCCTCTCCGATTCTCTTAATACTCTTTGTTTTACGTCTAAAGCCTGTCTGTGCAGACATTCCGATATGCAAAGAGTAACACCAGGTTAACCAAAAGTCAAGTCTAAAGTGAACGATGCCTTCGATAAAAGTAAAAAACCGCCACACCTAAGTGCAGCGGCTCATAAATCAACCTTTATTTGATATACTGGTCCTCTAGCTTATCAAGCGTACCATCCATATCCTTTTCTTCCATAAAGAAGTTTACGTAGTTCAGCCAATCCTGGTCACCTTTAGCCATCAAGATACCAAAGTGATTTTTCGTGAACGGATCATCTAACAGCGGTGCTGCCAGACGGGCATCATCACGCACATAGCGACGTGCTTCCATAGTTTCGGTAATCATAACATCAGCCTTGCCTTCGGCAATCAGCGCAGGAATTTCTGCATTTTGCTGGTGTACCAAAAGTGTGCAATTAGGCAGATTGCTCAGAGCAAATTTTTCATTAGTGCCGCCGGGATTAACCATAACGCGAACGCTCTTCTTATTCAAATCCGCTTCGGATGTAAATTTCTTTGCATCAGCCTTGCGACAAAGAATCGTCTTACCGAATGTCAGATACCCATGAGACATATTCATTTTTTGCTCACGGGCAAAGGTTCTTGTAACACCGCACATAGCAATGTCAAACTTTCCAGCCATAGTGTCAGCCTGCAGTGTTTTCCATGTAGTCGGTACATATTGCACCTTAACTCCCAAGGACTGTGCCAACAGCTCCGCTACCTCAACGTCAAAGCCTTCATACTTGCCGGTTTCTTTATTAAGATAGCTCATAGGCTTATAATCACCGGTACTGCCGACCAGCAAAACTCCACGAGCCTGAACATCTTCAATTTTTCCTGCCTCTGCGCTCGGAGTCAAAGCACCAATACCACAAATTGTCGTTGCCAACAGCGCACCTACACATAATTTCTTCAAATTTACCATACTACCATCCTTCTTTCTTATCTGCTATGCAGCAGATATTTTGGATGTATTATACAATATTTATCGCCGGTTAGCTAGAATTTTATCACTTTTCCACAGAAACAAATTCAATTAAAGGAAAAGTGTTAAGATATTTACACAAGCAAGCCTCTAATACCATTTGCTCTGCACACGCACCCAGGCACCTGCTCCGCCCTTGCTGCGCACCTGCAGCCACGTGCCTTCATCAACCGGCTGCAGCAAGGTCTTGTCAACCTCCAGCTTAGCAGTTGCTCCCTTTACCGTCTGCACCTCAATAACGCAGGGAGTATTGGCCTTATCCATGCGTGCTTCCGCCAGCTTATAAACATCGCCCTCACGCAGCTGATATTTAGTGCGGTTTTTATCCTCTACTATCTTAGTCTGCACTGCTTTAACCGCAGTAGGCACCGCAAGCTCCAGCTTATCCGTCACATCCAGCTCCTCGCCCTTGGCGAAGCCGCCCGCCAACTGCGCAGTCACAGAAGGCTGACTGTAAAAGCTGTCGCCCTCCTTCACGCTGTAGCTTCTGTCCTTCAGACCAAAAATATTCATACCGATTGCAAAGCCTGCCAGCAGGCAGAGCAATGCCGCAATCCTCATTACCAGCTTATTACTCATCATGCCCACCTCACATCAGCTTCGCATCCGAAAGCGCATTGTATTTCACAAAGCCCGGCTTGCCGTTGAACTCAACCTTTTTCCACTGGCCTACATAAGGAAAGCGCAGCAGATTGGTAGAAAAATCAAGGTCATATTCCTTGTCATCAACTAAAACACGTCCCTTGGTTTCACCGCTGCCTCTGTCCGCCTGCAGCACAAGTACCTGCGTACCGGCAGGAATAATATGCCGCCTTCCGAAAAACTTGCGGAACTGCAGTTGCTGCTCCGTAACAGCATAGCGTTCATCCTTATCCTGACTGGAAACTGTATCAATATAATCCAGCTTAACACCGACAGACAGATAATCAATAACCTTGCCATGCAGCCCTGACGGGTCGCTGTACATAGCAGCCTTATCCTGCAGCACAACGCACTGCAGCCTGCCTGTTTCCACCTTGGCATAATGCAGCTCACTCGTAAGCTTCGCCGCATTGTAATGCGGTGAGGTTTTATTGCTGCTCCAGGCATAGCCTGCTCCGGCGATAAAGCCTATCAGCAACGCCGCCACACACACAGCAGCAGTTTTTCTGTTTATACTCTGCAATTTATCAAATGCCATCAGCACACACTCCCTTAGATAATAATTTCAGAAGCTTATACTATGCTTACATTTTCTCATACTTGCAGAGCTTTCGCAAGCAAAACAAAAAAAGCCCAAGAGCCATGCTCTTAGACCTGAGATTTAAATGGTGCGGTAGAGAGGATTTGAACCTCCACGGGGTCTCCCCCACTAGCTCCTGAGGCTAGCGCGTCTGCCGTTCCGCCACTACCGCATGCTTTATGCTTTTCGTTGCCGTCATAAGCAACATAGATATAATAACACAAACGGCAAGTCATGTCAACACTATTTTTAAATTTTTTCTGCAAAAATTTAAATTAAATCTGGAGGCAGCATTCGAATGCAAGACGCATGCCTTTGAACCATACCCTTTAGCGCCAGAAGCAGATTTTCCCGCCGAATAACTGCTTGATACTTAAGCAAACCTAAAAAAGCTGACTTCTGCATATTGCAGCTGCATTCTTATAATATAGCAAAACAGAAAAACAAAAAAGGACTCATGCGTTAACATAAGTCCTCATTAATTCAATGTTGGTGCGGTCGGTGGGATTTGAACCCACACGGGATTTCTCCCACCACCCCCTCAAAGTGGCGTGTCTGCCGTTCCACCACGACCGCGTCTTTGGGATAAAGTTCATAAATAAAAATGGTGCGGTAGAGAGGATTTGAACCTCCACGGGGTCTCCCCCACTAGCTCCTGAGGCTAGCGCGTCTGCCGTTCCGCCACTACCGCATGCTTTATTCACTTCGTTGCTGTCATAAGCAACATAGATATAATAGCATATTCTGACGCACTCGTCAAGTAATCTTGCGAAAAAAATTTTATAAAATCTTCCTTCGCTATTACTTTATCTTATCCTTATAAAGCAGATAATACTTATCCCTGTCCTGCAGTACCTTGGCAACATATTCGCGGGTATCGGGATAAGGGATAGATTTTATATCATTGAAATTGTAATCCCAGCCGTTTTCCTGCATCCATTCATGCGTCTGTCCGCGCCCTGCATTGTAGGCCACCATCAGCAGTACCAGGTTATGCTGAAATTCGTGCTCCAGCTCGCCTACGTACCAACAGCCCATGCGGATATTTTTTCTCGTCTGGTACAAATCACTGTCCTGATAGTTCTCCAGGCCCATCTGCTCAGCAATCCAACGTCCTGTTTCCGGCATAATCTGCATCAGGCCTACAGCTCCGACTTTGGAAACAGCATCATGCTTAAAGTTGCTTTCATTTTTGATAATGGCAGCGACCAGAAAAGGATCTACATTATTTTTCTTACTGTAGGTCACAATATCCTGCTGATAATCCCACATATAAACGAAGCGCATCTGCACAGTATCGCTGCTCCAGACCTTCCAACCGCCGAAGCCTATGACAAACAGCACGCCAAGAAGCAGCAGCCATCTGTACAGCCTTCCGTGTGTCTTAGTCCGTCTGCTGCGGGCTTTGCGCTTACTCTTCACCGACGCCACCCAAAAGCAGCTTCAGCTGCGAACGCACAGCCTGCATGGTTTCCGCCTGACTGCCGCTGTTGTCCAATACTACATCGGCATATTTTTTCTTTTCTGCCAAGGACATCTGCGCTTCAATGCGCGCATTCACCTCGTCCGCAGTCATGCCGCTGCGCAGCATTGCTCTTTCAACCTGCTGCTGACGGCTGACGGATACCAGCCACACGCTGTCCACATTCTTGTGCCAGCCACATTCAATCAGCAGAGGCACATCCAGCACTGCTGCCTTATGTCCCTGTTTACTGCTTGCAGCCAGAAAGCTTTCTGCCTGCTGCCAGACTATTTTATGGATAATAGCCTCTACTGCCTTCAGCGCTTCTTTGTCATGAAAAATGCGCTCGGCAACCTTGGCTCTGTCAAGCGTTCCTTCCTCGCTCAGATATTCCTTGCCCAATACGGCAATCACCTGCGCCAGGCCTTCGCTGCCTGCAGCTACTGCCAGACGTGCTTCGGCATCCGCATCAAAAACAGGCAGTCCCAAACTGCGCAGCTCTGCCGAAACTGTACTTTTACCGGAAGCAATGCCTCCCGTCAAACCTATTGTTATCATTATTCTCCACTCCTACCTTTGGCAATGCTCACAATAAACCGTGCCTCTGCCGCCTACCTTGGTTGTCTGCAGCAGCGCACCGCATTTTTTACAGGGCTTGCCGCCTCGGCCGTATACCAGCAAATGATTCTGGTTATCGCCCTTATTTCCTTCGCCGTCCTTATAATCACGGAAGGTTGTGCCACGATTTTTGATGCCCTGCGCGATTACCGCATTGACTGCCTCACACAAGCTGCCTACCTCAGCAGCGCTCAGGCTGCAGGCTTTGCGCATGGGCAGAATGCCGGACAGAGCCAGACATTCATCGGCATAGATATTGCCAAGACCGGCAATAATCTGCTGGTCCAGAATAAAGCTTTTGATAGCCTTCTTGCTTTTTTGCGCCAACGGCAGCAGATATTCGGCAGTAAAGCCTTCACTCAGCGGCTCCGGTCCCAGAGTTTCGTAGCCTTCAATATATGTATCGTTATCGGTTACCAGATACAGTGTACCGAAGGTACGGATATCCGTAAACCACATTGTTACGTCATCAGAAAGCGTAAACTTTATTTTAGCGTACGCCGGTGCAGGTGCGGCTGACGGCTGCGCCAACAGTGCGCCTGTCATGCGCAGATGCACTATCAGCTGCTGATTAGGTGCAGTCTGCAGCACCAGATATTTGCCGCGTCGGCCCACGCTGCTGATGGTTTTGCCCACCAGTCCTTTGATAAAGGCATCAGGCTGAGGATATTTTATCAATCGCTCCAGATATACTTCTACTGCTAAAATTTTCTTTCCTTCTATATGAGGCGCAAGTGTTTTGCGCACCTGCTCCACCTCAGGCATTTCCGGCATAGGTCTTCCCCTCTTTCCGTAAAGTATCCGTTATTTTGTTTCCGCCCAGTCGCGACCGCAATTAACGTCGGCCAGCAGCGGAATATCCAGTGACGCAGCACCTTCCATGGCTGTGCGCACAAGCTGTGCTACCTGCTCCTTCTCATCCTCAGTAACTTCCAGCACCAGCTCATCGTGTACCTGCAGCAAAATTCTGCTCTTGCACTGCGCCTTATCCAGCTCGCGCTGCACGGCAATCATAGCCTTCTTCATGATATCTGCGGCAGTTCCCTGAATCGGGGTGTTGATAGCTGTACGCTCCGCAAAGCTGCGAAGATTGAAATTACTGCTGCGGATTTCCGGCAGATAACGTCTGCGTCCCATCAGTGTGCTGACATAGCCTTGCTCACGTGCCTTGGCTACAATATCTTCCATATATTTTTTTACGCCTGTATAGCGTTCAAAATAGCTGTCAATATAACCTGCTGCCTCTTTGCGGCCGACATCCAGCTGTTTGGCCAGGCCAAAATCGCTGATGCCGTAAACAATGCCGAAGTTAACAGCCTTCGCACGGCTGCGCATTTCGGGCGTTACTTCTTCAAGCGGCACACCGAAAACCTCGGCAGCGGTGCGCGCATGGATATCCTGACCATGACGGAAGGCCTCCAAAAGCAGCTCATCCTGAGCAATGCAGGCCAGAATACGCAGTTCAACCTGCGAATAGTCACAGCTCATCAGCAAATCATATCCTGCTCCCGGAACAAAAATACGGCGAATCTGTCTGCCCTCCTCCGTGCGTGCAGGAATATTCTGCAGGTTGGGATCAGTGCTGGACAAACGGCCTGTTACCGTTACCGTCTGCTGAAAGTGCGTATGAATGCGTCCCGTTTTAGGATTAATCAACGGCTGCAGACCTTCCAGATAGGTGGACTGCAGCTTCGCCAGCTTGCGGTGCTCCAGAATGGTGGCAATCAGAGGATGCTTGCCCTCCAGTGCTTCCAGTACCTTGGCATCGGTAGAATAGCCTGTTTTCGTCTTTTTGATTACCGGCAGCTGCAAGCGTTCAAATAAAATCACGCCCAACTGCTTGGGAGATTTCAGGTTAAATTCTTCGCCCGCCTGTTCCTGTGCCAAAGCCTCCAGCTTGGCAATACGGTGCCCCATATCCTCGTTCAGCTGCAGCAAAAGCTCCTTATCCGGTGTAATACCGGCAAACTCCATCTGCGCCAGCACCGGTGCCAAAGGCAGCTCAAATTCTTCATACAGCTTGAGCTGCTGCTGTTCAGCCAACAGGCCACGCAGCTTAGATGCAAGCTGTTGCAGATTTTCGCAAGGCGTTGCCAGCACTCCCGGCAGATTGCGGCGGCTCAAATCCTCCAGACTGTAGGAGCTGTGGCCGGGGTCGGCAACATAGCCTGCCAAAGCAACATCATCCGCTATTCCATGCACCTTCACCTTGCGGCACAGGCAGCATTTATAAAGCTCCTTGCTGTCTATTGTTATCTTTTTGCTGTCCGCGTCTGCCAGCCAGCTGTCGAATTTATCCCAACAACCGCTTTGCGCGTCCAGCACATAAATTTTATCATCAACCAAAATTTCGGCACTGCTGAAATACAGCTCCGGCAGCTGTCCTGCTACCTGCGCATGCACAGCAACAGGCTGCTTTGCTTTGGCCAAGGCTGCAAACAGCTCCTCTGCCAGCTGCGGCGTATTTACCGCAAGCTGCGGCAGGCCTTCCTGTTCGACAGCTTCACCGAAAAGGTCAAAGCTGTCCTGCGCACCGCCAAGTACCGCGGCAAAGCGCTCGTACATATTGCGAAACTCCAAATCCTGCATCAGGGTGCGTGCTTCCTCCTTCATCGGCTGCAGCTCGTAGGTCTGCACAGCGGTATCAACCGGTGCTTCCGTGCAGATTGTTGCCAGCTGCTTCGACAGTAATGCAGATTCCTTATTGTCCGTCAGCTTCGTCTTTAACGATTTGCCGGAAACCTTCTCGATATTCTCCAGCACCGTTTCAACATTACCGTATTCCTTAATCAGCTTCATTGCTGTTTTAGGACCTACGCCCGGCACGCCGGGAATATTATCCGAGGTATCACCCATCAGGCCCTTCAGCTCAATCAGTTGCTTAGGCTGCAGGCCCTCGTAATTGGCAGCAAATTCCGCCTCATCAAAAATCTGGATATCACTGATACCGCGCTTGGTATAAAAAACCTTGGTGCGCTTATCAATAAGCTGCAGCTCGTCGCGGTCACCGGTAACAATGATAACCTCAACCTCCGGCGGTGCCTGCACAGCAAAGGTACCGATAATATCATCGGCCTCATAATCATCCAGCTCTAGCGTGCGTATTCCCATGCATTCCAAAACCTTCATCGCCAAAGGAAACTGCTCGCTCAGCTCGCTCGGAGTAGGCTTACGCTGCGCCTTATACTCCGCATACAGCTTACTGCGAAAGGTTTTGCGCGATTTATCAAAGGCAACCGCCATATAACGCGGCTTCACCTCATCCAAAAGCTTCAGCAGCATATTGCACAGTCCGTACACTGCTCCCGTATGGATACCCTGACGCGTAGTCAGCGGCGGCAAAGCAAAAAACGCTCTATGTATTAAGCTGCTGCCATCTATTACTAAAAATTTATCTGCCATAACTGCTCCTCCTCTATGCCGCTCACATAGAATAAACATTAATGTAATTATTATATCATAGCAAGGCAAGAAAATATGTAACTAAAATGTAAGAAAGGGCAAAGTTTATACCGGCCTTCAGCATATGGCGTTGCATTATAAAAAAGCCCGACAGTATCACTGTATCACTTGGCGATACTATCGGGTTCTGTTGAGTTATCGTGAAATACTAAAAGGAGCGAAGAAAAGCAGAAAGAGATGCTGTTAAGCTATATTTAGCAAATTTTATACTTAGCATATCTGCCACTTTGAGAAAGCTCAATTTCCCCATTAGCTGTCATTCGTTTAATTAAGTTATATGCTAACGTATCAGATAATCCTAATAATTCCATTACATCTCGTTTGGTGAAAATACCATTCTGCGTTCTAGCTAATTTTATAACAAGTTCTTCGTGTCTAACATCATCTATGCCTGACTGTCTAACATACTGCATATTAGAATTATTGTTATAATAATATCTTTTACACAACATAAAGCTACGCGTTTTACCTTTACCAACTGCTTCAATAGTTCCTCTTTCTACCAATTGTTCTAAAGATACAGTCAGCTTATTCTTCGGCAATTTAGTTAATTCCGCAATTTGATCTAAACTGCTCCGTCTATATTCTCGCAAACAAGATAAAATCATTAAAGCATAAATTGATAAACCTTTTTTATCACGTTTTTTTCTGATGTAATCAATTTAGCAAACGCAATGTCAGCTTTAGCCCTTCTTAAATATAACCTTACATTTCGGCTTGTTGATTCAGAATAATCAGGCAAAGGTCTGCCATAAACTATCGAACCTTCAAAAATTCTATCAATACCTCTGCCTGTTTTCTCTGCAAGACCT
This sequence comes from Phascolarctobacterium sp. Marseille-Q4147, assembly GCF_017968825.1. Lineage (NCBI taxonomy): Bacteria > Bacillati > Bacillota > Negativicutes > Acidaminococcales > Acidaminococcaceae > Phascolarctobacterium > Phascolarctobacterium sp. Marseille-Q4147. Next base: position 1,306,973 of record NZ_CP072874.1, on the reverse strand, counting down.
ATACGTTTCAATGCGTCAGTTAAAGCAGGATTCCTACCATGTGGTTCAACTATAAGCAAATTGTTTATATTTACACCTTCAATAAAGCCTCCCGGATTTGTAATAGACATTCCTTCGTCATCAATTAGAACTCTTACATTTCCCAACATAGAATAATCTCTATGACAAAAAGCATTTATTAAGCCCTCACGAATAGCAGCATAACTAAACTCTGGTACAGGAATTCTAAACAAATCATATTCAAACTCATTCTCCGAATTCCAAGGCTTAATATAACTTTGAAAAAGTTCCAAAACTTCTAATATAGGTTTTGATGTTTCTTCATTAACTTTAACATTAGTTCCCTCTAAAACCTGAAAAGTTGCTTTAGCAGTCGGCACTAACCTACCCAAAGAATCTGATTTACCCAACAACAATAAACCTGTCATTGTTGGTATCAACTTATCACCATCTTTAGAAATCAACCTTAAAGCAAATTCTAATTCTTCATCAGTTAACTCTAATAATGTCTTTTCTCCACCTGGATTGGACCTTATGATTTCTTTTAGCCTGTTCAATTGTAAAGGATCAAAATCATCTAATGTTGCCCCAGCTATTGGCTGTGCTGATACGTCTAACAAGCTTAACTCTGATAACCTGCTTGTTATTTCATATGCGTACATAGGTACTGCTTCTGGGCTACCATCAAGCTTTAATCTTCGCTTCAATATTTTTCCTGAAGATGTAGAAACGACTGCCCTACTCATAGGAATAGCTATTTTCATTACGTTATGTTGATTTTCAATAACTATTTCTGCCCTAACAGAAACTGATGGAATAGTATTATTAGCTATTAAAGCAACCAAACCAATAGCATCCATATGACTTTTATGTAATCCCGTAACAATACCATTATCTTCAACACCTAAATACAAGATGCCTCCATTAGTATTCGCCATAGCAGAAACAGCTTCAATTATATCTTTATCAGGATAACGTTTAACGTCACTTTTAAATTCAATTTCCAAAGTCTCCTTTTTCGGTAACATAATTGCACCTTCTTTCTAACTCGTTTTTAACGCATTAAAATTGTTCTCTATCTAATTTTAACTCGTTTAACTCGTTTTGTCCAGTTCACATCACGCAAGACAATCAAATAGATATATTTTTATAGCTAAATATTTGATAATTATTGCAATCACATAAAAAAGTCAATCAATACCATTAGACAACGATATCAGATGAATTCGTTTCAACTCGTTTCTAACTCATTTTAACTCGTTTTATTGAGTTAAATTTGGCAATCATAAACGAGAACCGTAAAAGCAGACTTATCCTAAGCAAAAACAGCACGACAGTATCACTTGGTGATACTATCGGGTTCTGTTGAGTTTTTGTGAAAACCGAGAAAAGCAAAGAGAAACAGGTAATACCGTATTGCGGCGCTAGTGTGCCTGGTGAAATCTTAGTACTGCTCAATCTAATTCAGTTCTAACTCGATTTTAATTCAATTTTAACTCGTTTTATCGAGTTAAAATTACTTTTAATTCGTTTAATTAATTTTTGCCGAATTAGAATTTTAGTAACGTCCCCCTCCTTTCACAATATAGCAGTATTATTCTGCTTTCTTGTTCCCATTATGGCAAAAAAGCAATAGACAGTGAATAAAAAGCGCAGAACTGTCCGCATGCCGTGTTCTGCGCTGAGCTGCTGCTTAAAAATATATTTTTTCTGCCGGATAATAGTCGTGCAATATTCTCCTTAAAAGCGAAAAATCATCCGACTTAAACTTCACCAGAGAATACTTAGTTTGAATATAATCTATAAAATCCTGTAAATTATTACATTTAATATAATGCTCTTGGGAATCATCCCTGATATATTTGCCGATTACATCATTTATAAGCTTAATCGTTTCCGGAGCAACGTCTGCCTCCGGCACGAGATATAATTGCGAAATAATATTATTGAAGCTGTAGGCCATAGGTTTATGCCAACGGCTTTGCGACAGCATAAACAGACGGGCAAAGGCGATAAGATTACGCAAGCTTTGGTTGGCACGATGTACATTGCCTTCCTGTTTACCTTCCTGCTCAAACGCAGTCAGCTTCGGCGGAACTGCCATATCCCAGCATTGGAGCAGCTTGAGTCCTCTTTTTTCCGGAAAAACCGGATAATAGACAACTCTCTTTTCCAAATCGCACACTTTGAGCATAATAATATCATCCTTCAAAAAGCGATCGCTGCCATCAGCATTATAAACAAAACTCCATGGCGGCAGTTCCTCATAAGCCTCTACCAGAACGCGGTGTTTATTATTCATTCCTATAGCTGATGACAAGTTCTCGCAAAACTCCTTTTGAAAAGCAATGATTTCCTTAGTGCTTGCTTCTCTGCACTTATACATTGCATCATCCCTTCCTTAATCAAATTAATTGTTTACCTGACTTCTCTCATGCCCTTCAAGGCTGTTCTCCTTTCCCAGATTATAGAAACACTATATTTTGCTTACATGTCTACTATAATTTTAATATTCTCTATATTTAGATTCTTTTCTTTATTCGCAAAATTTGTCGCTATTTTTTACGGCTATTTGGTGAGCTTCACGAATCACAAATAGCCGTAGTAAAGATTCCGTTCCCAGAGCTGTTTTATTAACTAATCTTTATATGCGTAATTATACTATACCGCATTATTTTTGTCTAGTATTTTTTGAAAGTTAATCCGATTTTTATTTTACTTTTAATTATCTTTTATATTACTCTCTGATTTCTTCTTATTGGTACTGTTTATCAATTCTTTGCTTTTTTATTCATTATCGGAGCGCTCATTTATTCCGGCACAAAGCAAAGTCAAACCACCCAAGGTCCAAAACAATAATCCCATCTGAGTATTAAAATAAACATGGTCCGTCAGCCCGCCAATAATAATACCTACTGTTGCCAGCACATAACCGCGTCCCATAGCCTTCAGCCACAAGCTGCGTCCATGATATGCCAATCTCCAGCCTGCAGGCAGAAAAATTCCGAACCAGATAACAAGGAAGGCCAGCAGACCATGCGCACCCAGCTCTGCCCAGATATTCAAGAAGATATTATGGCAGTGGTACATGATAACGTTCTTGTCTGCCAGATAGAAATTATAGGTAGGATAAACAAAGCGATAGCCGTACCAGCCTACGCCCAAAGGAAATTCCTCAATAATCCACTTGGTACTCTTCAAATAAGCCATGCGCAGAGCAATAGAGGTGTCACCGCCGTAACCGCCGCGGATAGATTCCAGCCGCTGCAGCACCGCCTGACCGCCAAGCGCCAGAGCCGCCGCACCGCCGCCAAGGACAGGAATAAAAGCCTTACGGCAGAACAGCACGCAGAATGCCAGCAGCATCACAGCGCAGGCTACCCAGTTACCGCGTGAATATGTATAAAGCAGGCAGACTGCTGCCAAAAGTCCCGTAACAAGAAACGCCAGACGCCATTTTTTATACGCCTTCGTCTGATTGAAAAAGGCTGTACTGTACGCAACAACCAGCACAAGATAGCCTGCCAGAATATTGGGGTTAACCAGCGTAGAAAAAACGCGCACCTTCAAATCAGGGAACTGCGCCGGGTCCACCCAGATGCCCTCAGCCGTAACGCCGAAAATCTTCTGCGCAATACCGATGGCGCTCACCAGCAGCGACACGCCTAAAAAAGCACCGATGAGCTGCAAAGGACGCGGCAAAATGCCGAAGCGCTGCCACACAAGCGCAAGCCTCTGCTTAGCGTCAGCATTTTTCCAGGCCTCGCTTTGCGTCAGCGGCTCAGCCTCGCAGGCAGTCAAAGTTGCCTTGTCTTGACTGCTGCGGCCGTAACGCAATAGCACAAAAAACAGCGCCGCATACTGGCCTACAACATACACCAAATTCCAGAAGGACAAAAATCTGTCCAAAGAAAAATATACCGAAACAACCGCAATCAGCAAAAGAAGATAAAACGCTCCCTGCTGCCACGGCTTCAGCACGTTTTCCTGCTGCGGGCGCCCCTTAACATGCGCTACAATCACAGCGCCGATAAAGGTCATCGCCACGCAAAAGGAGGTGAATTCCTGCTCCAGCGGAATAACTGCCACAGTAAACAGCAGCATATACCATATTTTATTTTCAAGATAATTTGCCAGTTTTGTCATGATACACCCTAACAAAAGATTCTATTTCTTAACCGAGCCATTAACATATCGCAACGCAATATTTAATTGCGACGCAGATACGCCCCCTTCCGCCTCGCTACGCTCGGCACCTTCCCCGAGGGGCAGGCAAGAAGGTTAGCAAACAGCCTTAACAAGCAATTAATATATCGTGTAAGGAATAGCAATTTTAGCAAATGAGTGTCCGGAACCATAGAAGCAAGGGTACGTAACTTTCTCTTACCGTCTGACAAATTTTACCGAAGCTTCGTCCTGGTTCCACACGAAATTTGCGTTGTGCCCTAAGGCACGGAAAAATTGCTTCTGACTGGAACGATATTTAATTGCGACGCAGATACTCGTTACCGAAGTCAATAAACCTCAATATCGCTTTCAGTTCATCGCACGCTTATCCGCCAGCAGCATCTTCTTAAACTCGCCTACCAGATACAGGCTGCCGCAAACGCACACAACACCGTCAGTGCCTGCTCCGCAGATAGCAGCATCATACGCCGTAGCAAGATCAGCCTCCGCCACAGCATTGCTGCCCACCAGCTTCGCCAAATCCGCAGCCTCCGCAGCACGCGCACCCTCATCGGCACGCACGGTGTAAACAACATCATCCTGCTTAATCAGCGTTTTGATAACACCGCTCATATCCTTGTCACCCATCATGCCAAAGACAAACTGCACCTGCTTGCCGGGATAGTATTTATCCAAAGCATTACGCAGAGCCTTGGCACCGTCAGGATTGTGCGCACCGTCCAGAATAATATCCGGATTCTTATGAATACGCTCCAAACGTCCCGGCCAAACGGTATTCGCTACACCCACATGCAGCGCCAGCTCGTTAATGCGGTCATCCTGCTTGCTGACAAGCTTGGCAGCAACAATCGCTACGCTGGTATTCTTAATCTGATGCTCGCCCGGCAGCTTGATTTCATAATCGGAATGATAAAAATCACCTGCATGCAGCGTAAAGGTCTGCCCCTCCATCGAGCTTTTTACCTCCGTGCCGTGAAAAGCCTTGCCGTAAAGATAAACAGGCGCTTCCTTAAACATAGCCAGACTTACAATAGGACCAAGAGCTTCATTGCCCTCGGCAGCGGTAACCAGAGGCACCTTCTCCTTGATAATACCGGCCTTCTGCATAGCAATGCGCTCCAGCGTTTTGCCGCAGCGGTCGGTATGGTCCAGCGCAACATTGGTAATAACGCTGACTACCGGCGTAATTACGTTGGTGGAATCCCACAGGCCTCCCATGCCTACCTCAATAACAGCATAATCAACCTTCTGCAGATAAAAATATAAAAACGCTGCAGCCGTCAAAATCTCAAACTGCGTCGGCTGCTCGCATACGCCCTTTTTGACAACACTGTCCGCAGCAACCTTTACCGCAGTAATCGCTGTAGCAAAATCCTCGTCGCTGATATCCTTGCCGTTGAGGTTAATGCGTTCGTTGTACTTCACCAGATGCGGGGAAGTAAACTTGCCCACCTTTAAGTTTGCTGCCAGCAGAATATTCGTAATCATGCTGGTAACAGAGCCTTTGCCGTTAGTGCCGGTTACATGCACTGTTTTAATCTTTTGCTCCGGGTTTCCCAGCTCACGCAAAAGTCCTTCAATACGCTCCATACCGAGCTTAATGCCAAATTTGCCCAGGCTGTCCAAATATGCCAGGCTTTCTGTATAATTCATTGTGCTTACGCCTCCATTAATAATTAGCTAACAGTTTATTATAACATAGTTTTACGTGCCGCGTCTTGCTAAAAGCGCAAAAATAGCCGCTGCGTAACAAGAACGAGCGACTATTTTCATAAGCGTAATATCACCATATTTTATATGCTTAGAGCCTGCCTACTGCTGCAAAGGATCGTCCCCGTATTCGTTCGGCCCCTCCGTTCCCTTGAAGAACAGCAGATAAAGGCAGAAGAAAAGGTTAACCAGCGGCACAATCAAAAGCAGCATCCACCAGCCGCATTTATCCAAATCATGCAAGCGGCGTACGCCCATCATAATATTAGCTGCAAGCTGGAATATGCCGAGCACAAAGGCGGCAATTGAAAAGAGAAGATCAAGAGCGCCAAAAGTTTCGGTTGCAAAGGACAAAATTCCCTGCACTACAAAAAGCACAATTGACAGGAAAATACTTCTGTAAATATAAGACTTGCGGTTCAAGCGTCCCTCAGACGTAAAGAACAGTTCCTTGAAAACAGCTTCCTTATCCGCACTGCTGTCCTTAAACAGCAAATCCAGGCCTTCGCCAAGGTTCAAAAACTTCTTGCCTGCTCTCGGCGGTGTATTATAATTGGCAGAACCGTTATCATCCTTGCTGCCAAAACGTTCATCCGCAAACTTTTGCTGATTATCGGCAGCAAAATTATTATAGGAATTTGCCTGACTATCGGTATTATGATTTACCTGCGCAGCATCAGCCTTAGCTCCCGACGCAAAATTATCATGGCTGTCGCCAATGCTTTTTTTATAGCTTGTATCGGCACTTGAAGCAGCGCCGGCTGCACCGGCAGCTCCGGCAGCCGCGGCAATTCCGCCTGCTCCCTCCTGCGGCTTTTGCTCCTGCTCCAGCTTTTGTCCGCAATTCTCGCAAAATTTGGCACCGGGTTTAATTTCACTTCCGCAATTAGTACAGAATTTAGCCATTTTCATCGCCCCCTTTTTCTTTTATTGTAACCCAAGAAGCACTGCAATTCAAGAGAGTAAAAAGCGTACAGCGCCAAACTTCCACAGCTTGTTCGTTGTACACTTTCCTTTATATATGTTAAAATATTTTTATGGTGCTTCCATAACGGTAGGCGGTTGCCCTCTGACGCGATAAATTCAGTTTCACTGAAAATCCCGCAAGAGGGAGGTGTTACTGATGGATATACTCGAAGTTATTGCTTTGCTGAGCTTATGCATTGCTTGCATTAAATTAGGTATGGAAATCAACAAGAACGCAAAAAAATAACCGCCCAGCCTCGCAAACTGACGGTTATTTTTCATAACTAAAAGTTTTAAGGGCAACCGTCTATCGGAAGCACCATTTCTATATTTATGATAGCACAGATACAAGCTTTTGGCAAGTTTAGGCAGCCCTGCCAAAGCTGCGTAAATACTCCTTCAACAAAAAAATGAGCCTATTTTGGGGTGTTAGTTACAATTTCATGAGGATATTTTAGGGTGCTGACAACAATTTCATGAGCCTATTTTGAGGTGTTCACTACAATTTCATGAGGATATTTTAAAATCCGCCAACTCTATACCATACACAAACAAAAAATCGTACAGCCCCAAAGCCTTGTGTGGCAAGGGGTTGTACGGTTTCATCTTTTAAAACAGCTCCGGATACATTCCATGAGCAAATTTTTTAATGCCTTCGCCTGTTTTGATGGCACTGTTATACGTATAATTCAAGGATATACCATATACCTTGCCTTCACGGACAACCTTAAGTGATTGCAGTCCCGGATGCTGACGGAAAAAATCCGCAGCCTGCTCAGGATCACCGCCACTCTTTACAACAAAAAGCACGTCAGGATTTTCTTCGATAATAGTTTCCAAGCCTATCGTTCCCGAAGAAAAGCTTGGGACATCTGCACCTAATTTAACGCAAATATCGCCTGCCAGCTTGGTCGAATCATAAGCTACTATATTCTTGCCCAGCATTTCGATAATCATTACCTTAGGCTTTGGCATATTCTGCGTTTTTTCTTTGACCACAGCGATATCCTGCTGCATATCGGCAACAATTTTCTTTGCTTCCTTCTCCTTGTCAAAAATTGTGCCCAAGCCCAAAATAAAATCACATTCCTGCTCTAAGGTCTCCTTTTTATTATGCGAGGTAGGAGAATTGGCATTGGTGGAAACATAGGTATGAATACCACGCTTATTCCAGAAATCCGTGCTTTTGAGCGCCTTATCCGCATAAAGCACCTGTCCGGAAATAATCAGGTCAGGCTGCATAGATAAAACGTTCTCCATATTCAGGACAACATTGCGCAGAAACTTGATTTTGTTATATCCTTCAGCATACTGCGGTTCAGGTGTATAAAAGGGATTACCGTAACGCACCGGGCAGATAACGTTCTGCTCCACGCCCAAGGCTACCAGGGTTTCATTAATCTGCTCGCCGACAGCGATGACTCTTTGCGGTACCTTGTCATAGTAAGAAACATTTTCCCCCAAGGCATTATAATTCTGCACTCTGACATTTTTTACAGCTCTTACGCCATAGGCTGATTGAGCATGCGCAACAGGACGGTTAGCGTTAAACGCCTGTGTCTGCGTAAAATATATGAATGCACAAATACCAAGTACTATAGCCAAAGAAACCAAGGTAAAGCGTTTATTCATAAGTAAACTTCCTCGGGTGCCTGGTAGCATCGGAATGTGTTCCCCAAACGATTTCTATACCATGGTTATGGAAAATATCAACCAGCCTCAAGGCTTCCGGACAATACTCGTTATCATCGGTACGCGTCTTGCAGCAAATACCAACATGAATAACATCAGGCTTGATGCTTAAAATTCTTTCAATCTTTTCCTCTAAGCCGCTGCTATCGCCCAAGGTGATTTTACGGCAGCCATTGCAGGTCATAAACGCCACCAGTTGGATTTCCTCATCACCATAACGTGCGAACTGGCAAGAGCGCTCATTAAACGCCTGGAAGCAGGCCGCTCCGGTACAATTTTCTTCTGAACGCAGGCAATGTAATATAACAATTTTTTTCACTTTATTCCCTCCAATGCTTCGGCAGATAAACAATATTCATGCGTCCTGATTCTGCATCGTAAGCTACTTTACTATGTACATTATACATATCATAAATGAATTCTTCTGTCAATAATTCCTGCGGTGTTCCCACGCCTACTACCAGACCATTTCTGATGGCTATCAGTCTGTCGCAATACATGGCAGCGATATTCAAATCATGAATGGCTGCCACTACGGTAGCATTTAAACTTTTTACGATATCCATTATTTCCAGCTGATATTTAATATCCAGATGATTCGTCGGCTCATCCAAAACCAGGCATTCCGTCTGCTGCGCCAAAGCTCTTGCCAGAATAACACGCTGCTGCTCACCGCCGCTCAGCGTAGAGAACATGCGCTTTTCAAAGCTTTCCATTCCCACTCTTGCCAAAGCGCTTCTGGCAATTTTAAAATCCTCCAGATTATCACGCTCCAGCATTTTTTTATGCGGTGAACGCCCCATAAGCACAACATCCAGAACGGAAAAATCAAAGCTGTAAAAATTATGCTGGGCAACAACAGCCAGCTTTAAGGCAGATTCGCGATAAGAAAGCTCGTCCAAATGCTGCCCGTCAAAATAAATATCACCGCTGGTAGGCTTCTGCACACGATAAACGCACTTCAGGAAAGTACTCTTGCCACTGCCGTTCGGCCCTATAATACCAAGAAATTCTTTGTTATGTAAAGAAAAATCAATTCCCTTCAGAATCTCCTTGTTTCCTACAAACATTTTGACTGCTTCAGCTAATATTTCCACAATCAGTTACCTCCAAAGCCATAGGTGCGCTTCACCATCAGATAAACAAAGCAGGGAGCGCCAATCATCGCTACAAGAATGCCAATCGGCAGTTCTGCTCCGGGAATCAGGATACGGCAAAGCGTGTCAGCTACAACTAAAAAAATCGCGCCGGCTAAAGCAGTCACCAGGATAAGCTTTTTATGATCTGTACCCACCAGCATTCTGATAACATGAGGAACTATCAAACCAACAAAGCCGACAGTGCCGGCAGCATAGACAACGAAGCCGACAATAATCGAACTGATCAAAAGATAAAACTGCCTGTAGACATGTAAATCAGTACCCAAGGTCAGCGCCGATTCATCACCCAACAGCATCAGATTTAAAATGCGGCTTTGGCTCCAGAAGAACAGTACAGCAACAACTACTATCGGCACAATAACTATCAGGTTATCCCACTTGGCTCCGGAAAAACTGCCCATCATCCAATAGGCGATGGTCTGCATGCCCTCCTTGTTGTTGGCAAAGTAAACAATGAAGCTGGAAAAAGCACTGCACACAGCGCTGAGCGCCATACCTGCCAGCAAAAGCTTTACTGAATTACTGCGTCCGCCCAGGTTCGAAATAAATAAAACCAGCAGCGAAATAGCAAACGCCCCGGCAAAAGCTGCCAGGCCAATAAAGTTTTCCCCCATAAATGCTCCTATCCCCAAAAGGATGGCTGCCGTCGCGCCCAAGGAAGCACCGGAGGAAATACCTAAAATATAAGGGTCCGCCAAAGGGTTCTTAACAATGGCCTGCATAATGACACCGCTGCTTGCCAGTCCTGCACCAACTGCTGCAGCCAAGACGATTCGCGGCAGGCGCAGCTGCCAGACAATATCATGCACAGAGCCTTTGAGCGCACCATCAAGCGAAGTACCGCTCTGCAGCTGATTGACTATTGCTGCATAAATCTGTTCCATAGGTATTTTTACCGTACCGACAGCAAGTGCCAAAAACATAACCGCTATTAATACCAGCAGCAAAAAAACACTTACGTATATGCCTTCTATTTGTTTGAAAAAGTTAAGCATCTTATAATTCCTTAATCTTATGAAGAGATACCAAAGTACGCTCATTAAAATTAATGAGCGTACCTGGTAATTTTTTTTGATGATGTATGAGATGTTTGAGTATATGAACTGAATTTAATTAGATATCAAATTCAGCGGAGAGCATAAAGGTTCTCGGACCACCAGAGTGCAGTGTATTGCCGCTAGGTGCCCAATACTTTTTATTAGTAACATTATAGCACATTGCTCGTAAGGTTACAGGAGTGCTGTTAAGAGAAGTTTTATAATTTACACCTGCATCCAGGGTGAAGTAGCTGGGAACGCTGTATTTTTCATCGCGTACATAGGAGGAACCAACATAGTTACCACGCATTAATACGGAGAAATCATCGTTAGCCTTATATTCTACGCCCAGGTTTGCGCTCCATTCAGGCACGCCGTTCGGACGCTTGCCATTAGTAGCTGCGCTGGTAGTTTTTTGTTTAGCATTCAAGTGCATAAAGCCGCCAATCAGGTTCCATTTTTCTGCCAAAGTGCCGGTTGCTGTGTATTCAAAACCTTTGTGTCTACGTTCACCATCAGCAAGCTTATATTTAAGACCGCCTTTGTAAACATCTACAGCATTAGCTTGCTTGATATCAAAATAACTGATTTTATGGAAGAAATCACCGGTTTTAAACTTCACACCAATTTCGTTTTGCTTTGTTTTATAAGGATCTAAAGTAGTTCCTTGATTTGCATAGCCTTTACCAGTAGGAACCATACCGCCTTCAACAAACTCTTCGGTATGATTTGCATAAACAGCTACACGCGGATCAAAGGTGTAGTTGATACCAAAGCTTGGGGATACGTCATAGTAATCGCCGCTTTTTGCTTTATGCGAGCCATCTTTTTTGTAGCTATCCTTAGCGATAGATTTACCGTTCAGGCCAACCAGGATATTCAGTTTCTCATTACCCATGGTAATAGAATCCATCACAGACCAGCCGCTGATGCGTGCATGTGTTCCATAGTAGGCATCAACTTGCGCAAAGGTCGGCGGAGCAAAGCTGCCGGTATTAGGATGATAAATATTACCTGTCCAGCCGGTTTCTGTTGTATAGTCAGGACCGCCATAATAGTGCCACATTCTGTCTACAGCTGCTACCCATTCATGCTTCAAATCACCGGTTTTAAAATCACCCTTCAAGCCGATTTGTGCATAATCACGTTTTTCCAGCAGAGAGTAGTTGTCAGAGGTTGCGCTAAAATCGCCTGCTTCATTCAACAAAGTCTTGCTAAAGCCAACGTAATAATACCAATCCTGTTTAAAATGACCTGCGTTCAGGAAAGCCTTTAAATGGTCATTGATTTTCTGTTCATGGTTCAAGGTCATAACAAGGTTAGTGTTTTTATCACGACGCCAGGTTGGATTTGTATTGATTTTTCCGTCAGGAGCGCTCGGTAAAGCATTGCCAATAAAATTACTGCTAACAGATAAACCATAAGGTCTGCCTTCACTGTCAGTATCGGTATAGCCAAACATAAAGTTAGTCTTGCTGTTTTCTGTTTCCTGATCCAGGTTGATATAAATATTTTTCTGCTTCAGGTTCCAGTTTTCAATAGAACGCTCGCCATTGGTATTGCTGGCATTAATACGCACGCCATAGCTTTTATCCTCGCCTAAGCGAGTGCCAAAATCTACATATTCCTCATGCGCACCTTTAGAATGATATTTAATGCCAACCTTACGAGTATCTTCATCCATTAAAGCCTTTTTGCTGTTAATGCTGATGGTACCGCCGGAACGGTTAGCCATACCGGAGCCGTTAATACCGGTTGCAGGTCCTTCGATAACATCAACAGATTCAATGTAATTGCTGGATTGACGAGTCATAGCCTGCATACCGGGAATGCCATTGATAACAAAGCCGCGGCCATCATCAGCAAATCCTCTGATAGAAACGCAGTCTACCGCTGCATCATAAGTTTTTACAACAGAAGGAACAAGGCTCAGAGTTTTGCTCAAGCCTTCGGTAGAGGACAAGAAAGAGCCAACAGCCTTTTCAGAAATGGTGGTTGTGCTGATAGGACTCTTCATAGCGTCCTGCTCACCCAAAATACCAACATTAGAGGTTGCACGGACAAATTCACCGGCAATGTAACGTTGACCGTGTACAACAATCTCGGCAAGATTGAATGACATTAAATCATCATCGTTTTTTTCTGCAGCAAAAGCATTACCGACAAAGCCTACACTTGTCAATGCCGTGCAGATGGCAGCAGCCAAAGCAACCTGTCTTTTCTTCATAAAATATACTCACTCCTAATATAAAATGTATATTTCACATAAGGTGTCCATGTTTCCCTTACGCAACATATCAGCTTCACATATGGCAAACTTCAGTGCTCTTGGTATTAATTGCAAACACATTATGCGTGTGATATAATTAATTCGTTAAGTGATTTTTTTAGCATATTAGTACCAAGTACTGTTACATTATATCTTGATGCTACGTATTTAGCAAATACAGATATTCTATACGCATATTGATGATTTTAATATACACTACAGGAGGCCGGCTATGCTTTTGCGTCAAATGAAATATTTTCTGGCAGCAGTATATTGTAAAAGCTTCAATGAGGCAGCAAAGCAATGCTTTATCTCACAGCCTTCCTTCTCTCTACAGATTAAACAGCTTGAAAAAGAGCTTGGTGTAAAGCTTATTAACCGCAATAATTGTAATTTCAGTCTTACACCGGCAGGCGAAAAGTTTTACGAGCCTTGTAAACGCATAGTCGGAGATGTGCAAAATTTAATGCAAAACATGCAGCATTTTGCGGAAACCGACCAGGTACCGAGCTATATCATCGGCTGTAAAACAGGTTATAATGTCTGTCGCCTGCTCAACGTTATCAATATGCTCAACAAGAACAGTCAAACATATCATCTGGAATTATTGTACGGTGACCATGAACAGCTCCTGACAATGCTTGCAAACAAAGAAATAGATATGCTTATCACGGAAGATCGTGAAGCTGATAATAACTTTCTTGCGGGAGAGCTTTTAGAAATCGCAGATTTATGCATTTGCGTACCGAAACATTCTTTCCCACCTGAAATCAAAGCCCTTCATATCAGTGATTTATCAGAGCAGACATGTGTCATTATCGCCAACAGAGATTATGTTATGCAGGAGCAGGAATATTATGCAAAATGCTTAGGCTTCCATGGCACCTTTTTCACCGCCAGAGATATTCCCACTGCACTTACCAAAGTAATTGACGACAAGGTAAAATCCTTTCTGCCGGTAACGAGTAATAATGACGCCCCATTCTATTTCAGTAATTTCACCAGAACCTTGCCATTATTAGCAGATAATGAGCCAGTAGAAATTTACTATAACATTTTTTGGCAAAAGAATAATCCCAACCGTAAGATAGCTGCTATCGCTCAGCATATAACAAGCCTCATGCAAGACCATTAAAAAGCTTACAACGCACTATTCGTCGTAAGCTTTTTTATTTTCATAATATTTGATTCGCCAGTTCAATACCGTACACATGCAAAAAACCGTACAGTCCCAAAGCCTTATGTGGCAAGGAGTTGTACGGGTTTTCAGGGAGTGCTGCCTGCAGACAAAAAGCTTACAGCGCCAAACCTTCACAGCTTGTTCGTTGTAAGCTTTCTTTATATGTGTTAAAATATTCTTATGGTGCTTCCATAACGGTAGGCGGTTGACCCTCTGACGCGATAAATTCAGTTTCACTGAAAATCCCGCAAGAGGGAGGTGTTACTGATGGATATACTCGAAGTTATTGCTTTGCTAAGCTTATGCATTGCTTGCATTAAATTAGGTATGGAAATCAACAAGAACGCAAAAAAATAACCGCCCTGTCCTGAGAAAACAAGCGGTTACTTTTTGTAGCTAAAACTTTTCAATGGTTAACCGTCTATCGGAAGCACCTTTTCTATACTTATAATAACACAAATAAGCGCTTTTGACAAGCTAACCTAGCTTATTTCACAAATTCCGCACGGCTTTCGCCGTGCTTTTTTATTGTTCGCTTACCGCTTTTTACCAAAGTCTTTAAGTTCTCTCCGGATGATAACCGGGCAATGCCGATGTTTTCAGCCCTAAACCATACTTGCGCAACGGTTCAATGTTGCTTGCCACAGCACGCTTATAGGTTTCATTTCTCTCACTGTCACTGGCCATATCCAGCCAGCCCGCTTCAACATTATGGCCATAACGCTCCAGAGCAGTTATGCGGTGCTGAATTTCATCACCCAGCTCCTCATAACGGCACATATCAGGCTCTACCCAGCCAATGCCAGTCTCCTTGGCATGAGTACGCCATTTATCCATATTTTCATATTCCGCTACGAGGCGCGCGTTCGTCATCACATAAATGTTGGTACGGTTATCAAACCAATCCGGGCGCTCTTCAAACGCATCAGGAGGCAGCGGGTCCAGCTCGCCATAAAAAGCAGTCGGCACGGAACCATCAACCTTAGTTCGGGTAATTTTAACGCCCTGCTTTGCCGCAGCTGCATCTGCACGCTCTTCTTTAGTCATGCCTTGTTCGTTCTTCTTTTTAGCAGCACTGCTATCCGTCTTTTTGCTACCGGAATGCATTGCACTGTCCACAGCCTTATTGGCAATCTTGTTGGCAATATTACCCAAGTTAAAACCAGCCTCTGCCTGCAGCGTAAAGCTCAGCAGCATTGCTACACTCGCACCTAAAGCTAATACCTTTTTCATGTCCACGCCTCCCTATATTTATTAACTTTATTATAACACACCCTTTCTGCAAAAAAAGAGAGCTGCCGCAAATTTTACGGTAGCTCTCCCAAACTGTCTAAAATGTAACAAAAATCACTTCAGTCAGTCTTATAAGGTCTTCAAGTATTCCAGACGCTCGTTAATCGCAGCCTTTTTACCATTCAGCTCTTCAGCCTTAGCCTTCTCTTTTTCGATAACAGCCTCAGGTGCTTTTGCCAGGAAGCCGGCGTTGCCCAGCTTGCCTTCTACGCGGCTCAGCTCCTTGTCGATAGCAGCCAGCTCCTTGTTCAGGCGGGCATTTTCCTTCTCGACATCAATCAGGCCTGCCAGCGGCAGATAAACCTCGATACCAGCTACAACTGCAGCCATAGCATTCTCCGGTTTAGCAGCATTGTCAGCCAGCACAGTCAGCTCGCTGATTGCGCCCATCAGGTGGATGTAGTCAGCGTTAGCCTCGATGCCGTCCTTCAGGTCGGCAGCAGCCAGCATGGTTGCCGGAACCTTCTTTCCGGGCGGTACGTTAACCTCTGCACGCATATTACGGATAGCCTTGATGCTTTCCATGATTGCGCCCATCAGACGTTCAGCCTCGTCGTCCATCAAAGCTTCGTCAGCCTCAGGCCACTTGGAAATCATAATGCTTTCTGTTTCATGCGGCAGGCATTGGTAAATTTCCTCGGTGATGAACGGCATGTACGGATGCAGCAGCTGCATAGCGCTGGTCAGTACGGTTGCCAGAACATGCTGTGCGGTTGCACGCTCTTCAGCGTTTTCTTTATTATACAGACGCGGTTTAGCCAGCTCGATATACCAGTCGCAGACCTCGCCCCAGATGAAGTCGTAAATCATGCGGCCAGCTTCGCCCAGCTCGAACTTCTCCAGCATTTCGGTAACGCTCTTAGCGGTGTGCTGCAGACGGGACAGAATCCATTTATCTGCCAAGGTATACGGAGCCAGCTTAGCGTTGGCATCGTAGCCTTCCATGTTCATCAGAGCGAAACGGGAAGCGTTCCAGATCTTGTTGGCAAAGTTACGGGTTGCCTCTACACGCTCCCAGTAGAAACGCATATCGTTACCCGGAGTGTTGCCAGTAATCAGCATAAAGCGCAATGTATCGGCGCCGTATTGGTCAATAACCTCCAGCGGGTCGATGCCGTTGCCCAGGGATTTGGACATCTTGCGGCCCTGGCTGTCGCGAACCAGACCATGGATGAATACCTTGTCGAACGGAATCTCATGCATGAATTCCATACCCATAATCAGCATACGTGCAACCCAGAAGAAGATGATATCGTAACCGGTTACGAGTACGCTTGTCGGATAAAATTGCTTTAAGAGCGGAGTTTTATCCGGCCAGCCCATAGTAGAGAACGGCCACAGAGCGGAGCTGAACCAGGTGTCCAGTGCGTCCTCGTCCTGGTGGATATGTGCGCTGCCGCATTTCGGGCAAACAGTCAAATCAGTACGGCTGGCGCTCATTTCGCCGCAGTCATCGCAGTACCATACAGGAATGCGGTGGCCCCACCAAATCTGACGGGAAATACACCAGTCACGGATGTTATCCATCCAGCCGGTATAGGTTTTGGTGAAGCGTTCCGGTACGAACTGAGTACGACCGTCTTCAACGCAATCAACAGCAGCCTTAACCAAGGGCTCCATCTTAACGAACCATTGGGTGGAAACCTGAGATTCAACAGCATGGCCGCAGCGTTGGCAGTGACCAACAGCATGGGAATGCTCTTCAACCTTAACCAGATAACCGTCAGCCTTCAAATCGGCAACAATCGCCTTACGGCATTCCTCACGAGTCATGCCTTCGTACTTGCCTGCTTCTTTAGTCATAATGCCGTCCATGCCGATAACAACGATGCTCGGCAGGTTGTGGCGGATACCCATCTCATAGTCGTTAGGATCATGGGACGGAGTAATTTTTACAGCGCCGGTACCGAATTTGGTATCAACATAGCTGTCGGCGATAATAGGAATAATTCTGTCGGTAGTCGGCAGACGCAGGGTTTTGCCAACCAAATCGCCATAACGCGGATCTTCCGGGTTAACTGCTACAGCAGTATCGCCGGGCAGAGTTTCCGGACGGGTGGTAGCAATCATCAGGCTGCGGCCTTCTTCTTCAACTACCGGGTAGTTGATGTACCAGAGATGGCCCGGGTCATCCTTATGCTCAACCTCAATATCGCTCAGTGCGGTGTTGCAGTTTACGCACCAGTTGGTGATACGGGTGCCTTTGTAAATCAGGCCCTTTTCAAACAGAGTGCAGAAAACCTCGCGAACAGCCTTGGAGCAGCCCTCATCCATAGTGAAGCGCTTACGCTCCCAGTCGCAGGAAACGCCCAGATGCTTCAGCTGGTTGATGATGCGGTCACCATATTGCTCCTTCCATTCCCAAACGCGTTTCAGGAACTCTTCGCGGCCCAGGTCATAACGAGTCTTACCTTCCTCTTTTTTGATAACCTCTTCAACCTTAATTTGGGTTGCCAGGCCTGCATGGTCATAGCCGGGCATCCACAGTGTGTTGTGGCCCATCATGCGGTGCCAGCGGATCAGGATATCCTGCAGGGTATTATCCAGTGCATGGCCCATATGCAGCTGACCGGTGATATTCGGTGGGGGGATAACAATACTGAAGGCTTCCTTGCCCTCTTCTACTTCGGCATGAAAATAACGATGCTCTTCCCAGAATTTATACCATTTCTTCTCTACGGAAGCAGGATCATAAACCTTAGGGATATTATGCTCTTCACACATAAAAAAATTCCTCCTTAAAATAAACAAGCCCTGTCCTTTACGGACAGGGCGAATAATCGTGGTACCACCTATCTTCCTTATGCTTTTTGCACAAGGCACTCAATGCACGTAACGTGTGCGCACGTTTTTGCCTACTGCAATGTTCAGCAAAACAGCTCCCGAGCTACACTCACCTCACCGCCACACAGCTTGCACCAACCGCCGCTTCTCTTTAGTGGCTTTACGGAGATAAACCTCTCGTTCCTCGCCTGTAGATATTTTGTTATACTCTATATCTTAGCAAGGAAGAGGTGGGATTGTCAAGAGGAGAAATAAAGCAATTATTCTCACTCCCATGTTTTTTCAGCAAGTATATTGGCTATTTCTTCTGTTGAAGGCAATTCATCAATTCCCAGCAATTTGTTTAAATCAAACACTTTAACAAATCGTGCTCCACCATACGAAGTCTTTTTATATTCCGTCTGGAAAAATTGCTCAACAAAAAAGTATTTATGCGGACATCTAAGCAAATTGTAACCATACTTTTTACCATCCTCTATAGCTTCAAGTATCGTCTGCTTACGTTCATCTGTTATTTCACCCTGTTCAGCACGATACAGTAATACATTATCTGCAAATTCAGTTACAATAACAGCATTCACCTCACCTATAGCTCTTACTGCCTTATCCGTATATAAACCTATATATGGATAGTTTTGCGGACTGTGTGCTAACGTATCATAATAAACATTGGCTTTTTTGTTAAATTGGAATGTAGTCCCAGCACCATACATCTTCATATAAGTACTTCTAGCCGAATCTTCTTTTTCAATTACATTTTTCGTAGCAGGAAGTTCGACATTTTCGCTTTCAATTATATCTTTATCAGCAGAAAGGTTCTTATTTTCACTTTCAATTGCATTTTCTATAACGGAAAGAGTTTCACTATTACTTACCACATTACCTGCAAGAGCTTTTTGCAGCATCTGAAGATATTTTTCATCGCTAATACTCCAACAGCTAGGGTGATACAATGAAATAACCTTGATTTGCTTATCTAATCGAATATAATTTTCTAACAGCCAACGTACTCCATCTCCACAACACACTATTAATTCAGGAGAAATTAATTCTATCTCTTGGCTGATAAATTCAGCATACCGTTTTACATATTCCTCTAAAGTTTTCCATACGCAACCAACAAACCCTCCACGCTTATTCAAATTTATAACTGCGACAGAACGCAAAGCGGCATGGTCTTTATTTATCGTCTTAAAATCATCATTAAAAATAGCATTAGCCAGCATAGAAAGACGCTTAGAGAATATCGTTTCCGGCACTTCACCATAAGCTACCCTGCGATGCCAAAACATAACAGTTTCAGCATTTTTAACAGCTGCTTTATCATCATCATGTTCACCATACCAATAAGCTTCTTTAGCAATAAACAAAACTCTTGGCGAACTTTTAGCAAAACTTTCTTCGTTAATTATCCCATCAGGCAAAAAAGCATAAGCAGGTACATTACCAGCAATATAATCAGTATTAACTTCACACTCATGTGCTAATTTCCACAGAGGCAATAATTCTCCAACACTAGAGCAAGCATTAATATGCTTCTTTTGAAATGGAAATTCAAAATTATTAGTGTTACTTGTGTTAGACATACACTTAACCTCCAAAACTTACATTATGTCAATAATTCTCATTATCGCTGTCAGTGTCCTGTTTAAAATCTTCAGCATAATTATCAAAATGATAGCCATCTTCAAAAGCAGCTAAATCCGCACGATTATTAGTAATTTCTTTAGCTGCATTATAATCTGTCATCATTGATTCCACTTCGTTATAAGCTTTATAATACGCATCATTAACTAAGCTATAATCTTTTTGTTTTTTAGCTACACGCTTACTCTCATTATTATTTTCACTTAATATTCTATTAAATTCTAAAGTACGAGTTTCTTTATTATTAGGATTATAGCGATCTTTCTTCCAAGCAGACACAGCATAAGCATCTGTTTTGGCAATAGGACTAGAGCTAGGAAGCTCAGTTGCTCTAGTATTATCACAAACAGAAGAATTATCTTGCTCAGGCTTCCCTTTCTTAGCGGAATCGAATGCAATCAACGCAACAAATATAATTGGCGCTAAAAAAAGAAAAATTAAACATGGGCCTATTCCTGACATGAGCTACACCTCCAACAAGAATATTTTTAATTCATCTTAATTTGCATTATACTACACACGTTATGGCAAAAACGGCACAGCTACCACAAGCTCTTTCTCTCTAGCCATCTCCCAAATCAAAGGCATATTATTACTTTCCCCTATAATATCCATTATCACTCCATGCTGACCACAAGTCATACATTTCTACATAATGTTCTTTGATAAATCCTTGTATTTTACGTACATCCAAATCATTTAACGTACCTTGCTTCATCAGTTCTGTATCGCCGTTACCTTTTACAAAAAACTTTGCTGAACCCGCTTCTGAAAGTCTTTTATCACTAGCATGTACATGCATACATTCAATAATGCACTTACTTGTAAAATAAAGATAATATCCGCAAACTTTAAAATCAAAGTACTTTGGCATAATCCTTCTCCATATACTTCACATTAGCCTGATAAAGCTTGTTGACTTTATACGCTTCGATATCATCCATATTAGTTTCTACAAGCTCATTATTATAGAAATAAGCAGCATGATCAGGCTTATGCAAATTTATAACAGTTACACCCTCGCCCCTATCAATAAACGCATATCCTTGAACGATAACCTCAGCAGCATCTGCTAATTTTTGAACATCAGCCATAACGCACCTCCACTTTTTTTATCGGCGCTAAAAATTTCTTAGCATTAAAATATAAGTTATCCAGCATGGGAAGCAAATCAATATAGTCTTCAACCACACCTAACTTTTCGTGCAAACAATCAACAACAATGTATCCATATGGAGCATCCCATTCTTTAACTTTTAAATATTTCACTAACCTATCTGATGTTTTAAAACGAAAATCATAACCACCATAAGAAAAAGTCGTAAATCCATCTTTGTTGCTCAAATAAGCTGTATCTTTGTTCTCCATATTTTCACCACCTCATAAATTGCTGATCAGCTCTACTCAAATTATATCACACGAATAACTTTTTGATAACTATTTACCACTTCAAAAAGCCGCCACGCTCACGCGCAGCGGCTCACAGCAGTTCACTTACAACACTGCCACATATACTGCTTTTCATCTGCAGCTTGTGAAGATAAGCATTTCATTCTTAGCAAAGACCATAACACCATTTCAAAGTGCAGCTCAATCAAAGGATTTTCTCACAACATATGTAGTTTTGCCATCAGGAATATCAGGATTCTGCTCGAAAATAGAGCATAGTACAGACGTTAATTTATCGGTAGCAGCCTCTGACTGCATATTGATGGTGTAAACCTGATGCTGATAAACTTCCTTACCTTTGGAATTTTTAAATTTTACCTTATTGTTATGCTTGGGTCCAAGGGCATACAGATAAATAGCATGATATTTTTCATTAGGATTATTTATCTTGGAATCATTGACGAATTTACCATTGTAAGACGGGTGGAATTCAAGCGTCGATGCAAAATCATCAATGTACTTAAGCATTTCCGGCGTAATTTTAGGTGTTTTCGTCACATCCTTAATGTAACTGGGATATCTGTAATATTTTCCGTCCTGAGGTTTTACTACAACATTCTCCACCTTCTTATCGGGCTCAGGCGCAGGCTTTTTATCCTTGGCATCATCACCGCAGCCTGCCGCCAAAAGCAGCGCTACCAGCAGACCTGCTGTAGCCAGATACTTCAATTGCTTTTTCATAAACTTCGCCTCCTTTTTTACATCTGCTTAAGCTTTTTGCTTTTCTCTACGCTTATTATATGATTGGGAGCGAAAAAGCGCCCTACCCCAAAAGCCGTTTTAGGGTAGGACGCTCAAAATTTTTATTAATTTATGCTAAAGCAGGTCAATCAAATCTTTTTTTCACAACATATGTAGTTTTGCCATCAGGAATATCCGGATTCTGTTCGAAAATAGAGCATCTTACAGACTTTAATTTATCGGTAGCGGCATCTATCGTCATATTGATGCTGTAAACCTCCTGCTGATAAACTTCATTACCTTTGGAATTTTTAAACTTGATCTTATTGTTATGATTTGGACCAAGAGCAGACATATTGATATAGTGAATTTTTTCTTCCGGATTCTTTATCAGGGAGTTATTGGTGAATTTGCCCTTGGAATCCGGGTGGAATTTAAGCGTCGAGGCAAAATCATCAATGTACTTAACTATTTCCGGTGTCATCTTCGGTGTTTTTGTCACATCCTTAATGTAATCGGGATATCTGTAATATTTTCCGTCCTGAGGTTTTACTACAACATTCTCCACCTTTTTCTCTGGCTCAGGCGCAGGCTTCTTGTCCTTGGCATCATCCCCGCAGCCTGTTGCCAAAAGCAGCGCTGCAATCAAGCCTGCCGTTGCCAAATACTTAAAATGCTTTTTCATAATGTACGCCTCCTTTATCCAGCAGAATATTTTTTTCTCTACGCTCATTATATGCCTGAGAGCGAAAAAGCGCCCCACCCCAAATGCTATTTTAGGGTAGGACGCTTAAAATTTTTATCGATTTATGCTAAAGCAACTTATTTAAAAACCTTCTTCATAATTGTTCTGCTCTTGCCGTCCGGAATGGCCTCATTCTGCTCATAAACAGAATACTCAACATATACAACTTTATTGGTATCTGCCTTTACAGACATACGGATATGATAAACCTCCTGCTGATATACTTCCTTCCCCTTAGAATTTTTAAATTTGTTATTGCGATTATGATTGCTGCCATTGGCATGCAGCCAGATACGATGATATTCTTCATTTGGTCTGTTAATGCGTGAATCATTAAGGAATTTACCTTTTTCAGACGGCGCCAATTTTACGGTCGAAGCAAAATCATCTACATATTTAATCATCTCAGGCGTCATTTCCGGCGTTTTGGTTACATCATCAAGATAGGACGGATATCTGTAATATTTTCCCTCTGGCGGTTTAACTACCGGTGCTTGGGCTTTTTTATCTACCTTCTGCTCTGTCTTGATGTCCGGCTTATCAACTTTCTTCTTGTCCTTGGCATCATCGCCGCAGCCTGCCGCCAACAGCAGCGCTGCAATCAAGCCTGCCGTTGCCAAATACTTAAAATGCTTTTTCATAATCTACTCCCCCTTTTTTACATCTGCTTAAGCTTTTTGCTTTTCTCTACGCTTATTATATGCCAGGGAGCGAAAAAGCGCCCCACCCCAAAAGCCGTTTTAGGGTAGGACGCTCAAAATTTTTCGTTTTTTTTAGCTAAAAAAGTTATTTTTCAGTGGAAATTGCTTCTTCCGGCAAAAGCTCAGGCAGTTTTGCCCTTCAGCTTGAGCACTGCTGCCAACAGCAGGCTTACTACAAAGCAGGCGCTGAAGAAGTACAGGGTAAAGCTGTAGCTGTGCGTGCGCTCGTAAATTACGGATAAAAGCAGCGGTCCTGCAATGCCTGCCAAGCCCCACGCCGTCAGAATACGTCCGTGAATCGCACTCAGCTGCTTCGTGCCGAACAAATCGCTCAAATACGCCGGCATGCAGGAGAAGCCGCCGCCGTAGCAGGTGATGATAATGAACACCAGCAGTTGGAACATAAAGCTTTCATTTACGCCACCCAAAAGGTAGAAGGCCACAATCTCAATCACGAAAAATGCCAGATAGGTATTCGCACGGCCAATATAGTCGGAAATAGTGGACCACACAATACGGCCGCCGCCGTTCAGCAGGCCGATGATACCAACCATAGACGCCGCCGCAATCGGAGACATACCGATAACCTCCTGTGCCATAGGCGAAGCTACAGCCAAAAGACCGATACCGCAGGTGATGTTCGTAAAGAAAATCCACCACAAAGCATAGAACTGCCAGGTGTGCATAGCCTCCTTCACAGTGTACTGCACATGCTCAGGCATCTGCGCTTTAAACTGGCCCTTGCCTGCTGCAGTTTCCTGCTTTGGCGGCTCCAGATAAAGTGCGGAAGCAGTCATAACTACTGCGTAAATGCAGGCCAGAATCACAAAGTTTTCTACCAGGCCGTATTTAGCAATCAAAATCTGCATCAAAGGACCTGCAACGAGGCTGGCAAAGCCAAAGCCCATAATCGCCAGGCCGGTTGCGAGACCGCGATTATTGGGGAACCACTTTACCAGTGTAGACACCGGCGTAATATAGCCTGTTCCCAGACCGATACCGCCGATAACGCCGTAAAAAAGATATAACAGCAGCAGGCTGTGCTGCGTCAATGCATAGGCCGTACCCAGCAGACCGCTTACGAAAAAGCACATGGATATCAGACCGCTGCGGCGCGGACCGTATTTTTCTACATACGTTCCCAAAAAGCCGGCGGAAGTACCCAGGAACAAAATCGCCAGTGAGAAGGTCCAGGTAACCTCCTTCAGCGAAAAACCCATAGCCTGCATAATAGGCTTAGTCAGTACGCTCCATGCGTATACGCTGCCAATGCTGATGTGAATGCCGATGGCTGCCAGCACGATCAGCCATCTGTTTTTTGTCTGTTGCATCATGAATACCTCTCTTTATAAGTATTACCTAGTCACCCGGGTTTTCCTTTTGCTCCTTATAAAGAAAAAACGTCTGGGCGATTTTGCCCAGACGGTCGGCGCATACATTCATCTGCCTCCACGTGGTCAATTCCACTCATCCGTCAGGAAGCAGACTGCATTAGGTTATGACTCTATTATACACAAATTTCTGCAATTGTCAACATATAGTGTTTTGTTAATATTTTAATACTATATAGTGTAGGAAATTCTCCTTTCCGCCTCACTTCGCTCGGCACCTTCCCCTATGGGGCACAACCCTCAGTCATCGCCTACGGCGATGCCAGCTCCCTTGCAGGGAGCATATAGAAAGTTAGAGTTTCAATATATCATTATATCTTCCCTGAAAGGGAAGGTGGCTGCGAGCTTTGCGAGCAGACGGAAGGGTTGCGATTGCACTAGTCAACAAATTTTAGACACAAATCACAAAAAAATATATAACAAAAATCTCTCTGTTATTCAGCTACACTTCTATAATGCAACTCGCGATATTGAATAGGCGTCAGATAGTTTAAAGAATAAGCAGGACGCTGTTCATTAAAGAAATGAATGTATTCTGTTACTTCATCTACAACAGACTTTTCTCCTGTTACATGAAAATCAGTAAACATTTCTGTTTTTATCCAACCATTAATCGCTTCCATTGCTGCATTATCGGTAGGTGTTCCTGCACGAGACATAGAATGGGTAATGCTATACATTGGCAACAAGTCATTAAATGCCTTAGACGCGTAAACGGAACCTTGGTCTGAATGTAGGATCATTTCATATTCTGGATATTGTTTCTTTAAAGCAATTAAATCCTCCAAACCGCTAATATATGTCATGCGGTCACCTCGTTTAGAAGAAAGAGAATGACTTACAATTTCATTATTCCAAAGGTCCATATACAATGTCAGCTCATAATAAATCCCTTTAACATGAAAAGCAGTCATATCGCTTACAATACATTGTAGCGGTCCATCAATCTGCATTTCTTTCATGAGCAGATTCGGAAAAATCCGGTATGAATCCCCTGGTTTCTTGTATTTGTAATGCTTAGCCTGACTTTTAATACCAGTAATTTTGCAACACTTATGTGCATATGCATCCGAAAGGATAAGACCGGTATCCAGACGAATCTTAGCGTTAAGCCAGCGATATCCGTGAGAAGGATATTTAGCATGGTATTCATTAAAAAGCAAAATATTACTAAGCAGATTCCGCATTTTTGTAGAAGGATGTGAGAGCTTCTTCTTCCATGCATAGAAGCTGCTACGCTGTACATTCATTGTTTCGCATATAAGTTTTACCGGAAATTCGCCAGAGAGTTCTAATATTACTTGGTATTCTTGTTGCCGTATAGAATTACTGTACCATCCCCTTTCACCGCATAGCCTTTTTTTAATCTAGCTTCTGCAATTCTTGCTTTAAGCAACTCACGAATTAATTCTTCCTTGGTCATAGATTGATAATCATCCGTGTTCGCAGAAAGTGCAGGTGCATTGGGACGTATTATATTACATTTTTGTTGTTTACAATTTTTTGCAGGCAGGTTATTCGCATCTCTGTACATACGCATATAGGTACGTGCTGTACCTTCGCAAATATTGTATAACTCTGCTGCTTGATAGCGAGTAATCTCGCTATCATATATTCGGCGACCAATGTCTAATTTTTCTTGTTTAGTGTATTTCATGGTAAACCTCCTGTTTAGACCGAAGTATTGCTTGTCTATTGATATATATATTGGTGTATTCCATTATATATCATCTGTACAAGAAATACCCCCTCTGTGTCTAAAATAAGTTTACCACTTCAAACTTTCGCAAGCTCACCGAACTTTTTTATGCTCCCTGAAAGGGAGCTGGCAAAATCACGCAGTGATTTTGACTGAGGGTTGCCCCCACACACATCAAAAAACGACCGCCCATCCGGGCGGCCGTCTTCTTATACGCGCGTGTTAAATGTTAAGTTGTTGTACGTGGTTGGAATTAGAAAGTGAATACAACTTGAGACCACAGGGTTTGTGCGTCTTTGTTGCCTTCTTTTTGTTCCAGATCATACCATTCAACCTGGCCAACGATGTTCTTAGCGAAGGTGTAGTTAGCAGCTACGCTATAGCCTTTGAAGCCTTCAGCTTTATTGCTGGTGAACAGTTTATTATCAGCAAGGCCATTCATGGTGTGGTCAATATAGGTGGAAGCGCCTTGGTCATAGTATTTAGCAACTAAGCCCCAAGAACCAGCTTTAGCAGCTTTAGCACCTTTGTAGGAAGCAGTTACTACGAAGCCATCATCATCGCCATCATATTTATCTTTGTCGCCATTCAGATACATAGCGCCCAGTTTGAAGTTCTTGTCGAATGCATAGTTAGCAGCAACAGTCCAAATGGTATCGTCAACATCTTTAGCTTCTTTTACATTTTCAAAGTTGTAATAACCAGCAACCAAGGACAGTTTGTCAACTTTGCCGGACAGCTCAGCATAGTAAGTATCTTCTGCATTAGCTTTTGCAGTAGCAGCATCGTTAACGCCATTCATTTGAGCAGCTTTACCATAGCCAGCTACCAATTTAACGTCTTTACCGTAAGCAACTTGAACGCCGTCAAAACGGTTATCATAAACATTACCTTCGGACCATTTTGCATGATAACGACCAGCTTGAACAGCCAGACCGCCGAGCTTACCATTTACATAAGCACGTTGGAATTTGGTATCTTCATTACCAGCGTTGTCTTTCAAATTTTGGATGTTTTCAATCATGCCGGTATATTTCCAGTCATCATTGATTTGGCCATTTACCCAAATACGAGAACGCAGTTCAGTTTTATAGCCTTCTACATCACCATCATTATCAACATAATGATAACGCAGTTCGCCAGTTACTTTTACATTGTCAGCTTTTTTCTCCAGGTTAGCAACGCGAACGCCCAGGTTATCCAGCTCGTCAGCGAATTCAGCAGCCAGTTTGTCAACGTTAGCGCCTTTAGCCATTGCTTTAGCAACGATTTGAGCCATTTCATAACGGGTCATCAGTTTGTCGCCACCGAAGGTGGAGTCGCCGTAGCCTTCGATTACGCCGGCAGCAGCCAGTTTGTTGATGCTGTCATAAGCCCAGTGGCCGGCAGGAACGTCAGAGAACGGGTTAGCAGCGTAAGCGGATGCGGTTACACCAAGAGCCATTGCCATTGCGAGTACTAAGGATTTTTTCATTGTAAATTTCTCCTCTTATCTTAAGAGATTTTTATTTATTACAAAATCCTTCGCAAGTCCCCGCCTGCAAGTCCGGTAAGAGTTGCCTTGTTTCCTCTACCATGCACGAGCTTCGCCTGTTTCAAGGATTTCATAATCAAGGGGTGAAATTATAGATTGGAGTATTTCGTTTTTTGACTTACTCTAATCTAAATCATACTTATATTATAATGGCGGGTGACTACCTAGTCAAGAGATTTTTTCAGAAAATTTTTAACAGAATAATATTTATTCCTATTAAGAATAATAGCAAAAACCACAAACCCGCTCTCTGCATAAAAAAAGCAGCAGTGCCATGCGTTCGGCACTGCTGCTTTCAGAGGGTTGATGTTGTGAAAGGATGTATAAAAAGAAAAGGGGTATTATGTATCAGTCAGTGGGATTTCTAACTGATGAGCTTATTATAAGGCGAACTGACTGATTAGTCAATGGATAATCTGTGAACTTTGCATCGTTTTGATGAACTCTAAAAAAATCATTTTATCGCTGCCATCAGCGCGTAAAAAATTGGTGGCACGATAAGCGCCGGCAACATATTCAGCGTTTTGCAGTCACGCAGCTGCAAAATCCCTAGGCCGCTGCTCATCAGAAAAATGCCGCCCAAAACAGAAATTTCTCCCATCAGCGCCGGCGTCATATAAGGCGCAATCACTCCGGCGAAAAGAAAAATGCTCCCCTGCCACAAAAGCAGCACCAAAGCCGCCGCTGCAATGCCAATGCCATAGGCAGAGCCAAGAATAATCGACGAAACAAAATCAAGCGTCGCGTTGGTATATAAATAGGTATTATTGCCGTTGAGCCTGCTTTCAATCGGCCCTAAAATAGAAAGCGTGCCGATGCAGAACAGCAAAATAGCGGTTGAAAGTCCTTCCGCCAGCTTGCTGCCACCCTTGGCACTCGCCAAAAGCTTGTGAAAGCGGCCGTCGATATCCAGCCAGGTGCCTATAACCGTACCGATGGCGATGCTGGCGATAAATAATACCGGATATGTTGTTTTCGGCATATTGCTGACAAAGGCGTTCACTCCCAGGCCCACGGTCGCCAGGCCAAGGCCGTCGAAAAGCGCTGTTTTGTAGCGTTCGTTAACACCTCTGCTAAGAAAGCTGCCGATTACAGAGCCGGTTAAAATTGCACTTACATTAACGATTGTTCCTAACATTTTTAAGTCCCCTCAAGTTTACAAATACTTCCTGCGCAGGCTACAAAGATTTTACACTTGCCCCGCTCAGGCATCTTTACAGATACCATTTTATTTTATACTATATTAGTACCAAATACAATTCCTACAAAGGGGGTAAACACGAATGAAAAAAACACTTCTCAGCTTATTTTTGGCAATGGCGGTAGCAGCGGGTGCGTCGGCCACACAACAAACCGCAGTCGACAAGGGCGACCGCTTTGACTATAAATATCCTGTTTTCACGCAGGAAAATCCTCAGGCAGCACAGCGCATGAACCGCGATATCCAGAAAATGCTCAGCAAATCACGCAAGGATTTGCGCCAGCCGGATATGCGTGCCGTGGGCAGCAATTATGAGGTGATTTACGAAAATGACCAGTTTGTCTGCCTCACCTTCAACACCTGGTACTATTATGATAAGGCTGCTCATGGTATGTACTATACACACGGCATCGTTTATGACAAGGATACCGGCAAGCGTGTTCCCTACACCCGATTCATGGAAAAGCTGAACGCCGAGCAGCTGAAGCAGGATATTAAGGCTAAAAAGCTGCCTGTATACGGTGCAGATTTGAAAACTGTCAGCGAAGCGCCGTTTATTGACGACATCGACAACTTCAAAGTAAGCAAGGATTATATCATCACCGAGGACGGTCATCTTTATCTGATGTACCAGCCCTACGAGCTTGACTGCTACGCCGCAGGCGTCACCTATGTCAAAGTAAAATAATAAACATAAAAAGCAAAGCACTGCTCTGCATCTCCTGTAAGGAAATGTGAGCAGTGCTTTTTTACAGCATATTTACTTCTTATCCAGCACGCAGATTTCAATTCCCGATGCAGCCATCATATCCTCCGCCAGCTTATCCGGATAAGGATTAGCATAAACAATGCGCTTAATGCCTGCGTTAATCAAAATCTTGGTGCAGACCACACAGGGCTGATGCGTACAATAAATTGTACCGCCGTTGACAGACACACCATGATAGGCAGCCTGCACTACAGCATTCTGCTCTGCGTGAATACCGCGGCACAGCTCATGCATCTGCCCCGAAGGCACATGCAGCTGCTCGCGCAGGCAGCCCGTAACCTCACAGTGAGGCAAATCCTTAGGCGTACCGTTATAGCCTGTCGCTACAATCTGTTTATTTTTGACGATTACCGCGCCAACACTGCGGCGCATACAGGTTGAACGGCTGCTGACTACTCTGGCAATCTCCATAAAGTAATCATCCCAGCCGGGTCTTGTTTTGCGTTCCATAATTTTTTATACCGTACCAAAAATTCTGTCGCCTGCATCGCCCAAGCCCGGAACGATGTAGCCATGCTCATTGAGATGGTCATCGAGCACGACAGTGTAGATAGGCACATCAGGATGTGCTGCATTCAGTTTTTCTACACCTTCGGGAGCAGCAACGAGGCACATGAAGCGCAGGTTTTTCATACCACGCTTTTTGATCTGGTCAATAGCAGCAATAGCACTGCCACCGGTTGCCAGCATCGGGTCAACAACAATAGTATAAGCGTCCATATCCGCAGGCAGCTTGCAGTAATACTCCATCGGCAGCAGAGTCTCTTCGTTACGGCTCATGCCGATATGACCAACATTGGCTTCGGGAATAACACTGAGTACGCCCTCCATAAAGCCCAGGCCTGCACGCAGGATAGGCACAACAGTGACACTGCCTTTAATACGGCAGCCGGTGGTTTCGCACAGCGGAGTGGTAACCTTTACTTCTTCCACAGGTAAATCTCTGGTAGTTTCAAAGGTCAGCAGCGCTGCAACCTCACTGATGATGTGGCGGAAGGTTACGCTCTTGGTATCCTTGTCACGCAGGATAGTCATTTTTGCTTGCAGCAAAGGATGGTTTACTACATTGATTTGCATTGGATATATCGCTCCTTTTCTTATTAAGACGAAGCGGATAAAGCTTTATCGGTCGTCTTAATTATAAATTAGTATATAACGGATACTTAGCGCACAGTGCAGCAACGCGTTTTGCAGCCTCTGCATGCTTATCAGTATCTTCAGGGTTATTGAGCACCAGGCCCATGATAGCCGCAACCTCTTTGAAGTCCTCTTCTTTGAAGCCACGGGTAGTAGCAGCCGGAGTACCCAGACGGATACCGCTGGTTACAAACGGGCTGGCAGGATCAAACGGAATAGTGTTTTTATTGCAGGTAATGCCAATATTATCCAGCAGCTTTTCTGCTTCCTTACCGGTCAGGTTTTTGTTGCGTACATCAACCAGAATCAGATGGTTGTCGGTACCGCCGGAAACAAGACGGAAGCCTTCAGCCTTCAGGCCTTCGGCAAAAGCCTTGGCATTCTTGACAATGTTTTCTGCGTACTCTCTGAATTCAGGCTTCAGAGCTTCGCCAAAAGCAACAGCCTTAGCAGCAATAACGTGCATCAGCGGGCCACCCTGAATGCCGGGGAAAATAGCCTTGTTGATTTTCTTGGCATATTCCTCGTTATTGGTCAAAATCAGACCGCCGCGAGGACCACGCAGAGTTTTGTGAGTAGTAGTGGTAACGATATCAGCATACGGAACCGGAGACGGATGCAGACCTGCTGCAACCAAGCCGGCGATGTGTGCCATATCAACCAGCAGCAAAGCACCGTTAGCATGCGCAATATCAGCGATGCGTTTGAAATCGATAATGCGCGGATAAGCGCTGGCACCGGCAACAATCAGCTTCGGATGATGCTCTTTAGCCAGCTTGTCCATAGCATCGTAATCAATCAGCTCGGTTTCCGGATTAACGCCATAATGAACAACGTTAAAATAGGTACCGGAAATATTTACCGGGGATCCATGGCTCAGATGACCACCTTGGGACAGGTCCATACCCATGATAGTATCGCCGGGTTTCAGGAAAGCAAAGTACACGGTCATATTGGTGCTGGCACCGCAGTGAGCCTGTACGTTAGCATATTCGGCATGGAATAATTTTTTGGCACGTTCAATAGCCAAAGTTTCAACCTTATCAACATATTCACAGCCGCCATAATAACGATGACCGGGGTAGCCTTCAGCATACTTGTTGGTCAGTACGCTGCCCATAGCCTCCATTACCGCGGGAGTAACGATGTTTTCGGATGCAATCAGTTCGATTTTGTCACGTTGGCGGTTCAGCTCCGCATCAATGTAACCTTTCAGCTCAGGATCAACTACGCTAAGTTTTTCCAGATTCATTTTAAGTCCCTCCTAAAAATAAAACATTAAATATCAACCAGTTTTATCCACAGGCTGTGGATAAGCGCTCAGAAATTCTGCTCTACTAAAAGACGCAGATGGTGCCTTATACCATAGGATATTTGTAAATCGTTCACAAGATGCCAAATTCCAACAACGCAGATGATGCTATGGACGATTGTAAATCGCTCAGAAGATGCCAGATGCTAGGCGTCACTGCCGACGGCGTATTTCTATACGTCGAAGCAGGAACAACAACGCAGACGGTGCCTTATGGACGATTTTCCAGGTATTGGGCACGCGGTCCCCCAACTAATGGCGGACGAGTTTTAGCGGCAGTCAGCACTGCTTCGCCAATTTTTTTATATTGCAGGCGTACAGGAACAGCAACTCGTTTGAGATGCATGCCGATGAGCGTCTGACCAATATCAATGCCAAGATGGGCAGAAATTTTTTCTACCACTACAGGTTCAGCAAAATTTTCGTAGGCAGCAGTTGCCATAGCGCCGCCGGCATGAGCCACCGGACGCACGGTAACCTCCTCAAGATTGTAGCGTTCAGCTGTAGCTGCCTCCACTACTAAGGAACGGTTGAGATGCTCGCAGCATTGTACGGCAAGATAAAGCTCGTGTGCATCGCACACTGCCTTCAGCGCCTTGAACATAGCAACAGCTGTTTCACTGCTGCCGCCGGTGCCGATTTTGTTGCCGAGCACTTCACTGGTACTGCAGCCAAGCACGAAAATCTGTCCCTTTTTAGGCTTTGCTATGCTAATGAGCTCTTCAGCAGCTGCTGCAAGCTCCTTAGCTATTTGCATATTTGTTTCCATTGTTGCTTTACTTCTTTTCTGTTTATTTTTCAGAAACGCAAAAATCGTTTAGGCTGCGACGCAAAGACGATTATTTTGCTTCCAAATCCATGATTTTATTTACACGGCGTTCATGACGACCACCGGCAAATTCGGTTTCCAGCCAAGTATCGGTAATCATTTCTGCCAGACCTACGCCCAGAACACGCTCGCCCATGCAGAGCACGTTGGCATTGTTATGCTCACGGCACATTTTAGCGGAGAAAACATCACCGCACAAAGCAGCGCGAATGCCTTTGCATTTATTAGCAGCGATAGAAATACCGATACCGGTACCGCAAATCAGGATGCCCTTTTGCGCACCGCTGGCACCGCTGGTAATATCCTCGCACAGCTTAGCTGCATAGTCGGGATAATCTACGGAATCTTCGCTGTAGGTACCATGGTCAACAACCTCGATGCCTTTATCCTCTAAATATTTTTTGATATGCTCCTTCAGATGGAAGCCGCCATGATCACAAGCCATTGCAATTTTCATAAATAATCTTCTCCTCTCCTGCTTTTTAATGCCGGGATTATCTTTAACCTTTATTGTAACATAAATGACGGTAAATTTACATTATTTTTTAAATGCAGGCTGCCGTTTTCCAGCGTTATGATCTGATAGCCCGCAGCCTTACGCAGGCGGTTCATGATTGCCAGTCCCAAGCCGTCCTCCTCTACGCCTTCGGCGAGGATGACGTCCGGACAGGTACGGTCAAAATCGCGCAGCAGGTAGAACAAATCCGCTGCCAGCTGCTCGCGGCTGTCGCCCCAGCAGGAAAGCTGCAGCTGTTGCTTTTCGACAAGCTCTGCCAGCTCGCTCTCCAGCTCACGTCCGCACAGCACGCCGACGGTTTTACCTTCAGCCAGAGCCTTGGCAATAACCTGCGGCAAACATTTGCAGGCTTCGCCTTCAAACAGGTACACCGGTGCTTTCGGAGCATAATGACGGTACTTCATCCCCGGTGCCTTTGGCTTAAAGTTTTTATCTCCCTGCAGCGCCGGGTCGATTTCTACCGCACCCATAACCTCCGTCAGCATTTCATAGGTAATGCCGCCCGGTCGCAGGATAGTGGGGACAGCACTCGTTGTATCCACCACAGTGGATTCCAGACCGATGCCGCAGTTGCCGCCATCAAGCATACCGGCGATTTTACCCTGCATATCCTCCAGTACATCCTGAGCATTCGTCGGGCTCGGACGTCCGGAAATATTGGCCGACGGCGCCGCAATAGGGCAACCGCAGGCGCGGATAAAATCCTGGGCAAATTTATTGGACGGGAAGCGTACAGCGACAGTTTCCAAACCTGCGCTTACAGCGTCAGGCACAATAGCAGATTTATTGACAATCAGTGTCAGCGGTCCCGGCCAAAAATGCTCCATGAGCTTTTTGGCATTAGCATTCAAGCCGGTAGTCAGCTGCGCAATATCTTCCTTTTTAGCAATATGCAGAATCAACGGATTATCATTAGGTCTGCCCTTAGCAGCAAAAATCTTGGCTACAGCCTCAGGATTCAATCCATCCGCACCCAAACCGTAAACTGTTTCCGTCGGAAACGATACGACCTCACCCGCACGGATCAGTGCCGCTGCCTCCTGCATAATCTCTTGATTATCAGAGTTCTTTTGTAATTTCCAGTAGGATGTTTTCATATTTATCCTCACCCTCTTTTTCTTTTAACGCAAAAACCATGCGCGGTATGCCTGCATAGTCCGGGCGCACGGCAGTTTTGGCAAAGCCATGCTCCAAGCACAGCTTTTGCACAGCCTCGCTTTGGCCGATGCCGATTTCAAACGCCAGCAAGCCATCTTCGGCCAGATGCTCCGCAGCTTCGGCACAGATGCGGCGGTAAAAATCAAGACCGTCCGCACCGCCGTCAAGTGCAGTACGCGGTTCCTGCTGTACATCCTGCGCCAGCGTCGCAATATCGGCAGCAGGAATATACGGCGGATTGGAAACGATGATATCAAATTTTTTCTCTACAGGTACATTGCTGAACAAATCGCTTTGGCGGAAGGCAACACGCTTATCCACGCCAATCGCTGCAGCATTTTCCTTGGCCACTGCCAAAGCCTCGTTGCTGATATCCACGCCCACGCCAACGGCAGCAGGCAGATAATCAAGCAGCGAAACGATAATAGCACCGCTGCCCGTACCGATATCCAGAGCCTTGACGACACCGTCGGCGCGCAGCATCGGAGCAGCCTTCACCAGGCTTTCCACCAGCAGCTCCGTTTCCGGGCGCGGCACCAGGGTAGCAGGCGTAACCTTAAAGTTATTGCGCATAAAAGCACGCTCACCGATAATGTAGGCTAGCGGCTCATGCTTAGCGCGGCGCTCTACATAAGAGCGCATCTTGTCACGCTCCTCCTCGCTTAAAGGCTTGTCAAACTCGGTATACAGCTTGATGCGTTCACATTTCAAGACAGCACAAAGCAGCACTTCGGCATCAAGGCGCGGATTTTCCACGCCTTTTGCTTCAAAGTGCTGCTTAGTCCAGTTTAAGATTTCCATAATTGTCCAAACCGGCTTAACCATTTTATTTCACCTGCCGTAATTGTTCGCTTTGCTTAGCAGTAATCAGCGCACTCAGCAGCTCGTCCAGATCACCGTTGACAATGCTGTCCAGCTTATGCAGTGTCAGACCGATGCGGTGGTCGGTAACGCGTCCCTGCGGATAATTGTAGGTACGGATACGCTCGCTGCGGTCGCCGGTGCCTACCTGACTTTTGCGGTCCTCGGCAGTAGCGGCACGCTGCTCCTCCTGCGCCTGCTCTAAAATACGCGCACGCAATACGCGCATACATTTTTCACGGTTCTTCAGCTGAGATTTTTCATCCTGGCACTGTGCCACGATGCCTGTCGGAATATGTGTAATACGTACAGCGGATTCGGTTTTGTTTACGTACTGGCCGCCGGCACCGCCTGCACGGTAGGTATCGACACGCAGATCTGCAGGATTGATTTCTACATCAACCTCTTCAGCCTCCGGCAGTACAGCCACGGTAACGGTAGAGGTGTGTACGCGTCCCTGGGATTCGGTTTCCGGCACACGCTGTACACGGTGTACGCCGCTTTCGAATTTCATACGGCTGTAAACACTGTCGCCACTGATTTGGAAAACGACCTCCTTGAAGCCTCCCAGTTCTGTCGGACTAGAATCCATAACTTCAACACGCCAACCGCGGGTTTCTGCATAACGCAGATACATACGGAAGAGAACACCGGCAAAAAGCGCAGCCTCATCACCGCCGGCACCGCCGCGGATTTCCACGATAACGTTTTTATCATCGTTCGGGTCGGAAGGCAGCAAAAGAATGGTGAGCTTCTCCTCATATTCTTCAATCTGCGGTTTGAGCTCCTTCAGTTCCTCTTTAGCCATTTCAACCAGCTCTTCGTCATCGCCTGCTGCGAGCAGCTCCTCTGCCTCGTCGCGAGCCTTAATCATATCGCGGTATTCACGATAAGCGGTAACAATCGGTTCCAGCTTGGCATGCGCTTTGGTAGCCTTCAGCCAGTTGGTCTGGTCAGCAATAACTTCGGGGTCACTGATTTTTGCCTCTAAGTCTAAATATCTGTCTTCTAGTGCCTGCAATTTGTCGAGCATTAGAAATTCTCCTCTCAAGTGTTATGTTAGTCTTATAAATTTAATTCAAAGTGATTCTTTAAGAAAACATTCTCTCCTACAAGCGAAGTGTTCAATATAACGTTATTTTAAAGGCAGAATAGTGCAGTCCCCTCTCAGTCGCCCTACGGGCGCCAGCTCTCCCCAAGGAGAGCCTCATAGATCAGCCTGCAAACCTATAAAATCACTTTTACTCTATAATTTCTTCAGGCGGCAGCACTGCCTTCAGCGAAGCAATTGCCACCTCAATCTGGCTGTCGTCAGGCTGACGTGTAGTCAGCTTCTGCAGCAAAAGTCCCGGCATAATTGCCATATGCACCAGCTTATTATCGTTATGCGCACCGGCAAAACGAATAATCTCATAGCTGACGCCCGCAATTACCGGCATCAGCACTACACGGGAGGCAATACGCTCCAGCAGGCTGGGCCAGCCTAGGAAGGTAAAAATAAACATGCTTATCAGCATGACAATCATCAGAAAGTTGGTGCCGCAGCGCGGGTGCAGCGTACTGAACGGACGCACATTTTCTACACGCAGGGGTAGGCCTGCCTCATAGGTATAAATAGTTTTATGCTCCGCACCGTGATACTGAAAGACGCGCTGAATGTCCTCCATAGAGGAAATCGCTGCAATATAGGCCAGAAAAATAACCATGCGCAGCACGCCCTCAGCCAGGTTGAGCATCATCGGATCCTCAGTCAGCTCATGCAGAAAACGCATAGACCAGGTCGGAATAACAATAAACAGACCTACAGCCAGCAATACGGAAGTAGCAATAGTCATCGCCATCTCCTTGCCTGTCAGCTGCTCGTCCTCTTCGCCGGAAACCTGCGCCGAATAGGCCAAAGCCTTGATACCGTCATATAATGATTCAAATAAAGCAATAACGCCGCGAAGCAGCGGTTTTTTCAAAATAGGATATTTATCACGGATACTGTTGACAGGATTTACATCCACGGCAATTTCTCCGTCAGGTTGACGTACGGCAACGGCCACCTTGTGCGGTCCGCGCATCATAACGCCCTCAATTACGGCTTGTCCGCCTACAGATAATTTTTTCGTGCTCATAGATATACTCCGTAAAACTAAATAAAGCAGAACCCGCATGTGCAAGCTCTGCCTTATTGTATAGATTATTGTTCTTTGTTGTAACGTTTGTTGAACTTCTCGATACGACCACGAGCAGCTACGTTACGTTGTTGACCAGTGAAGAATGGATGGCATTTAGAGCAAACATCCACGCGTAATTCTTTTTTAGTGCTACCAGTTACGAAGCTTGCACCACATGCGCAGGTAGCAGTAACTTCACCGTAATTCGGATGAATCTTTTCTTTCATTCTTTACACCTCTCTTTGCTAAGAACATTATATTCATAATTTAGAAGCTGCCCTGCTTGGCAAAGCGGCTTGCATTAACACTAGACTAGTGTAACATATCCGCCAAGTAAACGCAAGCTATTTTTTACTAAAATCAGCAACACCCTGCAGATAATTAATAAACTGCTGCGCCGTACGTCCGGAAATGCCACCGTGATGCAGCTCCCACTTCCGCGCTTCGGCACAAAGGAAGTCGTCAGCAAGCTCCAGTCCCTGCTTTTTAGCCAGCTCGCAGACAATTTTGTAATATTCCTTCTGCGTAGGCTGTCCGTAATAAATCGTGCAGCCGAAGCGGTTAACCAGAGAAAGTTTTTCCTGCATCGTATCCGACTTGTAAATGCCGTCCTCCTGCATTACATCGTTGCGGTCCTTCCACGTTTCATTAATCAGATGTCTGCGGTTAGAGGTAGCGTAAATCAAAATATTATCCGGACGCACCTCCAGACCGCCTTCGATGATAGCCTTCAGATATTTGTATTCGATTTCAAATTCCTCGAATGACAAATCATCCATATAGATAATGAAGCGGTAGTTACGGTTTTTAATTTGGGCAATTACCTGCGAT
This sequence comes from Phascolarctobacterium sp. Marseille-Q4147, assembly GCF_017968825.1. Lineage (NCBI taxonomy): Bacteria > Bacillati > Bacillota > Negativicutes > Acidaminococcales > Acidaminococcaceae > Phascolarctobacterium > Phascolarctobacterium sp. Marseille-Q4147. The sequence continues at coordinate 1,268,070 of NZ_CP072874.1, read as the reverse complement.
AAATCGCGGAACTGATGCTTGTAGATTTCTATCATCCGCAGGCCCTGATCATAATATTTGTTGATAAGCGCCTTAATGCTGCTGGATTTGCCTGTACCACTGTCACCAAAAAGCAGCACGTTATTTGCCGGGCGGCCTGCTACAAAAGCCTCCGTATTTTCCAACAGGCGCTTCTTCTGGTCCTCATAACCGATGAGATCAGCAAAGGTAATCTGCTCCGTATTGGATATTGGCACCAGCTCTGGCGCGCCCTGCTGCGCCTGCGCTATGCGGAAGGCCTTGTTCAGACCAAGCTTGCCCACGCCGTAATCATGATAGAATTTGGTAACGCAGGCGAAAAACTCCTCAGCATCGGCAGCACCTTCCAAAGCAGTGCTGAGTGCCTGCACCTTGTCGCTGATATTTTTGTTATAGCGACGCTCCTGCTTCACCACAGCCTGATAATTGCTGATTAACGAAAAGCAGTTAATCTCCAAGGCTTGCTCCAGTTCACTGAAATCGTAGGCAAACAGCTGCCGAAAGATTTGAAAGTCATGCTTGGCAAACAGGTTGACGCTGCCATCACAGGCTCCAACCTTTTCGCAGGTAATAGCAAAGGGATTTTCACAGCTGACGAGCAAATAAGCCAGATAATTGTGCCAAAGATTTTTGTCAAAACCATAAACGGTGCCGATATCAAGCAGCTTATGTACCTGCTCATAAATTTCCGCTGTCAGTTCCTCGCGATTATAATTTCCGCCGGCAAATTTGGCGCAGATATCAGCCAACGGCTCCAGCAAATTGTCCGTCGGCAGATTGCGGTAAATAACTAATTGTGATACAAGCTTATGCATATTTTTCCCCTCAAATATTTCTACTTTATAAATTCAAATTTTTCCGTGTCGAACATACCCATATCCGTAATGCGCAGCTTAGGAATAACCGGCAGCGCCATAAAGCTCAGGCTGATGAACGGGTCGATGCCGTCTAAAACTCCCTGTGCATGCGCCTTCGCCGCAATCTCATCAAGACTGCCGATAAGCTCCTCGGCAGGCGCGCTGCTCATCAGTCCACAGATATTCAGCGGCAGCGTATCAATAACCTCGGTGCCCTTGACCAATGTATAACCACCCTGTACACGTACCAGCTCCTTAGCGGCAGCATTCATTGCTTCCGGACTTGTGCCGATAACAATCAGGTTATGTGAATCGTGTGCCACAGTTGTCGCTACCGCACCGTCCTTCAGGCCATAGCCACGCAAGAGGCCAAGTCCCACATTACCGGTACCGTGATGTCTTTCCAGCACGGCAATCAGATATACATCGCCTTTTTCCAAAGCGGAGGCAATATCCTTGCCCATAATGGTGCTCTTTTCGGTAAAAATTTCACCGGGAAGCATAGTGATAACAGGATATTCCCTGTCATCGTCAAAATGCGATAAAGAGAAGGTTTCGGCATCAAATGCCGCAGGCTTCACGCTGCCCTGCAGGCTGGCATTGGGAGTAACAGGCGTAATCTTTTCGCAAGCCATAAGCGCGTCCACGCCCTTATGGAAAACAGCCTGCGGCGTAAGGCTTTGCAGGTTGTCAAAAACTACCAAATCTGCCTGCCAGCCGGGAGCAACAGCACCCACGCGGCGCAGGCCGTAAATACGCGCAGCGTTGATAGTTGCCAGACGCAGAGCACGCACAGGCTCCATACCTAATTCTATCGCCATTTGTACGCAGTGACGAATAGTTCCTTCGTGGCGAATATCGGCAAGATGCTTATCATCGGTGCAGAAGGCCAAACTGCTTACATCAATACCTTCTTCAATAACGCCGCGCAAAATTGCCGTAAGATTACGCGAAGCACTGCCCTCGCGCACCAGCACTGCCAGACCGTTGCGCAGCTTTTCCTTCGCCTCGTCCCAGCTGATGCTCTCATGGTCGGTATCAATACCGCTGGCAACGTAGGCTGCCAGCTCCTTGCCACGCACGCAGGGTGCATGACCGTCGATTACGCGGCCCAAACTTTGGAACAGGTCCAGCTTTTTCTGTACCTCGGCGGAATTATAAATAACACCCGGCACGTTCATCATTTCGCCCATACCGAGTACACCCGGCTCATTGACAAGCTTAATCATATCACGCGCGTCCATCACACAGCCGCTGTGCTCAAAGCGTGTCGCGGGCACGCAGCTCGGCAGATTCACATAATAGTTCAGCGGCATCTGTCCGCCGGCCTCCAGCATATAGTGAATGCCTGCTGCACCCGCTACGTTGGCAATTTCGTGCGGGTCGGTAATCAGCGTGGTTACGCCCCAGCGCAGCTCCTCAGCGCAGTAATGCTCAGGCACAGCCATCGAGCTTTCTACATGGCAATGCGCGTTAATCAGACCGGGCGCAACATATGCTCCCTGCAGATCGATGATTTTTTCCGCCTGGTCATAGCTGCCGACGCCGGCAATCATGCCCTCGGCGATAGCAACATCAGCTTCATAAATTGTTTCGGTCAGCACGTCAACAACCCTGCCGTTCTTCAAAAGAATATCAGCAGGGCTGTTACCGAGTGCGACCGCTCTTACACGGTCCATCATATTTATTACCTCAATCCTTTTACACGTAAATATATTTCAGGATAAAGATTACCGCCAGCACATACACAATCCAGCTGGTTTTTTTATTTTTGTATTCGCCGCTGAGCAAGTTAATTGCCACATAGGAGATAATGCCCATGGAAATACCTTCGGAAATAGAATACATAAAAGGCATTGCTACTGCTGCAACAAAAGCAGGAATAGCTTCGGTCATATCATCAAAGTCTACATTCAGCAGGCTGCTTACCATCAAAAAGCCTACAATTACCAGTGCCGGAGCGGTAGCAAAGGCAGGAATTGCCAGGAAAATCGGTGCAAAGAACAAGCTGAGGAAGAACAGAATTGCTGCAGTAACAGCAGTAAGACCGGTACGGCCGCCGACAGCAACGCCGGCGCTGCTTTCTACGAAGGTAGTAACGGTGGAAGTACCCAGCAGCGCACCACCGGTAGTAGCGATGGAGTCGGCCAGCAGAGCGCCTTCAATATTCGGCAGCTTGCCGTCCTTGTCCAGCATTTTAGCCTTGGAAGCAACACCGATCAGGGTGCCAAGGGTATCAAACAAATCTACAAACATGAAGGAAAGCATGATTGTAATGAAGTTAAAGGTGAAGATAGCACTGAAGTCCAGCTGCATAAAGGTCGGTGCCAGACTGGGAACAGAAATACCGTTAGCAAAGCTGGGCATAACGGAAAACATACCGAGCTTCGGATTCGGTACATAAATACCGGTCAGCTCACAAATCATGCCTAAGCCCCAGGTAACCAGAATACCAACGAGGATACCGCCGGGAACCTTTTTCGTCATCATTACCGCAGTCAGCAGAATACCGATAAGTGCCAGCAAAGCACCGATACCGGTGGAGCAAAAGGTGCCGTCTGCCAAAGCAGCCTTAAACGGATACAGGCCGACAAGAGTCGGTCCCGCAACAACGAGCTTGGAATTCTGCAGGCCGATAAAGGTGATGAACAGACCGATACCGCTGGTAACGCCAAATTTCAATGCAGGCGGAATGGAGTTGAACAACGCTTCGCGCACCTTAGTCAGGGACAGAACAATGAACAGAATACCTTCGACAAAAACAGCTGCCAACGCAATCTGCCAGCTATAACCCATCTGTCCTACAACAGTATAAGCAAAAAAGGCGTTCAGGCCCATACCGGGAGCAAGAGCAAAAGGATAGTTAGAGAACAGCGCCATGAGCAGAGTACCAAGACAAGCACCCAAAGCAGTAGCGGTAAATACAGCGCCCGCATCCATACCGGCAGCACTTAAAATGCCAGGGTTAACAGCTAAAATATAAGCCATCGTCATAAAGGTGGTGATACCGGCAAGAATTTCTGTGCGGACATCCGTCTGATGTTCCTTCAGGCGGAATGTTTTTTCCAAAAAGTCTGTCATTATTATAGCCTCCTATGCTATCTATTTGCCCAAGCTGCAGGGCCCGGGCACAATAATAAAGATTAAGACTGCCTGCACAGCCGTCAAGCCATTAATTAATATGTTAAAATCTCCGGACCGTTTTCGGTAATCAGGACCTGGTGCTCCCATTGAGCGGAAAGACTGCCGTCACAGGTATAAACAGTCCAGTTGTTAGCCTCGTCAACAAAGATATCTCTGTGACCCATGTTAATCATCGGCTCAATAGTAAAAATCATTCCCGGTACAAGTACCATACCGGTTTTGCGCTTGCCTACATGGCAGACGAACGGGTCCTCGTGGAATTCTACGCCAACGCCGTGGCCACCGAATTCTTCGACAACGGAATAACCGTGCTTATGTGCCAGCTTGGAAACGGCAGCGCCGATATCGCCCAAAAATCCCCAAGGCTGAGCTGCTTCAATACCGCGCAGCAGGCATTGCTTGGTAATCGCAACCAAATCTGCCGCCGGCTTAGCAACCTTGCCGATCATAAACATACGGGATGCGTCAGCATAATAGCCATTGTAGATAGTAGAAACGTCTACGTTCACAATGTCACCGCTGCGCAGCACATCATGCTCGCTGGGAATACCATGGCAAACCTGGTCATTGATAGAGGTGCACACGCTTTTCGGGAAGCCCTCATAGCCCAACGGTGCAGGGATAGCATTATGTGCTACTGTATATTCGTAAACGATTCTGTCGATATCAGCAGTAGTCATACCGGCCTTAATATATTTGGCAACCTCATCCAATACACCGGTATTGATTTTGCAAGCTGCACGAATACCTGCAATCTGCTCCGGAGTTTTAATCATATCGCGGTCAGGAACCTCGCAGCCCTGAGCCTGCAGCAACGCAATTTTCGCATCATTCATTTTGTGGCAGTCTGCATATGCTTTACCGCTGCCACACCAACATAATTCTTGGTCCAAAGAAAACACTCCTTATCTAAATAATTGTTACAACTTGTACATTACAACCTTATAGCTTCTATTTTACCACATATTTAAGGGAAAAATCACATTTTCGGCTTAAAATTCTCTTACAACGTTTGGTTTTTTGTGTTAAAATTATTTTATATGACTCAAGGTTAAGAAAGGAAATTTTTATGGAAGCATACGCAATGTATTTTATCGATTTAATTCTTCACCTGGACAAGCACCTGCCGGAAATTATGATGGCCTACGGTCATCTGATTTACGCTATCCTGTTCATGGTAGTGTTCTGCGAAACCGGTCTGGTAGTTACCCCATTTTTACCGGGCGATTCGCTGCTTTTCGCCTGTGGCGCCCTTGCCGCTGCCGCACCCGAAGGCATGGATATTAAAATTATCGTGCCCATCTTTTTAGTTTCGGCTGTGCTGGGTGATGCCTGCAATTATATGATAGGCGAGCATCTCGGCATGCACATGATTAAGAAGAACATCATCAAGAAGGAGCATGTCGACAAGGCCAGCGCTTTTTATGACAAGCATGGTCATAAGGCTATTTTTCTGGCACGCTTTGTACCGATTGTACGCACCTTCGCACCCTTCGTTGCCGGCATCGGCAAAATGCACTACCTGACCTTTGCTCATTACAATGTCATCGGTGCCGTAGTGTGGGTATTTCTCTTTGTCGGCGGCGGTTATTTCTTCGGCAATATCCCTGCCATCAAGCATAATTTCACACTGGTAACTCTGGGCATCGTTGTCTTTTCCCTGCTGCCTGTGTTATATGAATTCGTAGGCAAGAAAATTTTAGGCAAGAAGTAAGAAGGTCTTGGAATTTTTGTAACAGGTTCTCCTCCGATAGAGCCTTTACACAGTTAAACTCCCAAGTACATATATAAATTTTAAAAATTGAAGGTGATTTAAAATGACTTATCGTTTTAACAGTGATTACACCGAAGGCTGCCATCCTGCAGTCCTTGAAAAACTCGTGCAAACCAACATGGAACAGACCGACGGCTACGGCCTTGATCCCTACTGCGACGAAGCACGTAAATTGATTAGAGAAGCCTTTGCCTGCCCGAACGCTGATGTGCATTTTCTCGTTGGCGGCACCCAAACAAACCTGACGGTTATCTGTGCTGCATTGCGTCCGCATCAGGCTGTTTACGGCGCTGTTCCCAGCCATATCAATACGCATGAGGCCGGTGCTATTGAGCATGTAGGCCACCGCGTACTGCCGCTTCCGAGCGAGGACGGCAAGCTCACCGCCGAGCAAATCCGCCACGAATGGAAAATGTACGATACCGACCCCAGCCGTGAGCATTGGGCTCAGCCTAAAATGGTTTATATATCCCAACCGACTGAAATCGGCAGCATGTACAGCAAAAACGAGCTGCAGGATTTATATCAGGCCTGCAAGGACTGCGGTCTTTACCTCTTTGTTGACGGCGCACGCTTAGGCTATGTTCTCGGCGCTCCCGACAACGATATGACTGCTGCAGACTTGGCAGCCAACTGCGACGTCTTCTATATCGGCGGTACCAAATGCGGCCTGCTCTTCGGCGAAGCAGTTGTTATTTTGAACGATGCACTCAAGCCTGACTTCCGCACTATTGCTAAGCAATGCGGTTCTATCATGGCCAAAGGACGTCTGCTTGGCGTACAGTTCGGCGCAATTATGAAAGATGACCTTTACAGCAAAATCTGCGGCAAGGGCACACTGCAGGCGCTGAAAATCCGTGATGCACTGTTAGCCAAAGGCTTTAAGTTCGTTACCGAGTCCCCCACCAACCAGCAATTTGTGATTATGACTCCGGCACAGTTTGAAAAGCTGAGCGAGGAATTTGCTCTCAGCCACATTGCTTATCTGGAGGACGGCAATTACAGCGTGCGCATCTGCACCAGCTGGGCAACCAAGGACGAAGAGGTTGACAGACTCATTGCTATGATCAACGAGTTGTAAGCTTGACAGAAAACGTAAATTTGCTATAATAAAGACAAAGAGAGACTCTGACAGTCGCATGTCAGCCCTCTCTGTTAATTGTGTATATTTGACAAAAGGCTGACATTGACCTCTAATGTCGGTCTTTTGTTATATTGTAAGCAAAATTACTTACGTTTAGACATAATGGTCGCAACAAGCAAACCAAATGTTAACATTATCTGTAACGCTTCGGCTACTGTCATGCTCCCACCTCCTTACGGAGGAACCGACCTGTCAGAATCTCTAGTGTTATTATAACAGCTATTCTATTTATTGACAATATGTTCACGAAAATAAAAAGACGGTCGCTTGACCGTCTTTTTATTTTGCGCTTGTTACTTCAGTTTTTCTACAACGCTCTGCAGCTTTTCCTGCCAATCGGCGCAATAATCCGCACCGCCCTGCGCGCAATCGCTCTTGCCGCCGCCACGGCCGCCAAAGGCTTCGTTGAGCAGCTTAATAACACTGCGGCAATCACCTGCAGTATCAGCACCCAAAGCAACTGCATAGCTGATGCGCTCATGCTGCACTGCTACCAAAAGGCTCAGCGTGTTTGCCAAGGCAGTAACCTTCGGCAGAAAGGCTTTGATATCCTTGGCATCGTGACCTTCCATAGGCAAAGCCAAAACTTTTACTCCGTCAGCATTCACCGGTGCAGCAGCATACGTTTCCTGCAGCTTTTCCTCTTCAATCTTCAAAAGCTTACTCTTGGCAACATCAAGCTGTGCCAGCAAATCATTTTTCTGCTTACTTACGGCAGCAGGCACCTGCTCAGGCTTCACGGAAAGACTTGCAGCAACATTTAGCAAAGTGCTGTTCTTGGTGTCCGCATCAAGCAGTGCTCTGCGGCCGCAAACAAACTCTACGCGACAACCGCCCTTGTGCTTTTCATGGCGGATGACCTTAACGCTGCCCAGCATTCCTGTAAACGGCGGGTGCGTACCGCAGCAGGTACAGATATCGGCATCCTCAACCGAGACGATACGCAGCGTACCTGTCAGCTTGCTGTTGAACTTACGCATTTTATCCTTCAGCTTGACAGCCTCTGTGCTGTCCATGTAGCTGATATGTACCGGGCGATTCTCCCAGATGATCTCATTCGTATATAATTCTGCCTGCAGCAGCTCCTCGTCCGTCAGCTCCTTGTCAAGGTCAATAAAAACATCATCCTCATTCATATGAAAGCCGATGTTGTTGGCCTTAAACAGCTTCCAGCATGCGTAGGACAAAAGATGCTCGCCCAAATGCTGCTGCATTCTGTCCAAACGCACAGGCCAGTCCAGCACAGCCTCTGCCTCAACACCAACCTCCAACGGCTTGTCGCACTCATGGTAAATGTGACCATCCTTTTCGCTTACGTGGCTTACAACAGCATCAGCCAGCTTACCTCTGTCGCTCAACTGACCGCCGCCCTCCGGAAAGAAAACCGTCTGGTCAAGCTCAACCAGATATTTGCCATCCTTAGGCGTGCAGGCCGTAACCTTCGCCACACACTGTTTGAGCAAAGAATTATTTTCAAAAAGCTTAATTGTCATTTTTTATTCCCCCTCATGAAATCTATCTGTCTCTAATAACCATTATTGTATCACTAATTTGCTAAAGTGTGTTATAATCAGTTATACAAGTCCAAAAAAATTCTATTGAAGCGAATAAGGAGCAATAAATGTTTCAAAATTTACTCTTTGATTTAGACGGTACCCTGACAAATTCCGCCGAGGGTATCACCAAATGCGTACAATACGCCCTGCGCGCTCAAAATATCGAAGAGCCTGATTTAAAAAAGCTGGAGGTTTTCATCGGCCCGCCTCTGCGCGACAGCTTTATCAAATATTACGGCATGACCAGAGAGCAGGCTGAAATCGGCGTAGAAAAATATCGCGAACGCTACACCGATATCGGCATTTGGGAAAACAAGGTTTATCCCGGTATCATGGAGCTATTGGCAGACCTGCAGCAGGATGGCCGCCGCCTCGGTATGGCTACCGCCAAGCCGGAGGTTTTTGCGCTGCGAATTGCCGAACGCTTTGGCTTTAATCCCTATCTGGAAGATATCACCGGCTGCAGCCTAGACGGCAAAACAGACAAAAAAGCTTTGGTAGTTGCCGCCGCTTTGGAAAAATGGCAACTCACTACGCCGGAAGCTAAAAAGACTATAGCACTTATCGGCGACCGTCGTGAGGACGTTCTCGCCGCTCACGCCAACGGTATCGCCTGCATCGGTGCAGGCTTCGGCTTCGGCAGCTACGAGGAACTGTCGGAGGCAGGTGCCGATTACTATGTTTCTGATGTTCCGGCCTTAGCACGCTTCCTGCTGAACAGAGTCTAAAATAAAATCAACACTTACAGGTGATAATATTATGCATATTTACGCAATAGGCGACCTGCATTTATCAGGCGAACCGGCAAGCAAGCCCATGGAGGTTTTCGGGGAGCATTGGCGCAACCATAAGGAAAAGGTTGCCGCTAATTGGCAAAACACCGTAACCGCACAGGACACCGTTATTGTCTGCGGTGACATTTCCTGGGCCATGACTTTGGAAGAAGCAGCACAGGATTTAGACTGGTTGGCGCAGCTTCCCGGTCGCAAGCTGCTGCTGCGCGGCAACCATGATTACTGGTGGAGCAGCTTGAGCAAAATGCAGCAGCGTTACGGCGCTCATTTTGAATTTCTGCAGAACGACTGCATTATGGCAGAGGATATTGCTGTCTGCGGCACCCGCGGCTGGCTGCTGCCCTCAGCCGAAAGCTTCAGTGACGCCGACAGAAAAATTTACAATCGCGAGGGAATCCGCCTGGAGCTTTCCCTGCAGCAGGCGCATAAAATGCAGGCGCAGCAGATAATTACGGCCTTTCACTATCCGCCGCTCTTTGCACGCACGGAGCACACCTGCTTTACTAATCTTATGCTGCGGTACGGCGTGCAGCACTGTGTCTACGGCCACATTCACGGTGAAAACCACATTCCTGTTTTTGAAGGATTGCGCGAAGGAATCAACTATAAGCTGGTTTCCTGCGATACGCAAAGCTTTCAGCTTTACAGGGTAATATAACAGCGAAACTTCGCTGAAAAACAGACAGGCTCCCCTGAACGATTCGTTCAGTGGAGCTTTTTGTATAGAAAAACAAGCCCTCGAATTTCTTCGAGAGCTTGCCATTTACATTCATTTAATTATTTAGGATAGTTGCTGTTGGAGTTTTCTTTCAACATAACGTCATGTGCGCCGCCTTCAACCAAGCTGGTTGCGGAAACCAAAGTCAGCTTAGCCTTCTCCTGCAGCTCGCGGATGTTCAGAGCACCGCAGTTGCACATGGTGGAACGAACCTTAGCCAAGGTCAGGTTTACGTTATCCTTCAGGCTGCCTGCGTACGGAACATAGGAATCAACGCCTTCTTCGAAGGACAGCTTAGCTGCGCCGCCCATGTCATAACGTTGCCAGTTACGTGCACGGCTGGAACCTTCGCCCCAGTATTCCTTCATGTAGGTGCCGTTAATGTTAACCTTGTTGGTCGGGCTTTCGTCGAAACGAGCGAAGTAACGGCCCAGCATCATGAAGTCAGCTCCCATAGCCAGAGCCAGAGTCATGTGGTAGTCATAAACGATACCACCGTCGGAGCATACAGGAATGTATACGCCGGTTTCTTCGAAGTATTCGTCACGAGCCTTGCAAACGTCAATCAAAGCAGTTGCCTGGCCACGGCCAATACCTTTTTGCTCACGGGTAATGCAGATAGAACCGCCGCCGATACCAACTTTAATGAAGTCAGCGCCAGCCTCAGCCAAGAAGCGGAAGCCTTCAGCGTCTACTACGTTGCCTGCACCAACCTTAACGCTGTCACCGTAGTGCTCACGGATCCAGTCCAGGGTGATTTTCTGCCATGCGCTGTAGCCTTCGGAGGAGTCAATGCAGAGTACGTCTACGCCTGCATCAATCAATGCGGGAACACGCTCAGCATAGTCGCGGGTGTTGATACCTGCGCCAACGATGTGGCGTTTTTTGCTGTCCAGCAGCTCCAACGGATATTCTTTATGAGTTGCATAGTCTTTACGGAATACCATGTACAGCATACGGCCGTCGTCATCAACGATAGGCAGAGTGTTGAGTTTTTTCTCCCAGATGATATCGTTAGCCTGTTGCAGGGTGGTATCTTTCGGAGCATAAACCATTTTGTCAATCGGAGTCATGAAGTCACGAACCTTAGCATCCATAGACATACGGCTCGGACGATAGTCACGGCTGGTAACAATGCCTTCCAGCTTGCCGTTAGCGGTACCATCGCTGGTAACAGCAACAGTGGAGTGACCGGTGCGTTCCTTCAGTGCCAAGATGTCAGCCAGAGTGCTGTCCGGACGGATATTGGAGTCGCTGCTTACAAAGCCTGCACGATAGCCTTTAACGCGAGCAACCATAGCAGCTTCGTCCTCTACGGATTGAGAACCATAGATGAAAGAAACGCCGCCCTCTTTGGAAAGAGCTACAGCCAGCTTTTCGCCGGAAACAGCCTGCATGATAGCAGAAACCATCGGGATGTTCATAGTAATTGCCGGCTCTTCACCTTTTTTGTATTTAACCAGCGGCGTACGCAGGTCTACATTGGCGGGGATACATTTTTCGGAGGAATAACCGGGAACTAACAGGTACTCACTAAATGTGTGAGCAGGTTCATCATAATAAAAAGCCATTCTTTCATCATCCTTTTCTTAATAATTTTTTGTTTACCACAGCCAAAGCAATTGTTAATCATGTAACATAATTACTTGAAAAAATTGCTTTTCTGCGGTCCGAGTAGGTATTTTATCTATTTTACCTCTTTAAGGCTCTCCATGCAATATCTTTTCTGCAAAAAGCACCATTAAAATTAATTTTTTCTACAGCAGTATATGCACGGTCACGTGCAGCCTTGATATTTGCGTCTACGGCAGTTACGCCAAGCACACGTCCGCCGTTGGTAAGAACCTTAGCGCCATCAGCTTTGGTACCTGCGTGGAATACAACAACGTCTTTATCTGCAGCAGCGTCAGCCAGACCGGTAATTTCCATACCCTTGGCATAGCTTTCGGGATAACCGCCGGAAGCCATTACTACGCATACAGCAGCCTTGTCATACCAGCCGAAGTCTACCTGATCCAAAGTTCCGGTAGCGCAGGCCAGCATAATTTCAGCCAAATCACCGTCAAGCAACGGTAACACTACCTGAGTTTCGGGGTCACCGAAGCGGCAGTTGAACTCTACAACCTTCACGCTGTCGCCCTTGATCATCAGGCCGGCATAGAGGCAGCCCTGATACGGCATGCCTTCTGCTGCCATGGCAGCGATAACAGGCTTCAGAATCAGCTCGGTTGCTTTTAAACGCAGCACGTCGGTCATAACCGGAGCGGGAGCATAGGTGCCCATACCGCCGGTGTTGGGGCCTTCATCGCCGTCAAATACGCGCTTGTGGTCCTGGGAAGCAATCATCGGCACAATGGTCTTGCCGTCGGTAAATGCCAGGAGAGAAGCCTCCTCGCCTTCCATGTATTCTTCCAGAACGAGGCGTGCGCCTGCGTTGCCGAATTTATGGTCAGCCATCATTTCGTCGATAGCGTCAAGTGCTTCCTGCTTAGTCATTGCAACAACAACGCCCTTGCCTGCTGCAAGACCGTCAGCCTTAACTACGATAGGTGCGCCCTTTTCTTCAACATAAGCCTTAGCGGTTTCAATATCCTCGCAAATTTTGAAGAAGGCGGTAGGAATATTGTATTTTGCCATCAGCTCTTTGGAAAACGCTTTGGAGCCTTCCAGCTGCGCTGCAGCCTTGGAAGGACCGAACACCGGCAGACCGCGGCGTTTGCAAACGTCCGCAAGACCTGCAACAAGCGGTGCTTCAGGACCTACAACGGTCAGGTCAATGCTCTTTTCCTCAGCGTAATCTGCTACACCCTCCAGATTTTCAACATCCAGAGCAATGCATTCGCATTTAGGCAGCAGTGCCATGCCCGGGTTGCCGGGAGCAGCATAAATTTTTTCAACCTTAGGGCTTTGCGCCAGCTTCCACGCTAAAGCGTGTTCGCGGCCGCCGCCACCGATTAATAAAATATTCATGGTTATTTCTCCAGTTGCTTCTTCAGATATTCGCTGATCATTGCATCGTATTCAGCAGTATGAGTGAAGGCTTCCAATGCCAGCTCCTTGCGGGTGCGTGCATCAACGTCGCCTTCTTTAGCGAGCATTTCCATTAAGCCGGCATAACGGCTAGGATAGGTTACGATAACAACGTCCTTGAAGTTTTTAGCGCTGGCACGTACCATTGCCGGACCGCCGATATCAATATTTTCAATTGCCTCAGCCTCGGTTACGCCGGGTTTGGCAACAGTTTCACGGAAGGGATAGAGGTTAACTACAACCAGGTCAATCGGGGTGATGTCATGCTCAGCCAAAGCCTTCATATGCTCCGGATTGCTGCGTACAGCCAGGATTGCGCCATGAATCTTCGGATTCAGAGTTTTTACACGGCCGTCCATGATTTCGGGGAAGCCGGTTACATCACTTACATAGGTTACAGGAATGCCTGCTTCCTTAATAGCCTTCATGGTGCCGCCGGTAGAAATAATTTCTACACCGTTGTCACTCAGGAATTTTGCCAGCTCTACAATGCCGGTTTTATCACTAACGCTTAATAATGCTCTTTTAATTTTCATGCTTTAACCTTTACCTTTCTGCCTTCGATTGTCAGCTTTCCTTCTGCCCAAAGCTTTAAAGCCTCCGGCATCGCGATATGCTCCTGCACCAGAATGCGGTCAGCCAAAGTATCCTCGGTGTCGTCATCCATAACAGGAACAACCTTCTGCAGGATAATCGGGCCGCTGTCAGTGCCTGCATCTACAAAATGAACAGTGCAGCCGCTGAATTTTACACCGTAATCCACAGCCTGCTTTTGGCCGTGCAGACCGGGGAAGCTCGGGAGCAGCGCCGGATGAATGTTAATAATCTTATGCTGCCATTTATTTACGAAATCAGCGCTCAGAATACGCATGAAGCCTGCGAGAACTACCAGCTCGCAGCCCTCTGCTTCTAAAGCAGCGTTGATTTTTGCTTCAAATTCTTCTTTGGAAGCGCAAGCCTTACGCTCTACGGCAACGGTTTTGATATCGGCCTTTTGCGCACGCTCCAAAGCAAAAGCATCAGGCTTATCGCTGATTACAACCGCGATTTCCAGCGACAGATAGCCATCAGCGATACGGTCCATAATTGCCTGCAGATTGCTGCCGCGACCGCTTACAAGTACGCCGATTTTATGCACCGAAAACGCCGCCTTTCATAATCGTTTCTTTGTGGCCGGGAACAACCTTGCCCAGCTCATAGAAGGTTTCGCCCTCAGCCTTCAGGTGAGCGCGTACAGCGTCAGCCTCAGACGGGTCAACAACCAATACCATACCTACGCCCATGTTGAAGGTGCGGTACATTTCAGCCCAAGGCACATTGCCCCATTCCTGCAGCTTTTTGAAGACAACAGGAACTTCCCAAGCCTCGGCATTTACCTCAGCATCGCAGTCTTCGGGCAGAATGCGGGGGATATTATCATAGAAGCCGCCGCCGGTAATATGCACCATGCCGTGCAGATCGAAGTTTTCAATCAGCGGCAGGCAGGTTTTCGGATACAGACGAGTCGGAGTCAGCAGCTTTTCGCCCAAGGTGCAGCCAAATTCCGGAACTTCGGTGTCCATGGTGTAGCCCATAGCCTCAAAGCAGATTTTACGTACGAGGGAGAAGCCGTTGGAATGCACACCGCTGGAAGGCAGGCCCAAAAGCACGTCGCCGGCCTTAACCTTGTCACCGGTAATCATTTTGCTCTTGTCAACAACGCCAACGCAGAAGCCTGCAATGTCGTATTCGCCTTTGGAGTAGAAGCCGGCCATTTCGGCAGTTTCGCCGCCGATAAGAGCACAGCCGCTTTCCTTGCAGGCATTGGCAACACCCTTAACAATGTTGGCAACCTTTTGGGAATCAACCTTATCTACTGCAATGTAATCCAGGAAGAACAAGGGCTCTGCGCCTTGTACCAGGATATCGTTAACGCACATTGCTACAGCATCCTGACCGATAGTATCATGCTTATCAGCCATGAAAGCCAGCTTCAGTTTAGTGCCTACGCCGTCAGTACCGCTGACGAGCACAGGCTCCTTGTATTTGCCGCTGTTTAAAGCAAACAGGCCGCCGAAACCGCCCAGGTCACCGATAACCTCAGGTCTGTAGGTAGCACGTACGCTGTCCTTCATTAATTCTACTGCTTTATTACCAGCATCAATATCTACACCGGCATCAGCATAAGTAAGTTGTTTCTTTTCCTCGCTCATGAGCCTTCCTCCTGTTATTCAATAATGCTTTCAGGTTCTGCTTTGATTACACTATCTGCGTTATCGGGGTATTTAGCGCTGAAGCAGGCACAGCACAAACCATCGGGATCAATTTTATCAATAGCACGTTTCATGCCATCCATAGAAATATAATGCAGACTGTCTGCCCCAATATAACGGCAGATTTCATTTTCCGTGCAACGTGCCGCAATCAGCTCTTTACGCTCGGAGGTATCAATACCATAGTAGCAGCTGTCTGTTACCGGGGGAGAAGAAATGCATACATGCACTTCACGTGCGCCTGCCTCCTTCAGCAGTTTAACAATCTTGCCGCTGGTAGTGCCGCGAACGATGGAGTCATCGACCATAACAACAGATTTGCCTTCTACAACGCTGCGTACCGGATTCAGCTTCAGACGTACTGCATTAGCACGTTGCTTTTGCGTCGGCTGAATAAAAGTACGGCCTACATAACGGTTTTTGGTAAGGCCTTCCAGGAAGGGAACACCTGCCTCCATAGCATAGCCGATTGCCGCCGGAGTGCCGCTGTCAGGAACGGAAATAACGATATCCGGATGAATATCAGGAGTTTCCTTAGCCAGCTCGCGTCCCATCTGGATACGTGCATCATATACAGATTGGTTGTCGATGATACTGTCATTACGAGCAAAGTAAACATATTCAAAAATGCAGTGCGCAGGCTTTGCCGGTTTGTTTTCAGCCCACATCATGCTGCGCGGTTCAGAGTTATCGCTGTCGATAATAATCATTTCGCCGGGCTTAACATCGCGTACCAGCTCTGCACCAACCAAGTCAAAAGCACAGGATTCGGAAGCAACGCACCAGCCGTTTTCCATCTTACCGAGTACCAGCGGACGGAAGCCGTAAGGATCGCGTACAGCGATGATTTTATTATCAGTCAACAGCAGAATAGCAAAAGCGCCCTTAATCTGGTTAACAGCCTCTGCTACACGCTCTTCAATAGTCGGACGTGCACTGTAGGCAATCAAGGTCAATACAACCTCACTGTCAACAGTAGTATTAAATACTGCGCCTTCCTTAGCCAGGTTAGCACGCAGCTGACCGGCATTAGTCAGGTTACCGTTGTGGCTCAGCGCAAGGTTACCGCCGTCAAAATAAACCTTCAGCGGCTGAATGTTATACGGCATGCTGGCACCGGTGGTGGAATAACGTACGTGGCCGATAGCCGCATAGCCCTGCAAATCAGCAACGCCGTCCTTGAAAACATCGGCAACGAGGCCCATGCCCTTTTTAATTTTCATACGCTCGCCGTCAGTTACAACAATACCGGTACTTTCCTGGCCACGATGCTGCAACGCATACAGTCCCCAATAGGTGTTGAGTGCTACATCTTCATTATGGCTGAAGATACCAAAGACACCGCACTCCTCATGCAGCTTGTCCTCGCTAAAATTTTGCTCCTCGAAAATCTGCTCCACAATTTTTCTCCTTAATTTTAGTTTTTAGTTATCAGTTATTAGTTATCAGTGATTAGTGACTAGTGGTCAGTATCTATTCACTATCCACTACTCACTATTACAGGTGTAAATCCTTAAACTCCTGCGCAGGAACGCCACGCATGGAAGCCAATTTCTCACCCTTAGCTCTTACTTCTTCACGCATTGTTGCACGATGCTCTGCCAGCTTTTCTACCAGCTCCGGATATTTTACGGAAAGAATCTGAATTGCGAACAATGCAGCATTCTTGGCACCATTGATAGCCATCGTTGCAACAGGCACGCCGGAAGGCATCTGTACAAAGCTCAGCAGTGCATCCATACCGGCCAACGGTGTTGCGTTAATAGGAATACCGATGACAGGAACGGTAGTAAAGGCAGCGATGAAACCACCCAGATGAGCAGCTGCGCCGGCTGCGGCAATAATTACCTCTACGCCACGGTCACGGGCACCCTTAGCAAAGTTCTGTACTACATCCGGAGTACGGTGAGCGGAAGCAACTACTACTTCAGTTTCAACGCCAAACTCCTTCAGAGTTTTTTCTGCAGCCTCAAGTACAGGCCAATCAGAATTACTACCCATGATAATTGCAACTTTCATTGAAATCTACCTCCCAAAAATTACTTGTAGAAACAATAAAACCCAAGCAGAAAGCTGTTCAGTTTCAAAATCCTGTGCAAAATCTAACCCGGGTTCTCAATCACTTAAATAATTCACTTTAATTATACCAATCCAACGCGTAAACGTCAAATAAACTGTGAACTTTTTAACAGTTTTTTAGAAAATCGTTCGGAAAACTTCGGAGTAAAGAAAAAAGCACCTGTCAGACACCAGACAGATGCTAAAAACTCATACACCAAAATGCTTATTCCACTGTTCAATGATTCTCTTTTTGTTCTGAGATACGAAGCGAAGTATTTTCAGCAAATCGGCATCAGGAATTTTGCTTTTATTATGCTCTAAAATAACACGTTCCCCAACCCATATTTTAGTTGCATTTTCAGTAGGCCTGCCTTTACAAACGTGTACGTGAACCGGCTCACCGGCATCACCTGACCAAAAATATATTGTATAACCTAAAAGCTTATACAGCATTGGCAAGATGATCTCCTCCTTCGCGTGCCATCTCCCAAATCAAGGCTGCATTATCAGCAGCGAAATCTTTTAAATCTTCTATTTCAGCCTCGCTGTATCCCTCAAAAGAAGCTGTATCTAAGTCAGGCAAGGAAATCTGCAAATAGTCAAAGCCGGTATCTACAGGACGTTCAAAATAAACATCAATATGCTCACCGTTCTTATCCTTGCGTATATCATTAAAAGTAACAAGTGTTCCATCAGCGAACTCTACATATGTATATTTCATTTTGCTCACCTCGTTTTATAAACATCATGCATTGGCAACTCATTAACTGAACATCTCTTTTAATTGTATCATTTAACCACCTGCTACGCAATAACAGGCCTGTCGGCAGATAAGAAAAAAGCACCCTCCGCCACCGCTTTCACGGCAGCAGAGGGCGCTTAAACCCAAAGCTGTTTTATTTTACGACAACGTCAATTGCATCGTTTACCAATACAACCTCAACCTTGTCGCCATTTTTAATTTCGCCTGCAACAATCTTCTTGCCCAGGATATTTTCTACAGTGTGGACAATCAGACGTTTCAACGGACGAGCACCGAAGGCAGAATCAAAGCCGGCCTTTGCCAGGAAAGCAACAGCCTCGTCGGTATAAGTCAGCGTCAGCTCAAGCTGCTTGTTCAGACGGTCGCCCAGCTCACGCAGTACCAGTTTAACGATTTCCTTAATCTGTTCTGCCTGCAGCGGTTTGAACACAACGATGTCATCAACACGGTTCAGGAATTCCGGACGGAAGAAGTTCATCAGCATCTGCTGAATCTTTTCTCTGTCCATAGAGCCCTGTGCCTTCATAATCTCGCTGCTGCCAAGGTTACTGGTCATAATAATCAGGGTATTCTTGAAGTCAACGATACGACCTTTACCATCAGTCAGACGGCCATCGTCCAGAACCTGCAGCAATACGTTAAAGACATCTGCATGTGCCTTTTCGATTTCGTCCAGCAGGATTACGCTGTACGGATGACGGCGTACAGCCTCGGTCAGCTGACCGCCTTCATCATAACCGACGTATCCCGGAGGCGCACCGATCAGACGAGATACGGTATGCTTCTCCATGTATTCGCTCATATCGATACGCACCATGTTGCGTTCATCATCAAAGAGGACCTCTGCCAAGGTCTTAGCCAGCTCGGTTTTGCCGACACCGGTAGGACCAAGGAAGATAAAGGAGCCAATCGGACGGTTAGGATCCTTGATACCGGCGCGCGCACGGATAACAGCCTCGCTGACAGCCTTAACTGCCTCATCCTGACCGATAACATGCTCGTGCAGGATTTCCTCTAGGTGAACCAGTTTAGCACGTTCACCGGTGCCTAAGCGGGCAACAGGAATACCGGTCCAGGTGCTGACAACCTTCGCGATATCCTCTTCGTCAACCTCTTCCTTGAGCATAACATTGTCATTGCCGTTTTCATCCTTCTTGGACAAAGCAGCCAATTCCTTCTGCAGCTCAGGCAGACGACCGTATTTCAATTCAGCCATTTTATTCAGGTCATAGTCGCGCTCAGCCTGCTCCATCTGGTTTTTCACAGCATCGATTTCCTTCTTTACCTCACGTACGCGGGCAATAGAAGCCTTTTCTGCATCCCAGCGTTTAACAAGCTCGTCATTTTCCTTACGCAGCTTTGCCAGCTCCTCATTCAGCTTAGCCAAACGATCTTTGGACTGAGCATCCTCCTCTTTGCCCAAGGCCTGAGCTTCGATTTCCAGCTGCAGGATACGACGTTTGCTTTCATCAAGCTCAGTCGGCAGCGAATCAATTTCGGTACGCAGACGGGCAGCAGCCTCATCTACCAGGTCAATAGCCTTATCAGGTAAGAAACGGTCATTGATATAACGGTTAGAAAGCACAGCAGCAGCCACCAGAGCAGCGTCTTTAATGCGCACGCCATGATGTACCTCATAGCGTTCACGCAGGCCACGCAGGATGGAAATTGTATCTTCAACGCTAGGCTCCTTAACCATTACCGGCTGGAAACGACGCTCCAGCGCACTGTCTTTTTCAATATACTTACGGTATTCGTTCAGCGTAGTTGCACCGATGCAGCGCAGCTCGCCACGTGCCAGCATCGGTTTCAGGATGTTGCCTGCATCCATAGCGCCTTCGGCAGCACCGGCACCGACAACGGTATGCAGCTCATCAATAAACATGATAATCTGACCGGCACTTTCGCTGACAGCCTTCAATACCTTTTTCAGACGCTCTTCGAATTCACCACGGTATTTGGCACCGGCAACCAAAGCCGCCAGGTCCAGAGCATACAGGGTTTTATTCTTCAGGCTTTCCGGTACATCGCCGGCAATAATACGTCTTGCCAGACCTTCAACGATGGCAGTTTTACCAACGCCAGGCTCACCAATAAGCACCGGGTTATTTTTCTTACGACGCGAAAGGATTTCAATCGTACGACGGATTTCCTCATCACGTCCGATTACCGGATCCAGCTTGCCTTCTTTAGCTTTTGCTGTCAGATCCTGGCCGTATTTTTCCAGCGTCTTTTTAGTTTCATCATTTGCTTCGCTATTTTGATACTGCATAAATGCCGCCTCAACTTTTTTCTTGTCTATACCATATTTACGGAAGATCGATACTACATCGCTGTCACCGTCACTGGCCATAGCCGCAACCAGCTGGCCGATACCGATTTCTTCCTTACCTTGTCCCAGAATAGCCATTACTCTGGCAAAGCCGGTACCCATCATCAGCTGACGGTCCTGACCTTTTACTCCGGGGATTTTTTGTACCAAAGCCTTAGCATCCTTGCTGAAAGCATTTTCATCAATGTGCAGGCTCTGCAGCAAATATTTAAAGAAGCCGTCGCTGCCGCACAATGCTGCCAGAACATGTGCCGTTGTCAGCTCCTGGTGATAGTTCATAACTGCCTGCTGCTGAGCAGCCTCCAATATAGCCTTTACCTCTTCACTGTAGCGTTCATTCATCACGCTGCACCTCCTTCTATCAGGTTCAATAGCAGTCAATAACCGAATGGAGTTGACTCTTTTCCATTTCCGGACCACTATTCACTTTCTAATTGCTATTATATCAGTAAAAGTCAAAAAGTCAAATAGTTTTCTGTGTTAATTCAGTGAAAAATCACCGTCATTTTGTTGACATATTTTTAGCTTTGTGGCAATATTAATAGCATGTCGTTCTGTCGGCCAAGTACTCTTAACCCCAAAGACCATCGGCTCACCCCAGCCGTTTTGACCTTTATGCGTACTTCCACCAACAGGTCTATAATAATATTATTTGTCATGTTTTTATGAGGAGGAAACAAAATGTCACCCACCAGCTTATTGCGCGGTATCGCCTTTTTACTGCTTTTGCAATGGGTATCCACGCTCATCATCAACGCCCTCGGCGTCCCCTTTCCGCCCGCTCTTTTGGGAATGCTGATTTTAACGGCACTTCTCTGCGGCAACGTTATTCCGGCAAGCTCCATCGAGGGCATCTGCGATATCCTGATTTCCAAAATGGGTATGCTGTTTTTACCGGCAGGCGTCAGCGTTATATTATATGTAGATGTTATCAAAGCTGAGCTGCTGCCCATTACCGTTACCATTATCGTCTGCAGCGTTGTTGTTTTGGCTGTCACAGCCTTCTTTATCGAAGCAATGCTCAAAGGAAAGGAGAGTCAATGATGCTTTTTCCTGACGCTTTACTTAATTCACCGCTCTTCGGTATCGGTCTGACAGTTATCCTGTATGCTATCAGCGAAATCATCATTGACCGCTTCAGCCTGAACATCATTCCGCCCTTCGTTATCGCCTGCCCTCTGGTCATCGCCGTCATTGTTCTGGCGCCAGGCGTAGAGTACAAGCAGTACGAAGCAGGTGCGGAATTCATTAACTTTCTTTTAGGACCGGCAACTATCGCTCTGGCCCTGCCTTTGTACAAGAACCGTGAAATCATCATGGCTAAGGCCGGTGCTATTGTCGGCGGCGTTACACTGGCAACGCTTTCGGCTATCATAGTGGTTTACTTCTGCGGCAAGGCAATGGGTACCAGCGAGCAGGTTCTGCTTTCGCTCATCCCCAAATCCATTACCACGCCAATCGCCATTGACGTTTCCAAAACCATCGGCGGCATTCCGGCATTGACTACGGCTGCTGTTATCTTTACCGGCATGCTGGGTTCAACCTTTAATCATAAGCTGCTGCGTCTAATGGGAATCAAAAACCATTTGGCTGCCGGTCTCGCTATCGGCGCCTCCAGCCACGGCCTCGGCACCAGCGTCTGCGCCAATGTCAGCCCCGTTCAGTTGGCTATCGGCGGTGTAGCGATTGCCCTTACCGGCATCAGCACCTCAATATTAGCACCGCTTTTACTGCCGATTTTAAAAAGCATCTGGTAAGCAGATAAAGCAAAAGCCCAAATTCTCACGTACATATCATGTGGGAATTCGGGCTTTTTTTGTTTTTAGAGATGCGGAATAATCCCGCGCAGCTCGGAAAAGATTACTGCTGCCTTATCCGCAGGATATACGCTGCACGGCAGCTGCCTAAGATCCTCCGTGCGCCAGCCTTTATTTTCCTCCGCCAGCTTGGTCAGCGCTTCTTCCAAATCATGCGCCAGCACAACAGCAATCGCATCAAGATAAAATTCGCTGTTGACGCAGGGCTCGTCGATCATACTGTGGCTATGATATGTTTTGTTGTGTCGCCAAACGTAAATGTTCATGCAGCATCCCTCCGTTCATGGTGATATTTGTTTAATTCTTGGGAGGGAGCGGTTTTTCCTGCTTAAAGGCCCAAAAGTCGAAACTCCGTAAAAAAGGACTACCACGCTAAGCATGATAGTCCTTAAATCACCTATATAATTTATTTGCCTAAGATCTCGTTGACGTAATTTACCGCACTGACAGCGTTCGGCGCATAATGCTCAGCACCGATAGTATCAGCGTATTCCTGCGTGAGCACTGCACCGCCGACAACAACCTGACAGTCACATTCATTATGCAACGCAGCAATAGTTTCTTCCATTGCGCCTACGGTTGTGGTCATCAATGCAGACAAGCCGACAACCTTGGCATCTGTTTTCTTGGCTGCCTCTACAACTGCTTCCACAGGCACATCCTTGCCCAAGTCAAGCACGCGATAGCCGTAGTTTTCCAGCAGCACCTTAACAATGTTTTTGCCGATATCGTGGATATCGCCATGGACAGTAGCGATAATTACTGTTTCTCCCTGCGTTTCGCCCACGCCGACAGCCTCACGGATAACCTCAAAGGCTGCCTTCGCCGCATCCGCGCTCATCAGCAGCTGCGGCAGGAAGAGAGTTTTCTTTTCAAAGCCATGACCGACAAAATCAAGCGCCGGAATCATATACTTGTTAATGATATCCAAAGGCTTTTCGCTTTCCAGAGCCTTGGCTGCTGCCTGACGCGCAGGTCCCTGCAGTCCTTTGACAATGGCATCGTAAAGTCCCATTTCGCTTACTGTCGTCGCCGCAGCCTTCGGAGCGTCCGCATAATGCTGCACGTATTCCTTGCAGCCCTCGTCATAGCCTGCCAGTGCACGATAACCGTAATAAGCATCCATCATCGGCTTGCTCTGCGGATTGATGATGCCGCAGGAAAGGCCTGCTGCCATCGCCATGCTGAAGAAGGTGCTGTTGACAGCATCACGTCCTGGCAGACCGAAGGAAATATTGGAAACACCCATAACAGTGTTAATGCCACGCGCCTTCATTGTGCGGATAACCTCACAGGCAATCGCCGCGTTATCAGCACCGGTGGAAATAGTCAGTGCCAGCGGGTCTACAACTATATTGCGGCTTTCAATACCGTATTCTGCGGCACGGGCGATAATTTTTTCAGCCACGGCAATACGACCGACGGCAGTAGAGGGAATACCGTTGTCATCAAGGCACAGTGCAACCAGCACAGCACCGTATTTTTTTGCCAGCGGCAGCACATGCTGCAGGCTGTCCTCCTTGCCGTTGACGGAATTGAGCATCGGCTTGCCGTTATAGAGGCGCAGCGCTCTTTCCATTGCTTCGTAATTAGATGTATCAATCTGCAGCGGCGTATCGGTAATTGCCTGCAGCGCCGGCACAGCCTTCGCAGCCATTGCCGCTTCGTCAATGCCCGGCGTACCTACGTTAACGTCCAAAATCTGTGCGCCTACGCCAATCTGCTCCAGACCAAGACGGCACACATAATCAAGGTCACTGTTGACCAATGCTTCCTTCAAACGCTTTTTGCCTGTAGGATTGATGCGTTCGCCGATAATTATAGGACCTTCGCCAAGATGCACTGCCTTGCCGTAGGAGGATACCGCCGTCAGACGGCAATCACGCGTACCTCCGGGCTGCAGAGTTTTGCATTTGGCAATCATCTGCGCAATATGCTCCGGCGTTGTACCGCAGCAGCCGCCGACGATGCTTGCTCCCATGCCTGCAAGCTCGTACATCAGCTCCGCATATTCCTCGGGGCCAACATCAAAGCAGGTTTTACCGTCACGCTGTACCGGCAGACCGGCATTCGGATTGATGATCAGCGGCAAGCTGGTTGCTGCCAGCATCTGCGGAAATAAATTACCCACCTGCACCGGTCCCAGACCGCAGTTAAAGCCGATGGCATCTACGTCCAGACCTTCGCACATCAGAGCGGCAGCCTCAACCGTAGCACCGGTCAACAGCTTGCCACCCTCGTCAAAGGTCATGGTCACGCAAATCGGCAAATCACAGTTTTCCTTAGACGCCAGAACCGCAGCTTTAATTTCATAGGTGTCGCTCATCGTTTCGATAAGAATCAAATCCGCACCGGCAGCAGCGCCGTAACGTACCATTTCGCCGTAGGCTTCTACTGCCTTTTCAAAAGGCAAATCGCCATAAGGAGCCAACAGCTTGCCTGTCGGTCCCAAATTCAGCGCAACAAATTTATTTTCCCTGCCACCGCAGGCCTTCTTGGCAATCGCCACAGCCGCTTCGATGGTTTCCTTGCAGTCCAGGCCGGAGCCTGCCAGCTTCAACGGATTAGCACCGAATGTATTGGATTTTACGATATTGGAGCCTACATCAAGATAACTGCGATGCACAGCCTCTACAATATCGGGGTGTGTAAAATTCCAGCTTTCGGGCAGCTCACCCGGCTGCAGACCGCGTGCCTGCAGCTGTGTGCCGGTGGCACCATCAAAGAACAGCATTTGCTTGCCTAACAATTCCTTAAAATTCATAAATTAAATCTTCTCCTCAAACTTTCTTAATATCAGTATCTCTGTAAGGACAGTTTATATTACTGCAGGTCATACATTTATTCTGCACGCAGTCAGCATCTTCCGATAAGCCGATGATTGCCGTCACCGACTTGGACGGAGCCATCATCAGTCCGTCCGTCAGCGTCAAGCCGATGCGCTTGGCACAGTTCAGCACTGCGAACAGCTGACGCTGCTCCTCCAGCGGCCAATCTCCGTAACCAGGCGAAAAGCGCGGACGCTGCAGCAGACCGCCGGTTTCAGCCTGCGCCTGCACTTCATCGCAATAGCTTTCAATCAGCGCCGCTGCCACAGCCTGAGCCGCCGCACCTTCAGCAACGCTGATGAGCGCAAGGCGGCGGATGGCTGCGTCCACCCTGCTGCCGAGTGTTGCACCCATAAGCAGCACCGTGTCGCAACCCTTTAAATGCCGCGCCAACGCACGCGAATGAAAGCGCACGCCGCAATCCAGCGTTACGCCTGCCTCATCTGCCGTTATCGCATGCTTTTGCAGGATATAACGTGCCTGTACCTCATTGCGCAGCTTCAGATAAACCGTATCCACTAAAATTTCTGCTGCCTTATCTCCCGGCTTGGCCCGCAGATAGCGCAGCGCTTCCTTTTGCTTAAATTCCATAACAACAACCTGACTTTTGCGCCATAGCGCAGGACTATTTATCTACAATCTCTCCGAGATTATCCATAATACCGGCAAAAATTTCCGGCTTGTTCATCGTATAGATGTGTACATTGTCAAAACCATTGGCAATCAGATCAATAATCTGACCGGTAGCATAGGCGATACCTGCCTGCTTCAGTGCCTCCGGCTTATCGGCAAATTTTTCTACCATCGCACGGAACTGCGGCGGCAGCTTAGTGCCGCTCAGCTGGCAGATACGGATAATCTGCTTGGCATTCGTCACCGGCATAATACCCGGCACTACCGGCACATTGATGCCCGCACGCAGCAGGCGGAACATATAGTTATATAAAATCGTATTATCAAAAAACATCTGCGTCACTAAAAAGTCCACGCCGGCATCTACCTTATACTTGGTGTTTTCTATATCCTGTTCCAAGGAACCGGATTCAGGATGGCCTTCGGGATAAGCAGCACCGCCGACGCAGAAATCGCCTTGCTGCTTCACAAAACGCATCAGCTCACTGGCATGGGCAAAGCTGCCGATTTCCTCACCCTGCATATCTGCCGGTATATCGCCGCGCAGTGCCAGAATATTTTTTACGCCGAAGCCATGCAGCTGTCCAAGTACCTCTGCCAGCTTTGCTTCGTCAGCCTTTACGCAGGTAAGATGTGCCAGAGCCGGTATACCGTTATCCTGTACCTTTTTGGCCAGTGCTGCCGAATAGCCTACCGTGCTGCCGCCTGCGCCATAGGTAACGCTCATATAGGACGGCTTGCTGGCCGCAATCTGGTTGACAATCTCCAGACTGTTTTGCAGCTCTGCGCCCTGCTTAGGCGGAAACAGCTCACACGACAGATGGATTTTTCCATTTTTTAAGATATCAATTATTTTTTCCGATGTCATAATAATCCCCCAAAATCAAAAGCATTCGTATGACATTTTAACAGTTAGCGACATCTTTGGCAAACAAAAAGCAGAATAAATTAACTATCAGGCGATAAAACCTACCAAAATGATAAATATGTTACACACTAAAAATCCCGCAGCCAAATAAGCTGCGGGATTGAATTTCGTTGGCGGAGACGGTGGGATTCGAACCCACGTGCCGCGCAAACGGCAAACTGATTTCGAGTCAGCCGCGTTATGACCACTTCGCTACGTCTCCATTATTCTGTTGGCGCGAAATATTCGCATCAGGTTAACATTAATATTATATAAGAAAAATCCTGTCTTGGCAACCGCATACTGAAATTATTCCTGTGGCGCTCCGGCTTCACTCTTGCGCTTCGCCTTGTTTTCCTGACGGCGACGGCGGAAAAAGTCGCGCATCACCTGCGCGCATTCCTCCTCACAGATGCCGCTGATAACTTCAGCGCAGTGATTGAGATTAGGATTCGTAATAATATTGAAAATTGATTCCGCACCGCCGGCCTTCACATCAGGACAGCCGTAAACAACGCGGTCGACACGGCCGTTGACAATGGCACCGCTGCACATCGGGCAGGGCTCAACGGTAACGTAAAGCGCACAGCCGCTCAAACGCCAACGCCCCAGACGCTCGCAGGCCTCACGGATGACGATGACCTCAGCGTGCGCCGTTGCGTCATGCCACGTTTCACGCATATTGTGCGCGGCGGCGATAACCTCACCTGTTGTCATATCCGCCAGTACCGCGCCGATAGGAATTTCACCAAGCTCTGCGGCCTTGCGTGCCTCAGCCAGTGCCAGCTGCATATACTTTTTATCGTCCATCAGGCATCCTCCGCCGCTTCCATCAGCAGCTCCCATTTCTCCATCAGCTCGGCAATGGTTTGCTCGTATTCCTCATGCTCTGCTGCCATCGCTGCGCTATGCTCTGGACTGGTGTGATTTGCCGGGTCCGCCATCTGCTTTTCCAAAAGGCCCATCATGGCCTCCTGCTCACGAATCTGCAGCTCTACCTTAGGAAGTAGCCTTGCAGCCTCGTCCGGACTGTAACGGCGCTTTTTATCCTCCTGCTTTTTCGCTTTCGTCGGCGCAGCAGCAGCCTGCTGTTGCTGCTTTTTAGTCTGTGCCTCCGCATAGGCTGCAGCCTTTTCCGCTTCCTCCTGTGCCTGCGCCAAAGCAACAGCCTTTTTCTGCTTTTCTTCGAGGTAAAAATCGTAGTTGCCTTTGTAGTCCTTGACCTCTAAATCCTCAATCTCCCAGATGCGGTCCGCAACCTCGTTGACAAAGTAACGGTCATGGCTTACTACCAGCACTGTACCGTCAAAAGCCTCCAGTGCTGCCTCTACCGCTTCACGCGCCATAATATCCAGATGGTTTGTCGGTTCGTCAAGCACCAGACAGTTGGCGCCGTCCAGCACCAGCTTCAGCAACACCAGGCGTGCCTTCTGACCGCCGCTCAGCTCGCCGATTTTTTTGAACACATCATCACCGTGGAACAGCATGCCACCAAGCATGGAACGTGTATGCTCTTCCGTAAATCCGTATTCAACAACAAAGTTTTCCAACAGCGTCTGCTCCGGGTTTAAGCGCTCATAGCTCTGCGAAAAATAACCGATCTGCACTCTGCTGCCAATCTTGGCCTTGCCCTTCAGCGGTGCGATTTCACCAAGAATAGTACGCAAAAGCGTTGTCTTGCCGGTACCGTTGGCACCCAAAAGCGCTGCCTTTTCCCCACGGCGCAGTGTCAGGTTAATGCCCTTGGCCAGCACCTTCTCACCGTAACCGATGGTCAGGTCCTCCATAATCAGCACTCTGTCAGCACATTCAGCAGCCGGCGGCAAACGCAGCTCAAACTCCTCATGCTGCACCGGTGCATCAATACGCTCCAGACGGTCGAGCTGTGACTGACGGCCACGCGCCATTTTACTCTTGATGCCTGCCTTAAAGCGACGGATATAAGCCTCCGTGCGTGCAATATAATCCTGCTGCGCATTATAGGCAGCAGTCAGCGTGCTGCTCTGAATCGCCTTCTGCTCCAAGTAACGGCTGTAATTGCCCTTAAAGGATTGCAGCTTGCCGCCCTCCATCTCCAGAATGCGCATAGCCACATTATCGAGGAAGGCACGGTCATGGCTGACAACGAGCAGACCGCCCTTAAATTCCTGCAGATACTTTTCCAGCCACTGCGTCATAACAATATCCAGATGGTTTGTCGGTTCATCCAGAATCATAAAGTCGGGATTACGCACCAGTGCCGCCGCCAGCATCAGGCGTGTTTTTTGACCGCCGCTCAGCGTTGCCGCATCATGCTGCCACCAGTCCTCGGTATAGCCAAGGCCGATAAGCACACGCTTAATGCGGTTTTCGTAATTATAGCCGTCAATAAATTCGTAGCGCTTAAGTACGCGTCCGTATTCCTCCAGGCAGCTGTCGAGCTTTTCTCCCTGCAGCTTGCCGGAATCAGCCTCCAGCTGTGCCAGCTTTTGGCGCAGGCTGCTAATTTCCGGACAGGCTGTCTGCATAAACTGCCAAATAGTACCTCTGATATCGGTAAAGCCCTGCTGTACATAGCCCACACTGATACCAGGCTCGAATTTTACCGCACCGCTGTCAACCCATTCAGGCTGCAGCAGACAGCGCAGCAGCGTCGTCTTGCCGCTACCGTTGACACCGACAAGGCCAATATGCTCGCCTTGCTCCACCATAAAGCTTACATCTTTAAATATTTCATGAATGCCAAATGCTTTGGCGATTTTATCTACTACTAATTGCATAACCATTCTCCTTTTAACAACTATTATAACACCTTCCGGCATTATACTCAAAAGGCTCTGCTATATTCTTATATTTTCGTGCATTACATAGTAAAGATCCACCCGCCTAGCGGGTGGCTTTTATTTTTCGGGCATAGCCCTATCTTCAGCAGCCACACATAAATGTGTCTTTTATTGGCCTGCCAGCCATGCAATTATTACTTGCTACCCATAAATGGGTCTTTAGGATCAAATAACACTAACTGGTCCATTTCTTTATCTCGCTCCAATTGATTTGCTATGTATTCTTTTATTGCAGTAGTATTTTTACCTACTGTATCTACATAGTATCCCTTACACCAAAATTCGCGATTTCGATATGCGAATTTCATATTTCCAAACCGTTGGAACATCATCAGACTACTTTTTCCTTTTAAGTATCCTACGAAATACGAAACGCTCATTTTGGGCGGGATACTTAACAACAGATGTACATGATCTGGACATACTTCTCCCTCTATTATCTCTACTCCTTTCCATCCGCATATTGTTCTTAATATATCCCTTATCGCCAATCTTTTTTCTTCATAAAAAATTTTTCTACGATATTTTGACGCAAATACTATATGGTACTTACAATTCCACTTGGTATGTGCTAAACTATTTACGATATTATCTTGCTTTTTCGGCATTTTAATGTCCTCCTAATGTGTTTTTTACTTTGACTGGCAGGTCATTAGTATATTATCACATTAGGAGCTTCTTTTCTTTGCTCACCGCTTAAGCTCTTTTTAACCCCGCCACAATGGCGGGGTTTTTGTATACAAAAAGAGGCTGCCGCATCTGCGGCAACCTCCATATACTTTTAAGATTTATGAGCCATAGCAACCTGAGTTTTGGTCTGAACCAAGCTCTTGTGATGCTTGCGCCAACGATAGCAAAGCATCGGCACCACCAACATCGGTACACCTGCATACAGCGTCTGACGCAAATCCGGTGTCAAAGCAATTACTGCCAGGCAGAAAACCTGCGACCAGATACCGAAATGCGTAACATACGGGAAGAACGGTGTTTTATATTTCAGAGTATCTTCCTTGCCTTCGGCAATCAGACGGCGGCGGAAATTATATTGGCTCCAGCAAATGGAAATCCAAGCCATCGCTCCGGTAAAGCCGGATACTGCCAGCAAATAAGTATACAGTGTAGAATCGGGATTAAAGGTGTAGAAAACGATAACTGCCCAGCAGGCGCACACAGAAACAATAATGGAATTCTGCGGCATACCGTTTTTATTGAGCTTGCCCAAAAACGCCGGTGCCATATCCATGCGAGCCAGTGCATGCAGCGCACGAGCACCGCCGTACAGGCCGGAGTTGGCGCAGGATACACCTGCAACCAGCACTACAAAGGCAATCGCGGAAGCTAAGCCGTCAAAGCCGTATTCCGCCAAAGCAGCGGCAAACACGCTCTCCTTCAGGCTGGCCTTATCCCACGGCATAATGGACAGCAATAATGTAATAGGAATGATATATAAAGCAATGACACGCCAAGAAACATTGCGAACAGCAATAGGAATGCTTTTAGCAGGATCCTTGCATTCGCCCGCAGCCAGACCGATGATTTCGGTACCCTGGAAGTTAACCAGAATAATAACCATGGTCAGCACAATCGGCCAATATCCCTGGGGAGCAAAACCGCCCTGGCTCAGCAGCACCTTAGCGCCTAAATAGCCTTGGTCACCGACAAGACCGCAAACTATTAAACCGGCAACGCCGCAGAAGCCCACAAGGGCAGCAATTTTGATAATGGAAAGCCAAAATTCGCTTTCACCGAAATTATCGACATGAAAAAGGTTAATTACAGTCACCAGCAGGCCAAAAAGAATTGCCCACCACAGTTGACTGACGGCAGGTACAAAATTGTTCATAATGATACCCGCAGCAATCATTTCAGACGGCACGTAAGCCATCCAATTCAGCCAATAGGCCCAGCCAACGCCACAAGCCCAGGTTGAGGATATATTCTCACGTGCGTAGGTAACAAAGGAACCGGAAATAGGCTTAGCTACAGCCAGTTCCGCCAGGCACAGCATAACGCATAAGACGATTGCACCGCCAAAAAGATAAGAAAGGATAATAGCAGGTCCGGCCTGCTCAATCGCATATCCGGCACCTAAAAAATAACAGCTGCCGATGATGCCACCTAAAGAAATCATCTGTAAGTGTCTGTTCTTTAAACTTCTATTCATGGATTGCTCGTTCATTACCTTAATAACACAACCTTTCTTGAGCATATGTGTGGAACCTTCCGTTCCGCCTTAATTCTTGTGATATGATTTTACTACAAAAAACCGTGTTTGTATAGAAAAAAATGCACTAAAATCAGCGATTTTACAAAAAAAATCTATTTTCCTCTTTTTTCCGCTGTTTTGCATCATTTTCAAGCATACTTCTTCGCAATTCTCTACAAAAAATACTCCCCCGCCATCCCAGCAATGACAAGGGAGTAAACAAAGAAGGCTTCTTTAAAGATGGTTGAAAAGACTCCAGAAATGCATGCAGATACAGCCAAGCGCACTGACGAGCAGCATGCAGATTATCGAAAGCTTAAGGCCGTTTTTCAGCAAATCATCAGGGTTTAGACCGTAGGTTACACCAACGGCACGTGTGCTTACCGGCAGAATAAAGGCACAGTTAACGGCAACAATCGAGGTCAGGATATAAGGAATGGGGTTCAACCCCAACTGTTGCGAAATGCTTTGTACTACCGGAATTGAGATAGAAGCCGCCGCGGTATTACTGCTGATTTCCGTCAGGAATGTGGCAAACAGCGTCAGGCTGAACATCGTTTCCCAACCGCCGCTTAACGGCAGCAGTGTAATTACCTTGGCAATCTGTGTTGCCGCACCGGTTTTCGTAATCAGCTGGCCTAATGCCAGACCGCCGGAAAAAAGGAAAATCATACCCCACATGATGCCCTTTTCAGCCTCACGCCATGTAAGAAGCAGCTGGCCTGTTTCGTTGCGCAGCATAAAGGTGAGCATACCGAAGGTAAAGAAAACATACGCAGGCTTCATCAGCGGCAGATACTGCACGTAAAGCGGACGGACGAAGGCCAGTCCTGTTGCGAGAATAAAAAGCCACAGGCCTAATTTTTCACCACGGCTCATCGGCCCGAGTTTAGCATAAGCAGCACGGAAGTATTCCTTGCCGCCGTCAAGACGTTTAACAGGCAAAGGCAAATGCAGCAGATAAGCCAGAATGAGCAACATGATGATGAAAAGCAGCGGCAGAAAACGGATAACCCAGTCAACATACATGAATTCGTGTCCCGTGAGCTTTTCCAGATAGCTGATTGCTACCAGGTTGGAACTGCTGCCCAAGGGAGAGCCGAAACCGCCGAAGCCCGCGCCCCAGACGATGGCCAACAGAATCGGCGTTGCTACGGGATTATTGGTAATCTGCTGCTGCCCTAAAAAGCGCAGCATGCTTACAGCCACCGGCAAAAGAATCATAACCACAACAACGTTGGGCAAAAAGATAGACAGCAACGTTGAAGCAACCAGCCAGACGCATATCTGCTCGCGCATTGATGTACCCAGGCCGCAAAGGCTTTTTATCGCCAGACGCTTATCAAGATGTGTTTTTTCCCACACCAGGCTGATAAGGTCACTGCCGACAAGCAGCACAACTATTTCCGAAAAGTATTTGCTGATAATACCGTCCATCGGCACCATGCCGAAGATGGCGTTCAAGGGAATCGGCAACAGCGAGGTTACGGCGATATTTACCGGACGCAGCACCCACCACAGGCCCATCCAGAAAATCGTAGCAATGGCGGCCGCCTGCTTAAATTCAATTACAGGTGCCAGTATAAGCAGGACAAGCAGAAAAAGTAACGGTCCTGACAAAACATTCAACGAACGGTGTTTTTTCATAATAACAGCTTCCTCTCCGAGTTAAATAGAAGTTTGCCTTCTATTTTTGCATTTACTTAATTCTACTCCCGTTCTATAATTAAGTAAAAGACTTTATTTTGATTATTATAATCATATTTTTTGATATTTCAAGGAGATACTGCTATGGATTTTGCTTTTTACAGAAACTTTATCACTGTTGCCGAAACAGGTAATCTCAGCGCCGCGGCGAAACGTCTGGGCATTGTACAGCCGGCGCTCAGCGCGCAGATGAAGGCTATCGAAAGGAATTATGGCGTGCAGCTTTTCAAAATGCAGCGCGGTAAGCGCCACATTGAGCTGACGGAGGCAGGCGAAACCTTTTTGCAGCAGGCGCGTCAGCTATGCAATACAGAAGATGATATCAGCCTGCGTATGCAAGCCTTCGGCAGGCGTGCCGCAGGTACGCTGCGCTTCAGCGTGTCACATGTGCGTACCGACTATTTCCTGCGCAGCTATCTTATTCCCTTTGCCAAGGAGAATCCGGGAATCAGCTATCAGTTTCACGATGCTACGGTAGAGCAGCAGCAGCAGCAGCTGGAGGCAGGCAGTATTGATTTTGCCTTTGCTAATGCACCATTGCCTGCGGCGCACAATTTTGCTACTATC
Source organism: Phascolarctobacterium sp. Marseille-Q4147 (assembly GCF_017968825.1). Lineage (NCBI taxonomy): Bacteria > Bacillati > Bacillota > Negativicutes > Acidaminococcales > Acidaminococcaceae > Phascolarctobacterium > Phascolarctobacterium sp. Marseille-Q4147. The sequence continues at coordinate 1,234,140 of NZ_CP072874.1, read as the reverse complement.
AAGGTGCAGCGGGAAAATTTTTATGCTTTCTATAATGCCGGATTTGCGGTTCCGTGGGCAGGTAAAAGCATGCTTTCGCCGGAGGATTTGGCAGGTGTGCCTTTGTGCTGTAATTATGGCAGCTATGCGCTTTTGCGCAATGTGTTTAAGGGTTATGCTGTTAAGCCGAATGTTGCCTTTATTGCTACTACAGCGGAGAGTGCGCTTACCTTTGCGACAAGCGGACTGGGGGTTGCAGTTGTTGCGGCGTTGGAGAGTGATGCTGTGCCGCAGGAGATGGTGCGGCGGCAGCTTGTTGATGAGAAGCTGCATTTTGATCAGACGTTGTATTGGAGTAAGGAGCATAAATTATCGCCTGCGGCGGAGAGGTTTTTGGAGTTTTTTCGCAAGCATATATAGTTATGTTACTTTTCCACGGAAGGAAAAGTAACCAAAAGTTCCTTTGGCCGTGCGCAGGATTCCGGTGCTTTTCGCCATGCGTTTGCCGCGAACCGAAGTTACGTTGGTGTGCTATAGAAGAACGCGATGTCGGTTGAGCGTCAAACGAAGGAGATGTTCCCAAAGCAGCGCAGGCTGTGCGAACAAAGACGCTCGACTGCAGCCAGCATCCGTTCCTGTCCGGCGCGGCTTGAAGTGTGTGGAACATGCGGAGTGTATGGGTTGTATTGGTATTTTGGGAATGTCGTGCATCCGTTAGGATGATATAAGCAATACGCTAGTTATGTTACTTTTCCACGGAAGGAAAAGTAACCAAAAGTTCCTTTGGCCGCGCGCAGGATTCCGGTGCTTTTCGCCATACGTTTGCCGCGAACCGAAGTTACGTTAGTGTGCTATAAAAGAAAGCAATGTCGGTTGAGCGTCAAACGAAGGAAATGTTCCCGAAACAGCGCAGGCTGTGCGAACAAAGATGCTCGACTGCAGCCAGCATCCGTTCCTGTCCGGCGCGGCGTGGAGTGTGTGGAACGTGCGGAGTATATGGGTTGTATTATGGTTTGGAAATGGCGTGCATCCGTTAGAATAATATAAGCGATACGCTGGTTATGTTACTTTTCCATGGAAGGAAAAGTAACCAAAAGTTCCTTTGGCCGCGCGCAGGATTCCGGTGCTTTTCGCCATACGTTTGCCGCGAACCGAAGTTACGTTAGTATGCTATAGAAGAAAGCAATGTCGGTTGAGCGTCAAACGAAGGAGATGTTCCCAATGCAGCGCAGACTGTGCGAACAAAGACGCTCGACTGTAGCCAGCATCCGTTCCTGTCGGGCGCGGCTTTGAGTGTGTGGAACATGCGGAGTATATGGGTTGTATTATGGTTTGGAAATGGCGTGTGTTCGTTCCTGTCGGGCGCGGCTTAGAGTGTGTGGAACATGCGGAGAGAAAATTATATATGCGAACAGCAAAAAAACGCCCACGTTTTTTCGAACGCGAGCGTTAATTTTTTGCTGTTATTCTTTGGGTGTTTCTTCGTCTGCATTTGCAACAGCTTTCGGTGCATCTGCTTCGGCAGCAGGCGCTTCAGCCTTTGCATCAGCTTCGGCAACGGGAGTAGCAGCTGTTTCCTCATCCACAACAGATTGCTGTACTAATTGCAGCTTTTCTTCTGCGGTAAGGATATGACCGTATTTTACCAGCTGGTTGATTTCTTCCTCTTCCAGAGTTTCTTTCTCCATCAGAGCTTTAGCAATCACATGCAGCTTGTCAATATTGTCGGACAGCAGCTTTTCGGTAGCAGCATAGGCATCTTCCATAAAGGAGCGTACCTCTTTATCAATTTCAGCTGCCACTTCTTCACTGTAATCCTTGTCGCGGGCAATGTCACGGCCCAGGAATACCTGATCCTGACGATGACCAAAGGTTACAGGTCCGATGTTTTCGCTCATGCCGTATTCGCAAATCATCTGGCGTGCCAGTTGAGTTGCACGCTGCAGGTCATTGCTGGCACCGCTGGAGATTTCCTTCAGCACCAGAGCTTCGGCAACACGGCCGCCCAGCAGCACCTTCAGCTCATCGAGCATTTCGCTGCGGGTTGCATAATACTTATCTTCCTTAGGCAGGCTCAGGGTATAACCACCGGCACGGCCACGCGGAATGATGGTAACCTTATGTACAGGGTCAGTATGCTCAAGCAGCATACCAACGATAGTATGACCGCCTTCATGGTAAGCAGTCAGGCGTTTTTCCTTATCGCTGATGACACGGCTCTTGCGCTCCGGTCCCATGATAACACGCTCGGCAGCTTCTTCCATTTCCGGCATATTAATAGCCTTCTTGTCCTTACGTGCAGTCAGCAGCGCTGCTTCATTAACCAGGTTGGATAAATCAGCACCGGTAAAGCCGGGGGTACGCTGAGCGATTACGTCCAGATTTACATCCTGTCCTATCGGCTTACCCTTGACATGTACCTTCAGGATTTCGGTACGTCCCTTGATATCAGGACGGTCTACTACAATCTGGCGGTCGAAACGGCCGGGACGCAGCAGCGCCGGGTCCAGAATATCCGGACGGTTGGTTGCGGCAATCATAATGATGCCTTCGTTAGCGCTGAAACCGTCCATCTCAACCAATAATTGGTTCAGAGTCTGCTCACGCTCGTCATGGCCACCGCCAAGACCTGCGCCGCGCTGACGGCCTACGGCATCAATCTCATCGATAAATACGATGCAGGGTGCACTTTTCTTTGCCTGGTCGAACAGGTCGCGTACACGCGAAGCGCCGACACCGACAAACATTTCTACAAAGTCAGAACCGGAAATACTGAAGAACGGAACTCCTGCTTCACCGGCAACTGCCTTCGCCAACAAGGTTTTGCCTGTACCCGGAGGGCCATAGAGCAAAACACCTTTAGGAATCTTAGCTCCCAAGTCATTATACTTCTGCGGATGCTTCAGAAATTCAACAACCTCTTCCAGCTCCTGCTTGGCTTCTTCAGCACCGGCAACATCCTTAAAGGTTATCTTCAGTTTTTCCTCATCGTAGCGACGCGCACGGCTCTTGCCAAAGTTCATCACCTTGCCGCCACCGGCACCGCCCTGATTCATCAGCATGAACCACAGGCCTACGATAATCAGCATCGGCAAAATAGAGCTGAGAATGCTCATCCACCAAGGCGGTTGCGGCGGCAGCTCTGCCTTAATGTCTACTTTCTTTGCTTCCAGCTTTTCTACCAGCTTGCTGTCATTAGGCGCAACGGTAGAAAATTCCTTGCCATCCTTTAATTTACCGCTGATAACGTTATCAACAATAGTTACCTGTTTGATTTCGTCCTGCTGTACATGCTGCATAAAGCTGGTATAGCTTATATCGGCAGGCTTAGAATTCTTTTCACCGTAAAGGTCAAACATCCAGATAATTACCATGATAATCAGCAGATAAAAAAGTACGTTCTTAAAAAATTTATTCAAGCACGTAGCCTCCTTCCACTTAGCTCATAATATTTTATTATATTATAGATAGGAAAAACTAGCAACTGTTTTATGCAATTTACAGGCTTTTATTTGCGTGCGTATACAGCAGGCTTCAGGATACCGATAAACGGCAGATTACGGTAATCACCTGCATAATCCAAACCGTAGCCTACAACGAATTCGTCAGGAATTTTAAAGCCTACATAATCAGCTTCCAGACCGTTTACACGACGCTCGGCCTTGTCGCACAGAGCAGCGGTTTTCAGAGTTGCGGGCTTGTAGTGACGCAGCATATCGGTGATAGAAGCAAAAGTAACGCCGCTGTCAATGATATCATCGATTACCAGCACGTCCTTACCCTTGATGTCCTCGCTGACATCAAGCTTAACCTTAACGCTGCCGCTGGTGCTGGTTCCGTTGCCATAGGAAGAAGCAACCATGAAGTCTACGCGCAGCGGCATATCAATAGCGCGGGTCAGGTCAGTAGCGAACCAGGCAGCACCCTTCAGCAGCACAATGACAACAAGCTCCTTGCCTGCATAATCGGCAGCAATCTGCTTGCCCATTTCCTGTACGCGGGCATCAATTTCTTCTTTAGTCAGCAAAACTGTCTTAATATCGTCATGCATTCTTCATTCTCCTTATACTTTATATTATTTTAACAAAAATAAGCTGTTTATTTTTGTAGACTACGTTTATTCCCTGCGGCAACTGGATAAACTTGCCGCCGCTGCGCCTAATCAGCAAGGAATCAATAGCCTGACTACGTTCGAAGGACAGCTCATCACCGCCCAGCTCGAAATACGCGCGTCGCAATACTCTCAGCCTTACGGCACTGTGCAGCGCCGTAAGCTGCGTCACCGGCAAACTGACAGCATCCTCCTGCCTGCGCACCAGCTGCCTGTAAGCAGCATCAGCCATTTGCTCCAGACATTCCGCATCCTGCGCCAGCAAGGCGGCAGTACGCGCCAACGTCGGCACCACATTATGGTTGAAGCTACGCTCCAGATACGGCACAAGCTCCAGACGTACACGATTGCGCGTATACGCCGTATCAGCGTTGGTGCTGTCGTAGCAGACTGCAATTCCCTCGGCGCTGCAATATTCCTCCAGCAGGCTTTTCGGCAGCGTCAGCAATGGTCTGATGATATCGCCCTGCTGCGCCCGCATTCCGGCAAGTCCCTGCAGCCCTGCGCCGCGCAGCAGCCTTAAGAGCAGCGTTTCCGCCTGATCGCCCTCGTGATGCGCCGTAACAATCGCCGCAGCGCCCTGCTGCGCCGCAACGCGCCTCAGCGCCGCATAACGCAGGCGGCGCGCAGCATCTTCGGTAGAAAGCCGGTTCTGCGCCGCATAGGATGCAGCCTGCACATGCTCTGTAAAGCAGGGCAGTCCCCAAGCCTTGCAGGCACACTGCACAGCCTGCATGTCGCGCAGAGCTTCTTCACCACGAAGTCCGTGCTCAACGTGACAGACGCTGTAGCTGCCCCAGCCCTGCGCTGCCAAAGCAGCACAGGCATGCGCCAAAGCCAGAGAATCGGCACCGCCGCTCACCGCCAGCAGGTAATGAGCCTCAGGCCGCAGCAAATTTTTAATTGTTTTGCGCAGCTTGTAGACTGCAGGCGCAATCTGCCTCATAGCATATCTCCTTCAGCAGCGGGTTAAACGTGTCATATCGCATTTTTCTATGCTATAAAAGAAAAGGCACTCTCAGGAGTGCCATTTCATTAATTACCAGCTTGCTTATTTATCACGTCTGGCACCACGACCACCGCGTTTGGACTCAGTATTACGTTTTAAATCCAGCATACGGTCATCGCTGTCTTTCAGGAATTTAGATAATTTATCCTCAAAGGAAACGGGAGCCATAGGTCTTGCGCTTTGCGGACGCATACCGCCACGGCGTTCACGATTGTCGCCTTGCGGACGCATACCATTGTTGTTGCGGCGCTCGCGGTTATCATTTTGCGGACGCTGCGGTCTCGGTTGCGGAGCCGGCGGCGGTGTGAGCTGTTTAATAGACAGACCAATTTTGCCGCGATCATCTACAGATAATACCTTAACCTTAACCTTGTCGTGCTCCTTTAAAAAGTCATGCACGTCTTTTACATAAACATTAGAAACCTCAGAAATGTGAATCAGGCCAACCTTGCCCTCAGGCAGTTGGACAAATGCGCCAAAATTGGTGATACCTGTAACTTCACCCTCTACAATTGCACCTACTTCAAGTGACATCGAGAAAAAAATCCCCCTTAAAAATTCTTAATACTCTTGTATTATACTCTTTAATTTTTCATGGTGTCAATAAAAAAAGCAGAACAAAAGCTATCATTTCTTGTTCTGCCTTATTTTTTCTCATCAACTATAAACAGCGGCACCTCGTCTTTACCCACCATGTTGTAATCCTCACGGGCGAGCTTTTCAATATAACGCGGGTCATCCAGACGTTTACGCTCTGCCTCCAGCTCAGTCTTCTGTTTTTGTAAAGCAGCAATACGTTGCTGTGTAGCAGCCTGTTCCTGTTTAATCTGATAAATAGAATACTCCTGCTTGCCGATAACGAACAGGCAGGCAACAAACAGCAGCATCATAAAGACATTAAAAGCTTTAGATTTATGTCTTACACGACGTCTAACCATATCAAAGCCCCCCAGCATTGAGTATTCCGCAGTATATTTTTTAGAAAAGCCCGGCAGCAGCTGCCGGGCCTAAAGCACTAAAACAGCTTATTATTTTACGTTAACAGCATCCTTGAAAGCTTTGCCGGCTTTGAAAGCAGGGATGGTTGCAGCAGGAATAACTACCTTCTCACCATTTTGCGGATTTTTACCTTCACGTTCTTTACGAGCACGTGCTTCAAAAGTACCAAAGCCTACTACTTGTACTTTGTCACCCTTAGCAACTACCTCTTTAACGGTTTCCAGAGTAGCGGTGATAGCTTTTTCAACATCTTTTTTGGTTAAGCCGGCTTTTTCAGCAACAGCTGCGATCAATTCAGTCTTGTTCATCAAAAATTCCTCCTTAATTATGACTTTAGTTATTATTGCAAATGCTTGGCAAATGCTTGCGGAGCACGTAACTTCGTAACGTAACTCAAATTTAACTTGCAATAGTATTCTACACTGTCAAACGTTTTCCTGCAAGCCTTTTCCGAAAATATTTATAAAATAAGCCAAAAATAGCATTATTTTAGTAACTTTATTGCCAAATTGCCTTGTAAGCCTTACTTGCGCTCCAATTCCTTAGCCTGATTCCAAAATTCATCCAGCTCGGTCAAAGTGAAATCCTGCCATGTTTTGCCGCTGACTTCCACCTGCTTTTCCACGTAATTAAAACGGGAAGCGAAACGGTTATTGGTGCCGTCCAAAGCAACCTCAGGCTCGATACCGTTATGACGCGCATAATTTACCACAGCAAACAGCACATCGCCAAGCTCACCCTCGGCAGCAGCCTTGTCGCCTGCCTGCAAAGCCTCCTGCAGCTCGCCCAGCTCCTCCTGTACCTTAGCCCATACGGATGCGCTGTCCTGCCAGTCAAAGCCTACCTTGGCAGCCTTGCTCTGCAGCTTATAGGCACGCAGCAGCGCCGGCAATCCCTGAGATACGCCGTCCAATACATGCTTGCGCTCCTGTTTTTCCTGCTTTTTGATAGCCTCCCAATTTACCAGTACATCATCGCTGTTGTCGACATGGGTATCACCGAAAACATGCGGATGACGGCGGATAAGCTTATCTACAACCTCGTCGATAACATCCTGCAGATCAAAGCGGCCTGCTTCCTGTGCCATGCGGGCATGGAAAACAACCTGCATGAGCACGTCGCCAAGCTCCTCACGCATGCCATCAACATCGTCAGCATCCACAGCCTCCAGATATTCGTAAACCTCTTCAATCATATTGCTGCGGATAGATTTATGTGTCTGCTCTCTGTCCCAAGGGCAGCCGTCAGGCTCGCGCAGGGTACGCATAACATCAGCCAAGGGCTGAATGTCGAAATCATCAAAGCCTGCTTCCGGCAAAAAGTCTTCTGCATAGCCTTCTTCGCCTTCTTCGGCAAATTCGTCCTCATCGTCGCCAAAGGTAATAATACCGGGAACAGCTTCCGCATCATCAACATTTTCAAATACAGTATCCTCTGCTCCCTCAGGCATCGGCGGAACATAAGCGCTCGTAAGATGGTCAATGTTCGGCTGTCTGTCCAGCTCGTACAGCTTAATCGGACGGCATTCCTCATCAGGCAACCCCAGATTGCGCAGGAAATAAATTTCGTATTCGTCAGGCAGTACATCCATCAGCGCAATTTTCAAATCACCGGCAACCATCTGGCTGTAAACCTGAGTAATCATCAGCGGATGCTGACCTGCACTTGCAATCTCCGCAAAATCCTGCGCGTCAATAATCTGCAGGCCGGCAATCGGGTCGATGCCAAGCTCAACGTAAGCCAAGTCCAAGAAGCTCATGGAAGGCTTAATAACCAGCTTAATGCCCTGCGCCTTCGCAGCGGTACGCATTAAAACAACGGTTTTTTCCGCAACAAGCGGGCTTCCGGGTACGGCGTAAACAACATCACCGTTCTGCGCTGCTGCCAACACACGCTCGACAACGCTGTTATATACCTCCTCAAAGGAAGCAGCCTTTTCGTATAAATCGTCACATGAGGTAAATTTTACGTTTTGCTTTTCCAGCTCGGCAACGGTGGGATGCACCGCCGTGCGCAGGATAACCTGAGCGCAGTTTTGCAGCAGTCCCATAGTTTCCAATGAAAGATGTCCCACAGCACCGGGGCCTAAGCCGACAATTGTAATTGTTCCCATGATAGTACGCCTTCTTTCTTAATTATTTAAAAAATCGTTTCACTACCGGCAGCTGACGCAGCTCCTGTCTGTTCAGCACGCCTAAAAGCGGCAGCAATATGATATAGCTTATCCCGGCAGCCAGCATAGCGGCGATTGTTGCCAAAGCAGGCGATACACCGCCAAGCAGCGTGTGCGCTTCTACAGCAACAGCGCCCATCACCGCTGCTGCGGCGATGATTTTCGCAATACTGAGCCAGGAAAATCTTATACTTAATTTATACAACGCTATAATATTCAACAGCGCCGTCACGCCAAAGTTTATGTTCGTTGCCCACGCTGCGCCGGCAATACCGTATTCCGCATTCGTCAGCTGACAGACAGCAACCAGCTTGGCTACAATACCGATAAGCATATTCAGCATCGGCAGATTGGTGTGCCCCATTCCCTGCAGCATACCGGTTGTCACCTGCTGCAGGCCTAAAAGGTATATGGCAGGCGCCGAATGCATAATAGCAACGCCGGCCTTCGCCGTGCCGTACAGCAGACGGCTGATAGGCTCCGCCAGCACCCACATGCCTACGGAAGCAGGCACAGTTATCAGGCAGCACAGCTTCATAGCGGTTGCCGCCTTTTGCTCGATAATCTGCCATTTATTCAAAGCAAAGGCTTCGGAAACAGCCGGCACAAGGCTTGTTGCCAGCGACATTGTCGGTATCGTCGCCATTAAGAGCAAGGGCTGTGCCATGCCTGCCAGATAACCGAACTGCGCCGTCGCCTGCGCCACACTAAAACCGCTGTCAATCAATCGGCCGGGCACCAGCAATACATCAATGCTGCTGGTAACAGGCACAAGGATATTAGCGCAGGACACTGGCAGCGCCAGCAGCAACAAGCGCTTAATCAGCTTACTGCTGCGCACAAGCTCGGCAGCAGGTTCCTGCACCTTTACTGCATCAGCCTGCCACTGCTTACGGTAATAGCGATAAAAGCAGCCCATAACCACAAGACCGGTCAAGCTACCCGGCACAGCGCCGAAGGCAGCGCCGGCAGCAGCGTATTCCAAACCGTAGGGCAGCAGCACATACGCCAGAACCACCATTGTCACTACACGGATGAACTGCTCCACAATCTGTGATACCGCAGGCGGTGTCATCAGCTGATGTCCCTGAAAATACCCGCGGAAGCTGGCCAGAATCGTAGCAAAGAAAATCGCCGGTGTCAGCGCTATAAGCGAATAGTAGGCACGCGCATCGGTAATCACGCCGGCATCAACCAGCCAGCCCGCCGCCAGCACCAGACAAACCGCCAGCACAGCACCCACGCAGGCCATCAGGCGCAGCGAAACGCGAAACACCTGACGCACATTAGCATAGTCCTTCTGCGCCAGAAAGCCTGCGACAATAATCGATATTGCCACCGGAATGCCGGCCGCAGAAATCGCAAGCAGCAAAAGGTATACGGGATAAGCCATTTGGTAAAGACCGATACCCTCGCCGCCCAGCAGACGTGAAAGCAGGATGCGGTTCACAGAACCGATAACCTTTACCATCAGTCCTGCCAATGTCAGAATCATCGCGCCGCGCAAAAATTTATCACTGCTCATCTCCTGCTTTCACCTCCTTTAATCAATCTTCCAATATCAGAGCAGGCAAGGTCTGCTCCAGCCACGCCAGGGGCTCCTGCTTTGACGTACCCATTCTGTACGTCAGCTGCTGCTCCTGACCGTTTTTCAATGTCATCGTCTTAGGATGCTGCATCAGCAGCTTCAGCACTGCCTCCGGGTTTACCTGTGCCTTCTCGCCGAAGGTCAGGCGGATAATACCCTGATGCACATTTACGCCACGGATTTTCAGCACTCGGCACAAGCCCTTAAGCGCTGCCAAACGCCAGAGCATTTCCACCTCCGGCGGCGGATTGCCGAAACGGTCGATAATTTCGTCCAGAAAATCCTCCCGCTGTGAATATTCCAGCTCGCTGAAGCGACGATACAGCTCCATTTTATAACGCGGATCCGGAATATAGCTGTCCGGAATATAGGCCTCTGCCTGAATTTCCAGAACCGGCTCCGGCTCCGGCTCGGCCTCCTTGCCGTTTTTCAGACGTTCAATGGTTTTTTCCAGCATCTCGCAATAAGCGGCAAAGCCTATGCCGGTAATATGTCCGTGCTGCTGCGGTCCCAGCAGATTACCGGCACCGCGGATTTCCAGATCGCGCATAGCAATCTTAAAGCCTGCGCCCAGCTCCGTAAAATCACCGATAGCCTGCAGACGCTTTTCAGCAATTTCGCTCAGCGCCTTATTAGGCTGATAAACAAAGTAAGCATAAGCAAGACGCGAGCTGCGTCCTACACGGCCACGCATCTGGTAGAGCTGCGAAAGGCCGAAGTTGTCGGCACCGTCGATAATAATCGTATTCGCCAACGGTACGTCCAGACCATTTTCCACAATCGTCGTACACAAAAGCACGTCACAGCCGCCTTCATAGAAGGTAATCATGGCATCCTCTAAAGCATCCTCATTCATCTGTCCGTGGGCAATTTTGATGCTGATGCCCGGCACCAGACGGCGCAGCTTGGCAGCCAACGGCTCCAAAGCGCTGACGCGGTTGCTGATATAGTAAATTCTGCCACCGCGGCGCAGCTCACGCTCCAGCGCCTCCTTAATCATGCCGTCATTATATTCGCTGACATAAGTTTCAACAGGCAAGCGGTCCTCCGGCGGCGATTCGATAACGCTCATATCACGGCCGTTGACCAGCGCCATATGCAGAGTACGCGGAATAGGTGTTGCCGAAAGCGACAAGACATCTATGCCGAGATGCCATTTCTTGATTTTTTCCTTTTGGGCAACGCCAAAGCGCTGCTCCTCATCGATAATCAGCAGGCCGAGGCTGGTAAAATTCACATCAGGCTGCAGCAGACGGTGCGTACCGATAAGAATATCAACCTTACCGTCGGCAACCTCCTGCAGAACAGTGCGCTGCTCCTTCGGTGTACAAAAACGGTTCAGCAGGCGAACCTCTACGCCGAAATTGCGCACGCGCTCCTTGAAGGTAATATAATGCTGCTGTGCCAGCACTGTTGTAGGTGCCAATACCGCCACCTGCTTACCGTCAAGCACAGCCTTAAAGGCAGCACGCAAGGCCACCTCTGTTTTGCCGTAGCCGACATCACCGCAGAGCAGACGTTCCATCGGCTGCGGCTTTTCCATATCAGCCTTGATTTCGGCAATCGCCTTCAGCTGATCCGGTGTTTCCTCGTAAGGAAAGGCTGCTTCAAAGTCCTTTTGCAGCTGACAGTCCGGTGAAAAGGCATGGCCCGGCATAATCTGCCGCTGTGCATATAAACGCAGCAACTCCTCCGCCAGCTCCGTAATCGCCTTAGCAGCCTTGGCCGTAGTGCGTTTCCAGTCATTGCCGCCCATTTTCGACAGACGCGGCACACTGCCCTCGCTGCCGACATATTTATGCAGCATACCGACCTGCTCTACCGGAACATACAGCTTATCATCTCCGGCATAGGCCAAAAGCAGATAATCACGGTGGATGCCGTCAACCTCGACGTTTTCTACGCCTATATAACGTCCGATACCATGAACCTTATGAACAACATAATCTCCGGCCTTGATATCCGAAAAATACTGCAGCTGCTGCCCCTGGTTTTTAGTATGCAAGCGTTTGCGCTTCTGCATGCCGAAAATATCATTTTCCGTCAGCAGCAGCCATTCTTCATCCCAGAAGCGGAAGCCGTGATCCAAATCGCCGTAGGTAACATTGACAACTCCTGGCTCAAAGCTCTTTTGGGCAAAATGTCCCTTTAGGCCGTAGTTGCGCAGATTATCCGCAAAGCCACGGGCCTTAATGCTGCCGGAAAGCATAATCAGCGGCGTAATTCCCTCCGCCAGCCAGTTCTGCAAATCATCCACCAGCAAATTAGTATTCTTATTATACGGCGCAACCGCGCGCACCGGTATATTCAGCGAAGGCAGCTGCTGCAGATAGCTGTGTCCCAACGCCGATACAAGCACAGCACCGTTGGCTGCAAGCTGCTCTATAAGCTCCTGCTTGCCGAAAAGCTCGGAGGCATGCTCCTTGTTTTCCTTGTCCAGCTTTTCCAGCATACTGAAAACATGCACCGGCTCATCAACAACTACCATAGTATCCGCAGCGCAATATTCAAAGATATCGGCATCATAGCTGAAGCTTTCATCTACCTTCAGCGGAGCGATTTTGATACTGGTGAGAGTCTGCAAACTGCGCTGGGTGTCAACATCAAAGCTACGCATAGCGTCAAGCTCGTTGTCGAACCATTCGATGCGCACCGCAGCACTGCTGTTAATAGGGTACACGTCCAGAATATCACCGCGCAGGCAGAACTGTCCCAAAGCATCAACCTGCTCCGTACGCTCATAGCCCAAATCAAGCAACGCGGCAGCTATATTACGCTGTTCGTGCTCCTCGCCCACAGCGAGCTGCAGCGCCTTGCCGGACATACCGCTCGGACGCAGCTGCTTTTGCTGCAGCGCCTCCGCCGTAATGAAAACAATGCCACGCTCCTCACCGCTCAGAAAGCGCAGTGCTGCCGCACGTCCGGCCTGCAGCTCCAAACTCTGCGTATCAGCCTGCACACGCGGCAGGCTTACAGGATAAAGCTCCTGCATCGGCAAATCGGGGTACAGATAGTTAAGCTCGCGGCGATAGGTACGGATTTCCTCACGCGAAGCAGTAATAAAGGCCATACTGCCCTTGCCGCCCAACAGCTTATCGGCGGCAGCAAAAAAGACCGGCTTGCTGCTTCCAGCCAACCCGGTTAAAATACAGGCCTGTTTTTTCTTTTGATATTCGGCCGCCTGCCGCACTTCCTTGACAGCGGCAACCTTATTGACTAATAAATTTTCCATAGGCTATACAAATTGATAAATAGGGCTGTTACAGACGTAACAGCCCTATAATCTGTTTTAAAATCAGAGCTTAACAGCAAGTACTTTGCGGTCCAGGCTGTGAATAGCATCAACAAAACGTACGGTGCCGGTTTTGTAACGGGCAGAAATAGTATGGGTACGTACGCCGTCGCCGAAGTAACGCAGGCCGTTCAGCATGTTGCAGTTGGTAATAGCGGTAGCAGTAAACATGCAGTCATCGCCTTTTACCAGATCATCCAGAGTCAGCACCTTGTTAACATCAGCAATGCCCATCTTCAGGCAACGTTGAACCTGAGCTTCGTCTTCGGGAACCAGACGAGCTTGCATATCGCCGCCCAGGCATTTAACAGCAGCAGCACCCAGAACACCTTCCGGAGCGCCACCCTTACCAACGTACATATGCACGCCGCTGCCTTCGATGCAGCATTCAACAATCGGGTTAACGTCGCCGTCGGTAATCAGGGAGATACGAGCGCCGGCTTTACGGATTTCGTCCATCAGGCCGTAATGACGTTCGCGGTCCAGCAGAACTACGTTCAGGTCGCTTACTTTACGGTCCATAGCTTTAGCAACACGTGCCAGGTTTTCGCTAATCGGAGCATTGATGTCGATGCAGCCTTTAGCACGGGGGCCGACAGCAATTTTATCCATGTACATATCAGGAGCATGCAGCAGGCAGCCACGCGGAGCGATAGCAATAACTGCGATAGCGCCGTTTTGTCCTTTAGCAACCAGGTTAGTACCTTCAATCGGGTCAACAGCGATATCAACCTCAGGGCCGCCGGCACCTACTTCTTCGCCGATATACAGCATCGGTGCTTCATCCATTTCGCCTTCGCCGATAACAACGGTACCTTTAATGTTTACGGTATCAAAAGCTGCGCGCATAGCGTCAACAGCCAGACCGTCAGCCCCGTTCTTGTCGCCTCTGCCTACAAGATGACCGCAGGCAATAGCTGCAGCCTCGGTTACACGTACAAATTCCAAAGAAAGCTCTCTGTTCATTCTTCACAACACTCCTTAATATAAATTCAATATAGTAATAGCACTGCTTGCACAGCACAAAGAATTAACTACATGTCCAATCTTTATTATGCCACGTTTATTCTGATTAATCAATCTAAATTTTATTTACAGCAACAGCATCAAGCAAACCTGCCACGGTAAAACAAAAACAATATACAGCAAAAACAGGCTGAACACCACGGTTACACCTGCACGGAAGGCATCTACAAGGTACACTGCCTCCAATGACCGCACCAGAAGATACAGCATCCACAGACAGCCTATAAGAAACAGCACACCTAAAAGTGGCAAGCCGTTAAGCCCCATCCTGCCCGCAAGCAAGGCCCCCGGTGTGAGCAGCAAAAACGGCAGCGTCGTATACCCCAAAAGGCAGATGAGCCCGACAGGGTCGCCTGCCAGCGCACCGAAGGTTTCCATAATGCCGTGCAGCAAAAAACCGTAAAGCGTTAAAGCTGTTCCCGCAATCAGCACCGTAGCAATAATAATGCCGAAGCGCACCTCCAACGGCGAATCCAGCAGCCAGCAATTTGTTGCTACGCCAAAAAAGCTGAAGCTGAGAGTGAAATAAAAAGCACTGCGCCAAAGAGAAGGCTGCTTGGCAATCGCAGCCATGCCTGCACCGGGCTCAAAAAGTACCTCAAAGGTTTTGCGCCTCATAGCTCATCACCTCGTCATACCGCCTGCCGGCGCCCCGCTCTGCTGCAGACTGCCTGTCAGCTGGTTTACAAGCTCTGTTTTAATCAGCTCCGCAATATGAGCGCTGAGCAGAAACTCCCACGGCTGCTGTTTTTCCTTAGCCTTCACCGGCGGCAAGCCGTCGGCACCAGGCTTAATTTTGCCTAATTCGCCTGCTGCGGCAAGCGCATCGTAATAATCACCAATTTCGTCTACCAGGCCCAGATTCTTAGCCTGCAGACCGGTATAAACGCGGCCGTCAGCCAAGGATTTTACCTTGCTTTCTTCCATCTTGCGTCCTACGGCAACAGTTGTCACGAACTGCTCGTAGATTTCGTTGACGATGTTCTGCAAAATAGCCTGCTCCTCCGGTGTCATCGGTCTGTCACTGCTCATAATATCCTTATAGGGCCCGCTTTTAATCTTATTGCTGGTGATGCCTATTTTCTTGAACAGCTCCTCCGTATTCATGTACGGCATATACACACCGATACTGCCGGTAAGCGTTGTAGCGTTGGCATAAACCTTGTCACTGGCGCAGGCTGCAATCCAATAGGCAGCGCTGGCACCGGTATTGCCCATAGTTGCAACTATCGGCTTTTTGGTTTTCTCCTTAAAGCGCTTCAGCTCACGTCCGACCTCCTCGGCAGCCGTAGCACTGCCGCCGCCGCTGTCGATACGCAGAACCAAGGCCTTGACACTGTCATCAGCCGCTGCCTCACGAATCTGCTTCATAATGCTGCCGCTTGTTACACCGCTGGTCTGGCTGAAAATATTGTCCTTGCTGTCCGCACCGCTGATAATTGTACCGGAAATATTGATTACGGCCACACGGTCAGGTACAGTAACAGTTTTCTCGGCATTGTTATTCCCCTTGAGCAACGAAACGACAAAGCTCAACACAGCCAGAATCAATACCGCACTGATAAAAATTTTCTTAAGCATTCAATCACTCTCCTCCCTAATTTTTAGTATAACATAAGCAAAAACTCCCCTCAGGCGTATGCCTTACGGCAATTGCGCCTAAGGTGCCTAAGAGGAGTATTCTTATTTTCCGAAAGCAGCGTTGGCTTAAGCTCAGCGCTTTCAAGATAACCTTATTTGTGATGTTTTACCGCCGCACCTACAAACTCTCTGAATAACGGATGCGGATTTGTCGGGCGGGATTTAAATTCCGGATGGAATTGCGCACCGAGGAACCACGGATGCTCGCTCTCAGGCAATTCAACAATCTCTACCAGGCGGCCATTAGGCAGTGTGCCGCCAAGAACCAATCCCTTGCCAACAATTTCTTCACGGAAAGCATTATTGAACTCATAACGATGACGATGACGTTCGTAAATCAGCTCTGCATTGTAAGCCTTGCTGGTCAGCGTATCGGGATAAACCTTACACGGATACAGTCCCAGACGCATCGTACCGCCCAAATCCTCAACATCAATCTGTTCCGGCATCAGGTCGATAACAGGATGTGTGCTGTTCGGATTGAACTCCGAGCTGTTGGCATCAGCCATACCGCAGACGTGACGGGCAAATTCAATTACTGCGCACTGCATGCCCAGGCAGATACCGAAGAACGGAATCTTGTGCTCACGTGCATATTGAATAGCCTTAATCTTGCCTTCAATACCACGGTTACCGAAACCGCCCGGAACCAGAATGCCGTCAACACCGGCCATAACCTTATCCATATCCGTATCATCTGCTTCGATTTCTTCAGCATTTACCCAATGGATATCAAGCTCGGCTTCATTGGCAACTGCGGCATGACGCAAGGATTCCGTAATAGAAATATAGGCATCCTGCAAAGCAACGTATTTGCCGACTACGGCGATAGTTACCTTCTTGTCATATTTTTTCAGGATGCGGGCCACCATATCATGCCAGCCCTGCATATCCTTCGGCTTGTCCTCCATTTCCAGCTTGCGCAAAACAATGGTATCAAGTCCCTGCTCCTCCATGAGCATCGGTACCTCGTAAATGCTTCTTGCGGTAAGGTTTTGGATAACTGCGTCCGGATCAACGTCGCAGAACATAGCCATTTTTTCGCGCATTTCCTTGGAAATAGGCTTTTCACTGCGGCAAACGATAATATCAGGAGAAATACCGATGCTGCGCAGCTCTTTGACGCTGTGCTGAGTCGGTTTGGTTTTCAGCTCACCGGCTGCGGAAATATACGGTACCAGTGTAACATGAATATAAAGCACATCGTTCTTGCCGACATCCTTTTTTACCTGACGGATGGCTTCCAAGAACGGCAGGCTTTCAATATCACCTACAGTACCACCGATTTCCGTAATAACGAAGTCGGCATTATCCTGTTGGCCTACGCGGAAAACACGCTCTTTGATTTCATTTGTGATATGCGGAATAACCTGTACGGTACCGCCAAGATAATCGCCACGGCGTTCTTTATTTATTACACTCTGGTAAATCTTGCCTGTAGTTGTATTGGAGTTTTTGGACAGGTTGATATCAATAAAGCGTTCGTAATGTCCCAAATCAAGGTCAGTTTCCGCACCATCGTCAGTTACAAAAACCTCGCCATGCTGATACGGGCTCATTGTGCCCGGGTCAATATTGATATACGGGTCGAACTTCTGGATAGTAACCCTATAGCCGCGGCTTTTCAGCAAACGGCCCAAAGACGCAGCAGTAATGCCCTTGCCCAAAGAAGAAACAACGCCGCCTGTCACAAAAATATACTTGGTATTAGTAGTCATGATTTTTAACCCCCTCAGATTTCATAAAATGCTACAGCACAATAAAAATATTAAATTGTATCTAAACTCACTGCAGGCGGCAAAGCCCAAGGACTCTGCCACCTGCAAAAGAATTTCTTAAATTACATTCTTTCCGGAGCAGAAACGCCCAGAATACCCAAAGCATGACGGATGGTGTGACCAACTGCCTTCACCAAAGCAATGCGGGCTTGTTGTAAGTCTGTATCTACGCCCAAAATACGGCATTGGTTATAGAAGGAGTGGAACAAAGTTGCCAGCTCGTAGGTATAGGTTGCCACATGATGTACAGCGCGTTCGCGAGCTGCACGGGCAAGCAGTTCCGGATATTCGCCCAGCTTTTTAACCAGCGCCAGCTCTTCGGGAGCCTGCAGAGTATCCAGCTTCAGCTCGTCTAAAGCTACAGCCTCAATGCCTGCTTCTGCAAGCTGACGGGCAATGCTGCAGATACGCGCATGCGCATATTGGATATAATAAACCGGGTTCTCATTGGATTTTTCGGTAGCCAGAGTCATATCAAAATCAAGCTGGCTGTCTAAGGAGCGCATGCAGAAGAAGTAACGTGCCGCATCAACGCCAACCTCATCCATCAGCTCGCGCAGAGTGATGGTTTCGCCGGTACGCTTGGACAGCTTAACGATGTCGCCGTTGCGATACAGACGTACCATTTGCAGCAGCAGCACCTCCAGCTTATCAGCATCAAAGCCTAAAGCACTTACAGCAGCCTTCACGCGGGCAATATAACCGTGGTGGTCAGCGCCCCACAGGTTGATGATGCGGTCGAAGCCACGCTCGAATTTGTTGCGATGATATGCAATATCGGCAGCAAAGTAGGTGGACACGCCGTTGTCACGGATAACAACGCGGTCCTTGTCATCGCCGTAAGCGGTGGAATTAAACCATTTTGCGCCGTCCTTTTCATAAACGCAGCCTTTTTCCTCAAGGAATTTGCAAGCCTCACGGATTTTATTGGCATCATGCAGGGATTGCTCGCTGAACCATACATCGAAGGTTACGCCAAAAGCTTCCAGATCTTCTTTCAGGCCTGCCAGCTTTTCTTTATAAGCAATTTCCAGGAATTTTGCCAGACGCTCTTTTTCCTCTAAAGCAACGAATTCCTTACCGTAGATACGGATAATGCGCTGAGCGGTTTCAATGATATCATAGCCATGATAACCGTTTTCCGGGAAAGGAATACCGGTCGGCATTTCGTCCAGCTGCTTAACGGTCAGGTCGGCAGGAACGCCGCCCATTTCCTCCAGCTTCAGCAGCTGCAGGTAACGTGCATTAACGGAGTTTGCCAGATTGTTCATCTGGTTGCCGGCGTCATTGATATAATATTCGCTTTCAACATCGTAGCCTGCAGCACGCAGCAGGTTAACCATAGCACTGCCAACTGCAGCACCGCGGGCATGACCTACATGCAGCGGGCCGGTGGGATTTGCGCTTACATATTCAACCTGAACGCGGCCCAAGCCGTTAGCAGGCAGATTGCCGTAGTTTTCACCGGCAGCCAGAATGCCTGCCAGCAAATCAGCGGTCCAGTTTTGTTTCAGATAGAAATTGATGAAGCCAGGGCCGGCAATTTCCATTTTATCTACAGAAGCACAGTCCAGATTATCAACAACAGCCTGTGCAATCTGACGTGGTGCACAATGCAGGCTACGGGCAGACTGCATTGCAAAGTTTGTTGCAAAATCGCCGAATTCCTTTTGCGGCGGAACCTCCAGCATAACCTCGGGCAAAGTACCCGGTTTCAAAGTGCCATTATCGATAGCTTTTTGCGCTGCATCTTTAATGGCAGCGGCTAATAAATCCTTTATATCCAAAGCAAAATCTCTCCTTCTCTTTATTTATTGCTTATTTTGTTTCGTAAATAGGGTCATTAGTCAGTTCAACGCCCAGCTTTTTGAATACCTTGAAATCGCCCTCTGTCAGCATAACGGTAGAGTGAGCCTGACAGCCCTTCAGCTCCGGCAGCTTTTCCAGCGCCAGCTTAGCCAGACTGTCCGTTGCGGCACACATGGAAAGCGCTATCAGCACCTCATCCATATGCAGACGCGGATTGCTGCTGCCAAGGTAGCGTGTTTTCAGATTCTGAATCGGGTTGATGTAGGTCGGCGAAATCAGGTGCATTTCATCCGCAATACCGCCCAGTTCCTTAATAGCGTTCAGCAACACGGCACTGGCAGGTCCCAGCAAATCCGTAGTTTTGCCTGTTACGATTCTGCCATCGGCAAGTTCCAGCGCAATAACAGCGCACTTGCGTTCTTCCGCAACCTCCTTGGCTACGGTAACAACGCGGCGGTCATTTACGCTGACCTTAGCCTGTTTCATCAGCAGCTCCAGCGTATAAACCTCCTGCTTGGTAGCCTCATCCAGAGCCAGACGGTTCAGGGACTGATAATAGCGGCGAATAATTTCCTGACGCGATGCCTCGCAGCAGACCTCATCATCACAGATGCAGTTGCCTGCCATATTAACACCCATATCCGTAGGCGATTTATACGGGCAATAGCCGTAAATGCCTTCAAAAATTGCTGCCAGTACAGGATAAATTTCAACGTCACGGTTATAATTTACCGTGGTTACGCCATAAGCCTCCAAATGGAAGGGGTCAATCATATTAACATCCTGCAGATCTGCCGTAGCAGCCTCGTAAGCCATGTTTACAGGATGCTTCAGCGGCAGATTCCAGATAGGGAAGGTTTCGAATTTGGCATAACCGGCCTTAATGCCGCGCTTATTTTCATGATACAGCTGCGACAGGCAGGTAGCCATTTTGCCGCTGCCGGGACCGGGAGCAGTAACAACTACCAACGGACGTGTAGTTTCTACATAGTCGTTCTGGCCATAGCCAGCATCGCTGACGATATGCTCCACATTATGCGGATAGCCTTCAATCGGATAATGGTAATAAACCTTGATATCCAAAGCCTCCAGCTTATTCTTGAAGCTTTCGATAGATTTCTGGCCCTTATATTGCGTAATAACAACGCTGCTGACATAAAGTCCCTTAGAACGGTAAACCTTTACCAGACGCAGTACGTCCAAATCGTAGGTCAGGCCTAAATCGTGACGCACCTTGTTATTTTCAATATCATCGGCATTGATGGAAATAATCATCTCTGCCTGATCCGCCAGCTGCAGAAGCATCTGCAGCTTACTGTCCGGAGCAAAGCCCGGCAGTACGCGGGAAGCATGGTAATCATCGAACAGCTTGCCGCCGAATTCCAGATAAAGCTTATCGCCGAATTTACTGATGCGCTCTCTGATATGCTCAGATTGCATGGTCAAATATTTTTGATTATCAAAGCCTATTTTCATATTAAATTTCCTCAACCTCAATTAAAATCTTCATCTCGCCATAAGGCTTCTCATCATGATACAAGGTATATTCCATTTCCAGCTGCCACATGCCGTTGCGGAAATGGGTATATACATAACTGGTTTCCGTCGTCAGAGGAATTTTCATATACGGTGTCTGATAAAGGCTTTTATCTACATATCCACGGCGGAATTCCTGTCTGTGATCTACGCTGCCGCTACGCATGACAATAACGTGCTCATCGTCCCATTTCAGCGTTGTCTTGGTGTTATCCAGACCGGACTGTTCATCCTCCTTATAGATTACGTAGTATTTGCCGCCTTTTTCCGTCATCATACCCTTATACTTTTGTTCAGAAGCCTGAGCCTCACTACCCTCATCCTTCGTTGTACTCAAAATACGAATTTTTACCGGCTGCATAGTACGTGCCTCCATAAACAAGATAGAGCCTGCACCGTTTCGCCACACCATTATGATCGAAAGGTCGCAAGCCCTACAAGATTTTTGTCAATCTAATGCCATTAAACTTTTCTGCACTAAAAGACCTCTTATATTCTTCAATATTATATAACAGCTATAAAGTACAGTCAAGAAATTGCATAAGGAAGTGCAGGATTTACTATAACAGCAAGCTAAAAAAATCAACCAAAAACGACAGAGTATACTGCCATAGTATAGCTCTGTCGTCAGCTTTTTAATGTAAAATTTATTTTTTAGCTTCTTCTTTGACTGCTTCTTTCTGCTGCGGCAGCATTACACTGAAATCATTCAGCATAGGCTTCTCGCCGTTCAGCTTGAAAAGGTATATGAAGCGGGCAGCCGGTTTTTTCTCTGCGACAACATGATACAGCAGTACGTCTGCGCCATTGTGCTTTTCCACAACCATCAGTTGGTTGGTGGTCAGCTTACCGAAATCCTTAGCAAGCTGTGCATGCAGATTATTGTATGCTTTTTCATCCCAGTTCTTTTGCATATCCTCGGTCATCATGGAGGTAACTGCCTTATAGTTGCCGCCGTTGATAAATTTGTCAACAATAACTTCCTCGGCGTCCAGAACCTTGCCGTTGGATGCGCTGCAAACTGCGCTGACAGCCAACATCATAATCATTGTAACCAGCATTAATATTTTTTTCATGGAAAATCTCTCCTCCCATATGCTTAATATGTGTTTAATTATAGTCTTTCGTACCAACAAGTGCAAGCACTACCATAAAAACTTTACAAATCTTTTCTACTGATAAGTTTAATCATAGCTTAAGCACAGCACTAAAGATTTTTGTTTTTCCATTCCGTCAGCTGGCTGCTGAAGGCTTCCCACTGCTGCGGCAATGCTTCCAGCGCCGCATCAGCCTTGGCCTGCTCCCAACCGCTGAACAAGGCTACCTCATAGCGCAGTTCCTTGGTTTTCGGATGTGCCGCCACCAGCTTCTCCACCATCAGGGTGTTGATATAATCATCGTGCAGCAGGCCCAGCATATCCTGCAGATACTTCAGACTGCGCAAAAGGCGTGCTTCCGGAGCCAGCTCCGGCACGCTCTGCAGCGCATAACGGAAGCGCTTGAGCTTGATGCGGATGCGGTGCAGCTGCTCCATATTATGCAGGTCAGGATATTTTTCCGGCAGCTCCATCAGCTTGTCATACCAGTTACCGAAACGACGCGACAAAAACTCTGACAATGTCAGCTCCTTTTCAGGCGCAGGCACACTGTACAGCCACAAAAGCAAACGGGCCAGCTCCAACGTCAAGCGGTTCAGCCTCAGCCCGCGCAGCGCCTTAGTTGCCGCCGTACTGCGCAGCTGCGTCAGTAGAGCCGTAAGCTGCGGCAGCACTGCTTCTGCCTGCTCCCGGCTGCGCTGCAGGCGTGAGCAGATCTGCAGCGCCACATCGTACTCCCGCACATCACCCAAAAGATTAGTGCGTGCCTTCAGCACTCCCTGCCAATGCACCGCCTCCTGCTCAGGCAACAGCGGCTTGCACAGCGTCAGCAGCGAGCGCAGACGTCTGAGCTTTACCCGCAGCTGACGCAGCAGGCTGCGTTCCGGGCCACGGCTCAAAACCTCCTGCCACAGCTTGCTTACATAATAAACTTGCCAGGGAAGATGACAATACAGCAGGCTCATAGCGCTGTCTGCATCGTAGGCCGCCAGCTGCTTTTGATCAAAGCAGCCGCGCAGCTGGTCCAGTCGCTGCGAAAAATCCGGCTCCTCCAGCACAAATTTTGTTTTGGAGGCCAGCAGCTTCTGCAGCAGACTGTCAACAGCCTCTACCGCTTCCGTATTCTGATATTCAAATTCAATGATGATATCCGCTATCGCCAGCAGCTTATCGCTCACAAGCAGAGTGCCCCAGGCACAATACAAGCGCACACCGTCAATATTTTCCGGCGTAAAACGTGTCAGGCGATATTTGTACATATCATTATCGTTAAAATATTTTTCTTTGATTTTTACCTTAACGGTACTGCCAGGCAGCAGCCTTTTCACAAGATTAAGCAGCTGCGCCTGGTTTTTTACTTCCAGTCCATGCAGACACAGCTTGTGTTTCATGTCATCTACCTCCCGGACCTTGACGCTTATTTATGCGCTTATTTGTTCTTCGGTACAATTTCCAGCCAATAATTATCAGGGTCGGTAATAAAGTAAATTCCCATAGCAGGATTTTCGTAGCAAATGCAGCCCATTTCCTTATGCTTAGCATGCGCTGCTTCGTAATCATCTACCAAAAATGCCAGATGGAATTCATTTTCGCCCAGATTATAAGCCTCCTTGCGGTCGCGCAGCCAGGTAAGCTCCAACAGATGCGGAGTTTTGCCGTCAGTCAGATACACCAGAATAAAGCTTCCGTCCGCAGCCTCTTTGCGATGATCCTCCTTCAGGCCCAGAGCCTCCTCGTAAAACTTCAGGCTTTTTTCTAAATCCAATACGTTAAAGTTGTTATGTGCGAAAGTAAATCCCATATTGTACACCTCTCATTAAATTATATTATATATTTAAAAAAATACTACCTGCTTCAAGAGCAGAGCAGCTAAAGCAATACCTGCTGCCAGCTTGCCGACCATTGCAAAAAAGCGCATCTTCGCTGCCGTCCACGCCAACTGCATAGCAGCCGCCGAAACACCCGTATGCGCCAGCTCATAGGCAAACGCAGCCGCAAAGGCACCGGCCATGCCGCCAAGCAACGAGCCTAATATCGGAAAAATCAATGTACCGAGCAGAGTGCCGGCAAAGCTTCCCAAAGCAATGAAAATAACCGCGAACCAGGATACCTTACTGCGCTTGATGCCGAAAAGGCCGACGCAGAACTCCCAAAACTCGCCCAAAGCATAAATGAGCACCATAGCAGACAGCAGTCTGCCGTTAAAATAAAGTACCTCATCAAAAAAAGCAAACATCAAAGATGTCAGTAAAAGCAAAGTATTCCCCGGAAGGTCGAATATTGTCAGTATCGGTCCCGATATAGCTATGAAGATTGCAAATGTACGTTCAACCAGCAGTTCCATAACATGCCTCCGTCTATTTATATTGTATTAATTATACCACAATCATAAACATACAAGTTTACTAAAGTGTCACGAGAATTAGAAATAAATGTAAAATCGTTGTGCAGCAACACAGAAAATGCTAAAATTAGTTAAGCTGAAAAATTCTTAACCAAGGAGGTTCCCTCGTGAACGATATATTGCTTACTCTTAAACCCTGGTACCCTTCCATAAGTGCCTTTCTTTTCTTTACCGTTGTCCGCTACATTTATAAAAACTTTTTCATCCGCCTTTTACGCCGTCTGAATAACAAGGTTTCCTTCAGCTACGGCGAGGATTTTCTTAACGCCTTCGAAACACCTATCAACATTGCGCTCTTTATTATTGCGTTCTATGCGGCAATCAACCTGTCGCCGTTGGCATCAATACATGATGTAAGCTTTACCGACCGCATCCTGCGCACAATCATTGTCACCAACTTTTTCTGGGGCCTTTATAACCTGATTGATACAACGCACGGCGTTTTCTTCGATTTGCTGGAAAGATTCGGCATCCAGACCGATGAAGCTATCGCCAACATTCTCGCGACTGTTTTCCGCATGATTATCATCATGCTGGGCTTTGTAACCGTAGCCCGCGAATGGAATTATGACATCAGCGCCTTCATCGCTTCCCTCAGTATCGGCTCTTTGGCTGTTGCATTTGCAGCCAAGGATGCATTGGCCAACGTTTTCGGCAGTATGATAATCCTGCTCGATAAGCCCTTTAAAATCGGCGACTGGATTAAAGCCAACGGCATTGAAGGCATCGTAGAAAGCGTTTCCTTCCGCAGCACCTGTATCCGCACCTTTCCGCAGGAGCTTGTTTATATTCCGAACTCCCTCCTCAGCAACACGCCGATTACCAACTATACGCTGCGCGAACGCCGCCGCATCGACTTTACGCTTGGCCTGACCTACGGTACAACGGCTGCCCAAATCGAGGAATTTATCTTCAAGCTGAAAAATTATCTGGAGGATCTCACGCTTATTGACGAAAATGATGTACGCGTTCATTTCCTCACCTACAACAGCAGCAGCCTTGATATACGTGTTGTCTGCTACGCCAAAACAGGCAAGCACCTCGAATACCTCAACATTATGCAGGAAATCAACCTGCATACCTTGGAACTTTTGGAAGAAGTCGGCGTAAGCTGCGCCTTCCCCAGCACCAGTCTTTATTTTGAAACTCCGCTGCAGGAAAATGTTACCGAGCAGCCTGTCAACGCACACGCCGAAGCTGATAAGCCAAAAGATAACAGCACCTCTGCCAACTGCTAATTCACTATTATTTTGCAGAAAAATTTTGCAAACTGAGTTATAATAAAATAAAGAATAATTTTCCATTTTATCTCAGTTTATATTTACAGGAGGCTGCCTATGACTAACAACATTAAGCAAGCGATTATTATCGGCGGCGGTCCCGCCGGAGTAAGTGCTGCTCTTTATCTGGCGCGCGCCGGTCAAAAGGTATGCATCATTGAAAACGGCCCCGGCGCACTGGCCAAGGCACATAAAATCGATAACTATTACGGCATTGCCGCTTCCGGCGCCAAGCTTTATGCGGCAGGACTGGAGCAGGCACGCTCTCTGGGCGTAGAAATTTTGCAGGATGAAGTTCTCGGCGTTGAATACACCGACTGCTTCACGCTCAGTTTAAAAAACACAGCCGAGCCGCTGCAGACGGAAGCTCTTGTTCTGGCTACCGGCAGCAAGAATATTACGCTCAACCTTCCCGGTCTTATCGAGCTGGAGGGCAAGGGCATAAGCTATTGCGCCGTCTGCGACGGCTTCTTCTTCCGCAAAAAGCGGGTGGCGGTTTTAGGCAACGGCGCCTATGCTCTGCACGAGGCGGCTTATCTTAAGCAGCTGGCAGGCAGCGTCACTATCCTGACCAATGGTCAAAGCGGCGACGCAGCCAAGGCTGCAGGCTTTGAGGTAAACACCTCCGTGCTGCAGGCAGTAGAAGGCAACGGCAGGCTCAGCAGCATCCGCTTTACCGACGGCAGCACGCTGGCCGTCGACGGCTTGTTCATCGCTCTGGGCACGGCAGACAGCACCGATATGGCGCACAAGCTTGGCGCAGAGCTGAACGGACGCTTCATCCGTATCGACGGCGACGGAGCGACTAACATCCCCGGACTTTTCGCTGCCGGCGACTGCACAGGCGGACTGATGCAGGTAGCTAAGGCAGTACACGAAGGCGCACGCGCCGGCTTGGCAGCGTTAAAGTTTTTACGTCATCATAAGACAGACGAAAAATAACTAAAAGTTTTACAAAAACACCTAAGGAGTGATAATTATGGCATTAGAAATTACTACAGCAAACTTTGAGCAGGAGGTTACCAATTCTACCCAACCAGTTCTCGTTGATTTTTGGGCATCTTGGTGCGGCCCCTGCCGTATGCAAGCTCCGATTCTGGAAGCCTTTGCTCAGGAGCACAGCGATATCAAGATTACCAAATGCAACGTTGATGATAATCCGGAGCTGGCAGAAAAATTTGCTATCATGAGCATCCCCAGCCTGCTGGTTTTCAAAAGCGGCAAGCTGGTGAAATCCGCAGTCGGCCTGCACGATAAGGAAGCTTTGGCAGCACTGGTAAAATAGCAGCGCTTTGATTACTTAATGAAAAGAATCCCGGTTATGGTTTTTGAAGAAGCCATGCCGGGATTTTCTTTGTTTTTAAGCATAAAAAGAACTCCCTACGAGGCACTGCATAAGCAGGGCACATAGAGAGTTCTTTATTTTTCTTTTTACCGTGCTGCTTACGCAGCACGGCTTATTTTTTATTAAGCAAGAATTTTATTCCTTGCCTGCCAGCTTTTTGTAGCCGTCCAGACGAGTCATTGCGTCCTTCTCGGTCTTTTCGAACAATGCTTCCGCAGTATCCGGGAACATCTTCTGCAGGGAGCTGAAGCGAACTTCGCCCATGAGGAAGTCACGGAAGTTTGCGGTAGGCTCTTTGCTGTCCAGAATGAACGGATTCTTGCCTTGCTCCTTCAGTTCCGGATTGAAGCGGTAGGTTGCCCAGTAACCACAGTCAACAGCACGTTTTTCTTCGAGCTGGCTGCAGCCCATGCCAACCTTCAGACCGTGGTTGATGCAAGGTGCGTAAGCAATAATCAGGGACGGGCCGTCATAAGCCTCTGCTTCGGCAATAGCCTTCAGAGTCTGGTTCTTGTCGGCACCCATAGCAACCTGTGCAACATATACATAGCCATAGCTCATAGCCATCATGCCAAGGTCTTTCTTCTTGGTCTTTTTGCCGCTGGCAGCAAATTTAGCGATTGCCGCAGTCGGAGTAGATTTGGAGGATTGACCGCCGGTGTTGGAATATACCTCGGTATCGAATACCATAACATTGACATTCTCGCCGGATGCCAGTACATGGTCCAGACCGCCGTAGCCGATATCATAAGCCCAGCCGTCGCCGCCGAAGATCCAGTGGCTGCGTTTAACGAAGAATTGCTTCTCGTCATACAGAGCAGCGCATTTATCGCAGTTGTCTTTGTATTTTTCCAGTACAGCAGTCAGCGCTTCGGCACGCTCACGGGTGCCTTCGCTGTCGTTGACATGCTCCAGCCAATCGGTCAGCGCAGCCTTGAGATCCTCAGGCAGCTCGCCTTCCAGCATAGCTTTTACCATGTCTTCTACACGCTCACGGGATTGTTTAACGCCCAGGAACATACCTAAGCCATATTCAGCGTTATCCTCGAACAGGGAGTTTGCCCAGCTCGGACCATGGCCTTTGCAGTTTTTGGTGTACGGCATGGACGGAGCGGATGCACCCCAGATAGAGGTACAGCCTGTTGCATTGGCAATCATCATACGGTCGCCAACCAGCTGGGTTACGAGCTTAGCATACGGAGTTTCGCCGCAGCCTGCGCACGCACCGCTGAACTCAAGCAGCGGCTGCTCGAACTGAATACCCTTCATGGTCTTCTTGTTGAGCGGATTTGCCTTCGGAGCAACCTCCTTCTGGCTGTATTCCCATGCAGCAGCTTTATCAAGCTGAGTATCGAGCGGTTTCATAACGAGAGCCTTGGCTTTCGGAGCCGGGCATACCTGAGCGCAGTTGCCGCAGCCGGTGCAATCAAGCGGAGAGATGCTCATGCTGAACATCAGGCCTTTTGCGCCGATAGCAGGCTTGCTCGGCAGAGTTGCCGGAGCCTTGGCAGCTTCTTCCTCGGTCATGAGAACCGGACGGATAGCAGCATGCGGGCAAACGAAAGCGCACTGGTTACATTGGATACAGGTGTCCATCTGCCATTCCGGTACATCGATAGCAATGCCGCGTTTTTCGTAAGCAGCAGTACCGCTCGGGAAGGTGCCGTCTGCATAATCAGCAAAAGCACTTACCGGCAGCTTGTCGCCTTCCAGCTTGTTCATCGGAACGAGCAGCTTGTCAACAAATTCGTTGCCGGTTGCAGCTTCGGCAGCAGTATCGCCGGCCTCAGCCCAGCTTGCGGGAACATCAACAGCAACAATAGCGTCAATGCCCTTGTCGATAGCAGCGTTGTTCATGTCGACAATGTTCTGGCCCTTCTTGCCGTAGGAATGCTCAACAGCATCCTTCAGGTATTTAACAGCGTCAGCCAGAGGAATAATATCAGCCAGCTTGAAGAAAGCAGACTGCATAATCATGTTGATGCGGCCGCCCAGACCGATTTCCTGAGCAATCTTAACAGCATCAATGATGTAGAATTTGATATCGTTCTTAGCGATGTAGCGTTTGAGCTGACCGGGCAGCTGTGCGTCGAGCTCCTCAGCGCTCCAGTTGCAGTTCAGCAGGAAGGTGCCGCCTTTTTTCAGGCCTGCGGTTACATCGTATTTATGAACATAGGACTGATTGTGTACTGCAACAAAATCGGCAGCATCAATCAGGTACGGTGCCATAATCGGAGTATGACCGAAGCGCAGATGGGAAACAGTTACGCCGCCGGATTTTTTACTGTCGTAGGAGAAGTAGCCTTGAGCGTACATATCGGTGTGGTCACCGATGATTTTGATAGCGCTCTTGTTGGCACCAACGGTACCGTCACTGCCCAAGCCCCAGAATTTGCAGCCCTTGGTGCCTGCAGGAGTTACGTCAATGCCTGCGACGCACGGCAGAGAGGTATTGGTTACATCATCAGTGATGCTGATGGTGAAGTTGTTTTTCGGTTCTGCACTTGCCAGATTATCGAATACAGCTACGATATCGCCGGGCAGCAGGTCTTTGGAGCCCAAGCCGTAACGGCCGCCGATAATCATAGGCTTGCGGTCACTTGCATAGAAGGCAGCACGTACATCAAGATACAGCGGTTCGCCGAAAGCGCCCGGCTCTTTGGTGCGGTCCAGTACAGCGATACGTTTTACGCTTTGCGGAATTGCGCCCATGAAGTGCTCGATGCTGAAAGGACGATACAGGTGAACTACGAGTACGCCAACCTTTTTGCCTTCTGCGTTGAGCTTTTCAACAACAGTGCGTACGGTTTCGGAAGCAGAGCCCATGATGATGATAACATCTTCTGCATCCTCAGCGCCGTAGTAGTTGAACAGATGATATTCACGGCCGGTCAGCTTGCTGATTTCGCCCATGTAATCCTCTACGATTTCCGGCAGAGCATTGTAATAGGTGTTAACAGCCTCGCGGGTCTGGAAGTAAATGTCCGGGTTTTGTGCGGTGCCGCGGATAACAGGATTATCCGGGTTCAGGCCGCGTTTACGGAATGCGTCTACCGCATCCTTATCCAGCAGCTTTTCGAGATTAGCATAATCCATAACCTCAATCTTCTGGATTTCGTGAGAGGTACGGAAGCCGTCGAAGAAGTTCAGGAACGGTACACGGCCTTTGATAGCACTCAGATGTGCTACGCCTGCCAGATCCATAACCTCTTGTACGCTGCCTTCAGCCAATAATGCGAAGCCGGTCTGACGGGTAGCCATAACGTCCTGGTGGTCACCGAAGATAGACAGAGAGCTTGTTGCCAGTGCACGTGCGGAAACGTGGAAAACTGCGGGCAGCAGCTCGCCGGCCATTTTATACATATTAGGAATCATCAGCAGCAAGCCTTGAGATGCGGTGTAGGTAGTAGTCAGCGCACCTGCCTGCAGAGAGCCGTGAACTGCGCCGGAGGCACCTGCCTCAGACTGCATTTCCATCAGCTTAACGGTTTGTCCGAAAATGTTCTTTTTGCCTTGGGCAGCCCATTCATCGACAACCTCAGCCATCGGTGAGGACGGAGTAATAGGATAAATTGCAGCAACATCGGTAAATGCGTAGGAAATATACGCAGCAGCTGTGTTGCCGTCCATTGTTTTCATTTTTACCATTGGATTCCCTTCTTTCTTGAAATCACAAAATTACTTGACCTTAATTTTTACAGGAAAAACTTTCCGGTTCATACAATTAGTATACACTACTCAGCCTTGTTTGTAAAATATCTGCATAAATGTATACAGCATTTTTGCGTAAATAAAATGTGAAAAAAGATGCCGCCGGTTAAGCAGCATCTTGAAAATATTTATGCTTCCAGATAAATCGCACTGTCAAGTTTTTCGGTCACATAGCCGATAATCTGCGTACTAGGAGCAACAGCCCGCAGCTCTGCCAAGCAAGCCTCTGCCTCCGCCGCAGGAACAGCACACAGCAGGCCTCCGCTCGTCTGCGGGTCGTAAAAAATATCCTGCAGCGCACGCGCGACAGCTCCCACAACACGCACACCCGCTTCGGCAAAATCACGGTTGCGGTAGGCCCCGGCCGGGATAAAGCCCATATCCGCCATCTCGTATGCTTCCTTGTGATAGGGCACATCCTGCGCCTTCAGGTGCACAGTAACGCCGCTGCCCTGCGCCATCTCCAGACTGTGGCCCAAAAGGGCAAAGCCTGTCACGTCGGTGCAGGCATGCACGCTGTATTTCACAAGCACGTCATGCGCATATTTATTGAGCGTACTCATCTGCACATACAGCTTGTCGAGCAGCTCCTGCTCTACTAAGCCGGCCTTCGCCGCCGTCATCAGAATGCCTACGCCCAAAGGCTTCGTCAGCAGCAGTACGTCACCGGGTTGCGCGCCGCTGTTCGTCCACACATTTTCAGGCTTCACAAAGCCTGTCACCGCCAAGCCGTAAATAGGCTCGGCGCCGTGAATGGTGTGGCCGCCGGTTATAATTGCGCCTGCTTCATAGGCCTTGGCATAACCGCCGCGCAAAATCTCCTGCACGGTTGCTTTGTCCATTTTCTCGGGGATGCACATAATGTTCAGCGCCAGCTTCGGCTCGCCGCCCATAGCGTAAACATCGCTCAGAGCGTTCGTCGCCGCAATCTGTCCGTACATAAAGGGATCATCGACAATCGGCGGAAAGAAATCCGTTGTCTGTACAATCGCCAGCTCGTCGCTCACCTTATATACACTGGCATCGTCGCTTTTATCGTAGCCTACCAAAAGATTAGCATCATAATGCGTCTGAAAGCCTGCCAGCAAATTGCACAGCGTACCGGCACCCACCTTGGCCCCGCAGCCGGCACAGCTCGCCAGCTTCGTCAGCTTTACTTCGTTT
The DNA here is from genome assembly GCF_017968825.1 of Phascolarctobacterium sp. Marseille-Q4147. Lineage (NCBI taxonomy): Bacteria > Bacillati > Bacillota > Negativicutes > Acidaminococcales > Acidaminococcaceae > Phascolarctobacterium > Phascolarctobacterium sp. Marseille-Q4147. The sequence continues at coordinate 1,202,198 of NZ_CP072874.1, read as the reverse complement.
TCCATAGCTCAAACCTCCGCTCATTCGGCAGCAGTATACAAAACCTCGTAGCCATCCTCACGCTCACGCACTATCTGCTCCAGCTCCGGTGTCTGCAGGGACGCTGCATCTTCCAGCGTCTCTGTTTTAAAAAACACGCAGGTACCGCAGCTGCTGCTCAGGCTGCGCGGCACCGGGCGCACCTGCGCCTGCCAGCCACGCTCCGCACACAGATGCTGAAAGCGCACCGCGCCGAAGTGCGAAAAGAACGTTGCAATATACTGCATCATTTGCTCAGGGACAGAGTAAATTCGCCGTCCTGCTCCGTCACAGCAACCTTATAGCCCTGATGCTGTGCGTAGCGTGTTACATTTTCCTTGGAGGTATTATTATCCACGATTACCTCATAAGCAGCCTCGCCGCTCATCATCGCCTGACGCGTCAGGATAACAGGTTCGGGACAGGAAAGTCCTCTTGCATCAATAGTTTTCATAGCGTTTCCTCACTTTTTATATGTATTCAGATAAGCAATCACAGTAACAACCACAATACCGATTACAACAGCAATCTGACCGTTAGCGGTAGGACCGTTGCCGCTGGAAGCCAGGCCGAAGTTATGCGCAAAGGCCGCACCCACGATGAAGCCCAGCAGAGTTACGGCGCTATCGGAGTTGCCTTCGCCGGACAGCACCAGCTGACGCATCGGGCAACCGCCCAAGAGCACGCAGGCAAAGCCAGCCAGGAAAAGTCCCAGCACGTTCCACAGCGCATCGGTGTGTGCAATAGGCTGCGCCGCAAAGCCCACCTTGAAGAAGGCACCGCCGGTTACGGAGGTCAGCACAACATTGCAGGCAGCAGCTGCCGCAACAACAGCCACAAAGCCCCACAGCATTTTAGTTTCTTTAAAGAGAATAAAATCGCGGATACCGGCAATCATGCAGAAGCGTGTGCGCTGCGTGAGATAACCGACTGCCACTGCAGCAATCAGGCTCACAGCAACAGCCGCATGCTTGGCGCCGGGGCCTCCGCCTGCCTTGGTAAAGTGGATGAAGTCCGGTGCAGCAACGAGCAGCACCAAAAGCACAACAGCAATTACCGACATAATGCTGCCTTCCGCCGCCGTCATCTTATAGGTACGCTTCAGGCTGTAGCCACGGTTCAGGAAGAAAATGCCGGCATAAATACCTGCCGCAAAGCCAACCAAACCGACAACAGCGTTCAAGTCACCGCCGGCAATACGCAGCAGCATTCTGAACGGACAGCCCAAAAACATCAGACAGCCGATCATCGCAAAAAAGCCCAGTACAAAACGTGTCAGCGGAGAGCTGCCGCCCTTCGGCGAAAATTCTCTGTGCAGATATGCAGCACCCAGCGCGCCCAGCACCAGACCGCTGATTTCCGGACGGATGTACTGCACAGCCTTAGCGGCATGCAGTCCCAAACCGCCGGCAGTATCACGCAAAAAGCAGGCAATACACAGGCCCATGTTGGCCGGATTGCCGAAAAACACCAGCATTGCTGCCACCAGGCCGATAACCGCACCTGTTGCAACAATCGTTACTTGTTCATTTTTCATAAAAAGCCTCCCCAAAATATTTCTTCGACAAAAGTATATCATAGCCCACATGCTTATACCAATATCATTTATAGATAAAGCTGATTGATTTATTAGCTTTTCAGATAATTATATGATAGAATAGGCGTAACATGAGGAGGTACGGAAAATGCAGCAAATTTATCTCGACAACGCCAGCACCACCTTTCCCAAGCCACAGGCAGTTGCTGACGCAGTTTATCAATATATTACACATGCAGGCACCAACATCAGCCGCGGTACCTGCGCTGCGAGCAGCGAGGACCTGGTTTTTGCCACCCGCGAGCAGCTTTGCCGCTTTTTCGACGGCGAGGACAGCAAAAATGTTGTCTTTACGAAGAACATTACCGAAAGCCTGAATATCATCATCAAGGGGCTGCTGCACAGCGGCGACCATGTGCTTGTTACCGCTATAGAGCACAACGCCGTCATGCGTCCGCTCCAGCAAATCGGCACAGAGCTTACTGCCGGCAACGCTCCCACTGATGCCATCACCTTCAGCCGCATTCCCTGCGACGCGGAGGGCGCACTGTGCTTAGACGCTTTACCGCAGCTGTTGCGCCCCAATACCAAGGCTATTATCATGACACACGCCAGCAATGTCTGCGGCACGCTGCAGCCCTTGGCAGCAATCGGCAGCTTCTGCCACAAGCATAACCTGAAATTCATCGTCGACAGTGCGCAAAGCGCCGGCGTCGTTCCCATCAACATGCAGGAAATGCACATTGACGCTCTCGCCTTTACGGGGCACAAGGGACTTTTGGCACCGCAGGGCATCGGCGGTTTTGTGCTGCGTGAAAGCATTATCGACGAAATAACACCGCTCATCGTCGGCGGCACCGGCAGCCTCAGCCACACGGAGCACACTCCCAACTTCATGCCAGATAAATTTGAGGCAGGCACGCTCAACCTGCCGGGCATCGCCGGCCTGCATGCTTCCCTCAGCTGGCTGCAAAAGCAAGGCATTGATAAAATCCGCACGAACGAGCTTACGCTTACGCAGCAATTTATAGACGGATTGCAGCAATTAGAAGCGCAAAAGCTTATGCGCATCGTCGGCAAAAGGGACTGCACCGACCGCGTAGGTGTTGTTTCCATCAGCACAGATATAACAGATATCGCAGAGCTGGCCTTCATTTTGGCAGACAAATACGCCATTGCTACGCGCGTAGGCCTGCACTGCGCCCCCAACGCCCACAAAACGCTCGGAACCTATCCCACGGGAACACTACGCTTTTCTTTCGGCTGGCACAATACTGCGGAGGAAGTCAACATTGCCCTGCAAGCATTGAAAGAGGTGCTCGCCCATGGACTTTAAACAGCTGCAAAGCTTTGTCACCGTAGTGCAGGAGGAAAGCTTCACACAGGCTGCAGGCAGGCTTTTCGTATCGCAGTCCACCGTCAGCACGCACATCCGCCAGCTGGAAAGCGAGCTTAACACCAAGCTCATTCTGCGTACCACAAAAAGTCTGCAGATAACCCCCAAGGGACGCGAGCTTTACGAATACGCGCTGAATATCCTGGAGCTGAAGGAGCGCATGATTCAGGCCTGCTCCATCGAAAGCCGGCGCATCATCCACCTCGGCGCCTCCACCATCCCCTCGGCTTATATCCTGCCGCAGCTTTTAGCGGACTTCGGCAAATTGCATCAGGATATTTACTTCATCATTCACCAGAGCGACAGTCAGGGCATCATCAACGGCCTGAAGGACGGACTGTTCAACCTTGGCTTTATTGGCATGAGCTGCGAGGACAGCGACTTCTGCTGCCAGCCCTTCTGCAAGGACCGCATGGTAGTCATCACTCCGGTCAACGAACATTTTCTGCAATATAAGCAGCAAAAGGAAAATGTACTGCCGGAGCTTTTACGCGAGCCGCTGATTCTGCGCGAAAAGGGCAGCGGCAGTAAAAAAATGGCCGATAACTTTCTGGCGCACAGCGGTATTTCCGAGGACGAGCTGCAGATTATTGCCCGCGTCAACGATCAGGAAACCATCAAAAACCTTGTCGCCGGCGGCATGGGCATTTCCATTATCTCGGAAAAGGCGGCGCACAACTTTCTGCAGGAAAAACGTTTGCTGGCCTTCGAGCTGCCGCAGGCTTTTTCCGAACGCAGCCTCTACCTCATCTACCGCAAAAATTATCTGCTGCCAAGCTACGTCAAGGAGTTTCTCGGCTTCATCAGCCAAAGCAAATTATAAGCATAACAAAACGAGTACGCACAGGACGAACCCTTGCGTACTCGTTAATTTTTTGCATATTTACTTAACAATTGTCACAGGCACATTAGCGTTTTCCACTATGACGCTGCTGACACTATTGCGGAACAAGCCTTCCAAAACTCCCATGCCTCTGCTGCCCAGCACGATACCGTCACATTCCTGCTCACCTACAGCACGCAGGATGCTTTCGGCAATATCGTTGTCGTTTTCCAGCAAATAGGTGCAGTCAATGTTCTTGCCGCTGAGAATCGCATGTGCGGCATCAAGCACTTCATCACCCATCTGAACATACAGGCAATCGCTTCCAAATTCCACAATATGCTGTTTCATTCTGCCGGAAAGCACCGTCATAACCACCAGCGAGCCGCGCGTATAGCTTACAAGCTCACAGGCATATTCCAATGCTCTCCAGGAATGCTCCGTACCGTCAATAGGTACAAGAATGCGTTTCAGCATTTTATTTTACAATCAGCACAGGTACATTTGCATATTGAGCAACCTTGGAGCTTACGCTGCCAAGGAAGAATTCAGCAATACCGGAAAGGCCACGGCTGCCGATAATGATTGCATCTGCGCCGGTCTTTTTAGCCATAGCGATGATGCGTTCAGACGGATGGCCAACCTCCAGGCTGAATTTGGTTTCGCCTTCGTAGTTTCTCAGACGCTCCTGCGCCATTTCGAGAACCTTGTCACCGATTTTCTCCAGCTCACTGTTGCCCTGACTTACAGTTGCATGATCCAGAGGAACTGCCAGCAAAGCAGCATTATTATATGGTTGGATTACATTGATTACATGCAGTTCGCCGCCAAACTTTTTGCCAAGCTCTACAGCAGTATCCAGTGCTCTCCAGGAGCCTTCACTGCCATCTACAGGAACAAGAATCTTTTTAAACATAACAACGCACCTCCATAATAATGCACATGTTGTATTTTATTTATTATATTTTTTACAAGAAGAGGCTTTTTTTCTTCTTACGTTATATATTCTGCTTTAGTGCAAAAAATCCTGCCTGAATTACTCGCGGCCGCGATTTTTTCTTTTTTCGTGGATGCGGGCAGATTTCTTGCTGAACTTTTTCGGTTCGTCAGCCAGTTTTGCCAGCTCGGAAGGAGATTGCTCCTTAGCCTCGGCAAAGTTTTCGCCCTTCACAAAGCGGAAATAAATCGCAATACCGGCAATCAGCACCAGAGGAATGCTGCCGATAATATAACGGTAGCTCTGCGGTGCAGCCATGGTGATAAAGTCATAGATAACGATACATGCAGGCACCAGGATAATTTGTCCCATGCGGGCGAGGAAGCCGTCCTTACCCATAAAACGCACTACCATGCCATAAGCCAAAAAGGCTACCGCAAAGGAAACGAAAGACATAAATACCAGAAACGCAAAAAACTCAAAATTCATCTAAAAAAGCACCTTCCTTAATTCTTCTGTCCGCAGGCACGGGCACCAATTACGCGCGCAGCCCAGACACCGCTGGCACTCGCCTGCGATAATCCGCGTGTAATACCGGCACCGTCGCCTACCGCAAACATATTCGCAACCTTGGTTTCCAGATTGCTGTCCAGCTCGAGGCGTGCGCTGTAAAATTTTACCTCTACGCCGTAAAGCAGCGTATCAGCATTCGCCATACCGGGAGCAATCTTATCCAAAGCATAAATCATTTCAATGATATCATCTAGATGGCGTTTAGGCAAGACCAAACTTAAATCACCCGGCGTTGCACTGAGCGTCGGTTTGGTAAAGCTCTTGAGCATACGCTTTTCATTCGTGCGTCTGCCCTTCACCAGATCGCCAAAGCGCTGCACCAGCACGCCGCCTCCCAGCATGTTGGAGAACGAAGCGATACGCTTGCCGTACTGCAGCGGCTCATGGAAGGGCTCGGTAAACTTGCTGCTCACCAAAAGCGCAAAGTTGGTGTTCTTGCTGTGCATCTTGGGGTCGCGGAAGCTGTGGCCGTTAACCGTAATAATGCCGTCCGTGTTTTCTGCTACTACATAGCCGTAGGGATTCATGCAGAAGGTACGCACAACGTCATTATAAAGCGAGGTGCGGTACAAAATTTTTGCTTCATACACCTCGTCGGTGATATGCTTGAACACTTCTGCCGGTACCTCCACGCGCACGCCGATATCCACCTGATTGTTGATAAAATCAAGGCCCATCTTGGCGCACTGCTCTGTGTACCATTCCGCACCGGCGCGGCCGGGAGCGGCAATCAGATACTTGCAGGCAACCTTTTCGCCCTTATTCAGCTCCAGCACAAAGGTTCCGTCCTCCTGACGGCAGATTTCTTCAACCGCAGTATTGCAGCGGATTTCAATCTTATCCTCCAAAAACTTATGGATGTTTTCCATAATCACCAGATTGTTTTCCGTACCCAGATGGCGTACCTTGGCGTTCAGCAGATGCAGGTCGTATTTCAGCGCCTGCACGCCTATTTTGCTGTTCTTGGTAGAAAAATATTCACCGGGAGCACCATGACGGCAGTTCAGCTCATCAACATAATCAATCAGCTCGATAACCTTGTCCTCCGGCAGATATTCGTTCAGCCAGCCGCCGAATTCCGTCGTAAAATTATATTTGCCGTCCGAAAAAGCACCGGCACCGCCAAAGCCGCGCATAATACTGCAGGGGTTGCAGTTAATGCAGTGGTCAACCTTCTTGGCTGCCAGCGGGCAGAAGCGCTTTTCAATCGTATTGCCGGCCTCCAGCATAATAACTTTCAGCTGCGGATATTTCAGCACAAACTCATAAGCGGCAAAAATTGCGGCAGGACCGCCACCGATAATGGCAACATCATACATAAATTCTCCTCCTTGTCATATCCCATAAAAAAACCGCAGCCTCATTTTTTAACTGCGGTTTATCAGCTTATTGCTGTTGTTCCTGCTGCTTGCGCAGGTAGCTTGGCTGCGGTGAGCCGTTTCTGATATCCTTGTAGCCCTCTGCCGACTTGCGCATAAAATCGGTTACCAGATAATCAGCCTCACCCATAACCACCAACGCATGGGTTGCATTCTTTTCCAGAAAGGGCAGAATCTTTTCGAGGTTTTCCTTTTTATCTACCAGCTCCACAATCACCGGGAAATTAGCATTGCCGCTGATAAATGTGCTGACAGCACGGCCAACGCCGCGCACCTTGGTAGCATAGCCTTCAATACCCTTGATAACAGTACCGCCGGCAAGGCCCAAAGAGCGTGCTTCACGCAGAATTGCTTTATAAAGCGGAATATCCTCAAAAAGAACATCCTCGCCTGTATAAATCTTTAAATACGAGGTTTTGTTAAATTCTAAAGCCATGGTTCTACACCTCCAGCCATCATTTCAATTTTGCTTATCTTATATTATTATAATTCGGCGCTTGGCAGACAATTCCTGCAATATATAGGCAAAAAATTCTTATCCCTGCATTTAGGACTTGTCAGCAGAACGATAATACTTTATGATATAAGCGTATGATTTGATTATTGAAAGAGGGTATTAAGCATGACAAATTTACATACCGGACTTACCGGCACCGCTAACGTAACCGTAACCGAGGCTAATATTGCCGCTACTATGAAAAGCGGCTCTTTGGCTGTTTTTGCCACTCCCGCTATGTGCGCACTGATGGAGGAGGCTGCCTGCGCCGCAGTCAACGCTCATCTGGAGGAGGGCAGCGGCACTGTAGGCATCAGCCTGAATATTACGCATGACCGCGCTACCGCTATGGGCGACAGTGTTACCGCTACCGCTAAGCTGACTGCGGTTGACGGACGCAAGCTGACCTTCGAGGTGAGTGCTGCAGACAGCAAGGGCGTTATCGGTAAGGGTACGCATGAGCGTTTTATTATTGATAATGAAAAGTTTATGGCGAAGGTGAATAAGTAATTCGGGGATTTTTAAAGGCGTTCTGCTGCCAGTTCAGCAGGACGCCTTTAGGTTAATAAGCATAAATCAATCTATTTAAAAAGATATAATATAGCAAATATTAAATCAATTAATTGATCAAAAGCATACAAAAAAAACAGCAAAAGACGATGAAGCTAAAAATACCCGAAAAATTTCTTTATTTCTTTTATAATCATTACGAATATAACTCAAAAAGTAACATGGATACATTAAAAAAATGTAAACAGCACTGCTGGTATTATTCGACGAAAAAAATGAATAAGTCTCATTGGTATCTGAATCCATAGACTTGGGTCTCCTGGAGAACTCAACAGATAATATTGATGGAAGAACTTATTGTAGATTAGAATTTCTAATTCTTGATATTTTGCGTCAAAGAATTCTACAGTAATGAACGCTAACGTCCAAGGAATAATATATGCTAATATGAAATTGTACCATACCCGTTTATAACCAAACAACGCATGCATTATCCCATTGAATATCTTTTCCCTGAGTTTCTTTTTTCTTTTTACATAGTAACTATATCCAGTCTCTTGCCTTGCTTGTTCTTGTCGTCTGCGCTCTGCTTCCTGCCTTGCTTGTTCTTGTCGTCTGCGCTCTGCTTCCTGCCTTGCCTGTTCTTGATATCTGCGCTCTGCTTCCTGCCTTGCCTGTTCTTGATATCTGCGCTCTGCTTCCTGCCTTGCCTGTTCTTGACGTCTGCGCTCTGCTTCCTGCCTTGCCTGTTCTTGACGTCTGCGCTCTGCTTCCTGCCTTGCCTGTTCTTGACGTCTACGCTCTGCTTCCTGCCTTGCTTGTCCTTGACGTCTGCGCTCTGCTTCCTGCCTTGCCTGTTCACGTCTTCTGCTCTCTTCGCGTAATCTTGCTTCATAATTTAAATTATAGTCATATTTTTTTCGTGCTTCAGCATCAGAAAGTACATTATAAGCATTAGTAACCTCTTTAAACTTTTCTGCCGCGTATTTTTTATCTAATTTTGTCGTATCGGGATGCCATTTTTTTGCCAACTTTCTGTAAGCACTTTTTATCTCTTTTTCTGTAGATGTACGCTCAATTTCAAGTATTTCATAATAGTTCGCCATTTTACACTTTTCCTCAAATCATAACCTGAATTTGCTTCATATATTCTTTCAGAACTTTAAGCATATGCTGCAATTCTTCGCAATCCTCTCTAGATATCTCTAAAAAACCGTAAGAACCCCACTTCTCACTATAAATTGGATAGCGTATATTATTATGCAAGCTACTAAAACGAACATTTTTAAAGACAACGGCTTTCAGTTGATGCTCTAATTGCTGCGACAATACATCATCTTTCCCATATACTAAAAGTTCAAGGAAAAAATCTATCGCTAAATCCAGGGAATGCCCTATAGCCTTTAGTTTAGCTGCATAATAAGTATTGGTTACATCAATCTTGGAGCTTATCGCTGTCTTTACTACTTTTTCCATAGCTTGAATATAATAATAAGCTGATTCGTTATACAAGCCATTTTTAAGGAGCACATCTGCTGCTTTTTCATCGTTCGTAGCATACACACTATACTCATCAGCAATTTCTGTTCCCTTTTTAACGTACCGCATTTTTCCGATTCGTTTATATCTACCAAAATTCATATTATAAAGTACCATCCTACCAATTTTAAAATTTATTATCTAAGCTATAATCTTCACGGAAAGTAAGCGTCAAATCCACCGTGTATGTGTGCGGCGGCTGTACTCCGTTTTATTTAAAATAAAATTCCATGTTTAATATTTTCTCGTTGCCTATCAGTTAAAATGGAATTATGAAGTAGTTCAAAGTTCTTTTGCAATAAATCAATAGATATTTTCCTATAACATTCATGTGGATATATAGTCCTTACAGTTGATAGATCTATTTTTCCATGATCAAATGAACATAAAATAAATCTATTTTTCCCATTTCCAGTTACTAACAATTGATCTACAAGCAATACTCCTTTAGATTTTAATATTAGCTGTTCATGCTCAATCTGTTCAATATAATTCAATATGCTTTCAAATGTAAGGCAAAGGAGAAAACTGTCATATTCTTTATTGTCCAATTGTTGTATTGCATACTCTTTCATGTCAGCTCCTCCTTTCTTAGTTCATCGTTCACATATCAGAGCAAGACACTTTCTAATTATTTCATTAGCCTCATCTTTAGTTTCAATCAGTCTTGTAGAATCCGTACTTCCCATAATATCTCCAAAATGGAATATAGTATCTCTTTGTGATTTATAATAATTATAACACTTCTCTATCTGCGGTTTCCATGAAACATCAGAAATAGTTCCAGTAAAAATATATGCTTCAGACATATCTTTGTTAAAGGTATTAAATGAACGACCAACTGTACCACCAGAGGAAGTTATAAGATATTTTATATGACCTTCCAAAGCTCGTAATGCTGAAAATGCATATTGTGAGTATTCCTCACTTTCAACAAAATAATTCAAATTGATAATAGATTGTCGAATAAGGCGTTTTGTGCTTTCAGGATAATTTGTCGGGAACGTAGGACAAATCGCATTAAAAGAATCATCAATTCTTTTAGAGTCAATATTAGTACGGTATGCACTACTTAAGATAGGTTCTACTCTATTAGTCCCATCTAATTCAATAATTATTGAAATAATTATTTGAAATAGTACCGAATTTTCTCCTTGAACTAATACTTTTTGATTTTTTGACTTGAATAAGGTTGTTACGATTTTACTTCCGTCTAACTCAAACTTATAAACTATTTTAGTTGGATAAGTTGTTGATGTAATTACGATATGTTCATTTTCTTCTTTTATCAACTCTGCAAGAGCCTGAAAATCAGACTCCTTAAAGTATGGCAACACAAACCAATGATCCCCTTGAATTGCCATCTTAGTTTTATCCTGTAAAGCAGATTTGGCAAGCGTATCGGCTTTGTCATTATATTTATTATTACTATGTCCTTTAACTTTTTCAAACTGAATTTCTAAAACTCCATCAAACTTTGTGTGATATATAGAAAGAAACATTTGAGCAACATCGCTTTTAGCGGTCCATTCTCCGCTGACCCATTTACTCAATCCTTCATAGTCATGATATATCTTTATTTTTTCATACCCATTGGAAACCGCCCAATCTAAGGCATTTATTACCCCAAATATTTCACCTATAATATTATTACTTGAGATATACTTTTGGTTACTTCCAAAACCACATAATGAAGTTTCTTTTTTTTCGCTATCAATTAAAACCACACCATACGAATAACAATTCAGTTTATTCTCATAACTACCATCGCAAAACGCAACTAAAAATCCTTTTTCAATATCTTTTTCTACAATTTCATCCCATAAGTCTTTATCTATTAAATAGGCTTCTGCTTCTTCCCTCGAATTAAAGGATTTGAAATCTTGCCCTGGAAACCCTTTTATTGATTCATTACACTCATTCCAGTTATCAAATATACCAACAGTACGACCTACTTTTACCGCATAATATTTCACAAGAACACACCTCCACACAAATCCAAAAACGGATTTTAATATTTAATTATAACTTGTAACATTATAGATGTCAACTATTTCAGGTGAGTTTCGCAGTAGTAGGCACTGTGGGAATGTGTATAACTGACCGTATCAAAGAGCTGTGGGAAACGGCGTTTGCAGGATGTGGGAAAGCCTCGGCTTTTCCATGTGCTGTGAATGTGTTTTCCATCGTTGAAATGATCTGTTATGCACATTTCCATGGTGATAGTTCAATAATTATTCTATAGAATTTTCTATGTACTCAGTCCATGATTTTCCATGAACCTCTCGGCAACAGGTATCTTGCAATATATTTCTAAGACCTATTAAAAAATTAAGATTGATTTTTGCACTATCCTTTTCGTAGATATAACGCCAGTGTTCAAACGCATTAGACATATCAAAAGTATTTCATCAAACATATTTTCATTCTTTGAATTGAACCATAGTTTCATCCTTTGTTCAATATTTAATGTAGTTTCTATATTGCACTAGTCAACAAATTTTAGACACAAATCACAAAAAAATATACAACAAAAATCTCTCTGTTATTCAGCTACACTTCTATAATGCAACTCGCGATATTGAATAGGCGTCAGATAGTTTAAAGAATAAGCAGGACGCTGTTCATTAAAGAAATGAATGTATTCTGTTACTTCATCTACAACAGACTTTTCTCCTGTTACATGAAAATCAGTAAACATTTCTGTTTTTATCCAACCATTAATCGCTTCCATTGCTGCATTATCGGTAGGTGTTCCTGCACGAGACATAGAATGGGTAATGCTATACATTGGCAACAAGTCATTAAATGCCTTAGACGCGTAAACGGAACCTTGGTCTGAATGTAGGATCATTTCATATTCTGGATATTGTTTCTTTAAAGCAATTAAATCCTCCAAACCGCTAATATATGTCATGCGGTCACCTCGTTTAGAAGAAAGAGAATGACTTACAATTTCATTATTCCAAAGGTCCATATACAATGTCAGCTCATAATAAATCCCTTTAACATGAAAAGCAGTCATATCGCTTACAATACATTGTAGCGGTCCATCAATCTGCATTTCTTTCATGAGCAGATTCGGAAAAATCCGGTATGAATCCCCTGGTTTCTTGTATTTGTAATGCTTAGCCTGACTTTTAATACCAGTAATTTTGCAACACTTATGTGCATATGCATCCGAAAGGATAAGACCGGTATCCAGACGAATCTTAGCGTTAAGCCAGCGATATCCGTGAGAAGGATATTTAGCATGGTATTCATTAAAAAGCAAAATATTACTAAGCAGATTCCGCATTTTTGTAGAAGGATGTGAGAGCTTCTTCTTCCATGCATAGAAGCTGCTACGCTGTACATTCATTGTTTCGCATATAAGTTTTACCGGAAATTCGCCAGAGAGTTCTAATATTACTTGGTATTCTTGTTGCCGTATAGAATTACTGTACCATCCCCTTTCACCGCATAGCCTTTTTTTAATCTAGCTTCTGCAATTCTTGCTTTAAGCAACTCACGAATTAATTCTTCCTTGGTCATAGATTGATAATCATCCGTGTTCGCAGAAAGTGCAGGTGCATTGGGACGTATTATATTACATTTTTGTTGTTTACAATTTTTTGCAGGCAGGTTATTCGCATCTCTGTACATACGCATATAGGTACGTGCTGTACCTTCGCAAATATTGTATAACTCTGCTGCTTGATAGCGAGTAATCTCGCTATCATATATTCGGCGACCAATGTCTAATTTTTCTTGTTTAGTGTATTTCATGGTAAACCTCCTGTTTAGACCGAAGTATTGCTTGTCTATTGATATATATATTGGTGTATTCCATTATATATCATCTGTACAAGAAATACCCCCTCTGTGTCTAAAATAAGTTTACCACTTCATCACGGTATAATCACGGGTTTTCTCTATACGGAAAACTGCCATAATCGGACACCTCCTTTCCGTTTTCTAAAAAGGTCGTTTTTCTTGTGATTTTTCCTCTGTGCTGTTTCCGTCAGGATACAGAGATAAATTCTCCTGCCTGTTGTCGGAGAGAGGCATACAGAGAGGAAAAAGGATGATTTTCGCCCCAAAAGAGGGTGCTTTTCAGATGTCACGGTCTTTTGCGTCATAGTGGAGGTTTCCCGCTATCACTTTGGCGTGGTTTCTGATCTTGATAAATCCCTTGTCCTGGTTCTCCCTGGCTTTCTGGTATCCCTGCTCGGTGAGGAACAGACGCATAACGTTCACCTTTATATCCCATAGGGGACTCATGGGAGAGAACATCTAAGACGATCATGTGGCGGGTATCAGGGGCAAAACGCTCTAGAGCCATAATGTCATGGCCGGCCAGTTTCTCCGCCCCGGACTTCTGCCTTGCCTCCGCAAGCATTTCCCCGATGGTTCGGGCTTTCCCTGCAAGTGGTAATTCTTCTGAACATCTTTTACCAGATCCATGCACTCCTTGTCGGAGAGCAGCCGCAGCTTTGACAAAAGGTTTTCTGCGGTCTGCCGGAGTTCCGGGTTTTGGGCATATCGTTTATTCATGGCTATCTCGTCCAGAATGGCTGCCTGGCAGGTGCTTTCTACCTGGTAAACCATTCTCTTTTCATTTTCGGTTAAATTCATGGGATGGGGTCCTTTCTAAAATTTAAATGGTGGCAAAAAAATAACGGCTAAAAATAGCCGTTAAGAGCGAAAAACATTGAGCATAATATGAAACGCTGATATAATATAATTAACACTAGGTGAAACTAGAAATAAAATGGAGGTGTAAATCATGGCAGACGGTAACGCTCCAAAAAGGATATTTCTTCGGAAAATTTTATATCGTATAGATTTCCAACTTATTACTGAAAAAATGCAGGAGGATTTGTTTCAATATGCTGCTGAAAAATATAGCCAATATTTTTCTAATCAGGGAAGTGAGCAGGAAAACTCTGTAGATATTGAAATAAACCCATTGTATCCAGGGATACCTAAAATGAATACGCGACTTCAAAATGTCTTTGTTCTTATACATTCTAAAAGTGATGATAGCGATGGACGTACTATTAAAATTGGAAAAACTTTTATCTATTTAGAATTAGATTTAAATATTGAATCAATGAATCTTCCATATTATGAATGGTTTTCTGACATAGTTGATCATATAAAAACAAATCCAATGTTTAGACCTACACGTGTAGGTCTAAGAAAATTTAATTTGTTTTATATCTTGGATGAAGATAAGCAATCTATTGAAGAAATCTTTCGAATTCCTTTTTTTACAAATGCGGATGTTGATGCATTTGAATTGAGTCAAACGAATACTGCTCAGGTTTATAATACTGAAAATTATACCCTTAATTTTTCACGCGAGTATTCAACGGGCAATTTAAGCAATGCTAGTATTGATAATAAACTAGCACATTTAATTGCGTTCGATTTTGATTTGTATAGCACGGAACAATCAACATTAGATGAATTTATCCAAAATCCTAAAAATGGCTTGATAAAGATGAATGATAAAATTTATCAGTTTTTTACTCATGTAGTAAATGATAATATTGTTGATTTAATTAACGGTGGTGACTTATTAGAGCGATATAAAGTGCTACCTTTTTAAGGAGGCGATATAATGTTTACAAAAGTAAATAAATCACAGGGAACAACTAAATTTCAAACTGTTACTAAAAATAGATTTAGTTCCTTGGTAACAGCTTCTGCTGTAAGTGCTTCAACATTTACACCAAGAGTAAGCAAAACTATAACACCAAATGAAAGTGCAATCATAAGTATAAATAGACGTAGGACATATAAATACAATGAAAAAGGATGAATTATTTTTTAATTATTATAATAAAGTGTCTTGTAAAATATATGTTTTGGGAAGTTCCTCCGAAGGAGAAAGCATTCTTTTTGTGCTTTATGGGGATGATAAGGTAATATATTCATGTGTAACGGATTCATTTCTTTATCAAAATCAACCAGCAGTAAAAGTTATTTTAGATGACGCTAATATCAATCAAATTGCTGACTTGTTTTGGACACACCCACATGACGATCATTCCGATGGATTGATTGAGATTGTAAAAACGTTTAAACCCAAACGTGTATTTTTACCTACCGAGTTGCAGAGTTTACCTAAAAATACAGCTAAAATATCACGCGACGTATTGGATAAATTAAATAGTTATCGTGGTTATGATAAAAGATATAAAACTCATTAACCCAAGATTCAAGGAATTGGAGCAAATTCTCTAATAAAGGATGAAACAATTAAAGTTGGAACAATGCAAATTCCTTTTTCTATTTGTGCGATTTCGCCCTCCCTAGGTAAAATAAGAAAAAAAGCAATAAACCAAGACTACAACGCATTAAATGATTATTCTATTGCTGTTTCAATATTAGTTGGTGATTTTTCATTATTACTAACTGGTGACATTCAAGATCAAATGTTACAATACTTATTAGATGAATTAGTGAAAGAAGTTCCGATTCCCAATATATTGAAGATTCCTCACCATGGGTCAAAGTATTCATTAGGTATTACATCACTTTTTGAAGAAGAACCTAGCTTTGATATTGCAATTACTACAGCAAAAAGTTCTAGTAAACTACCGAAACAAGAAGCATTGGATCATTATAGGACATATAGTAAGCATTTATATAAAATAAATAGTGGAGCTCCAGACTTAGCAATTTGGGGAGTAGAAGTTGATATTTTGCATGCTACCATAACTCAAATTGTTAATAATAATTATGTTGCAGTATAGCTATGGAAAGAATTTGAGATTAAATTTCTTCCATAGCTATAAATATATTTACTAAGAATGTGCTAATTGAACACTTTGCAATCGGGCGAAATCTGTTGAATGAGGTGTAATACCTTAACAGGTCAAACGCCCAGAAAAGCCCGTAAAATCAAGGTTTTCTTGAATGAGAAGTTATGTAGTCGGCAACCGCACGAGGTGGTAAGCCATACTCCTAAGCGGTAGGTCGCCAGTTCGATTCTGTCCAGGATCAGCAAGAAAATTTGATTGCCGTACATGCTTACCTAAGAAGAAAAGTCGCCAGTCCGATTCCACCATTGCGGGTACGCGTGGCCGGGATCAGCATCTCGGAATTATGGCATTGGTCCAAATTTCGGGGTTGGGCTGTTACATGAGTGTGGGTCGACCTAGTCCGTAGTTGTGGGTAAACCTATTACAATATGTGGGTCGGGCTAGTACAAATTTTGTGGTCGACCTAGTCCATGCTACTGGGTTTCAATGGCTGGAGCGTATTGCTCCAGCCATTTTTGTCTTTAAAGAGTGAATTTATCGTATTTGTTGAGACAATAAAGGATTCGGTTACGGGTTCGTTTAAAATTTCTGGTACTGTCAATAGTTTTGCGCAAATTTTTTCAGACATCCTAGCAGAAGTTTAGTTATATAAGTTTAACGGTTAGTGCACTTCACCGTTAAATATCAACTAGCTTCTGCTTTAGATACCTTTGCTTATTAAGTTAAATGATTTTCGTCTTAAATTCTGGCGTGTATTTTTTCTTTGGTATGATTTTGTCCAACATTTTCTGTATATACTTAATATACCATACACGCCTATTTTTTCAAAGTCTGGTCCAGTTCCTAGTGTCCATTATACTGTTGATTTTCTCGATAAAATTCATCTACTATAAACTCATCGCTTTCTCCCCACATAGCAGTAGCAGGAGTCGTTAAGCACCAGTAAGTATGACTTTTCGCAAACAACATATAGGCTTCATCAAAGCTGATTTTATTTTGTGCAGCAATAAGCTCAACTACATGCCGCAGCTTTTCATAAATATCGAGCGTTAAATCCATACCCTTATAAATATATTTACTAGTCAACTTCGTACCTCCTCACTAACTTGATATATCTAAGCGCTTTTTCTGTATTAAGGCAAACCTGGTCATTAACTTTAAAATAAGCTAAGCGCTCTAATGCTTCTTCAACAGTATAAGTACCATTCATATAACGATTTACTGTGAGCATGGTATTATCATCAGCAACAGGTCCTATTACAACATCATATTCATGCTGCACGCCGCCTAAAGCCCGATTCATTTTTATAAATTCTAACCAGTCCTTCGTTAAGCCTTGAAAAGATTTACATTTCAGTTCTTCACTAAAAGTAAATTCATAAACATATACATAAGCAACCTTAGCAGCATTTCTTAATGCTATGTTTTTTGCCCAGGCTTCAGCTTGTGCTTGAATGGTGGTTGTATAAAACCCTTTGCCAAAATCCCTTTTATTCTTTGATTTGCTTAGGTCAATATTTTCAAAACCAAAAGCAGTTCCGTGATATACTATAATTTTTTTCATGCGCTCACCTGCTTTAGCATATCTTCAGCAAAGAGAGCTACTTCATCTAAGTCCAACATATGCAAAACTGCATATTGTGAGCGAATAGCTGGTATAACATTATGCTTACCAAATAGCTGTAATACATTTTCTGTTTTCATATTATGCTTTTGAGCGTATTCCTCTACTGCTGCAATAACAAGCAAATTGCAATCTTTAATATCCTGTTCAGACATAGTTAGCACCACCTTTTCCATAGCTGTTTACTCAAATATATTATACCATATTATCTTCACCATACAGGCACATTATACGCAATAATATATACTGGATAGCAAACCCTGAAAAATCACTCTTATATAGTTTTTGTATACTAGGCACTTTTTCGCCAAAAATTACCTTTTTTTGCGCAAACTAAAACCGCCCCCAAACCTAGACTGGGAGCGGTTTTCTTGGTGATCCCGGCCAGAATCGAACTGGCGACCTACCGCTTAGGAGGCGGTTGCTCTATCCTACTGAGCTACGGAACCATAAAAACAGCTCAGGCAGAACTCAAGCCATTCCGCCCAAGCTGTATTAAATATTATACCGCAAAAACAAAATACTGGCAATGAGGAAACAGCAAGTTATGCGTCAGCAAGCTTCTCCTCTTTTTCCTTTGCCAAAAACTCCGCCACAGCAGGCAGATTATCAAAAATAAACTGCTGCGCTGCCTGCGGATAAAAGTTAATATAATAAATCTCTCCGGTGGCTTGTCTTACACGCTTTTCGGTAACAATACCCAACGCAGAACCCTTTTCTGTCGGAATTTTATTGCGCCCATCCTCTGGCAACTGCAGATAACCGGTATTTTCCAACCATCTGCCAAGCTCCACCGTAGTAAGATTATGCATTTCCTTATCTGCAAAGGTATCATTAATATATTTTACAAGCTTTGTGATATTGGTAGCTTCAGTCATAGGCTGCAGCCTGCTCAGGTCATCCTGCTCCACAACAAAGCTGCTTTTAACTGCCTTAGAAGTTTTGGGTGCAACCTTAAAGCTCGTGCTCTGCGACACCAGATTCATAATCTTACCGTAAACAGCAATCACCTCTGCGGCATCGGCAAGCGCCTCTTGTACCTGCGCGCTCTGCACAACCTCAAGTGAAAGCTCTTCTTCGGCAAAAGGATGTCTGTTTTGGCTCATACGGTGAATAACATTGTAAGCATTGCGTAATTTGTTGATATCCAGCATCTGCATTTCTCCTATTCTTCACACAAATTTTATAAACAAAAAGGCAGACTCTGCTATATCAAGAGTCTGCCCTAAAACAATCAGCAGTTAATGTGCTTCTGCCAGCACCTCAGCGGCGATATCGTCCGCCATTCCCGGAGGCATGCTCCATTCAACACGCACGCCGGTTTTACCCCAAAGACGGGTGAGCGCTACTTGAAACGCCTCCTTACTGGAAAGCGGCTCCAGCGTTATCGTAGCAAAATCACGGATAGTATCACCCTGCGGCACATCCAGACTCAACGGAGTTGCCAGATACTTTTCGACAGCAGCCTTAGCTTCGGCAACAGCCTCCGGCAAGGTTACTACGGCAGTCTTATCCGCTTCGTTATATTCTACATAGCCATAATGGCAATTATAATTCAAGGTTACAGCATAATTACTCATTTTAATCCCCCTCTACTCTTGTTACTAATTATAACAACTTAAGCACATAATATCAATATAAGGATTTAAGTAAGCAATTAAAATATAAGTCTTTCTTAGCCTGTAATCCTTGATAAATATAATGCATCACTATTATCTGCGGCTGAATACAGGCTGCAGACGCTTTTCCATCGGCAGCTTGTCGGCAGTCACCGCCAACTGCGCCATCTCGTACAAAGTGCTTTGCGCGCTCACAGGCTCCAGCTTATTGCGTACACGGCGATAGCTGCCGTTGGACTGCATCATATGCGCGCCCACGTTATCGCGCAGATACAAATCCAGCAGCGCCTTGATGCGATGGATATGCTCCTCTGTTTCTACCGGGAAGAACAGCTCTACGCGGTCATTAAGGTTACGCGGCATCCAGTCGGCACTGGAAAGATACAGCTGCTCTTCGCCGCCGTTGGCAAACCAGAAGATACGGCTGTGCTCCAGCTGACGGCCCACAATGCTTCGGACCGTGATATTGTCGCTGATGCCCTCAATACCCGTGCGCAGACCGCAGATACCGCGCACAATCAAATCGATATGCACGCCTGCGGCAGAAGCCTCGTACAGCTTCTGGATTACGGGCTGGTCAATCAGCGAGTTCATCTTGGCGATGATATGTCCCTCACGACCGGAACGCACCATAGCAATTTCATTATCAATCAGCGCGTAAATCTTCTCGCGCAGTCCCAGCGGCGCCATAACCAGCTTGTTCCAAACCGGTGGCTCGCTGTAACCGCTGAGCAGATTGAAGAACGCCGAAGCATCGCTGCCGAACTCGTCATTGGCTGTCATCAGGCCAAGGTCGGTATACAGCTTTGCGGTGCTGTCGTTATAGTTGCCTGTACCCAGATGCAGATAACGCCTGATGCCGTTATCCTCCTTGCGCACAATCAGAATAATTTTGGCATGTGTCTTTAAGCCTACCAAACCGTAGATAACATGGCAGCCTGCTTTTTCCAGACGGCGCGCCCAGAGAATATTATTTTCCTCATCAAAACGTGCCTTAAGCTCTACCAGTACGGTTACCTGCTTGCCGTTTTCCGCAGCACGCGCCAGCGCAGCAACGATAGGACTGTTGCCGCTCACACGGTACAGCGTCTGCTTAATTGCCAGCACCTGCGGATCATCGGCAGCATCGCTCACCAGCTTAACTACCGGGTCAAAGCTTTCGTAGGGGTGATGCAGCAAAATATCATTTTCACGGATAGCGGCGAACAAATCGCTGTCATCCGGCAGCTCCAGCGGACGCTGTGGCACAAATGGCTCATACAGCCACGGCCACATGCCCTTCATACCGATAAATTTAAAGAAGCAGGTCGGGTCCAGAGGTCCGTTGATTTCATAAACTTCCATCTCCGTAACATCCAGATTTTCCTCCAGGAATCTTTTGATACGATTATTATTCGTTTTGAAGATTTCCAGACGTACAGCAGCGCCGCGCTTACGCTTACGCAGCGATTCCTCAACCTCCTTCATCAGGTCAACGCTGTCATCCTCTTCCAAGTCAAGGTCACTGTCACGCGTTACTCTGAAGGACACCATATCCAGAATATGGCAGCCCTTGAACAGATCATGGCAATGGCTGGCGATAATATCCTCCAAAAATACGAAGGTACGCTTGCCCTCAGGCTCAACCTCCACAATGCGGTCCAATACGCTCGGCACCTGAATCAGGCCCATGCTGTGCTCGCCGTCGGCCTTAATCAGCTCAACAGCAAGGTTCAGTGTTTTATTGGCCAAAAACGGGAAGGGACGCGAAGCATCTACCGCCATCGGTGTCAATACCGGGAAAACAACCTCACGGTAATATTCCTCCAGCCAGTCCTTGCCCAGCTCGCTCAAATCCTTAACGCGGCGGAAATGCAGCTTCACCGCATCCATTTCTGCCATCAGCGCAATCAGCGATTTTGTCTGAGTGCGCACCTGCTCATGCGCTGCCTGCGAAATAGCCACCAGTTGCTCATGCACCGACATGCCGGAGGCATCGCGCTTTTCTACGCCGCTGTCAAAATTGCTCCACAAACCGGCTACGCGCACCATAAAGAATTCATCTAAGTTAGAGGCCGAAATGGCGATAAACTTCAGGCGCTCCAGCAGCGGTGTGTCCTTAACCATTGCTTCCTTGAGCACGCGCAGATTAAATTTCAACCAGCTCAGCTCGCGGTTATAAAAATACTCAGGCTTTGTCAAATCTAATTTTCCCATTACTTATTCACCCGTTCCAAAATCGGTTCAATACCAAAAACTTCCTCAAAGAAAGTTGATTTATCATCAAATGTCCAGATTTCCAACGTCAAATCCTCTTTACTTGCTGCCAAAACCTTCAGCTTATTATCCTTCAGCGTTACAGTGCAGCTGTGGATTTTTTGCATATAACTGCGGTCTAAGGCATCGGCCAGACGCACAATGGCAGCCAGCTTGGCCACAACAGGCACCAGCTCCTTTTCCACATGCGGAGCAAGCGTATTGGTCTTGTCAAACAGTCTGTTGGCATGATAATACGATGCCAGCGCTACGATTTTCTTATCCTTCTCGCTCAGGCCGATAATATCCGTAGACATAATCAGCTGATAGGTGTAGATAGAGTGACTGCGCATGCAGATGTATTTGCCTATATCATGCAAAATGCAGGTTGCACGCAAAAGCAGGCGCTCATGCTCGCCCATGCCGTAAGCCTTGGCAATCTTGTCGAAAATAATCAGCGACAGGCGCTCCACCTGCTGAGCATGCTTCTTATCATACAGATAACGGGCGCCGATGGTATGGAAAAGGCTGATAAGCTCCTGCTCCAGCTCCTTACGCATGACAGGGTTCGTTTTATTGCCGATATGCAGCAGCTGGATGCCGTCGATAAAGCGGTCTGCCGTAATAATAATTTCCTTGGCGGGAATCAGATGCAGCAGCTGTTCATAAAGCAGCACCGTAGGCAGCACAAGCTCCGCAACATTTTCCGGCAGCTTGTATACCTGAATCAGCTGCGGCAGGCTCATCTGACGCATGCTGTCGAAAAAGGCATGGAAATCCGCCGCCTTGATGCGATGCACCTTCTGCTGCTCATCCAGTCCCAGCATACGCAGCAAAAGCTCGGTCTCTGTACCGGACAGCACCAGATAACGCACCTTGCTGTCACCCAGCTCATTTCTTACCGGGCCGATTGTACTGCTGAGGAACTCCGTCAGCGCCTTGTTAAAATGCATGCTTTCACGGCGATTGCGTTCAAAGCTCTCCTTAATACGGATAATACCGATATGGAAGTTGCCCTGATAGCAGATTTTTTCATCGCGCACCAGCGTTACACCCAAACCGCCGGAGGAAATATCCATCATCAGCATGCCCTCACGCTCGGTAGAAATTTTTTCTGCCTTCAGAGTATTACGGATAGCCACAAATTTGGTGTAAATCTCCTTCGGCATATCAACAACATCGACAACAAGTCCCGTTTTGTTATAAATCTGATCCAGCAGAAAAACCTGATTGCTAGCCTCACGCACGGCAGTTGTCGCCTGCATAACATATTCCTCTACACCGTATTCCTTCATCAGACGCTTGAAGCCGATAAGAATTTCGCAGATTTCGGAAACCAGCGGGAAAGGAATTATTTTATTTTTAAAAGTTGCCTCACCCAGGCGAATGCGTCGGTTGCAGCACTCAATAACCTTATACCTTTCGGTATTGTGATATTCGGTAATCTGCATACTGAGCATCTCCGAGCCTAGATGAATAGCAGCAAAGGTTGTGTAATTTTTACGCTTCATTAGCTAAGCCTCCAAAACAGTATGTTATTGTTATAATTCGGGTTTCTTAACAAAAATCCTGCGAAAAAATCAAAATTATACAGTAATTTAACAAGTTAACACGAATTTTACTTTTTCACGCAGGATTTTTTCAGGTTATGGGTAATATAATAAATATATCGTTAAAATAGAATAATCGGAGTTTATAGAAACACCCCACAAGGAGAAAAGGAAAATGCAACGAATCGCAATTATCGACATCGGCTCCAACTCGGCCCGGCTTGTTATCAGCCATATTTATAAGAATGGTGCTTATAATATGGTCTATAACCAAAAAGAAGCCTTGCGCCTCAGTCAGAAGGTCGACGAAAAAAACATGCTTACAGAAGTAGCCTTCAGCAGCACCATAGAAACCATGAAAAGCTTTGCCTATATGTGCAAAATTTATCAGGCTGACAAGACCATTGCCGTTGCTACCGCAGCCATCCGTAACGCTGCCAACGGTGCCGAGCTTGTCGCACGCGTTGCCGAGGAAACAGGCATCCAGCTGCACATCATCTCCGGCAATACCGAAGCCTACATCAGCTACCTTGGCGTTATCAACACCCTCAACGTCAAGGACGGCATCATCTTCGACTTGGGTGGTGGCAGTACCGAGCTGATTCTGTTCAAGAACCGTAAAATTTTAGATAGCGTGTCCCTGCCCATCGGTGCAGTCAATACCACCTCCATGTTCAATACCCGTAACGTCATGCCCGCCAATGTCTTCAGCGATGTCAGCTTTTTTATCATGAGCCGTCTGGAAAAGTACCCCTGGCTCAAACAGAACGGCCTGCCTCTCATCGGTGTCGGCGGTACTGCGCGTACGGTAGCTAAAATCATCCAACGTGAAAAGAAATATCCGGCAACCAAAATCCACAATTACTCCTATACCACGCAAACATATTGCAGCTTCTTCAACAGACTGCGCAATACAAATCTGGAGCAGCGCAAAAAGATTTCCGGCCTCAGCAGCGAGCGCAGTGATATCATTTTGGCCGGCAGCAGCATTATCAGATGCCTTTTGGAGGCAACAGGTGCCAAAAAGCTCATCACCTCCGGCTGCGGCCTGCGCGAAGGCCTGTTCTTCGATTATTATTCTAAGGAAAACCACGTGCCCATTATAGCGAAGGATATCCTGAGAATGAGCAGGGAAAATGTGTTAAACTTATATGAACCCGATCAGCAGCATTCCAGACACATCACCCATTTGGTGTTATCAATGTTTGACGGCTGGAGCGAGTTGCACGGCTTACGCAAAAATTACCGCCGCCTGCTGGAAACCGCTGCACTTTTGCATGACATCGGCATCACCATCAATTTCTACAGTCACGCACGTCACAGTGCCTATATGATTTTAAATGCCAAGCTCTTCGGACTGACGCACAAAGAGCAGGTTATCACGGCAGCCATCGCCGGCTGGCATAACGGCGTTTCCAAAAACTATTTCAAGGACCGTTTCTACAAGGAACTGCTTAGCGACGCCAACTGGAAAACAATCAACAAGCTGGCACTGCTGCTGGCCTTGGCAGAAAGCCTCGATTATACGGAAACATCCCAGATTCACGTTATTGAACCCGGTATCAACAAAAAGAATGCTACCTTAAAGCTCTATGCTCAAGGTATTCCCAGTATTGAAATGCATCAGATTCAGGAGCATCTTTCATGGTTCAAAAAGACCTTCGGCGTAGAGCTGAAGGTGCAGCTGGCGACAGCAGCAGAAGAATAAAGCAAAGCAGCCTCAGTATACGCATGCGTATGCCAAGGCTGCTGTTTTTATTTTGCTCCATATTTTTCTGTTTCTTCCTGAATGTAATGTGTCGTAAAAACAGGCATAAATCCGCCGCCTTCTTTTTTGATATACTCGCGCAAAATATTTTGCCAAGCACGCTTAGCATACAGAAAACGAATGACATAAACAGCACTTTCATCTTCGCGCACGACATAAAACAGCAGATAATTTTTCACGGGCACGAAGCGGATTCCCCACGCACGCAAAAATGCGTCGTTACATAAGGGATAACGAGTCGGAAAAGCAGCAAGGCTATCTCCTTCGCCGAAAAAATTCTCTACTATACGATCTGACGCAGAGATATTACACAACTTGAGCTTTATATAACTAGCGACAGCATCTAAATCCGCCAATGCTTTTTGCGTATAAATTATCTTGTACGTCATCATATATTTGCTCCAGGATATTTCTTTCTGAACATCTCTTTAGCATCTTCTGCGGAAACTACTCTCCCCGCCTCAATATCATCTAAACCTTGCTTCAACGCACCATACAACTCAAACCTTGCTGTAAGCTCCTCGTAGGCTTCAATGCTCATGACAGCCAAATCGCCCTTGCCGTTTTTGGTAATAAAAACCGGCTCCTTATACTTATGGCAGAAATTAGAAATCTCGTTATAGTTGTTGCGCAAATCTGCGCTGGAAGTAATTTTCGGCATAATCGCACCTCCTTTTTTATATATAAATTATACCTTAATTCGGCTATGTGGTCAAATTTCATAATTAAAGGCCTGCATGCGTTTTGCACATGCAGGCCTTTAATTATATATACCTTTTTATTTTACCGCAGCCTTCAAAATACCGTGTACCATCAGCGCAGTATTATACAAATCCTCTTCCTTGATGTATTCGTCTACAGTATGCACATGAGCCATACCGGTACCCAAAATTACGCTGGGCAGTCCGTAAGCATTCAGGAAGTTGGCATCACTGCCGCCGCCGGTAACCGTAATATCCGGAGTAAAGCCGTGCATTGCGCAGGCAGCCTTCGCCAGTGCTACAACATCGCTGTCCTCGGCAACAGCAAAGGAATCATACTTGTTATCCACAAAAACCTCTGCCTTAGCGCCGTATTTTTCAGCACTGGTTGCAATAGTTTCTACGATTTCCTTGCAGATAGCCTCCAGCTTTTCCTTGTTACGGCTGCGCGCA
This sequence comes from Phascolarctobacterium sp. Marseille-Q4147, assembly GCF_017968825.1. NCBI lineage: Bacteria > Bacillati > Bacillota > Negativicutes > Acidaminococcales > Acidaminococcaceae > Phascolarctobacterium > Phascolarctobacterium sp. Marseille-Q4147. The sequence continues at coordinate 1,176,285 of NZ_CP072874.1, read as the reverse complement.
TCACCCTCAATGGTTACCAGATCAGGCACAATATTGGTTGCCTTGCCGCCGCCGATAATGCCGATATTGCAGGTAGTTTCCTCATCAATACGGCCATAGCGCTTAACATCGGCAAGAGCCTTGGCAGCAATCATAATGGAGTTGATGCCCTTTTCCGGCTCCAGTCCGCCATGCGCGGTTCTGCCGATAATGTCGATTTTATATTTCTTCTGGCCGGGAGCACCGACAACAATCTCGCCCGGAGCACCTTCACCGTCCAGTGCATAGCCAACATCCGCACGCAGCTTAGAGCGGTCGAGGCAACGGGAGCCGTTCACGCCGCCCTCCTCGCAAACTGTAAAGAGTATCTGGATATCACCATGCGGAGCGTCTTCCTCCAACAGCAGACGAATACCCTCTAAAATACCCTCAACGCCGGATTTATCGTCACCGCCGAGAATAGTGGTGCCGTCGCTGTATAAAACGCCGTCCTTTTGGATAACGGTAGTGCCGCCGCAGGGCTCAACACCATCCATATGTGCAGAAAGCAGTACGCGTACCGCACCTTCAACTCCTGCGCTGGCAGGCAAAAATGCCCACAGATTACCACAATTGCCGCCCAGCTTTTCACCGGCGTCATCCTCTTCCACCGTAAAGCCGAGAGCCTCTAATTTGCCTTTGAGCAGTTCGAATACCGGACGCTCCTGCAGGCTGTGACAAGGCAGAGCAACAATTTCCTTAAATTCTGCGAGCATACGCTCCTTATTTACTTGCGTCATGTATATCTTCCTTTCTATGATATAAATTAAGCTCAGCGTGCCTAAAGGGGTAGCAAATCCGCTAAACTTTTATTCCTTAAATTATTCCTGTATGTTCCAGCAAAATTTTGACACCGATAAAAATCAGCACCAAGCCGCCGGCCACATCAGCTCGCTTGCCGGCCATAGCACCCAGCTTAAAGCCTGCCAGACCGCCAAAGGCTGCGATAGCAAAGGTCACCACGCCAATCAGTATGGAAGCGGACCAGATATCTGTATTCAAAAAAGCCAGACTGATACCTACCGCCAGAGCATCAATACTGGTGGCAATCGCCAGCACCGCCATCTCCTTCACGCTATAATCTTTTTTGACATGGCAGGCCTCGTTTGCTTCACGAATCATGTTGATTCCCAGATAAAGCAATAAGAAAAAGGCAAGCCAATGGTCATATTCCGTAATATAATCACGGAAAGACACAGCGCCGAAATAGCCTATCACCGGCATCAAAAACTGAAACGCTCCGAACCAGCTGCCGAAGCGTAATGCTCCGCGCAACCTGTTATCCGGTGTCAGCACCATACTGCCGCAAACGGAAACGGCAAAGGCATCCATCGCCAGGCCAACCGCCAACAGCAACAGCTCTGCTAAACCCATATTTTCATTCCCTCACTCACTGTAAATAACCTTATTCTTTTTCTTCCTTATGCAACAGCTGCAGCAAGCGTTTATGATCCTTGCTTATCTTAATTACACGGAATACGCTTGTCATAAGCATCATCCCCAAGGCAATAGCACTGGCATCCATGCCGGTGGTTATAAGGATGTTCATCCCCGTGTCGTAATCATTTTCTATAATCGCTGCCATACCGCGATACATGCCAAGTCCCGGCACAATCGGGATAATACCGGGAATAACAAAAATTGTTACCGGCTGCTTAAACATGCGCGCCGCCAGCTCGCTCAAAAGCGAAAGCGCAACCGTGGCAAAAAACATGGCATAAAAAGAATCATACGCCAAATCCTTACGGATATAGCAATAAACTACCCAGCCTACAGCACCGATAAAGCCGCTGATAGGCAGGCTTTTACGCGGTGCCTGAAACAGAATACCGAAGGCAGCAGTAGCAATAAATGCAAAGCCAAAGGCTGTAAAATAATTTATGCCCACAGCTTCCACCCCCAGTGATACCATACAAGCAGGCTAAATGCCAAGCCAATCGCAATGGATGTAGCGAAAAGCATTGCCTCGGCGATACGCGAATTACCGGAAATCAAATCACCGGCCATATAATCGCGCAGACCGTTGGTAAAGGCTACGCCCGGCAGGAACGGCATCAGCGCACCTACGATGATGTTGGTACGTGTGCATTCTCCGTCCATCTCACAGCAAAAAATAGCCAAAGCGCCGATTGCCGCACCGGAAAGGGCATTTTCCCAAAAGGCACTGGGGCGATAACCGCCCATCTGCTTTAACAGCACCATTGAAAGACCGCCGGTAATAAAGGCCGCGATAAAATCATGGCCGTTGCCGCCCAGCATCGCCGAAAAGGCTGCCGAGCTGATTGCCGAAGCCATGCAGACACGCCATTTGCCATAGGGCGGAGCCTTATGACGCAGCTCATCCAGATACGCCAGCGTTTCTTTGTAATTCAGCGGCCAGCGTTTCAGGTTATAGGAAAAATCATTCACAGCGCTGATAACGCTCAAATTAGTGCTGCGATAACGAATACGGCTGATAATCGTCGCACCCTCGCTTTCCTCATCGCCTAAAATAATAACCGTCGGCGTAACAAAAACATGAATATCATGATAGCCGTGCGTATGACAGAAGCGGGAAATTGTGTCCTCTACTCTGGAGGTTTCCGCACCGTTTTTCAAAAGCGCCTTGCCCATGCCAAGAGCAATATGCAGTGTCTGCTCACGGCTTAAAGGAACAGCTTCCAAATCCATTACATCTCACCGCCTAACAGCTGCGCTACTGCCGCACGGAAGCGGTTGGCACCGCCCATAGACGGATGCGGCACAGCCATACATTCAACGCCGTAACGTGACAGCGTTGTCGCCGCCTTCTGACCTATAGCGACAATCTTCATCCCCGGACGCAACTCCAGCAGCATCCGCGCGTACTCAATGCCTACATCAAGCTCGCTCGGTGAGGGCGTACGGTTAGTCAGCAGATTGCCTGCTTTATACGGATGAAACGGAAAAATATTCCAAAGAATAACATCAAAGGACGCAAGGCCATGACTGTTCAGCGCGTTCCAGACAACAGTATCCGTGGGCTCGTTAAAGCCCTTCAGGCGCTGCGTATTATTCAGCATTGCGCTGCTTTCATCACTCGTGCGACGGTAATCCCATTCACCCAGCACGCTTTTCGGCTCTACATCAGGATGATGGCCCAGCAGAATACGCTCCGAAGTAATTGCAATACCGCTGAAATGACCGCCCTGATAGCCCAAGGCCTCGGCAATAAACAAATAATGTGCGTCAGGACGCAGCTCCAGATAACGGCGCAGATTGGCACTGCGAATAACGGGAGCCTGCGGACCTATATCACAGCTTGTATCAAAATCACGCCAGGGGTTAAAAACCTGCTCGCTGTGATAGCTCTGTAATTTATCAAGAAAAGTATTAATCTCCATAATTCCCTCCATGCATTATTATACCGCATAGAGGCAAGTCGTCGCAATAAAAATGGATGCGAAGCAATAGTTCCGCATCCATTTTATACTTTAAAAATATCTGATTTTAGAACAGCAGCAGTATCATGCCTACAACCAACGCCAGGGTAATACCCAGAGCATTACGCTTGCAAACATCCATCGGGTCTACACCGGCAATGCCTGCGCAGATAATAGTAGCACCTGCAATTGGGGAAATAGTACGGCCGAGAGTACCGCCCAAAGCTGCAATGGAGCCCATGTTCATGGTTTCCAGACCAAACTGTGCCGCATGCGGAGTAACTGCTTCGTTAAACGCAACGGTTGCAGCGTCACCGGAACCGGAAATAAGTGCCAGCACAAACGGACCGAATGTAGCAGCAATTTTAACAATACCGGTAGAATTCAGCATCCAGTTAATCAGCGCCTTAATCAGTCCCAAAGCATTCAGGCCTGCTACGAAAACTCCTACGGAAATAATAATACCGATGATATTAGCATAAGCATCGCCCATGCCGTCAAAGAAGCTCTTAGTCAGCTCAACAGGATTTTTACGGGTTACTGCCAAAGACAGGATTGCACCGATAACCATAGCGTGGGGTACGCCCATTTTCAGTGCAGGAACCAGCTTGGTGCTGCCAAGCAGCAAGATGATAACCGGAACCAGCGGCATAATAGCGAAAAGCGGATTGATACCGAAGTTTTCGTCAACACCGGCTTCGCCTTCCGGTACAAAGCCTCTGTTTTCCTTCAAAACAACTGCGAGAACAGTCAGTACAGCTGCAGCAATGATTACGCCGACTACGGTTGCCAGCATATGGTTGGCAATTACATCAGTAACTTGCACGCCTGCCAGCTTAGCGATAACGGCGTTGTGTACCAGGCCGGGGTTCAGCATACTGCCATAAGTACCGGATTTAACGGCAGCAGCAGCCATTGCCGGATGAATGCCCGCAGACATCATAATCGGAATAAAAATTACGCCTACCGCAGCACTGCAGCCTGCAGCACTGGGGATAGCAATATTAACAACAAAGGTTGCCAGCGTAGCGCCGGGAATGAGCAAAAAGCCCATTTTTTTCAAAACCTTACCGATAGCGACAACCAAATGCTTGTCGCAGCCCGTATACTTCATGCACCAGGCAAAGCCCATGCAAGAACAAACAGAAGTAATCAGACCGGCATTAGTCATACTCTTGGCAAAAGCATCAAGAGAAGCCATCGGCTTGCCGGCAATGCAGCACATCAGAATACCAGCGGCAATCAATACCATTCTGGATTCATGTCGTTTCAACAAAAGATAAATTACACCGATAACAACGAGTGCACCTATTATCAGAAACATCTTCATTCCCTCCATAAAATTATTTTTTTGCATTAATATTATATGTGATAGAACTGCTTTTGAAAAGTGTATTATCAATTGTATACATAATACTTGCTTTCTTCAGCTAAGTTTATATAGCAAAAGTACAAATACCGTCCCACATTTCTGCGGAACGGTATTTTTTAATAACTTTATTGATGCCACAAACCATAATAATGAATAATATAGTTTGTTAAAGCATCCTCATATTCTGTGTCCGGTACAGGCTTATCCATCTGGTCGACAAAATGACGCTCATCCGACCAGTAGAACGCCTTACCGCCAAAGTAGCCTAAGGCATAGGGAATATCCGTAGGCTGCAGAAGATTGCGGCCCATAAATTTTTCCGGCACATCAATGCCCAAGAGATACAAAAGCGTCGGTGCCAGATCAATCTGCGAAGCGTATTCATTGGTGCGCAGATTATTGAGCGGTGCGAGATTCTTCGACACAAAAATCAGCGGAATCGGTGCAATGCTCTGCTTATCATCAGCCTTGGTAACGAGCTTGGTGTACTCGCCGCCGCTGTGCGGATTATGGTCACTTGTAATGATGAACAGCGTTCTGTCATCCATCAGGCCACGCTTCTGTGCTTCCTTAAAGAAATGCTCCAACGTTTTATCAACCCAATAAACGCCGCGCACTGTAATAAACTGGTTGCTGCGTACATTGTCCGGCATTTCGTTCCAGCTGAAGCCCGTATAAGGATAAGGCTGATGCATATCCAGCGTTTTGGTAACCATCACCAGACGGTCATTCTTCGCTTTGGCTTTTTCCAACAGCTTCAGTGTTTCCTCATACATTACGTCATTATGGAAGCCCCAGCCGCTGGCGCCTGTATAACCTTGCTTTTCCAGATATTCCTTGGCATAATATTCGTTCATACCGAACTGCGTAGGATATTCGCGCAGCTCGTTAGCATAATACTGGCTGGAGGCATTCATGAAAATGCCGCGCATCCCCGCTGCCTGCACGCTGCGGAACAGTGAAGGCGTATTTTTACCGGGAAGATCCTTGTCCATAATCAGATGCGAACGGAAGGTAGCATTCAGGCCCTGCGTTGTCGGCACGGCAGAGGAATAATACCTGTTCATATGCGGATAACGGATAACAAGACTATTCAAAAACGGAGTAGCTTCTTCGGGAATATCATGGTTATAGTAGTTGATGTAATCACGGTGCATGGATTCCAGAATCAGCAGAACAACTCTGTCATACTGCGGTTTGATTTTGGCAATCTTTGCTTTAGGCTCATCAATGCCCATTTCCGTCAGACGTGTTTTATCCTTGGCAGTCAGCTCGCGCTGCTCCACATGCTTGCCGCCGGCAATTTTATCCGTATCAAAAATTGCCTTGCTGACGAAGTTCACATTAACAGGAACGGAAAGCATATTGCGGTAGTTCATGCGCGTCTTTTCGTTCTCAACTTCAGCGTACATACCGATAACATTTTCCACGCCGTACATGCCGGCATAGCCAAGCAATCTGTCGGTAAGGTTCAAGCCCAAGGTGAACATGGCCACGCACAGCAGCGACCAGGCAAAGTTAGGCTTACGCTTTTGCGGCTTCGGTACATAAAACAGCAGTAAAATCACCACAATGCTGATAACGATACCGGCAATCATCGTGTTGCTCATCGTCGCAAAAATACCTTTAACAGCATAAATATTCAGGTTTTGGAAGAGGACGCTCTCCACGTGCATGGAGGTCTGCCAAAAGTAAAAACCGTCAAAGACCAACGCCAAAGCGGAAAATACATAAACAGCAAAATAGAGTATTTTCATCCCGATATTAGGCCATTTATGGTAGCACATTGCCATCAGCAACACTGCAAAAATGTTATTGTTAATACCGGCAAGCACGGACAGGCTTGTCTGCAGGCCTTTATCCAAGCTAAGCTGGTTAACCATGAAAAAGGCTTCGCACAGATACAGAATGCCGATAACAATAACAGGAAAATAACGCTGCAATCTGTCAGGCACACGCTTGCGCCGATAATACAGCACATACACTACCTCTGCCAAAACACAGTCACGCAGAAGATGATCAAAAATCTGAAAACCAAACTCGTTCAGCGGAAAGGGGTGCGTCCCGCCGAAGCTCTGCCAGGCAAAAAAGCCTTCCACAATACCGGCAACGATTATAAAAATCAGCCAGCCCATTTTTCTACTAATCCTATTCACCTTACACCATTTCCTTGCTTACGCCAAAAACTTAATCGGCTCGGACTCCATCTCAATTAAAAGCGGAGCAGTTGTTACAGCATCTCCGTCAAGCTCTGCTGCAAAATTTTCTTCATTGCAGCGTATTTCCATTTTTTTCGCTGCACGGATAATAATATCATTATCCAGCGTCAGCGCCTCCATAGCAATGCAGGCCGCATAACGGATAAAATCGGCGCGCTTATCCCCGGTAAACAGCGCCGCATGTAAAAGAGGTGACGAAAGCGACGCACCGTTAAAGAGGTTGTAGCGTCCGGCATAATAGCGGCTCTTGCCTACAATAACAGATGTTGCATCATACCACTCGTCTTCATCATCAAAGCGCACCTGAAAGCGGTAACGCCAGTTGTTAAACAGAAATTCCTTACGCATAATCTCTGTTCCCTGCCAAACATAAGCGAGCTTGTTGAGCAGCTTTTTCTCCTTTTCGGTCACCTTGTCTACTACAAGGGAATCGAAGCCTATACCGGCAACCGTCAGAAAAACATTTCCGTTGGCGCGTCCCAGATAAACAGGCACCTCTATACCTTTGGATACACGCTTAAACCATTTATGCGGATCCGCCTTCAGCAGCAGCTCCTTAGCCACCAGATTTACCGTACCGGCAGGAAAAACGCTGATGTAAGGTACATACTTGCGATTAGCCAGCTGTTCAATCATTGCTCTGATTGTGCCGTCACCGCCGGCAATTATCACCCAGTCAACCTTTTCCTCAACTATTTCCGCAGCAATCTGCGGTATCTGGTCAAAGAAGCGGATATCTCGCATTTCTGCATTTTTAGGTCCTACTAATTCCTTCACCAGCTTATAGGTTTCATTCACCTTAGCCATCATACTGGCAAAAAGCTGCTTACCGGAATTACGGTTATACAAAAGCACAACCTTTTTAAATTTTTTTACGTCTACATATTCTCCAGGCATATCTAACTCCTAAAAATCCATTTTTTACGTGAGAGATAGTTCCATACAACAACAATACAGCTTGTCAGCACCTTAGACAGCATCGGCTGCCAGTCAAGCAGGCTGACGAAAATATACATCAGCAGCAGGTTAAACGCCAGGCCTATACAGCTTACCAAAAACACCAGGCTAAGCTCCTTGCCGCGTTTGTAACGGCTGCCGCTGTCAAAAACCAAAACATTGCCCAAGAAATAATGATACAGTGTTGCCAAACAAAAGGATAAGGCTGTTGCCAGCATAGTCAGCAAGGTCAGGCTCAACCCGGTTAAAAGATAGTGGAAGAAAATGTAGAACAAGGCCCACTCCACCAAGGCCGCCGTGCCGCCGACAAACAGATACAGCAAGAGCTTAATCAGCTCACTGTCCGTATAATCAACACCAAATAATATTTTCCTGCGCATAGCGTACTCCAGTCATAGTATAATAGCTTATTATATCATCTTTAAGCGAAGTTTTCAAAGCTTTCCGCTAGGAGATGCTGATGGTGACGGATTTATATATTTAGATAATTGTTGAAAAAAGATACACAGCCCGCTCCTTTTGTATAGCAGCATGACGCAGTAAAGAGCGTAACCATCATCGAATTCAAAGATGGCAAGCAGGCTTACCGCACAACTGTAAAACCCTGATTTCCCTCTCAATATCGGTCTTCCCAACCGATTTGTGGAAAAAAGTGAGGCTATCATATCACTCTAGTGATAGCCTCCACTTTTTATTTCAGATATTTCATATAAAAAGCTTCTATTTTATCAAAGGAACTTACATCAATCTTGCAGTACAAATCCGACGCACAGCACCAGAAATAATTAGCAGCTCCTTATTGTCTCCTTGTAGCTTTTTAACAGCATTTGAATTTAACTCAAAACTAAGAATAAAAATCACAAAAACAGAGCGATGCTTTCGCACCGCTCTAAAAAATTTATAAAAATTTATTCTTAAAGGCTGTATTTCACCTCTTTATCCACCACTACACCAGTTTCCGGATTAATATTCATCTCACCACGCAAACCAGAGGCACTGAATTTCACTTCGTATTCATATAATCCATGTTCTCTGTCCAATTTCAGTGCATAAATCGACACGTCACCAACTTCTTTAGCAACAATTGCTTTTACATCATCTTTGGACAAGATTACATTAGCGCTGCCGCCCAACGCTTTTCTTTCCATATTATATTCTTTGATTTTACCATTTACCTGATATACATCAATTTCATATTTTGTCTGAGTAGCAGTATCAAAAAACTTCACTTCATAATATGGTTGCAGTTTTTGCAATTCTGCTTCAGTATTCAGGTAAGTACTACATGTTGGAACTTGCTTTTGCGCAATTGCCCGAGCTTCGTCCGCACTAATCAGATTAGCAGCAAATGCTGTAGCAGAAATTGTCAAAACAGTCAGTGCGCCAGTAATAATAGCTGTTAATTTTTTCATGAGATAAACCTCCTTCAATGTGAAAAGTTACACTATATTTAAAGTATACTAAATTTCTAGGATTTACATTGTGAAGTTTTTGTGACTTCTTTAGAAGCTCCAACGCACGCCAGCGTTCCAATCCCAATTCTTTGGGTTTCAAGGCAAGAATATATAAAACAACTGCTGCCACGTTTTTGTAGTATGATTGGGAGTTAACATTCACCACTAAACTTCCATTTTCCACTTGACTTAGAGTATACTTCAGGTATTAAAATATAAGTAACTAGATTATAGGAGGTAGATGAAATTGACACAAGAATTTGCACAAGCCCCTGTAGTAGGCTGCAAAAAAGTTTCCGCAAACGATAACGCAGGCTCTCATGCCAAAGTATACTTCACCAAACACATTGATGCAGAGCATCTCATCAAATTATATGATTTAATCAACGAAAGCATTTACGGCAAGGTTGCCATCAAGCTGCACACCGGCGAAAAGCACGGCCCCAACATTCTGCCGCGCGAGCTGGTCAAAGCACTGCAGCAGCAAATCCCTGACAGCACCATCGTAGAAACCAACACCCTGTATCAGGGCGACCGCTATACCACCGAGGAGCATCTTGATACATTGAAGGTTAACGGCTGGACCTTCTGCCCTGTTGATATCATGGACGCAGAAGGCACTGTAAATCTGCCTGTCCGCCACGGCAAGCATTTCAAAGAAGTTTCCATGGGCAAAAACATCGTCAACTACGATTCCATGCTCGTTTTAACACATTTCAAAGGTCACGCTATGGGCGGTTTCGGCGGCTCCATGAAAAACCTTGCTATCGGCTGCGCTGACGGACGCATCGGCAAAGCTCAGGTTCACGGCGTAGATAAGGATAACCTGCCTACGGACTGGAACGTATGGCCCGGCAAGGAGCTGCTCATGGAAAATATGGCTGAATCCGCTAAGGCTACTATCGATTTCTTCGGCAAGCACATCGTTTACATCAACGTTCTGCGCCGCATGTCCGTTGACTGTGACTGCGCCGGCTTAAGCGCAGAAGAGCCGACCATTCCTGATATCGGCATTCTCGCTTCTACCGACATTCTGGCCATCGACCAGGCTTCCGTTGATCTTGTATATGCCACGGAAAGCAACCATGACCTCGTTAAACGCATGGAAAGCCGTCACGGCCTGCACCAGCTCACCGCTATGCGCGAGCTGAAAATGGGCAACGACAAATATGAACTGATTGAGCTGGATTAAGCGCAATTAAAAAGGCTGTCGCATTCACTATTGATGCGGCAGCCTTTTTGCTTATTTAGTTAATTTCACTTCGTCAAACTGCTTGCCATCCGGCAGAAAAGCTTTAAACTCCAAGGTTTTCTCATCGGCTTTCATTGTCATATAGTTGGCAGTTTCCGGCTTCGGCGCTGTTGCCGCATCCCACTCAAAATCTCCCCACAGCTTAGGATAACGCACACTGCCGGCCACACCTGTCAGAATATAGGTAACACCGCTTCCCTGCGGTGCAGGCGCAAAATTCTGCAAGGGCACACGACGGCGATAAGTATGCAGATGCGCCGTCAGCACTGCATCAACCTTGTATTTTTCAAAAATCGGCATCAGCTGATAGCTGAAATCAAGAAAATGCGTCTTGGTCTGCGCTCTGCCCGACTCCGGCCCGAAGCCGTAGAGAAAAATATCGCGGTGCATCAGAACCACCTTCCACTGTGCCTTGCTCGCCGCCAAATCCTTTTCCAACCAAGGCAGCTCGTCTGCCAATAAATCAGGCTGAAAATTTTTCATCTCCGGGAAGTTGGTATCCAGCACTACAAAATGCACAGGACCGTAATCAAAGCTGTAAAACTGATTCGGATACTTTGCCAGACCATTTTGCGGCACATTGAACAGATGCGTATAGCTTGCAGGCAGGCATTCCTTCCACTCCAGACTGTACGCCTCGTGATTGCCGAGTACGGGTGCCAGCGGCACAGCATCACTGAACACGCTCACGCTGTTGAACCAGGCACGCCATTGGCTTGCATCCTGTCCGTTGTCCACCAAATCACCCATATTCACGTAAAACGCACTTTCCGGATGACGCTTATACGCTTCACGCGCCAGTTGCTGCCAGCCGCTGTAATTGGCACTTTGCGAATCCGGGAAAATTAAGGCAGTAAAGCCTGCGCCGTTTTCCGTCTGCAGCTTGTGCCAACGCCCTTTATTCTGCGCTGTGTTGATGCGATATTCATAAGCACTGCCAGGGACCAGCCCGCTAAGACGCGCAGTATATTGAATAACACTGTTCTTATCCGTAAAGCTGCTGTCTGTTGCCTGCACTTGCTTTATATCCTTGTTGCCCTTTAAACGGTACTCCAGCGTATAAGGCTGCTTAACCTTTGCTTCCCACATAATTGTGCGCCCTGTCTTGTTATCCGCAGCCACCAGCTGACGCGGATTGGTAATGGCAACGGCGGTATCACTGCCCTGTACTTCGCTGTCGGCATTTTTAGCACAACCGCTTAACGCTGCCACTGCAAGGCAGAATATAAAAAGTAAAAGCTTAAATTTCTTGCTCATGCTCTGCTTCCTTTCATGTTGCTTTATTTAAGTATAGCATAACACCTGGAGTCCGGTCGAAGTCAAGCGCAAAAGAAAACAGCGGCCCTGACTCACGCCAAGGCAGCTGCTTATTTTTGTCTTACTTTAATATATCACTGTTTCCCCGTCTTCCGGAATCACATAATTATCAACACCACGACGTACAAGCGCACCTCGCATTTGGCTACGTGTAATCGAAGCATGAGCAACATTATCGAAATGTGTCAGATACAGCTTTGCTTCCGGCAATGTCTGATGTACGCAATCCACATCTTCATCATTCATTATCAGCCTGCCATAAGCACGCAGCTCCGCAGCGCAGGCATTAAGCATAATTACTTCCGGCTGATAATTTGCCAAAGTTTTACGAACACCATCAAACCAAATCGTATCTCCGGCAACGTATAAAACTTTTTCCTGCTCTGCTTTAAACACTACACCACAAGCATCAGACGATGGCTTTATCGTGCCATGCATAGCGGACGTTTTATATAAGGTTATATCTGCAAACTTAACCCCATCATTTTTCAGGATACGTACATCCTGAAAACCTGAAGCTTTTAAGACCTGTGCATCATCTTCATTTTGCACAAAAATTGGCTTATCATGCTCCAAAACATCACCAAAAGTGCCCTTCTGCATATTGATATCTATATGATCAGGGTGCAGATGCGTTACAATATAAGCATCTACTCCACTCAAAATGCTTTCTACCGTTTCCGGCAAAGCAAAAAGCGGCATTGGTATTTTCGCCTTTACCTGATCAACAGGCATGTAAGGATTTCCCGGAATACTGTCAAAACAGCCTAAACCATATTGCTCCACAAGCCAAGGATCTAAAAGAAAAGTTTTGCCACCATAAAAAATTTTATTCGTCGCACTGCGAATTTGCTTGATTTTCATTTTGTTCCTCCAATAAGTTTTTATTTCATTATAGACGTAAAGTCACTGCTGCAAAAGAAAAAACTTAGTTCTTTACCGCAACCAATTAGTTGCGGTAAAATAAGATTGAGGTGAAAAAAATGCAGTCAAAGCAATTACAATATTTTATCACAGCCTATGCAACAAAAAATATCCAGCGAGCAGCAGAAAAGCTTTTCGTGTCTCGCCAAGGAATAAGTAAAACAATTCGTGAGCTGGAGCAGGAATTAGGCGCAGACTTATTCTTGCGCTCATCCAAAGGCTTAGAGCCAACGGATTTTGCCGAGGCATTATTTCCCCATGCCAAAAAGTTGCTCGATGAATATAACTACATAACAGGCCTGAACACCTTGGCAAAGCAAAAGGAAAATGTTATCACCATCTACGCGCTTGATAACATCGTAAAATATTTAACAGCAGAATTTTTCTTTGACTTTCGCAAAATATATCCGAATATTATTCTCAGCATTATCGAAAGCACCGATGAGGCCGCTCTCAACGCCTTACTTGCTCGCAATGCAGATTTCGCTATTACTACAGATCCGTTGGACAACACAAATTTTACACTTACACCCATATTTTATACGCATTATTGCATAGCACTTTCTGCTGACCACCCTTTAGCTGCTAAAGAAAGACTCAGCTATCAGGATCTTCATAATCAAAAAATCATCAGTAAAGGCAGATCCTTCCGTTGTTTTCGCGACAATATGGAAAAATATATTCTTGGTAATGGTCTGAATGTAGATATTTTTGCGGAAATCACCGATATTGACGTTGCTCTGGATTTAGTAAAGGAAAGCAACGTAATCTATCTAGGCTATGACTACATTGCTGCAATGCAAAGACATCCTGATATCAGATGGAAGATGCTCGATGCTGAAGTAAGCGGTCAGAACATGTATATTGCAAGTCTAAAAAATACTCTGCCGCGCAAGGTGTGCCGTGATTTGCAAAATTTTTTATTGGCATGGCTGCCAGTACACAACAAAGATAAAATTATTTTGTAACCTCATTGTATAATGAAATTGCACACCTGAAAAATTGAACAAGAAAAAAACAGCAGCTGCAACACTGAAGTGTTTTAGCTGCTGTTTTCGTATATGAGATGGAGTTAAGTATGATGAGCTTAATTAAAATTCAAACTCTGCGGAAAGCATGAAGGAACGCGGCATGTTGAGCATGAATTTATTGTTCTGACCAGCTTGCGCAATCCAATGACTATCATTAGCAACATTGTAGCAAGCTGCAATAAATTTAACAGGTGTACCATTAATTTTAGCTTTATGGCTTGCAAACAGGTCCAGAGTAACATGAGAAGGAATATCCAGCTCTTCTTTATTGCCCTTTACATATTTGCCAACCCCAACATAGCTCAGTCTTCCGGTAAAGCTAGTGTCTTCATCAGGCTTGTATTCCAAGCCCCAAACGCTGCTCCACTCAGCCGAACCCATTACATGACAACCATCATATTTTCCGTTAGCTGTTTTTTCTTGGCGTGCATCAAGCCATTCAAAACCACCAAAAGCATTCCATTTATCAGCAAAAGAGGCATTCAAGCTAAAATCAACGCCCTTATAACGGTTTAAACCATTATTAGTCAGCCACAACTTGCCAGCAGCATCCTTTACATCAATAGTCTGAGGTTGTTTCATGTCAAAATATGCCAATGTCATCATCAGATTATCATTTGCTTTATATTTTACACCAACTTCAGCATTGCTATTACGAACAGACGGTAAGATTTCGCCATCATTCTCATAATTTTTCTTACCAGATGCAACAACTGCTGTACCACGGTTTCTTGAATTTGCTTTAGCTGCATAAATTGATAAATCATCAGTCGGTGCATAGGATAAGCCAAAGGTTGTTGCCCAATTATTATCTTTAACATTATTTTTCTGCTGATTCTTGGTTGTACCACGTACATAATCACCATGACGACGAGAAGCAGAAGCAAGCAATGTCAGTTTGCCAATTTCAACCTTGTCCATAAAGTTCAAACTTACGTCTGTTTCCTCATGTTGAAGGTTTTTCGTTAATGTAGAAGATATATCACCGTTATAAATCCACGGTCTAAAAATCACTCCAGTATAAATATTGCCTTCAAAACTACCATCAGCTTTTCCAGTTGATGGATTTATAGTATCAACGCCTTTTTTATACATTTTACGATGAAAGCGATCTACAGATACGGCAACATTGTGCTTAGCCATGCCTGTCATAAAATCGCCCTTTAAGCCAGTCTGCAAATACTGGTTACGAATATGAATATAGTCAGACCACACCGCAGTTTTAGGATCTATATCGCCATTATCAAAAATGTCGACTTCACCATCGTAAATATAGCGACGCATAACAGATTGGTTAGCACCAGCATTAACAAACCAGTTTAGATGCTCACCCAATTTTTTCTGATGATTGAGTGTCAGCATATAACCATTGGTATCCTGATGCATCAAGCTAGGATCGTCAAAGCTCTTGCTAGCATCCGGAGCATCAGGAATTTTTGTTGGATCTCCCGTCAATAAGAAACGACGTTCTGTACCCATAAGCTTCTGGTCATAATAACCGCCAAAAACGTTGGTTTTAGTCGTCTCGCCTTCATAGCTGATGTTAGCAAATAAATTCTTCTTGCGCTGGCCTGCACCGGAAATAGCCAAACCGCCATCATCATATTGGCCATAAATTCTTAAACCAATATTACGGTCCTTGCCAAAGCGTTGGCTTACATCAAGATATTCGCCGTAATCGCCATAACCACCAAAGGTCTGCGTATATTTGATGAAATCATCCTCACCGGCACGTTTGGTGTTCAAATAAATAGCACCCGGAGTTGCACCAGTTAATGGACCAGCTTGATAAGAGGGAGTGGAACCATTGATAGTAGAAGCAGGACCAATTAAAGCATCAATACTACCTACAGTATGTGTTATAGGACCAGTAGCCATAATAAAGAAACCAGGGATATTATTTACATAATAAGAAGCGGCATTCGTACAAACACCACGGATAGAAAAATCCGTTTTAATCGGAGAAGTACCTGTGCGAATTGCAGGCACATTGGAAAGAACAGTATCTAAATCCTGATTAGGCATGGCCATCTTACTTACAGTATCCTCAGTAATACTTTGGACAGTGAATGGTGCCTTGATAACCTCTGTTTCACCTAAAAGACCTACTCTGGAGGAATCATTGTTAAAGCCACCGGGCAACGGAGTTTTGTGGTTACGAGAGCTTTCAACAACCATCTCATCCAGATTGAACGTTTCAATGGTTTCTGCGCTTACAGGAGCTGCACTTACGCCAAGAATAAGTGAGCACATGATACTGCTTAAAAGCAATTTTTTTCTCTTAGACATTCTGATACACCTCTTAATCATCAACTTTATAAATTTTATATGTGAGAGTGAAATAACAAGCTAGTAGGGAACACAAATAGTTCTTTGCTGCTCCGGCAAATACAGCAGCTTTATTTTCAGCTTATAAATTTCCTCTAACGCCGACTCTGTTAACACATCTCGCACATCGCCAACCTCAAGTCCGTCGGGCTTTAAAATCGCCGTCTTACTGCCCAGATAAAAAGCCTGGTCAGGCATATGCGTTGTTAAAATAACAGCTATCCCTCTTTGTGACAGCTTCTGTACCATTTGCAGTACGCGGAACTGATTACCGTAATCAAGATGATTTGTCGGTTCATCCATAATAACCAGCTGCGGCTGCTGCACAATAGCACGGGCAATAACTGCCTGACGTTGCTGTCCGCCGCTCAAAGTATTGAAGGAACGGTTACGCAAATGATAAATGCCTAAATCATTCAATACCTCATCAGTCAACTCGTAATCCTTTTGTTTAGGCTTAGTAAAGACACCAAGATGCGGCGCTCTTCCCATAACAACATAATCACGCACCAGAAACGAGTAAGCAGTATTTTGTACCTGGGGCACATAACCGATTTGGGCAGTAAACTCTTTCTGATTTTCGTAAGGCGTATATTCATCGCCCTCGTCCGTAATAAGACGTACACTGCCACCGGCTAATGGCTTAAAAAATCCTATTAACGTACGCAACAGTGTTGTTTTACCAATACCGTTACTGCCTAGAATCGTCATAACCTCACCCTTGTTGAGCGTAAAGCTGACGTTCTGCCATAAAGGTGACTGTTCATTATAGGCAAATGCTAAATTATTTACAATTAATTTCATGATAACGCCAACCTTTGTCTTAACAAGAGATAAAAGTAAAACGGAGCACCGATCAGACCGGTAAGAATACTCAAGGGAATCTCCGCACTCATCGACGCACGTGAAATCGTATCAACAGCCAACAGGAAAAATGCTCCCAAAACAATAGCTAACGGCAGCAGGCGTTGGTTGTTAGGGCCGACAAGCATTCTAGAAAAATGCGGAATAACAAGACCAACCCAACCGATAGTACCGCTAATGCAAACAGAGCAGGCTGTAAGAACAGTCGCACACAGGATAATCGCATAGCGCAGCCAGCCGGCATCACGTCCCAGCATATGTACCTCTTCATCGGAAAGCGTCAGGATATTCATACGCCAACGAATGACCAACATAAACACAAGACAAAATACAATAGGTATTCCGCTGGAAAAAATATTAGCCCAGGTTACGCTAACAAGAGAGCCTAGCTGCCAATAGGTGATTTCCGGCAGTTGTGTTTCGCTGTCTGCAAGGTATTTTATAATACCCAGCAAAGCATTCATCAGACCGGAAACGATAAGGCCGGACAAAACAAGCATAACTATCGAATTTTTACCGATAATACGCGGAATAATAACAGCGCAGCCTACGGCAAGCATACCACCGGCGAAGGCTCCCAGCTGGATAAAGGTACTGCCTAAGCCAAACAATATGCAAAGCGAAGCACCAACGCAGGCTCCTGATGATACACCCAGCATATCCGGCGCTACAAGCGGATTTTTAAAAACACTCTGATAAGCAGCGCCGGAAAGCGACAATGCCGCACCAATCAAAATTGCTGCCAGCACACGCGGCAGACGCAGCGTATAAATAACGCTCGCCGCCTGATCACTCCAGCTTTGCTCTACAGGCACAACATAAGAGCACAAGATTTTAAAGACATCCATAGGCGCAATGTAAAGGCGTCCCATTCCTAGGCTCAGTACTACCATCAATAACAGTAACATGCTGAAGATAAGCATGATTACCGCATAATTTGATTTGCTAGCTTCTATCTGCATCAGAATAACGGCTTACTGTTTTTATTAGCTTCATCAGCAAAAATTTGCGCCATATCTGCTTCAGAAATATTGTAATGCATAAAATCCTCATAGAATTTTTTTGCATCTGCACGCACATCCAGATCCTTGAATAATTCAGGCTGCAGCACATGCGCCAGCCATTCCATCATGAGCGGTGTTTCTACGCCCGGAGCATCCCAACGGTAAATGCCCATAGGCACCTTATACACGCGTTTTTCCTTAACTGCTTTCACTGTACTCCAATCCTGACCGGGAATTTTGTTATCATACAAATCATCAGGCACAAATTTATCAAAGTTGCTCAGCAAAATAATATCCGGATTCAGCTTATATACCTCTTCCATAGCGATGGTCTGCTCACTGCCACCACTTAACGCAATCTGTTCATAGGGATTTTCTCCGCCGCCAATACGGATTGCTTCATGGATGAAATTATCATTGCCCTGTAAACGCAGTTTAGCATTACGCAGGAATAAAACAGTCGGCTTATCCGTCTTTTCCCATGCTTTTTTAGCAATAATTTTTTCATTAGTTGCATCGTAATATTGGTTAATCTTTGCAGCACGTTCTTCTTTGCCCAAAAGCTTGCCAATAATTAAAAAGCTTTTCTTCAGATTTTCTACGGTGTCATTGTAAATCAGTAATGTCGGAATCCCAACCTTAGTCAGTTTTTCGGCATCCTTATCCTGATATTGCCACAAAATAGCAGTATCAATTCCGGCCTGAGCTGCACTTTCAATGTTAACAGAAAAGTTCTGCGCAATAATTTTAGTATCTAACTGCGCAAAATGCTTATCCTTTGTTTCCAAAAATTTACCTGTATAAGCTGACATCGCCCCGGCATGAATTGCCGCCAAACGCTCAGAGCTTCCGTCGATGGCATAAATAACACTAGCCCAAGGAATAGGCACAACAGCAATACGCTTCACATTCTGCGGCACGCTTACCTCTCTGCCCTTCAAATCCGTAACTATTTTTGTTGCCTGCTTAGTATCTGCCTTTTTATCGGCATTATTACCGCAACCTGCTAACGCTCCCACCAAAGCTAACGCCGCCAACGCAGTAGCAGTCAATTTTTTCCAGTTTTTCATAGAAAAGCTCCTTTCACTTCACTCAACCTCATACTCAAATTTTATTTTACCAACAGCTTAAGCTGCTCAGCTATATTCTTGCCTAAAGCACCACTGCCGGCAGTGCAAGCACTGCGGCCGGAAATAACACCCCAGGACAACGGTACATGCTTTTTCGTCTCAGCCCCAATAGAACTCATTACATCAGCTAACAACGTATCGGCAAATACGATATCTGCATCCTCCCACAAATCCTGTAACGCTGTTAAGCTGTCTATAATAATCAGCCACTTATCAGCACCTGGAGTATTACGGTATAAATTACGGCTGGCTACACCGGTACACAGCGTGGCCAACTGTATATGATGAAAGCCTTCATGCCAAAGCGCATGTGCCAATCCCATCGTCTGCATGGGATCGCCTATAAATAACAGCTTGCGTTTATCTGTTTCCTGTATGCTGTAGTTATGAATGCATAGCTGGCGTATCTCACTATTTTCAGACTTGCACAGCTCCTGCACATTTTTCCGCCACATCTTCATAGCATGTTCTCCTACCGGACATGACAGCAGCAGCGGTACAGCATATTTTTCGTTCAGCACACGCGCAGCCGGTATACCGGCAGTTGATACTACCCAACATAAAGCAGGTTTGCCGGCAGCTTTTTCGCCAACAAACCGTGGCTCATAGCCTATACTTCTAATATAGGCAAAACATTCCGCATACTGCTCTCTTTCACCACAGAGAAGAGGACTATATCCTAGAATAAGTATCTCACGAGCAGGTTTTACATATAGCTCCTGCTCTTCCTCCACTAAAAGCTCCTGCGCACAGCTTACGCCATATACAGCATCATTAAATCCATCTATATTAAAGCTTCGTGTTTTCAAATTATTTTCCATTGAATTTGCCACCCAATTGCCATCAAAGCCAATAAAAGCTGCTACTGCAGAACTGATAAGATTCAACGATTTATATTTTCCGTCTGACATCAGCTCCCTGCACTGCTTAACACAATTATCTTCTATACCATAAATAAAATCCTGCTTTTTTGTTTCCAGAGTATACACTCCCTGCGTTTGCTCCAGTAAATCACCATCGCGCAGACAAGCCCGGCAACCGCTGGGCGCTACCAATACCTTCGCCTCATTTGCAGGCAATGTGTCTATAACACCGGCAACATCAGTAGCTAAAGGCGGCAGCTGATACAGGTTATGACTTATGCAACCATTTTCCTCTGGCAGTTCAGCCATAAACTCGTAAACAGGCTTAAAATGCCTTATGTCCATCTTTCCCAACGGTCCACGAAAGAAGTAACGTACCATAACACCGGTTGCTTCAGAAAGACTGCTCTCCAGATAATCAAAATCAAGTCTTGTCAATATATCCAGACAGTTCAAATACAATACCACAACCTGTACACCATGCACCGCTGCAGCCCGTTTTATAACGCGCGTAATTTTTTCTTCGGCAGTTCCCATAGTATAATCATCATCTGTTGTATGGCAAAACATAAGCTGCTGCAGCTTTCCCTGCTCTACGGCACGATAATAAAGTTCCCGCAAGCATGGACCGGAACCGGCGGCAACTAACATTATGTCTTTTCTCTGCCACAAAACATCAGAGGGAGGTTTTGGCATATTAAACTCCATAGTCTTGATTGGCTTCATTACTTTCACTTCTTTCGTGCTATTTTCTATTAATATTCTATCACATTTGCATTGTTAATAATAATTGATGTTACTAAAGCCTTGATTCAATGATATTGAACCAAGGCTCTGTTTCTTCAAAAGAATTAAACTGTCAATCTTCCAAGCTTTTATATTGTTCCAACAGCTGAAAAAATAATTTCAATGGCGGACTAAGCCACTTATCTTTACGATAGGCATATACCGCATGGATCGGCTCAAACTTTTTATCTATAGGAATTTCTACCAACACATCCTTATCCAATTCCTCTTGAATAGTAAACTTGGGCAAAAAACATATACCCATATCATTTTTCACTAAATTTTTTATCGTCTGTGTACCGCGAATTTCTATCGTCGGTCCCATAGTAAAATTTTTGCTTTTGATATATTCATCGAATCTTTTACGCACCCTGCCTACGGCAGGCTGGCAAATACGTGCTAACGATCTGAAATCCTGATTAGGCGTAATAAAATCGCTATATAGCTTTTTAATTTTTGGCGAAGCAAACATCACAAAATCAAAATCTTTATATGGTACAACCTTTATCGTAGCATCATCTACAGGCAAATCATAAAAAATACCAATATCAGTTTTATTTTCTCTTATGGCCCTATACACCGAGGTACTGGTCATAGAGTCAAGGTAAATATGCACACGAGGCGCCTGTTTACGAAATTCGCGCAAAATCTTCGGCATATGAAAGCACAGAAGAGATTCCGGCGCAGCAATACGTATATCCCCCTGGCACTCTTCAATAACACTGCGAAAGCTTTTCATATTGTTTACAGACTGCAGCACATTTTCTACATAAGGCACCAATTCCTGTCCTGCCTTAGTCAAAACCATATGTCTGCCAGCCTTTTCAAAAAGCTGCACACCAAGCTCCTTCTCCAGCTGACTTACATGAAATGTAATAGTTGACTGCGTATAGCATAATTTTTCGGCAGCCTTATTAAAGCCTCCTGCCTCCACAATGGTGTGAAAGGTATTAATATAACGTAAGTCCATACTTCCTCCAAAACGATACCAGCACTCATCAAAAAATTTATAGTAACAAGCTATTTATTGCGTTATTTATATTATACAGTCTTTCCTCATATATAACAACAGCAGTTGCCTAACACCAAGGCAGCTGCTCATTTTATCATGTACGAAATACTGTCGTTTTTTCCATAACCACACTTAAAGTTACAATAATACTATCTTTTTTACTCTACAAAACATTATAGAATTTATTCATTATGTAGTAAAAGATAATTTGTGAAAAGCTTTCAAAAGCACTTTCATAAAATGCTATTTTTGATATAATATAAGGTGAAGCTATCGCATGCTGTTATTTTAAACAAGGTATCATAAGGAGGAGACCATATGAGCTTAAAAATAATTACTAAGCGTTGCAAGGGCTGTGGTATTTGTGCGGCCTTCTGCCCGAAAAAAGTTCTGGCAGTCAGCGAAGTCGGCAAAGTCGAAGCCGTTGCTGAAGAAAATTGCATCAAATGCGGACAATGCGAAATGCGTTGCCCCGACTATGCCATCTTTGTAGATAAATAAAAAGGAGTGAGGTAACCCATGTCAAGAATCCTGCTGTTACAAGGTAACCAAGCGGTTGTTGAGGGTGCGATTGCTGCCGGTGTAAAATTTTACGGCGGTTATCCGATCACCCCTTCTACCGAAATTGCTGAACAATTAGCTCTGCGTCTGCCGCAGGTTGGCGGTAAATTTATGCAGACTGAAGATGAAATCGCCGGTCTCGGCACTGTTATCGGTGCATCTATGGCCGGTAAAAAGGCTATGACCGCAACCAGCGGCCCGGGCTTCTCCCTGAAACAGGAAATGCTCGGCCTCGCCTGCAGCGCCGAAATCCCCTGCGTTATCGTTAACGTACAACGTGTAGGCCCCGCTACCGGCCAACCGACCTCCCCCGCACAGGGCGAGGTTATGCAAACCCGTTGGGGCACCCACGGTGACCACTGGCTGATTACCGTTTCTCCGTCCAGTGTTCCCGAATGCTTCGACTTGACTTTGCGTGCAGTAGCATTGAGCGAAAAATATCGTTGCCCGGTTATTCTCCTGATGGACGAGGTTATCGGCCATATGCGCGAGAAAATCGAGCTTCCCGACACCTATGATGAAATTCCGCAGGCAGAACGCAAGCGCCCGACCTGCGCACCCGAAGATTATCTGGCTTACGGCTGCGAGGAAGGCTCCAAGGTTCCTGCTATGGCAGACTTCGGCAGCGGTTACCGTTGGCACGTATCCGGTCTGGTACATGACGAAACCGGTTTCCCGAAAGGCACCGGCGAAGCAACCCGCACCTCTCAGGACCGTCTGCGCACTAAATTAGAAGATAACTTAGACGACATCGTACAAGTAGAAAACTATCGTATGGAAGATGCCGAATTTGCTGTTGTAGCCTTCGGCGGTGCTGCCCGTACTGCTTATGAAGCAGTTGACATGGCACGCAAGGAAGGTCTGAAGGTTGGCTTCGTCCGCCCGATTACCATCTGGCCGTTTGCCGAAAAGCAAATGCAGGAGCTGGCAGGCAAGGTTAAAGGCATCCTCGTACACGAGCTGAACTGCGGCCAGTACGTTCTGGAAGTTGAACGTGCGGTAGCAGGCAAGGTTCCTGTAAGCCTGTACGCTAAATACGATAACGAATCTGCTACTCCGGCAGAACTGTTAGCTGAAATCAAAAAGGCTATGGCCTAACGGATGAGAGGAGAAAAAACGATGAGTGAAATGGAAAATTTAATCAATAAATATTTCCGCCCGGGCCGTCTGCCTCACATCTGGTGCCCCGGCTGCGGCAACGGCGTTATCACCGGCGCCATTGTAAAAGCAATTGATAAGCAAGGTCTGGAAAAAGACGACGTTGCAGTAATCAGCGGTATCGGCTGCTCCAGCCGTTCCTCCGGTTATCTGGACTTCAACACCGCCAACACTCTGCACGGCCGTGCTCTGCCGATTGCTACCGGTGTAAAAATGGCTAACCCTGCACTGAACGTTATCGTTTGCAGCGGTGACGGTGACTGCACCGCTATCGGCGGCAACCACCTGATTCATGCAGCACGCCGCAATATCGATTTAACTCTTGTTGTTTTCAACAACAGCATTTACGGCATGACCGGCGGTCAATATTCTCCTATGACCCCGATTCATTCCAAAGCAACCACCGCTCCGTACTACACTGTTGAACCAAGCTTCAACCTGCTCGATTTGGCAAAGGCTGCCGGCGCAACCTATGTAGCACGCGCAACCACCTACCATGTTCCCGTACTGGTTGATGTTATCGCTAAAGGTATTGCTCACAAGGGCTTCTCTATCATCGAAGCTGTCAGCGCCTGCCCGATTTCCTTCGGCCGTCAGAACAAAATGGGCGGACCTGCTCAAATGATGGCTTGGCAGCGTGACCATGGCGTTATGAAGGCTGTTTGGGACCGCATGGATGAAGATAAAAAGGCAGAAGCAATCGCTGCCGGCAAATTCCCCATCGGCGTTCTCTATGAAAACAATGACGTTATGGAATACACCAAGGCATATGACCAAATTATTCAACGTGCACAGGAGGGTAAATAATTATGAGACATAGCTTTCGTTTCTCCGGTACCGGTGGTCAGGGCCTGATCACTGCTGGTATTATTTTAGCCGAAGCTGCCCTCTTAGACGACAAGCTGGCTGTACAATCCCAATCCTACGGTCCGGAAGCCCGCGGCGGCTCCTCCAAGGCCGAGGCTATCATCAGCGACGAACCCATTTATTTCAGCCGTGTTATCTGCCCGGATACTCTGCTGGTAATGAGCCAGGAGGCTGCCAACAAATTCATTGCCGACTGCGATGAGCACACCACCGTTATTACCGATACTCTTTTCGTAACTGATGTTCCCGGCAAGTACGGCAACCGCGTTGACCTGCCTATCACCCACACTGCCAACACTGTTTGCGGCAAGACACTGTTTGCAAACATCGTTGCTCTGGGCGCAGTTGTTGCACTCACCAAATGCGTTTCCAAAGAAGCAATTCTCAAAGCTGTGCTGAACCGCGTTCCGAAAGGAACCGAAGAAGCTAATACCAAGGCTCTCGAAGCTGGTATGGCACTGATTGAAAAATAAAATCTGACCTATAACAATTAAAGCTGTTGCTTTCGGCATTCACGCCGGAGGCAGCAGCTTCTTAATTTTTAGCTGGCTAATTATGCAAAATGTCATGCAAATGCCACAAACTTACGCTATAATATACAAGTACAATAGGCTTTTAACTTCAAGGAAACGAGGAATCTACTATGAAGATATTAAAAATATTATGTTGTATGGCAGCCGTCTGCCTCACAGCCTTCAGCCTGAGCGGCTGCAGTCTGCAAAAAACGGAAGGCAGTCTTGGCAGCGGCACAATCAGTATCCCCACCTATGCAGTCAAGGCTCCGACAGCAGGCAAGCTCATAGGTCTTATCAGTGAAAAGGGCGAGCGCATCAGCAAGGGCCAGCCGCTTTTTGCTATCGGTGACGCAAAGCTAGATAAGCAGGTTAAGGACCTGGCAACGCAGGTTGCCAAGGCCGAAGCAGATTTAAAGCGTATGCAGCAGGGCACACCGACGGCAGCACCGATTGCTGACACCTCTCTGGCGCAGGCCAACGTAGCGGCGGCACAGCAAAAGGCCGCTAAGATGAACAGCCTGCTGGCACAGGGCGCAGTTTCACGCAACCAGGCGCAGGCTGCCCAGGACGAGCTGCAGCGTGCTATCGCGCAGCTGCAGGCAGCAAGCAGCGTAAGCGTCAGCTTCAAACCCGCTTCTCCGGCAGAAATTGAGGCGCAGCAAAAGCTCATTGTACAGCTCAAGGCACAGCAAGCCGCTGCAATAGCACAGCAAGAGAAAAATGAAGGCAACAGTCCCTGCACCGGCATCATTACCGATTTGCAGGCTGCCAACAACGCTACCGTACAAAAGGATCAGGTAATCCTGCACATCAAGGCTGTCGACAGCTGCAGTATAACGCTGAACGTCAGCGCAGCGCAGGCCAAGGAACTTAAGGCAGGAATGCCGGTAAACATCAAAGCCAAAGAAAACCCAGCACCATTCAGCGGTAAGATAAGCAGCATTGACGGCACTAAAATCACTGTTACTTCAGACCAGAAGCCCGAGGATCTTAAGGACGGCGCTAATGCTGAAATCAGCTTAGCAGCTTAAGCTGCCAATATCCAAAACAAGAAATTTTACGCAAGGAGATTCATATGCTTAACCAGTTTTCACGCACAGAGCTGCTTTTCGGCAGTGAAGCAATTACGCGTCTGCAAAATGCCCATGTCGCTGTTTTCGGTATCGGCGGTGTAGGCGGTTATACAGTTGAAGCACTCGCCCGTAGCGGCGTCGGCAGCTTTGACCTCATTGATAACGATACCGTTGCCCTCACCAATCTCAATCGTCAGATTATCGCTACTCTTGATACTGTCGGCCAGCCTAAAGTTGAAGTCATGGCCAACCGTATTGCAAGCATCAATCCCGATGCCAAAGTAAATTGCCGCCAATGCTTCTTTTTGCCGGAAAATCAGCACGAATTTGATTTCTCGCAATATGATTACGTTGTCGATGCCGTAGACACTGTGGCAGCAAAAATTGCTATCGTACTTGCAGCCAAGGCAGCAGGCGTGCCGGTTATCTGTAGCATGGGAGCAGGCAACAAGGTTAATCCTGCCATGTTTGAGGTAGCAGATATCTATAAAACCAAGGTTGACCCCTTGGCACGTGTTATGCGCCAGGCTATGAAGAAAAACAACATAAAAAAACTAAAGGTTGTTTATTCGCAGGAGTTGCCGCTTTTACCTATAAATGAGGAAATAGAAAGCGAATGTCACGCCGAAGCACCCAAACGCCGTGCGCTGCCCGGCAGCAATGCCTTCACACCTTCGGTAGCAGGACTGATTATTGCCTCCGAAGTCATCAAGGACCTGGTAGGCTGGGATGACAGCCACCGCAAGGGATTAGCTTAACAAAAACAGAATTACAGGCAAAATAAAAACGCCTCTGCCCACAGCTCAAAGCGTGGTCAGAGGCGTTCCCTCATTACAATTATTCAAAAATGCACATAACAGTCAGGACGCCTAAGAAAACTAAGCTAACACCAGCGGCACTAAACATAGTAACTCACCTCCATGCATTCGCACTTTTTATTTTTTTGATACTGTATTTTTACAGCCTGTGGGGTTTTTCCCTCATCTGCTATCTATTATAGCACTTTTTTGTATTTTGTATACAGTATTCTCGAAAAAATTTTAAAGTTTTTCTGATAACTACAATTGCTCGTCACAAAGCCCTCAGCATTGCCTCATACTTGCAACTTTACCTGTTATAGTATATAATAGCGTTATGGTATTTTTATCTGCGGGTATAGTTCAGCGGTAGAACATCAGCTTCCCAAGCTGAGTGTCGCGAGTTCGATTCTCGTTACCCGCTCCATTTACGTTTATCAGCTTCAAGCCTTCGGCTTGGAGCTTTTTTTGCGCTCACATAAAAAAGTCTGACGGCAAAGCATTTATTGCTTGTCGCCAGACTTTTAGGTTGTATTGAAAATGACAATGTATACGGTGCTTATCCTCATGCTCAAAGGCTGACGAGAAATTACCGGAAGCAAGGAACGGATGCCGCCGACATACTTTTAATTTGTGACGAAGTATACGGTGCTTCTCCTCTATCTCAAAGGCTGGCGAGAAAGTACCGGAGGCGAGGAACGGATGCCGCCGGCGTACTACTGCTACGTCAAGGCATTCGTGACAATGCATACGGTGCTTTATCGGCGGCCTTCCCTACCATGCACATTTTAGAAGATAAAATATAGCCCCCAAAAACGCACCCATAACCGTACCGTTAAGGCGAATACGCTGCATATCGGTATTAACCTTACTGCGCACCATCTCCGTCAAACGTTCATCGGCCATTGCCTGCAAAATACGCTCCACAATATCGCCCAGCATCGTCTGAGCCTGCAGCAGACCTAAGCCAAGTATATGCTGCAGATACGCCTCTGCCTTAGCCTTAAATTGTGCATCGGAACGTAAATCCGTTTCAATAGTTTCCAACGCCTCTTGCACAGCCTGCAGCAGAATCGTCGGCTGCGCTGCCGCACTGCCTTCCTGCGCAAGCGGACGGCACAGAGCCTTAATCATATTATCCAAAAGCTGCTTCAAGGCAGACTGCAGAGAAATATCATGCAAAGCACGATTCTGCAGTGACTGCACCAGTTCACGCCACGCTTGCGTACCATAAACACTGCCTGCAACACGCTGCAGCTGTGCATACAGCCAGGAGCGCCACTGCTTGTCATCCTGCAGACGGTGAGCAGTTCCCACCAAGGCACGGCAGATGGCATCTGTTGCATCATCAACATTAACAACATCTAGCTTTTTGGCAGCCCACAGCTTCAGGCTGCTCCATAAGCCTTCGCTGCTACGCTGCTCCACCTGCTTTTGCAGCTCTTTGTGCACACGCTCCCTGATGGCAGGAGATTCCGCCAGCGCAACCAGCTGCTGCAGCAGCCATTCGTAGCATTGCTCATCCCTACGCTGTGCAGCCAAGGCTTTAAACAGCTTATCAAGCTGTTCGTTGGCTTCTACGTCAGCTAAGGCTGTTTTTATTTTACCCTCAAGCTGCCTGCTTAAAGCTAACGTATCCAGCTTATGCAGAACGCCTTCGGCAAAATTGGTCAGCAAACCCTGCAAACGCATCTTATTTTCCGGCTTTTCCAGATAAGCTATAAATTTATCCATAATTACCAGCTGTTTTTTTTGCAGCAGCAAGGCCTTTTTCGTCAAAAACTCCTGCTGTACCATTTGACCGCAGCCACGCACAAAGCCTTCTCTGCTGCGCGGCAAAATCGCCGTATGCTTGGCCATAAACGGCAGCAGACGGCATATCCAAGGCACCTTAAACACAGCAGTCACGGCAAACCAATCCGCAAAGCTACCAATCAACGCCGCTTCCGCCATATAGTAGCCCAAAATCAGCCAATCCCACTTAAGCTCGCCGAAATGCCCCATGTACATCCCGGCATAATGCAGTCTGAGATATAAGAAAAGCAGATAGATTGCACCGGAAGCAAGAAAAGCGCTGTCTGCATATGTCCAATGTTTTTTCAGGCTATCCATCCTACCCCACCAGCCTTTCTGCCAACGTCGCAATAATAAACAGCACCGCTCCCATCAAGCCG
The DNA here is from genome assembly GCF_017968825.1 of Phascolarctobacterium sp. Marseille-Q4147. Taxonomy (NCBI): domain Bacteria; kingdom Bacillati; phylum Bacillota; class Negativicutes; order Acidaminococcales; family Acidaminococcaceae; genus Phascolarctobacterium; species Phascolarctobacterium sp. Marseille-Q4147. Next base: position 1,147,208 of record NZ_CP072874.1, on the reverse strand, counting down.
CCTATACAGGTGCCGCTCTTGCGGATATTTTGCAAATCATCGCCCACGCGCTGCTCCATCTTCGCAATTAGCGTATCTCTATCATAGCTCTGCAGCTTAGCCAAAACCAAATCATATACCGTATCATGCTGCATTGCCAAGGCCTGCAGCAGCAGCTCCTTCAACGCACCGTCCAGCCTGCTCTGCTCCGCCTCGCTGTCAGCCAGCAGCTGCAGCCTCTTTTGCAGCAGAGTCAATAAAATATCTACGTCCTGCGTTTGCAGCAGCTCCTTAAAAGCCAGTGCCTTCGCTGTTGCCAGCTGTGACAGCTTGCTGTTGAGCCAATCCGCAAAAGCAATATCATGACGATAATCCTCCATACGCGCCAACAGCCAATTATCAACCTGCCGCCGCAGCTCACTGTCAGGATCAGCCAAGGCATCCAAAGCCTTTTCCAGCTCCTGTACAAAAAGCGGTGCCAGCTTAGCCGCCTGTCCGCTCACAAATAAATTGCGCAGCAGACTGTCCTTGTTATATTCTTCTTCCGCCATCTGCGTCAGGCCTTCCAGCAAAGCGGTAAACTCCGGCTTATGCAGAATCTGCTTGGCCTCCTGCGTCAGCAGCTGCCAAATACCGTTAAAGCTGCCGTTGGCCACAGCCTTCTGCAGCGCGTCCACCAGAATCTCCGGAATACGCAGGCTGGCAATATACTTAGGCAGCTCCGAAAGCAAAAGCTGTTCGGCCTGCCTCGTATTGAGTGAGCGCAGCGCATGCTGCGCCAACGGACGTACCGTCTGCCACAGGCGCTCTACATTCTGCTGCTGCGCAAAATGTGCCAACAGCAGCTTGGCAAAATTTTCTCTGCCGACAGCCCGCATAACATTTTCTGCCGTCAGCAGATCATTGCTCACAAAATCCGCCAAACCTGTCGTCAGGCGCTCATAATTATTACGCAGTACATCGGTGCCTGGCGCATTGATGCCCAGCGGACGCTTAAACAGCGCCGTCACACCCCACCAATCTGCCAAGCCGCCAATCGTCGCAGCCAATGCCGTATGATGTATAAAATCAGCCGCCAAACTGGCCTGCGCCCAAGGCCAGGCGCAGACAGCGGCAGCTGCGGCGCCGGCCAGCAGGCAGTGCGCCTGTGTTTTTACTGTAGCCATAATTATTCTCCTATCAACAAACGCTTTATAATAGTATGCTATAGAATTCCTTTCCTGCTATTTTTAATTATAGCACAAAGCAGATTACAGAGTAAGCAAAGCTATCCAACACCTTTAAAACGCATAAAAAATAGTCGGTGCAAGGAACTCTCACTCACCTTGCACCGACTATTTAAAATTCTCTCTCTCCTCGTAAAGCAGAAGTGCTTAACCTTTTTGTTTTAACAACTTTACAATTTGCAGAACTTCTTCCAAGCTGATATCTTTATCTTTGGCATCAGCCTGTTCATCTAAATCAACAAAGAAACTGCTCATGTTGCACTCTAATAAGCTGTGCAGCTTAAGCAGATTGGGCAGAGTTACAGGAACACGGCCACACTCTATATTACACAGGTGTGTCTGGGAAATCCCCATCTCCTTTGCCAACCCTGTTTGTGTCAGATTTTTTGCGGTACGCAGCAAACGGATTCTGCGACCAATAAGTTTAATTTCCTCTTGCAATTTCCTAGCACCGCCTTTCGGTTTACTTGCGACAAATTTTTTTAAACTAATAAAGCACTTATTTAAAGTTTACCACGTTTTTCAGATTTCGCAAGAGTTTTTTCGTATATTTTATTTACTTTCCTCTATATTTTAGTTATGAAGCTATTAAATTTCTAGTGAAATGCTAAAATTCTTTTTTTATGGTACTCTTGTTTACCTATCGTAAACTTGTGTCCATATCGAGAAATTCAGCCTATCAACCAAGCAGCAAACGGTCACTTGCCATCTCGGAGCCGCTTGCCTTTTCAAACATATCCAGCAAATCGGCTATTTGCAAATGCTGCTTTTCTTCTCCCTTAACGTCGATAATTACTCTGCCGTTATGCAGCATAATCAGGCGGTTGCCGTAACGCAGTGCATCGCGCATATTATGTGTAATCATCAGCGTTGTCAGCTGATCACGGGTTACGATTTTTTCCGTAAGCGCCAGCACCTTTGCTGCAGTTTTGGGGTCCAATGCTGCCGTATGCTCGTCCAAAAGCAGCAGCTTGGGTTTTTTCAGCGTTGCCATCAGCAAGGTAAGTGCCTGACGCTGACCGCCGCTCAAAAGACCGACCTTCGCAGTCATTCTGTCCTCCAGACCTAAATCCAGTTCCTTCAGCAGCTCATAAAAACGGTCATGCTGATCACTGGAAAGGCTCCAGCCCAAGCCGGGAGTTTCGCCGCGGCGAGCCGCCAGAGAAAGATTTTCTTCTATCATCATACCGGCAGCAGTACCCAGCATAGGATCCTGAAATACACGGCCGATATATTTAGCACGCTTATGCTCCGGCTTCTTGGTAATATCTTCACCATCAATAATAATCTTACCCTTATCTATCGGGAAAACACCGGCAATCGCATTCAGCGTAGTAGATTTGCCGGCACCGTTACCGCCGATAACGGTAGCAAAATCACCGGGCTCCAGATGCAGAGATAAATCCTGCAGAGCCTTTTTTTCATTGATTGTTCCCGGGAAAAATGTTTTGGAAACGTGTTCTACATGCAGCATTTAACGCACCGCCTTTCTGGCACCGAATTTACTTTTAATCAGCGGCATGGACAACGCAATTGCCACCAGCACAGAGGTAAAGAGCTTCAGATCGTTTGGCGGCATACCCATAGCCAATACTACGGCAATAACGATACGATAAACAATGGAGCCTAAAACTACGGAAATCAGGCAATTTTTAAAGCTGCGTGTACCGAAAAGCACCTCGCCGATAATAACGGATGCCAGACCGATAACGATTGTGCCGGTACCCATACCGACATCGGAAAAGCCGTTGGACTGTGCAACCAGCGCACCGGAAACAGCAACCAGAGCATTACTGATGAGCAAGCCGAGAATAATCGTTACGTCGGTATCTACACCCTGAGCGCGGATCATCTGTTGGTTGAAGCCGGTAGCACGGATAGCAGCGCCAATCTGTGTACCAAAGAACCAGTACATGAAGCAGCCCACCAGAACGGTTACAGCCAAACCGACAACAAGCGTTGTCTGCGCCATTGACAGGTCCATCATAGACTTGGCAATTTTAAAGGTAGTATCCACACCAAGCAGGGATAAGTTAGCCTTACCCATAATGCGCAGGTTAACGGAATACAAAGCAATCATTGTCAAAATACCGGCCAACAGAGCAGGTATTTTCATTTTAGTATGCAAAATGCCGGTTATAATACCTGCCAGCATACCTGCAATGCAGGCACCCAAAAGTGCGGCCAGAGGACCGAAGCCTGCAACCATCATAGAAGCAGCTGTTGCCGCGCCCAACGGAAAGCTGCCTTCTACCGTCAAATCAGCAATATCCAGCACTCGGAATGTTACATATACACCAAGAGCCATCAACGCCCACAGTAAGCCCTGTGCCACTGTAGGTATCAACAAACTAATCATTTCCCAATTCCTCCCAATCTTCTTAGCGAAAAAAGAGCCTGCTTTTTTAACGGCAGGCTCCAAATTTTAATTATTTAATAACCTCTGCACCCTTCAGCAAATCTTCAGGAACCTTCAAACCAATCTTAGCTGCTTCCTTAAGATTGATGGTAGGCTTAAATTCTTTTTGTGCCTGAATAGCCATATCAGCCGGTTTAGCCTTGCCGCTCAGAATATCAGCAGCCATCACACCGGTTTGGAAGCCGAGCTTGTAATAATCAACGCCCAGGGTTGCAAGACCGCCGGCTCTTACCATACCGCCTTCAGCACAGATAACCGGTAATTTTGCTTCCTCAGTTACACTGATTAAAGTAGGAATAGCAGATGCCAATACATTGTCGGTAGGTACATATACTGCCTGTACATCACCTGCCAGACTGCGGGCAGCCTGTTGGATATCATTAACAGTAGAAACAGTTGCTTCCTTTACGGTAATGCCCTTAGCAGCTGCAGCCTTCTTCAGCAGCTCAACCTGCAGTTGGGAGTTAACTTCGCTGGAGCAATAAATTGTACCGATGGTTTTAGCATTCGGAACCAGCTTGAGCAGTAAATCCAGCTGCTCGGCAACAGGGTTCATATCAGTTGTACCGGTTACATTAGTGCCCGGTTTAGCGTCATCCTTAACCAGCTTAGCGGTTTTGTAGTCAGTTACCGCAGTAGCAACGATAGGAATATCGCTGGTAACATTGGCTACAGTCTGAGCTGCAGGAGTTGCGATAGCACAAATCAGGTCAACCTTATTGTTTACAAAGCGATGAGCAATGTTCTGCAGATTGGATTGGTCAGCCTGAGCATTTTGTTTGTCAAAAGTAATGTTCTGGCCTTCCTTATAGCCCTTAGATGCCAGACCGTCAATAAAGCCCTTGTTAGCTGCATCGAGCGCTTCATGCTCAACCAGTTGTACAATGCCTACATTAACCTTTTCAGCCTTTGCACCTGCTTCCTTTTTGTCACCGCCACAGCCTAATGCCCCCAAGGCGAGGGTCAGCATCAGGCCGGCTGCCAATGCTTTAAGTTTGTTGCTTTTCAGAGAAATCATTTTCTACCATCCTTCCATGCTACAAATTTCGTATAAATGTAGTTAGGGTTATTTTATGCTTTTATACTTTATTTGTAAAGTTTTTTGAAAAAATTTCCTCATTTCTGTTTTCAATGTATATTTACTGTATAAAAAGTTACATGTTCTGCTGTAAAAAGCAAAACTGCCCCACACCTATAGTGTGAAGCAGTCAATCATCAATGAAATTATTTCAGCAAAGCCTTAGCCTGCTCTTCGCTGACAATAAGATGTGTAAAAAGACCTGTTGCCAAAGCACCCACCAACGCCTTATTACCGGCATTCAGTCCTATGCCTATCAGCTTCTTGCAACGGCGCAGCTGTGCCAACGGAATATGCAGACAGTAATCATTATTACCGCTGATGAATTCACCGCGCTGATTATAATAATATGATAAAAAGCTGCCTACGGCCCTTTGCTGCTCCAACGCGTCACCGAAACGGGTTGCCGTTGCTTCATCAGGCACGGCAGGATAACCGCAAATGGAAACAACAGCAGCATCCAGGCTCTGCCATTGCTGCAGAAGCTGCTGATAGACCGACCTGCTTTCCAGCTCGGCGCGTTCCTCCTCGGAATCAGGAAAAGCACTACAGCCCAACATATAACAGCTTCTGCCACAGGCGCTTGCCCATATTTTCACCAGCTCATCCGGATGATAACCCTTATTAGGAAAATTCGCCGTACCGATCAGCGGATATACCATGCCATCCTGCGTATAACTGCTGCAGTCCGCAGCCTTCAGCACAACCTCGCCCAAGGCATAACCCCAGCCCAGCGCCAGGCTCTTGTCAGCCGTTGTTTCAGCCATAAGATAATGCATAGCCTGCGTCAATGCGTCCTGTTCATCTGTAAGCACACAGCCACCGGCCAAGGCATATTTAGATTGCAGACGCTGCAGCAAATCCGCCTTTCCCTCATCTCCGGCACGGATTTCGATATGCACAATTCCCAGCTCACGCGCTCTTGCCAGCATCTTGCTGACAGACGGACGTGACACATTAAGGCGTTGCGCAATTTGCGCCTGCGTCAGATTGCTTTCATAATATAAACGGGCAGCAGCTACAAGCTGTGCCCGTTCATGAACCGATAGCATTTATTTAACTTCTTCCATTAATTCGAACAGGATTCCGTCCTTCATGATGAAAGCAATGCGGGTATGCTCATCAGCCATCCAGGGCTCAACAATAACCTTATTTTCTGCCAGCTGCTTATCAAGGTCATCAACCTTATAAGCTACATGCACTAAGATCTGCAGCTCTTCCGGCAACGGAGTATCTTTTTCGAAACGCAGGTATTCAATATGAAATTCATTGGTATCAGGAGTAATGAGATGTGTCTTTATGCCTTCTGCATAAATCTCGCCTTCTCTTGCAACAGTCGTCGGTACGCCGACATGCATAAATTCTTTCATTTAATCCACATCCTTCTGCCATAACTCATAAGCATGGTAAGCTGCTTCCGGAGTTGCATTTTCGTGTACAACCATGCGGATTGCACGCAGCATTGCCTTCGGTGCGGCAGCCTGTAAAACGTTGCGTCCCATATCAACACCGGCTGCGCCTTCATTTACGGCACGATAAGCCATTTCCAGTGCGTCACGCTCAGGAATCTTCTTGCCGCCGGCAATTACGATAGGTACAGGGCACGCAGCAGTAACCTGTTCGAAGTTATCACAATAATATGTTTTGATGATATGTGCACCGGTTTCGGCCAGCAGACGTGTAGCCAGGGAGAAATAACGCGTGGTACGCTCCATCTCCTTGCCAACTGCTACAACACCGAGAACAGGAATCGCAAAACGTTCGCCCATATTTACATAATAAGACAAATTGCGCAGGGAGTCAAGCTCGCCCGCAGAGCCTACAAAGCATTGAACCGCCATGCAGGAAGCATTCATGCGGATAGCATCTTCAATTTCTACGCCCACATTGCCAAAGCTCATGTCGTCCTTGAGTACGCTGGTGTCTGCAGTGCAGCGCAGAGCAACAGCCTTGTGATGGTTAGCGGGAATGCAGGTACGCAAAGCACCTCTTGTTGCCATCAGGCAATCCGCATATTGCATCAGCGGCGGAATTGTCAGATCAAGACGTTCCAGACCTGCGGTAGAACCCATAATATAACCATGGTCAAAAGCCAGCATAATCGTGCGGCCGTCATCAGCAAAAATCTGTCCCAGACGCGATTGCATGCCCCAGCCTGCGGATGCGTGCCCCTTTACCGGAAACGGACGCTCCGGCGGAGCAATACCGATACCATAATCTTTTGCCAGTACATTACCTTCTTTATCTGCCATATTCAGTCACCTGCTTAATTTCTGTAGTACGGAGTGCGGCACGGAGCATTCCAGTAGCCAAGCAGCTCATCATCCATACGCGCAATGAACATCTGGAAGCCTGCGGTTTCCTGTACGGTAAGGATTTCGCCTACAGCACTTGCCACAACCTCAATGCCTTTTTCTGCCAACAGCTTATGGCAGGCACGGAAAACAATCAGCTGTTCCATCAGAGTAGTAGCACCGCTGCCGTTGATAACAACCATCAGCTTTTCGCCTGCTTTTACGTCCAAATCCTTCAGCAGAGCGTCCATCATAATTGCAGCAGTTTCGTCAGCAGATTTCATCGGTTGGGTACCGCCACCGCCTTCACCATGCTGCCCCATGCCAACTTCCATGGTGCCTTCGGCAATATGAGCGATTTCCATACCGGTTGCCGGATGAGTAGCGCCCTTGGTAGCAACAGCGATAGTTGCCATGTTATCAGCAAATTTTTGTGCAATAGCAGCAACCTCTTCCAAGGATTTGCCTGCAGCAGCTGCAGCGCCGGCAATTTTATACAGAGGAACGCAGCCAACCAGACCACGGCGGTCGTCAGCGTTTTCACGCGGAGCATTGGCAACGTCTTCCTGAGTTACAACCTTAACAACATTAATGCCCAGTTTTTTCACCTGTTTCATAGTCAGGTTGCCGGTCAGCATATCACCTGCATGATTAAGTACAACGAAAAGTACGCCATGACCTTTATCAGCCATCTTAATTGCTTCTACGCAAGCCTGAGGGCCGGGTGCAGCAAAAATATTACCTGCAACAGAAATATCAATCATGCCTTCGCCGACAAAGCCGCTGATAGCAGGCTCATGGCCGGTGCCGCCCAAGGTTACGATGGTTACACGATCTGCCTCTGCCAATTTCTTGTTTACAATGAGGTTTCCCTGCTCCAGAGTGATGATATCAGGATTAGATAACACCAGACCTTCCAATAATTCACTTGTCAGATTTTCCGGATTGTTAATGAATTTTTGCATAATGACGCCTCCGTTTTTATTTATTTTATTGTTTTTTAAGCTTGCGCTTTATCAGCAAATCAGATTGCGGCAGCCATTGCTGTCAGCAGAATAGAAATAGACGTTGCACCGGGATCCTTCGTACCCAGGCTACGTTCACCTACGTTTTTGGCACGGCCGAAGCGTGCTACCATATCAGCGGTTTTTTCTGCGCCCTCGGCTGCAGCCTTGCCCATAGCCGCAAAGACAGCCTTCGCATCACCTTCGGCTGCAATACCTGCTTCAAGTGCGGGATACAGAGCATCAACCATTGTCTTATCACCGATTTTAGCCTTGGAAATATCCTCAAAATCCTCTTTAGCCTGAGCCAGCATAGCGTGAAGCTCCTCCAAAGAAACCTCCTTGGCATCCTCTGGGGCAGCATCAGCAAAGCCGCCAAAAACAGTTCCCCATAAAGGTCCCGCACTGCCGCCGTTGCTGTTCATAAAAGCCATGCTCAAATCATCCAGCAGGTCTTTAATATTAGCGCTGTCATGTGCTTCTACTTTCTTTTTCATGGACTCTGCCATACGCGCAATAGTAACGCCATGGTCACCGTCTCCGGCTACGCTGTCCAGCTCGCACAGCATTTTGCTTTTTTCTTCAAGCTCAACTGCTGCTGCCAAAAGCATTTTTTCCAGCATTTCTAAAGTAAGCATAATTTATCCGCTCCTTTCGTTATTCTCATTGTAGCATTTGTCAGAACATATGTAAACGATATTTCTGAAATTTATTTCTTCTTCTTCTTCTGCTAAAAAAAGTTCGCCGCACTAAGTACGACGAACTTAAAGATTTTCAATATTTACTTATCAGTCACAATTACATCAGGCTGGAAGGATCAACCTGCTCGCCATAATGAATAACTTCAAAATGCAGATGCGGACCGGTGCTGTAACCGGTGCTGCCGACATAACCGATAATCTCGCCTTTTTTCACATATTGTCCTGCACGGCAGACAACTCGGCTCATATGACCATAGGCTGTCTGATAGCCATAATCATGGTTTATACGTGCATAAATTCCATAACCGCCATACCAGCCTGCCTGCTGCACATAGCCTGCCGCACTTGCATAAATAGGCTCGCCATAATCAGTAGCAATGTCAATTCCCGGATGCCAGTCACGGCCATAACCGCCGAAGGGATTAGCACGACCGCCGAAAGAAGATGAAATATAGCCACCGCTGGTAGGCCATTGGCTCGGAGTAACCTCACGACGATAGTTCTCAGCTTCAATAGCGCTCAGCAAATTTTCCAAATCAACTTTTTTCGCATCGGCCTCAAGACCAATGTTTTTTTCCTGCTCCAGTACAATGTTTGCCGGATTAGCGGAACCCAATACAGGACCGCCCTGACCTGCATAATCGGAAGCATTGCTCTTAGGAGGAAGCTGTGCACCGCTTTTTTCCATCTGGCTGCGCACCTGGTCCTCCAGCTTAGACAAAGCTGCCAGCTTTTTCTGGTTGGTTTCTGCCATCAGGCGTAATTGTCTGATAGTCTGCTCCTGCTCGGATTTAGTCTGCTTATAAGCAGCCAGCTCCTGCTTCTGCTGCTCGTTTTGCACAGCAAAATGAGCCAGTACACCTATAGTACAAGACACAAAAACAAGGAATGAAGCAACTGCTGTCAAAGCATATTTCAAATGAGTCTTTTTTACATGGGTTTTAGCGATATTCTGACCGTCTGCCGGAATAAACCAGAAGGTAAAATGCTGATTGCGGCGCCAAGTACTGAGCAGCGCATGATAGCGTGCTTTCATACGTCCGACAATCTCCTGCTGCTTAGCCTGCAGCTTATTCACAATGCTCATAACATGCAGACGCACGCGACGCTCAAGCATAGTCAGTTGAATTTTTGCAACAGCTGCGGCAACAGCTATTACGGCCTTCACCTGAGCAACAATCGCAACTATTTTTTCTAAACAGCCATTGTATAATAACTGCACTTTTTCTAACAGCTTGGCAACCAGTTCGCTTGCCTGTGCTTTACAGTGATTATATAATGATTGCACTTCTTCTGCCAGCTTAGCATACAATTCGTTTACTTTTTTTCCGCAACAATCATATATTGATTGCATTTTCTCATTACATCGCTCCAAGAAATTTTGACTCATCCTGATACTCCTTTTATTTTTAATATCTATTAAACTGCTATGCTTTTATTTTTTACGAAGCTAATACAACGTTTATATTTTAATACTTTTCACGCATTTAGTCAAATTTTTGACTGATTTTCTGCTTATATCATTATTTAATCTTTCCAAATAAATTATGCACAATATATTTTTCAAAGCGCCTGTCGCATCCCCGCAGATTCTCTGCTTTTATTTTACATCATAGCCACAAGCAAGCATTTTAATTATATAGTAAATTTAAAAACAGACCTGTTTTGTTTTTCTTATACTATATAAAACAATTCTGTTTACACGCTAAATTACTGACTTATAATGTTTTGCTTACTTGACAAACACCGCTCTCTTTTGTAAGATAGATATATAATATGGGGGTATAGCTCAGCTGGGAGAGCGCTTGAATGGCATTCAAGAGGTCAGCGGTTCGATCCCGCTTATCTCCACCAGAATTTACTAAGCCGTTGGTTTTACCAACGGCTTTTTTATTGCAGAGCATCTATTTTCTAGCAAAATTCTCTGTTACCGCAAAGCGAAATTGAAACCAAATTGCAACCAACAAGTATTATTTTTTACCCGCGCACAAAAACAGCACCCACGCGAAACCCGCATGGGTGCTTGATTTTTTAATGGAGCTACTGACGGGATTTGAACCTGCGACCTACTGATTACGAATCAGTTGCTCTACCAGCTGAGCTACAGTAGCACATAAGCTATATTAAATTTCCATCTGCATTGCAGCTTCTTCAGCTGCCTTAGCTGCTGCCATCTCTGCCTTAGTACGGCGCTTTCTGACCTTCTTGGCACTGTTAATACCGGCCTTCTTGATGACCTTTGCTAATTCAGAAATAATATGCAGTTCATCTACGGAACAATCCTTAACCAAGTCAGCCAGCTCATTGCAGTAAATCTGCTCACTGTGATGAATGTTGTCACACAGCAGCTCGTCCACAGAAACATCCAGTACATTAGCCAGATGAATAATTGTAGGCAGGCCAAGCTTAGTATTACCGGTTTCTATATTGCTGATATGCGGAGTTGACAGACCAGTTAGATTAGCTATATTTCCCTGAGTTAATCCTTTTCTGGCACGAGCGGCCTTTATCCTCAGTCCTATAGCCTTATAATCAATATCTAACTTCACAAACGTTCTCCCCTTCTACTTAATCACATACTAATAACATTACAATTATATATGATATCATCGTAAAAGGCAAGAGTCATTTATTTTTTTATAAAATTTTATTTTTTCAACACAGGCACTGTCAGACTGCCCTGCGGCATCAGTAAAACCTTATAATCTTTGCCGACATATTTTTCTGCCAGCTTCATAGCCGCATCTACATCATCCACAGATTCAAACAGCAATTTTTTGGCAAGCTCTTTATCCAAAGCGGAAACAAGTATAAAATGCGCCTTCTTCATCAGGCGGGTGATAGCAAAAGCCTTATGCGCACCGATGACAAAATTCTTTTCCAGCTCCGCCTTAATAGCATCTGGAGAAGGATTTTCTTCCAATGCCTTTTCCAGAGCGGCACTGCCGCTGCCTTCTTCGCATTCACCGAGAATAATGATTACGCCGCCATCCTTAACAGCACACCAGGCATTATCCATTGTCTTTTGCAGCTGATAAATATTGATATCCTTAGGATAACCGCCGCAGCTGGCAATAACTACATCCGCAGGCTCGCTGATAGGTACGCCGTAAACCTGCTCGACAAATTTGCAGGCCTCAAGATGTGCTTCATACCAGTCACCGGCAAAAACCTTCAGGAATTGCTTTTGCGCATCCAAAATAGAATGGAACAGGAACATCTTATGCTCCTTGGCAAAAAGACGCACGCCCTCAACCTGATCATCGTATACAGGATTGCCATGCAGCTTGCCTAATTTTGCCTCCGGACTCATCATCAGGCTATGGTTCTTGCGAACCGTTTCCATAGCTGCAACACCGGGCAGCACAGCCTTGCGTCCGCCGCCAAAACCGCTGAAGAAGTGGTAAACAACGGTACCGGTCAAAATAACCAGGTCAGCATCGCAAACATGCTTATTAAGCCATACAGGAGTGCCATGCTCTGTTTCGCCGAAATACTCAAAGTCGTCCTGCACATGACAGTCACTGTTATACATTTTCAGGCGTTTGGCAACATCCTCGCCGACCTGCTCCATCATTTCCTCGTGGCTCATGCAGCGATGTGTACCCAAAGCAAAGACAATATGCATATCATCATCCTTAACGCCCAGTTTATTCATTTCGTTAACCAAAATGGGTATAAAGGAATGCGTGTTGGCAACACGGGTTGAATCGTTACAGATAAAGGCTATTTTCATTCCGGGCTGCACCAGCTCATCAATCGGTGCGCTGGCGATAGGATGATACAAAGCATCCAGAACAGCTGCTTTTAAATTCTCCAGCGGCGGCATCTGCTTCATTTTCAGTTCGCCCAGGACATGCTTCTCCGGCAGAGAAAACTCCTTGTAGCCATGACCATATTTGTACTTATAATCAGTCATCTCCGTACCTCCTCTTGCTTAGCTTAAGCAATTTTACTTAATTCTATTCTATCATATCTGCTATGAAAAATGTTTATTTTTTTGGCAGTGAAAGTAATAAAACCGTAAAAATAATGCACGCCATACCGATATAATCAGCCATTGCCAATTTTGTGTTCAGCAGCAAAACTACGGAGATAATAGAAGCCAAAGGCTCGGCGCAGGAAATCAGGCTCGCCTTGGTAGGGCCGACAATTTTCAAACCTGACAGATAAAATGCATAGCTCGCAATAGTCGCACCCAACAGCAGATACGCAAAAGCCAAATAACCGCTCATATCCCAATGACCTGCAGGCGTAAAGGGATTACGCCAGATAATCAATGCCACGCCGCTGATAAGCTGGCCCCAGCCGATAAGCGTTGCCGCAGTATATTTTTTGAGCATTTGGCCCGGCTTAATGCTGTAATATGCATAGGAAAGCGCAGACAATACACCGATTGTCAATGCCATTGGCGAAATCGCCAGGCTATCCAGACTGCCGTGCGTTGCGATAAGAAAGACACCAACAAGTGCGCCGACAATGCCTATCAGTTCACGTACGTCAGGAATTTTTCTTGACTTATAGCTCATCCACAGCATTACATAAAGCGGTGCCATGTATTGCAAAACCGTCGCCGTCGCCGCATTGCACAAACCGATGGTGTAATAAAAACCCAGCTGCGCGCCCAAGATACCTAAAAACGAAAACTCAATAATATTCCAGGTATCTGCCTTAAGAATAGCAAAGATATCCTGCTTCTGCACAAAGGCCGCAAAAAGCAGGAACATACAGCCTGCCAAAATCTGACGTACCATACAAAGCCAGATCATATCTGCCTGATGATATTGATACAAATACTGTCCTGCTACACCGCCCATTCCCCAGCAGGTTGCGGCACATATAATTAAAAATATACCCTTAAGCATACCGATAACCTCTTTCATATATGATGATTATCAATAATATAACACCTAATAAGAATATTTACAAGACAAAATAAATTGTACTTTAAAAAGACTACATAAAAGAGCTGCCGCACCTGCGTGCGACAGCTCTTAAAAGCATTTTACAACGTAGCAATAAAGTAAGCAATGCTGCTTACCAACACCGTCAAGGTAATCATCATCGGGTCAGCGATAGATGTACGGTAGTTTTCAGGATTATAATGCGTGCGTTTACGGAACGGTTTGGCATCGAGGAAATCCATAGGATTGCTCGTAAGATCCATAAACTTTTCGTACAGAACGCCCCAGGCTCCGCCCAGGCCGCCGCTGATTGCGCACAGCAGCATGCTGATGCGTACGATAATAAAATCAATCGGCTTACGGTAGAACCAGTCTGTATCGAGGCTGAGCGCTGTATGAGGCTCCATGCGCGGCAGGAACATCATAAACGGCACCATGGTTACGACAAGAATTTCTACGTAACTCAGCATATGTGCTGCAGTGAACGGCTGGTAATCGGGATAACCGAACGGCAGATAGCGATACAGCAGATCCGGATATACGCCGTACAGGAAGCAGAGCGCTGCGCCAAAGCCCATGCCGATATACATATTCTTCGGCAGATGATTTTTAATTTCCACATTCTTATCGGCATCACGCAGGAAGATGAAGTAACCCATCTTCAAGGTAATGGATAAGAAAGTACCTATGCTGGCAAGCTCCAACAGTGTATATACCCAATCATAACCGGCAGCTGATGCAGCGGCAATCGTAATCGTTTTGCTGATGAAGCCGTTGAAGAACGGTACACCGGAAATGGAGAACGCCGCTACAAAGAAGCATACAGCCACGAACGGCATCTTTTTCGCCATACCGCTGAGCTGGTTAATCTTGCGGATACCGGTTGCATAGATAATTGCACCGGCACACATGAAGAGCAGGGATTTATACAGGATGTGCGAGAAGGCATGGGCCGCAGCACCATTCAGTGCCATTGCCGTGCCAACGCCTACACCGGCAACCATGAAGCCGACCTGGCTGATAATATGGTAACCGAGCAGACGGCGCATATCGTTTTCCATAATCGCATAGGCTGCACCGTAAAGCGCCATGAAGCAGCCAAAGCCCATCAGGAAATCTGTTCCGGCAAAGATACGGATTAAAGCGTAAACAGCAACCTTTGTTGTAAAGGAGCTTAAGAATACGCTGCCTGTAATCGTGCCTTCGGGATAAGCATCAACCAACCAGGCATTAACCGGCGGAATTGCCGCATTGACAGCCACGCCGATTAAAATTGCCCAGAAAGCAAGGTCATGCGGAGCCTTAGACAGATTGGCAATCAGAGAATCACCGCTGCCAACCTTCAGGAAAATACCGAGCAGCAGCAGATTGCCGCCGAGCATGTGCACCAAAAGATAACGCAGGCCTGCGCGACGGGACTGAGGAGTATTGCGGCACCAGATCAAGAACAGAGAGGTTACGGCAAGTGCTTCCCAGAAGAAAATCAGCGTCAGCCAATCCTTAGCCAGTGTTACACCAAGAGCACAGCCGGCGTAGGACATGGAGCACAATGCTTCCATGCGGTTCTCGTTATGACAGGAATAAATGCCGCCGATGCAAGCCATCAGCGCAAAAATCATGCAGAACACGTAGCTGAGCTTATCTACAAACATATAGCCCAAGTGATAGCCTGTACCAAAAAACTCAATGCTCAAATCTGTGCCAACCGGCATAGAAAGTGCAGCAAAGAGGGCAAAGAACGGACCTATAGCCAAAATAAACTTACGCAGCATTTTCGGCACGAGCATTGCAATCACGCCCACGGCAATGAGGATCAGACCGGGATGAAGCAGATTACTCATCGTCCTCACCTCCCTTAGGATCAGCATAATAGGTTTCATCACGCTGCAGCAGCGGCGTCATGATAATTTTTGCCAGAATAATCAGCAGCCAGCAGCCGAAGAAGCCGAAGAAAATATCATAGCCAAACGGCAGCGGCCACCACGCAGGACTGTGCATATGTACGCCGCAAAGCTCTCCGATTGCGGAAAGCACGAGCACGGCAGCAGCTATCATGTAAACAGTTTTCTTGCTCATTACATCCAACCTCCATTCCAGCCTGCGCAAATAGCGTTGGAGGCCATTGTTGCCAGCTCATAGAAGTGCGGATAAATATCCGGCACGATACCGAGGACAACAGCAATAATCGTTGTAATGCAGATAGGAATCAGCATCGAGTAGCTGATAGCGCCATATTCACGGAACTCCTCCTGTGGGTCCTTGCGGAAGTATGCCATCTGTACAACAGGCATCAGATATCCGGCAGCTAAAAGTGCACTGGCAACCCAGACGAGAATGTACAGAGGCTTGCCTGCCTGCAAAGCACCGAGTGCCAGATTCCATTTGCTGACAAAGCCAACGAGGAACGGCGTACCGGCGATACCCAGAGAAGCAATCGTGAAGCAGGCCATTGTTACCGGCAGCTTCTTGCCGATGCCATACAGCTCACTGATATTGTTTCTGTGTGTACGCGCGATAATCAGACCGGCGCACATAAAGAGGGTAATCTTCATAACAGCATGAGCTACCAGATGCAGGTAAGCACCCTTGATGCTCAGCGGAGAAATCAGCGCAGCGCCTAAAACAATGTAGGAAAGCTGGCCGATAGTGGAGAACGCAAGACGACGTTTCAAGTGATCCTGACGCAGAGCGATGAGCGAGGAAATAATAATGCTCGCCGCAGCAGCCCACGCCAATACATCAACAACACCGATTTCCGCCAACAGCTTCGGACCAAAGACGAAGCCGATGATACGCAGTACGGCGAAAACACCGGTTTTAACAACGGCAACGGCATGCAGTAATGCAGATACCGGAGTCGGCGCAATCATTGCTGCCGGCAGCCAGCCATGCAGCGGCATAACCGCAGCCTTTACGGAACCGGCCAAAATCATCAGTACGAAGATAGCCTGCAGCACCCATCTCGGAGCCATATCCGTAGTCAGGAAGCCGCCGGGAGTAAAGTCCATCGTACCGCTGATGCAGTAAACGGCGATAACGCCGGCCAGGAAAAGCTGACCGGAAATCAAGGTATAAATCAAATACTTACGGCTGGCCATCAGGGCTTCCTGGTTACGCTTATGCAGTACCAGCGGATAGCTTGCCAGAGTCAGCAGCTCGTAAAAGATGAAGAAGGTCAACAGGTTTTCGGCCATCGCAATGCCCATTACGGCACTCATGCAGATAGCAAAAGCAGCAAAGTAACCGGTCTGCTCACTTTCGTTATTGCAGCGCATATAGCCGATGGAATAGAAGTTCATCGGTACCCACAGCATCGAAGCCAGTACCGCAAAAATCATGCCTGCCGGATCGGTACGCAGCGTCAGGCCTACAGTATCTGTAATCTGGCACAGCGTCCATTGATACTGGTTGCCGTCGAGAACAGCAGGCAGCATCGACAGGATGATACCGAATTTAAGTACGGAAGCGATAACGCTCCAGGTTTCACGCAGGTTAGGCCAGCGTCTGCTGAACGCGATAAGTACAGCAGCTATAAAAGATACACCAACCGCCAGAAATGGTCTGCAATCTAAAATAGTCATCTCAGAAACACCTCCGGCAATCCTAACTTAACGACATCGGTAACGATGTCAACACTGTAGAAGCCAAGTACCAGAATCATGATACCGCCGACGAGAATCGGGATAACCATGGAAAGCGGTAAGCCCAGCTTGCCCTTATGCGGATGTACCTCAGTCAGCGAAGCTTCACGCTGTATAAACATCTGCTCAATAATACGGAAGAAATAAATTGCATTCAGCAGAGAGCTGATAACAAGTACAGCGATGTAGAAATACTGTGCACCGGTGTAGGCACCAAGCATAAGATACCATTTACTGAAGAAGCCGCAGGTCGGAGGCAGGCCGATCATAGACAGAGAAGCCAGCAGCACGGTAATCGTACTGATAGTCATCTTTTTGTTCATGCCGCCTAAGCGGTACAGATTAACCTCACCGAAGCGATACTCAATACCGCCGATAACCAGGAAGAGGCTGCTCTTCATAAAAGCATGGTTGATAGCGTGCAGCACGGCGCCGATAAAGCCGTACATATTACCCATTGCCAGACCAATTGCAATATAACCGATCTGTGCCACAGAGGAATATGCCAGCATACGGCGGAAGTCATACTGAGCCATCGCCATAATAGAACCGATAAGAATACCTGCTACACCGAGAATGCCCAAAACGTTGAGTGCGCTCTGAACTACAGGGTTATCAACCTTAAAGATATAGTAAACAAAACGGATTAAAGCATATGCCGGAGCCTTACTCATGCAGCCTGCGATAAAAGCAGCAGCGCCCGGATGAGCGAAGGTGTAGGCATCAGGCTGCCAGCCATGCAGTGGGAACAGCGCCATCTTGATACCGAAGCCGATGATAAAGCAGGCTACGGCAATCGCAAACAGCGGCGAATTCAGATGCGGAACTACGCGTGCAGCAAGGTCAGCCATGTTCAGAGTACCGGTCATAGCGTACAGATAACCGACACCAAGCAGATACAGAGAAGCACCGATGGTACCGATTAACAGGTAACGGAAGGCTGCCAGCATTGACTTTCTGCCGCCGAGGGCAATCAAGCCGTAACCGGAAAGTGACATAATCTCCAGATATACATAGAGGTTAAAAACGTCACCGGTGATAATCATACCGGAAAGACCTACCGTCAGCAGACCGAACAATGTATAATAGCCGCCTACATGCAGCCAATCCTCATCCTTGACGAACGGACGGCTGTAAAGCGAAACCATCAGGGAAATAAACGTTACCACAACAGCCAGAATACTGTTTAAGGGGTCAAGAGCAAATTCAATACCGATTGGCGGTTCCCAACCACCCATCCAGTAATGCCAGGTTTTGCCGCCGGACTCCAACACTCTTTGCAGTACGATGCATGCATTGGCAAAGGCACCTGCGATAGAAGCCATAACTATCCAGGAGCCTAAAAACTTGCTGATACGGGAAAATAACATACACAGCAATGATGCTGTCAAAGGTAAAAGTACAATTAGGACGGGAGCATGCTGTGTCATTTACTAGCCCTCCTCAATACCTCTACTTCTTCAACAGAACCGTAGATTTCTTTAATACGCATGAGGAGTGCAATTGCTACGCCTGTAGTACCAAGACTTACAACGATTGCCGTCAGCATCAGGCCATGCGGCAGAGGGTTAATGTAAGCATTAGGATCTGTTGTCAGGCCGTTCTGGATAGGAATCATTGCGCCATCCTTCTGTGCGAAGCACAGATAAAAGTAAATAACGGCAACCTGCATAACATTCATCGCCATCAGCTTCTTCATATAGTTCTTGCTGAGGACCATGCCATATACACCCAGGAAGAAAAGAATCATGACCAGGGAATAAATGCCTTTTGTTTTCAAAAACTCATTGAGCACTTCCATCTTCGTCACCCCTTTTCACGATTGCATCAAGCAGATTAATAATTGTCATCATTACGCAGATGGCAACACCGATTTCAATAAGGAAAATGCCCATAGCATGCATTTCATGCTGCGGCTCCATATGAATCGGCATATAATTGTAGTTCAGGAAAAAGTCTGCACCGCCGAACAAGGTCAGCCAGCCGGTAAAAGCATACAGGAAGGTGCCCACGCCGGCAAGAACAACAGAGGTTTTGCCTAAGACATTGAACTTTGTATCAAAGCCCAAGATAAGACGTGCCAGCAGCACGCCTACAGAAAGCAATGCGCCTGCCTGGAAGCCGCCGCCCGGAGAAAACTCACCCAGGCAGAGAACGTAAATGCCGTAGGTAATCGTGAACGGCACCAGCATTCTGAAGGCCACATTCAGGATAAGACCGCCAAATGGTTCTTTCATTTGATAATCTCTCCTTCCTCCGGATCCTCCGGCTCTTCCTCAGGTCTGCGTCCTACCGGATTGCTAGTCAGCACCAGCACCGTTGTCAGACCGGCAAGGAACATTACCGAGGTTTCCCACATAGTATCGAAGCCACGATAGTCGATGATGACGCCCGTTACGATATTGGGCGAGCCTGTATCCTCCGCACTACGGGAGATATAGGTCGGAGTAACATGCTGGTTAGGCGCAGTGTTCGCGTCACCAATTTCGGGCAGGTAGGTTACGACAGAGCAAAACATGCCTGTCATAATCGCCAGGATAACAGCAACTAATCCACGCATTATTTACACCACCTATCAATTTTTTTCAACGAAGCTACGAAGAAGATGGTAGAAATCGTACCGATAACAGCCTCCGTAAAGGCCACGTCAGGGGAACCCATCATCAGATACAGCAGCACAGCGCAGAAGCTGAACGCACTGTAGATAATCGCAGCACTAAGAATATCCTTGCAGAAAATAACTGCACAGGTAATGAGAATCAGGAAGACAAGTAAAAGAGCTTCAATAGTATAAATCTCCATTTTATTTATCTCCTTTCTTCTTATGATATTTATGTACCTGATTACGATTTGTTTTTGCAGGCTTCTTGCGGATATGACCGACAGGCTCGTCAGCACTGTGGTCAACTTTTTCCAGACCGACAAGCTTTTTGGCTCCCTTGCTTTGCAGTGTCCAGACAGGATGCCCGGATTTATAGGCTGCCTTGCTCAGAATATGCGAGCCGATCGGATTCGCCATAAAAACAAGTAAAAATACAAAAGCCATCTTTGCCGCTGTAAGTGTAGGTCCTTCATAAATCATCAGACCGATAAAGGAAAGCGTACAGCCAAGAGTTTCACTGTTACCGGAGGCATGGATTCTGGAATAGAAGTCCGGCAGGCGCAGCATACCGATAGCTGAGCCGATGAAGAATACCAGACCGCTTAACAGGAACAGTGCAGCGATAACTTCGCGTGGAGAGGTAAAACCGAATTGTTCAATCATATCCTTTTACCTCCTATAAATTTAGCTACAATCAGCGAGCCGATGAAGCCTAAAATTGCATAAGAAATCGCTATATCAACATACATATCCGGACGTTTGTCAATATAGCCGAAAAGTACCAATAATAGAATTGTATCGGCACCGATAACGCCCAAGGCGTTCATTCTGTCAAAAATTGTCGGTCCGTTAAACAAGCGTTGCAGCATCGTACCGATGATCAGAAGAATGGCTACCATCATAATATAAAATATAATCTGCATAATCATTCCTCACTCTCTACTACTGCAAAATCAAATTTTTCGCCATATAAATCGGCAACCTTTTTCTGCATGCCGCCATCAAGCACGCCTGCGGCCGCACCAACGGTCAGTGCATGAATCTCATACACACCGTCGTCGGTAACATTCATTGTTACTGTACCCGGTGTCAGCGTAATTGAGTTCGCCAAAATAACAGATGCCATAGGATTATCAGCTCTGAAGCGGAAGCGGACAACCTTAGGATCAATGTTCAGCTCCTGACCTGTAGTTGCCAGCAACACATCAATATTGGCGAGCACCAGCTGCCACATCAGCCAGAAAAAGTACATAATCATTTTCGGAATTGAAAAACCGAAAACATAATACTTTTTACTGCCGTCCTTATTCGGGACCAGCAGAAGCGGGTATGTAACCCAAGTCGTCACCACAGCTGTGAGGATACCGTATACGACAAATTTTGTTTCTGTTCTGCCTGACAAAACCATCCAGAATGCAAACAGCACCAGAGCAAGACCTGTCATATGCACCATAGGCGAGCCTACAATTTTTTTATCGTTCAATACTCCCTGCTTTTCCACAGCTACCACCTTTCTTTATATTATTTTTGAATATAATAGCATTTGCGTAACCAGTCATCTGCCGATACAGATGACATAGCTGCGAAAATATAAATACCGCTTTCACAGTATCATGAAACCGGCATTTAGTAACATAAATACCTATTTAGACAACTCTCAAAGCAAGCTATCTTAATAGAAAGCCTTCTCACTCCTATTTACTATAAATTAGACATAAAAAAGAAAATTCCTGCTATTTTTTACGAACGGAATAAAAGTTATGCAATCAATTCTCCTTTAAATCAATTAAAGAAAAGTCGCACTCGTCGACAGGCAGCATTCTGCCTGCCAAGCGCTCAACTCTTGCCAGATCCGCCGTGCAACAAACCTGCAGATGTCCCTTGCCTTCTGTACGCAGCAGGCCTTCCTCCTTAAGTGCTGCGATAGCGTCGGCACTGGTGGCAGCCGCCGGGTCAAGCACCTTTACATTCGGTCCTAAATCTGCTTCAATTTGTTCTTTGATAAAAGGATAATGCGTGCAGGACAAAATCACTGCTTCAACGCCCGCTTTTTTAAAAGGCTCGGTATACTCGGCGATAGCCTGCTGCAGCTCCGGGCTGTCAAAGCGCTCACCTTCAATTAACGGTACAAACTTGGGACAGGCCACAGGATAAACTTGCGCTTGCGCATCAGCGGCAAGAATAGCCTTTTTGTGCAGTCCGCTGGCAATAGTAAACTGCGTTGCCAACACGCCGATTTTCTTATTCGGACTGGCCGCCAACAGCTGCTGCGCCCCCTTGGACATCCCGACAACACCGAACGGATGCGTCCCCCGCAGACTGTCTACACCGAGCATCGTCAGCGTATTGCAGGCTATGACTACCTGCTTAACGTTTTTGGCTGCCAGCCAATCGATTATTTCGCCTACAAAACCACGGATTTCTTGTTCACTGCGTGTGCCGTAAGGCGTACGTGCAGTATCACCCACATAAATAAAATCCTCGTGCGGCAGCATCTGATGCAGGCATTTTAAAACCGACAGACCGCCGACTCCCGAATCAAGTACGCCAATGGGCTGCATTTTATCCATAAAAATACCCTCCCGTATTTTTTATACTTTAATACATTAATTATATCACTTATATACGTTTGCGTATATAAAAAACAGGCAAAGAAAAGTTCTTTACCTGTTTTTTGCCTGTTTTACCGCAATTCAATATTTACAATATTTATCCGGCTGTCAGCCCACCGTCGACAGTTACAATACTGCCGGTCATAAAGCTGTTGGCAGGGGACGCCAGACTGCAGATTACGTGAGCAATCTCACCGGCTGCAGCAATCCGCTGCAACGGATAGGCTGCAGCTACATCCGCCAGCGTATAACCGCCGTTCGCATCAGCAAGCTGCTGCGCCAAAAGCGGCGTATCAACGTCTGCCGGGCAAACGCAGTTCACGCGCACGCTCGGCGCCAAATCCAGCGCCAGCGCTCTGGTAAACGCCACCACCGCACCTTTAGTCGCACAATAAAGCGCACAGCCGTAATTGCCGCTGACAGCAGCATCCGACGCAATATTCACCACGCTACTTTTGCTGCGCAGATAAGGCAACGCTGCCTGCGTCAAAAACATCATACCCTTAACATTGACGTTCATCATCGCATCAAAATCTGCTTCCGTAAGCTGCTCCAGACGCTGCTCGCGATAAAAGCCTGCACTGTTGACCAAGATATCCAATTGCCAATCAGGCTTGCCCTCCTGCTCGGCAATCTTTGCCACTGCAGCCTTGCATTCAGCCTGCTTCGTCACGTCACAGGAAATATATACTGCCTGCTTTCCTGTCTGCTCCTCCAGATAACGCAAAGCCTGTGCGCCACGCTCCTTTGAACGTCCCAAAATATATACACGCGCGCCGTCCGTCAAAAAGCGCAGCGCCGCCGCCAGCCCGATGCCTGACGTACCGCCGCTGATAGCAACGCATAATCCCTCACAGCCGTAATTCATCTTATTCATCCGCATACTCCTTTTCCTTCAGCTCGGGCGGCAAACCGATAATAATTGTAGTACCTTCACCGAGCTTGCTCTGCAGCTCCAGCTGCATATCATGGCGCTGGGCAATCTGCTTGGCGATTGCCAGTCCCAGACCGCTGCCACTCTTATTATGCTCATTGCGCGCCTTATAAAAGCGGTCGAAGGCATGCGGAATATCCTCTTCCTTAATACCGCAGCCATGGTCAATCAGCTTCAGCCTGTTGCCTGCCAGCTCCAGCTTAATTTCACTGCCTTCGGGCGAAAACTTGATGCTGTTATGCAAAAAAATCATCAGCATCTGCCGCAAGCGTCCGTAATCACCGTTAAGCATATAAATATCCTTATCCGCACTGCCTGTAATCTGCAGCTTTTTATCCGCACCGAGCTGCCTGCCGCTGCGCACTGCGTCATGCATAACATCGACAAAGTTCAACGGAGCCTTTTCAATCGGAAAATCTGTATTCTGCAAACGCGACAAATCCAGCAGATCATTTATCAGGCGCTGCAAAAACAGGCTTTCCTTATACATCTGCTCATGAAATTCCTCTACATCCGCCTTTTCCGTAACTACGCCATCACGCAGGGCCTCCAGACTGCCGCGGATAACCGTTACAGGCGTGCGCAGCTCATGCGAAATGTTGGCAATAAACTCGCGGCGCAGCTTTTCCAGCTTCTGGCTTTCGGCATCTGCCAGCTCCAGACGCTCCGCCAAAACATCTAGTGTACGTGCCAGCTCGCCGATTTCGTCATTTTGCTTAATGTTGGTGCGAGCGCTGTAATCACGTTCCGCCAGACGCTCGGCAATATTTTTCATTTTTTCTATCGTACCGGTAAAGCGCCAGCTGAGCACTACCGAAAGCAACATGCCCAAAGCCATTGCCACCAGCAGACTGATAAGCAGAATGCGCAGACCGGACCAGATAGCATCTTGCAATCCTGCTACCGGAGAATGCAGCAAAAGCACAGCCTTTACCTGTCCCTTGCTGTCATAAATCGGTCTGCCTACAGTCAGCATAATGCCATCCAGAACAGGATTATATTCTTCTATAATAAACTCTTTGCCGCTAAAGCCCTCTTCAACCTTTTCTCTGACCTGTGCAGGCAGTCTTTCATAGGCTTCCTTAGAAGTCTTAGGCGGTTCCTTCCAGGCAATCGGTGGCAGCGGACGCTTAAAAAGGCCAAAGCCGCTATGCTCATGATGCTTTTGTACCTCACGACGCTGACGCTGTACCCTGTCCTTATTGATGCTCAGCTGACGATTGCTGTCCACCACCCAGACGATTTCCTGCGTCACATTATCCAGATAGCTGATAAATTTGCTGTTGGCAATACCGTCACCATGACGGCTTTCCATACGCTCCATATTATCACTCAGCACTTCGGCAATTTTCTCCGCCCGCAGACGCATTTCCTTTTCCTTGATTTCAATCGTCTGCTGTTTGAAGAACTGGTAAAAAACGCCGCCGATAATCAGCGCAAAAACAAGCAGCACCGCAGAAAAATACAGTGTCAGCTTTAAAGCAATTTTATTATTCATCCTTGTGTCCCTCAAAACGATAGCCTACGCCCCAGATAGTTTTTATTTCCCACAGAGGGTGCTCGTACTTATCCAGCTTGGCGCGCAGGCGCTTGATATGCGAATCAACCGTACGGCTGTCACCGAAATAATCGTAACCCCAGATGCTGTCCAGCAGATTATCACGGCTGAAAACCTTCGTAGAATTTTTCGCCAGCGTCCATAAAAGCTCGATTTCCTTTTTTGTCAGCGGCACATCCTCACCGTTAATCTGCACTGCATACTTTTCCAAGTTAATGTACAGATTTGCGTAAGACAGAGTCTGAGCGTTCGCCGGCTCCTGAGCGCCCAGGCGACGCAGTACCGCACGCACGCGGGCCATTACCTCCGGTGCGCTGAACGGCTTAATCACATAATCGTCCGCACCGATATCCAAACCCATAATCTTGTCGTAATCCTCACCACGCGCCGTAATCATAATAATCGGCACCATGGATTCCTTGCGCAAACGGCGGCAAACCTCAAAGCCATCTATCTCCGGCATCATAACATCCAGCAGCACGACAGCTATTTCATGCTCATACTGCAGATATTTATCCAGTGCCTCCGCTCCGTCCAGCGCAATAACCGGCTCAAAGCCTTCCTTTTTGGCATAGCCGGATAAAATTGTCGTAATCTGTTTATTATCATCAGCGATAAGTATTTTCTTCATCGCAAACCCTCCTTAAGCTGCCTTTCTTTCA
This sequence comes from Phascolarctobacterium sp. Marseille-Q4147, assembly GCF_017968825.1. Taxonomy (NCBI): domain Bacteria; kingdom Bacillati; phylum Bacillota; class Negativicutes; order Acidaminococcales; family Acidaminococcaceae; genus Phascolarctobacterium; species Phascolarctobacterium sp. Marseille-Q4147. The sequence goes on along the minus strand of NZ_CP072874.1, from coordinate 1,121,594 downwards.
TTATATTACATTTTAACGTCCAAGTGTGTTAAAAGTATGACGCAAAAAAAGATATTTTTCAGCTCAAATTAAGTCTAAAAACATAAAAAAGTCATAAAATGCCTGTACAATATAAGCAAAGTTAAGGAACAGCTAAAAGCCGGGCCTTAAGCAAAGCAAAATTCCACTAAACGATTTAAAGATATAAGGAGTGATTCTAATGTTGAACATGAAAAAGATTCTCATTACCGGTACAGTTTTAACAGCCTTCTGCACCAGCGCTTTTGCTGCCTCTGCAGATTGTCCACCGCAGCCTTCTATGAGCGAGCGTGTAAATGCTATTCTGCACGAAAATGACGCAGACCGTCCCTGCCCGCCGCCGGTTCACAGAATGCATCGCCAAGGTCCTAAGCTTACACCCGAACAGCGTGCCGAGCGCCAAAAAATGCGTGAAGAATGGAAGAGCATGACACCCGAGCAGCGCGAAAAGGCTGTAGAAAAAATGCGTAAAGAGCGCAAGGAAGCTCACGAAAAGTACGCCAAGGAAACTATGTCTAAACTCACTTCCGACCAAAAGGCCGAAGTGCAGCAGTTCATCAAGGACGATATGGCGCAGCGCCAGGCACGCCACGAGCGCCTGCAGCATATGACTCCCGAGCAGCGCGAGGCTATAAGAGCCAACAGACCACTGCCGCCGAAGCCGCCCAAACATCATAAAGGTGAATACCGCAGCTACAAGCACCATAAGGAAGAATTCCATGGCTACAGACATCACAATGGCGAATTTCCCCAACCGCCTCAAGATTAACGCAAGGCAAAAATAGTAAAAATTAATTAATCCTCTTTCCCTTCAATATAACCGTAAAAAGCTTCATCCCCTGGAAGCTTTTACAACATACTCTGTAGCTTGTGCGGCAACACAAGCTATACAACTCAACCCTTTTTTCTACTCAATACTCATCAAAAGCAAAACCCCGCAGGCTGTAAGACCGCGGGGTTTTGTATTTTTGCGCACAACGCAAAAAGCGTCCGTTTGCCGCCGGACGCCTTTTACGTTTTTTGATGAGTATGAGTATATCATGAAGCGAAGTCAAGTTCTTGACTAAACTCTATGTATATGATAATCTAAGTTGGGTAAAAAATCTATCTACAAAAATCGAAATTCGTACTTTAATGAACACTTTTCATAAATTGTACATTATCGGGAGAGGAGCACTGCATACCATGGACAGAAGACAAAAAAAGACCCGGCAGGCAATTATCGATGCCTTTGTCAAATTGCTTACCAAAACGAGCTATGAAAAAGTCAGCGTTAAGGAAATTATTGATGCAGCCAACGTCGGACGCAGCACCTTCTACAGCCACTTCGAAACCAAGGATGATCTGGCACGCCAAATCTGCTTCGAGCTTTTCGACCATATCTTCAGCCCCGTTATCCCGCCCTGCTCCACACATAATTTTTCCGAGATGCCGCAAAACACGGAAACACGTATTACGCACATTCTTTACCACCTGCGCGACAAACGCGAATACTACCTTGGCATCATCAATTACGATGACGGTACGCTATTCTTAGGCTTCTTCCGTGATTACATGCTGCAGAACGTCAGCATCAAGATGAGCGGTTCCTACGATGAATACTCACAAAGAGTGCCGGAGGACTTCTTAATCAACAGCCTCACCAGCAGCTTTGTCGGCATGATTCGCTGGTGGCTCAAAAACAAAATGAATCCCGGTCCCGAGGTTGTCGCCGGTTATTATATGGCATTGATTAATCCTGCCATTGCCGAATTCCAGACCAAGGGAGAATAAAACTTGTTTACGCAACAAAAAAGAACTGCTAAAGCTTTGTACAGCAATACACTGCACAGAGCTTTCGCAGTTCTTTATTTTTTAAAGGTATTTAATCCACAGCGGATAGGTACTCAGCACTACTACCAGAAGGAGTACGAAAATATCTCCGAAACGCAGCGGTGCCGGCGGCATATTCTTATAGGTGTTGCCGCCAAAGCCCTTCAGCTCCATAGAAAGCGCCAGTGTTTCCGATTTGGCTACCGCACGCATAACCAACGGACGGATAACAACCAGATAAGCGAAGAAGCGCTTGAACATGTTGCCACGGTTAGAATAGCCGCGACAGCTTTGTGCATCCAGCGTAATACCGCTGTCGGTCAGGAAGTTAGGCACAAAGCGCAGTGCCGTAGTCAGCATGAAGGCATATTCGCAGGGCATATGGAAACGGTCTACCAAAGCCTTGGCAATATCCTGAATACGGCTCGCTGCCAGCAGGCACAAAAACGCCATCGTCATAACCAGCATGCGCAGGCCGCCGATAAGCGATACATCGAGCGGTGAGCCGAAAAGCAGCTGCAGTAAAATCATCATACCGGTGAAAACTGCCAGGCCGCCGATAGCAGCCATCGTCATTTTGTCATGCTTAATGTATAACAGCAACGCCAGCTCCAAAACCAGAATCGTGGCTACCGCTTCTACCGGCAGGATGAACACCCAGGCAGTAACCGCCAGAGTAACTATAATCTGTGTAAAGGCTGTCAGCTTCATCTGCTTCCCTCCTTACAAATAACTTGCTTGCAAAATTCTTCGGCAGTTGCGGCCTCAATGCCCAAAGAAGCAGCTAACGCTGCTACCGTAGGACGGCACAGACCCCAGCGCTCTACAGGCTGGCTGCCGTCAAACAGCTTCGCCGGAGTACCGTCGTAAACCAGCTTGCCGTAATGCAATACAATCGCACGCTTAGCGTAACGGCGTACAATATCCATATCATGCGAAATCAGCACAATCGTAATACCGCGCTTTTCATTGATTGCCTGCAGGTAGCTCATCATAGCTTCCTTTTCCAACGCATCCTGGCCATTAGTAATCTCGTCCAGAATCAGTGTACGCGGATTAAGCGCCAGTGCCGCCGCTACGCCAAGGCGGCGCTTCTGTCCGAAGGACAGCAGGCGCGGATACTCGTCCTTCAGCTCTGTCAGGCCCATAGCCTCCAGAGCTTCGTTTACCTGACGCTCTATGGTTGCTTCCGTCAGCTTTTTGGCACGCGGACCATAAGCAACCTCATCAAATACAGTATCCTCTAAAATCTGCAGGTCCGGATTTTGGAATACGTAACCGATTTTGTCGGCCAAATCTGCCGGCTCACGCTTAACGATATCCTCGCCGTCAACAAAAACCTGACCGCTGCGCGGATGGCACAGTGCCATAAACAGACGGCTCAAGGTTGTTTTACCGCTGCCGTTATGTCCCAACAGCGCCACAAATTCTCCGTCCTCTATCTTGCAATCCATATCCTTGATTACAGGCTGTCCGCGCATATAAGCGAAATTGACATCCTTTGCTTCTAACATCAGTCAGCTCTCCCTTCTGCCGCAACAATCCCATAGGTGCGAAAATCAGCCAGCGCATCCTCTTCGCTGCGCCAATCACCCAGATCCACGCCAAGCTTTCCCTCCAGGCCCAGCTTAATCTGCCACAGTGACGGCAGCAACGGACGTAATGCGGGATTTTCGTACATTTTAGGAGCAGCAGCCTCAAAGGCATCAGCCACCACCAGCTCGCCCTCGTTCAGTACAATCATATCCGTTACGTAAGGCAGCACATAATCCACGCGATGCTCAACGGCAATAATCGTTGTACCATACTGCTTATGGATTTTGTCTACCAGCTTATACAGGGAACGTGCACCGTCCGGGTCCATTGCGGATACAGGCTCATCCAGCACAATAATCTCCGGATGCACGGCAAGCGTTGCAGCCAAAAGCAGACGCTGGCGCTGACCGCCGCTGAGTTCGTCGAGCTGATAGCTTTCACGCCCCGGCAGGCCAACATCCTCCAGTGCCTGTCTGGTACGCTCCGCAACCTCATGCGGTGCGAAGCCGTGGTTCAGCAGGCTGAAGGCAATTTCCTCGCCGGCAGTCAGAGAAACCAGCTGGCTTTCGTAGTCTTCCATAATAAATCCCACACGCATGGCAATATCGCTGACGCGCTTGCCCTTAGTGCTTTCGCCGTTAATTTTGACATCGCCGCTGTAGCGTCCGCCCATGTAATAGGGGACGATACCGGTCATAGCCTTGCACAGCGTTGTCTTACCGGCACCACTCGGTCCGGTGATAACGGTGAAGCTGCCTTTTTTTATTTCAAAGTTGATATCACGCAGCACCAAATCCGATTTTTTATAGGCAAAGTAAAAATTATCTATGTTGATTACGCTTTCCATTATTTTTCATCCTCCTGAAAGTAAAACAGCTTCCGCACGGGAGCGTACAGGAAGAAGGTTATCAGACCATTGAGCAGGCCTACAATCGCAACAACCGGCAGCATAGCATAAATCCATACGTGCAGCGGCAAGCCCAAAATAAGCTTCAAGATAAAAGTAAACAGACCGCCGCTGGTCATCGTGGCAACAAAGCCGGTGATAAAAGGACGCAGCTTCCATTCGCTGATACCTGCTTTGAACATAGCCTCAACCAAAAGGCAGCAGACAGTCGCACCAGCCAGCTCACTGGCAACGTTGCCCAGCGGGAAAGCCGATTTGGAGGACGGAACCAGCGTCAGGCCGGCGATAAAACCGATACCGATAGCCTGCGACAGCTTGGGACGCGTCAGATTAATAACAATAGAATACATAGCAATGGTCCAGTTAGGCGTTACACCGCCGACGTTAGGACTTACGGTGTGCAGAATAATACCGATTGCCAGCAGCATCGCCGTAATTGCGACCCAGCGGTAGCCATCCTGCATTGGCTCAACCTCTATCAGCTGCGGCACAGGCTTATTATTTCTTTCATCCATGAGTAATTACACCTCTCCCTAAAATAGTGCCAGAAAATAATATGTTATCATTATACTATATTTAAATGCTTTTGTAATGCTTTAGCGAAAAAAAGTATCCTGCGTTATAGCAGGAGAAGAAAATTGTTACAAAGGTAATAAAAAAATCTGCTACGCTTGCACATAGCAGATTTTATGTTTTATGACGGATTACGCGCCGATATATTTATTTGGCATTCAACGCATCATTGCGCGTAAGCAGATACACACAATACTGATTCATGCTGATGCCTTCCTGCTTGGCATGCTGACTCAACAGCTTATGTAAAGCCCTGGGCACACGAAGTTTAAACTGACCGGAATATTTGTCCTTTTTCTCCGGCAGAGGAATTTCCATTTCATTTTCCATAGCGGCTTCCAGCCATGTACGCTTAGCATCGACTGCATTTGCGGCAGCCTCTTCAATAGTATCACCCATAGTAATACAACCGGGAAGCTCAGGAAAATAAGCAACATAACCGCCTTCATCTTCATCAGGCTCAAACTCAAGGCGATAATTCAGCTTCATGTAATCTTCTAAAGTTTTCATTTTTCTTCCTCGCTTTCCACAATATTTTTCACTAACTTAATATACACCTTTTTGATTGGTTTATGCTTAGGAATAGTAATAACAGCTCTGCCCTTTTTACGAAACGAAAAATGGCTGCTGCCACTTCGCGGAGATTGCATTTCATAGCCATAGCTTTCCAATATTTTCTGCAATTCCTCAAACCGCATATCAGGCGATAATTTCTTCAGCTTGTACATTAGCTTTTCCCATTGTGACATAGCTTCTTTCTACCTCCATTATACTTGGTGTCATATGTGGTGTCAATAAAAAAGGCATCTGCCGAAAGCTCGACAGATGCCACTGACTCACACAGTCAGGCACGACATTTTCGCTAAACGAAGATAATCATGCAACTGCTTATAGTCTAACATATATATTTTATATTGTAAAATTTTCTTTACGCTCTCTTGCCCCCAAGCTCACGCAGCAGCTCCTCCGGCGTAATGTTGTGATAAGCCAGAAGCACCAGGCAGTGATACCACAAATCTGCCATTTCGTGCAGCACCTTATCCTTTTCGCCGTTTTTGGACGCGATAATCGTTTCCGTAATTTCGTTGCCCAGCTTTTGCAGCAGCTTATCCTGACTGCCGCTCATGAGGAACTTCATCTCCGCATCATCAGCCTGACTCTTGTACAAAATCATGCGGTACAGCTCGCTGATAACCTTCGGCAGGCCTTCTACCTCAGGCACCGGCAGATTGGACGTATGCCACAGCGGATTATGGAAGCAGGAATATTCACCTGTATGGCAGGCCACTCCCTGCTGCTCTACCTTTACGAGCAGCGCGTCACCGTCGCAGTCGTAGAACAGCTCCACAACCTTCTGCAGATTGCCGCTAGTTGCGCCCTTGTTCCACAGCTCTTGACGGCTGCGGCTCCAGAACCAGGTATAACCTGTTTCTAATGTTTTGAGCAATGACTCCTCATTCATGTACGCCAGCATAACAACATCGTTCGTGCGTACATCTACAACAACAGCAGGCACAAGACCTCTGCTGTCAAATTTGATTTTAGAAATATCGATCTGCATTATAACCTCACCTCTATACCTCGAGAACGCAGATACTCCTTCACCTGCTTAATAGTGAAGGTTTTATAGTGAAAAACAGAGGCCGCCAACACAGCGTCAGCGCCACCTTCTGTCAGCACATCATAGAAATCCTCCAGCTTACCTGCACCGCCGCTAGCGATAACAGGCACATTTACGGCACTGCTCACGGCCTTCGTCAGAGCAATGTCATAGCCGTTTTTCGTGCCGTCGGCATCCATGCTTGTCAGCAGGATTTCTCCGGCACCGAGCGCTACGCCTTTTTTTGCCCATTCTACGGCATCAAGGCCCGTCGGCTTACGCCCGCCCTGCACATAAACCTCCCACTTGTTCTCACCGCATTTACGTGCATCAATTGCGAGAACAATGCACTGGTTACCAAACAGTTTGGCACCGTCGGCAATCAGCTGCGGATTTTTTACCGCAGCGGAATTGAGCGAGGTTTTATCGGCACCGGCACGCAGAGCGTTTTTGATATCCTCCACGCTGCTGATGCCGCCGCCGACTGTCAGCGGCATAAAAACCTTGGCCGCAGTTCTGCTGATAACATCCAGCATCGCCTTGCGCTCCTCAAAGGTCGCAGTAATATCAAGGAAAACAAGCTCATCGGCACCCTCGGCATCATAAGCCGCCGCACGCTCCACCGGGTCACCGGCATCACGCAGGCCGACAAAGTTCGTGCCCTTGACAACACGTCCTTCCTTAACATCAAGACAAGGAATAATTCTCTTCGTAAGCATCTTATTCCTCCTTTGCCGCAGCAATTTTTAAAGCATCCGGCAGATTAACGGCACCGGTATAAATTGCCTTACCGATAATACAGCCTGCTACGCCGTCCTTTTCGTATTTTTTCACATTGCGGATATCGTCCAGCGAAGCTACGCCGCCGCTGGCAATAATCGGTACGCCGCAGGCCCGCGCCAGCGCCGCTGTCGCTTCGGCATTTACGCCGCTGAGCATACCGTCACGGCTGATATCGGTAAAGATAATCGTTGCCACGCCGTAGTCCGCCATGCGCTTTGCCAGCTCGGTTGCGGCAACGCCGCTGCCCTCGCCCCAGCCTTCGATAGCTACATCGCCGTTCTTCGCATCAATGCCGACAGCGATATGTCCGGGATATTTGGCGCAGGCCTCCTTGACAAGCTCAGGATTCTTTACGGCAGCGCTGCCCAGAATCAGGCGCTCCACACCCAGCTCCAAAAGCTTTTCTATCGCTTGCAGATTGCGGATACCACCGCCAAGCTCCACCGGAATTTTTACAGTTTTGAGGATACGCTCAATCACAGGCAGGTTTTTGCCCTCGCCCGCCAGCGCACCGTCAAGATCAACAAGATGCAGCCATTCGGCGCCACAAGCAGCCCATTTGGCTGCCATCTCCGCCGGATCATCGGCAAAAACAGTTTCCGCATCAAAGCGTCCCTCCGTCAGACGCACGCAGCGTCCGCCACGGATATCTATTGCAGGATATATAATCATAATTTTCCCCTCATAATTCAACAAAATTTTTCAGCAGGCGCATGCCGACTCTGCTCGACTTTTCCGGATGGAACTGGAAGGCCTGTACATTGCCGCGTCCTACGGAAGCAGTAACCTCCATGCCATAGTCACAGACCGAGGTAATAATGCTTCTGTCCTCCGGCTCCGCATGAAAGCTGTGCACAAAGTAAACATATTCACCATCCGCACCCTCTAAAAGCGGCGAAGGACTGCACAGCTCCAGCTTATTCCAGCCCATATGCGGAATTTTCAGCTCGGTATGCAGCAGGCGCACCTGACCTTTGAAGAAGCCCAGGCCCTTAACTCCCGGTGCTTCGTCGCTGCCCTCAAACAAAAGCTGCATGCCCAGGCAGATGCCGAGAAAAGGCTTGCCGCTGTGCAGACTGTCCATAATCACGGAAATCAGGCCCGATTTTTCCAGGTTAGCCATGCAATCGCCAAAGGCACCCACGCCAGGAAGCAGAATCTTTTCAGCATTCGCGATAACCTCTGCATCGCTTGTCACCACAGGTTCTGCGCCGATAGAGCGCAGTGCATTCTGTACGCTGTAAAGATTGCCCATGCCATAATCTATAATCGTTATTTTTTTACTCATATATTTTCCCTCATGCTAACTTACAACATATGTGAAGCAACGGTGCTTTATAGTGTGTCTTAAAGTGTACCCTTGCTGCTCATAACACCATGTACACGGCTGTCAAAGGCTACAGCCTCGGCCAAAGCTCTGGCAAAGCCCTTGAAAATTGCTTCGATGATGTGATGCGTATTCTTGCCGTAAAGCACGCGGATGTGCAGCGTAAGGCCTGCCTGCATTGCCAACGCACGGAAGAATTCCTCCGTCATTTCGGCATCGTAAATGCCAAGCTGTACCTTTGGAATATCCGCATCAAAAACAAGATACGGACGGCCGCTGAAATCCAGGCACACCTGCACCAACGCTTCATCCATCGGCAAAAAGCAGTTGCCGTAACGGTGAATACCTGCCTTATCGCCCACAGCCTCCTTCAGCGCCTGGCCGAGGACAATACCGCAGTCCTCCACCGTATGATGGCTGTCAACATCCAGGTCACCCACAGCATGCACCACCAGATCACTGAAGCTGTGCTTCGCCAAAAGCGTCAGCATATGGTCAAAAAAGCCGATGCCTGTATTTATTTCGCAGCTGCCGCTGCCATCAAGACACCATTCGGCGCTGATGCCTGTTTCCAGTGTTTTTCTTTCTACATTACCGCTTCTCATGCTTTTACCTCCGCACACAGTTCGGTGATTTTAGCAATAATCTGCTTGTTTTCTTCAGGTAAGCCGATGGTGATACGCAAGCAGCCCTGCAGCACCGGATGCGTGCTGAAATCACGCACCAGAATACTGTTGGCCAAAAGATATTTAAATATCAGCTTGCCTCCTGCAGCCTGCTCCGGCAATCTTTCGCTATATTTCGCCGCATAAGCCTTGGCAAGCTGCTGCATCAGCTCACCCTCCGCACGGAAGGTGACAAAATTAGTTGCTGTAGGCCATACCTTAAAGCCTAAGGCTTTCAGACAGTCCGCAAATTTTTCGCGTTCCTCACGGATGGTTTTGATGCGTTCTTTATACAATTCCTTGTTTTCGTAAACTGTTTTAGCTGCCATCAGCGTAAAAGCATTTACATGATACGGCAGCAGCGCCTTGCCCAGCTGACGCACCAGCCCCAGCGCACCCACTGCGTAACCGCAGCGCAAGCCAGCCAGCCCATAGGCCTTGGAAAAGGTGCGGAAAACCATCAGATTGCTGTAGCGTCCAACTAAGCTAAGTGTAGAGCCTGCTACCAGCCACAGTTTATGCATCGGACGCAGGTCATTCGGTGCCAGCTCCTTGCCATCGACAAATTCCATATAAGCCTCATCCATAATAACAGGGCAGTCTACATTAGCAAGAATTTTTTCCATAGCCGCCAGGCTGTTATAGTTGCCTGTCGGGTTATTCGGATTGCAGACGATTAAAAGCGACGGCTGCTGCTCCTTGCAAAAGCTGATAACACTATCCGCATCAACAAAGCCTTCGGCTGTCAGCGGATAGCGTACCTCCTCGCTGTCGGAAAGGGCAGCGTATTCGCCGTACATAGAAAAAGAAGGCCATGGTACGGCAATCTTTTTGCCCGGTCCGCCAAAAACATAGCAGGCCTTTTCCAACAGCTCGCTGGAGCCGTTGCCGATTTTTACACAGTCAATATCTACATCCAGCTCTTTGGCAATAACCTCGCACAGGTTTTCCGATTTAATCGGCGGATAACGGTTAAACGGAAATCGTGCGGTGCGCTGGTTAATTTTTTCCGCAATCTCCTGCGGCAGCGGGTAATTGCTTTCGTTGGCGTTAACAATAATATCCGCCGCCACGCTTTCTACGGCATATTCCTCCATCGCCTCAATACTCTGGCGAACAGTAAAGCTACTCATTTTCTGCCTCCTTATTTACCCACACGTTTACGGATAGCGTTGGCATGAGCCTGCAATCCCTCTGCTTCAGCCAAGGTAATAATATCGTCAGCAGCAGCCATCAATGCCGGAGCAGTGTAGACAATAATGCTTGTTTTCTTCATAAAGGTTTCTACGTTCAGTACGGAATAGAACTTCGCCGTACCGCCTGTCGGCAGAACGTGGTTCGGTCCTGCATAGTAATCGCCCAGCGGTTCCGGTGAATAAGCACCGAGGAACATAGCGCCGGCATTACGGATATACGGCATAATTTCAAACGGTGCCTTGGTCATGATTTCCAAATGCTCCGGTGCGGAAAGGTTAGCCATTTCGATAACGGTAGGCATATCCTTGGCAAGGATAATCTTGCCTGCCTGCTGCAGCGAGGTGCCGGCAATTTCCTTACGCGGCAGCTGTGCCAGCTGTACTTCTATTTCTTCGCCCACAGCATTAGCTACACGCTCGCTGTCGGTAATCAGAATAGCGCAAGCCAGCGGGTCATGCTCTGCCTGGCTCAGCAGGTCTGCTGCCAAATAAGTCGGATTAGCGCTGTCATCTGCTACAATTAAAATTTCGCTCGGGCCGGCCAGCATATCAATATCTACGTGGCCGATAACGGCTTTTTTAGCCAAAGTTACGAAGATGTTGCCGGGGCCGGTAATTTTTTCTACCTTCGGTACGGTTGCAGTGCCAAAGGCCAGCGCAGCAATCGCCTGAGCGCCGCCCATTTTATAAATTTCGGTAACGCCGATTAATTTTGCCGTTACCAGCACGTTCGGATTAACCTTGCCGTCCTTTCCGGGCGGTACGGCCATCACAATGCGGGGAACGCCTGCTACCTTTGCCGGGCAGGCATTCATCATTACAGACGAAGGATAAGCAGCAGTGCCGCCGGGAACATAAATACCGACGGAATCAACCGGGGTAACCTTTTGTCCCAGCAGTGAACCGTAAGGGCGGTTCGTAAGCCAGGTTTTCGGCATCTGCTCCTCATGGAACTTCATTACGTTAGCAATAGCACGCTCCAAAGCAGCCTTTACTTCCGGTTTGACAATAGCTTCCGCTTCCGCAAATTCTTCCTCGGTTACGCGGATATTTTCCGGTGTCAGCTCTACGCGGTCAATCAGCTTAGTATAGTAAAAAAGGCTTTCGTCACCGTTTTTACGCACATCAGCGACAATCTGGTCAACAACCTGTGCTGCCGTCATGTGTCTGCCGAACATAGCATCCGTGCCTGCCTGAATGCGCGGAGATAATTCCACCTCGTCAAAAGCCTTCTTCTTCATTAAAGCAGCAATCTCTGCTGCGCTCATCTTTCTTGCGTCTGTAACCTGCATTTTATTTATCCTCCTCATTTAAAACAATACGTAAATCCTCAACCAGCTTATGTAAGCGGGCAAATTTCAGCTTGAAGCTGGCGCGGTTGGCAATCAGTCTGGCAGTAGCGGTAAAAATAGAATCAACCTCCGCCAGTTTATTTTCTTTCAGGGTGCGCCCTGTTTCTACTATATCTACAATCATTTCGCTCAGGCCTACGATAGGTCCCAGCTCAATTGAGCCGTTGAGCTTCACAATTTCCGTCTGAATGCCCAGCTTATTGAAATAAGCCTTGGCGCAGTTAGGATACTTCGTTGCTACCCTCAGGTGAGCGTAATCCGTCAGCTTGGCGCGTCGCTTAGCCTCCGGCACTGCCATCATCAGGCGGCAACGGCCAAAGCCCAAATCCAAAAGCTCCACTACGTCCTTATCCTGCTCCAGCAGCACATCCTTGCCGATGATACCGATATCTGCCGCACCGTATTCAACATACGTCGGCACATCAACGGTTTTGGCAATAATGAATCGCACCTTGGTTTCCTCGTTGCTGATAACCAGCTTGCGCGAATCCTCGGTAACGTTTTCGGCGCTGTAGCCTACCTTCGCCAGCAGGCGTACAGACTTATCGAACAGCTTGCCCTTCGGCAATGCTATAGTAATGTATTCGTCCATAAAAATACCCCTCTATATTTTCCAGCCATAAGCTTAATGCGTCTAATTTTTTCCTTTAAGCTTATTCTACATATACTAACGATTTACAGCCATATTCCTTTACGGCGAGCGCTGCTCCCTGCAGGTCCGCAGCCTCGGTCAGTAGCTTAACGCTGCGGCCTTCGCGGCGCAATGCTGTCGCTTTGGCAATCGCCTCCGGCAGCTTGCCTTCGCTCCAGGCTACCAGCACGTCCCAGGTGCGGTTGTTGGTAACAACGCCGTTGCGCTCCAAAGCCAGCAGCACGCGGTCTACGCCAACAGCAAAACCTGTTGCCGGGCACTCCAGGCCGAAGCGCTGCATCATCTTGTCGTAGCGGCCACCGCCTGCCACCGGATAACCCATTTCCGGCAGATACACTTCAAAAAGCATACCGGTGTAATAATCAAGTGAACGGTACAAGCCAAGATCAAAGCTCAAATAGTCTGCAGCGCCATATGCTTCCACCAGCTTATAGATTTTGCGCAAATCATTCAGAGCGCCTTGGCACTTAGCGTTAGTTACTATTGCAGCAACTTTGTCTAAAAGCTCTATGCCACCCTGCAGGAAGAGGAAATCGGCAAAAAGCTGCTTGATTTCCGGACGGATATTTTCCATCGCATCTGCCATCTGCTGCATACCCACAGCATCATGACGGCGCAGGCAATCCTTCAGCTGCTGCAGCTGAGCAGCATCAAAGCCTGCTTCCTCCGCCAGGCCGTTGATAAAATCAACGTGGCCCAGGCTGATAGCGAACTTCTGCAAGCCTGCAGCCTGCAATGCTTCGGCTGCCAGCACGATAACCTCGGCATCGGCAGCAGCGCCGCTGGCACCCAGCATTTCTACACCGGCCTGCTCAAATTCGCATTGGCGTCCTGCCTGAATTTCTTCATAGCGGTAAAGGTTTGCCAGATAGCAAAGACGTTTAATCTTTTCGCCGCCCTGCAGGCGCGTCGCTGTCAGGCGGGCAATCGGCGCCGTCATATCATTGCGCAGTGCCAGCAGATTATTGCTGCGGTCAAAAAACCGGAAATCCCCTTTGGTACCGGCAGCGCCGAAGGTATCAACATATTCAAAATCGGGTGTTTTTACCTCATCATAGCCCCATTTGTCAAAAACATTGATAATCGCATTTTCGATTCCACGGCGTGTCTTCATCTCTCCCGGCAGAATATCCTTGGTTCCGTAGGGAACCTGATATACCTTATTAGTCATCTTCTTTCTTCCCCTCTTTTATAACTTGCATAACAGAATTATAACCATCCGCGCCGTAAACAAGACAACGCTTAACACGTGAAATGGTTGCGGTGCTGGCACCGGTTTTCTCTACGATAGTTTCGTAAATACAGCCCTCATCCAGCATGCGCGCCACCTCCAGGCGCTGTGCCATGGCCTTCAGCTCGCTGATAGTACAGATATCCTCAAAAAATTTATAGCATTGCTCCTCATCCTTTAAGCTGAGAATCGCTTTGAATAATTGGTCTGTTAAATGATCATGAATATTTGCTGCCATTTTTAGTTTCCTCCTGTGCGTTACGTGCATATAACGATAGTACTTTAACTCACTAACTCGTAAAAATACTTTAATACTTTATCTTGCGAAAGTCAAGGAAAAATTTACAAAAAATCTTTTTTCCGCAGGTTTTGTAAAAAATTTCGCATTTCGCTTTACAATTACCTAGCATTTTGATATAATTTGAGCAATTCCTGAAATCCATTGGACGCAGCTTTACAGCTTTACAGTTTTTCAGTAAATTTTACGCAAAACTGTTGACAATATCCTAAAATAGATGTATGATTATTTCATTCAAACTTAACAGAGATTTCATCAAGAGTAGCTGAGGGACTGGCCCGATGAAGCTACGGCAACCACACATCAGTGAACGGTGCCAATTCCAACGGATAATTCCGGCAGATGAAGATTACAGATGCAACGTATCCTTCGCCGTGCCGGTGAAGGATTTTTTTTACGCCGGCCGTCGATTCCGACAGCAGACGTACACCGGAGAATGCGACTCTCAAGCAACATCCGCTGACTTCTATTGGAAAATAATCTCTCACACTCAAATAAGGACTGCTGAAACTTGCAGTCACATTAGAAAGGAACACAAGAATGATAGAACTAGTTAATGTAGAAAAAACCTACTACAGCAAGGCCGGCGACATCCATGCTCTGTACAAAACAAGCCTGAGCATCAAGGCCGGCGAAATTTTCGGTATCATCGGTCTTTCCGGTGCCGGCAAATCCACATTGGTGCGCTGCATCAATATGTTGGAAAAACCGACCGCAGGCCAGGTATTCGTTGACGGCCAGGAGCTGACCGCCATGAGCGAAGCACAGCTGCGTAAAGCACGTCAGAGCATCGGCATGATCTTCCAGCACTTCAACCTGCTGGCAAGCCGTACTGTTTATGATAACATCGCTTTTCCGCTGGAAATCCAAGGTCTGAGCAAGAGCGAAATCGACAAGCGCGTACGTCCTCTGCTGGAGCTGGTACAGCTGGAAAGCCGTGCCAACTACTATCCCAGCCAGTTATCCGGCGGTCAGAAACAGCGTGTAGGCATTGCCCGCGCCCTGGCAAGCAATCCTAAGGTACTGCTGTGCGACGAAGCAACCAGTGCTCTCGACCCGCAGACCACCAAATCTATTCTGCATCTGCTGCAGGACATCAACAAAAAGATGAATCTGACCATCGTGCTGATTACACACCAGATGGAGGTTGTAAAAACCATCTGTGACCGCGTTGCTGTTATCGAAAGCGGCGACATCATTGAGGAAGGCCCGATGATTGACGTTTTCACCAATCCGCAGCACCCCACTACCAAAGAATTTACCAAGAGCGTTATCAACGCCGAGCTGCCTGATATCGTTAAACAGATGAAATTAAGCGATACCTATACCGAAGGCAGCAAGCTGCTGGTACGTATCTCCTTCATCGGTGACAGTGCCAGCGAGCCTATTATTTCCGGCATGGTAAAACATTTTGATGTTGACGTAAGCATTATTTCCGGTAATACCGACCAGCTGAAGGATGTCCTCTTCGGCACTCTGCTGATTGAGATTTCCGGTAACCGCGAGCGCATTAAAAATGCATTGGAATATCTGCATCAGCAGCATCTGAAAACGGAGGTAATTGGCTATGAGTCCTGATATGATTGACCTTTTAATAAAATCCTTTTGGGAAACCTGCTACATGGTTTTCGCTTCTACCGCACTTTCCACTTTAATCGGCATTCCGCTGGGCGTAATTCTTACCGTAACCCGCAAGGACCACATTCTGCCGAACCAACCGCTTAACACTATTCTGGGCGCGATTGTCAACGCAACGCGTTCCACTCCTTTCATTATATTAATGGTAGCAATTATTCCGCTGACACGTATGATTGTCGGCTCTTCCATCGGTACTACCGCAGCAATTGTGCCGCTGACTATTTCCGCAGCACCGTTCATTGCACGTATCATTGAATCTTCTTTGCTGGAAATCAACCCCGGCATTATCGAAGCAGCACAGGCTATGGGTGCAAGCCCGATGCAGATTATCACTAAGGTACTGCTTCCCGAAGCAATGCATTCCATCGTACTGGGCGTAACGCTTGCCATCATCAGCTTAATCGGCTATTCCGCAATGGCCGGCACCTTGGGCGGCGGCGGTCTTGGTGACTTGGCAATTCGCTACGGCTACCAGCGCTTCCAGATGGACGTTATGATTGCCACCGTTGTCGTGCTCATCGTCATGGTACAGGCAATGCAGTCCTTAGGCGACTACGCATCCAAAAAGCTTAACAAAAACAAACTGTAATCTACAGGCCAAATGAGGGTTTACAACGATGAAGCGAGTTTCATCGACGTAATAAAGAAAAAAGCCGCTGCTGTTTGACAGCAGACCACCATTATTTTAGGGAGGAACAACTTATGAAGAAGATTACCAAACTTTTACTCACCGTTGCGCTCTGCGCACTGACCATCATCGCCGCAGGTTGCGGTGGCGACAACAAGGCAGCCGATAAAAAGGCTGACCCGAACGCACCCGTTAAAATCGGCGTAACCGCAGGTCCGCACGCTGAAATCATGGACAACGTTAAAAAGCTGGCTGAAAAGCAAGGCCTGAAAATTGAGGTTGTCGAATTCTCAGACTATGTAACCCCGAACGTATCCCTGGCACAGGGCGAGCTGTTTGCCAACTCCATGCAACATGCTCCGTATCTGGCAGCAACTCTGAAAAAAGAGCCTAAATTCGAACTGGTTGAAGCTTTCAAAACCGTAAACTTCCCGATGGCTATCTATTCCACCAAATATAAAAAGGTTGAGGATATCCCGGCAGGCGCAACCATCGGCATTCCTAACGATCCGTCCAACGGTGCTCGCGCACTTCTTGTTCTGGCTGACAAAGGCTTCATCGAAGTTAAGGATAAAAATGATGTTTCCACCTCTGTAGCAAGCATCACCAAAAATCCGAAAAACTACAAAATTCAGGAGTTGGACGCTGCTTCCATTCCTAAAGCAATGGGCGACCTTGATATTGCCGTAATCAATGCCAACTATGCACTGATTGCCAAACTGAACCCGTCTAAGGACAGCCTGCTGGTTGAACGCGCTGATAACCCGTTTGTCAACATCTTCGTAACCACCAAGGCTAACGAAAAGGATCCGCGCATTGAACAGCTGAAGAAGATTTACACCTCCGCTGAAAACAAAAAATTCATCGAAGATCACTTCAAAGGCTCCATTACTCCGGCATTCTGATTTACCGAAGTATAGTCCAAAAGCTCCCGCAGACTTCTGCGGGAGCTTATTTCTTGCCTTACCGCAATTTCTAAAAAATTTTTGCATTTAGCACTTTACAAATTTAGCATACTAAAGTATAATGGGTACATAGTTAAATGCTAATTAACAAATGAGGTGTGGAAAATGAAAAAATTAGTTGCTTTAGTAATGGGCCTGATGATGATGCTCATGATGGTTGCCGGCTGCGGCAGCGACGGCCCGAAAAAAATGGTAATCGGCCTGGACGATAACTTCGCTCCTATGGGTTACCGCAATGAAAAGAATGAAATCGTCGGCATGGATATCGACCTTGCACGCGAAGCCTGCAAGCGTGCCGGCATGGAAGTAGAATTTAAACCAATCGACTGGGGTGCAAAGGAAGCAGAGCTCAAATCCAAACGCATTGACGCTATCTGGAACTGCTTCACCGTTAACCCGGAGCGTGAAAAGGTATATGGCATGTCCAAGCCTTACATCAACAACTCCCAGCTGGTTGTTGTTCCTAAAGATTCTCCGATTAAAACCCTCGAAGATTTAAAGGGTAAAATCGTAGCGGTACAGGATGACAGCACAGGCTCCTACCTGCTCGAACAGCCTGCACACAAAGAGCTGGCAGCTTCCATGAAGGAAGTTCGCAAATATCCCGACTTCGCAGCTATTTACATGGAAATAGACAACAAACGTGTTGATGCTGCTATCGTAGACGCAGTTCTTGCTCGCGGCTATTATGACAAAAAGAAACCCGGTGCCTACAGAATTCTTGAACAGAACATGGGTGATGAGGTTGTAGCAATTGCCTTCCGTAAGGATGACAAAGACTTTAAAGACCGCATCGACAAAGCTATGGATGAAATGAAAAAAGACGGTACCTGCAAAAAGATTTCCGAAAAATGGATGGGCGCAGATATCACAAAATATTAATTTGTTATCACTTGAGGGCTGTCGCATTTAGCGGCAGCCCATATTATAATTATATGGAGAGAAATAATTTATGGATTACGTTTTAAATATCATCCCTCAGATGATGGATGGCTGCCTGGTATCATTTCAAGTTTTTATTATCACCATCGTCCTGAGCATTCCGTTGGGCATTCTGCTCAGCCTCGGCCGTGTTTCCGGCATTAAACCCCTGCAGGCCCTCATCGGCGGCTACGTTTGGATTTTGCGCGGCTCCCCGCTGATGCTGCAGATTTTCTTTGTTTACTTCGTACTGCCGTCCGTCGGCATCCGCCTGCCGGACTTTGAATCGGCCATCGTAGCCTTTGTATTAAACTACGCTGCCTACTTCTGCGAAATCTTCCGCGCCGGCATCCAGGCAATTCCTGCAGGCCAATACGAAGCAGCGCACACTCTGGGCATGAACTATGTGCAGACCATGCGCCGCATTATCCTGCCGCAGGTTATCCGCATCATTCTGCCGCCTATCAGCAACGAAACCATTACTCTGGTAAAGGATACCTCCCTGGTATACGTTCTGGCGATGAACGATCTGATGCGTACCGCACGCAACCTGGTACAGCGTGACTTTTCTATTACCCCCTTCATCGTTGCTGCAGTCTTCTATCTGCTGGCAACTCTGATTTTAACCATTGTTTTTGAACGTCTGGAAAAACGCTTCTCCAGATATGACCAATAGGAGGAGTAACAGCAATGACAACCAAAATCAAAGCAACCAATATCTGGAAAAAATTCAATAACCTGGAAGTACTCAAGGGTATCGACCTGGAAGTAAACGAAGGCGAAGTTGTTGCCGTAATCGGCCCTTCCGGCGGCGGCAAGAGCACCCTGCTGCGCTGCCTCAACAAGCTGGAAACAGTTGATAAGGGCAGCATCACCATCGACGGCGAAGAGCTGTGCCGCGAAACATCCGGCGGTACGGAATATGTCAAGAACAATGATGTCCGTCGTATCGCCTGCAAAATGGGCATGGTATTCCAGCAGTTCAACCTTTTTCCGCATATGACTGTTCTGGAAAACCTGATTGAAGCACCTGTCAACGTACAAAAGCGTGATAAAGCAGAAGTTATCAAGGAAGCAGAGGTTCTGCTGGCAAAGGTCGGTCTTTCCGAAAAGCGCGATGTTTATCCGCGCAAGCTCAGCGGCGGTCAGCAGCAGCGTGTAGCTATCGCCCGTGCTTTAGCCATGAAGCCTGCTATTATGCTTTTTGACGAGCCTACATCTTCTCTGGATCCGGAGCTGACCGGTGAGGTTTTGCGTACTATGCGCGAGCTGGCAGACGAAAAAATGACCATGGTAGTCGTAACGCACGAAATGGGCTTTGCCCGTGAGGTTGCCACCAAGGTTGTTTTCATGGCTGACGGTCATGTGCAGGAGCAGGGCAGTCCGGAAGAAATTTTTGTTAACCCTAAAAACGAACGTCTGAAATCCTTCTTAAAAGTAATTTTAAAGTAATCAGATAAAGGTTTCTAAATTAATTCACAGATTACACCTACCTTTGTCATATATGTTTGTTACAATAATACTCGAGGATGAAAGGAACCTATCGAACAAGGCAAGCAAAGAAAGGTGATTTCAATGCACGTTAAAATTCTTGGCCCCATGACTAAGCAGGCAGAGCTGCTGCTGCAGAATACTGCTATTGCTTTAAAGAAGCTCAAGGTTAAGGCTGAGTTTGAAAAAGTTTCCGAATTCCAAAAGGTAGTGGCCTATGGAGTGATGGCCTTCCCCGCTTTAGTCATCGACGAAAAGTTAGTTGCTGTCGGCAGCACGCTTTCGGTAGATGAAGCCATGACTCTTATAAAGCAACTCTCCTAAACATATCTTTTCATCATACACCTCTCCTTAAAATACACCGCACCGTGCGAAATGTGCGGTGTATTTTTTTGCTTTGAAAGGATTTTGACTAATGTTAAATTTATGTAAAGTTCCTTACGCACTTTTAACATCATAAAATTTCGAGTATAATAGGTATAGGTATATGCTGTTTTTACAGCAATTATGGATGCATACAAACTAAAAAAGGGGACTTATTTTTTATGCTTGCTTATTTCTTGGCATTTTTAGGCGGTATCGCCTTATTTATGTATGGTATGCAGCTGATGGGTGACGGTCTGCAAAAGGCTGCCGGCGCCAAGCTGCAAAAGATTCTTGAAGCCATGACAGGCGTGCTCGCCATGGGCATTCTGTTAGGCGCAGTTGTTACTGCTGTGCTGCAGGCCAGCGGTGCTACCACCGTTATGACCGTAGGCCTGGTAAATGCGGGCCTGCTCACGCTGAAGCAGGGCTTCGGCATTATCATGGGCGCCAACATCGGTACCACTATGACGGCACAGCTCATCGCCTTCAAGCTTTCCGACTATATCACAATTTTAATCTTCATCGGCTTTTTGATGCAGCTGCTGGCGAGAAAAAGCCGCACAAAATATCTTGGCCAGGTTATGCTGGGCTTCGGTATTCTGATGCTGGGCATGGATATGATGGGCAAGGCTGTTATGCCTCTGCGTAACTATCCCGGCTTTGTACATTTCATCGAGGTTTTCTCCAGCAATCCGCTGCTTGGCATCGGTATAGGTATGATTATGACTGTACTGATTCAGTCCAGCAGTGCTACCATCGGTATTCTTATCGCCATGGCCGGTCAGGGCCTTATTCCGCTGGAAGGCGCGATTCCTGTACTGCTCGGCGACAATATCGGTACCTGTATTACTGCCGTACTCGCTTCGCTGCGTGCTAACCTTACGGCTAAGCGTGTAGCTGCAGCTCACGTAATGTTCAACGTCATCGGCAGTATAATTTTCGTAATCTTGATGCCGTTCTTCATTAAATTCGTGCTGCTCGTATCACCTGACGGCGATATTGCGCGTCAGATTGCGAATGCGCACTCGGCGTTCAACATTCTCAACACACTGCTATTTATGCCCTTTGTCAACCCTTTCATCAAGCTGGTAGAAAAGATTGTGCCGGGCAAGGCAGAAATCATCTCCATGCGCCCTGTTTATCTTGACAAAAACATGCTGAACACTCCCTCCATCGCTATCAGCCTTGCTGTCAAAGAGGTTGTGCGTATGGGCGAGCTGGCACGCAAGGACGTGCGTCTGGGCATGGAGGCTATTCAAAGCTTTGATGCCGACAAGGTAAAATATGTTCTGGAGCACGAGCCTGTTGTCGATGCGCTAGAGCGAGATATTACCGACTATCTGACACAGATGAGCTCCGCAGAAATGAGCGAAAGCCTGACGACACGTCACACCGGTCTTTTGCACGCCTGCACGGATATCGAACGTATCGGTGACCATGGTGAAACATTGGCTAAACGCGCACGCAAGCTTGTTGAGGAGGACGTGGTTTTCTCTGATGAGGCTAAGGCCGAGCTGCTGCAGCTCAGCGAAATGGTACTGCGTGCCTCCGGACGTTCATTGGAAGCACTGGAGAAAAATGATAAGGTTATTGCGGAGGACGCTGTGCGTCTGTGCCGTGAGGTTAAGCAATACCAGAAGAAAATCCGCAAAAATCATATCACGCGCCTTAACGAACATATCTGCAATCCTACTGCAGGCTTTGTTATGATGGAGCTGCTGATTAACATGAAGCGTGTATCCGATCATTCCAAAAACATTGCCCAGCTGGTGCAAGGAACATTCTAACGCTTATAAAGCAACAGCAAGCATACAGACTACTGCTCAACATAGTCTGTATGCTTTTCTTTTGCGTAAAAGCATCAGCTAATAATAGTCTTATCCTTACAAACCTATTTTGCTGTACTTATAAAATCACAGCTTTTTCACAAATTCTTTGCTATAATTTAAGTAAGCAAGGACTGCGTTTCCGACTGTTACAGTCTTAGCGCAGTCCTTTTTGGTTACGCGTAGAGTCTCAAACGGCTTTACGGTTTTTTATTATACCTATTGCGGCAGAGATTTTTATAATATATAAGCTTATAAAATATATTATATATATTGAGCACAACATTTCTCCGCTGTAAAACTACGGAACGCTGCAGCGTTTCACACTTTTTTTACTTTAATTATTGATGACACCTTTTACTAATTACAGGTAAAGTATTACAATATAAGATGAGTATTTATCAGCTTAGATTCAGATTATAAAAAAAGAATGTGAACATGCTTCAGACATGGCTCTGAACGTCATATTCGCAGGAGGTTACTATGCAGATAGGATTGGATATTGGCAGTACTACAATTAAAATCGCCGTACTGGACGATGCAGGCAATCTGCTATTCCATAAATACGAAAGACATTACAGCCAGATTGCAGAGAAAATTCTGGCCCTACATAAAGAATTGATGACGAAATTCCCTACACTGCATAGCGCACGTCTGGCCATCAGCGGCAGCGGCGGTATCGGTGTAGCGGACAGTTGCGGACTGCAATTCGTGCAGGAGGTTTTTGCAGAAAAAATCTGCGCCGAAAAGCTCAATCCCGGGACCGATGCCGTTATCGAATTAGGTGGCGAGGATGCCAAAATCCTCTTCTTAGGCCGCCATTTTGACGCACGTATGAACGACAGCTGCGCCGGAGGTACCGGTGCTTTCATCGACCAGATGGCTTCTCTGCTGAATGTAGAAACACCCCAGATGAACGAGCTGGCACAGCAGGCACATAACACCTACACCATCGCCAGCCGCTGCGGCGTTTTCGCCAAGAGCGATATCCAGCCGCTGCTCAACCAGGGTGCGGAAAAAAGCGATCTGGCAGCCAGCATCTTTCACGCTGTAGCAAGCCAGGCCATCACCGGTCTTGCCAAAGGCCGTCCCATCTGCGGCAATGTGCTGTATCTTGGCGGACCGCTCACCTTTATGAGCTGTCTGCGTGATGCCTTTGACAGTGTTCTGAATATCAAAGGTGTCTGCCCGGAAAACAGCCTGCTTTATGTAGCAATGGGTGCAGCCTTCTGTGCCGAGCACGAGGTGGACCTTACCACGCTGCCGGAAAAGCTGCAGGCAGCAGCAGCGCAGCACAGCTTTGAACATCTGCCGCCGCTGTTTAAAAACGAAGGTGAATATACCGTTTTCAAGAAGCGTCACTCTAAAGAAAGTGTCGCTATCGGTACCCCTGCGGAGGCAAGTGAAGCCTTTATCGGTATCGATTCCGGCAGCACGACTATTAAAATCGCTGTTATGAGTCCTGACGGCAAATTGCTTGATTCCTTCTATCAAAGCAATAAGGGTAATCCTGTTGTTGCCGTCCGCAATTATCTTACCAATTTCTATACAAAATATCCCACCTGCCGCCTGTTGGCAGGTGCAGTCACCGGCTACGGCGAGGAGCTGATTCGCCACGGCTTCGGTGTTGACTATGGTATCGTAGAAACAATGGCGCACTTTTATGCTGCCCAATATCTGGAGCCGGAGGTAGATTTCATTCTTGATATCGGTGGACAAGATATGAAGTGCCTGAAAATCCATAACGGTGCCATCGACAACATCTTTCTGAACGAAGCCTGCTCCAGCGGCTGCGGCAGCTTTTTGCAGACCTTTGCCGAAATTTTGGGCTATACAGCCGAGCAGTTCGCGCAAATTGGCCTTAAAGCAGATATGCCGGTAGACCTGGGCAGCCGTTGCACCGTGTTTATGAACAGCAGCGTTAAGCAGGCACAAAAGGACGGTGCCTCCGTTGCCAACATCAGCGCCGGCCTGTCCATCAGTATTGTCAAAAACGCTTTATATAAGGTTATCCGTCCGGCCAGCAAAGAAGCCATCGGCAAGCACATCGTCGTTCAGGGAGGCACCTTCCTCAACGACTGCGTACTGCGCGCCTTTGAGCAGGAAATGGATTTGAACGTTATCCGCCCCAACATTGCAGGCCTTATGGGAGCCTACGGTGCCGCTCTGTACGCACAGCGCCGCTACAAGGACGCACCGCATCAGACAACGCTGCTCAACCTGCAGCAGCTGGGTGAATTCGTTCATACAGTCAAGGGCATAACCTGCGGACTGTGCAATAACCATTGTCACCTCACCGTCAACACCTTTGCCGGCGGCAAACGCTTTATCAGCGGCAACCGCTGCGAGCGCCCCATCACCCACATGGCACCCAAGGATGAGCTGAACCTGTACCGTCAGAAGCTGCAGCTGCTCAAGGAATTGCCTGTTAACGAAACGCCTAAACGCGGCATTATGGGTATACCTATGGGCCTGAATATGTACGAGCTGCTCCCCTTCTGGAATGCTTTACTCTCCAGCCTGGGCTTCAAGGTTGTCCACAGTCCGATTGAAGACAAAACAATTTACCGTCTTGGTCAGGGAACCATTCCCAGCGACACCGTCTGCTATCCGGCCAAGCTGATGCATGGTCATATCAAATGGCTGCTGAAGCAGGGAATCACCAATATCTTCTATCCCTGCATGACCTACAATATAGATGAACAGGGCACGGAAAATTGCTATAACTGCCCTGTTGTAGCCTATTATCCCGAAGTGCTGCACGCCAACATCCGTGATTTGAATAAGCCCGAGATACATTTTTTCTATGA
This sequence comes from Phascolarctobacterium sp. Marseille-Q4147, assembly GCF_017968825.1. Lineage (NCBI taxonomy): Bacteria > Bacillati > Bacillota > Negativicutes > Acidaminococcales > Acidaminococcaceae > Phascolarctobacterium > Phascolarctobacterium sp. Marseille-Q4147. Next base: position 1,096,999 of record NZ_CP072874.1, on the reverse strand, counting down.
TTATCTTGGCCTGCTCCACAAAAAGAAGCTGGTTAAAAAGCTGCAGGAAATGTTTGCCAAGGCTTATCCGGATATCACCAAGGAGGAAATCCGCAAGGCCGTTGATGCTGCCTTCACTGCCTTTTATGACTATGAAGCGCAGGTAAAGGCTAAAGGACAGCAAATCATCAGCAAGGCACGCGAAGAGCATAAGCCTATCGTTGTACTGGCAGGCCGTCCCTATCACATCGACCCCAAGGTCAACCACAGCATCGACCGCCTGATTACTAACATGGGCGCTGCCCTCGTCAGTGAGGATGCAGTAAGCAGTCATATCAAGACCAAGGAGCTCAACCGCGATTTGCAGGTGCTCAACCAGTGGACCTATCACGGCCGCCTGTACGCGGCAGCCGAATATGTTGCCCAAAATCCTGATATGCATCTGATTCAGCTCGTCAGCTTCGGCTGCGGCTGCGATGCGATTACGGCCGATGAATGCCGCCGCCTCCTCGAAGAACGCGGACGCATCTATACACAAATAAAAATAGACGATATCGACAACCTTGGTGCTGCCAAAATCCGCATCCGCAGTCTGTTCTCCGCAGCCCAGCTTTTCGATATAGATAATAATTAAAGGAGATTTGCATATGCTACCAGCAGCTAACGTTAAGTTTACCCCCTTCACGGAGGATATGAAAAAAACGCATACTATACTTATACCCGGCATGCTGCCTATGCATTTTTCACTGCTGCAGGCAGCACTCGTAAGCTGCGGCTACAAAGCCGAGGTTCTGCACAACACCGGCCGCGAGGTAATCGAAACCGGTCTTAAATACGTCAATAATGATATCTGCTATCCGGCACTGCTGGTTATCGGCCAGCTGATAAACGCTTTGGAAAGCGGCAAATATGATTTGGAGCACACTGCGCTGATTATCACCCAAACTGGTGGCGGCTGCCGTGCCTCCAACTACATCTACCTGCTGCGCAAGGCTTTGGAAAAAGCCGGCCTTACGCACATCCCTGTCATCAGCCTCAACGTCAACGGCTTGGAGCAGCAGCCAGGCTTCCATCTGGACGCATCCATGGTGCATAAGTTTTTGGCTGCCGTTGTTTACGGCGATACACTGATGTACCTGACGAATAAAACACGTCCCTATGAGGTTGTACATGGCGCTGCCGACAGACTGGCGCAAAAATGGCTGGCACGCTTGAGCGAAGCCTTCAAAAGCGGTAAGGCACAGGCCTTAGGTACCATCAAGCAGCTTACTAAGGCTATTGCGCACGAATTTGCGGATTTGCCTATCACCAACAAAGAAAAAACTAAGGTCGGTATTGTCGGTGAAATCTATATCAAATATGCCGCTTTGGGCAACAACAATCTGGAAGCCTTCCTGCAGCGTCAGAACTGCGAATATATGCTGCCCGGTCTGATGAATTTCATCATGTACTGTGTTGATACTTATCTTACGGACTATAAGCTCTACGGCGGCAGCCTGCTTAAATACAGTGTCAACAAAGGCGCTATGTGGTATTTGAAATATATGGAAGGCATTCTGCATCAGGCTCTCAGTATCGCTCCCTTCAGCGCCCCCGCCACCTATGCGGAAACTAAGGCTATGGCCAAGGGCGTTATCGGCTACGGCAATAATATGGGCGAAGGTTGGCTGCTGACTGCCGAAATGCTGGAGCTGGTACACAGCGGCTACACCAATATCATCTGCGCTCAGCCCTTCGGCTGCCTGCCTAACCACATCGCAGGCCGCGGTATGATCAACAAAATCAAGGAGATTGCCGAAGAGGCTAATATTTTGGCACTGGACTACGATGCCAGCGCTGCCCGCGTCAATCAGGAAAACCGCATTAAGCTGATGCTGGCGACAGCGAAGTAAAAAAGCATAAAAAGATTCAAAGGCGTTCTACCGTACTTAAGTAGAACGCCTTTACTGTTTTTGCCCCTTAACGACAGCCCTTTTCAAAGAAAACCTCCGCAACATCCCACAACAAATAATTTACAATTTTTTTGCTTGTAGCACACAAATATGCTGTGCTATAATATTCAGCGCAATTTTATTGAATGAAAGTCAGGTGCTTGATATATTATGGAAAACAAAATCACTACCCGCGAATGGCTGCCCTTAATCGGCATGACCGTTTCCGCCTTTATTTTTAACACATCGGAATTTATGCCCATAGGCCTTTTATCCGATATCGCCGCAGACTTCCGCATGACGGAAGCGCAGGCCGGTATGCTGATTACCATTTACGCCTACGTCGTAATGCTCATGAGTCTGCCGCTGATGATTGCCGCTTCCCGCTATCCGCTGCGCAAGCTTTTGCTGGCCACCATCAGCCTGTTCGCCGTATCGCATGTAGCCTCCGCCTTCGCCACCGGCTTTTGGACGCTGCTGCTTTCACGTATCGGCGTAGCCTTCGCCCACTCCATTTTCTGGTCGGTCGCCTCACCTATCGCCGTGCGTCTGGTCAAAGGTCCCTTTAAAGCACTGGCTATGAGTATGATTGTAACCGGCACGGCCATCGCCATCATCGTCGGCCTGCCCTTAGGACGCATCATCGGCCTTTACGTCGGCTGGCGTATGGCCTTTATGTGCATCGCCGTTTTAGCCTTCATCGTACTGGCCTATATGTTCTTCGTTTTCCCCAAGCTGGAAAAAAGCGAACCGTTTACGCTTTCGCAGTTGCCGATAATGCTGAAAAATCCTGTGCTCATCGGTCTCTATATGATGTCCTTTTTACTCCCCACCGGCTATTACACCGCCTACAGTTATATCGAGCCTTACCTGAAGCAGATTGCGCTGATGGATGATGCCTGGATAACCATCACCCTGGTTATTTTCGGTGCAGCCGGACTTTTGGGCAGTGCCGCCTTTTCCAAATGGTATGACAAATGCCGCTATCACTTCTTCCGCATCACCGTTCTTGGTGTTGCAGTTGTTTTGCTGCTGCTCTACCCCATAAGCATCAATCATTATCTGCTGGTACTGCTCTGCGCAGTCTGGGGCATTTTCGTTACCGCCTTCAACGTTGTAGGCCAGGCAGAGCTTTTACGCACAACTACCATGAGCACCTCCGCTGTGGCTATGTCGATTTACTCCGGCATTTATAATCTGGGTATCGGCAGCGGCAGCTATCTGGGCGGACTAATCTGCACGCATGCTTCCATCGCTTATATCGGTCTCGGCGGCGGCGCAATCGTGCTGCTTTCCTTTATTTACTGTGCCTTTTTCCTGATTCCTGCTATGCGTCACCAGCAAGTAGAGGCTGAAAAATAAATTTAACCGCCAAAAAGCGTATAATAAACTGTATATTAAATTTCCTCACTTGCTATATTTCCTGTTTTTATTTATAATTAAGAGATACGTAAGATTACAAAGAAGGAGATTTTCTATCAATATGTCTGCAAGTACAACCAAAACTAAGAATCAACCATCCCGTAAACCTGTATTGTTGGATTACTTAAAAGCCTTCACTAAGGATAAATTGATTTTTGCAGCGCGTCAGCTCTGCATCACCTACAGCAAGCTCAAAAAGGACGAGCTGGCAGAAAAAATCTGCACAGAAATGCAAAAGCCGGAAATTGCAGCAAAACGTTTTGCTATCATGCCGGACGAAAATATCCATGCCTTCGAAGCAGCCTTGGAGAAAAAATGCTTCCATCCTACCTACAGCGAATATGCACTGCTGCTGCCCTTTATTTCTATGGGCTACATTGTTTCCTATCCCGACGACTGCTTTGAAGCAGTAAAGGAAGCACGTACCGTTTACAAAAAAATCAACACCGCAGACTTCCAGGCTCGCCGCCAACAGCTGGCATGGCTGCTGGACTGCATCACCGCTATGTCCAGCCTGCACCTTATTCTGCCGGTAGAATTTTTCTGCGAAATGTACAATCAAAAAGCAGGCTTTGAGCTTACTCCGGAAACTCTGCCACAATTACTTGCCGAGGTTCCGAGCAACTTTAACCCCTGCGCAATTAAAGACGGCCGCATCCTGCTCAAGAAAAATGACAGCGATGACTTCTACACCAGACTGGAACAGGGCAGAAAGCCCTTCGGCCTGTATAAGCCTACCGTAAAGGAAATCACCATGCTTTCCCACTACGGCTATCTGCAATCTACCACCGCATATCAGGATCTGCATGACTTCTTTACTCAGGAGCTGAATGTTGCGGCACTGGATGCACATTACTGGTGCCAGTACATCTATGAATTCGAAAACTCCAACACCGACGGTAATACCTCTGAGCTGATTCAGAAGCTGCAGGCTAACATCCCCGCCTGGAACAATTACAGCCATCTCGGCAGACTTTCCGTACTACTGCAGAACGCCCGCAACAATGCTACCCGTATGTTCTGCCTCGGCGGCCACACTCCCAACGAAACTATCAAGCTGCTGCGCGATGCACAGCAGGCAGCTCAGCAAAATACCCGTGTAGGTGCCAAAGCGAAAAAGGTTTATCCTAACGACCCCTGTCCCTGCGGCAGCGGCAAAAAGTATAAAAAATGCTGCGGTAAAAAGCACTGAGCAGCAGGCTATGCTTTAGTGTAAGAAGGAATTGCAATGAAGAAATTTTTAGTCGTTGATTTTGAATTTACTACCTACGAGCGCCCTGTCGGCCGTCCGCGCGGCTTCTTTTCCGAGATTATCGAAATCGGCGCAGTGAAGCTGGACGGCGAACCGCTCACCGATTGCGGACGCATCCAGAGCTTTGTCAAACCGCATTTTTATCCCAAGCAGGCCAAGGATTCTATGGATTTTTGCATGATAACCGCCAAGGATATGCAGCAGGCCATTGAATTCCCTGCTATGGTGCAGGAGCTGGCAGCGCTTTACGAAAGCGGCGAAACCTACTTTGTAGCCTGGGGAACCGAGGATTATAAGGTACTGCAGACAGGCTGCGAGCGTCATAAAATCGAAAACCCCGTAAAATACGAGGACTATCTTGATCTGGCGCTGGCCTACCGCCTGTGGAAGGGTGATGACTACACCACCGGTCTGAAAAAGGCAACCGAGGAGCAGGAGGTCAACACCGCCGGCCTTTGGCACACCGCCTTTGACGATGCCAACAACACCGGTAAGCTGCTGATTGAAATGTTTAACCGCGGCTGGAAGCTGGAGGATTTCTTCGCTGCCCGCGAGGTTTACGAAGCGGAGCGCGCTGCCCGGCAGGCAGAGCGTGCCAAGCACCATAACGGTTACAGAAGATGGTAAAATTTTAAAGCGCATAAAAAATGCAAGTTATCTTTGCACGATAACCTGCATTTTTTATTTACGCCTGTTTTTTCTTATGCATCAAGAAATAAAACGGTAATGCGATAACCGCTGCGCCAAAGCCGATCATAAGCTGCTGCGGTTTAGCCTGCGCCAAAAGCCACAGGCTTACAATTAAAGCAATAACAGGAATAACCGGTCCGAACGGAATCTTAAACGCACGCGGTGCATCCGGCATTTTTTTGCGGAATACCATGATAGAAAGACACGTCGGAATATATTGCGAAAAACGTGAAACTACGCTGATGGAAGCTAAAAATGCGAAACCACCGGAATAACCTATCAGCATCGCAACCACTGTCGATATAATAATGCACCAGTAAGGTGCACCAAAACGGTTACGCTCTGCCATAAAAGCAGGCAGCATATGCTGCTCCGCCAAAGCCAGTCCGCAATGCGGTGTAACAAAGGAAGCAGCAATACAAAGCGCGCCAATGGAAATCAACGTACCGGCAGCAACAACCGTTGTACCAAAGGCACCGGCAATACGAGTAAAGGCCGCCTGTACCGGAGCTGTTGTATCTGCAAGCTCATAGCCCATGATACCGATAGCACAGGCCAACAGCAGAATATAAATGGCAGATACGGTAAAAATTGTAATCAGAGTTGCCTTCGGCAGATTTTTTTGCGGGTTTTCCATCTCGGCAGCTGCAACACCCAAGGATTCAAAGCCGGTAAAAGCAAAAAACAGCATTACGGCCGCAGTGCCAAAGCTTCCCGGTGTATAAACGCCATGAGGAAACAGCGGTGTAAAATTAGCAGGCTCGATATAAAAAATACCTATGCCAATAAACAAAACAAACGGCAGCAGCTTAGCAATAGTTGCTACGTTCTGAATAACTTCGTACAGTTTGATACCCAACAGGTTAATAACTGCCAGTATCAGGAAAATAACACTGACAATGACATTCTTCATCATATCAGAGCTGAGTGCGGGAATAATACCGCCTAAAGCTGTAGCAAAACCAACTGCCATTGTTGCAAAGGCAATGATACGCGTTGCCCAGGACAAAAAGCCTACTTCATAGCCGACAAAGTCGCCAAAAGCTTCCTTAGCATAAATATATGCGCCACCATTTTCCTTAAACAAGCCGCCGGCTTCGGCAAAGCAAAAGGTAATCGCCAGTACCAGCAGCATATCAAACAGCATAACCAAAAGGCTGGCCGGTCCGATAATTGCCATCGCTTTATTCGGCAAAAGGAAAATACCCGAACCGATAATACCATTGATACCTAATAATACAATACTCCAAAAGCCTAACTTTTGTGATTCCATACTTCCGACCTTCTTCTGAATAATTTATTTAGCAGCTTCTACACGCGCCATAAAATCTGCAAATAGGCGGCGCATTTCAGGATGTTCCTGCCACATATTTTCCGGATGCCACTGTACGGCAACAATCTGATTATCTTTGGTCGATTCAATACATTCTACTACACCATCGGGAGCCGTGGCAGTAACCTTCAATCCGTTGCCGACATCTTTAATTCCCTGATGATGGCGGGAATTCACATAAGCCTTCGCACCTAAGGATTTATACAGCTCGCTGCCTTCTTCAATGCTGATATTATGTGTCGGATAAGAGCCGTTGGCACCTTGGGAATGACGGATATAAGCAGCAGGATTTTCTGAAGGCAGATCCTGATAAACGCTGCCGCCCATAAGAATATTAATCAGCTGGCAGCCACGGCAGATACCGAAAATAGGCTTGCCTGCTTTATAGAATGCCGCAAAAATTTCTTCTTCAAATACATCTCGTTTATAATTGGTGCTGCCAATCTTCCAATGCGGTTCTTCACCAAAGAAAGTGGGGTCTACATCCGGCCCGCCGGGAATAATCAGCGCATCAAACATTTCTGCATAATCTTCTCCTTTAGCATCGGGAACATCAGGCAAAACTATAGGCAGAGCACCAAGCTCATTGATAACATCTACAAGACCGCGCGCCGTAAAGGGAGCACGCACAAGATTCGTAATATCGCTGGCAAACGGATAAGTGTCAGCAGTAATAGCAATACGTAATTTAGACATACTAACCTCCAAAAACTAAAATTACTTACACGATAAAAATCGCACCTAAATGTTTTCCGCACCTAGGCACGAACAGTTTTGTATTATACGCTTCCAGTTTATTTTTGGCAATATGACAGAAATATCTAAATTAAGATAACGCGTAAAGCGTTAACTTTGTAACAAATACATAAAAAAAGACGGCAAAGCCTTAACCTTACCGTCTTTTTGTATGTATTTTAGTACTTTAAGAAAACACTCTGCACCTCGTTGCGCTCCTGCGTCCGCAAAAGTGCCAACTGCAGCAAAAGGCGTGCCTTTTGCGGATTCAAATTATCCGCATACAAAAAGCCTTGCTCCTGCCACCGCTCCAAGCCTGCGGCAACAATACCGCTGCCGGTGCGGCTGGAACGCACTACGATAACGCCACGGCTGACAGCCTCCGCCAGCGCCGCTTCCACAGCCTCATGAATGCTGCCCATACCGCTGCCGGCGTAGATAATGCCACGCGCGCCTGCTGCCAATGCCGCATCCACAAATACGCGGTCCTCACCGATATGCGTGTAGATGATATCTACGCGCGGCAAAGCAGTAACACCGCTTACGTCAAATTCGCTCTGCAGTGTGTGCGGACGCACGCTGCGGTAGTAGTAATGCACCTCACCGCCAACGATAAAGCCTAATGGACCGCCATTCGGTGCCTTGAAGGTTGCCACATTCGCCGTGTTTCTCTTGGTCACGTCACGCCCGCTGTAGATTTCATCGTTCATCATCACCAGCACGCCCTGTCCGGCGCTTGCAGCATCCACAGCTACCTTAACAGCGTTGATAATATTCAAAGGTCCGTCGGCACTGACTGCGGTGGCAGGACGCATTGCGCCCACGAGTACCACCGGCTTAGCACTCTTTACCGTCAGGTTCAGGAAGAAGGCCGTTTCTTCCATAGTATCGGTACCATGGGTAATAACAACGCCGTCGACATCATCCTGCGCCAGCAGCTCATTGCAACGCTGCGCCAGACGCAGCAGCAACGCATCGGTAATACTGCTGCTGTCGATATTGCACAGCTGCTCGCCGCTGATATGCGCCAGCTCGCCCAGTTCAGGCACACCTGCCAGCAAATCGGCAACGCTGTAGGCACCAGCAGTATAGCCAGTCATCTGGGTACCGGAAGCAGCCTTGCCGGCAATAGTGCCGCCGGTTGCTAAAATTACAATGTTCTTCAACTCAGTTTTTTCCATCAGCCTGACCTCCATCAGTCCTTCTTTCAGCTTCGCAGCCAATGCTTATTTTACCAGGCCCTTTTCCTGCAGATAATCGGATACCATGTCTGCCGCTTCGGCAGTAATCTTAATACATTTAGTTCTGTATTCCGGTGTGCCGAAGCTCAGGCGGTTCAGCGCTCTGCAGCAGGAAGCACCGAAATGCTTCGTAAAACGCTCATAAAACTCATGCGTATATTTATAGACCTCTGTCTGATGTTTTTCAGACGGGTCCAATCTGCCCACGATAGAGCTGATAACCAGGCAGGAGCCGCTCAGCGCACCGCACACGCAGCCGCTGCGGCCGATACCGCCACCCATGCCAGACACCATGCGGATTGCCACATCCGGCAGGCCCAGCTTTAAGCCGTCATTGCACGCCTTAACTACGGATTCTACGCAGTTATTGCCCTCGTTATGATATTGTTCTGCTAAATCATAAATTTCCTTCATATTCTATGCCTCCAAAAAATAACCTAATCCTGTTTATTTTAGCAAGCATAGAACAAAATAGCAAGAAAAATGCTGTGACCAGCAAGCCACAGCATTGTATATCAAAGTCCGAACATAGTCTTAGCCAACTTTGTTCCGCTCTCTGTTTTAAAAATCCGCTCCACAGCTTTGGCAATATTCTCCTTCGGCGTACCATCCTCATAAAAGTTTACTATAAAATCAGCTTCCACAAGCAGCTGATAATCAAGACCGTCAATGATATTATACGTATGGTGATGACCGACAAGATAGCAGATGCGTTCAATTTTTTCAGGGGCATACCCAAACTTTTGCAAAAGTTTGCGTGCTACCGCAGGTCCTTCCTGCTCCTGAATTTTGCCTGTGCAGTGACCGGCACCATACTTGGCCTCGCCGGGTTTAATACCGCAGTCATGCACAAGACCGGCCGCCTCCACAAGCTCTGTCAGCTCTGCATCCGCACCCTCGCTCTCAGCCAGCTGCTTAGCCAGGCTGGCAACCTTAATAAAATGCTGACAGCGGCGTGCATCTCCGGCAAAAAAATCTATCATCTCATTATATAAAGCAACGTTTTTATTCATAGCATTCACTCCAATCCGACTAAAATACGATTCAATCTTATTTTGGCCTAAACAATGCAGTTTTGCAAGTTTTTTCGCGATAATAAGATTATAAAAGCATTCTCCTCCAACACACAGAAAAGCGCTCTTAGCCTGCATTACGCAAGACATCGAGCGCCTTCCTGTTTTATTAGGGAGTTTGATTAGGGAGAAGCAAATTATTTTTCCTCAATAGGATAATCCTGCAGAGCATCATAGCCTGTTTCACCGGTACGAATCTTAACAACATCCTCAACATCATAGATGAAGATTTTGCCATCGCCGTATTTGCCGGTATACAGAACCTGCTTAGCAACATTGACTACTGCTGCAACAGGAATTGCGGAAACAATCATTTCAACCTTTACCTTCGGCAGCAGGTGAGCAGCAACCTCAGCACCACGATACATTTCCGTGGAGCCCTTCTGGATGCCGTAGCCCAGAACCTTGGTAACAGTCATGCCGGTAATTCCCAGCTTATCCAAAGCATTTTTCAATGCTTCGAAACGATTTTGCGAGGTAATAATAACAACCTTGCTCATCTTTACTGCGCCTGCAGGCTTAGCAGCTGCTTCCTTAGCAGGAGTAACATAAGTAGTAGTAACAGAGGTCTGTGCCTCCAGCGGAGTTTGCATAAAGTCGGCATAGCTGCTGAGCAGGCCATGCTCTTCCATATCCAGGCCTTTGATTTCTTCGGATTCCTTAACACGCAGGCCGAAGAGCTTATCAAGAACTTTAAAAATAATCGTCATCGTAATCGCAACATAGATTGCTACAACTACAACGCCGAGGATTTGTTTTACCAGGAAATCAGTACCGCCGCCATAGAAGAGGCCGCCGTCAAGAGCGAAGAGACCGGTTGCGATAGTACCGAAGGCACCGCAGACACCGTGAACAGAAATTGCACCGACAGGATCATCAATCTTCAGCTTCTGGTCGAAGAATTCAACAGCAGCAACTACCAGCACACCGGCAATCAGGCCGATGATTAAAGCGCCGGCCGGGCTTACCATATCGCAGCCGGCGGTAATTGCTACCAGACCTGCAAGCACGCCGTTCAGTGTCATGGAAACATCAGGCTTGCCGTAGCGAATCCAGGTGTAAATCATAGTTGCGGTAGCAGCAGCTGCTGCAGCCATGTTAGTGGTAATGAAGATAGCACCCATGGAAACCAATGCGTCATCACCGGTTGCGCAGACGGTGGAAGCACCGTTGAAGCCAAACCAACCGAACCAGAGAAGGAAAACGCCCAAGGCACCAAGCGGAATGCTGTGACCGGGAATAGCGTTTACCGTACCATCGGCATTGTATTTGCCGATACGCGCGCCAATCATCTTGGCACCGACGAGAGAAGCAACGCCGCCTACCATATGAACGGCAGTTGAACCGGCGAAATCATGGAAGCCCATCTGTGCGAGCCAGCCGCCGCCCCAAATCCAGTGACCGCTAATCGGGTAAATAATAGCGCTGATTAATACGCTGTAAATGCAATAAACCAGGAAGTTGGTACGTTCTGCCATAGCACCGGAAACAATGGTTGCTGCGGTAGCACAGAACATCGTCTGGAAGATAAAGTACGCAGTGCTTGGATAGCTGGCACCGTAATCACCTTTTACAAAGAAGTCCGGCGTGCCGATGAAGCCGCCGATATCGGTACCAAACATAAGGCCAAAGCCCAGAACCCAAAAAACGATGGACCCGAGGCACATATCCATGACGTTCTTCATAACGATGTTGCCGGCATTTTTAGCTCTGGTAAAGCCTGTTTCAACCATTGCGAAGCCCGGCTGCATAGAGAATACCAGGAAAGCACCTATCAGCACCCATATAGTATCGGCAGATACATATTTGTCCATTTGTAAACACCCCTCAAATTATAATATTTTTTAACGTGTCATTGAGCAGCGCTCACATGGCATTAGCTAAAGAAAAAGGGGCGTACCCGATTTTTCGAATACACCCCATTGTGTATGAGTTTATATATATTATTTTATCTTAACACACCTTACTCAAGGCTGTCGAGAAGGCAACTGCAGCTTACTCATTTACACCAAACAACAACTCACCATAAGTCGGATAGTCGAGATACTTACCACCGGTCAAAGCTTCGGCAGCATCAACAGCACTTCTCAGCTTGCCCATTTCTTCAAGAACGGTATCGTGATAGTACAGAGCCTGTTTCTCGCTATCGCCGATTTCTGCTGCTTCCTTCAAGCCATCTTCCAGCTTCAGGGAGGATGCATACATTTCTCCGCCCAACTTGCTCAGCTTATCGGCAAGTGCGCCTTCAAATCCTGCACTGATACCGGCAGCCTTTTTATCAAGTACTGCTTTGGTCAAATCTCCGGTATAAGCGGTAACTGCCGGGAGGATGTCCTTATGGAACATATCCAGCATAGTTGCTGCTTCGATAGAAATCGTGGTGCTATAGTTCTCCAGCAGGATTTCTACACGGGATTCAACCTCGGCTTTTGTGAAGATGTTATGCTTTTCGAACAGCTCGATGTTCTTGGCATGTCCCAGATACGGCAGAGCCTCCGGAGTAGATTTAAGGTTCAGCAGACCGCGTTTGGCAGCTTCCTCAACCCATGCATCGGTATAACCGTTACCGTTGAAGACAATGCGTTTATGAGCCTTGTAGGTTTCTTTAACCAAATCATATACTGCTGCTTCCAGATCAGGAGCATCTGCCAGTTTATCGGCAAATTCATCCAGCTCTTCGGCAACGATGGTGTTCAGTACGATGTTGGGGCCAGCGATGGAGAACATGCTGCCCAGCATACGGAATTCAAATTTATTGCCGGTGAAGGCGAACGGAGAGGTTCTGTTTCTGTCGGTGTTGTCCTTAACAAGAGCAGGAATGGTATCGTCGCTTACTTTAATGTAGCTTTCCGGATTGCCGTTGTAAACCTTGTCTGCTGCAATAGCTTCGAGAACTGCAGTCAGCTCAGTGCCAAGGAACATGGAAACGATAGCCGGAGGAGCTTCATTTGCACCCAGACGATGGTCATTGCCAGCGCTGGCAACAGATACACGCAGCAGATCCTGATATTCATCAACAGCCTTGATAATTGCTGCCAGGAAGGTCAAGAAGCGCAGGTTTTTGTACGGCTCCTTGCCGGGATCCAGCAGGTTCAGGCCTTCTTCCGTAGATAAGGACCAGTTGTTATGCTTACCGCTGCCGTTTACACCATCAAAAGGTTTTTCATGCAGCAGGCAAACAAGACCGTGACGCAGAGCAACACGTTTCATGAACTCCATCATCAGCTGGTTATGGTCAGATGCTACGTTGGTAGTGGTGAAGATAGGTGCCAGCTCGTGCTGTGCCGGAGCGACTTCGTTATGCTCGGTTTTAGCAAGTACGCCCAGCTTCCACAGCTCATCGTCCAAATCCTTCATGAAGGAAAGAACTCTTTGTTTGATAATGCCGAAGTAGTGGTCGTCCAGCTCCTGGCCACGCGGAGATTTCGCACCGAAAAGGGTACGGCCGGTGTAAACCAGGTCTTTACGTTTTTCCCACATTTTTTTATCTACGAGGAAATATTCCTGTTCCGGACCAACAGTACTGTTGACGCGGATAGTATCAATGCCGAACAGCTTCAGCAGCTTGCAGGCTGCTTTGCTGACTGCATTCATGGAACGCAGCAGCGGAGTCTTTTTATCCAGCACTTCGCCGGTGTAGGAGCAGAAGGCTGTAGGAATGCACAGGCAGTTATCTTTGATAAATGCATAGGAGGTCGGGTCCCATGCTGTATAGCCGCGGGCTTCGAAGGTTGCACGCAAGCCGCCGGACGGGAAGCTGGAAGCATCAGGTTCGCCCTGAATCAGCTCTTTGCCGGAGAAGTCCATAATAACACGGCCTTCGGCAGTAGGAGAAATGAAGCTTTCATGTTTTTCAGCGGTGATGCCGGTCATCGGTTGGAACCAGTGAGTGAAATGAGTGCAGCCATGCTCCAGAGCCCAATCCTTCATAGCATTGGCGATGATATTAGCAATTTCCAGATTCAGCGGAGTGCCTGCCAGCACTGCTGCCTTATATGCCTTATAGGTTGCAGTCGGCAGACGGTCCTTCATAACACTTTCGTTAAAAACTAAGCTGCCAAACAGTTTCGGTACATCATTCATTGTAAAACCTCCCTAATTTCTCTCTGAGAATTTCCTTGGGTTTACGAAGTGTAAACCCCTCATTTGAAATACAGTTTTTTGTGCTTTACAGATTTTCTTCTCTCTGGCTCTGTAAATAAGAAAGCACCGTCAGCTGCGCCTTGCGCTGCTACGGTGCTTCGTTGCACTTATCATGGGTAAGAGGATAATTCTCACCGCTGATATAAAAGAAAAAGCAACCACGAAGTTTGGATTTTTCAATCCAACAACCACGTTGTTGCTTTATGCGCTTATTATAATACTAGGATTTGAATTTGTAAAGGGGGTAAGAGGAAAATTTTTTATTTTTTTCTGCGTATACTAAAAAAGTATGCTTATTTTCGACTACAACAGCAAGAATTTTTATCAGATATAACTGATAAAAATCTAAAATCACAAAAAAGTTTCAGTTATATCTGATAGAAATTTGATTTTCGTCTTGAATTTAAGATATAACTGATATATTATATAGATAGTGAGGTGATTTACATGATCAAAAGAGAATCTTACATGCAAAAAATCCGCCCATTCATTAACAGTGATTTAGTAAAAGTACTTACAGGTATCCGACGTTGCGGTAAATCTGTTATGTTAGATCTTATAAAACAAGAGCTGTTACAACAAGGAGTTACTCCCCAACAGCTTATTTCCTATAATTTTGAAAATATGAGCTTTGCCGGGCTTTGCAATGCCCAAGCTCTTCATGATGAAATAATAAGCCAAACCCAAGCTTTAACAGGAAAAATTTATCTTTTCTTTGATGAAATCCAAGAGGTAAAAGATTGGGAAAAATGTATTAATTCCTTACGTATAGAGCTTAATTGTGATATCTATATCACCGGTTCCAATGCCAAGCTCTTATCCGGTGAATTAGCCACCTATTTAGCAGGACGCTATGTAGAATTTGTTATTTATCCTTTTTCATTTTCTGAATTTATTGAGCTATATAATACTATACAGCCCAATACAAGTGAAGCAGACTGCTTTAAGAAATACCTGCACTTCGGCGGAATGCCCTATCTGGCAGCCCTGCAATATAACGAAGCTGCCTGCAAACAATATTTACAGGATGTATATACATCAGTAGAACTAAAAGATATTGTACGCCGCAACAATATCCGTGATGTTGACATGCTTGAACGCATACTTACCTACATAACCGCAAATATCGGTACCATTTTTTCTGCCAATGTGCTTTCTAAATATTTGAAAAGCGAAGGGCGCAGTATGGCAACAGAAACCATTATCAACTACGTTAAGGCCTGCACTGATGCTTTTCTGTTTTATCAGGTAAAACGTCAGGATATACAAGGTAAAAAGCTGCTTGCTATCAACGAAAAATATTATGTTGCTGACCATGGCATCCGCGAAGCAGTCTTCGGCGGCAACATGAAGGATATCAATCTCATTCTGGAAAATATTGTTTACCTGGAGCTTTTACGCCGTGGTTATAAGGTGAGCATCGGCAAGGTAGATACAAAAGAAATTGATTTCATCTGTGAAAAACAGGATAAAAAAATTTATATTCAAGTTACGTACTTATTGGCTGCAGAAGAAACTATTCAACGTGAGTTCGGTGTTTACAATGAAATTACCGATAATTACCCGAAATATGTGCTTTCACTCGACGAATTCGATATGAGCCGTAATGGTATTATCCATAAAAATATCAGAGATTTTTTGACAGATGCATCTATATAACTGTTTAGAAAAATACCAAATTTAACATTATCAAAACCATTACGTATGCTCTTCAGCAGGATTTTTGCGTTCTGTAAAGAATTGTACAGTATAGAGTATGTAATGCAAAACGCAATATAACTAATTGCCAAGGAGGAACCCTTATGGAATTAACCGCTGTTGCGCAGCTGCGCCGCATGGTGCTGGAGCATTTATCCCGCTACACCTGGAATAACGAGTTGCCTGACCACGTCTACGATATTCTGCAGGAGGTACGCGAGGACACTCCGCGCTACCGCTGCTGTGTTTATAAAGAAAGAGCCGTACTGAAAAACCGTATTGATATGGCGCTGGGGCAGGAGTGCTCCAGCAATATCATCGAGGCTGCCAAGCTGACGCTGAACGAGCCTGAGCGCACCGATTTACCGATTATCGACGTGCTCCCCGCAGCCTGCGACCAATGCCCGATTGATGCTTATTACGTTACCGATATGTGCCGTCACTGCATCACCCACAAATGCATGAATAACTGCCCGAAAAAGGCTATCAGCATTATTCAGGACCGCGCCTTTATCGATAAGACCAAATGCATTGAATGCGGTCGCTGCAAGCAGATGTGCCCCTACGGTGCGATTATCGAAATCCATCGTCCCTGCGTGCGTGCCTGCGCCATCGGTGCCATCAGCATCGGTGAAAACCGCAAGGCTGTCATTGACCACGAAAAATGTGTTTCCTGCGGTGCCTGCCGCAACGCCTGCCCCTTCGGCGCAATCGACGAGCGCAGCAACATCATCCGCGTTATCCGCGAAATTCAGCAGGGCAAGCAGGTTATCGCCCTTGTGGCACCGTCCATCGTAGGCCAATACGGTTTGAAGATTACTATGGCACAAATTTACGAGGCACTTCAAAAAGCAGGCTTCGCTGAAGTCGTAGAGGTTGGCGTCGGCGCCGATATCACCAGCGTTAAAGAAGCAGAGGAATATCTGGAGAAGGTTCCTGCCAAACAGGGCTTTATGACCAGCTCCTGCTGCCCCGCCTTTGTTAAGCTGATTAAAACGCAGGTGCCGGAGGCTGCGGACAAAATTTCCGACACTCCCTCCCCCATGCTCACCTGCGCTGAGCTGATCAAGGAAAAATATCCTTATGCCGTTACCGTGTTCATCGGTCCCTGCATTGCCAAAAAGGTGGAGGCGCGTGAGCACCGCGAAACCATCAACTACGTGCTTTCCTTTGAAGAGATTATATGCATGCTGGAGGGCAAGGATATCAAATTTGCGGAAATGAGCGGTGATACTGCTTACGAGCGCGATGCCTCCAAGCTCGGCCTCAGCTTCCCGCTGACTGCCGGAGTAAGTGCTGCCGTGCAGGATACGGTTGCAGCTATGGGCGGTGAGGTGCATAATGCACAATACTGCTCCGGACTGGACAAATGCCGTGATACGGTCAAAGCTGTTGCCGCAGGCAAGCTCGACTGCAGCTATATCGAAGGCATGGCCTGCCCCAACGGCTGCATCGACGGCCCCGATACCGTAGGCGACTTCCACATCACGAAGGTTGCCCTGACGAAATATGCTGCGGCTGCCCCCAATAAGCAGGCTGCCGAAGACAAGCACACAAAATAATAATTTAAAGCCTATCCCTTCTGTCATACAGGCAGAGGGGATAGTTTGTTAATAGCAGGATTTTAGTCTGCTAAAATCATAGAGTGCGTTTTTCTGCGCACTAAAAAGAACGGAGATTCCCAAGCAAATGCAAAACACCCGCTACATCGGTCACCTCGCTGCCCTCATTACGATTGCTACCTGGGGCACGACCTTTATTTCTACCAAGGTTTTACTTACCGGCTTTCAGCCGCTGGAAATTCTTTTTTTCCGCTTTATTATGGCCTTTTTCGCCCTTTGGCTGGCCTATCCCAAAATGCTGAAAACAGATAAAAAGCAGGAGCCTGTTTTTATGGCCGCAGGCCTCTGCGGCATCTGCCTCTACTACCTTTTGGAAAACATCGCCCTGACCTACACACAGGCCTCCAACGTTAGCGTAATCGGCAGCACAGCGCCTTTCTTTACCGCGCTGCTAGCGCATTATTTTATGCGCTCTGCCGGCAGCTTAAGCAAGCAGTTTATTATCGGCTTTTTTATCGTGATGATTGGTATCGCCTGCATCAGCTTCAACGGCGCAGCCATGCAGCTCAATCCGCTGGGCGATTTGCTGGCGATTTCGGCTGCCGTCGTGTGGGCATTTTATGCTCTGCTGACGAAAAAAATCAGCAGCTACGGCTACCCTGTTATCCTCGCCACACGCAGAACTTTTTTCTACGGCATTCTCTTTATGGTACCGGCGCTCGGCTTTCTGGATTTTGAACTGAACCTGGCGCGCTTCGCCAACACTACCTATCTTTTTAACATTGTCTTTCTCGGTCTGGGCGCTTCCGCCCTCTGCTTCGTCACCTGGAATCTGGCAGTAAAGGAGCTGGGCGCAGTCAAGGCCAGCGTTTATATTTATATGGTTCCCGTAATTACTGTCATTACCTCGGCGATTATCCTGCAGGAAAAAATCACATTTTTGGTTGCTCTTGGTACTATCCTGACTATGACCGGTCTGTTTATCTCGGAATACAGACCGAGGAAAAAATAAAGTAAAAAGGCAAACAAATACGCCCTAGACATCAACAGCCTAAGGCGTATTTTTATTTATTCTGCATATAATAATTAATAAAGGTCTGCGCAACCTGCGACAGCTCTCTGCCCTTAACTATAGACAGCGTCATCTCCAGAAACAAGCGCTCATCCTTGATTTCCTTGCGGACCAGATTCGCCGGAAACAATTCTACAGCCGGTGCCGGTACAATTGCCACACCGGTATTTTTTTCTGCCCAGGCTATGGCCGAAAGCTTAGTAGTATTAATACTCATAACCTGCGGGAAAATGTGTGAATCCGAGCACACAGAAAAAAACAGTTCAGAACAGCCACGCGAAAGACATAACGGAATGTCCTCCAAATCATCCAGCAGGATATTAGGCTTATCATTTTTCAGATACGGGCTATCCTTATGAAAAAGCGCAACCAGACGCTCTTTACGGCTGAACAGCGTTTCAAAGCGTTTAGACTGCTTTAGGGGTGCATTGGCAATGCCTATTTCCGTTTTCCCCTCCAAAAGCTGCTGGGTTTGTTCGTCAATCGGCACCTCATACAGCTCATAATTAATATGCGGAAACTCTCTGTAAAAATCACTCAAAAAGTTTTTAATAAAGTTTATTGACATCGAAGGCGACAGACTGATGCGCAGCGTACCGCTAAAGCCTGCCTGACAGTCAACTATCTCCTTCAGAGCACTGTTTTCTGCCGAGCAGATATACTTAGCCTTGTTATATAAAATACAGCCTGCATCCGTAAGCTCAATGCTGTGACCGCCACGGCGCACATGCAGCAACTGCGTACCAAAACGCTTCTGCAGCACCTTAAGCTGATTACTCAGCGCCGGCTGGGCAATCGCTATCTGCTTAGCTGCGGCAGAAATACTGCCGGCCTCAACTATGGCAATAAAATTGCGGTAATATTCTATTTCCATATATAGTTCTCCTTTACTTCTCTCTGCCTTTATTATACTATACAGCAATATTTCTGAGTACTTTTTTAGTTTTTAAAATTAAATTTTTCATAAAACCAATGACAGCATATGCAAAACGCATATAACTCCAATAGATTATTTTTATAAGTGATTAGGAATAAACGCATAAGTTTTTCGTTTTTTTCTAAAAACAGACAACTATATATCATGAATTATCCTGTTCCCGCATCAAAGAACGAGTTAACGTATATGCATTTTTTATATGTAAAATGTATTTTCCGTATTTTACTTTATATGTTGATAGGTTTAAACTGTAAGCAGATAAGGAAATTTCCAAAAAAGAAAAGAGGTTTTTAAAATGCTGGATGCAACACGTTTGCGCACCCCCTGCCTATTTGACAAAATAGTCAGCGCGGACGAAGCAGCCACACTGATTACCGACGGTATGAATGTCGGTGTCAGCGGCTTCACCCCCTCTGGCTATCCTAAGAAAACCACACTTGCTCTCGCTAAAGCCATCAAGGCCGGCAAAAAATGCCGTATCAATATTTGGAGCGGTGCTTCAGTCGGACCGGAAATCGAAGAAACACTTGCCGAAGTCGGCGGTATCAGCGGACGCATGCCTTATTATGCAGCCTCCAACAAAATACTCAGCCGCCAGATCAACACCGGCAGCGTAACCTATATTGATCAGCATTTAAGCCACTTTGCCCAACAAATCGACTACGGCTTTTACGGCGATGTTGATGTTGCAATCGTTGAAGCCGCTGCTATTAATGCAGACGGCAGCATTGTTCTCGGTTCCGGTGTTGGCAACACGCCTATGCTTGTAAAGCATGCAAAAAAAATTATCGTTGAGGTCAACACATCTATCCCGCTGACGCTGGAGGGAATGCACGATATTTACATCTGCAGCAAGCCTCCAGAGCGCACCGAAATTCCTATTTACCATGTCGGGGACCGCATCGGTTCTCCTTATGTAAGCTGCGGACTTGACAGAATTACCTGCATCGTCGAATCAAACATTGTCGACCATGTACGCAATTTAAGCGCTCCTGATGAAACAAGCAAAAAAATTGCCGCTAACCTGGTTGATTTTCTGGAGCACGAGCAGCGCCACGGCCGTCTGCCGCAGCAAATGCTGCCGTTGCAGTCCGGCGTAGGAAGCATAGCCAATGCTGTATTAATGGGTTTGGCAGAATCTAAATTTGATAATCTTACTATGTACTCGGAGATTTTGCAAGATTCTGTTTTTAAGCTGATAAAATGCGGTAAGGTCACCCAAGCCTCCGGCTGTGCCTTCACCCCATCGCCGACAGTTTGGGAGATGTATAAAGAAGATCCCGAGCTCTACCGTAACCGCATTGTTCTGCGCCCGCTCGACATCAGCAATAATCCGGAGGTCATCCGCCGCCTCGGCGTTATCTCTATGAATACACCGCTTGAATTTGATATTTACGGTCAGGCAAATTCTACACATGTTATGGGCAACCGTATGATGAACGGTATCGGCGGCAGCGGAGATTATATGCGCAACGGTTACCTGACAATATTCTCCACTCCGTCAACTGCCAAAGGCGGTAATATCTCGAGCGTAGTTCCCATGGTTTCACATGCAGATCATACCGAACATGATACGATGATTTTTATTACCGAACATGGTGTAGCCGATATCCGCGGTCTGAGTCCTCTAAAACGGGCCAAGCTGATTATCGAAAAATGCGCCCACCCCGATTTCAGGGAACAGCTTTATGATTACCTGAAAATGGCGCAAAGAAAAAACGGCCATGAGCCTGTTGACCTGGAACACGCCTTCGACATGCACATAGCGTTAGAAAAAACAGGCACGATGAAAGAGAAATCCAAGGAGGAAGATCATTATGACTACACGAGAAGATTTACAGCTTAGCTTAGATGCCTATGATGCCAAGGTTGCCAAGGCAATCGCAAAATTCCCTGAACGGCAGCATTTAAGCGAAAAGCGCTTATATACACCCTTAGATGTCGATGAAAACTTTGATTATAACAGTAAACTCGGCTTTCCCGGTCAGTATCCCTTTACCCGTGGCGTACAACCCACAATGTACAGAGGCCGACTTTGGACTATGCGTGCTTACGCAGGCTTTGCCACTGCCGAAGAAACAAATGCCCGCTACAAATATCTGCTGCAGGCAGGCCAAACCGGTCTTTCCGTAGCTATGGATTTACCGACACAAATCGGTCTGGACAGTGATGCACAGTTATCCGAAGGTGAAGTCGGCAAGGTTGGCGTAGCAATTGATTCTCTCGCTGATATGGAAAAGCTTTTTGAAGGCATTCCCTTAGACAAGGTCAGCACCTCGATGACCATCAACGGTCCGGCAGCCGTACTTTTGGCAATGTATGTTGCTGTTGCCGAAAAGCAGGGCGTAAAGCCGGAGCAGCTGAAGGGCACTATTCAAAACGATATTCTCAAGGAATATATCGCCCGCGGAACCTATATCTTCCCGCCACGTCCTTCTATGCGCCTGATCACAGATACCTTTGCTTATTGCTCGCAGAATATCCCCAAATGGAATACTATCAGCGTAGGCGCTTATCACATCCGCGAAGCAGGTGCTTCCGAGGTACAGGAAATCGCTTTTGCCTTCGCTAATGCCATGGCCTATATTGATGCTGCAATCAAAGCAGGCCAAAAGGTTGATGATTTTGCTCCCGGTATCAGCTGGATTTTTACGGCAGGCCTGAATTTCTTCTCCGAAATAGCCAAATTCCGCGCTGCCCGCCGCCTGTGGGCACGCATCATGAAAGAGCGTTACGGAGCCACCGTTCCCAAGGCACAGATGCTGCGCGTACATGTTCATACCGCTGGCAGCGTGCTGACAGCACAGCAGCCTTTGAACAACGTTGCCCGCATTACCTGGCAGGCTATGTCCGCTGTACTTGCAGGCATTCAGTCGATGGCCTGCTGCGCTTATGACGAAGCCATCGCCCTCCCGACGGAAGAAAGTGCAACTCTTGCACTGCGTACCCAACAGCTCATCGCTTACGAAAGCGGTGTTGCCGATACTATCGACCCCATGGCCGGTTCCTATTATGTTGAAGCACTCACTGACAAATTTGAAAAAGAAGCTTATGAATATATCCAAAAAATTGATGCCATGGGCGGTGCGGTTGCTGCTATCGAACAAGGCTATATGCAAGGTGAAATGGCTGCCCATGCCTACGAATATCAGACAGATATCGAAAAAGGCAAGCGTACAGTCATCGGCGTCAACAAATTTGCGGACAATAAGGCTGTCAAAACAAATGATGTTATTACGGCAGATTTAAGTGTTGCGGAACGTCAGATTGCCCGTGTAAATGAAATGAAGGCTCACCGTGACCAGCAAGCAGTAGATTCTTCCCTGAAAGCTCTGAAGGAAGCTGCCAAGGGTGAAGCTAACCTTATGCCTTATCTGATTGATGCTGTTAAAACCTATGCAACCTTAGGCGAAATCTGCGGCGTACTGCGCGAGGTTTTCGGAGAATACCAGCAGGGAGGTAATTTGTTTTAAGTCTAAGGCAGGTGTTCACGTTGCATTTGGCGAATACCATGGTAATAGTTAAAATTAAAGCAAAGGCAGGTATTTACAATGACAACTAAAGCATTAGCAAAATTTACCGCAGAATTGTGCTACGAAAAGCTTTCTGCTCACAGTATCGAAATGGCTAAAAAATGTCTGCTGGACTGGCTGGGAATTGCTGTCCGCGGTTCTCAGGAAAAACCGGTACGTATTATACATGATGTTATCCTGCAAGGTGATGCACCACAGGCGAATATTTTCGGCAGCCTTCCCGCCAAAAAGGCCAGTGCCCTGAACGCAGCCTTTATCAACAGTGCTGCCTCTCACAGTCTGGACTTTGATGACCTGCATAACCCGTCGATTATTCATCCGGCCTGCGTTGTTGTTTCCCCAGCGTTGGCTATCTGCGAGGCCGAACACAAAAGCGGCAAGCAGCTCATTGCAGCAATTTGTGCAGGCTACGAAGCCAGCGGCCGCGTAGGCGAAGCAGTTATCCCGGAATCCTACTTCTTTTGGCATACTACCGGTACCGCAGGCACCATCGCCGCCGGTGCTGCTGCCGCCAACGCTCTCGGTCTTGACGCACAGCAGACACTGATGTGCTACGGCAGCGCCGGTACCCAGGCAGCAGGCCTGTGGGAGTTTTTAAAAGAGGGTGCCATGAGCAAGCCGCTGCACACGGGCAAGGCTTCCTACAGCGGTGTTCTCAGCGCTTATCTGTCGCAGAAGGGTTTTACTGCAGCCAGTGAAATTTTAGAAGGCGAAAAGGGCTTCTGCCGTGCCATGGTCAAAGAACCGCATTTGGAAAAGCTTACCGAAAGCATGAGCACCGACAAGCTGAAAATTGACATCAACTCCTTCAAGCCCTACGCCTGCTGCAAGCACGCCCATGCCGCACTTTACGCCATTCAGGAGCTGCGCAAGGCTCATTCCCTGCAGCCCAAGGATATCGCTAAAATTAAGCTGTACGTCAACGATATTACCAACTATCTGATCAACAATCCTCAGCCGCAAACTCCCTACGGCGGCAAATTCAGTATTCAATATTGCTCCGCTGCTATGCTGAAGTTCGGCGAAGTAGGCATTGCACAGTTCACCGAGGAATGTATCCATAACCCGGAGCTTACGGATTTAATGCAGCACATCGAGGTTATCCGTGATGAGGCTATGGAACAGCTTCATGCAGCAGATGCTTCCAAGCTGGCTTCCAGAGTAGAAATTCAGCTGCATAACGGACAAACTCTTACAATGCAGGTTGATTATCCTAAGGGAGATCCGGAAAATCCTCTGACCTGGGATGAGCTCTGCGCCAAGTTTATGAGCCTTGCCGTACCTGTTTACGGTGAAGCAAAGGCATTACGTTTACAAAATTGGGTATCAAGCCTTGAGCAATGCAACGACGTTGCCCAAGCGCTGGACGCCTGTCTAAAGGAGGAATGATTTATGCAACCGGAAGAAATTATCCGAAGCGTAAAAGATATCTACACGCATAACGCTTTTATGCAGCACTGCGGCATAAAGGTTCACAGCATCAGCTGCGGCAAAGCTGCAGTAGGCCTGCGCATCGACCCTGCTATCCACACAAACCTTAACGGCAAGCTGCACGGAGGCTTGCTTACAACACTGGTGGATAATGCCACCGGCATCGCCTGCGCCGCTATGGGCAAGCGCGTGGTTACGGTATCGATGACCGTAGATTTCATTAAGGGCGCTCCTTCCGGTGCAATGGTAGAGGCACAAGCTGAGGTTGTTTCGCATAATGGCCAGTTAATTACTATGCAGATTCATGTATATGATACTGATACAAATACACTGCTGGCCACCGGCAGCTGCTGTATGCTGACGATTGCCGACTTCCCCGGAATTCCGGAAAAATGGTAAGTGTCAGCTTCGCAAGCAGTCTATAAAGCGTATACCATAACAGCTTAACTGCTTTCGTTATAATGTAAAAAGGCGTTCTCCCCTGCGGGAGAACGCCTTTACTGTAAGAAAAAATCTTTATCAAATTCATTCCGCCTTAATTGCTTCAACCTGCTCAACGGAAAGTGAAGTAGCCTTAGCAATATCCTCTACAGATAATCCCATACTTAAAAGACGCTTTGCGGTTGCAGTCTTTTCTTCTGCCTTGCCTTCGGCAAGACCCTGAGCCTTACCCTCAGCCAGACCTTCGGCATGTGCTTCGTCACGCAGGTCTTTCATACGCATTTCGTAAGTCATATAGGCATCCCTCACTTTCTTGTCAAATTCATTCCGCCTTAATTGCTTCAACCTGCTCAACGGAAAGTGAAGTAGCCTTAGCAATATCCTCTACAGATAATCCCATACTTAAAAGACGCTTTGCAGTTGCAGTCTTTTCTTTTGCCTTGCCTTCGGCGAGACCTTTTGCCTTGCCTTCAGCGAGACCTTCTGCCTTACCTTCGGCGAGACCTTCTGCCTTGCCTTCGGCATGTGCTTCATCACGCATGTCTTTCATACGCATTTCGTAAGTCATATAGGCATCCCTCACTTTCTTGTCATTTTTAATTTCTACAATCGTGTCAGCAACCTCACGTGTAAAATTACTGTTAATAATATTGCTGTTGATGTAGTCAAACAGACTTTGAATGTCCGGTGACACATCACCTTTGGTTCCCAAGGTATTGAGAAACATAATAACAGCTTCATCTGCCAATTCAATATTCATGTTTTCCAGACAACGCTTCTTAAAGGTATAAATACGCTGAGAATCCTGAAAAAAATCAAACAGACAGAAGAAAATTATATACGTAGGAGATAATTCGTCATAATCCTGACCTTTTTGCAGCATATCCGTATCAAGCATAGCTTGATAGTAGCGAGTACGCTTAGGCAACAGAAATTTTCCTGTAGCACGATTAACAGGATTCTTTACCTGAATTTCCAAATTGTAATGAGTATTGGCAGTATCTGCAATTCTAACATCCAGACGAATACCATGGCTGTCAGGATAAACATCAATAGTCTGCTCTGCTTCAAGATAGGTAATGTCTGCAATTTCGGTATGTAAAAGCTCTTCCAGAATATGCTTGCAGATGCGCTTCCTGAGCATAACGTGCTTGAAAAGAAAATCGTTAGACAGAGTCAGCTTATCGAGATTAGAGATTTGCTTTTGCATATGTTTCCTCCTTTGATTATAGCATAATTTGCAGTAAAAATATATAAGCCGGCAATTGCGACTGACATAAAGGAAAAGGCGCCTGCCGAAAGCTCGACAGGCGCCACTGGTCCGCACGACCAGGCATAAGCTCCGCCAAAATGCGGCTACCTATGCAACTAAGGTAATTATAACACAGAAACATTTTGAAAACAATAGTTCGTTAAACAAAAAATGCTATTACACTTAGGGCATATTTCATTACTGCAAAAGGCGTTCTCCCCTGCGAGAGAACGCCTTTACTGTTTACTGAGCTTTATTCACTTGTCACTGCCGACAATTTATTTTGCCAGCTTGTTGCCGTAATGGTCGCGCTCGCCTTTAGTATCGTTTACGCGTACACGTTCGATCTTATCGCGATCGCCATCTTCACCGCTGATGCGGTCTACACGGATGCGGCCCAATTCAGGCTCAAATTCTTTGATGATCTTTTCTTCCAGAGCTGCGCCGTTTTCGATTGCACGATAAAGCATTGCAGCAAATTCATAACGAGTCATCAGACGGTCACCGCCGAAGTTGCCGTAAGGATAGCCTTCGATGTAGCCGTTGCCTGCCAGCTTAGCGATGTATTCATATGCCCAGTGGTTAGCCGGAACATCCGGGAAGAGCTTGGTCTTGGTTTCATCCAGCATACCGAATGCTTTTTCCATCTTAGCCATTTTAGCACCCATTACTGCCAGCTGACCGCGGAGGTCGATAACCTCACGAGCCAGAGCGGTCCGGCTGTTGCTTACATGGTTGGTACGGTCCAAGGATATATATCTTAAATTTTTAGAAGTTCCAACGCATGCCAGCATTCCATTGCCAATCCTTGTAGAAATCGCTGCCCGTGCTGCGTTCTACATCAAAGTAAACATGACTGTTTTTGCTGGTTGCCAAGGCTACACCCAAGCCGTATTCAAACCAAGTATCATTATAGGTGTTGCTTACGGGTAAGCTGCTGTCTTCTGCCTCCATTACTACATCATAGCCGCCACCAAATTCATGGAGCAGGTTTGCTTTAGCATATACAATACCTTTTTCGCCAATCTTCTTGCCAATATTGAAGCCAATGCGACCAAGTGCACTCTTAATACCGCTTTGATCAACCAAAATGCCATTATCTGTTTCATAGCTTGCACCGCCCATGTAACCCAAAGTCAGCTGTGCTTGAGGCTCAATGTACCAGCCATTGTTCAAATCGTTTTTACGACCATATTCTGCACTGATGGACACGCCGGTATTATCATACTCGCCGGTAATTTTGTTACCTTTGGTATCAAATACCTTGAAATCATTATCCATATTGCTAATCTTGAACACAAAATCAAGGTAATGACCCTTGCTATATTGTTCAGTGGTATAGAAACTAATAGACTTGCCATGATTGTCGCCACTGCCACAACTATAGCTACTCTTGCCATCCACATAGCTCAGCGCTGCGCCCTGATAACGCACTATGTCATCGGTACGTTTGGTAACTGTGTCATAGCCCAATTCGTAGGTAGTGTACTTGTTCTCAAAGCTGCCGTCATAACCAATCTTGCTGCCTTTTACTCGGAACCAAGCACCCTGCTCTTCCTCACCATTATGTCTCAGCTCGCCCATACGCTGCAGCAGCTTATCATTTTCTGTACGCCAGGTGTGGTAGTTCAAAGAATTAACAGCCAGAACAGTTTCTACACTGGTAGTAGGTTTATTAAGCTTTTCTATATCCTTCAAATACCAGTCTGTAGAATAACCTTCAGTAACAGTATCACCTTTATCCTTTTCATACTTAGCCAAGTCATACTTATTCCAGAACAAAGTGCCTTCACTATCTTTAGCCTTAAACTCACCCCGCTCATCCTTAACGCTGACGAGAACAGTACCCTCTGCACCATCGTGAGAGCCATCCGCTGCCACATTATCCAAGGTGATATAATGAATGCCATTATGAAGGCCCTTTACATAAATACGGTCGCTGTTATCTGCATTTTTAGAAGCATCGATATCCATTTTTATAAGGTTTTGAGAAGCGCCATCCCCCTTCAGATTCTTCAAATACAATTTACTGAACTTGTTATCATCTTTATCGGCAGTCATATCCAGCTTAGCACCGTTAGCAATATTTAAGGTATTCATCCAGCTGTTACCGGTCAGATTCCAATATGATGTGCCATTATTCATATTGATATTGATATTAGCATCCCCAGTGGTTATTGCGCCTTCCTGGAAAACGCCCATAATACCACTAAACTGCACAACACCCTCGCCGTTATTATTAATATCCACTCTACTGTTACCATCTACACTAATCTGGGAATTATCATGTAAACTGATGAAATCCTTTTGCAAATCAACAACGGCAACATTTTCGTTCTTTTTCACACTGTTTGCAAATATAGCAATCTCTGCATTCACCTTAACAGCATCACTAAAAGCAATAGTAGATTTCTCATTATTGAAAATATAATTATTAGCCTGACCATAAAGAGCAACGCCCTTCTTTCCACTAACAGTAATATCTGCAGTCTTGCCTACAAAATTACTTCTTTCTGTCATATATAAGCCTTTATTGCCAACTTGCTGAACAACCTCATCACAATTCACATTAATCTTTAAATGACCATCCACTTTGCTGACATATGTAAACTTTTAAACAGATAAAGTCACAAAATCTGCTCTTTTATCTCAGACATTTGCTTTGCTAAACAATAGTCGGAATATTATTTTATTTTTGGCGAAAATTTCTCCTTCAGCTTTTAATCTAATAGAGTCTGTCAGAATATGCTTTGCCTGTGTTTATCAGCTTTTCCAAATAAAAATCTCTGCGTATTTCCATTAGCTCACCTTCTTTAGAAGAGATTTCTGCAACATGTTGCACTTTTCTCTTCTAAATTCGCCTCGCAGCGCCAAGCTCCCTCAAAAACGTAAAAGCCCCCGGAGCAGGACAAGCCTGCTTCGAGGGCATTCAGGTTAAAAATTTATTTTGCTTTCGGTCCCAGGCCGTACTTCTTCAGATAACGATACAAGGTTACACGGCTGACATCAAGCATTGTTGCCAGCTTACTGATATTGCCGCCGGCGGATTTCCAGGCTGCAATAAAGGCTTCCTTGTCATACTTCCAGGAGCGCTCCAAGGTTTTGTCACCGGGCAGCTTAATGTTTTCTGCTTCGATGATGCTGCCGGGAGTGTGGAAGAAGGCCTGCTCGATAACACCCTGCAGCTGCTTGATGTTACCCGGCCAGCTGCAGGACAGCAGCAGGGAAACAGCCTCGGGAGAAAGGCGTTTTTGCGGCAGGTTATGCTGTGCAGACATTTCCACCAGAATATGCGAAGCGATAACCTCGATATCCTTCACGCGCTCACGCAGAGGCGGTACGCGCATGGTGGTATCCAAAACCAGCTCATACAGATTGCGGGAGAACAAGCCCTTGTCTGCCAAGCGCTTAAGGTTGGAATCGCAGGCTGCAATTACGCGCACATCAAACATACGCGGCTTGCCGCCCTTTTCCGTTGCAGGCAGACCGTGCGTCAGTGCATCAGCCAGCTTGTCGCCCATTTCGAGCGGCAGCTTTTCTACCTCGTCGAGGAACAGAGTACCGCCGATAGCAAGCTCCAGCTTGCCTGCAGACTGCTGTCCATCCTCATTGGTGCCGAAGAATTCAGCCTCCAGCTCTGCCATAGATGCGTTGTGACATTTTACCGCAATCAGCGGAGCGGCAGCGCGGGGGCTGGCCTGATGAATGCCGTGTGCCAAACGCTGCTTGCCGGTACCGGGCTCGCCCTGCAGCAGAATGTTGTGGTCGGTGCGGGCAACGCGGCTTGCCTTATGCTGCAGCGCCAAAAATTCGCTGGTTTCGCCAACCATGCTGTACAGGCTGTAACGGCTGCTGTAACCGGTTGCATGGGCGATGGTTGTTTTCAAATCCTCGATGGACATAGAAAGCACCAAAGCACTTTCTACCTCGCTGCCAACCTTAATCGGCATAACAGTGGTAATATCCTCAAAGGTTCTGTCCTGAGTAATCCAGGTAATTTCACGACGCTGTGTTGCTACGCCATGCAGAGCTTTTTTGATAGGAATATGCTCGTAGTTCAGGAACACATCCTCCAGGCGCTCATGGCCTTCCAGACGCTTGCGGCCGTTTTCGTTGCAGTATTTCACACTGCCGTCCTTGCCCAGCCAGTAAACGGTTACCGGCAGCTGTTCCATCATAATGCGGTTGATGCTCCAGGCCTCCAGCATATTCAGGTGCTGCTCGATGGAATATTTCATCGTCATCAGCAGGCTCAACAGCAAATCATAGGGCAAATCGTTCTGATCCAGAGAAAAGAAGGAAATAATA
This sequence comes from Phascolarctobacterium sp. Marseille-Q4147, assembly GCF_017968825.1. Classification (NCBI taxonomy): domain Bacteria; kingdom Bacillati; phylum Bacillota; class Negativicutes; order Acidaminococcales; family Acidaminococcaceae; genus Phascolarctobacterium; species Phascolarctobacterium sp. Marseille-Q4147. Next base: position 1,066,966 of record NZ_CP072874.1, on the reverse strand, counting down.
TAGCGGATTTTGCCGTTTACGCAGATAGGCGCACTGCAGGCATCGCCGGAATGGCTGTCCTTAATCCACATTTCCGGACCGAACATCAGGAAAGGCACGTTATGCTCGCGCGCAATGCTGATGCTGGAGGTACCAACATCCTCCTCCAGAACGCGCATACCCTGAATATCCTCGATAATGCGTTGGAAGAACGGCATAGCGTAGTTTTTGATTACATAGCCGTTTTCATCAATCAGCAGCATGCTCAGGTTGTGGATATTGAAATGCTGCTTGCTTTGCTCATAAAGACCGTCAACGTATTTGACGATGAACTCATGCGTCTTTTGGTGCGCGATAATTTCCTCGCGGCTCAGCTTGTTGATTTTGGGCATGGTTTCGTGCGGCAGATGCATAGCACGGCAACGCTGCCAGCTGTCGGCAACCCACGGATGCACGTTGGGGTCAACAATGCCCTCTTCCATAAACTTTCTGTAATAAGAAGCCAGCTTATCCTTATTTCTTCTCTCGCGAATCATATTTTATACCCTCCCCCGCTGTCCGGCAGTCGGCTGCCGTCAGCAGAACTTTTATTTATAAACCTCGCCGTTCGTAATCAACACCCGGCGTGCTCCATAATAGCGTTGTTTCCAGTAATCGTCCTTCAGCGACGAAAGCATTACACCCTTGGACGAGGATGCGCTCCAAAATTGTCCGTCACCGGCATAAATGCCCACATGCGACGCGCCTGCGGCGTAGGTGGTAAAAAATACCAAATCGCCGGGCCGCAGCTGCTTCTGCGTTACAAAAATCCCCTGTAACGCCTGCTCGTCTGCCAAGCGCGGCAGCTTGGCCTTGCAGTCCTTAAACACATACTGCACGTAACCAGAGCAGTCAAAGCCCTTGGTCGTGGTTCCGCCGAACACATAGGGCACACCCTTGTATTTGGCTGCACGGCTGACGATTTCCTTGCCCTTAACCTTGGGAATGCCCTCCTTGGCAAAGGCCTCCCAGGTCAGCTTCTGATAAGTAGCATCATTCAGCTCGCCGTCTGCCTTCAGCTTGTACTGCTTCTGGAAGCTTTTCAGCGCAGTGCTGGTAGCCTCCGTCATGCGTCCGCTGGGGCGTTCGTCACTGAAGCCCAGCACCTGCAGCTTTTGCTGTGCCACCTTCAGGCGCCAGTTGCTTTGCTGCACCTGTACCTTGGACTGCTGTTTGTCCTTAGTTTTTTTCTTTGCAGTTTTCTTCGCCTTTTTCTCAGGCTGCGCCTGCTTGGGCGCCTTCACTTCGGTAGCAGGCTTGGCTGCGGTATCGGCCTTGACGGCAACAGGCTCCGGCACCGCCTTCACAGGCTGCACCTCGCTTACGGCCGGCGGCGTTGCCACCGGTGCCTTATGCGGTTTGTTGCTGACAATAGGCGCTGCAGCCTGTGACTGCCATGGCAGGCTGCAGGCCAGCATGATTACGGTCAGCACAGAAGCCAGCTTCTTTTTCATCTTCATCAGCCCCGCTCAAATGCAAAATTAAAAATTAATTGTAGTTATATACGTCCCAGCTTTTCAGCTTGCTGAGCTGAGCAATACTGTAATCAATATCGCGCAGCAGCCTTTGCTTGTCATGCGGCAGCGTTGCTGCCAGCTGAACGTAGTTCGATACATGGTTGCTGCGGAAAAGGCAGTGCCTATCCGCAGGTAAATCTATATTTTCTATTATCAGTTTCAGCTCGCGCATCAAGCCCGCCGGTGAAAGCGGATTGAACTTGCCTGCCTCGTACTGGTCCAGCAGCTCGCTGCCGCGGTAAAGCATCAGGCAAAGCGCGCTAAGATGTGTCGGCTTGATAATATTGATCGCCTTGGCAGTTGCCAGTGCGTGGCGTTCGCTGCCCTCCGCACCTGCCAGGCCCAGAATAATCATCATAGAAAGCTTCATGCCGCTGGCAGTAACTCTGCGTCCCGCTTCTACCGCCTGCTCGCCGTCAACACCCTTGTTGACAGCCTTCAGCGTAGCATCGTCGCCTGTTTCCATGCCGTAATACAAAAGCTTCAGGCCTGCTTCCTTCAGCTGGCGCAGCTCCTCCTCGCTCTTGCGCAGGATATCCTTGGGCGCAGCATAGCTGGCAACGCGCTGCAGATGCGGAAACTGCTCGCGCAGTACCTGCAGAATCTTCAGCAGCTTGGCCGTCGGCAGCACCAAAGCATCGCCGTCCGCCAAAAAGACGCGGCGCACCTTGTTCTTGCCGTAATGGGCCGCCAGCGCTATCTGACGGGAAATTTCTTCATCCTTTAAAATCTGAAAGGGAACACCTCTGTACATGTTGCAGTAGGTGCATTTATTATGTGCGCAGCCGCGCGTAACGCGCAAAATAAAGCTGCGTGCCTCACTGGGAGGTCTGAAGACTGGTGTCTCGTAAGAATCAAAAAACATTTCTACTATTCTACCTCATTTTACTTTGATTGATTTGGCGCCAGTTTGAGATCTCAGAGATTTTGTAAAGTATAGTACACTTTAATAATATTATACTAGATTTTTCGCCATTTGTAACGTCCAACTGAAAACTTTTTGTTACTTTTTTTACAGAGATTTTGTGAAACATTGTCAGAGTGTAAAATAACTGTGATTTCCCGCGCCTGTTGGCAACGGTAAGGACGCTTGGGCAGGCAAAAAGCGGACGTAACAGCATATACCCGCACACAAAAAATACGCCTGCGGTCACAAACAACAGCATCGCCGCAGGCGCACCAAAGAGGCTGACACAGGTCAGCCTCCGATGCTTCATATTATTTTTTCGCTAAGCATAACGCTTTACAGCATCAGCTTATCATTTGCGTTTTCTGCGCAGGAAGAAGAAGGCAGCGCCACCGATGATAATTACGCCGCCGATAATCGTCAGCAGGCCAAAACCGTCATCGTCATCCTCATTTTCTTCCTCATCCTCGGCAGCGGGCAGCTCTGCATTGCCCACAGCCACCGGCCATTGGCTCTTCATCTCGCCGTGGACTGCCGTAACGGTAACGACGCCATCAGCCTTACCAATCAGCTTGCCATCTTCGATAACGGCAATTTTTTCATCGCTCACGCTCCACTCCGGTGTCACGCCGTCAGCCTCGCCCACAACGTAGGCCTCCAGCTTCAGCGCCTCGTCTATTCCCAAGTGTGCCGGCAAATTCGGAGCCTCCAGCTTCGGCTCATAGGCGGTAATCTGCGTCACAAAGGCCTTTTCGCCCTTTTCCAGCAGCAGCTTACCGCTAATCGTCGCAGTTCCCGGCTTCACAGCCAAAAGCTGCACATCGCCGTCCACCTTCACTATATCACTGTTAGAGGAACGCAGATCCGTTACGTTATAGCCTACGCAGCCCGGCAGCGAAGCAACTATGCGTGTACGCTCGCCCACCTTCAGGCTTGCCTCCTCCGGAGCCACCGTCACCAGCGGGCTAAGCTCGGAGGCTGCGGTTGCAGGCAGGTCAGGCGCATCCTCATCGCCCTCAAGCTCGCCGCTTTCGATTGCAGGGCCTTCCAGCTCATCCTCCTCTACAAGCGGTGCTCTTTTGGCAGCCAGCATATTGATCGGGTCACCGTAAATAAGGCTTACCTCATCCTCTTTATCGTTGCGGTACACAGCGCTCAAATCGGCAGCTACCAAAAATTTGGCAATAACCTTGCCCTCATCATCAAGCGCCGTCAGCTGATAGAACCAGCCGTCCACAGGTTCCTCCGCATAGAGCAGCTTATAATCATCGGCATCCTCCGGCAAGCCTGTCTGCTTTTCCGGCAGTCCGGCAAGCAGCGCGGCGACCGCAGCCTCGGATACATCAAAGCTGTCCTCGTTGAATCTGTATTCACCCTGAACATCAAGCGGCAGCGGTCCGTCCTGATAGGCGGTAATGCTCTTGTCCTTCAGCACGAAGCGCAGCTCCACCGTATCATTATTTTTGTAATCTACCTCGGCAATACCGTCGCCGTCCTCGTTGATTTCAAAAACGCCGGCAGTAACGAAATCCTCCGCACTGTCCTCTTCCTCACTGCCACGCAAAACCTTCAGCTCGTAAAGATATTTATCATCGCCCAAGGGTTTGATATTCAGCACGCCGTTATTATACTGGCTGCTTTCGGTCCACACATAGCAGCCTGCCGTATTCTTCCAGTCATTTTTGGAGGCGGCGCCTGCCAGCAGCGTCAGGCTGCACAGCAGCAGGGTAAGCATAACAGTTACGATAATACGCATCATTTTTTCTTTCATTATGCTCCCCTCCTCAAATGCTCAGACGAAACTTGGCAGTTTTGGGATTAACGCCATCCATCCAATACTTCACGGTGTATACGCCCTTAGCACATTTTTTGCCGCTGTTGCCGCTCGCCCAGCCGTTCCAGCTGAAAGCAAAATCCTGATTGGCATTTCTTGCCTTATATTTCGTGCTGTAGACCAGCTTGTTGTTTTTATTGAAAATCTGGGCATAGCAGGTCTTGCCCGTGGAATTATTCTTTTTGAAATACAGGCGCTGGTAAACATCACCGTTGCCCTTGCGGATAATCTTGGACGCACGGAACTGCATCTTGCTCTGCGGCTTGTAGCTGATGTTGACAGTCTTTTTAACCGCACCGCCCTTGCCGAAGCTGCTGGTCGTTACCAAGCGATATCTGCCCGGCTTCAGGTTTTTCATATCATAGCTGTAGGGTACAAAGCGGAAATATTTATCACCGTCATAGTACCATTTTTTCAGCTCGCGCTGCTTCCAGCGCACAACAACCTTATTATCCTTGTTGAGCAGCACCGCCTTATCCTTCATAGGACCCTTGCCCTCTACATAGCGCTGCACATTCAGCTTGGTACCGCTTACCTTGATAGTTGTTTTGTACTGCGTTGCCGCCCACGCCAATGCCGTGAAGGCCACAAGCATCGCCAGGCACGCCCCGAGCACTGTCTTCAGCCGTTTCATTTTTCCGCCTCCTAACCGCCGGATATAAAAAGACCCGGCATATACTTCTTCATTTACAGTATATACCGAGTCAATATTAACTATAAGTAACCTTTAGTTAAGAGTTGGGGAAAAAGCGCTCCAGCTGATGTCTTTTATTTTTGGCCGCCGCATCAATCTGCAGCTTGGCAAAAATTTTATTGAGATATTGCTTAATTGTCCCCTCCGACAGCGACAATCTTTGCGCAATCTCCCTGTTCGTATGGCGAGCTGCCGCCAGCTGTGCTATCTGCAGCTCCTGCTCCGTCAGCTCCTGCAGGCCTGCTTCGGCAAAGCGCATGGACATAATCTGCCCCCGGCCTGCCTCCAGCTGCTGCCCCAGGTGCAGCGCCACCGCTGCCGTTGCAGAAAATTCACCCTGCGCCTCCTGCTCCAGATAAGGCCGCAGCAGCGCTACGTTCTGCGCCAACGGCAGCACCAGCTTATCCGGCGCAGCCAGTGCCAGCGCCTGCTTCAGCGAGGCGCGGCAGCTTGTTACATCGCCTCTGCCGGCAAAGGCCGACGCCCTTTGCACCTGCAAATACAGCAGGCACAAAAAATTACTGTAGGGATGGCATTCCTGCTCCCAGTCGGACCAGCGCACCAAAAGCTCCGTATACTGCCCTTGTGCCAACAGACACTGGGCACTGATATAGTTGCGGCAGGGGCGCGCCGGATAAAGCACCGAAGGCTGCTGTCCGTTTTCGTCCGTCAGCCAGCTCGGGATATATTCCGGCTTACCTAAAAGCGCATAGTAAAAGCCGGCGCACATATCGGCAGTATTCAGCAGCATGCTCTGCTTCCAAGGCTGCAGCTGCCACTGATGGCGGCTGTAGGCCTCCGCCTTGCTGCTGTAAACGCCGCGGAAAAGGTCACGCTGCATCTCCAAAAAATCACAGCAGATAGTAATACACTCCTGCCCATGCTTTTCCGCCTGATAATACGCCTTCTGCAGAGGCATATCCATTTCGTCGATGCGTCCCTGCAGCAAAAGTGCTTCCGCCTCCGTCAGCTCGGCCGCACCGGCACCGTGCCAGCCGCTCAGCAGATAGTACGGCGGCATGCACTCCTGCATATCCTCCACCGTCTGCCGCAGACTGCAGCCCGTGCGCAAATACAATCCCAGAACACTGGGCGCGCCGAAGGTCCAGATGCCCTGCTTGCTGAGCGTCTGCGGTGCGCCGCTCAGCAGCTTGTAGGCACGCCTGTGATGCTCGCTCATACCGGTGATGCTGTTGAAGGCCAAAAAGCTCAGGATAACCTCCAGCTCGCCGTAATAATTATCGCGCTCACGCTGGCTGAGGGCAATATTGCGCTCTAGCGCCGTTACGTACCATTCCTTGACCTGCAGCATTTCCGGCACCATGTTCAGCGAAAACATGCGCCGCATAATAATCAGCACCGCCTGCGGATACTGCCACAATATTTCCGGCGGACATTCGCGCAGCCAATCGAAAAGATACTGCCTGTGCTGCGGGCGCATCGACCAGTCGCGCAGTTGCTGCACTGCAGCCAGCAGACCGTTAAAATCACGGCCGCGGTACAGCCAGTCCAGCGCTTCCTCGTACTCCCTCTGCTGTGCGTACCATTGTCCCAGACGACGGAAGTACCTTTGCTGCTCAGCCTCCGGCAACAGGCCGAAGGCATGGCGCGTTGCCTGCTTCAGCATATGATGACAGCGCAGTCTGCCGTTGGCCAACCTGATAATAAAGGCATTGCATTCCAACAGTCTGCTTACAAACTCTCTGCAGCTTGTTCCGTAGGCATAGGCCACCTGCTCCGACGTAAACTCCTCCGGCTGCCCCATAAGCAGCAGCAAGCGCTGCTGCTCCGGCGGCAGCGGACGCAGCAGTACATCGGCAATCATCTCATAAACGCTGCCTGTATCAAGACAAAAGCGCTGATACCTGTCGTAGTTCAAAAAGTTAAGATAGGTAACGGAAAACCAGCCCTCGCAGGCTTCATGCAAAGCATCCAGCTGCTGCGCCGTAAGCTGCAGACCGCATCTGCTGCTGTATTCCGCCAGCTCGTCACGCTGCAGCGCCAGGTCATGCTTATCAAGGCAAAAGACCTTGCGCCCCAGCTCCAGCAGCCGGCTGCCGTCAAAAATCTGCCCTCTGCTGACAAGCAGCAGGTGCAGATGAGCAAAGCCGGCCTTGCTCAGAGCAAACAGGAAATCCAGCGCCTCGCTGCTTTCCAGCAGATGCAAATCATCTATAAACCAATAGACAGGCTCCTGCGGCAGCAGCTGACGGAACAGCTCCAACACCAACGTTCTGGCATTGGCATCGGCAGGCAAAGACTGCTGCAGCAGCGCAGCGCCCAGCTCCGTACCATGCCAGCTGTGGCACACTCCCTGCCAAAAGGCCTCGGCACCGGCGCCGTAAATGCTTTGGCGCAGCACCTTTTTGCCATAGCGCTCCTGCTCCTGCAAAAAGTACTGCACTGCCAGCGTTTTGCCGTAGCCCATGGGCGCAACAACCAGCGTTGTTCCCGCTGTCTGCAGCTCAGCCAAAAGCTCTTTTATTCTCTTGGAATAATATAAATTATTGAGCCTTTTCATGATATTTTTACTTAATTACGTTCTGCGGTGCTCCTGCCAGCCATTTTTCGATGTTGGCAAAAACGATATCAGCACGTGCAGCCAGTGCTTCGGCGCTGGCGAAGGCCACGTGCGGTGTCAGCACGGTGTTCTTGGCATGGCACAGAGGATGCTCCGGCGCAATCGGCGGCTCGCCCTCAAATACGTCAATGCCTGCGCCGGCAAGGCGTCCTTCGTTCAGCGCCTGCGCCAATGCCTCACTGTCCACAACGGGACCGCGCGCAGTATTCAGCAGTACGGCAGTCGGCTTCATCTTGGCAATAGCCTCAGCGTTAATCAGTCCGCGGGTTGCGTCCGTCAGCGGCACATGCAAGCTGACAAAATCGCTGGCAGCCAAAAGCTCATCCAAGCCGACATAGCGTACACCGGCAGCCTGCAGCTCTGCCTTCGGGGTGCGGCTGTAGGCCAGCACCTTGCAGCCGAAGGCAGCGGCAATCTTCGCCACTCTGCTGCCAATCGCACCCGTGCCCACTACACCGAAGGTTTTACCGAAAAGCTCAAAGCCTACCAGACCATCCTTCGTTCCTGCCTGACGGCAGCGGGCATCACATGGTACGATGTTGCGAATAACGCTGATAGCCAGACCGAAGGTCAGCTCTGCTACCGCATTGGTGGAATAGCCTGCAGCGTTGCACACCATCACGCCGCGCTCACGGCAGGCAGCCAGCGCAATATGGTCTACGCCGGTAAATGCAACAGAAAGCATTTTCAGATTAGGGCAGGCGTTAATAATCTCCGCACTCAGCGGCTGGTTGGCCAGCATAATAATATCAGCCTGCTGCACACGTGCCAACAGCTTCGTCTGGTCTGCTTCCTTCTCAGTATAATATACAAAATCATGACCTGCAGCCTGCAGCGGCGCTGCCAGTGCATTTATCTGCTCCATCTTTACGCCTAACGGCTCCATAACTACTATTTTCATCAAAGCACCTCCGAAAAAGTCTGTAAAATTTTTGCTTATCACTTACATATTACTACCGCAGGTATTGATTAGCAAGGAAGAATTTTTCAGGGTCTGCATCTGCCTTTATAAATATTTGCATCCGCAAATACAAAAAAGCCGTTCTTCTTTCGAAGAACGGCATATTTTCGTTGGTGATCCACCCGAGACTCGAACTCGGGACACCCTGATTAAAAGTCAGGTGCTCTACCAACTGAGCTAGTGAATCATTTGTTACCATAAATTAGCAACATTAATAGTATACAGACTAACGCAAGGAAAGTCAAGTACTTTTTTAAAATATTTTTGCTGTTTTTTCAGCAGCCTAAGCTTACAGCAGCTCCTTCAGAACGATGGTCTGCTCGCGGTTAGGACCAACGGAGATAATACCCAGTTCAACACCGGATACTTCGCTGATTTTAGCCAGATATTTTTTAGCGTTTTCCGGCAGCTCGTCATAGTTGCGGATGCCGCTGATGTCGGTCATCCAACCGTCGAACTCTTCGAAAATCGGCTCAACCTTAGCCAGAACGTTCAGGCTTGCAGGAATACGTTTGAGAACCTCATCGCCAATCTTGTAGCCAACGCACATTTTAATCTTCGGCATATTGTCGAGGATATCCAGACGGGTAATTGCCAGATAATCCAGGCTGTTCAGGCGTGCGCTGTAACGCAGCATGAAAGCATCCAGCCAGCCGCAGCGACGCGGACGACCGGTTACGGTGCCGTATTCATGGCCGGTTTCACGGATTTGGTTGCCGGGGCCGTCGGTATCCAGCAGCTCGGTGATGAAGGGACCTTCACCAACGCGGGTAGTATAAGCCTTAACTACACCTACAACATGGTCGATGAAGCGGGGACCTACGCCACTGCCGGTGCAGGCATTACCTGCAGTCGGGTTGGAGCTGGTAACATACGGATAGGTACCATGGTCGATATCGAGGAAGGTAGCCTGTGCGCCTTCGAACAGAACGTTTTTGCCTGCTGCAAACAGCTCATCCATAACAACGCCGGTGTCAGCAACGTACGGACGCAGCTCTTCTGCATAAGCCAGGTATTCCTTCAGTACGGTATCATAGTCAAACGGTTCTGCACCGTAAATTTTGGTGATAATAGCATTTTTTGCTTCCAGATTAACCTTCAGCTTATCAGCAAAGGTTTCGGGCTCCATCAGGTCGCAGATACGGATGCCAACACGAGCAACCTTATCCATGTAGCAGGGGCCGATGCCGCCTTTGGTGGTGCCGATTTTGTGATTGCCCAGTGCTTCTTCCTGCAGCTCATCAAGACGTTGATGATACGGCAGAACAACGTGTGCACGGTCAGAGATAACCAGATTGCTGCAATCAATTCCCTTTTCCTTCATGCCGGCGATTTCAGCCAGCACAACGCCGGGGTTGATTACAACGCCGTTGCCCAGAACGTTAGTCTTATCATTAAACAGTACGCCGGATGGCAGCAGACGCAGCTTATAATTAATGTTGTTAACTACAACGGTATGGCCTGCATTGGAGCCGCCGCTGTAACGAACTACAGCATCAGCCTTTTGCGCCAAATAGTCAACAATTTTACCTTTACCCTCATCGCCCCATTGGGCGCCTAAAACTACAACAGATGACATTAGCAGTCACTCCTTATCAAAATTATAAACCAAATCTAGCAAAAATCTCATCAACGTGGCGCAGCATCGGTTTCGGATCGAAGCAATGCTCAACCTCTTCGTCGGTCAGATATTTCTTGATATCCGGGTCAGCTTCAACGTTGGTCTTGAAGTCAGCGCCTTGCAGCCAACGTGCCATAGCGTTGCGTTGTACCCATTTGTAAGCGTCCTCACGCAGTACACCTTTGGTAACCAAAGCAATCAGCAGGTTTTGGCTGAAAATCAGACCGCCGGTTTTGTTCATGTTGGCAATCATTGCATCAGGATATACCAGCAGCTTGTCGATGATGTTGGAGAACTTACGCAACATATGGTCCAGAGCAATAGTTGCGTCCGGCAGAATAACGCGTTCTACGGAAGAATGGGAGATATCGCGTTCATGCCACAGGGTTACATCCTCCAGAGCTGCTACTGCATAGCCGCGCAGCAGGCGAGCCATACCGGAAACCTTTTCACAGGTGATAGGATTACGTTTATGCGGCATAGCGGAAGAACCCTTTTGGCCGGGTGCAAAATATTCTTCAGCTTCACGGATATCGGTACGTTGCAGGTTACGGATTTCGGTTGCCATCTTATCCAAAGAGGAACCGATGATTGCCAGAGTAGTCATGAAATGTGCATGACGGTCACGTTGGATAACCTGGGTTGCCAGGCGTACCGGAGTGAGCTCCAGCTTTTCGCAGACATATTTTTCTACAAACGGATCGATGTTGGAGTAAGTGCCTACAGCACCGGACAGCTTGCCGACTGCCATCATTTCACGCGCTTGTTTCAGACGTTCGATGTTACGCTCGATTTCAGCGGACCACAGCAGGAATTTCATACCGAAGGTCATCGGTTCTGCGTGGATACCGTGGGTACGGCCGATCATAACGGTATATTTGAATTCAGCGGCACGACGGCGCAGAATTTCATGGAAGTTTACCAGATGACGCATAATCAGGTCTGCGGATTGTACGGTCATGTAGCACAGTGCAGTATCCTTTACGTCGCTGGAAGTCAGGCCTTTGTGAATGTATTTGGACGCATCGCCTACATACTCAGCCACATTAGTCAGGAAAGCAATAACATCATGGTTGGTAACTGCTTCAATTTCCTTAATGCGGTCCAGACGGAAGTCTGCCTTCGTCTGAATATCCTTCAGCGCTTCGTCAGGCACAATGCCCAGTTTGTTCATAGCCTCGCAAGCCAGAATTTCTACCTTCAGCATGGTACGGAATTCATTTTCGAGTGTCCAGATATTACCCATTTCAGGATGAGTATAACGATCAATCATTTTTGTATGCCTCCCAAGACAATTTTATTCATGAAAAAACATCTGAAAGCCACAGATATTACCTTCAGATTCTTCACTACACTTTGTTGCATAAATATCATATCATTTTCCGCGTCTTATCGCAAGCTTTATGAACATTTTTTGTTGATTTTAGGTAAAATATTCGGTTTTTCTTTGCGGTTTTCTTGTAAGCTTTTTTACACTTATCAGAAAAAATCTTTGTCCGGAGAATAATTTTCACGCTTTTGACCCCAAACGGGCAATGCTCCGTGCAATACTCAAAAAGTCCCGAGATGTTAAAATCCCGGGACTTTTATTATGTCGCTGTATTCTATGCTCAGCTTTCGCGCTTTGTAAAGCCGACAAACTTGGTGAACTGCTTCTGGAAGAACAGATTAACGGTATCTACCGGACCGTTACGATGCTTAGCGATAATCAGCTCGGTATGCTTGTTTTCCGTTTCCGGATTGTAGTAATCCTCGCGGTACAGGAATGCTACAATATCCGCATCCTGCTCCAGAGAGCCGGATTCACGCAGGTCACTGAGCATGGGGCGCTTAACCTGACGCGATTCTACACTACGGCTCAGCTGTGACAGCGCCAGCACCGGCACATCCAGCTCACGCGCCAGAGCCTTCAGTGAGCGGGAAATTTCCGAAACCTCCTGCTGACGGTCACCGGAATAATTGCGCTTGCCGCTGCCCTGCATAAGCTGCAGGTAATCGACTACAATCAAATCCAGACCATGCTCTGCCTTCAGGCGGCGCGCACGGCTACGCATATCCATCGCCGTAATGCCCGCCGTATCATCAATATAGATTTTCGCACGGCTCATCGTATCGCAGGCATCCCAAAGGTGCGTCCAGTCCTCGTCATGCATCTCGCCTACGCGCAGGCGCTGGCTGTCGATGCCTGCTTCGGCGCACAGCATACGGTTAACCAGCTGCTCCTTGCTCATTTCCAGGCTGAAGAAAGCTACACTGCGCGGTTCGCCGCCGATAACCTTGTGCGCACGCAGTGCTACGTTCTGCACAATGTTCAACGCCAGTGCAGTTTTACCCATGGAAGGACGCGCTGCCAGAATAATAAAATCGGAAGGATGCAGACCGCTCGTCAGCTTATCCAAATCCGCAAAGCCTGCCGGCAGACCTGTAAGACCGCCCTTGTTCTGCAGCAGACTTTCGATGCTCTGCACGCTGTCCATCAATACGTCGTTAATCGCTGTAAAATCAGTCTTTTTCTTGCGGTTGGAAATTTCCAGAATGCGGCTTTCGGCTGTATCCAGCAGCGTACCGACATCCTCATTGGCCTCATAGCCCATAGCCGCAATTTCGGTAGAAACGCGCACAAGCTGACGCAGAACCGATTTTTCGGCAACAATATCCGCATGGTATTTAACGTTGGCCGCCGTCAGCACCACGTTCGCCAGACTGGTGATGTAGGCAATGCCGCCGATGTCCTCCAGCTTATTGTCACGCTTGAGGATTTCCGTAACAGTAACCATATCTACTGCTTCATTTTTATTATAAAGCTCCAGCATCGCACTAAAGATAACGCGATGCGCTTCGCGGTAAAAATCATCCGCCGACAGCACTTCGGTCGCCTTGGCAATAGCTTCTTTATCAATCAGCATTGCACCAAGCACAGCCTGTTCCGCTTCTATATTTTGCGGTGGCACTCTTTCTTCAATCACTCGCTTCTACCTCCTGTCAGTAATCTTTTCATTCATATTATTATACATTATTTGCTACAAAGCTGAAAGCTTTTTATTTAAACAGTATCAATGCCAAAACAAAAACAACCTCCCGCAAGCAATAGCCTAAGGGAGATTGTTCGTATAATTTTTTCCTATTGCAAGCTACAGCGCCACCTCAGCGAACTCTGTGCCCTCCTGCTCCAGCTCTATCTGCTGATTCAGGTTCTCGGTCAGCCAAGCCTCGGCCTCCGCCTTTTGCTCCGCGCGCATCTTCAGGATAACCTTGGCGCGCAGGTCATACTGCACGTCAGCAATTTCAAACAGCTGCTGTTGATAAAGCACATTCAGAATGCGGCCGACACTGTTCACATCATATAAAAAGCTGTAATAGCCCAGCAAAATCTTCTGCGCCAGGCCAGCTTCCTTCACCGCGCCTGCCACGCTGCCGCTGTAAGCGCGCACCAGTCCGCCTGCACCCAGCTTAATGCCGCCGAAGTAACGTGTCACCACGGCAGCGGTTTCCGTCAGTCCGTTCTTACGCAACACCTCCAGCATAGGAATGCCGGCAGTACCGCTCGGCTCGCCATCGTCACTGGAGCGCTGTGCCAGGTCATCCACGATATAGGCGGAGCAGTTGTGCGTTGCATCCCAGAACTCTTTTTTTACGGCCTTAATGAACTCCTGAGCCTCTGCTTCACTGTGCACCTTTTTCAGCGAGCAGATAAAACGTGATTTTTCAATCACAATTTCTTTGCGGTAATCTCTGCTTATAGTATACAAGTAGCGTACCTCCGTCCGTATTTTTCGCAATTTATATTAACATTATAACACAATTCTGCTGTTTTTAAAATTTTTTACCGTTTTTTACAGCAAACTCTTTATTTCCTCTTCTGTCTTTGTTATAATAGTGGACATTACAGACAAAGGAGAGAGCATTGATGCTACTCTCTAAAATTATTATTTTTTTATTAAGGGAAAGAGGTAATTTCATAATGAAACAATTTTGTGCTTTAATCGGCAAATTCTTTGGCATCATCGCCATCGTTTTTCTGGTTCTCGGCCTCACAATGCCGCAGAACTTTTTGTGGGTATTGAGTAAGGTACACGGCATCAGCGTTCTGAGCTGCATGCTCGGTATCGTAATGTTCGGCATGGGCACCACGCTGAACCTGAAGGATTTTGCACTGGTACTCAAACGCCCGCTTGATATTCTCATCGGCTGTTGCGCTCAGTATTTCGTAATGCCTTTCCTGGCATACCTGCTGTCCGTTGCCTTTAATCTGGACCCGGCACTGACCACCGGCGTTGTACTGGTAGGCACCTGCCCCGGCGGTACCTCCTCCAACGTAATCACCTTTATGTCCAAGGGCGACGTTGCACTTTCCGTAACCATGACCAGTGTTTCCACTGTACTTTCTCCGATTCTGACTCCGTTCATCACCTACATGATTATCGGTGAAAAGATTAACTTCGATCCGGTAGGCATGTTCTGGAGCATCGTCCAAATCGTTATCCTGCCTATCTGCTTAGGTCTGGCTGTTAAATCCTTCCTGCCTAAGCTTGCCGAAGCAGCAACCGACTATCTGCCTGCTGTATCCTCCATTGCAATTTCTCTGATTATCGCAGGTGTTATCGGCGCCAGCCGCGACCTGATCCTGAAGGCTCCCGGCCTGATTCTGCTGGTAGTTATTCTGCATAACTGCTGCGGTTACGCTCTTGGCTTTGCCATCGCCCGCTTCACCGGCCTCAGCTGGAAAAAGGCTGTTGCCCTGTCCATCGAGGTTGGTATGCAAAACTCCGGTCTGGCAACCGGCCTGGCAAAAGCACATTTCGCTGCTCTGCCTGCCGCAACCGTTCCCGGCGCAGTATTCTCCGCATGGCACAATATTTCCGGTGCACTCCTTGCGTGGGCTTACCAAAACTACCTGAATCCGAAATTTGACCCGGATTATGCTAAGGAAGAAACTGTAGAAGCAGAACCTGCAAAGGCTTAAAAATTAAATTTGACCTGAATATTATTAATAACCTTATGGCTAGTACCTCGGTACTACGCTGTAAGGTTATTTTTGTGCTATAATATTAGTTACAAAAATTCGAAGAAAAGAGTTATATTTATGGACGATAAAGAACAAAAATTCAAGACCTACCGTTCGCTCAGCAACATGCACAACTTCCGCCTGCGCCTGTTTGCGGAGGGCATTCTCACCGGTATCTTGGCCGGTATAGTCATCAGCTTCTTCCGCTTCGCCCTCTCGGAGATGGAATACCTGCGCGGAGCGCTCTACAATCGTTTGTGGGTGAGCGACTGGAGCATTAACGCCTGCTGGTTCGCTGTGCTCATCGCCATCGCCTTCATCCTGCACAAGCTCAACTGCATCGAACCAATGGCCGCCGGCAGCGGCATTCCGCAAGTCAAAGGTGCCATTTTAGGCCTGATGAAAATGCGCTGGCTGCACATTCTCTGGGTTAAGCTCACCGCCGGCATCATCGGCATCGGCGCCGGTCTTTCTCTGGGACGCGAAGGCCCTTCCATCCAACTGGGCGCAGTAACTGCGCAGGGCGTCAGCCGTATTATGGGACGCACGCGCATGGAGGAACGCTATCTGCTGACCAGCGGTGCCAGCGCCGGTCTGGCAGCAGCCTTTAACGCTCCGCTCGCCGGTGTTATCTTTGCTTTGGAAGAGCTGCACCGTAACTTTTCCATCATGGTTCTGCTGCCCTCCATGGCCGCAGCCTTCACTGCGACGATTATTTCACGTGCCATCTTCGGCCGTGCGACAATTTTTGATATCCCCGACTTACAGCTGCTACCCATCGGCTATTACGGTATTGTCATTCTTGTTGCTCTCGCCAGCGGTCTGGCAGGCGTTATCTTTAACTGGGGACTGCTGAACATCGGCCGCTTTTACAGCCTGCCCTGCTTCAAGCACCCTGTACAGAAGATTGCCTTTGCCCTCATCTGCGCCGGTATTCTGGGTTACTTCCTGCCTGAGGTTTTGGGCGGCGGCAACGATCTGATTAATCATCTGGCCAAAGCTCCCGTGTCTTTGCAGCTTCTGCTGATTTTTCTTGCAGGCAAGCTGATTTTTACGCTCATCAGCTACGGCTGCGGCGTTCCCGGCGGCTTCTTCCTGCCGATGCTTGTTATCGGCGCTCTCTGCGGCAGCATCTGCGCTCAGATTCTGATTATGTTCGGCTGGATTGAGCCTGCATACGCCACCAACATCATGGTTGTTGCTATGGCGGCACTTTTTGCTTCTTCCGTACGCGCGCCCATTACAGGCACTGTGCTGATTATGGAAATGACCGCCAGCTACCAGCAGCTACTTTCACTGGCAATTGCTGCTATGGTAGCCTTCGTCATTGCGGAGCTGTGCCACAGCAAGCCTATCTATGAGGAGCTGATGCAGCGCATGCTGCGCAAAAAAGCACCGGAGCCGGCTGTATTGGAACAGCGCAATGTTATCGAGCTGGCAGTTTGCAGCGGCAGCAGTGTAAGCGGCAAGCTTATCAAGGACATTCCCTGGCCGCCAAATACACTCTTAGTAGATGTCAAGCGCGGTGAATCACAGCTCATCCCTGCAGGCGACACACGCCTGCTCAGCGGCGATTTCATTTATATTCTTACTGCTACCGAGCACGTGGAAGAGCTTACCAAAATGGTAGAAGAATAATTATATATCAGATACAAAAACAGAGAGCCTGCGTAAACCGCAGACTCTCTAATTTTTTGCTTTATTACAGGCCAAGCATTACATCAATAATTTCTTTATCGGTTTCCACCATGCCCTGGCTGGCAATTTTGCCAACTGCAGCAATGGTTTCATCGGCAGTATTTTGGACAATACCGTCACCGCCAGCAAAGTTACGCTCTGCCACGGACATATCAACGCCCATCAGACCGCCTTCAACAGCCATAGCAATCTTAGCTGCGCAGGAGGATTTTGCACCGTCGCAGATAATACCGCTGTTGATAGCCAGAGCATTTTCTACAGCATGCTCAATCTGGTCATCGGTGCAGTCATACAGGAAAGCGATTGCCGCACCGGCACCGCAGCCGGCGCTGATAGCACCGCAGTAAGCGGACAGCTTACCGATACCCTGCTTCAGGTAAATGGTAACCAGGTCGCTCAGCAGTACTGCGCGCAGCATTTTTTCTTCGCCTGCAGCCAATGCATGTGCATAAACAACAACAGGAACGGAAGCGGTAATACCCTGGTTGCCGCTGCCGGAGGTAATTACTACCGGAAGCTCGCAGCCGTTCATACGCGCGTCACTGCCTGCAGCAGCGCTGGCACGTGCGCGGATACGCAGGCTGTCCGGATCGCGGCGCAGCAAAATCTTGCCGATGCTTGCACCGTAATCATTAGTCAGACCTTCTTTGGAAATAGCCATATTGAAATCAATCTGGCGTTGCAGCAGATGTTTTACATTATCTAAAGGCATATTGCGTGCCGCATCCAGAACGTCTTCAATTCTCCACAGGCTCTTTGCCTCTTCTTCAGCAGGCACAATCGGTTTTTCCAAAACGGTAACACCGTTTTTCTTGATGCAGGTAACATTAGTGTGGTCCGTACGAATAGTTACCTCAGCATTATTGCCGCCTGCTGCCAGGAAAATGCGGATATAGAAAATATCCGGTTCTTCGGAAACGTGAATATTAATCTTGCCGGATTCAGCCAAAGCCTTAATTTCAGCCTTTTCCTCTTGGTTAATATAAGCCAGAACCTCCAGCTGACGCTCGGAATGAGCGGCAACAACACCGGCAGCGCAGGCAACCTCGATGCCCTTCATCTTGTTGGTGTTAGGTACAACAACACTCTTAACGTTCTTAATAATGTTACGGCTAACCCAGATTTCAATTTGCTCCGGGAAAGCTCCTAATTGCTCGCGGCATACAGCAGCACAGTAAGCAATGGCGATAGGCTCGGTACAGCCCATAGCGGGAATAAGCTCCTCCGCCAACGCCTCCTCATAAACAGCATATTTATTTTGCATAAGCACATCCTCCAAAATTCAGCTGCATTCCCTCACAGCCTGATAATTTTTTCGGAAGCATTATTGCCTAAAGCTTCCGACAATTCACTATATATTTTAAATCAAAAGCTGTTTTCAGGCAAGTGCTTAAATCACACAATAAAAAGGACTGAAGCTCTCAGGCTCCAGTCCTCAATAAACAACGTCACGAAGCGTTGCTTTTTGCTTTTTACATTTTAATTTTTGCTTCTTCTGCCAGCTTCGGTCCGTACTCGCCGAAATCAAAGGTAGCAAAATAATCTGCCGGGGTTTCCGCACGGCGAATCATTTTAACACTGCCGTCCTCCTGCAGCAGCAGCTCAGCACTGCGCAGCTTGCCGTTATAGTTATAGCCCATGGAGAAGCCATGTGCGCCAGCATCATGAATAAAGAGCAGGTCACCGATATTAATTTCGGGCAGCATTCTGTCTACGGCAAATTTATCGTTGTTCTCGCACAGGCCGCCGGTTACATCATACTTATGGTCGCAGGGAGCGTTTTCCTTGCCCATAACAGTAATATGATGATAGGAACCATAGATAGCGGGACGCATCAGGTTAGCAGCGCAGGCATCACAACCGATATATTCTTTGTAGATATGCTTTTGGTGGATAGCGGTAGTTACCAGAGCGCCATTCGGTGCCAACATGTACCGGCCAAGCTCGGTGAACAGCTTAACATCACCCATGCCTGCAGGTACAAGCACCTCTTCAAACACTTTGCGCACGCCTTCGCCGATTGCCAGTACATCGTTATCCTGCTGCTCAGGCTTATAGGCAATGCCGATACCACCGCTGAGGTTGATAAAGGAGATATGCGCGCCGGTTTTTTCCTTCAGCTCAACTGCCAGCTCAAACAGAATACGTGCCAACTCCGGATAGTATTCGTTGGTAACGGTATTAGAAGCCAGGAAGGCATGAATACCGAAATTCTTTACGCCCTTGCTCTTGAGGATTTTATAAGCCTCAATAATCTGTTCATGAGTCATACCGTATTTTGCATCGCCGGGGTTATCCATAATGTTGTTGGCAATGGCAAAATGTCCGCCGGGATTGTAACGGCAGCAGACGGTTTCCGGAATATCGGCAACCTTCTCCAAAAAGTCAATATGAGTAATATCATCAAGATTGATGGTTACATTCAATTTACGAGCCAATTTAAAGTCCTCTGCCGGAGTTGCATTGGAGGAGAACATAATCTCGCTCTCCTTAAAGCCTACGGCATCGCTCATCTGCAGCTCGGTATAGGAGGAACAGTCGGCACCGCAACCCTCTTCGCGCAAAATCTGCAGCAGATAGGGGTTAGGTGTAGCCTTTACTGCAAAATATTCTTTAAAGCCCTTATTCCAGGAAAAAGCCTTGTTCACCAGACGCGCGGTGCGACGGATACCGGCCTCATCATACAGATGGAACGGAGTAGGATATTGGGAAACGATTTTTTCTAATTGTTCTTTAGTAACAAACGGAATTTTCTTAGACATTTATATCACCTTTCTGTAATTTAATCAGCGCAATTTCATTCTGCAGCGCTTCCTTAAATAAATCAACTAAATTGCGTTTGCAGGAATACAAACAGGTTGAATCCTCATCATCCTGTAAATCTCCCGTCAAAACAGTGTGTGAATCGGCAATCAGACGAATCTGCTCGCTTTGCTTATTGGTACCGTAGCAGATTGCACCCGGCAGAGAAAAGCTTTTATCGCCGATAACTACTACCTTCAAGCCCCGCTGCAAAGCAGCCTGCAGCTCCGGCAGCAACAGCTCCAGCATTCTGCTGTTAGCCGACAGATAAATTCTTGCCTGTGCCTGACGCACGGTATTGCGCAGTTTATTTATAATCTCTTGCGCACCCTTAATGGTGATATACCCCTCAGGATCATTATTCAGCACCGGCAGCTGCTGGAGTATATCTTTTTTTATCTCCTCCAGGCAACTGATTTTGTTGCTGCAAAACTCGGCAGCAGGCACCGGAGTATAGCGCGTTACCTTGCCCTCCTCCAGCACATACGCTGCTCCCTTATCCACCAGTCCTGCCAGCGCAGTGTAGGTGTTAGAGCGCGAAATGCCGGTCTGCTTGGCTGCTTCGTAGCCGGTCATCTGACCGGACTTCAGCAGCAGCACATACAGCGTTGCTTCCTGCTTTGTTAAATTAAAATTAGTAAGACCTTCAATTAAATTCATAAAACCCTCATTTAGCTCTTCGGCTTTTGCGACGGAACTTTTATGCGCTTTGTGCGTAAATTTATATTGTTGTTCCTGTTTAAGACCACTATACTACTGTTAAGCCGAGTTGTCAATAGCTAACCACAGTTTTTTATGTTTTTTTACATAAAAAAAAGGAGATAACAGTAATTTAATCCGTTATCTCCGTCTTGTATTTTCAGCTTAGTTTCTGTCAAAAACCATTACTCTGTCAAAGTCCAGGTATACCTTGGAACCGTCAGGAATTGCATCTAGGTCTGCGCCCTTAACGATAACGCGGATGTCATGGCCGTGAACGTTTACACGATAGTCAACCGCATCGCCCAAATAGAAGCGGTGAGTTACCTGACCTTCCATCTGACCGCCGCTGAGGGACATGGTAATATTCTCAGGACGTACGGCAATTGTTGCTTCGCCGGTAACCTTAGCGGTATTCGGGAAAGAAACATTGCTTCCCTTAATGAATACTCTGTCACCCTTAACCTCGCCATCAATAAAGTTAACCAGACCGATGAAGTCGGCAACCATTTTGTTGGCAGGCTTGGTATAAATTTCGTGCGGTGCGCCGATTTGTTGTACAACGCCAGCGCTCATTACAACTACGCGGTCGCTCATTGCCATTGCTTCGCCCTGGTCATGGGTTACATACACAACGGTAATGCCCAGCTCCTTTTGAATAGCCAGGATTTCAAAGCGCATGGATTCACGCAGCTTAGCATCCAGGTTGGAAAGAGGCTCGTCCAACAGCAGCAGGCCGGGCTGTGCTACCAAAGCACGCGCCAAAGCTACACGCTGTTGCTGACCGCCGGACAGCTGATGCGGATAACGCTTACTGTATTCGCCAAGATGAACCAGCTCTAGCATCTTCTGTACGCGCTCTTCGCGTTCCTTTTTATCTACCTTTTGAATTTTCAACGGATAGCCTACGTTTTCGGCAACAGTCATATGCGGCCAAACAGCATAGGATTGGAATACCATACCGATGTCACGTTTTTCAGGCGGAGCGAAGTTGCCTTTAATAGAGGAGCTTACGCAGTGGTCACCGATATAAATTTCACCTTCGGTAGCACGTTCAAAGCCTGCAATCATGCGCAGGGTAGTGGTTTTACCGCAACCGGAAGGACCGAGGATGGAAACAAATTCGCCATCCTTTACAACTAAATCAAAATCGTTTACGGCAGTTACAGCGCCGAAACGTTTAAATACATGCTCAATTCTTACCTCAGCCATTTATTACACTCCTTTAATTAAATACCTACGTTACCCTTGGAAACCTTATTCAGAATCAGGTTACCAATCAAAACAATCAGCAGAATGATTACAGAAAGCACAGAAGCGTTCTGCGTATCTGCATAGGTCTGCAGTTCATACAGCAATACGCCGATGGTCTTAGTATCACTGCCGTACAGGAGCAAGGACATAGTCAGCTCGTAGAAGGACGGCATGAAAATCAGGAACCAGCCGGCAACTATAGACGGTGCAATAAGCGGCATGATGATATCCTTGCAGCAACGCAGCCAGCTGGCGCCGGAATTCAGTGCAGCCTCCTCCAGAGAGATGTGCACCTGGCTCAGCGAAGCGGCGATGGTACGCACAGACATCGTCATGTATTTTACCAGATAAGCAACTACCATAATCCACATCGTGGAATACAGGTTCAAGCCAAAATTACCGCTGAAGGTAATAATCAAAGCCAACGCAATAACGATGGACGGGGTACTGCCACCGATAACTACCAGCAAATCCGGCAGGCTACGGCCTTTGATTCTGGTTTTAACTGCAAGATATGCAATAAAGATAGAAATAAGTGTGCCGATGCAGGCAGCAATAACAGCGTAAACAACAGAGTTCCAAACGCTTTCCATGTACTGGGAGCTGGTGATAACAGGAATCCAGGCATCAAAGCCCAGGTTGTCCAGACCAATCGGCTTGGACAGGGTGATAATCAAGCTGGTAAGCACGATGGAGCCCAGCGGAATGATAATGGAAATCATGCTGTAAGCGCCAACCAGGCAGAAGCAGGGCCATTTCCATTTGCCCAGTTCAACAATGTTCGGACGGGTGCTCTTACCGCTGATAGTGGTGTAATCCTTTTTGCCAACCATCCAGGTCATACCGAAAAGCAGGATGTTAGCAAGGAACATCAGGGAAGCAGCCAGAGCGGTAGCATCACGTACGCCCGCAGTATCGCCCATGTAAATATAGGTTACGATACGCGTGGTCATTACTTCAATGTTGCCCGGCATACCTACGATAGCAGGAATACCGAAGCAGCTGCCGGCAGCAATAAATACCAGCAGGCCGCCTGCCAGAATGGACGGAGCCATCAGCGGCAGGGTTACGTCAAAAACGGTACGCATCGGAGAAGCGCCGCTGACACGCGCAGCCTCCTCCAAGGTCGGATCCATTTTCTCCATAGCACGGGAAATGGTGATGAAAGCAAAGGGAGAGTAGAACAGAGTCAGTACCCAGCCTAAGCCGGCCATAGTATAAATGTCAAAGGGTGCTGTTTCCAGACCAAAGACAAATTTAAGAATCTCGTTCAGATAACCTACACTTGGGTTCAGCAGCTGTACCCAGGCAATAGCGCCTACATACGGCGGAATCATGTAGCTGGATACCAGCAGAGTACGGTAGATTTTTTTGCCGGGCATATCAGTACGGCCAACCAGCCAAGCCAGCGGGAAGGTAATCAGCACACTGACAATCATAACGCCCAAAGACAGCTCGATTGTATTCGTCAACGCACGCCAGTTGACATCCTGACTATATACATTGCGATAGTTTTCCAAGTTAATTGCGCCATCCAGCATGATGCTGTCATACAGCAGAATTCCCATCGGGAAGATAACAAAGTATAAAAGCAACAGCACGGAGATAGCGATAACAATAAATTTACTGTTTATTCTTGACATAGAACGCTTCTTTCTCCTTTTTTGATACCTCAGAGTAATACCAAAAGCAGTCTTTCGGCCCCTCTTTATTGAGCAGAAAACAGGGATGGCCTGAAAGGTCTCCCTGTTTCCGCTATAATTTAACTTAGCAACGCATTAAACGCATTATTTATCCATAACTCTCTTACGGAATTCTTCTTTGATTTGAGCATTGTTGTTAGCCAGCTTCTGCCAATCAACTTTAATTCTGCCTTCAACCAGTTTCTTAGTATCTTCAGCACCGGTAGGAGCTTTTACGTCGCCACGAACGGAGTGCATCCAGCCCTTAACAACTGCCTGCTGACCTTCTTTGGACAGCCACCAGTCAACCAAAGCCTTTGCACCATCAGGATTCTTGGTATCCTTGAAGATTGCAATCGGGGAAGGAATGTTGATAACGCCATCAGTCGGATAAATAACTTTCAGCGGCTCTTTCTTGGTGTTAGCCAGTTTCAGGATGTTTTCTTCCAGAATCATAGCTGCAGCATATTCGCCGGTCAGCAGCTTGTTCTGAATAGCGGAGTTGCCTTCTTCAACGCGCAGGCCGTTAGCTTTCAGCTTGTCGAAGTATTCCCAGCCATATTTGTCAGCCAGAGCGCCAACTGCTACATAAGCAGTACCGGACAGCATCGGGTTAGGCATAGCGATTTTGCCTTTCCATTTCGGATCTGTCAGATCAGTCCAGTTTTTCGGAGCTTCTTCCGGTTTCAGCTTGTTGCCATTGTAAGCAATAATCATGTTGCAAACACGAACTGCATACCAAGAGCCGTCAGCAGCTTTATCGCTGATAACATTAGCATCTTCTTTGGATTTATAAGGTAACAGCAAGCCTTGCTCATTGAGCTTCAGATAGTAGGACGGATCCGCAACCATCAGAACGTCTGCAGCAATTTTTTTTGCTTTGATTTCGCCGGTAATCTTGGTGATAACTTTTTCGGTACCGCCTTGGAACCAGTTAACCTTCATATCCGGAAAAGCCTTAGCAACGTTAGGTTTGCACATATTGTCGATGATGTCAGGATAAATAGAGGTATAAACCATCAAATCACCTTTAACACCGCCAGCCTTGTTATCAGCCTTTTTGTCACCGCCGCCGCAGCCAGCCAAAGCTACAGATAAAGCCAGCATTGCTGCTGCACCAAGCATCCATTTAGATTTTTTCATTCACATACACTCCTTTTTTTGCATCGTCGTTGAAAATTATATTTTAGCGTGTTCCATTCTACACCCATATTTGATAAATTCGCTGCAGGCCGTTTTTTACCTGCTTACACTTTACATTATTTTTACAAAGATTTAACTTTTTGTGTCACCTTGACACTTATTGAGCGGACATTCCACCACCATATTACATTTGACGTTTTTTGTCCTATATGGACTTTTATCGTCCCACTATTTTTTGATGCAAATAAAATTCAATTCCCATGCAGGGACATAAGGATGCTTACGCAAATAAATCTTATACTCCGGCACCAGCTCCCATAAAAGCAGCGGCAGGCGGAATAAATCAACATCATAATGATAGGCCGCGATAAACAGCTTCGGCTTACATTTGCCGATTGTCTGCCTTCCGCCGGCAATAGCCTGCACCTCCGCCCCCTCGACATCCATCTTGATCATTGTCACCGGGCGTCCCGCCGCTACAGCATCAATCGTCGTCACCGGCACTGTTTTCTTCTCCGCACCGATAAATGTTGACTGTCTGCCGCCGCTGTCGCTGAAGCCCAGCTCACCCTGCTCGCTCCAGATGCCTGCCTCGTGTATCTCGACAGTAAGCCCCTTCGCCGCCAGCTCATCTGCCAGCAGACACAGCTTGCGACAGTTACGGCGGTCAGGCTCTACCGCCAGCACCTCGCGCCATTGCCAGTCAGTCAAACGTCCCAGCTCCTGTATGGTATCACCGTTATAGGCACCAAGATCCATATATACTTCTTCGGCTGTCGGTGCAAGCAACGTCCTGATATCCTCCTCACGCTGCGTTTCGCAGTCAAAAAGATAGCTTATCTTACCGCTGAGCTTATAGTTAAGCGTATCCGCAAAAACTCTGCGCGACTGTTCATCCGCCAGTCTGTCGTAAACCTGCGTCAGCTGCTCTTCGTAACGTTGCAGCCAGGCGGCGCTTACAGTTTCCTCCTCATCAAAAAGCGGCAGATGCGGCGCCACCACCTCCTGCTCGGTAGCCAGCTGCGCAAAGCGCTCCAGCACCTCCGGTCTTTCGCTGGCAAAGGCGATAACAACCAAAAGCTCATTGCCCAGACGCGCGCGCAGCGCATCATAACGTTCTACAGTAAAACCGCGAAACTGCTGCCCGCGGACGAACTCATCACTGGCAAATACTCCCTGCACCTGCACTCCGTTTGCTTCGCACCAGTCGATAATTTTATCGGCTCCGTTGCCCATTCCGTAAAGCACTATCGGCTTTTTTGTCTTTTGCAGAAGCTCCCAGACACTTAGCGTTTCCTGCATAACTTTTAACATAGCACTACCTCTTTCCGTCTAATCATCTATTTTAGATAGCCACAGCTTACTCATCTGACTATTTTGTTTGTTTTTTATTATACACTATCTCAGCTAGTGACGTTAAGAATTAAATGTGTTAAAATAGTAGTAATCGAAATATTACATCTGATACTGATGGAGGTTATAAAAATGTCACTGCTGGAATCCGGAGAAAATTACTTGGAAACTATCTTAGTTCTTACCAAACGCAATGGCAGCGTACGTTCTATCGACATTGCGGAGGAAATGAATTTTACAAAAGCCAGCGTCAGCCGCGCTATGAGCATTCTTAAACGTGATAACTATATTATCATGGAGCCGGACGGACGCATCCTGCTTACCAAGGATGGTCAGAAAAAAGCTGCTGCCGTCTACAACCGTCACGTAACCCTCACCCGTTTTATCAACGAGGTTTTGGGCGTAGACGAAGAAATTGCGGAAAAGGATGCCTGCCGCATCGAGCATATTATCAGCCCGGAAACCTTTGCAGGCATTAAGGGCATGCTGAAGGATTAATTTGTCGTAAGCTTTCGAGAGGTTCGCTATGAAAAAATCAGTTTTGTTTCTGCTTACATTCATTCTGCTGCTCTGCGTCAGCATTTCCTGCTTCGCTAATCAACCCTATAAGCATCCTGATTACAATCTGCGTACAGTCAAAGAAATTCATATTACCCAAATTACTAATCTGGAAGGAGAGCCCACTCGCTATTTCAAATCGGACGAAAACGCCGAAACCAGGGTGCTCGCCGCTGTTTTGCAGGCTGCAGGCAAACAAAAGCTGATTGCTACGGACGAAACGCAAAAACTGCTGCCTGAATATCACAATGATAAAAATACCGGCCGTAAAGTCTTTGCGCCACGAGATTTGGAAATGCGCATTACCGTTAATCATTGCGGCTACAGTGTAGTTGCCGTTCCTGCTCATTTTGAAGATTACACTACTCAGGAAAGACATTACTATTATGACAAAGACGGCAAACGTCACTATTGGACCGAGGACGTTGTCCGCCAACGCTGGATACCGGAAAGCTTTCATCCTTATGCGCAGCTAAGCCTGATTTACAGCTTTTATGATATGGACGACGGCACACTTGTGGCCTCCTTCAGCGACAGCCGTAACCGTGAATACGAAAACGACCCGGCGGACGGTATGCTCAATCGTTCTCTAAAAGACTGCTTCAAAAAAATTTTCAGGAAATAATCCTGCAACAGACTGCTGATAACAGCAGTCTGTTTTTTTATTACAACTTCATAATAGCAATTCTTATTATTTTTGTTGACATCTCAACTATAAGTGATATAATACAGAGAAGTAAGGTTTATAAAACAACCTTCTACTATTTTTGATGATTTATGAATACAAAGGAGTGCTTTCAAAATGAAAAGTCTGAAAAAATTTGCTGTTGCATCTATGACTTGCGCTGCCCTCTTAGGCTTTGCTGCTACCAGCCATGCCGCATATCAACTGAACGACGAAGTTAAAGACGCTACCCCGGCTCTGCTTATGGCATCCCAAATCGGCGTAAAAACCAATGTTAATCCGGCTCTGGCAAACCTGCCTGACAAAGACGCTATCGTTGTTATGAGCTTCGGTACCACCTTTAAAGACAGCCGTGCTAAAACTATTGAAGCAACTGTAGACGCTATTAAAGCTGCTCATCCCGGTGTAAAAGTAGTTACTGCTTTCACCTCTCATATTATTATTGACCGTATCAAAGCCCATGAAGGTCTCACCATTCCGACACCTGAACAAGCTCTGGCTCAACTTAAAGCTGAAGGCTACACCCGTGTTGCTCTTACCTCTCTGGATATTATTCCGGGCATGGAATATGCATACAAAGATGCAGTTTACAACCTGCATAAAAACGACTTCAAAAAAATGACCTTCGGTACTCCGCTGATGTACTGGCAAGGCCAGGAAGGTCAAGCTGACGATATTACCGAAACCATGAAAGCAGTTTCTACTCAATTCCCGAAACTCGGCAAAAAAGATGCTGTTCTGATCATGGCTCATGGCACTCCGCATCCGTCCAATGCTTACTATGCAGTAATGCAAGACCGTCTGAATGAGCTTGGCTACACCAACGCTTACATCTTCTCCGTAGAAGGCTGGCCGCATCTGGATACCGTTACTCCGCAACTGAAAGCTAAAGGCATTAAGAACGTAACTCTGATGCCGCTGATGATGGTTGCAGGTGACCATGCTAACAACGATATGGCCGGTGACGAGCCTGATTCCTTTAAATCTCAACTGGAAGCTGAAGGCTTCAAGGTTTCCACCTACATCCATGGTTTGGGCGAAAACGCAGCAGTACAAAAACTGTTCGTTGAAAGAGCAAACGATTCTTGGGATGCTCTGGAAGCTAAATAATTTACTGAACAAGTAATTCATTTCTTTCACACCTTTTTACTCTCCGTCCGCTTGTCTGGGCGGAGAGTATTTTTATAATATAATTTAATTTAGGAAGAAGAGGTGCTATAAATGGATAGCAAAAAAGCTCTGGTGGTTATCAGCTTCGGCTCCACCTTCGACGAAACCAGAACCCACGATATCGGCGGCATTGAGCAGGCACTTGCCGCAGCCTTCCCTGCCTATGACCAGTACCGTGCCTTTACCTCCGTAATTATCCGCAAACGTCTGGCTGAACGCGGTATTAAAATCGACGATACGGAAACAGTACTGCAAAAGCTGGTTGACGCAGGCTATGAAGAGGTAGTGCTGCAGCCGACACATCTGCTGCACGGCGAAGAATTTGAACAAAAGATTCTCAGCCTCAAGGATAAATTTACCGCTAAATTCCAAAAGATTATTATCAGCCAGCCTCTTATCGTTAACGATGAGGACTATAAGCTGGCAGCAGCAGCCATTGCCGTTCAGGTTCCGCCCTTAGCGCCGGGCGAAGGCGTAGTTCTGATGGGGCACGGCACTCCGCGCAATAACAACAAAGCACATGGCTACACCTACGTTAAGCTGCAGGAAATCTTTGATTCTATGAAATTCCCTGTTATTGTAGGAACAGTAGAAGAAGAGGATACTCCTAATTTTGAAGCGGTTCTGCAAAAGCTGCAGGAGCGCAAATACAAGCATGTGCATATGTATCCTCTGATGGTTGTTGCCGGCGATCACGCCAACAACGATATGTACAGTGATGATGAAGACAGCTGGAAGACTCAGATTGAAGCTTTGGGCATCAAAACAACCGGTCATCTGTGCGGTCTTGGCCGTTCCAAAGCTATTCAGGCTATTTATATCCAACATGTTTTACGTGTTTTGTCTTTAGAAGATTGACATTTATTAATAATTAACTAAAAAAACCTGCATTCTGTCCCCTTCGCGGGGAATAATGCAGGTTTTTTTATTGCTTAATGCAACAAAGTTATGCTATAATGGAATTGCCTAAATTTTTGTAAAATAAATTTATAAGAGAAAGGGATGATGAAAATTGGGTATTGTTATTTCTGCAATTATAACTTTTTGGGTTGGCTATTTGATTTACAAAAAGTACAAACCACAGCCTGTGCTCTTCATGGGCGGTATTATCATGATGTATATCGCTGCTATGCTGGGTTACAGCCAGATTTTAGGAGCTAAGGCTACAACAGGCTCCGTAATTTTCGATGCCTTTGAATTTATCCGCGCAACTTTCAGCTCTAATGTCGGCAAACTTGGTCTGAACATTATGTCTGTAGGCGCTTTTGCTAAATATATGGATAAAATCGGCGCTTCCCGCTCTTTAGTACGTTTAACCATCAAACCGTTGATGGCTTTAAAATCCCCCTATCTGGTAATGAGCGGCACCTGGATTATCGGTATGCTCATCGGTCTGTGCATCAACAGTGCCTCCGGTCTGGCAATGCTGCTGATGGTAACCATGTTCCCCATCCTGTTGGGCTTGGGCGTAAGCCGCCTGTCCGCAACCGCTGCTGTAGCAACCACCCTCTGCTTCGACTGGAGCCCCAGTGATACCGGTACCATCCTCTCCGCCGAAACCGCAGGCGTTGACCCTGTAGTTTACTGGAGCCATTATCAGGTTCCTATCGTTGCTGTAGCCTTCGTAGTTGTAGGTGTTTTGCATTACCTGACTCAGAAATATATGGATAAACGCGATGGTCATATCGTGCAGCCTATGGAAGTTGAAAAAGTTGAAGAAGAAGCAGATAATGCACCGATGTGGTACGCTATCCTGCCGGTAATTCCTCTGGCATTGATTCTTTCCTTCAGCTCTCTCTGGATTACCACTATTAAGATGAACATCGTTATGGCAATGTTCATCGGCATGACTATCGGTGTTATGTGCGAGTACGGCCGTTGGCGTGACGGTCAAAAGGTTCTGGGCGATATTCAGACCTTCTTTGACGGTTTAGGTATGCAGATGGCTAACGTTATTACTCTGGTTGTAGCAGGTCAGACCTTTGCTAAGGGCCTCGTATCCATGGGTGCTATCACCACTCTTATCGACGGCAGTAAAAACTTAGGCTTCGGCCCGATGGCTATGATGCTGGTTATGGTAGCAATCATCGCTGTATCCGCAATTGTTATGGGCAGCGGCAACGCTCCCTTCTTCGCATTCGCCGCACTCACTCCGGCAGTTGCAGCGCACAGCGGCCTGCACCCGGTACTGATGCTGCTGCCAATGCACTTTGCAGCTTCCATCATGCGTAACTGCTCCCCGATTACCGCAGTTATCGTAGTATCCTCCGGTATGGGCGGCGTTTCCTCCTTTGATCTGGTAAAACGCACCGCAATCCCCATGGCAGGCGCTATGATCGTTACCATCGGTATGACCTTCTTCTACTACTACACCGGTTGGTAAGAATCAAGTACCTTTAACTGTTAAGTAAAAATTTACAGTATTATAACCCCCGCTGTTCCACGTTCGGGAAACGCGGGGGTTTAATAAATTCTGAAAGGAGTTTTCCCTATGTTTATCTGTGACTGTCACTGCGACACCCTTACCGAATTATATAAGAAAGGCACCAGCCTTTATGCCAACGACCAGCATTTTGACATTCAGCGTCAAATCGCCCTCGGCGGTGGTCTGCAATTCTGTGCTATTTTCGTACCCACACGCGAATTCCGTTATTACGGCGGCCTGCGCTACACCCTGCAGCTGCTCGACAAATACCTGCAAGAGGTAAAGAAGCTGCATGCAGACGGTATCGACGTGCTGCAGGTGCTTACTAAAGAGGATGCTGCCGATGTACTCAACCACAAGGCTGCAACTCTGCTCGCCATCGAAGAAGGCGGCGCTATCGACGGCAGCCTGGAAGCACTGCGTTGCCTCTACGCCTTAGGCGTGCGTGCAATGACGCTTACCTGGAGCAACCGTAACGATATTGCCGACGGCGTTAACGAAGAAAGCAGCGGCGGCGGACTCACCATTTTCGGCCGTCAGGTAGTTGCCGAAATGAACAAGCTCGGTATGCTGGTTGACGTTTCCCACATCGCACCCGCAGGCTTCTGGGATGTTATCGAAGCCAGCAGCAAGCCTATTATCGCAACCCACTCCAACGCCAAGGCTCTGTGCCCGCATCCGCGTAACCTGGATGACAAGCAGATTCTGGCAATCAACGAAAACGACGGCCTCATCGGCGTTACCTTTGCCGGTCAATTTTTGGAGCACGATTACAACGATGCCTGCATCGAAAGCATTTACCGCCATATCGACTATATGCTGAACCTCATGGGCAACGATGACCATATCGGCTTCGGCAGTGACTTTGACGGCATCAGCCATCCGCCCTACAACCTCCACGGCGTGCAGGATTACAGCGCTGTTTACGAATACCTTTCTAAAAAATACAGCGCCAGCACCGTTGAAAAAATCACCCATAAAAACGTGTTGAACCTGCTGCAAAAGGTACTGTAAAAATAATACTTAAAGCAACTAAAAAGCCATACCATGCTAAGCAAAACGCTTAGCATGGTATGGCTTTATTTATTACTCAAATCCGCTTATTTCTTTTTAGCCTTAGCATCGTTGGCATTGGCTATCTGCGCCCAATCACGCAGCATATCAACGCAGGCTGCGGCATAAGCGCCGGCACTACCAAAGGCACCTGCATCCTGAGTGTACAGACGGAAAACCTGAATATCGTCATAATAGATATCTGCTGTACTGCCGTTGTCATAAACTACAAAATGGTTGGGGTTTACAGGTCCGCGCTGACGCACGTTCCACAAGCCGCCGGCAAGCATATAAGCACGATATTTGCCCTTCGTATTGCCAATGCTCTGACTTACGTTAAAGCTCCAGTTGCCCTCGGTAACAGTCGCATGGTCATCGTCCTTAACAACAACGTCGGGATGAATGTTATATTCCTTCAGCTGCTTCATAACACGTTTTACGCGTTCCTCCGGCTCGGGATGGCTGCTGAACAGACCGTATTTCGCACCGCCGCCCTGCTTGGACAAATCATCCAGCTTCCATACGGTAATCAGCATGCTGTAAGGGTTATAGCCTGCTGCGATACTGTTTTTTACGCCTTCCTTATCGGCACCGCGCTCGTCAGTACGGCTGTAGCCGGCAAACAACGCCTGCTGCGCTGCCTGCACAAGTCCCATGCCCTGTCCGCGGGTGGCAGCTATCAGAATCAGTGAGGTCCACATCTGCTTTTCAATCGCATTTACTGTATGCTTCTTGGCTACGTGTCCCACCTCATGACCAAGAACGCCGGCCAGCTCCATATCTGTCGGCATGTAGTCAATCAGTCCCTTATACACATAGACAAAGCCGCCGGGGCAGGCCAATGCATTGACCTCATTATTATTGAGCACCTTGAAGGAAAAGGTGATATCATCACGACCGCAAACCTTCGCCAGTCTTTGGCCGATGCGGTTAACTCTTTCCTGCAGCGCAGCATCCTGCGACACACCATATTGAGCCTCCAGCTGCTGCGCAGTCTGCTGGCCCATTTCAATTTCCTGCTCTCTGCTGATTAAACCTGCTTCTGCAGGATTAACGCCTACGAACAGGCAGCAGGCAAAAACAAATGTCATAAAAAGCTTTAATATTTTCCTCATATTGGCCTCCTGCTTCATAAACACACTACAACCAAAAAATCCTATATTGCGCCCTCTTCATGTAAAGCGCTGATTTCATTATCATTATATCCCAGTTCCTGCAAAATATCCAGCGTATGTTCGCCGAGCTTAGGCGCTCTCATGCGAATGGTACTTGCATCCTCACTGAACTTTACAGGTCCGCCGATATACTGCAGCCTTCCAAGATCGCTATCTGCCTCCTGCAGGATATGCTCCTGCGCCGTCAGCTCACTGTCCAGCGCTTCCTCCAGACTGCATACAGGTGTTACGCAAAATTCTGCGCCGCCGATAAGCTCCAGCCACTCTTGCTGAGTTTTAGTGGCAATTTTAGCAGCCACCAACTGCTGCAGCTCCTCCTCATGAGCAAAATCATATTGGCGTTTTTCCAACTCCGGACATTCAATCAAATCGCAAAAGCGCTGCCAAAACTTAGGCTCGATAGTACCGACTGTCAGATATCTGCCATCTGCGGTACGATAAATATTATAGTAATGCGCTATGCGTCCAAAGGGCTTTTCGCCTGTTTCCCTGCAGCCCCACAAGGCGCTGATACCTGTCACCTGCATAGACAGTGCCGTAGCATACAAATTAACATCAAGCCATTGTCCCTTGCCGGTACGTTCGCGCGCCAGCAGTGCCATCGAAATCGCACTTAAAGCATTCAAACCGCTGCCGATAGCGCTCACCTGCACCTCAGATACGCAGGCTCTGCCGATATCATCAAGATTATTTAAGCCTGCAAGCCCCACAACATTCAGATCATGCGCAGGCTTATGCGATTCCTGGCCGAAGCCGGTAATCGAGCAGTACACCAGACGCGGATTGATTTTGTGCACGCTTGCATAATCCAGTCCATAACGCGCCAGATATCCCGGACGGAAGCCCTCTAGAAAAACATCAGCCTCTTGCAGCAGCTTCAGCAGCAAATCACGTCCGCCGTCCTTTTTAAGATTTAGGGCAACGCCTCGCTTATTGCGGTTCAGCATCAGATGCCAATAGCTCATACCTTTAGTTTTTTCAGGCCAAAAGCGTCGCGTCGCATCGCCCTGCAAATCCTCAATCTTGATAACATCCGCGCCGTAATCACCCAACAGCATACCGCAATATTGTCCCGGCAGCCATTTGGAAAAATCAATAACCTTAATACCTTCTAACAAAGCCAAATTTGTCACTCCTGTTCTGCTTAATAAGCTTTTATATTCTGAAAAATTTTCTTATGAATTTATTCAGATATGTTCACAAAACACCTATTTAAATGCTATAATATAGTTATATCATCGTTAGCCATACACAACTTTCCCATGGAGGTTTTTATATGCAAACCCGCAAGCTGACATCAGCAGCGCTTCTGATTGCCATCGGCACACTGAGCGCACATTTAATTTATATCCCGGCAGGTGTTTCCAAATGCTTCCCTGTGCAGCACGCCATCAATGTTATGGGCGCGGTTCTCTTGGGACCTGATTACGCCGTTGCTATCGGCTTCATCATTGCCTGTCTGCGCAACATGCTGGGCACAGGCTCACTGCTGGCTTTCCCCGGCAGTATGATCGGTGCAGCCCTCGCAGGACTGGCCTATAGCCGTTACAAAACATTGCCGGCAGCTATGGCCGGTGAAATTTTCGGTACCGGTATCATCGGTGGCTTCGTTGCCTGGATTATGGCCACTCTGCTTTTAGGCAGCAAGGCTGTAGCCTGGTTCTTTATCCCGCCGTTTTTGGTAAGCACCATCGGAGGCAGCGTTATTGCCTGCCTGCTGCTCAAAACCGGCTTTTTTAAGCAGTTCAGCAGCAAAGAAGGTAAGTAAGATGAACTTCGGCGAAATTGTTAACCTTCTTCTTTATGCCTTCAGCGGCATTTGCTTCGGAGCCTTTGCCTCACGCTACAGCGTTTTCAGTGCGCTGCACATTAAAAGCAAATGGCAGGAGGAAGGCATCAGCTGTCTTTTCAGCTGCTTGCCGCAGCTGCTCTTTCTCAGTGTAAGCTTTTTCCTTTTTCCGACATGGTTTATCAGCAAGACTCCTACCGGAGGCTTCTTTTATTACGCAGTACTCGCATTCTTTTTCAATAAAGGTCTGCGCTTAAACAATAAAAAATAAAGTAGGTGAAAAAATGACACACATCCACAATCATGCCTTGCCTCTCCCCGGCAATGATGACGAAAAATATATCCAGCCTATGGCAGATATTTTTAAAGTTCTCAGTGATCCCACCCGTATCCGCATTCTCTCCCTGTTAGCACACGAGGAAATGTGCGTTACCTGTATTGCCGATGCCCTCGGTATGACTCATTCCGCTATTTCGCATCAGCTGCGTCTGCTGCGTGCCACCAACCTGGTAAAATTTACCAAGGACGGCAAAGAGGTTATCTATTCTCTGGATGACAGCCACGTGCTCAGTCTGTTTGACCAGGCACTGGACCATGTAAAGCATAAGGTATTATAATGCTGATTGGCGCTGTAAAAGCGCCAATTTTTTTATGCCTTTAAAGCGCACCGCGCCATTGGCGGATAATCTCACTCTTATAGACCGAGGTCCAGCTTAAATCATCTACCGGCACGCGGACATTACCTATAAGCTCCCTGCGGCCGTCATTATAGGGATATTTTTTTACATGCCACATATAGTGATAACCGTTAGCAGGCAACAGCTCTACACCCGCATCACTCATCAGATAATCCAAAAAGGCACGTGCCTCATCAGGATGCTCCGCGCTGCGCATAATTGCTGCACCGGTAAGCATCGTGCGGTTGGCATCCTTCACCACTGTCGCAAACAGATGACGATGACGCGCTTCCATCAGTAAAGCATAATCCAACGGTACTACAGCAACGGTTTTTTTACCGATATACACAAGGTCTACAGCCTCGCCGAAGCTCTTAGTATAAACAGGCTGCTGCGCATTAAGCTTGGCTGCATAAGCCATAGCCTGCTCCTTGCCGCGCATCTGCCAGATGCTTGTAATCATGCCGAAGCTTGCACCGCCAAGATCAAAGTCGGCAATCGCCAGCTCATCCTTAAGCTGAGGTGCCAAAAGCTCATCCCAGGTTTCCGGGGCATACAGACCATAGGCATGCAGATTATTTTTATTGCTCAGCAAAGCAATATAGCTCAGATACAAGCTCGTCCATTGTCCTGTGCGGTTGCGCAGCTCTGCCGGCACCTTGTAGGATTCCTTGGCAATATACGGCTGCAGAATATGCTGCTCATCAGCCATGAAGTATTCCTCACTGGTGCCACCCAGCCAGACATCAAACCTGTGCTTACGCAGGTAATCCAAACGTTCCTGCTGCGTGCCTCCCGGCAAATAGCTTATATTTACTTTTACACCGGCAGCCTTGCTGTAGCTGTCGGCAATAACCTCCGTCAGCTTGGTGCCCATGCTGCTGCAGAGCTGCAGCTCCTTAGGCTGTGGCTGTTGGCTGCCGCAGCCTGCTGCCAGCAAAGCCAGCAGCGTTAAAATATATATTATAACTTTTCGCATTATCTTTTCCGCCTTTCGCTATGCTATTATTATAGCATGAATGCCAAGCTTTCTCCATATTTTAGGCAGCTTGCGGCTTGCTACAAATCCTTTGTTGCCTTATAATAAAATGCATAGATATAAAAAATTATTGCAAGGAGATTGTCTATGAGTTTCGGCAAGAATGACATCTATGATTTGCTAAACGCTAAAAACATACCGTTTACCTGTACGGAGCACCGGCCGGTTTATTCTATGGAAGAACTTGATGCACTGGAGATACCTGCCAATGCCGTTATCTGCAAAAATTTATTTTTGCGTAACAGCAACGGTAAGCAGCACTTCCTTCTGACCGTTCCCGCAGCTACGCCTGTTGACCTAAAAGAGCTTGCAGTAAAGCTTGCAAGCTCCCGCCTCAGCTTCGCTTCGGCAGAGCGTCTGGAAAAATATCTCGGACTGCAGTCCGGCTTAGTTTCTCCCTTCGGCCTGTTGAACGATACAAGCAAAAGCGTTATCTTCGTCAGCAGTAAAAACTTACCGCCATCCGCCATCATCGGTATTCATCCGAACGATAACACCGCTACCGTCTGGCTTACTTTCGGCGATTTACTGGCATTGTTGTCTGAACTGCAGGTAGAAGTAAAGCTGATAGAGATGTAAGTATAAAGCATACTTGCGTAAAATGAGCGTTAAGACTGCCCTCGCTGTGTCTAAAAAACCTGGACCTGTAACGTTTTTCCGCACTTTTTACAATCATTTTGTCACGTTTTTCCGCGTTTTATCATTGCTTTCTGTAACGTTTTTCCGTATTTTTTATGCCTCATCCGTCACGTTTTCCCTAAAATATAAAACCGCACCAACGTTAAACGCTGATGCGGTAATAATTCTATTTTCATTTTACAGCCTGAGCTACAGACTGATTCATCTCAACACGGCCAACGGCGGCAACAGGCTCAACCTCAGCTTTTACGCGCTCCCAGATAACGAACTTAGCCTTGCTGAAACCGTTAAAGGTAGTTGCACTGGCAGAGGTATAGGCACCGCAGCTAGGAACCAGCAGCAAATCGCCAACCTGCAGCGGTACTGTCAGGCGTCCGCGGAACATAATATCCAGGGAATCGCAGCTCGGTCCGGCAAACGTCGCTGCCACCTTTTCCTCACCCTCACGGAAGCTAATCAGCTTGAAATCCCACTGGTCAAAGAGTACACCGGAGAAGGTTCCATATAAACCCTCATCGAGGAAGTACCAGGGCTGGCCGCCGCGCTCGGTAACGCCGATGACGCTGGTAATCAGATTAACCGCCGTACCGCAAATATAACGGCCTGGTTCGGCCCAAATTTCGGCATCGGCAAAATCTTCATCCAGACGTGCGTTAATCTGGCGCAGCATTTCCGGCAGATTGAATTTCACCTTCGGCTCAGGAATAGGGAAGCCGCCACCGATATCAAGAATGCGCAGCTTCAAGCCTGCTGCCTCAGCCTCCTCAAACAGCTCACGCGCAATATCCAGCGCATGCAGATAAGGATCAGCGCTGACAGTCTGGCTGCCTACATGAAAGGCAATGCCGCCCATATCCAGGCCTGCTTCCTTAGCCTGCTGCATCAATGCCAGAGCATTTTCACGCGCAGCACCGAATTTTTTATTCAGATCAACATGTGCCGAGGAATTGTCGATACGCAGTCTGAGCAGTACAGTCGCATCCGGGCACTGTTTTTTTATTTTATCTATTTCACTGGCGCTGTCAAATGTCATCTTGCGTACGCCACAGCTGCGGCAGGCCTCCAAGCCTACGCCTGTCTTTACCGGATTAGCGTAAATCAGACGACCGCCATCCACACCCATATCATGCAGGGTGCGGATTTCTCCATCGCTTGCTACATCAAAGCAGGAGCCCATATCTGCCATTACCCGCAAAATGTCCGGATGAGGATTAGCCTTAATCGCGTAATGAATTTTGACACGCGGCATATATTTTTTCAAAACCTTGTAGTTCTTTTTGATTTCATCAAGAGAAAGTACTAACAGCGGTGTACCGAAACGTACCGCTAATTTTTCTACAGCCTGCTGGCTTATTTGGAAATGTTTTTTATTACTCATAACACTCTCCCCTTGCTATTGCATTTATTTTTTCTTCTATGATTGTACCACAATAATTTGAAAGTACAATAGGAAAACGGCAAAAAATTGATTTTTTTCGAGGAGAACGGGAAAATTTTCCAATAATCACGGATTGGCTCATTTTTGACTGTAAAATAGCGAAAATTTCGCCATAAACATATGAAACAACAGAAACATATCTGAATCCGGCAGGCAAAAATAAAAGGTTCTATAATAAGTGTTGGGGTATTGACCTAGATTAGGTCAATACTTCCAGCACTTATTTTTTTAGACAAAAAAATAAAGCATAAAATGCTGGAATTGTAGTAAAATATCATCGACCAAAACAATACAATCTACAAAGGAGACCAGACACCTTATGCTTCACGACAATTATACACAATCCATTCCTTTTTTTAAAGGGGTAAACACAAAATATTTTGAGGAAGATGAATCAACAGGATCATATAAAGCCTTTATAGAGATGCCTGTGAAAGAACATCGCTGTCCTCACTGTGGTAATAGTACTACTTATATTAAGGATTACAGACTTCAAACGGTCAGAGATTTAGTCGTTTTAGGCAAGCCGTTAATTGTCACAATAAGAAAAAGACGTTATATTTGCAAAAACTGCAATACTACTTTTACTGAAGAAAATTCATATATAAAAAGATATTGCCATTTTCCAGACAGGCTTTATCTTGAATCAATCAAAGAAACTTTCCGCTTGCAGAGCTTTTCATCAATAGCTAAAAGATTTGGAGTATCTGTAACCAGTATAATAAGATGGTTCGACAAACTCAATTACCCTCATCCTAAGTTACCGGAATGCATAGCAATAGATGAATTCAGAGGCAATGCCGGTGGTGAAAAATTCCAGTGCAATATTGCAGATCCTGTAAAACATAAAGTAATAGATATTCTGCCAAGTCGCAATACGGAGAATCTTTGCAAACATTTTTTGGAATATCCATATAAAGAACGTGCTGCGGTCAAGAAGATAATTATGGACTTAAGTATTTTGTTCAGGTCTGTTGCCAAGACCATGTTTCCCGAAGCCAAGATAGTAGCAGATAAGTTTCATGTTATCAGAGTAGTCATAAACAGCCTGGAGAATGTTAGAAAACGCATCCAAAAAGAATTTCATGCAACAAAACGAAAATGGTTCAAGCGAAGTCGTTATCTTTTGCTTAAGCCGGAATACAAACTGACAGATGAAGATAAAGCAGAATTGGCTCGAATGTTAAACTCATCCTACGATCTTGAAAAAGCATATGTTTTGAAAGAACGTTTTTATGAAGTATTCAGGAAGCAGACAAGAACTGAAGCAAAAAAAGAACTGGGAAACTGGTTATTGTTGGCAGCTGATTTATCACTTTCTGAATTTAGGCATTGCATTACGACTTTTAGTAATTGGAAAACTGAAATCGCAAATATAATTGACGAAAGAGTTTCTAATGGGTTTATTGAAGGCAGTAATAATAAAATCAAAGTATTGAAACGAATCAGCTATGGTGTAAGGAATTTCGACAGATTTCGAAACAGAATACTGTATCTAGAATAAAATATAGTAAAATCGCATTAGGATAACTATGTCTTATTTTAGAAAAATAAAACCAGCCTCCAATATAAATATACTAGAGGCTAGTTGAATTGCAAAAATAATTATGTATTGTCTAGGTCTATGATATTAAAGTCTTGAATACCCCAAAACTTGACAAAGAACCAAATAAAAGCGTTGAAATGCCGGTTAAATGACATTTCAACGCTTATTTTTATTCAGCTGTATCTGCGCAGCTTATTTTTTCGGAGCGGGAATTACATCGCAGCCCATGTAAGGACGCAGAACCTCAGGAACAACTACGCTGCCATCAGCCTGCTGATAGTTTTCCAGAATAGCAGCAACGGTACGGCCAACAGCTACACCACTGCCGTTAAGGGTATGTACAAATTCCGGTTTGGATTTTGCATCACGACGGAAGCGGATGTTAGCACGGCGTGCCTGGAAGTCCAGGAAGTTGGAGCAGGAAGAAATTTCACGGTAGCAGTTTGCTGCCGGCAGCCATACTTCGAGATCATAGGTGGTAGCGGAGCTGAAGCCCAGGTCACCGGTGCACAGACGTACAACATGGTACGGCAGGCCCAGTAATTGCAGGACTTCTTCAGCATCGTTGGTCAGCTTGTCCAGCTCAGCCCAAGATTCTTCCGGTTTGGTGAATTTAACCAGCTCAACCTTATTGAACTGATGCATACGGATCAGACCACGGGTATCACGGCCTGCAGCACCGGCTTCTGCACGGAAGCAAGCGCTGTATGCGGTATATTTCAGCGGCAGCTCG
The DNA here is from genome assembly GCF_017968825.1 of Phascolarctobacterium sp. Marseille-Q4147. NCBI lineage: Bacteria > Bacillati > Bacillota > Negativicutes > Acidaminococcales > Acidaminococcaceae > Phascolarctobacterium > Phascolarctobacterium sp. Marseille-Q4147. The sequence goes on along the minus strand of NZ_CP072874.1, from coordinate 1,026,270 downwards.
TCGCCGGTCAGAATATCATCACGATGATAGTTGGTTACAGGAACCTCTGCGGTCGGAATCAGGTACATATCGCCGTTTTCCAGCTTGTACATATCCTCGGCAAATTTCGGCAGTTGGCCGGTGCCCTGCATGCTTGCACCGTTAACGATGAACGGCGGGAAGAATTCGGTATAGCCATGCTTTCTGGTGTGTACATCCAGGAAGAAGTTGATAACGGCACGCTCCAGACGGGAGCCCATGCCACGATAGAATACATAACGTGCACCGCTAACCTTAACGCCACGTTCGAAATCCAGAATGCCCAGGTTTTCACCGATATCCCAGTGAGCCTTAGGTTCAAAATCAAATTTGGTCGGTTCGCCCCAGGTGCGGATAACCGGGTTGCAGGTATCATCCTTGCCTACGGGAACATCTTCTGCGGGAACGTTAGGAATAGTCAGCAGAATGCTTTTGATTTTTTCTTCAATCTCTTTCAGTTTCTTGTCATCTGCAGCAATTTTATCGCCGAGAGCACGAACTGCAGCCATCTGCTCAGCAGCATCCTGACCGGCTTTTTTCAGCTTGCCGATCTCCTGAGATGCAGTGTTGCGTTCTTTTTTCAGTGCTTCTACCTGTTGGGTAATTTCACGACGTTGTTTATCCAGTTCCAGGAATTCAGTCAAATCAAGGCTGCCATTACGGCTTTTTACAGCCTCTTCGACCAGCTTCGGATTTTCGCGGACGAATTTTAAATCTAACATAATATAGCCTCCAAACAATTTATCATAACTTATATTGTAGCATAAATCACGCCGGGATAAAAGATTTTACTGCAATTTTTAATAGCCGATTCCCTCATCGCGACGTGCAAGATAGCGGATTGCCGAAAGAGCAGCCTTTTGGCCCTGACCGGCAGCACGGTTTACCTGCCAAGGCTGACCTGTGCAGTCACCGCCGGCAAAAACGCCTTCAATATTTGTTTGCGCCTGATCATCAACATAAATGCTGCGGCCGCGGATTTCCAATCCCGGCAGGAAGCTGTTGAGCGGATCGCTGGCGCGGAAAACAAAAGCAGCCTTAACGCTGTAAAAATCATCGCCTGCACGCAAGCCGGTAACCTTGTCGGTACCGGTAATTTCTGTCGGCTTATCCAGCACTACAGTAATATTTTTCTTTTTGGGCGGAACAAAACCGGAATACAGCGGGAAGAAGAATACATGCTCGCACTGGTCTGCCAGATATTCAACCTCTTCCAGAGCATCAGGTACAGTAGCAATAGCAGCCACGGACTTGCCCTTATATTTATCAGCATCAACAACAGCGCAGTAGCTTACGCCCTTACCCAAAAATTCCTTTTCACCCGGGAAAAGGGTAGAGCGGGAAATACCGGTTGCCAATACTACGGAATCCGCAGAATATTCACCATGCGGCGTACCCAGCATAAAGCCTTCGCCTACTTCACGCAAAGAAATAATTTTGGCCTCAATAATATCTACTTCCATCTGCTTGAGATGATTTACAAAAATATCCATAAGCGCAGTACCGGAAATATCGGGTATACCCATATAATCTGTAATCTGCGCTACACTACGCAGACGGGGGCTGAAGCCATGGGCTTCAAACAGAACAACCTTACGTCCCTTGCTGGCTGCAGTAATCGCTGCAGATACGCCGGCAGGACCACCACCAATAACGGCAATATCGTAATCCATAAGTCTATCCTCCGTACAAAAAATTTAGAACCTACTATAACACTTTAATTGTATGCTTTTCTAGATACATAGTCAAATGTTTTTATGCTTCCGGAGATTTTTTAAGTTTTTTTGAAAAAAGTGCTTGACATTTTCCTGCATATAGAGTATTATAATCAAGTAACGTGACCACGGCCCATTAGCTCAGTTGGTAGAGCACCTGACTCTTAATCAGGGTGTCGTAGGTTCGAGGCCTACATGGGTCACCACATTTGGCCGGTTGGTCAAGCGGTTAAGACACCGCCCTTTCACGGCGGTATCGGGGGTTCGATTCCCCCACCGGTCACCAAATACGGGCGCTTAGCTCAGCTGGGAGAGCGTCTGCCTTACAAGCAGAATGTCAGCGGTTCGATCCCGTTAGCGCCCACCATTTTTTTGCCCATTTTGCCTCAATATTGTAATGGCCCGGTGGTTCAGTTGGTTAGAATGCCGCCCTGTCACGGCGGAGGTCGTGGGTTCGAGTCCCATCCGGGTCGCCATTACGCCTCGGTAGCTCAGTTGGTAGAGCAAAGGACTGAAAATCCTTGTGTCCACAGTTCGATTCTGTGCTGAGGCACCAATCCAAAAACAGCACCTGCTATTGCGGGTGTTTTTTTATTATCTGTATATCTATATCTGCTTAAACACATTTTTCAGCCAGCAAGGAGTGTTATCATGTTTGAAAAATTTTTCCATGAAGTAACCGGTCCCTATATCTGGGGTCTGATTCTGCTTTTATCCCTGCGTGCCATCTTCTCTTCCTTACGTAAAAAGGATTATCCGCACGCTGCTGCTTTTATCGTCGTAGCCATTGCTGCCGCATTTATGACAGCAAGCGCACTTGATATGCTTCCGCCTGCTATAGCAGAAATATTTGCATAAGAAAAACGCCGCTTACGCGGCGTTTTTTTGTGCTTATTTTCAGTTGATGCCGGTTACATCAAAGCCGGTATCCTCAACAGCAGCCTTCAAAACTGCATCATCCAGGCCTGTGCCATCAACAACCGCATTATTGTTTTCCAAGGAAACAACAACACTTGTTACACCTGCTACAGCAGCAAGTGCTTCCTTAACGGCGCCAACACAATGCTGGCAATGCATACCTTCGATAGCAATAGTCTTAGTCATAATAAAATCTCCTTTGCAATTACAATTTTATAAAACGCAGTCTTAGTGCGTTAGTAACAACAGAAACACTGCTGCAGCTCATCGCCGCCGCTGCAATCAGCGGATTCAGCAGCCAGCCGAAGGCAGTATAAAATACACCTGCAGCAAACGGAATACCGACGGCATTATAAATAAAGGCCCAGAAAAGATTTTCCTTGATATTGGTCATTACACTGCGGCTTAAGCAAATTGCCTTCGCCACATCCAGCAAGTCGCTTTTAATCAAAACCATATCAGCAGCCTCAATCGCAATATCCGTGCCGGCACCGATAGCGATACCTACATCGGCACGCGCCAACGCAGGCGCATCGTTGATGCCATCACCTACCATGGCAACAATATGGCCTTCCTGCTGCAGCTTGCGTACCACCGCTTCCTTATCCTGCGGCAGCACCTGCGCAACAGCCTCATCAACACCTACCTGTGTGCGAATCGCCTCCGCCGTCGCCCGGTTATCACCGGTCACCATCAGCACATGCAGGCCCATAGCCTGTAGCTTGCCGATTGCCTCCTTGCTCGTAGCCTTTACGGTATCGGCAACAGCAATACAGCCTAAAAGCTCGCCCGCACGGACAAAATATAACGGTGTTTTTCCCTGAGCCGCCAGCTTGTCATACTGGTCCATCAAACTGCTTGTATCAACATTCAACGCCTGCAACAGCTTCATATTGCCTGCTGCGCACTCATCGCCTGCAAGCTCAGCAGTAAAGCCCTGACCGGAGATTTGCTTATAATTACATACTTCTAAAAGTGCAAGCTGCTTTTCTTCAGCAGCAGCAACAATAGCTTCCCCCAAGGGATGCTCCGACAGCTTTTCCAAGCCTGCGGCAAAGGCCAGCAATTCATTTTCCGTAACCTTTACAGGCAAAATATCCGTCACTACCGGCTTGCCCGCTGTAATCGTACCTGTTTTGTCTAAGATAACGGTATCAACCTTATGCGCCGTTTCCAACGCTGTTGCCGATTTAATCAGAATGCCGCTCTTGGCACCACGCCCCGTTCCTACCATAATCGCTGTCGGTGTTGCCAATCCCAAAGCACAGGGGCAGGAAATGACGAGCACCGAAATAGCTATCGTCAGTGCAAAATGCCAGCTTGCTCCCAGCGCCAGCCAGACAACCGCCGCAAGCACGGCAATGCCTATAACAGCAGGCACAAAATAGCCGCTCACCTTATCAGCTAGCTTGGCAATAGGCGCTTTAGAAGATGTTGCCTCATCCACCAGCGCAATAATCTTCGCTAAAGCAGTATCAGCGCCAATCGCAGTCGCTTCCATCTTAAAGTAACCACTTCTGTTAATAGTGCCGCCGATAACCTTGTCACCGATTGTTTTATCTACCGGCAGGCTTTCACCCGTCAGCGCACTTTCGTCCAAGGCACCGCTGCCCTCAATGATTTTGCCGTCCACAGGCACGGACGCACCGCTTTTTACAATCAGTACATCACCTGTAACTACCTCCTCTACAGGAATTTCTCCCTGCAGGCCGTGGCGTTCGACAAGCGCCATCTTCGGCGTAAGCTTCATCAGCGCCTTAATCGCATCAGAGGTGTGGCTCTTCGCCCGCGCCTCCATAAACTTGCCTAAGGTTACAAGCGCCAAAATAACGGCACTCGCTTCAAAATATAAAGCATCGGCAAAGCCTGGCAGCAAATCAAGACGGTTATGGCCAAAGGCATACGCCATGCCAAATACGGAATACAAACCATAAATAAACGATGCACCGCTGCCTACGGCAATCAGGGAATCCATGTTAGGCGCACCGCTTAAAAGATTACGCACACCGTGGATAAAATACTTGCGATCGATAAAGAGTACCGGAATACACCACAGCATCTGCAGCAAAGCATTAATCATCTCGTTTTCCTGCCCCAGAATAAAGCCTGGCAGCGGCCAGCCCCACATGCGCCCCATATGCTGATAAAAAACAAGGCCGGCAAAAATCAGCGAGCCGATAAGACGCTGCTTCATCTCCGCCATCTCCTGCGCCGCCGTATCCTGCTGCGGCACAGGCGCTGCAACATTTGCAGCATGCACTCTCGCGCCAAAGCCCAGCTTTTCAATGCGGGCAATAATCGCTTTTTCATCTACAACACTTTCGTCAAAGGTAACGTGCGCATTATTTTTCAGCAGATTAACACTCATCTGCTCCACGCCCTGCATCCTGTTGACAACCTTTTCGATGCGTGACGAGCAGGCACTGCAACTCATGCCCGTTATATCAAGTAATTGTTTTTTCATTGTGGCTCCTTTCGTTTACTATCTATTTGACGTAAAATTTTTTGTCTGCTATTATTATAGCAAACGCTACCTTTATTTCAAGAATGCACTATTTAGGTAGATAGTATACAAAAAGATACTGTAAAATAACATATCAACTTCTTTGCTCCATGCAGAAAGGATAATTCAAATGAAAGACACCATTAACGTCAACTGTCCCGTTGCTGCCACGCTGCAGCTCATCGGCGGCAAATATAAAGCATTGCTCCTGTGGCATCTGTCAGGCAAAATTCTACGCTTCAATGAACTGCGCCGCCTCGTCCCCGAGGCTACGCCCAAAATGCTCACCCAGCAATTACGCGAGCTGGAAGGTGACGGCTTGATTGCGCGCAAGGTGTACGCCGTCGTTCCGCCTAAGGTTGAGTACAGCCTGACGCCGCGGGGTGAAAGCCTCTTTCCCATCCTGCAGGCCATGTATGCCTGGGGCAGCAAGCTGCTGGAGGGCGAAGGCATCTGCCCGGAATGCTCCATGAAGCCTATGGAAGCAGAACATTGCTGCTGTCACGACAAAACCGAATAGAAACGAAAAACTTCGGTAGAACGATGATATTTAGCGTTCTACCGAAGTTTTTTATTTGCTGTTCTTTTCATAAACTGCAATTTCAATCAAATTACCATCCGCATCCCGCAGATAAATGCTTTGCATTGCTCCACAGGCACCATGACGTGCCACAACACCTTCCTCAATCGGATAGCCCTTAGCTTCTATTTCTGCTTTAATTGTGCAGATATCCCTGTCAGCAAGCAGGCAGATATCCTGACTGCCGTATGTAGGATGCTGCGCTGCCGGCAAAAATTCTGCCGGTCTGCAGTGAATATTAATCTTCTGCACACCAAAGTAAAAAGCATGCTTGCCATTTTTCAACTCATGACGCAAACCTAAAACGCCTGCATAAAATGCTATGCATTTATCAATGTTGGCTGTTGTGATAACAATATGGTCTAAACCAGTTATACGCATGAAAATCACCTGCTTTAATCTAAATCTCCCAAACAGGAATTATCAAATTATCTCTGTCAAATGCCGTAAACTTATCACTCAGGCACAAAATTCCACCTGTCCCACGCTTTAAGCTGGTCTTATCCAGCACACCAAAAACATTCGTCCAACGTTTGTCCGGCATCATGGTTTTCTTTACTTCGAGCGGATACAATGTACCATTGCGTTCAAGAACAATATCAATCTCCTTATTATCCTTATCACGGTAATAATAAATAAACGGCTCTAAACCTGCATTTTGATAGCTTTTCACAATCTCAGACACAACAAAGTTTTCTAAAATTGCCCCACTCATTGCGCCATTCATCAATGTCTTACTGTCTGTCCACTTCGTGAGATAGGCAACTAAACCGCTGTCATAAAAATATAGCTTCGGCTTTGTCACCATACGCTTCAGCAAATTATTACTGTATGGATGCAGGTAAAAAATAATTCCCAAGCGCTCTAAAATGTTCAGCCAGTTTTTCACAGTAGGCACACTGATTTCTACTGCATCAGCTATAGTTTTATAATTCACCATCTGGCTAGTAAGCGCCGCAACAACAGTGACAAAGTTCAAGAATTTAAAAGAATCAACTCTATCCGCAATCTCCTTGACATCCCTGTCAATATAGGTGGAAATATAGCTGCTATAAACTGCCGCCTGTTCTTTTTTTACTCCACTAACAATGGCAGGCATAGCACCACGCCAGATCCGCTCAAAAACCTCCTGTATGCTTGCAGGAGAAACAGCTTTGCTACGCATTAACAAGCGCTCAAAATCAACTGTAAACGGTTCAGACGTACAGCCACATGCCTCTGCCTGCGATAAAGGTGACATGTGCAGCAAGCAAACACGCCCCGCCAAGGATTCCTGCACACCATCCATCAATTTAAAAATCTGTGAACCTGTCAGCCAAAAATCTCCTGCCTGCTGATGCTCATCAACATAAATCTTAATATAAGGAAAAAGCTCCGGTGCATATTGCACCTCATCAATGAATACCGGTGGCTTATGCAGCTGCAAAAACAGTTTAGGATCGTTTTTCGCCATCTCGCGTTCTGTAATATCATCAAGTGTAACATATTCGCGATTTACATTCTCTGCCTCAGCCAGTCTTTTTAACATAGTTGTTTTGCCAACCTGCCTGGGACCGGTCAATAGGACAACAGAAAATTCCTGCGCCATTCTTTTAAATGTCGCCTCCATTGCTCGATTAATATAAGCCATAGTCATCATCCTTTCCTTGTATTCTATGCAAAGTATATCCCATATAATACCTAAAAGCAAGCAGAATATCGGCTAAACCATAATCGTCCTTACGATTTAGCCGAACTTTTTGCGTTTCTACTTTAAAACAGCCGAAATATTTTATTCACACACATCTTGCAAATGGTTTTAAAACAAAATAAATAATACAAAAAGCACGCTGCAGCCTGCGCCAAGCGCAAGCCGCAACGTGCTCATATAATGCTTATAATCAGCCGATTTCTGCTTCCTTTTCAGTACCGCGAACATTAATCGGATGGTTGTTTTCGTCAACCATTACAACCTTCGGTACATAGGTTTTAGCTTCTTCCTCGGTCATGAGGCTGTAAGCGATGATGATAACAGTATCACCAACCAGAACTTTACGTGCAGCAGCACCGTTCAGGCAGATAACACCGCTGCCACGCTCACCGGCAATAACATAGGTTTCCAGACGGTTACCGTTGTTGTTGTCAACGATTTGTACACGCTCGCCCGGAAGAATACCGGACAGCTCCAGCAGCTCGCTGTCGATAGTAATGCTGCCCATATATTCCAGATTAGCCTGGGTTACGGTAGCGCGATGAATTTTGCCATGGTGCATAGTATAAAGCATATTATTTCTCCTCCAAAACTACATTATCAATCAGACGGGTGGTGCCGAATTTAACAGCTACAGCCAGCAGGTTGCTGCCTGCCATCGGAGCTGCTACAGGTTTCAATTCCGGCAGTGCGTAAATTTCAACATAATCAATATCAGACATAGGCTCTTCTTTAATGGAAGCAGTAACAGCCGCGGTAATCTTAGCAGCGTCACGTTCACCTGCTTCGTACTGCTCCTTAGCAGCCTTCAGGCTACGGCTCAGTACCAGAGCTGCCTTGCGCTCTGCTTCATTCAGATAGGTGTTGCGGGAGCTCTTTGCCAGACCGTCAGCTTCGCGGACAATCGGCATAATGCGCAGCTGGATATTGAAGAACAGGTCTTTTACCATGCGCTTCAGAACCTCAACCTGTTGTGCGTCCTTCTGGCCGAAGTAAGCACGGTCCGGTTGTGCCAGGTTGAACAGCTTGGTAACAACGGTAGTTACACCGCGGAAGTGAATCGGACGGGTACGGCCGCACAGAACCTTGGTAATCTCACCGGTTACTTCTACCCAGGTTGCATCCTCACTCGGATACATTTCCTTCGGAGCCGGAGCGAAAACTACGTTAGCGCCCATGCTTTCTGCCAGCTTGCAGTCTGCTTCCAGAGTACGCGGATAAGCATCCAGATCTTCGTTAGGACCGAATTGAGTCGGGTTTACGAAAACGCTGACTACAACAAAGTCATTTTCCATGTTAGCTGCTTTAATCAGGGATGCATGGCCTTCATGCAAAGCACCCATAGTAGGCACCAGACCGATGGTCAAACCCTGAGCTTTAGCTGCTGCAACCTCTTCGCGCAGCTCTGCAACTGTATGTACTAATTTCATTTTGAATTACCTCACTTTATGTATAAAAGTATTAATATAATTTTTCTAAAACAGCATCGTCAATCTTAAAGGTATGCTCCGGAGCAGGGAAACTTCTTGCCTTGACATCGGCAATATATTCCTTTACTGCTTTTACGGTAGTATCATGCAGATTAGCATACTTCTTAACAAATTTCGGGCAGAAGCCGGTGGAAACTCCCAGCAAATCGTTGCATACGAGCACCTGGCCATCGCAGCCGTTGCCGGCACCGATACCGATGGTAGCCATGGTTTTCAGCTCGCTGGTTACCTTCGCAGCCAGTGCGGCCGGAACGCATTCCAGCACGCAGGCAAAAGCACCTGCAGCCTCCAAAGCCTTGGCATCATCAATCATTTTTTGTGCAGCGGCAATATCCTTGCCCTGTACCTTGAAGCCGCCCAGCTGATTTACAGATTGCGGAGTCAGACCGATATGAGCACATACAGGAATGCCGGCCTGTGTCAGGCGCTCTACAAGAGGAACTACTTCAGAACCGCCCTCTAGCTTAACTGCGGTACAGCCTGTTTCCTTCAGGAAGCGTGCCGCATTATACATTGCATCAACAATGCTTGCCTGATAGCTCATAAACGGCATATCGCCAACTACTAAAGCAGTACTGTTGCCACGCATAACAGCCTTGGTGTGATGAATCATTTCATCCATCGTTACAGGGACTGTGGAATTATATCCTAAAATTACGTTACCCAGGGAATCACCTACAAGAATCATATCTACGCCTGCTTCGTTCACGTTGCGGGACATTGCTACGTCGTAAGCGGTTATCATCGTGATAGGTTCGCCCTTTTGCTTCATTTCTCTAATCGTTGCGACTGTTACTTGTTTGTTAGCCATAATATCCTCCAAGCAAATTTCTCAGCTCATCAGCTGCATTTTCGTCAATAGTGCCATTAGCAAGGGCCAGCGAGATTGTCGCCAGGCCCAGAGAGCAATAGGCAGGAATTACAGCTGCCGGCAAGGCAGCAAGATGTTTCGCTACCGTGCTGACATCACCGCGGGCAATAGGTCCTGTAAGAACCGCCGCAGGATTTTTCGTAGCCTGCAAATTAGCCGCTGTGCCTTTGAACAATGGCAGCAACGCTTCCCAGGCAGCTTCGTTGCTGCCGGTCCAGCGAGCCATCAGCTGCGCCGCCATAGCCTCCACCGCTACAGCGTAGTTGGAGCAGATGCACGCTGCCGCATGATAGGCCGCACGTTCTGCAGCTGGTACGCTGAACGCTTTTCCGTCAAAAAGCTCTACGAGCTTTTGACCTGCGTCCTGCGCTTCGCTGTCACCGTCCAACGCCATATACACACCTGCAAGCTGTGTATTTCCGCCGGCAAAGCTTTGCAGCGGATGCAGACTGCCTACGTGTGCGCCTAACTGCGTAAGCGGAGCCAACGGCTCCAGTCCTACACTGCCGCTCACATGCAGCACAACCTTAGCCGCCGGCGTCACGCTTTGCGCCAGCTCCTCTGCTACCGCGCCAATTAACCGATCCGGTACGGTAAGCAGCAGCACGTCCGCTGCCTGCCACAGCTTTGCGTTATCCGTCGCCGGTACGCCAAACTGCTGTGCCAGCTGTGCGCTGTGCTGCTCGGATGCAGCAGTAATGCCGGCAAGTACGCCTGCTTCACGCAAGCTTGCAGCCAGACGGCTGCCAACGCGGCCACCGCCAATAATACCAACCTTCAAGATTGCCCTCCCTTCTGACCACAGGAGACGCTGTGCAAATTCAAGGCTACGGAATTGCCGATTAATGCCGAAGCATATAAAAAAGCGCATTCCGGTACGGAATGCGCATAGTTAGCCTGTTTGCGTCTTCGTCCCGGTCTTATAGATCCAAGCGAGTATTGACTTAAAAATTTTTCAGAAGTAAGCTTTACTGTTAACTGCTCCAGCTCATCCTAAATGCTACTGTGCATCAGTAAATTTTACCGCACTTATAATAGCATAGAAACGCGCAGTTTGCAAGCAAAATATGCTATAATGAAAGAAAAACGCAAGGAGGTCATCAGCATGCCCTATGTAAACATCAAAATCACCAAAGAAGGTAACGTTACACCCGAGCAGAAGCGTGCTCTCATCGAAGGCGCAACCAATCTTCTGCACGACGTTTTAGGCAAAAACAAATCCACCACCGTTGTCACCATCGACGAGGTTGATACAGATAACTGGGGCATCGGCGGTGTACCTGTAACCGAAATCCGTAAAAACGCAGCAGCAAAAAAATAATTTTTCCTTTATATTAAGATGATTCTTCGTTAACCACAAAATAAGCAAAGATTGACAGTTATAACCACAAAATATGGCTGTCAATCTTTTTTTATGCCCAACCGGTATAGTTAACCATACTATTTTGCTAGGTTGACATTAAATTTTCCACAGCGTATACTTAAGCTACAACAAAGTTAACCATATAGAATCTTAAGTTAACCAAAATAAATTACGAAGGTGAAAATTATGAGTAAAGGTCTTTTCATTACAGCAATCGGTACAGATATCGGTAAAACATACGTTACCGGCCTGCTTGTTAAACGCTTACGCGATGCAGGCATCAACGCAGGCTACTACAAAGCAGCGCTGAGCGGCGCCGAAGAACAGCCTGACGGCACCTGGCTGCCGGGCGACGCAGCCTTTGTTGCCAAAACCGCCAACATCCCGGAAAAGCCGGAAAACCTTGTTTCCTACATTTATAAGGAAGCAGTTTCCCCACATCTGGCAGCACTGCGCGAGGGCAATCCTGTAGAAATGGAAAAGATTGAAGCTGATTATCAGGCTTCACTTGCCAAATACGATTACGTTACTATGGAAGGCAGCGGCGGCATCATCTGCCCTATCCGTTGGGATGAAGAACACATCCTGCTCGAGGACATCATCCAAAAGCTTGATTTAGGTGTACTGGTAATCTCCAACGCAGCGCTTGGTTCCATCAACAACTGCGTACTGACCATCTCCTACCTCAAGCAGAAAAACATTCCCGTCCGCGGCATCATCCTTAACAACTATGACGGCAGCAACTTCATGCAGGCCGACAACAAGCGTATGATGGAAGAAATTACAGCGGTCCCCGTACTTGCCTGCGTACCGCCGAACGCCAGCGAGCTGGATATTGATGTAGAAGTACTCAAAGGATTATATAAATAAAAATCAACAGCCCCCTTTAGTCTCGCTCACGCTCGACAGTTCCCCCAAGGGGGAACCAAGAAAGTCCTAATTACAGACTCTTGCCTGCCCCTATGGGGAAGGTGCCGAACAACGTGAGGCGGAAGGGGGAATAAACAATAATGACACAAAACTCAGGAGGAAAAAATGAACGATAAAGTAGCAGATTTACAAAAAAGAGATTTAGCCCACATCTGGCATCCCTGTTCCCAAATGAAGGACTACGAAACCTTACGTCCCATCATCGTTGACCACGCTAAAGGCCCTTACCTTTACGCAGCTGACGGCACCGAATATCTCGACATCATCAGCAGCTGGTGGTGCAACCTATTAGGTCACTGCAATCCCAAAATCAACGCTGCCATCAAAGAGCAGATTGAACAATTAGAGCACGTTATCTTCGTTAACTTCACCCACGAGCCTGCTATTAAGCTGTGCGAAGAGCTGGTTGATGTTCTCCCCAAAGGCCTGAACAAATTCAACTTCGCCGACAACGGCTCTTCTTCCGTAGAAATCGCACTGAAAATCGCTTTCCAATATCAGCTGCAGACCGGTCACCCGGAAAAACAGCGCTTCATGTGCCTCAGCGAAGGCTATCACGGCGAAACCATCGGTGCTCTTTCCGTAGGCAGCATGGACCTGTTCGCACAAATGTACAAACCCATGATGATGAACAACATCCATGTAAAGGCACCGGACTGCTACCGTTGTCCGTTTGCCAAAGACCGCGAGCACTGCCAATGCGAATGCTTCAAATTTGCTGAGGAAGAATTTGCCAAACATGCTAAGGAAACTGCTGCCATTATCGTTGAGCCTATCGTCCAAGGCTGTGCAGGTATGCGTATTTATCCGCCTCTTTACCTGCAAAAGCTGCGCAAGCTCTGTGATGAGTACGGCGTACTGCTGATTGCCGACGAAATTGCTACCGGCTTCGGCAGAACCGGCAAAATGTTCGCCTGCAACCATGCAGGAATTACCCCGGATATCATGACCATCAGTAAGGCACTCACCGGCGGTTATCTGCCGATGGCTATTGTCTGCACCACAGACAAGATTTACGATGCCTTCTATGACGATTACAACAAAGGCAAGCAGTTCATGCACAGCCACACCTATGCCGGTAACCCCATCGGCTGCGCTACTGCCCTCGCTGTACTCAAGATTATGAAGGAAGAAAATATTCTCGAGCATGCTGCGGAAAAAGCAACATATTTCCACAATGCGCTCATGGATACCTTCGGCGCTCATAAAAACATCGGTGAAATCCGTCATATCGGCCTGATTAACGCGATGGAGCTTGTTACCGATAAGGATAAGAAAATCGGCTTCGACGGTGACCTGCGTATAGGCTACGAAATTTATAAAAAAGCACTTACCCACGGTTTGCTGCTGCGTCCTCTGGGCAACGTCATCTACTTCAACCCGCCGCTGAATATCGAAAATAAAGATCTGGATAAGGCTATAGCACTGGCTAAACAGTCTATGGATGAGGTTTTAAAGTAAGGAGCAAATAAATGAAAGATTTGAGTATGAAAGAGCTGACTACCATCGCTTTATTAGGTGTCTTGATTCTGATTTCAGGTTCTTTTAAAATCCCTTCACCAATTGCCGGTGGCGAATTCCAGTTATCTGCACCAATTGCCGTACTCATCTGCGCCTGCTTCGGCTTTAAACGCTACATTATCGCAGGTATCCTTGCAAGCATGCTCGGTATGATGCTAGGCATGCACAACATCATCAACGTGCTTGTACAGATGGTATTCCGCGTTGTTGCCGGTGGCACCATGGCTCTGCTCGGAACCAATCTGCTTACTGTTGCTGTCAGCGGCCCGCTCGGAACCTTCGCTGCCCGCCTCGTACTGTGGCAGGTTACCGGTGTAAACTGGATGGTACTCACCGCCGCAGCCTTCCCCGGTATGATTTTCACCGCAGTTGCCGCCGGTGCATTCTATAAGCCTGCTCAAAAGCTGCTTACCAAAGTTGCTTTGCTCAGAGGCTGATAAATAATAGCAAAAAGAGGCTCTCCTTAGGGAGAGCTGATGCCCGTCAGGGCGACTGAGAGGGGTCTGCATTCTTTGCGCTAAAGAATAACGTGAAGTTTTGCACACCCCTCTCCGTCATCGCTAAGCGATGCCACCTCTCCCCAAGGAGAGGCTTTTCATCAGCTAATTTTGCCAAACACCGAATTCAAAACACAAAGGAGATTCCCTATGCCTTTATACAGCATCAAAATGCGCGCATCAAAAGGTGATTTACATGTCAGCGGCGCAGAACGCATTATCCTGCAAGCCGATATCGGCAACGCTGTCAGCGCACTTACCGAGCGCGCTCTGCATCACGGCCTTGGCCGAGCAGACTTCATCAACGTCAAAATGGAAGAGGTCGCACCGGAAAAGCTGCAATACCTCGACGCTCTGCCTGTCAGCAAACGTCCTGCCGACACAGTAGAGGAAACCTATAAAATCATGAAGGAAATGCTCTGCGAGCTGGGACTAAAAGCCAAGGCAGATGCATTAATCGACCTTCTGCGTCACAACCATCCTATGCGCGGTGCAGTTCTCTACGACGTTGCCACCGGCACCAGACTTGAGCCTGACCACGAGCGCGGCATCCGCGTAACCTATATGGATGCTGAAGGAGCAGCAAGCAACTGCAGCGGCAAAAACCACTTCCGCGAAGCTATCGTACTGGCCACCAAGGTTGTTAACGCCCCCGGCATCATCGCCGAGCTGTGCCTTTCCGATGATCCCGATTACCTCGTCGGCTACCTAGCTTCCTTAAAGCATGGTTATGTACGCCTCATGCCGATGAAGGAAATGGGCAATCCGCATGGCGGTCGAGTTTTTATTTTTGACAGCAGCAAAGCTAAGGCTGAGGATGCTATCAGCTATCTGGAAAAGCAGCGTGTACTTGTACGCGGACTGCCAGTCGAAAAACCTGCTAATCCAAACCCGGAGCAGATTTTTGCCGACGAGCTGAAACAGCTTAAGGAGCAGAATCTTTACCGCTCTTTGCGCACTATGGACAGTGAACAAAGTAAATACGTTGAAATGCAGGGACGCAAGGTTTTAATGCTTGCCTCCAACAGCTATCTTGATTTGGCAGCAGATGCCCGCATTAAGCAAGCCGCTGCCGAAGCTGCGCTTCAATGGGGCGCAGGCAGTGGCGGCAGCCGTCTGACCACCGGCAACACCGCTCTGCATGAAGCGCTCGAAAGCAAGCTGGCACAGTTCAAGGGTACGGAAGCAGCTCTAGTGTTCAACACAGGCTATATGGCTAACGTCGGCATTATCTCCGCCCTCTGCAACAGCGAAAGCGTTATCTTCAGCGACGAATATAACCACGCCAGCATCATCGACGGTGCCCGCCTTTCCAAGGCACGCATCGTTGTCTATAAGCATAATGATATGCAGGACCTGGAAGCGAAAATTCTTGCTACTCCTTGCAGCAGAGGCCTGATTGTCAGCGACGCAGTTTTCAGCATGGACGGTGATATTGTCGACCTGCCTGCTCTCGTCGCACTCGGCAAAAAATATCATCTTCTCACCATGATTGACGAAGCACATGCCACCGGCGTTATCGGCAAAACAGGCCATGGCACCGTTAAGCATTTCGGCAACACTGTCCGCCCGGATATTCTCATGGGTACGCTCAGCAAAGCGCTTGGCGCCGAAGGCGGTTATGCCTGCGCCAGCAAAGTAATCATCGAATATCTCAAAAATAAAGCTCGCAGCTTTATCTTCGCCACCTCCCAAACTCCTGCTACGCTCGCCGCTGCGCTGCGAGCTATAGAAGTACTGGAGGAAGAACCGCAGCGTGCGCAAAATCTGCAGCATAACGTTGAGTTTTTCTTAAATGCATTGCATGCTGAAGGTATAGAAGCCTACTCTCCCACCGCCATCATTCCTATTATCATCGGCGATGAAAAGTCCGCTCTACAGGTTGCAGACGAGCTGCTGGCAAACGGCGTACTAGCCCCCGCCATCCGCTATCCGACGGTAGCAAAGGGTACTGCGCGCCTGCGTGTTGCCCTCATGGCAACGCACACCGAAGCGGAGCTGTCGCAGACAGCGAAGCTGATCGGTGCAGCAATCAGAAAGTATAAAAAATAAAGTACAAAAAAAGCAAGGCCTAGGAAATAAACCTCCTAAGACCTTGCCTTTTAATTTTTATAAACCAGCTTTTTCAGGCACTGTTATTTATGCTCAGACACATCCTCAGCATCAAGCACCTTAATTCCATGTGCAGAAAGTAACTTGGCGAACACGCCCTGCCCTTTTATCTTCTTGCCGCTGAAGCTGCCGTCATAAATCTCCTTCACGCCACAGCTGGGACTGCGTGATTGCAGAATTGCCAAATCCACCTTTTTTCCCAAAGCAACTGCCAACGCCTTCTGCGCCCCCTTGCGAAACTCCGCATCCACGCTGATGCCTTCCTTGTTCGTCACTACGCCTTCAACAATTTCTGCCGGCAAGCGAGGAGTAGACAGCCCACCCAACTGCTCCGGACAAACGCCGATAACCTCATGGCCTTCGATAAAATCCAACACGCTTTGATTTAAGTTATTGCCACCGTTATACTTACAGTTTTTGCCCAACAAGCAGGCACTCACGAGAATCTTCAAAGAAACATTCCTCCGTTATTATAAAAACAAGCTGCTAACATACCGGATGCTAACAGCTTATTTTCATATTTATTCTTCCTTGCTGATTTCTACAGAAATTTCCGGCAGCTTGCCGTCAATGCTTATGTTCTTATTAACCTTAGCATCGTAGGTTTCACCCTTAGCAATCTCCTGCAGGTCAATGCCGGTAGCACTCTTCACCGTATCGAAAACCTTCGCCATCACGGAAGGAACATTGCCGGAAAGACTGCCCATGCCGCCTTCACCGTAAAGCGTAATCTTATCCACCTTACTGAGCGGAGCAGCAACCTCTTTCGCAACCTGCGGCAGAACCTCAATCGCCATCTGAGCCATTGCAGCCTGACCGTATTTCTTCATAGCTTCGGCCTTCTTATCCATAGCCGCAGCCTCAGCTTCGCCCTTTGCTTTGATAGCGGCAGCCTCAGCCTCGCCCTTTACTCTGATAGCATAAGCCTCAGCATCGCCTTTCGCTTTAATAGCGGCAGCCTCCTGCTCCATAGCATATCTTTGTGCTTCTGCTTCACGTTGTTTCTTGGCCTGCTCAGCCAAAGCATCCTGTTCCACTCTGTACTTATCAGCATCAGCCTGCTTCTGAATGGTAGCAGCAAGAATCTGTTCTTTTACCAGCACCTCCTGCTTTTTCAGGTCAGCTTCACGCTCAGCCTTAGCAATCTGCGCATTTACCGTTGCCACCTCAATAGACTTTTGCTGTTCCTGCTGTTGAATAGCATAAGCAGCATCTGCCTCTGCCTTTTTAATATCGGCAGTACGCTTCAGTTCACTCTTAGCAATAGAAAGCTCATTCTGACGCTGCGCAATCGCCAGATCAGCATGCACCTGCGCATCATTAGCCTCTTTCTTGGCAGCAGCCTCGGCAATAGCCACATCACGCTCGGCAACAGCCTTGCTGATAGAAGCATCCTTACGGATTTTCGCCGTATTATCCGCGCCCAAATCTACAATCAGGCCATTATCATCAACAACGTTCTGGATATTGCAGCTCAGGATGCTGATACCCAGTTTTTCCATGTCCTTGGCAGCCTTCTTCAGCACTTCGTCGGAGAAGGAGTCACGATCGACGTTAATCTTCTTCAAATCAAGCGTACCGATAATCTCACGCATATTACCTTCAAGAGAATCCTGCAGGCTACGCGTAATATCCGCCGGCTCCATATTCAAAAAGTTTCTTGCTGCCAGATAAATACCGTTTTCCTTATCAACAATAATCTTGGCAACTGCATCAACCTTGACATTAATAAAGTCATTGGTGGGAACGCTCTGGCTGGTTTTGATGTCAACGGACATCTGCCCCAGATACAGCATATCCACGCGCTCCAAAAGCGGGATTTTAAAGCCGCCTATACCAATAAGGATACGCGGGTTCTTCGTCAGACCGGAAATAATGTAGGCCACGTTTGGTGGTGCTTTCACATAGCAGGTCTTGGCTGCAATAATAAATAAAATCAGGAAAATAATAACGAGAATAGCAATTCCATAAGTCAAAATAATTCCCCCTTATCATCTAAACGCTTTTAGTAAATCATAGCATAGGTAATCATGAAAGACAAGGAAATTATTCGTTACATTTTGAACATTTCTACAATACTTTAAACCATTATGACAAAAACAGAATATCATCTTTCCAGCAATTAACCTGCTAATCAAAAAAATTTGGGGTAGACTCTTCTCAAGCCTTACGATTTTGCTAAAATTCCAACTAGCAGGCCAGAAAATTTTTCAAAACACAAACAGACGCTAACACTATATGCAGAACAACAAATTCCCAACACATTGAAACTATATCGCAAGACCATTAAATACCTCACGTTGACAACAAAATACGCTCGTGGTAAAATCATCATAATTTATCAGAGGAATTGTAGCGCTCAAGCTATTGAAGTGGGATAGGATTCAAACGAATTTCATCCCGCTTTTTTAGATAAATTATGGTAATGCTCAACCCATAAAAGCTCTCATAGCTACTTATGTAACGAAAGGAGTTTTTAACAATGCAAATCAACAAACCAGAAAACACATTACAAAATATTTCCGTCGGCAGCAAAGAAATCAATGCAGCACGTGTAGCCTTTTTCCTGCCCGGCTTCGTCATTTCCACCTGGGCACCGATGATTCCTATGGTCAAAGCACGCCTGAACCTTGAAGCGGATGTACTCGGTCTTTTGCTTCTGTGCATCGGTATCAGCGCTTTTATCTTTATGCCTTTGGCCGGCGCACTCGTACAACGCTATGGCTGCAAAAAAGTAGTCATTACAGGCTCAACACTGATGGCACTAATTTCCGTGCTGCTTTCTTGCCTGCCAAACATCTGGAGCTATGCCATTGCGCTTGCTTCCTTTGGTGCAGTTATGGGCGCAACGGATGTCAGCATGAACACCAATGCCGTTATTGTAGAAAAGCTTGCAGGCCGCAGACTGCTCAGCGGCATGCATGCCTTTTGGAGTATCGGCTGCTTTGCCAGCGCAGGTCTTTTCAGCGTACTGGCATCTTCAGGCTTAGACGTAACGCTCATCGCCACACTGCACTGCGCTATCGTCTTAGCGTTACTGGCAGTTTTCGGCCGCCACTTACTGGATTATAAAAGCCCCGGCGGCGAAAAGGCCTTTGCTATCCCACGCGGCATTGTTATCGTTTTAGGCATTCTCGCCTGTATCTCCTTCCTCGTTGAAGGCGCAGTTATGGACTGGAGCGGCGTACTGCTAACCGAAGTGAAAAATATGGATATAGCGTTGGCAGGCACAGGTTACGCTATCTTTTCCGTTGCTATGCTCATCATGCGTCTTTTAGGCGATAAGACTGTGCAATTCTTGGGCGAACAAAAAGTAGTCATCGGCGGCAGCCTCGTAACGGCAACAGGCTTTGCTCTCGTGGTTATTGTAGATAACCTCTATCTCAACGCCTTCGCCTTCATTCTCATCGGCCTTGGTTGCGCCAACATAGTCCCTGTGTTTTATTCACTTTTGAAATATCAAAAGGACATGCCTATCAGCGCTGCGGTAACTTCTGTAACCAGTTTAGGTTATACAGGTGTTATCCTTGGTCCCGCACTTTTAGGCTTCATTGCCCACGGCATCAATATCAGCGCAGTATTCGAACTGGTTGCCTTATTGCTTGTCATCGAAGCAGTAATTGCAAAATATGTTTTCTGCAAGCTGAAAATGTAAAATACGTCATATATCAAAACGAGCCGGTTTTAGCACAATTGCTAAAGCCTGCTCGTTTTTGATTGCAAAAGTTTTGGGATATTTTTTCCCAAAACTTGTCGTTTCTGTATAGTTTTGGGAATTATTTTCCTAAAACTTTCGATAAATTGAATGTACTATACCTAAAACAATATCGCTAACGATACCGGAAAACTAAATTTGTAAAACCAACCTAGAAAACGCCACCCTCCGCGCTGCGCAGACCGGAACGGACGACGGACTCGCCGGCACATCTTTGTTACGCGAAAATTCACTGGCAACGGACCGACAGGGAATTTTTCGCTGGAGCGTTGACGAACCACTCAGCAGGCATACCTCACAAAATTCAGCGACGTGAAAAATTCTGCGAATCTAGTCGCCGGAATCCGGCGAAGCAGCTACGCAGGGCGTTTTTTGGATACTTTTTGCCGCCCCGGGCAAAAAGTATCACATACTACACCAAAAACGCTCCCCTGCTACCCGACGGCAGCAAAGGAGCGTTTGCAAACTTCCATATAAACTTTTACTTTTCCGCTTCAGCGCTCTTCACAACCGCCTTCGCAGCCTTTTCGAACTTGGTACGCGCCAGCATGACAAAATGTCCGCAACCACAGCATTTCATGCCAAAGTCCATACCCGTACGGGTAATTTCCCACTCATCACTGCCACAGGGATGAGCCTTTTTCATTTTAACGATATCGCCTACATTAACATCCTTACCGGAAAGCATTATTCAATACCGTCCAAAGTCATTACGTCGCTGACCTCATAGCCGGCTTCACGGATTTGCTCAATGATATCCATACCATTATTATTGAGAGCGGCACGAATGGTAACTTCAGCAGTACCATCGCCATGTTGCTTGGTAACCAGAGAAATAATATTAATGCCGTCTTCCTTCATAATGTTGGAGATTTCCGCAACAACACCAACCTTATCAGGTGCTTCGATAGTAATACGCAGGCAGTTGCGGTTCATACCCATAATTTCTACGATAGAACGGAAGATATCGCTGCGGGAAACAATACCGCAAAGCTTATTCTCCTGGTTAACAACCGGCAGAGCGTTAACTTTGTATTTATACAGCTTGTAGGCAACATATTCGATAGTATCATCTGCCTCAACGCTGATAACGCTACGTTTCATAACGTCTTTAACCTTCAGACGTCCTAGCAGATAATTAGCCTCATAACGGGAAAGGGTGCTGCTGTCACTGGGAGAAGCTTTGCCGATATCATCACTGGTAATAATGCCGCGTACGCGTTGCATATCATCTACAACCGGCAGGCTGATAAGTCTTTTGCCACGCATAATTTCGCGTGCTTCCAAAATGGATTGATCCTCTCGTGCAGTAACAACAGTGTCAGTCATAATATCTTTTACTAACATATGAGTTTTACCTCCTTTGACTATAGAACACAATCATTTTAATATAATCATTTTCACTTTAAGGCAGCTATGAAGCACCCCGACGCATTTGTATATTAATCAGCCGCCGAGGTATGCTTTGCGAACAGCCTCGCTGCTTGCCAGCTCCTTAGCTGTACCACTCAGAGTAATACGTCCCGTTTCCAGAACATACGCCTTATCAGCGATGGACAGCGCCATATTAGCGTTCTGCTCAACCAACAGAACGGTAGTACCGCTCTCGTTGATTTCTTTTATTATATTAAAAATTTCCTTTACAAGCAAGGGGGCAAGACCCATAGAAGGCTCGTCCAACAGCAGCAGCTTAGGACGGCTCATCAGCGCACGGCCCATAGCCAGCATCTGCTGCTCGCCACCGGAAAGCGTACCGGAAAGCTGATCCTTACGTTCCAGCAGACGCGGGAATTTTTTAAAGACCTCATCCATGTCCTTGGCAATTCCGTCCTTATCCTTACGCAGATAAGCACCCAGCTCCAGGTTTTCCATAACAGTCATATTAGCAAAAACATGACGACCTTCCGGAACCTGGCACAAGCCCATGCCAACAATTTTATGCGCCGGTACACCGGCAATATCATGACCTTCATATAAGATTTTACCGGTCTTCGGTTTCATCAGACCGGAAATGGTGCGTAATGTGGTAGATTTACCGGCACCGTTGGAACCGATCAGCGCTACGATTTCACCATCGGGAACATCGAGGCTGATACCTTTGATAGCGTGAATCGCGCCATAATATACATTGATATCTTCAACAGTTAACATCAGTTGATAACCTCCTCGCCCAAGTATGCTTCAATAACGCGCTTGTTGTGTTTTATTTCTTCCGGAGTACCTTCGGCAATCTTCATACCGTATTCCAGTACGTAAATACGCTCGCAGACACCCATTACCAGGCCCATATCATGCTCAATCAGCAGAATGGAAAGATTGAATTCCTTACGAATCCAACGAATCATTTCCATCAGCTCTTTGGTTTCCTGCGGGTTCATGCCGGCAGCAGGCTCGTCCAACAGCAACAGCTTCGGCTCGGTAGCCAGAGCACGCGCAATTTCCAGACGACGTTGCTTACCATAAGGCAGGTTCTTTGCTACCTCATGTGCTTCTTCCTCCAGATGGAAGATTTTCAGCAAATCAAGAGCCTTTTGTGTAATATATTCTTCTTCACTGAGATATTTGCCATCACGGACGATAGCATCAGCAAGATTATAGGTTACGTGCATATTATAAGCAATTTTTACGTTGTCGATAACGCTCAGCTCAGAGAAAAGACGGATATTTTGGAATGTACGCGCCATACCCATCTGCGTAACCTGGTAAGATTTTTTACCGCTGCTTTGCTGACCGTTAAAATATACCTTGCCTTCGGTCGGTGTATATACACCGGTAATCATATTGAAGGCTGTTGTCTTGCCGGCACCGTTAGGACCGATAAGGCCAATCAGCTCTCCTTCGTCGATATGCATGGAAAGATTGGAAACGGCACGCAGGCCGCCGAAAACCATGGATACATTATCTACCTTCAGCAGTTCTGCCATTGTCCTTACCTCCTAATTTAAACATTTTCAAGCTCAATTCCTTGCTGCCGAACAAGCCTTGCGGACGATACAGCATCAGGATAATCATGGTAACAGAATAGATAATCATACGCCATTCCGGGTAATCCGACAAGTAAGCGGAAATGAAGGTCAGCAAGGTTGCACCGGTAATCGCACCGGTCATAGAACCAAGACCACCCAAAACAACCATGGTCAGAATATCGAAGGAACGCATGAAGGTGAAGGACGCAGGATGCGCCAGGAAGAAGTAGTGGCTGAAGAGTGCGCCTGCAGTACCGGCAAAAGCAGCACCGAAGGTGAACGCCATTACTTTATATTTGGTAGTGTTGATACCCATGGTATCTGCAGCAATTTCGTTTTCACGGATTGCCAGGCAGCAACGGCCATAGGAGGAGTTTTTAAAGTTCTTGATGAAGAAGATGATAGCTATCATAATCCAGAAGGTATACGCGAAATTGGTCATACGGGGAATGCCCATCAAACCGGAAGCACCGCCGACATAATCAATGTTCAGGATGCATATACGGATAATTTCGCCTAAGCCCAAGGTGGCGATTGCCAGATAGTCACCATCAAGACGCAGCGTCGGCAAGCCAATCAAAAAGCCCAACAGGCCGGCGGCCAGGGTTGCTACAACCAGGCCTGCCTCAAAAGGCATACCCAGCTTAACCGTCATAATAGCACTGGTATAAGCACCGACTGCCATGAAGCCGGCATGGCCGATAGAGAACTGACCGGTATAACCGTTAATCAGGTTCAGGCTGACTGCAAGAATAATGTTGATGCAGATAAGGATAATGTTCAGCTCCCAGAAGGGACCTATGATTTCGCCAAAGAGCAGGCCTTGTACGATACCAAAAACGATAACGCAGGCAACTATGGCTTTTAAATCAAATTTTCTAATTGCATTCATACCATGTCACCTCAGACTTTCTCACGAACGTTCTTGCCTAATAAGCCGGAAGGTTTATAAAGTAAGATGATAATCAAAATACCGAATGCTGCCGCATCACGGAAGGTAGAGGAAATAAAGCCGCTGACCATTGCTTCTACAACGCCCAGGATAATACCGCCGATCATAGCACCGGGGATAATACCGATACCGCCGAGAACTGCGGCAACGAAGGCTTTAAGACCGGGCATCATGCCCATCAGCGGGTCAATAGAGTTATAGTAAACACCTACCAGCACGCCGCCTGCTGCTGCCAAAGCACTGCCAAGCGCAAAGGTAGTGGAAATTACACGGTCAATGTTGATGCCCATCAGCCTTGCAGCGTCAGCATCATAAGATACAGCACGCATAGCCTTGCCGGCTTTAGTTTTATTTACGATGTAAGTAAGAACTGCCATCAGGATAATGGCACTCAACAGGATAACCAGCTGCTGACTGTTAGCAACCAGAGGTCCAAGATGATATACTGTAGCGCCGAATACAGCGGGGAAGGTTCTCGGTTGCGGAGAAACCAGCAAAATCATGCTGTATTCCAAGAAGAAGGATACGCCGATTGCAGTAATCAAAATTGCGATACGCGGTGCATTACGCATGGGGCGATACGCAACACGTTCGATAATAATACCTGCGATAGCAGCGCCTGCCATCGAGAAAATAATTGCCGGGATAAACGGCAAGCCTAATTGGGTAGTAGCGAAGAAGCCAAAATAGGCACCCAACATATAAATATCGCCATGAGCAAAGTTTATCAGCTTAATGATGCCGTAGATCATGGTATAACCCAAGGCGATCAATGCGTAGATACTGCCGAGAGATACACCATTTATCAGCTGCTGAAAAAACTGATGGATCAAAGTCTCCATAATTTACCTCCCTAGAGATTTCAAAGATTTGTGTAAGCGGGACACGCTTACTTAAAGGAAAAGGCTGTTGCTACGCAAAACAACAGCCTCGTTGATTAAATCAGATTAACTACTAATGTAAACTATCAGGGATTAACTTTAGTTTTAAAGGTTTGTTTGCCATCTTTATGTTCGATAATTACAGCACTCTTGATCGGGTTATGCTGTTCGTTAAAGGTTACTTCACCGGATACACCCTTGAAGCCTTTAATCTTAGCCATTGCTTCAGCAATTTTAGCCGGATCAGCACTGCCTGCATCTTCGATTGCTTTTGCAACCAGCAGAGCGGAATCATATGCCAATGCTGCAAATACATCCGGGTTGGTGTTGTAAGCTTTTTTGTATTCAGCTACGAAGTTTTTGTTCAGATCAGAGGTATCGTCCGGAGAATACAGGCTGGAGAAGAAGGTGTTTTCCAGAGCAGCTTTGCCGGCAAATTCAGGAAGCTTAGCGCTATCCCAGCCGTCGCCGCCTGCCATAGGAACGGTGATGCCCATCTCACGAGCTTGTTTAACAATCAGGCCAACCTCCTGGTAATAACCGGGAATGTAGATGAAATCAGGTTGTGCAGCTTTAATTTTGGTCAAAGTGGATTTGAAGTCGGTATCCTTTTGCAGATAAGCTTCTTCAATTACAACCTGACCGCCGTTTTTAACAAAGTTTTCTTTGAAGAACTGTGCCAAACCTTTAGCATAGTCACTTGTATTATCGATATAGATAGCAGCCTTCTTCACTTTCAGTTCATTGGAAGCAAAGCTTGCCATTACAGTACCCTGGAACGGATCAATAAAGCAGGTACGGAAGCTGTAGGGTTTAACCTGTTTAGTTTTCGGATCAAAGGTAACGTCCGGGTTAGTGCCCATAGGTGTAATATCTACAACCTTAGCACCGTTGTTGATTGCACCGGATGCGATTACAGCAGAGGATTGGTTAGGACCGATTACTGCTACAACCTTATCCTGAGAAATCAGCTTTTGCATACCGTTGGTTGCTTCGGAGGCTTCAGATTTGGTATCAGCAACAACTAAAGAAAGTTTTTTGCCGCCCAGCACACCTTTTTCATTTATTTTTTTCAGTGCCAGGTCGATACCGTTTTTACTGGAAATACCGAAGGATGCGCTGCCGCCGGTCATTTCCAGCAGGCCGCCTACCTTTATGGTATCGCCGTCAGCTCCTTTAGAGCCGCCTCCACAACCGGTCAGCGCGCTCATAAACATAGCGCCGGCTGCTAGTACAGATAACAATTTAGTTACTCTTTTCATGGTTTATTCCCCCTCAGAAATAAATAAAATATATTTTTTATAGAGGGCGCATCCGGTAGACGCGCCCGGTCTAACTTAATAAATAACCCATGGAATAGAAGTCTTGTTGTACTTTCTGATATTTACTTGTAGAATTTTTTATGTTTATTTTTTTGTTAGCAATTACAGGCTGATTTTTTCAACCAGAGTCGGAGTACCAGATTCCAAACCGATAATCAGAGCAGGCATTACCGGGTTGTGGTTAGCATCAAAGGTGAGCTTGCCGCTTGCAACCGGCAGGTCTTTGGTTTCAGCAATTGCTTTAGCCAGTTTGGTACCATCAGTGGTGCCTGCGCGTTTCAGAGCATCTGCCAGGATCAGGCCTGCATTGTAGCCTTGCATTGCGAAGATATCAGGATCTTTTTGATATTTTTCTTTAAATTTCTTAATGAAGTCCTGAACGGATTTGTCTTCGTCTTTAGCATTGAAAGCACTTACATAGTAGCAACCCTTCAGAGCATCTTTACCGGCGATTTCAGCAAGTTTCGGGCTTTCCCAGCCATCGCTGCCCAGCATCGGGCAGGTAATGCCGATTTCGCGAGCTTGTTTGATAATCTTGGAAACTTCTTCATAGTAACCGGGAACGTAAATTGCTTCCGGATTGGATGCTTTAAGTTTAGTCAGAGCGGATTTGAAGTCAACGTCTTTAGCCAGGAAAGCTTCCTTAGCAACAATTTTACCGCCTTTGCCTTCCAAGGTTTTTTGGAATACTTCTGCCAAGCCTTTGGAATAGTCACTGGAGGAATCGTAGAAAATAGCTACGTTTTTAACCTTCAGAGTTTTATCGGCAAATACTGCCATTACCTGACCTTGGAACGGGTCGATGAAGCAGGCACGGAATACGAAATCCTTTACCTTGCCGTTTTCCACGGTAATGCTCGGTGCGGTAGCAGCCGGAGCAATTTGAGGAATCTTATTGGCAGTAGTAATAGGAGTTGCTGCATTTACGCAACCGCTGGTTGCAGGTCCGACAACAGCAACTACTTTATCTTGGGTAATCAGTTTGGTTACAGCGTTACCGGATTCAGCCGGCTCGGATTTGTTATCGCTTTCAACTACGCTGATTTTTTTACCGTTCACGCCGCCGTTTTTATTAAGTTCGTCTACAGCCAGCTTGAAGCCTTCGTTGATGGATTTACCGTAGTTAGCAACATTACCGGTTAATTCGAATGCTGCGCCAACCTTAATAGTATCTCCGGTATCAGCTTGTTTCTTTTCTCCGCCACAGCCTGTGAGCAATGCGGCGCACATCATAGCAGCCATAGCCGCAGATGCGAATTTCTTCCATTTTTTCATTTTGAGTCCTTCTTTCCCTTAAAAATAAAATATAAAACACAGTACCGGGAGTGTTCTCAGATTCAACCACTATCCCAGCAACTTTATGTAACCAATTATAGCTGTTATATTACACTTTTGTCAACGAATTTTTTCATGTTCATTGTATACATGAGTATTTTACACATAAACTGATACATTTTTTATGTTTTCTATTTTTGCGTTTATTATTTTAGTATTTTTGTGCTTTCTAAGAAAACTTTGTAGCTTTTGTGTCTTCTTGCTGCCTTTATAGCGCTCTGCCTGCAGATAGTGTATAATATAATGCAGAAGAATTACTTGTCTTTACAAATGCAGGCAAGATAATTTATAGAATGAGAGGTATTTATGAACTTTATTGCTTTATTTTTCTTGTGTGTGCGCATGTTTCATTTTATTCATTCCCACAAAATCGCCTATCTGCTGCAGCGCTTTTCCCGAATTTTAGACGAGCGCCGTGCCAACCCCGGCCGCAAGCAGGTCATTATTATCGACGGCAGCGCCACCACCTTTATCATTTACTTCCTGCTGGATGTTTTCTTTCTGTTATACTGCATCTGGCTGATGCTGCACGATACTACCTGGACACCGGGTTTTCTGCTGCTCGTAATTGCAGCTTTGGAATCCTTCGCTATTCACGCCCGCATCAGCGGTGCCTATGACGAGGACGAGGAAGGCTTTGTCTATCCCCGCACCTGGCTGCGCTACCTCTGCTTCGGTGAGAGCATGTTTATTCTGCTGAGGCTGTTCGAAGGCGCTTAACGCATAGCAATTTAAGGCGCAAAAATCCCGACAACATGTAATATGCTGTCGGGATTTTTCTTACACTGTTTAAATTACAAGAGTCTTTGCTCTTCCTCTGCCAGCGGATAGCTGGACTTACCGTTATCGATATCCTTAGCAAAGCAACGGCTTTCCTCTCTGCCGTAAATGCTGGTCATAATAACACCCTTATTATTCGCATCCGTAAGCAGCAGGGAGTAGCTCATTTCACCGCCCATAGCGTCAAAGGCATCGTAACGCACAATCTTAATATTCTGCAGACAGTTCTGCACCTGTGCATGTAGCTTCTGATGCTCATCCTGCAAAGCTGCCAGCTCATTCTGCACCGCATGCAGCTCCTGCAGCGTATCTGTCAGTACGACATCAATGTTGGCTTCTTTACCCTGAGTAAAGAAATCATATTTTTTTTGCAGCTTATTCAATCTTCCCTGAAGACTGAAGCACATGCCCAACGCAACCAACACAATAAGCAGCAGCACAATGATAATTGCTGCTGAATGTGTATTAACCAAAAGATTGGCCTGTTCCATCAATAAAAGCCCCCTCATACTAAAGCTTATCTAAATTACCAGCCCTTGAAGGCCGTTTTTCATCTCACTGTCACACGTCTGAAATCACACATTCAGACGCTTAGGCTCGCCGTTAAGCGGTTTTTCCTCGTGGCGTCCCTGCTGCAGCACCTCATAAATGCGCTCCAGGTCCTCAGCGGAATAATATTCAATGTGAATGGTACCGCCCTGGCGTCCCTGCTCATCCAGTTTAGGCACAACCTTAACCTTAGTACCCAAAAACTCTACCAGACGCTGTTCAAAGTCATGGCAGAAAATATCATTCTCGGTAGGCTCACGCTTAGGCTTCTTTTCCTTGTTATCCTTGTTCTTAGCTTCTTCTTCGATAAGCTCACGGACAATCTTCAGCTTCTTGCCTTCCTTCAGCTTACGCACAACCTCTTCCGTCATGCGTGAGCTCCAGCCGTTGGCAATAATCGCCTCCGCTACCTCGCACATCTGCTCCGGCTTCGGCAGTCCCAAAAGCTGCTTGGCCTGGCCCATCGTCAGCACGCCGTTGATAATCTGCTTTTGTACCTGCTCCGGCAGGTTCAGAAGACGCAGAATATTTGTTACTGCGCTGCGGCTACGGCCTACCTTTTCGGCAGTCTGCTCCTGCGTCAGCTTGAATTCCTGCATCAGGCGGCGCAAGCCCTGCGCTTCTTCAATCGGGTTCAGATCATGACGCTGAATATTTTCAATCAGCGCAATTTCCATCATCTTGGCATCGTCATAATCCTTAACGATAGCAGGTACCTTAGTAAGTCCGGCCAAGCCTGCGGCACGCAGACGGCGTTCGCCTGCCACCAGCTCGTAGCTTCTGCCCTTTTTGCGCACAACTACCGGCTGAACAACGCCAAACTCCTTGATGGAAGCGGCCAGCTCCTGCAGCTTTTCTTCATCAAAGTTACAGCGCGGCTGATACGGATTCGCTGCGATATTTTTTATAAGCAGCTCCTGTGCAGCACTTGCAGGCTCCTGCACTTTTTCTACAGCAGGACTGGTATTTTCGCCGAAAATTGCGCCCAGGCCCTTGCCTAAGCCGCCCTTCTTACTCATCCTCAATCACCTCACGCGCAAAGTCCATATACACCTGCGCACCCTTAGATTTGCTGTCATAGTCGATAACCGGCTGTCCGTGGCTGGGTGCTTCACTCAGGCGCACGTTACGCGGAATAATCGTCTGATACATTTTTGTTTTGAAGTACTTCTGTACCTCGTTCACAACATCCTGCGACAGGTTCGTTCTGCTGTCATACATAGTCATCAGCACACCCTCCAGCTTCAAGGCCGGGTTCAGGTTACGCTGTACCAGCTGAATCGTGTTCATCAGCATAGTAACGCCCTCCAGCGCATAAAATTCGCACTGAATAGGAATCATTACCGAGCTGGCAGCAGTCAGGCCGTTGATTGTCAGCAGACCTAAAGACGGCGGGCAATCAATAATAACGTAATCATAATTATGCTTTACTCTTTCCAGAGAGTTCTTTAAACGTCCTTCACGGTTCATCAGCGAAACAAGCTCTATTTCCGCACCGGCAAGCTGGATAGTAGCAGGCACCAGGTCCAGTCCTTTATAGGCTGTGTGCTTAATTACATCCTGCATGGGTACGTCACTGATAATCGCATCATAAATACATTGCTTAATATCACGTTTATCAAAGCCAAAGCCGCTGGTAGCATTTCCCTGCGGATCACTGTCAATCAAAAGTACCTTGCGTTCCAGCGCCGCCAGACACGCAGCCAGATTTACCGCCGTAGTAGTCTTGCCAACACCACCCTTCTGGTTGGCAATAGCAATTACCTTTACCAATTCGCTTCACCTCGTAGTCATAGTATATCTATTCTATTTTATCACACTTTACGTGCTCATGGGAAAAGAATTTTTGTTTATTTGATTTTGTACGCTGCTCCAGCGCCTCCCAACAGCAAAAAGCGCAGCACGCTTTCGCTTGCTGCGCTCAGGTTGTGTATTACGCTATTATAAATTATACGTTGAAGCGGAACTCGACAACATCGCCGTCCTGCATAACGTAATCCTTACCCTCCAGACGAACCAGGCCTTTTTCACGCGCTGCAGCCTTGCTGCCGCAGGCTACCAGATCATCAAAGGAAACGATTTCCGCACGGATAAAGCCACGCTCAAAGTCGGTATGGATTTTGCCTGCTGCCTGCGGAGCCTTGGTGTTCAGCTTAATAGTCCAGGCACGGGATTCCATTTCGCCCGCAGTCAGGAAGGTCATCAGGCCAAGCAGCTTGAAGCCTGCTTTAATCAGGCGGTCCAGACCGGTTTCCTCCAGGCCTGCCATTTCCAGATATTCCTTAGCCTCTTCTTCCGGAAGCTCGGCAACTTCGCTTTCCATCTTAGCGGAAACAACGATAACCTCAGCATTTTCTTCTGCAGCATATTTCTTTACAGCCTGTACATGCTCGTTACCGGACGGATCTGCAACCTCGCCCTCGGCAACGTTGGTAATGTACAGTACCGGTTTCATGGTCAGCAGATGCAGCTCACCCAGGAACTCCTGCTCTTCCTCAGTCAGGCCAAGGCGGCGTGCAGGCACACCATCAGAAAGGCCGGCCATAACCTTTTCCATTACAGCCTGCTCCAGCTTAACCTTTTTATCGCCGGTCTTTGCCAGCTTAACCAGGCGCTCCTGGCGCTTTTCAACTGTTTCCATATCTGCCAGGCACAGCTCGGTGTTGATGATATCGATATCACGCAGAGGATCAATGCTGCCCTCAACGTGGGTGATGTTGCCATCCTCAAAGCAACGTACAACCTCGGCAACAGCGTCTACCTCACGGATGTGGGACAGGAACTTATTGCCCAGGCCTTCGCCCTTGCTTGCGCCCTTTACCAGACCGGCAATATCTACAAAGCGCATAGCTGCCGGAACAATCTTTTTGGATTTAAACATATCGCTCAAAACATCTAAGCGTTTATCAGGCACATCAACAACGCCTACATTAGGTTCAATTGTGCAGAAGGGATAGTTTGCTGCTTCTGCGCCAGCTTTGGTAATAGCATTAAACAGGGTACTTTTGCCTACGTTAGGCAGGCCAACGATACCGACTTCTAAATTTGTACTCACGTAAATCGCTCCTCGTCATATATATTTAGTGCGTTAAAAACTCTGTATCTAATATATTTTACAATAATATGCTTTGATATGCAATGTTTAGACGCAAAATGGCACTCTTCCGCAGGATAAAAAAGAGACAGTCCGCAGACTGCCTCTAATTTTTGCGTAGGCTTAGAAATATTCCAGCTCTCTCTTAGCAAATGCACCGGTTACCGGGTTCATGTCAGCTTCTACTTTATATCTTGCAGTAATGAACTCAACATCATAATGCACATTGTTGCCTTCTTTTTCAGTTTCGATGACAATATTTCTTGCATCGGGATATGCTTCCAGAACGATTTGTCTGATATCCTCAGGAGTTTTTACCATCATCGTGCTGCCGGCAATATTGCTGCCTTTAATTTCTACTTCCTTAACCTTGGTAGTTGCCAGAACAACCTCTACCTCGTATTCCAGATAATTGTCATTATCACGGAAGTTCAAAACAGCTTCGCCGTCTTCTTCCTTGTAGCCATAAAATACAGCAGCAGCAGGAACCTCGGCACGTGCAGCATCAATAACCATCTGCTGATGGCTTTTAGCCGGTGCAGCAAAAGCTACTGCGCTCATTGCCAGCGCAGCCAGCATAGAAAGCAAAACTAATAATTTTTTAAACATTGGTATTCCCCCTTTGAAAAAATATAATCAGCTTACAGGACTTATTGTCTATCCAAAAGTCTGTTAGCGTAAGCACGCATAGAAGGATTTGCTACAGCCTTGAAATCTGCAGGCGGCAGAGCAAAGGCAGTTGCCTCATCTACAGTATTGGAAACCTCCAGAACCTTAAAGATAGGCAGATAGCTTACTTCGTAGCCCTTCCAGTCATCGGTATCCTTTGCATAATAGAAGTTCAGGCTGTTGGTGCCCTTGGTCATCTTATCATAATCATAACCGGTGTTTTCATCATTACCGCCCTGCGGACGTACATTGAACCAGCTGATTAAGGTTTCGGCAAAAGGAACGCTCATGCCCGGCAGCTCAGGAACTCTGTCATAGTTTTTATTGAGATAGTCAATAGTATACCAATAACCGTTCTTCACAAAGGAAACGGCATCCTTGATTACCTTGCCGTCACCATCGGTAGTAGTGATGCGCTCGGCGTTAATGCCGTTGGCTTCATTGTATTCGGTACGGTTGGTGCGCTTTTGCTGTGCAGTCGGCAGCTTGGCATAGGCTTCGGCAGTCAGCACCTCACGCATATCAATCGTCTGAGTTACAACCAGATGTACAGGATGCTTATCACTGTTCAGAGTGTTACCCAGCAGATGGATGGTACGCTGACCGGGATTATAGGCAAAAGCCATTGCTGTGCAAAGCATCGTAAAAACAAAAGTCAAAAATAAGGTTCTCAAAGATGTTTTCATGCAATTCACCTCGTATGTATAGTTCTATTATTATTATATCATGTTAACGCCTGCGTAAATAAGTAAATTTTTTGTGATTTTTACATAAACGAAAACCCCGCAGCCAAATGGCTACGGGGTATAAGTTTCGTTTAAACCGCCGTGCGAATTATTCGCAGGTGAACGGCAGCAAAGCAACGCAGCGAGCGCGTTTGATTGCTACGGTCAATTGGCGTTGGTGCTTAGCGCAGGTACCGGAAATACGGCGCGGTAAAATCTTACCACGTTCGGTGATATAGCGTTTCAGCTTATTTGCATCCTTGTAATCGATTTCTTCAACTTTATCAACACAGAAGCTGCAAACTTTTCTTCTAGGTCTTCTGCCTCTTTCGCGTTTCATTGCATAACCTCCCTTAAATTAGAATGGAATTTCCTCATCAAAGGGAACCTGTTGTCCGAAACCACCCATACCGCCGTCTTGTGCCGGCGCAGCAGAGCGAGTCGGATTGCTATGAGCAGCAGCGGCATCAGCTTTGCGCTCAATAAACTCGAAGCGATCAGCGATTACTTCGGTTATCCAGCGTTTGTTGCCATCCTTGCCATCATAGCTACGGATTTGCAGGCGGCCTTCAACAAGCGCGCGCTGCCCTTTGGTGAGACTGTTACCGCATGTCTCAGCTTGTTTACCCCAGATTACTACTGGAATAAAATCAGCTTCTCTTTGGCCTTCCTGATTGGCAAAAGGTCTGTCTACTGCAAGAGTAAACTGACAAACAACTTTACCGGTCGGCGTATAACGCACTTCCGGATCTCTAGTAAGTCTGCCCAACAGAATAATCTTGTTCATTGATTATTCACCCTTTCTGATAATCATATGGCGCAGTACTTCATCGGTAATTTTCATAACACGATCAAGTTCCTTAACAGCAGCGGCGTCAGCCTGGAAGGTTACGAGAACATAGATACCTTCATTCAGGTCCTGGATCTCATAAGCAAGGCGTCTTTTGCCCCAACGATCGGTTTTTTCTACATTACCACCGTTTGCAGTGATGAGTTTCTCGAATTTAGCAACAACTGCTTCACAAGCCTCATCCTCAACAGGTTTAACGATGTACATGACTTCGTATGCGTTCACGAAATCACCTCCTCCTTTGGACTTTGGCCCCCGTCTCTCCGGGAGCAGAAGAAGTATATATAGTTATATACAAGCTTAATAATTATATCATTGCTTACGCTGCTTTGCAAGCTTTTTTGAAAAATTTTCCTGCTATTTCTGCTTGCGGCATTCCGGACAATAGCCATACCATTCCAGGTTATGTCCTACAATGGCAAATTCCGTTTTATCCGCCAGCTGCTCCTCAAAATCAGCAATCGGGCAATGGTCTACCTCCACAATCCGGTGGCAGCGCAGGCAGATAAGGCGGTGCCTGTGCCCCAATGCGTGCAGGACAAAGCCGTACTTGCGCGCATCTGCCAGAAAGCTCTTTTCCGTCAGTCCCTTTTGCGTAAAATTTTCCAGAATACGGTAAACCGTGGAAAAATTTATCTCCGTGCCCTGCTCACACAGCTGCTGATAAATATCCTCTGCCGTCAGCACGCCCTCGCTCGCCAGCAGCAGCTGCAGAATAAGCTGTCTGTGACGGGTATTTTTTAATCCGTAGCGATGCAGATAATCGCGATAATCTGCCGCAGAACTTGTATCAGTCATCTTTCTACCCCTTCTTTATAAGACAGCACGTATTTCTTTATAAATGATAATCAACAGCAGCAAAGCCACCGAAACCAAAGCGGTTACACCGCCCGGCGCCGCACCCAGCCAATAGGAGGTCACAAGGCCTGTAATAATAGCGATAAAGCTCAGCACCATGGCTGCCAGCATCGTAACCTTAAAGCCCTTGCCCAACTGCAGTGCCGCCGCTACTGGCAGCGCAATCAGCGAGCTGATAACCAGAATGCCTACCACACGGATGGAAACAGCAACCATGGCCGCTACCAACAGAGCAAAGATATAATTAATCAGGCGTGTTTTTACACCGGCAATTTTGGCGCCGTCCTCATCAAAGGCCAGCATAACCAACTGCGGATACAAAAAGTAAACAGCAGCCAGCGACACTACACACAGCACTGCTACCGCCAGCACATCGTCAGGCGTTACGGTCAGAATGCTGCCGAACAAAAATGCTTCTACATTAGTATGTACCATACCGCTGCTGATAATAGTAATCGCAATACCGACAGACAGCGACAGAATAATCACCAGTATAAGCTCAGCATAGCGGCGGAAGCGCTGACGCAAAACCTCAATCAGCACGGCAAAAACAGAGGTTACGGCAAAGGCGCTGATAATCGGGTTTACCTTAACAAGCAGGCCAACCGCTACGCCGGCCAGCGATGCATGTGCCAGCGTATCGCCAATCATGGAATAGCGGCGCAGCACCAGGAACATACCAATCATCGGACACATTAAAGAAATCAGTACAGAAACCAGCAATGCGTTCTGCATAAAAGCGTATTCCAGCATTATTCCGCACCTCCTACATTATCCTGCATATATTCCTGTACATATTCCTGCGGATTGCAGAAATGACCATGTCCGTTCATGACATGATACATTTTATCGGCATTACGCGCCGCAAATTTCAGGTTATGCTCTACCGTGATAATGGTAATACCCTGCTCATGCAGCTCCTGCATAAATTTGTACAGTTCCTGCTGACTCTTGACATCAATGCCGGTAGAAGGCTCATCAAAAATCAGCAGCTGCGGGCTGCCCAGCAGTGCTCTGGCAATCAGCACCTTCTGGCACTGGCCGCCGCTCAGCGTACCGATAAGGCGGTCACGCAGGTCGTAAACATGCATCAGCTCCAGGCAGCGGCGTACTGCCTGCTTATCCGCTACTTTTAATATCCTGCGGTAATATTCCATTACTTCATATACAGTTATCGGAAACTGGCTGTTGAGAGTTTCAAAGCGCTGCGGCACGTAGCCGATGCTGCCAAAAGTATTCTTCAATTCGCCTTTTGACGGCTCCAGCAAGCCCAAGAGCAGCTTGACCAGCGTACTTTTGCCGCTGCCGTTTTCGCCGACAATGGCAATATACTCGCCGTCATTTACCTGCATATTGATATCGCGCAGCAGCTCGTTGCCATATTCATAGGCAAATTCTATATGCTTCAGTTCTATCATAGTGGCTCCTTCATTTACTTACGGCAGTCTGCGCTGCCGTTTTTGTTGCAGTAAATATTATAGACCTCGCTTGGCAAATATGCAAGTCATTTGCATTTAGCTTGACAAGAAAGTTCACGGGTGTTATGATAAAATTTGTTATAATATGCAAATCATTTGCGTTTATTTGTGTTTAAATGAGGAGGAGAGCCCATGAAAAAGCTCAGTATTATTTTTTGTATTTGCACACTGCTGCTCTGCAGTCTGCTGGCAGGCTGCGGCAGCAAGGAGCCTGCACCTGCTGCGGACCACAAGCTGCGAG
Source organism: Phascolarctobacterium sp. Marseille-Q4147 (assembly GCF_017968825.1). Classification (NCBI taxonomy): domain Bacteria; kingdom Bacillati; phylum Bacillota; class Negativicutes; order Acidaminococcales; family Acidaminococcaceae; genus Phascolarctobacterium; species Phascolarctobacterium sp. Marseille-Q4147. Next base: position 989,647 of record NZ_CP072874.1, on the reverse strand, counting down.
TTGTGGTAACCTTTAATGCTATGAAAGAATTTGCTCAGGCCGTAGGACAGGATAAAATTCATATAACTGCCCTGATTCCCGACGGCACAGAGCCGCATGATTTTCAGCCTACTACTAAAACTATGCAGGCCCTGAGCAAGGCAGACATTCTGATTTACAACAGCACGGGCATGGAGCGCTGGGTGGAGCAGGCAACGCAGGCCGCCGCCAATCCCAAGCTCGTCATCGTAGAAGCTGCCAAGGGAACCGACCGCATCAGCCTTACAGAAGCCGATGAAATCAGAGCACACGGCCAGTATGACCCCCACACCTGGCTAAGCCTGAGCTGCGCACAGACAGAGGTAAAGAATATTGCCGAAGCACTGGCCGCCGCAGACAAAGCTAACGCCGATTCCTACCGCAAGAATGCCGCAGAATACAATCAAAAGCTACAGGCATTGCTTGCTGCCTATCAGAAAAAATTCAGCAAGCTGGAACAAAAGGACTTTGTCACCGGCCATGCTGCCTTTGCTTACCTGTGCCGTGACTTCGGCCTGCAGCAGCAAAGCATCGAGGACGTTTTTGCCAGCGGTGAGCCGAGCGCGCAAAACCTGGCCAAGCTGACAGCCTACTGCAAGGAGCACAATGTAAAAACTATCTTTGTTGAAGAAGCAGTAAGCCCCAAAACATCGGAAACACTGGCGCGCGAGGTTGGTGCCACTACGCAGGAAATATACACTATCGAATGCAGCAACGGCGAGAAAACCTATCTTACCCGCATGGAAGAAAACCTGGACGCTATTTACCAGAGCCTGAAAAAATAAAAAGACCGCCATCTTGGCAGTAAACAAAATTATCTACGCACAGCAAAACGCCGCGGCTTACGCAGCAGGTTATCGACCTGCCGCAGCCACGGCGTTTTTACGTATAGCACCGCTCCGCCGGCCAGGCCGGCAAAGCTGATTCACTTTTTGTTTTTGGGCAGCACATCCTCATTCTTAGGCGAATAGGGATTAATATTTTTCAGCTGCTGATTGGGACGGTAATTATCGCGCGCCGACGAGCCCCAGATAATCATCCAGGTCAGAGAAAAGCCCATCAGGAGCCACAAAACAGCCATAGCCGCCGCCGGATACCACGAAAGATTGAACCAGTAGCTAAAGCCCCAGAGCAGCACCGCGATAAACCCCCATTCCCAGTTCACTATCAGGTTGGCAATAAAGCAGATAAAAAAGCCTGAATTTATAGTCGTTCTGCGCATAATAACCTCCCTTTTAAAAAAGCGGCCGCGATAAACAATCGCAGCCGCAAAAAGTTTCAGCTCATTTCAATATCAGTAGCTGCCACCGCCGCCGCCATGATCACTATCAGCAGAGCTTTCGCTTACAGAACCATCGTCACTGCTGCCGCTGGATTTAGACTTCGGAACAGCAGAAATGTTGGTGTACAGATAAGTATCATTGCTGTGCGTCAGCGCAAAGGTTTGCTTATCAAGGTAAGCATTTGCTTCAACAGCTTCACGGACATTGCTCATGCCACTAATAAGCAGAGCACGACAGCCATAGGCTGCAGCACCGCCGATACCGGCAGCAATTACTAAAGCAAACCAGTTGAAGCCTGCATTAGGATCCCACGGCTCGCCTTCCTTTTCGTAATACTCAAGGAGCTCGCCTGCTTTTTGAGCATAGGTGATGTAGCCTTGGGCATAATTATCTTTCTTGAACTCTGCAACCATCGGCTTGCTCATATACTCAGTAGCTTCATTGCCAACGATAACCTGCTTCAGCTGTTTATCGGTAGCAATATACCATTTACGGGTGTTGGTAACCTGCAGCAATACCATATTGCCCTTGGCACCGTCATTATAAACATCGTCGAGCAGCTTATTGGCATATTCACCTGGAACGGCACCGCCAATTGTCTTCATGGTTACAACAGCAATGCGCACATTATGCGCCTGCTCCTGCTTGTGCAGCTCTGCCAGAACTGCCTGACGCTGCTGCGGCGTAAGAATCTTGGCGTTATCCACCAGGCTGGGCGCAGCAAAGGCTGTTACACTGGCTAACATAAGGGCTGCCAGCATGGTTAAGATTGCAAATAACTTTCTCATTCCGGCACCTCCTTATAAGATGAACTTCACAATGAAGTAGCTGATAATTGTTACAATAATAAAGGTCAGGGCAGTGTAATTACGCAGCTTGCCATAGTCAATCGGCAGACTGCCGACAACCTTACCCGTCTGACCGTTCATCATAAAGGTATAGGGCTTACCTTCAAAGCGTGTAGACAGAATCCATACCGGCACCATTGCATAATGTACAGCATTTTCATCCTTAATAACTGCGCAGTCACCGTTGCTGGTTACACGGGTATAGCCTGTAACGGTATCTGCCAGGCAGCCCTCGGCACTTTTGACAACGCGCGCATCAGCACGTGCTACAGCAGCCTCGGCATCCACATCATACTTATCTGCCAAAAAGCCTGTCAGATAAGCGGTGCTGAAGGGAACCATTTCTTTGTAATCAAACGGCTCGATGCTTTCCATAAAGGTATCGTCCATCTTCTCGCTGCCATCTACAGGAATGCGCTCAAAGGACATGGTGCCTTCACGTTCGCAGTTATAGACAACGGTAGTCGTAACAACCTCATCATCGGTTTCATAAACGCTGTCGCTGGCACCCTGATAGCTGCCGCTGGCACTAACCTTGGAGTCAAACAGCCAGAACGGTACATACATCGCCTGGATATCCTCCACACGATTGTTGGCCGTAAAGGAGTTAGGCAGCAGGGTTCTTCCCTTGTAAAATTCTTTGAGGGCAGCAACAGCTTCCTCTTTGGTTTTCTTGAAGGGAATGATGAAGTCCGGTTTCAGCATACCTTCGAAGCGGCTCGGCAGCATGGTCGGGCTGCCGCAGTAGCAGCATTCTGTTGCCATGGTGTTGCCGTCGCTCACAATCTGCGCACCGCAGCTGGAGCAGGTAAACGCCTTCATCTGCTCTGCTTCGTCAGCTTCCCATTCGCTGCCGGCAGCAGAGGTATCCCACTTAGCCTCCTTGGCAGCCTGCGCTTTGGCAGCAGCGGCTTCCTTGGCGGCATACATTTCTTCTATAGTCTTAACTTCAAGCTCGGTACCGCAGTATTCGCAGGTCACCTTATCATGACCGGGCAAAAACGTCAGCGGCGCGCTGCAGTTAGGGCACTTATAGCCTACAGAGGTTTCAGCCATAATATCACCTCGTTAAAATATAGTTATGCAATTTTGATTGCTCCCGCTCCCCCTTTAGTCGCCTATTTCGACATCTTGCCTTCCACTCATGAAAGGTAGTTGTACATCGCAATTAAATATCGTTCCAGTCAGAAGCAATTTTCCGGTGCCCAAAGGGCACAACGCAAATTTCGTGTGGAACCAAGACGAAGCTTCGGTAAAATTTGTCAGATAGTAACAGTATGTTACGTCCCCTCGCTTAGCGGTTCGTGTCAAACCAATCAGCTGCGCTCTTTGAGCTTGCTTCTTGGGACACTATCGCATGGCGCACATGAGCCAATCAGCATCGTCCTGTGGACTCGCTTCTTGGATGCGCCCGCATATGGTTCCGGACACTTATTTGCTAAAATTGCTATTCCTTACACGATATGTTAATTGCTCTCTAAGGCTTTCGATTCACCCATTGTTTTTTTGCTAACCTTCTTGCCTTCCCCTTGGGGAAGGTGCCGAACGCAGTGAGGCGAAAGGGGGCAGCCAAGGAGCATACATCATGCTTGCATTCACATCTGACGCAAGCAGTTAATATATGAGGTTATTGTTTGTCGTTATCGTCGAAAATATCGCCGCATTCAGGGCAGAACTTAGGCGGATGGTGCGGATCTGGCGGCTCCCAGCCACACTTATCGCACTTGTACAGCGGTGCTCCCTCAGGCTTCTTGCTGCCGCATTCAGCGCAGAACTTGCCTTTGTTTACAGCGCCGCAGCTGCAGGTCCAGCCTTCCTCTGCCGGTTTGTCTTCCGGCTTCTTGCTGCCGCAGTTAGCGCAGAACTTACCGGTATTGGTAGTGCCACAGCTGCAGGTCCAGCTGCCCTCTGCCGGTTTCGGCTCAGGCTTCTTGCCGCCGCAGTTAGCGCAGAACTTACCAGTGTTGGTAGTGCCACAGCTGCAGGTCCAGGTATCTGCTGCCGGTGCTGCTGCCGCAGGGGCGGCAGGGGCGGCCGGCGGCGGAGTAGGAGGTTGCGGCTGTTGCGGATAAGGCGGTTGTCCGTAAGGAGGCTGTTGGCCGTAAGGATTCTGCTGAGCATACATCTGCTGCTGTTGTCCTTGGGCAAACAAGCCAGCCACATTTGCGCCACCGGCCATTCCGGCCATATTCATGCCAACAAAGCCGCCCATTGCACCCATGCCGCCTTCATTGCCAGCTGCAATACGCATAGCGTCTGCAGTAGCACCAGCCATAGCTGCTGCTGCACGGTTCGGATTGCTGAGCATCTGGATATCTTTCAGACGTTGAGCATCTTCCTCAGACATGGTTACGCTTGCCAGTGCAAAGGAATAAACCTCTACACCACGGCGGTCACGCCATTGGTCGCTCAAATCTTCGTTCAAAGCGTTAGCGATTTCTTTGCCATGACGCGGCAGTGCGCTGTAGCGCATACCGTTTTCAGTGAGCGTACCGAGGGCAACGCCCAGGCTCATCATGAGCTCGCTCTTCATCTGGCTGTCAATCTGGTCACGACGATATTCGTCAGTGATGTTAGAGCATACATTGGTGTAGAACAGCAACGGATTGGTAATCTTATAGCTGTATTCACCGAAGCAACGGATGCCAACTTCCCAATCAATGCCTAAGTTGTTGTCAATCAGGCGTACAGGAATCGGCTGAGCGGTGCCAAACTTGTTGCCGTAAATTTCCTTCATATTGAAGTAATATACGCGCTGATCCTTGCCGGGGTCACCGCCGAAGGTGAAACGTTTACCGATCTGACCGAAAATCGCCTTTACATTATCCTTCAGATCGCCGGTAAAGATAGACGGTTCAGTAGAAGTATCGTATACATATTCGCCGGGCTCGTTGCACATATCTACAACCTTGCCCTGCTCAACGATAATCATGCACTGACCTTCGTTGACAGCAACAACGCTGCCATTACTGATAATGTTGTCTTCTGCAGAAGTGTTGGAGCTGCGTCCTTGGCTGGACGTACGCTTCATACCCTTGGTTACCAGAACCTCGGGAGGCATGCTTTCGCAATAGAAAAACTCTTTCCATTGGTCGCCCAGTACGCCGCCTACAGCGCCCATTGCCGCTTTAATTAAACCCATAATACAACCTCCTTTTGTATCACTAAAATATTAACAATTATATTTTATCAAAACCCGCTTAATATTAACAGGACTTTGAATAAAACAGACGTACACTTATCAGACAAGAAATTGTAAAATATTTATCTTATCCTTATCTGTAGTAAAAAGCTATTCACTAATACTTTGATTTGTGATAAACTAATTGTTAGACAATCTTAGCAAATCATCTGTGCAGGTAAGCTGTTTTCCGCTTCCTTGCCTTAAGTTTAATATAAAAACCGCATTTAGTCACTACACCAAATGGCGAATTCGGGTAGGATAAGGGTAAATTTTCCTTATTTTTTACCTTTTTTCTTTAAAAATTCCCTTTCAGGAGGTTTTTTCATGTCCGTTGTATCAAAAAAATTTTCTGCTTCATTATACAGTATGTTGGTGCTGTTACTGCTCTGTCTTATTACTGCTTTCAGCAGCGGCTGCGGCAGCAAGGCATCACTCGACCCGGCCAAGCCGGTAACGCTCACTATCTGGCATGTTTACGGCAACCAGACCAATTCTCCGTTTAATGATACAATCGAAAAATTCAATGCCTCTGAGGGTAAGGCCAAGGGCGTCATTGTCAAGGTTGCTTCCGTAAGCAGCTCCAATGTTATTGACAAAGCTTTATTCGCCTCTGCCAAGCAGGAGCCCGGCGCAGTGCCGCTGCCCGATCTTTTTACTGCCTATCCGCGCGTTATTCCCGCAATGCACGATAAACTGCTGCATTGGGACCAATACCTTGATAAAGAAGATTTAGCTGTTTACCAGCCGGAATTTTTAGCCGAAGGCTATCAGGATAAGGAACTGCTGATGCTGCCAATAGCAAAATCCACTGAGCTGCTTTTTGTAAACCAGACATATTTTGACCGCTTTGCTGCGGCAACCGGTGCCAGCATTGAAGATTTTGCCGATTACGACAAGCTTTTTGCGCTCTGCCGCAAGTATTATGCCCGAACCGGCGGCAAAAACATGTGCCAGCTGGACGATTTCTATAACTATTACCTGACGAGCATGGCTTCCTTAGGCGACCCGTTAATCAAGGACGGCAAGCCGGACCTTGCCAGCCCCAACTTCAAGCGCATCTTCCGTGCCGCAGCCGAGCCTGCTATCGCCGGCGGGTTGGGCATTGAAAAGGGTTATGCTGCCGATGCCTGGAAAACAGGCGATTTAATCAGCAACGTCGGCTCTACCGCCGCTATTCTTTATATGCGCGATTACGTTACCAATCCCGACAACACGCGTGAAACCATTGTTACCAACTATTATCCCTGCCCTGTTTTCAGCGGCGGCAAGGTAACACTGCTGCAGCGCGGTGTAGGATTATTAGCCATCAAAAGCACAGATGAACGCAAAAACCTTGGTGCCGTTGTTTTTGCCAAATGGCTGGCGCAGGAAAACAGCAATTTGAATTTTGCAATGCAAGCGGGCTACCTGCCAACCAATAAGGAAGCACTGCCCAAACTGCTGAATAATCCGCAAGAGGTGCATAACTTCAAATATCGCAAGCTGTATACCTGCATGCAACAGGTATACAAAAAAGGCACCTGGCTGCATCTGCCGCACAACGCTGCCGAAATTCAGCAGAATCTGGAATACGGCAGCAAAAACATTCTGCGCGCTGCCCACCAGCAATATCTGCAGCAAATTGCCGCCGGCGCCAACCCACAGCAAACGCTTGATAAGTTAGTAGAAGAAAGTTATCAGAAGCTGCTGAATTACAAGCAATAAGCCAAAAAATCCTACCAAGGAGGCTCTTAATGCTCAATAAGCTCACCAAAATAAAAAGACTGCTGCTTATAGGCAAGGAAATATGGCATAATAAACGCTCCATGCGCGGCCGTTTCATTATTTACCTGCTGTCACTGGTTCTGCTGGCAGGTTCTGCTATGCTGATACTGTTAAACGTTATCGGCATAGTACAGCCGCCAAGCCATGATATCGACCGCTTTCTTGAATATGAGCTTAACACCCGTACCAACGATATCAAACGCCAGATGAACGCACTGGCTGCTCACAATATCGATTTGTCGCAGCAGCTGCAGCAGGATATCAACCGCGTTATGCTGGAGCAGGGCATTTATAATAATTATGATGCCCTGAACAACAATCCCGAGGCCTTAACAGCGATTCAGCAGGCAACCTACCAGACACTTGCCGCCAAAATGCAGCAGGCACCGGCCAGCGGCGCCTTGTATCTGATTAATGCCAGCGTCAACACAAATCTGCTGGAACCTACCTATAACGGTCTTTTTCTCAAATTCACTAACATCTATTCCGAAAACACTCTGTTCAACGAAATCTGTATGTTCCGCGGCAACCCACAGGTTGCACGCAATAATAACATCAGCCTTTACAGCACCTGGCAAATGGAACTCAATATCCACGCCTATCCGCAGGCTGATACGCTTTTGCATGCCAAGGAAAACAACATTTCCCAACAATATATCCTGACAGACGTTGCTCACCTTAAAGAAAGCTGGGAGCAGTCACGTCTTTTCCTGATGCCCATTAACAGTAATGACGGCAAGATTATCGGCGTCTGCGGCTTCGAAATCAGCAGCGTGTACTTCCAACAGCGCACCAAACAGGCCAATTACAAGGGCTATCCTCTGATTACCGCTATCCTCGATAAAAAAGCGGACAACGAATACCAGGGACAGCTTTCCAATCCGGCCTCCTTCGTCAATGCTACTATAACAACCAGCTCTGACGGCGAGCATGAATTCTTTACTGCCGGCCAGGATCGTTTCGTCGGCTTCACTGCCCCCTTGACTGTTGGTGCCTCGGAGCACAGGGTAGCAGTCATGCTGCCTGCCGACAGCTATTATCATCTGCAGAGGCAGGCAAAAATGCGTCTGCTGATAATGCTGGGTATTATTCTGCTGCTTTCATTGCTGTCTGCCGGTTATTTCAGCAAAAGATATGTAGACCCGCTGGTAGCGGATTTGCAGCAGCTGCAGCAAAATCCCGATGCTCCTCCGCAAGCCAATGTGCTGGAGCTCAACCAGTTCTTTGAATTCCTGCAGAACCATTCCGAGCAGCAGGCCGAAAAAATGCGCCAGCTGCAAAGCGAAAACAATGAAGTACAAAAACAATACGGTCAGGCCGCCGTGCGTCTGCAGGAGGCACAGGAAAAGCAAAAGCAGACCGCCAACCAGTATATTCAGCTGGAGGAACAGCTTGCTGCCCTGCAGGATGAAATTCAGCAGGTACGCCTGCAAATGGAGCAGACGCAGCAAGAAAAGCTGCAGGCTCAGCAGGAACGCGAGCAGGCACAGCAGCAGTTCAACTTTGCCCAAGCTGCTTTGGAAAAAGCCATTGAAAAGAAGCTGGAATCCGTCGATCCCGACAGTTATCAGATGTTTATCGATAATCTTGTTACGCTGACACCTAAGGAAGAGGACATCTTTAACCTTTATGTACAAGGCTGCTCTACCAAAGATATTATCAGCCAGTTGGGTATTACCGAAAACACCTTAAAATATCATAATAAAAATATCTACAGCAAGCTGGGTGTAAAAACCCGTAAGGAGCTGCTGCAGTATATCGAACTGATGCGCAACGCAGAGCATTGACGCACCAAAGCAAGCAAAAAGCCTCCGGCGAGTTTACTCGTCGGAGGCTTTCGTTATGGTTTAGGGGTTACTATTGCAATATTAACTTTATCGATCATTTTATCACTCATTTATCGCTCATTTATCGCTCATTTTTATTACATATATAGCCATACACACTGCTAAAACCAAATATCCAATTTAAGCTATAATTCAAACACCCCCAAAATATATCTTTCGGGGGTGTTCAAATCTTTATTTCTTAAATTTTACAGCTTCTGTCATGCCTTCTACCCTACATTACAGCTGCAGGATGAAGAATTCATCTTTAATATTTTTTCTGTCATTGCTGAGGGCAACCAGAATTCTGTTATCAGGCATATTTGCCAGGTTTACACATGCACCGATGCTGGTTTCCTTATTATCGGTCAAATCCTTATAACTTACGGTACCAACCAGAGTGCCGGTGTTCTTTCTGTAAATCTGCAGCAGCTGCTTGTCTACAGAAGAATCGCTGACTACCAGATATTCATCAGTCAAAGCTATATCGGTTAAGGAATTGATGGCCTTGCTATCTTCACGTTTTTCTTTGCCGATGACGCGTTTTTGCTTGCCATTGAAGTCATAAACGCTTACCAGGCCTACATCCTGAGTACCGATACGCGCATTGCCGCCAACATAGAAATCACCGTTTCTGTCTGCAACAACGCTTTGCGGAATATTGATTTTATCCTTGTCGTCAGCATTACGGCTTCTGGATTCCTTACGTACTTCGCCCAAATCCTTGCCTACTCTGTAGCCGTTGCGAAGATCCACCTTTCTCATTTCGCCCTGGTTCATCCAAATCAAAGCCTTGTCCGCATTGCCCTTAGGAATTACAACAAGGTTATTGAAGCGTCCTTGTGCCTCTTCAATACGTTTGGTTTCGCTATCGAAATAGTTGAGTCTCATTCTCTTATTGGTATAGAAAATGCCTCTGGTGCCATCGGAAGAAATTTTGGCATTACCGGACAAAGCATCAACATTATTGTCCAACATGCGCAGACCATCTTTATCCCACTGCATCTGAACTAGTCTGTCCTTAACGTTGGCATAAATCATATCTCTGCCGATAACAGCCACCCTCATACCCTTGCTATAAGTATTTTGCAAATGCAGATTAGGATTATTTTTCAGAGTAAAGAGCTTAAATGTATTAATGCCGACCTTAACATCCTTATTCGGCAAATCCTTCAAATCAGCAGCAATCGGTTTCGGTTTAGGAGGCTCGCTGGTGCCTTTGTCACCCCCGCCGCAGCCGGCAATAAAGCTGCAGGCCAAAAGTCCGGCCAAAATTCCCATCGCCATACGTTTCTTCAACATAACAATCATCTCCTCATTTTACTATGGAAAAGCTTTTTATTTGATTACAATACGGCCATCGCCGTAAGGATTAGCATATTGCTCGCCAACCTTGCCATTCAGATGGTTCTGCAGATATTCCATAATCGTATCTGCGTCACTCATCATTTCGTCCTGCACCAGATGCGCTCCCTTGAACATCGTCATGCCGTCACCACCGAATTTGAGCATGTAGGAGGTTCCGCCCACGGTGTATTTTTTCTTAACGTCTAACGGTTTGCCGCCAATCTTAACATCGCTTACGCGACGGGCACCGGCAACACGCACGAAATTGCCCTTGGCATCCAGCTCAACGCTGGAAGCAACAGAGCTGTCGAGCGTGTAGCTCAGGCCAGATACCTGCATAAAGCCGCCGCTTTCTTCAGGATAGCTGATTGCGCCCATCTCCAGCGCATCCAGAATCTGTTGGCCAGTCACTTCTAAAACTACGCACATATTACCGAAGGGGAAGGCCTCCAGCAAATCGTTGTAGCTGATTACGCCGGTTTTGATTTCGTTGCGGATACTGCCGCCGTTCGCCAGCACTACATCGCAATCAAGCACTGCTCGATAGGCATCGGCAACAAAGTCACCCAAGCTGCATTCACGGTTGCGCACGATACGCTCACCGGTTGCAGGATCATTGCTGCGCAGCTGTACCAAGGCTTCGCCCACAGGTTGCTTCAGCAAAGGCTCATAGGTTTTTATTTCCTGGGCAATAACTCTTGCGATATTGGCATCCTTGCCGTTGGATTCGGTAATCAGCTGGCTCTTCAGCTTGCCGTCGGGAGTAATTACCAGCTCGCCGACAGTTTTCAGCTTAGTGCCTGTTTGCGCCAGCAGCACGTCCTTACCTACCTTATTTTTTACCATACGGGTGAAACGCTCGTGAGAGTGTCCATCGATAACAGCGTCTACGCCCTGAGTGTTTTTAGCAACGCTTTCGCTGCTCCACTGCGGAGTAGTACCGTCCATACCCAAATGACCTACGATAAATACATAGTCCGCGCCGTCCTTGCGTGCCTTGTCGACATTCTTCTGCAGCTGCTTGTACAGCTTATTACCGGTTTTATCCTCGCAGAAGCTGTAAATATACTTGCCCTTCTCATTTTGGAAGAAGGTAGGAGTGGAGGTTGTCAGGCTTTCCGGTGTGCTCGCACCCACAAAGGCTACCTTGGTATCCTCATACTGCATAATTTTGTAGCCCGGCAGAACCTGCTTGTTGTTGCCTGCATAAACAAAATTTGCGCAGTAATAGCCTGCACGCTGCAGCGGCACCAGCTCCATGAAGCGGTCCATGCCGTAGTCAAATTCATGGTTACCGGGAATACAGAAGTCATAGCCCAGATAATTCATAATATCGACAACTGCCAGACCGCGGGACAGCTTGCCGATAGGTGCGCCCTGAATAGCATCGCCTGCATCCACCAGCGCCACATTCGGCGTTCTTGCCAAGGCATCCTTTTTAATCTGCGCCAAACCGGCAAAACCGATATTATCATTAATACCGCAATGGATATCATTAGTATGCAGAATAACAATGTCATGCTCCAGCGCCCACGCCATCAGCGGAGCGGAAACAGTCATCGCTGCAGTCACCAAAAACAGCGATGTTTTTTTCCAGAACTTCTTCATATACATCACTTCCTTCCAGCTTTTGTAATTATATTATAAGCAAGAAAAAGCAAAAGCGCCCCACCCCAAAGGCTGATTTTGGGTAGGGTGAGGCAAAAAAACAGGCTTTTCAGCGTATTTTTTGATTATTTTTGGCTCAGCATACAAACAAGCAGCCTCCCGGAAACACCGGAAGGCTGCTTGTTTTATAATGCTATTGTTTTTTAAGCTGAATTATTCTCAGGCCCACGGATCATCTGCTGCCGGAGTCTGAATGCCGCTCAGCAGTCCCTTGTAATCCCACAGGAACCATTCGCCGGTAGAAGCCTTTTGGCGCACGGTCATCGGACGCGGGCTGTCAGCGCCGCCGCAGGTAATCATGAAGCGTGCATAGCCTTCCTCCTGATAAGTATAGGCATTAGTTTTAATCTCTACGGTATACGGCATATCCGGCTGATAGTTGTTCGCCGGAGTTGCACCCATAAAGTAGGAGCGCATCAGATACTGTCTGCCGCGGAAACGGTCTGCGAGGAACTGTTCATCTCTTTTAGGTACCGGACGAGGTCCCAGCAGCTTGTTGAGCATAGCAATAGCCTCTGTCGGATTGGTTTCGTAGCGAGCCAATGCTGCCACGGTATAAGCCGCTACCTGCTGAGCATCGGTTTCCGGTCCGATTTCAGCTGCCGATTGCGGCAGATTCTGGAAAATTACACGTTTGGTTTTTTCCTGTTTCTCCACTTTATTCACCGCCCTGTTAATAGTATTGTCAATGGTTCTGTCAATCATTCTGTCTACGCCGATTCTTCTGTTCCAGTCAAGAGCTTCTGCAGATTGCAATTGTCCCGCCAAAAGCATTGCGCAGCAAGCTAATACAATACCTTTTTTCATTTGTTGCACCTCCTCAGAATTATCCTGCGCTGTTAGATACGCAGGCATGTTTCCTTACAAGCTCATTGTACAACGAAATTTGCTAAAGCACCCCACCCAAACTGCCGATTTCGGGTAGGATAAGCAAAATTTTTCTGTTTTTCGGCTAAATTCCTGCCAAAAACGCAGCCCGTACTGCTTTCATGCTTATTTTTCCGGCAATTCCCTGAACAGCCTAAATCCACGCATAGGATGCATCTTCTCATGGCCTGCATCACGCTTCTGTTCATGCACCTGCTTAGCCAGCCTTTGCAGCTCACGCAACAGCTCCTGCTGCTGCTCAATGTCAGTACGGCATACCAGCTTTTCGCCCATTGCCGTCAGCAGCGTCAACGAAAAGCTGCCGCAGTCGAGCACCTCAATCATCTCACGCGGCAAATTCGCAGGATGAGATGCCGAAGGCTGGCGCAGCTGCCATGGCAGCTGCTGTATTAGCTTATCCAGCGGTGTAAGCTCCTCTGCCGTAACAGGTACCTCGTAAAACTTCAGGCGCTCGCCATCTGCAAAGCACTCACTGTCAAACAGCAGTTCCCTATCGCGTCGGCAAAGGTTAAATGAATAACAGCTTGCTCTGCTCATACCTCTGCTGCTCACAGACAGCTCCTGCCAATCAATCGCCCTTTCCATAGCCACACCTCCCGATAGCGGACCTGCCACCCAAAGCAGCAGGCCCAGCATTGTCATACACAGCAATCTCAGTAACCGCATCAGCGCCACCCCCATTGCCAAAAATCGTGCGCAATCATCTGCTGCCTATTCATCGGCCAAATCGTAAATTTTCCTTACCGTGCCGTCATCGGCAACATTATAAATCAGCCTGCCGCTTTTCTCTACCAGATAGCGCGCATCCTTAAATTGCACCGGATTAGGAGCATCCGGATCTCCCGCCTTAGTCATAGTATGATAGCTGTAACGCTTGTCAACATCCGGATACAACGCCTTTTCTTGTTCCCACTGATAATCCCAAAAGCTGAAAGAGCCGTTGCTTCTGTCCAGTAAATTAACATTCGGCTCCAACACCAGCTGCAAAAACAGTTTCGCTACTATCCAAGGCATTTCCGTTTCACCCTGCACAAAGCGAGTACCTCTTTTATTGCTTCTTTCATAGGTACCGGCCAGGGACGGCAGCACCCGATTATTACCCTCAGGCTCACCCAAAATCCAGGCACCATACAGCTTGCTCTGCGCCTGATAGCCCTGCGGATTACTCAAAGCATACTTTTCATAAAGCGGCATACTATAGCTGTACCGAGAAGGATAACCCATACCATTTTCATAGCTTGCAAGACTTGGCACCTGCAGATAACCGATAAAACGCTCACCGTCATGCGCAAAACGCACCACACCGCTCGCCTCGGTTTCATAGCGGTAATGGTCATCCTGCCATTCACCGCTGTGCACCTTCAAATCCATCAAAACGCCGCGTGTAGTTTCATACACCATAGCGCCACCCTCAACATGGGTAGCAGGATTATACATCTCATAATAATCAGCCCGCGCAACCGACATCCCGCCACACAACAGCAACGCACCGCACGCCAAAGCACACAAAAGCTTCTTCATAAGCTCACCTCCAGAAATACAACCCCCTTCCGCCTCACTTCGTTCGGCACCTTCCCCGAGGGGGCAGGCAAGAAGGTTAGCACAATGCCATAACGAGCAAATATATCGTAGACAACCCTCAATCATCGCCTACGGCGATGCCAGCTCCCTTTCAGGGAGCATATAAAAGTTCGCAACAACAGCGATAGTTAGAACTACACATACTATTATATCTTCCCTGAAAGGGAAGGTGGCTGCGAGCTTCAGCGAGCAGACGGAAGGGTTGCGACATGTCAATTGCGACGCACAACCCCCTTCCGCCTCACTACGCTCGGCACCTTCCCCAATGGGCAGGCAAGAAGGGTAGCACTAGAAACTAAATTGAGCAATTAATATATCTTGTACACAACCCTCAGTCATCGCCTACGGCGATGCCAGCTCCCTTTCAGGGAGCATATAAAGGTAGCGAGAAACTGTTGGTCGTGCTAATGTCGCGTACAACGCAGGGAGCATATAAAAGTTCGTAGTAATAGCCAAAGTAAAACTTTGCAGGACCATTATATTTTCCTTGAAAGGGAAGGTGGCGGCAAGCTTCAGCGAGCAGACGGAAGGGTTGCGATACGCGTACAAAAAAAGGCCCCTGCTCCGCAATATTAACTTACGTCGCAAGGACCTCAAACTCAACTCACTGCCTCAACCCACAGCATCATTGCTGCACAACATCATAATCTCCCCATCAACAGTCACACGATACGCATCCCACAAATTCGGATGCACATAATAAGTCATAACCAGCTCATCGTTCTTATTATAAACATAAACCCCAAAATAATCGCTGGCATCCTTCGGCATATACGAATTAAAAACGCTGTTCGGATCCTCGGCAAAACGACTGCCATAGCCAAACCAATAATCCTTACTGCTCAAATCCAAACCGGTATTCTTCACATTCAGCTTACGCAGAAAATACAGCGCCATAGTATAATCCTCTTCCGCCTGCATTCCCTCAAACTTATAGGTACCGCCGATATCAGGCTCACTCACCTTAGTAATACCCATCTCGCGTGCATCAACCGTCGGCAGCAGCACAACCTGCTTACCCTCTTGCACTCTGGCCTCGCAAACAAGCGGCTGAGAGCCATAACCAAAATAACGTGTATCCTCACCATGACGGCCCACGTCAAACGAATAATCCTCCAGCACCAGCGAACCATTCTCCAGCATACCCACGCCCTTAAACATCGGCGCATTACCGTCCTGCAAATCATAAGTAACAACAGAAGCAAAAACGCCGGATTGCGTATAAATCAGATGCAAAGAAGCATTATCCCTGCCATTCGCACCATAACGCATATACGGATACGCACCATAAGATGCTGCCATCGCTGTTGCGCTGACAAGCAGCAGCAGGCAGAACATCAGCAAGCTAAATAATCTCTTCATCGCCCGCACCTCTATCTCTCAACCTCACTCAGCAGCAGGCTGCCGTCCTCACCGCTGATAGCAATACCGAAAATACGCTCCCTGCCCAAAGAATCGCGCACCGCAATACCGTTGCGCGGGAAGGACTCGGAATCACGCATCACAATAATAATCGGCTCCGTCGCACGCAGGAAATCCTTATAATAAATAGACTGCACGTTAAAAACAGGATAGCCCTCAGCGCTCACCTCACGCAAATCCAGCGCCACAACCTGAAAATCAGGGAAATCCACCGAGCTCGTCACCACCGCCTTCGCCGGCTCAAAAGCATCCGGCATTCTCACAACCTCACAGGCTGCAGGATTAACATGAGCATCCTTCAGCCAGCACACATGCAGCATGCTTTGCGTAGACTCCGGCGCACTATTCGCCTGAGCACTGCCCCAACCGCCAAACAAACCAATACCCAGTGCCAATAACATTGCACCTAAAAATCTTTTACACATAAAAAACACCTCCAAAGTTTTTTACATCAAATATTAAATTCCTTCAGGAAATACACCTTACTCAATCTCCTGCAGATAAATACTGCCGTCCTTACCGCTTTGCAGAATCGCAAACCGGCGCTCCCTGCCTGCATCATCCTTAAAACTGATACCGTTCTTGGGAATAGTTTCCAGGCTCTCCAGATGCAGCACCAGCTTTTCATCAGCCATCAGCAAATCCTTGCTGTAAACGCTCTTGCCGGAAGCAAGCTCCAACAGGCGGAACTCTTCCAGATTTTTCGTACTGCGGAAAATTACATCCGCACCCTTAAAGGGATTAGGTACGGAAACCTGCTCGTACTTGGAAAGATCAACCTTTGCATCCTGCAGCTCGTGTACGCCCATGCATTCCAGATACTGCATCGCCAAGCCCTTAAAGCCTCTCTGCTTATATTCCTTCAACGGCAACAGCTCAAGCTTCACGCTGTCACCGGACATCTCTGCTCCCATATCAAAGAAATCATCAGCCGTCATATTCGTCTTTTGCGAAGCAGCCACATCATCTCTGCCCACATCATTACGGTAAACATCAAGGCCGTTGGCAGCCGCATTACCGTTCTTTGAACGGGTAAAATACATATCAACGCATCTTTTATTACCGTTCGGCAGCAAATCCTCCAGCACCAGCACATAGTCTGTATTACTGCTGTTGCCGCGTGTCAGCAGCATATTGTTCGGCAACAGCTGCAGATTGCTGCGTGCCCAGCCTTCATCAACAAATTTTATCTTACCGTCAACAAAGGTATAGATAGCATAGATATCCTTGCCGTAATAGCCCTTGCCCTGCTTTTCATTATCCAAAATAGCAAAAATCAGCTCCGGCACCTTGTCATTATTGATATCCTGCAGCGTATAACCAAGCATGTTCAACGCATCAACATAGCCCATACGGTCCCGCAGCTCATAAATTCCGGTCATGCCCTGCTGCGGCATTTTACCCATATCGCCATCATTCACAAAATTATAGATACCCTCTACCAGCTTGCCATATTCACGCTCATAGGCAGGCACCTTCGCCACAGTTGCAGCAGCCTCCTCCACCTTCGTGGCCTTGGGCTGCGTTGCTGCCGCCTGCTTATCCGAACCGCAGCCATTCAGCAGCATTGCCAATGAAGCCAGCAGCATTGCTCCAACTAAGACATTTTTACAGCTTTTCTTCAACATCTCCATCCCTCCGCTTCCCGCTGTCTGCTTCGCAGCTAATCTTTTATACCTATATTTTACCCTAAAAAAAACTAAAGCGCCCTACCCGAAAGTACAAATTCGGGTAGGGCGCAAGCTTTAAATCGGCAAATTTATTGCTTACAGCTTGTTGAATACATCCTCAACCATCTTCCAAACCTTAGCGCGGTCTACAGCATAAACAATCTTCGCATTCTGAGTGCCCTCAGGAGCAGCGCCGCGGAAGCCCATAGTCTGACCGTAGCCATAACCGTATTGGTCATCAACATCAACCGGCAGAGTTTCGGATTCCAGAATTACGGACGGATCAATAGCAACTGCTGCTGCCAGAACGTCCCAAATGTAGTTCTTGAAGGACGGATCCTTGCGGAACATCGGGGTAGCATAGTGGCTTTCCCACATAGCCTTGAAGCGGTCGCTCTTAATGCGGCTTTCCAGATCCTTGAAATCATCGTGGCTCATCAGTTCCTTGCTGCAAACATCCAGCGGCAGGAAGATTTGCTCCTTCCAAGGAGCGCGGTAAGCCTTTTTAGCGGTTTCCGGATCAATCCAAACGTTGAACTCGGAGGTCGGCATTACGTTACCTTCGCAGAAGAAAGCGCCTGCCATATAAACAACGCGCTTAGCCATCGGAGCGATTTCCGGAGCCTTGTCCAAAGCAGCTGCCAGGTTAGCACCACTGCCGATAGCAACGATGGTTACTTCGCCCGGATGCTTTTTGATAGTATCAATGATGAAATCAGCAGCATGTTCCTTTTGTGGGTTCATAACAGGCTCATCATTATAATTCTTGCGGTATTCAGCCTGCCAGGATGCCGGCTGAGGATAGCCTGCAGCGCCCAGATGGGAGTCATGGCCACGGCCGTAAATGCGTTTTTCTTCCTTCATGTTAGCGAAACGGTCCTTGCGAACGGTTTCATTAACGCCCATATATACGGGGATATCGGTGCGGCCGATGCCCTCCAGCTGACGAATAGCGGAAGCGGTACCGGTTTCAACCCAGGTATTGCCGATAACGATGGTAACACCCTTCAGATCCATTTTGGGAGATTCGGCAAGCATCATCATAGCGATGCCATCATCAAACAAATCCACCATATCTGCGTCAAGAATAACCTTTTCGCGTGCTGCAGCCTCAGCAGACAGCGGAGCAGTCATAGCGCCAACGCCCATGCACATGGAAAGCAACAGGCAACCACATAAGCTGGTTAATTTTTTCATTTTCATATTCATTACCTCCTAAAATCCCTAATTCTATAAATTTCCGCACAGAATGCAGATTTTACCTTAATCAATCTCCTCCAGATAAACACTGCCGTCCTCAACTTTCGCCCGAATCGCAAACTTGCGCAGGCTGCCGGTATCGTCCCTTAAGCTGATACCGTTCTTGATAACAGTTTCATCGCTTAGCACGGGATCAGTTTCAAAGCTTTCCAGATGCAGCACCAGCTTTTCTTCCGGGTTCAGCAGTCCTTTGCTGTAGATAACTCTGCTGCTATCACCCTGCAAATCCAGCACTTCAAAGCTCACCAGAGAAGTATTGCTGCTAAACAACACTTCTGCTCCCCGAGAGGGATTATCCACATAAACATGCTCATATGCAGAAAGATCTACCCTATTATCCTGCAGCTCATGCAAACCCATGCAGTTAAGATGCTGCATTACCAGTCCCTTAAAGCCACGATTGCTGTATTCCGCAAGCGGTAAAAGCTCGAGCTTTTGGGCACCAAGGTCAATATTCATCATATCGTCAAAGTGCATGGAAGTTTTTTGGGTAACAAAAGTATCATTTACATCTAAATATTTTCGGTAAACATTACATCTGCCATCCTCAACCTTTGTATAGAAGGTTTCTCCCTGACGCAGGCTGCCGTCCCGCAGCAAATCCTTCATTTCCAGCACCCATTCCATATTTTTATCTTCGTTCCAGGTGCGCTTGCTCAGCGTATTATCCCGAAGCAGACGCAGACGGATGCGCGACCAGCCCTCGTCAACAAATTTTATCTTACCGTCCACAAAGGTATAGACAGCATAGATATCCCGGCCATAATAGCCCTTGCCCTCGGGATAAGCAATCTGGGCCAAAATCAGCTCCGGCACCTTATCATTATTGATATCCTGCAGCGTATAGCCGACACTGCTTACGCCCTGACCGGGATCATTATGGCCCTCTAGCTCCTCAAAGCCTGTCAGTCCCTGCGTCGGCAGTCCGGCGGTATTACCCGTGGTCAAATAATCGCAGACACCAGCCACGATTTTCATATATTCCTGCTCGTAGACAGGCATAGCGGCGGCTTCTGCCTTAGGCATGGCGAGCAGAGAGTCTGCTTTTTTGTCGGAGCTGTCACTGCCCAAGAGCATTGTCAATCCGGTAAGCAGCAATGCGCCCAGCAAAATGTTTTTCCAGCTTTCTTTCAGCATATCAATCCCTCCGCTTCCTGCTGCCTGCTTTACAGCTGATTGTTTACACCTATAGTGTAGCCTAAAAAAAGCAAAAGCGCCCCACCCGAAAGGGTGATTTCGGGTAGGATGAGGTGGATTTTTGGGATATTTTTGAGATTTTAGGTTATATTTCCGCTAAACTTCCGACGTGCTTGCGCAAAAAATACGAAAACCCCGTGTTTCACCGGGTTCGGTAAATCACGAGGTTTGATTTTAATTATTCTCTTTTGTATCAGACTTGTTCTGCCTTTAATTCTTCTATTTTCTCTATTGGCAATGTAGTAGCCTTGGCGATATCCTGCACAGAAAGTCCCATACTTATAAGACGCTTGGCAGTAGCAATGTTCGCTTTTGCTTCGCCCTCACGCCTTTCATCTAATAAACGTGCTTCCATAAGCATAAATTCTCGCCTCACTTTCGTATCTAGTTTCAGATAGCTGATTTCATCGTCAATCTGCTTGGTGAAATCGCTATTTACAATGTGGTTGTTTACATAATCATAAAAGCTTTTGATATCCTTGGAAATATCGCCATGCGTACCCTTGGTATTCAACAGCATGGTGGTTGCTTCATCCTGAAGCTCCAGCTCCAGATTTTCAAGGCAACGCTTTTTAAAGGTGTAGACATAATTACCCTTTGCAAAGAAATCAAACACACAAATAAAAATTACATAGGTCGGCGGCAGCAAATCATATTCCTGTCCCTGCTGCAACAAATCAATATCAAGCAGCGCCTGATAATAGCGTGAACGCTTGGGCAGGACAAAGGCTTTGGTGTGGGGATTTTTATTATTCTTTACCTGCATTTCCAAATTGTAATGCGTATTTTTGTCATCCTTCACTATTATATCCAGACGGATGCCACGGCTTGTGTAGTCGGGTTCAAGCGATTTTTCGGCTTCAAGGTAGTTGATATCGGCAATCTTAATCTGCAGTAATTCCTCTAACAGGTGGATGCAGATGCGCTTGCGCGACATTACCTTCTTGAAGATGAAGTCGCTTTGGATTGTCAGATTCTCAAATTTTTTTGCCAGGTCTTGCATAAGATCTCTCCTTTCATTTTAGCACAGATGCAATAAAAAATACATAAGCAGTTATCAAGGCGCTAAAAAACAAAAAAGAGCAGTACGCTGACGATTAGAAATCGTCAGTATGTACTACTCTTAGAATGTACCATGTAAATGGCCTTGCTTAAGCTTCTGCAAATAAGGTGTATCTGCAGGATATACTGCTTATTTAATTGTCCGCAGGTAAATCAGCCCGAAGCGAAATTTAGTTGCAGTTTTCAAGAACTTAATTTAAGTTTACTTGAATTTGAGGTGGATGTCAAGAGAGAACACTCCTTATGCCTGCCCCTCAGGTAAGGTGCCGAACGTAGTGAGGCGGAAGGGGGCTGCGAGCAGACGGAAGGGTTGGGTAAGCAGATGCAACTTTAGAAAGAAAAGCGAGCCTCTCCTTGGGGAGAGGTGGCATCGCGTAGCGATGACGGAGAGGGGTACATCATACATATGCTATTAGTAAATTTTTAAACAACAATCCCCTCTCAGTCGCCCTAACGGGCGCCAGCTCTCCCCTAGGAGAGCCTCATCTCCCTCTTCCTCTCCAAAACGCAAAAGAACCGCCTTGCGGCGGTTCTCTGCCGACAGCGCCGGAGCGCTGCCGATTTTAGGAAGTTTTTGTATGAAGGTTTATCAGAAAGTGAAGGTTACGTCAGTCCAGAAGCGATGGTCTTTGGTGCGATCAAGATCAGCAGCAATACTAGGAAGCTCTTTCATCAGCTTGGATTCGGTGTTATAGTATGCAACGTTAGCTACAATGTTTTTAGCAAGGGTGTAGTTAGCGCCAACGCCGAAGCCCTTGAAGCCGGTCATACCAAAGGTGTTAGCATCGGTGGTGTGTGCAACATAGGTTTGTGCGCCTTGGTCATAGTATTTAGCCCATGCGCCCCAGCTGCCTGCATCCTCAGCCTTTGCACCCTTATAAGCCAAGCCGATAACAAAGCCGTCGTCATCCAGGTATTTATCAATAGCTTTGTTAATGTTGCCATCACTACGATCATTAAGTTTGTCAGCAGACAAATCACCCTTCAGATACATAGCGGACAGATTGAAATGCCCCATATCATAGCTCAAGCCTGCATGCCAAATGCCGTTGTCAATATCAGTTTTGTCAAAGTTACCATTGTCAAATGCAACAGAGCCGGTTCCCATATCTTTGAATTGAGTGTAGCCGGCAGTAGCCTTCAAGCCCTTAGCCAACTCGCCTTCTACTGCCAAGCCCCAATACTTGCCGCCATTAGTAATATCACCAGTTTCAGTATTAATGCCATCATTTATCATAAACGGTACTACAGTAATATCATCAGTTGCCTTGCCTGCAAAGCCTTTTACCTTAACCTTGTTGCCATAAGACAGCTCCAGACCATCAGCACGGGTATCATAGATATTGCCGTCAGCAATTACCAGGTTATAACGGCCTGCACGTACTGCCATGCCGCCCAGCTTGCCGTCTACATAAGCGCGTTGGAAGCTTGTATTTTCATCACCGGCATTATTATTCAGGTTCTGAACATTCTGCAGCATGCCGGTGTAGGTCCAGTCATCATTAATCATACCGTTAATCCAGATGCGGGAACGGATATCTGCCACATGGTTGGAATCATTGCCCAAAACTCTGTAACCTCTGTCTAAAGTCCTTCTTGACATTGCACCGTCTTGGTCAACATAACGGAAGCGAACTTCACCGGTAATTTTTACATTGTCAGCCTTTTTCTCCAGGTTAGCTACGCGCACGCCCAGGCTGTCCAGCTCGTCAGCAAATTCTGCTGCCAGCTTGTCAACATTAGCGCCCTTTGCCATTGCTCTAGCAACGATTTGTGCCATTTCATAGCGAGTCATCAGCTTGTCGCCGCCGAAGGTGCCGTCGCCGTAGCCATCGATTACGCCTGCAGCTGCCAGCTTGCTGATGCTGTCATATGCCCAGTGGCCGGCAGGAACATCGCTGAACGGGTTAGCAGCGTAAGCGGATGCGGTTACGCCAAGAGCCATTGCCATTGCGAGTACTAAAGATTTTTTCATGATAAATTCCTCCTCTTTAAGTAAAGTATTCTTTTACCTTGCGGAGGCTTGCGCTGCCTGTTGCCAAAATTTGCCTTGTTTCATTTTGGTTTTTGCAGTACCTGCTCCGTTTGGTAAAGTCGGAAAAGCAAGAAGAACAAGTTGTTTTTCCTTTGCTTCTGGCTGTAGTATAACGAATTTTTAGTAATTTGTCCCTACCCGAAATGGCAAATCCGGGTAGGATGAGGGGAATTTTTTAGGAATTTTGGGGAAATTTGGAGAAAATTTTAGAGATTTTGGGTTATACTTCTAGCAAATTTCTTATCTGCTCTCACATTTCCCCCTTTAGTCGCTAACGCGACAGTTCCCCCGAGGGGGAACCAAGAACGTGCTAATGAAGGTTAATGGAAAGCTATTAGTCTTGCCTGCCCCTTGGGGAAGGTGCCGAACGTAGTGAGGCGGAAGGGGGTTGCGAGCTGACGGAAGGAAGCTGCAAGCAGATGAAACATTAGGAAGAAAAACGAGGCTCTCCTCGGGGAGAGCTGGCGCCCGCTAGGGCGACTGAGAGGGGACTGCGGTTTATAGGCTTACATTTGAATTTAGATTGAAGAAAATTCGTACACAAAGATTATTTGCTTGCAATCTTTATGCTTACGAATAGCATTATTTTCAGCATATCCCCTCTCCGCCTCGACAAGCTCGGCACCTCTCCCCAAGGAGAGGCTCTTTATTACTGCTTTTTCATCTGTAAGATGCCAAACGTAGTGAGGCGGAAGGGGGTGCCCTACACCCCACTTTTTGTAATTTCTGTGAAATCGTCAGAAATTAGCACTCAACGCTTGACAGTGCTAACAAATAGTGGTATAACATAATCAACAAAGGAAATGAGCTACAGGAGCTGCAAGGGCAGCACCCGCAAAGCACAATTCCCGCGTTGGCAAATCAAATCAATACTTGCTGCATCAACATTAAAATGACTACAACAAGCGCAATAAAACTGGAGGAATGACTTATGATGATGCCTAGTGTATTTGGTGAAAGCTTATTTGATGATTTAATGGATTTCCCGTTTGATAAAGAGTTCTTCGGTCATCGCAATCCGTTGTACGGCAAACATGCTCAGAACGTTATGAAAACCGATATCAAGGAATCTGATACCGCTTATGAAATGGATATCGACCTGCCGGGCTTCAAAAAAGAGGACGTCAGCGCCAAACTGGAAAACGGTTATCTGACCATTACCGCCGCTAAAGGCCTCGACAAGGACGAAAAGAACGATAAAGGCGTTTATATCCGCCGTGAACGTTACAGCGGTCAATGTGCAAGAACCTTCTATGTCGGCGAAGCAGTTACCCAAGAGGATATCAAGGCTAAATTCGAAGACGGTATCCTGAAGGTTACTATTCCTAAGGTTGAGCCTAAAAAAGTCGAAGACAAAAAATATATTGCCATTGAAGGCTAATACATAAAAACCACATCATCCTTTCAAAATGAAACAGCCGCCGGAGCACAAGCTTCGGCGGCCGTTTTGTTGTTATGTTAAATTAAATGTTGTTTCTCGGAACCAGGTCTTCGGACTTCAGAGTGCCTTCCTTAGCGCGTTCTGCAAATTCGGCAGTTGCGGTAAAGAGAACGTCACTGGAGCTGTTGAGCGCAGTTTCGCAAGCATCCTCCAGTACGGAGATGATGAAGCCAACGCCTACAACCTGCATAGCGATATCATTGCTGATACCAAAGGAAGCGCAGGCAACCGGAATCAGCAGCAGAGAGCCGCCGGCAACACCGGAAGCACCGCAGGCACCAACGGTAGAAACGATGCACAGCAGAAGAGCTGTCGGCATATCAACATGAATGCCCAGAGTATTGGCAGCAGCAAGCGCCAGTACGGAAATGGTGATGGAAGCACCAGCCATGTTGATGGTTGCGCCTAACGGAATGGAAATTGCGTAGGTATCAGGATTCAGGCCCAGGCGTTTGCACAGTGCCATGTTAACCGGAATGTTAGCAGCGGAGCTGCGGGTAAAGAAAGCGTACACGCCGGATTCGCGGATGGTTGCCCAAACCAGCGGATACGGATTGCGACGGATGTTGAAGTAAACGATCAACGGATTCATAACCAGCGCTACCAGGAAGTAGGAGCTGATGAGTACTGCCAGCAGATGTACATAGCTGGAAATTGCGGACAGACCGCTGTCGCTGATGGAGGTTGCTACCAGGCCCATGATGCCCAGAGGAGCGAAATGGATAACCCATTTAACAACCAGGGTGATTGCCTTTGCAACATCATCCAGAGCATTTTTAGTAGTTTCGTTGGCAGCCAGGTTCATAGCCAGACCGAATACTACAGCCCATGCCAGAATGCCGATGTAGTTAGCGTTCAGCAGAGCAGCTATCGGGTTATCTACAACACTCAGAATCAGGTTATGCAGAACCTCAACAATGCCGCTGGGCGGGTTGAGCTTAGCATCCGCAACCTGCAGGTGCAGAGTGGTAGGTGCCAGGAAGGACAGGCTTACACCAACTAAGGATGCAAAGAAGGTGCCGATAACATATAAGCCGATAATAGGCTTCATATTTGCTTCGCCGCCGCTTTTCTTTTTGGCCATAGCGTTCATAACCAAGAAGAAAACCAGCACCGGAGCAACGCCCTTTAATGCTTTTACAAACAGGTCACCGAAGATGGTAACAACAGGTACCGCTTGCGGTACATAAAGTGCCAGCAGAATGCCGATGACAAGACCAACGGCAATTTGCTTGATGAGTGCGACTTCATTGATAATCGCAGCAAATTTTCTAAACATAATGAATTCCCCCTAATTTATACTCCCGTATACAACGATGTTCATAGTATATAACATAAGTTAAATAATGTCAAGCCTACAATGAGTATTGTGTTTGTAGAGTAGACACTGAATTTATCCGTACTCATTATAGGGACTATTACCCTTAAAATATAAGTAAGTGTTAAGCTTGTTACAAAAGCACGCAAGCTTCAAAAAAATTTCGCGTACTATTGTGCAATGAGAGAATATCTTTACCGGCAGTTGACATGCATATGATTATAAACTATGCTATAAATATAAAAATTTTACTCTGTTTCTGCTTTTTGACAGCAGAATTTAATAGAAGGGAGCTGCTTACATGTCGGTAAGAGCTGATTTACATATACATACTACGGCCTCGGACGGCACCTGGACACCGGCGGAGCTGATTGCCGAAGCGCAAAAGCAACAGCTGGGGCTGATTGCCGTAACGGACCACGACAGCGTAGCCAACGTTGCGGAAGCAATGACATTAGCTACGGCAGCAGGCATTACACTGCTGCCGGCGGCGGAAATCTGCTCCACCAAGGAGGATTTGTCGTTTCATATTCTGGGCTATGGCATTGATATCCATAATAAACAGCTGCTGGAACTGATGCAGCACAACGAAGCGCTGTTAGAGCAGAAGGATGTAGACAGCATTCATCTGCTGGCGCGCGACGGCTGGCCTGTCGATGAAGCGGAATTCGCCCGTTATACCTACGACAGACGCCGCGGCGGCTGGCGTGCCCTCGCCTATTTGATTGACAAGGAACTTTGCAGCGGCGTGGGTGATTTCTTTAAACGCATCTTTACACCGGAGCACGACCTGGGTTTTCCAGAATTTCCTGCCATAAGCGAGGTAATTGCAGCGATTCACGCTGCCGGCGGCGCAGCACTGTGCGCACATGCTGCCAGCGGCTTTCACGGTCCCGGATTGGAGCGCGTGCTCGACATCCTGCGGACGGAGAAATTCGACGGCTTTGAATGCTACCACTCCAACCATTCAGAAAAAGGAACGCAGCGCCTGCTGCAGCATTGTAAAAAGCACGGCCTGTTAATCAGCGGCGGCAGCGACTGCCATGGTACATTTGTGCCGGGGAGACGTTTGGGACAGCCTTTGGTCACTGCCGATATGCTGCGCTTGGACGGCCTTTTGCCGCAAGATGTAAAATAATCCGAAAAATATTTGTTAAAACACGAAAAATGTTCGACTTTTTCGTTGGACTGTGCTATGATATTACCATAAAATATAACAAAGTTAACACTGACAAGAAATTCCGGCACTGAGCCTGCATTTACTTGTTGAGAAATTTTTAGGAGGCATTAAAATGCAAGAGTACAAACCGTTTAAATCCGGCAAGGTTCGTGAGATGTATGATGTTGGTGACAGCATTATTATGGTTGCCACTGACCGTATTTCCGCATTTGACCATATTCTGAAAAACATGATTGTGAAAAAAGGCACTGTGCTGACTCAGATTTCCAAATTCTGGTTCGATCTGACTAAAGACATTGTTCCTAACCATATGATTTCCGTTGATACCAAAGATATGCCAGAATTCTTCCAGAAACCCGAATTCACCGGCAACAGCATGAAATGCAAAAAGCTGAACATGCTGCCTATCGAATGCATCGTTCGCGGCTACATCACCGGCAGCGGTTGGGAAAGCTACAAGAAAACCGGCGAAATCTGCGGCATTAAACTGCCCGAAGGCCTGCAGGAATCCCAAAAGCTGGCTGAACCTATCTTCACCCCCAGCACCAAAGCTGAAATCGGTGACCATGACGAAAACATCAGCGTAGAGCAAAGCATCGAAATCCTGGAAAAACTGTATCCGGGCCGTGGCAAAGAATATGCTCTGAAGCTGCGTGACTACACTATCGCTATCTACAAAAAATGTGCAGCTTATGCTCTGGAGCGCGGCATCATCATTGCCGATACCAAATTTGAATTTGGTCTTGACGAAAACGGCGAGGTTGTACTGGGTGACGAAATGATTACCCCGGACTGCTCCCGCTTCTGGCCGCTGGAAGGCTACAAGGTTGGCCAAGGCCAGCCCTCCTATGACAAGCAGTTTGTCCGCGATTGGCTGAGTGCTAACCCGGATGCAGGCTACGAGCTGCCGCAGGATGTTATCGACAAAACCATCGGCAAATACATCGAAGCATATGAACTGCTGACAGGTCAAAAGTTTGACTTTTAATTCTGAAAATGCTTTAAAACTGTAACTTTTGTTGCAGTAGCAACAGGCTCAGGAAAAATTTAACGCTCTTTACAAAAAAATTGTTTACAACCATGGACATTGGTTGTATAATTTCACCATAAACAACAACGGAGTTGGAACAGCGTAAGCTGTCTGTTTCCGTTGTTGTTTTTTGTTTCTCCGATCACTGCAGATATAATACATTAGTGTAAGAGAATTCGTAAATAAAATAGTGCTTAATCGCGTAACGTATCACCACCGTAAAAACAGAGAAGGTGGTTCGTGGAAGCGGCCAATTGAGGGGACTTTTGGAAATGCTAAAAGCACAAAGCACTGACGGCTGAGGGGCCGGACAGCAGTTACGCGAAATAAAAACGCCCGCGGCGAGCGGGTTTTTTATTTTGTCACGAAAAGTAAAATTCCGGCTAATAAAACACGTAAACTTCACTAGCAATTATCCGCATAAAAAGGTATAATTAATGTAATAAATGTACGAAATATTTTCCTATTTAGGATAGTTGGAGGTTTCATAGTGGCAATAGACACGTCATTACCTAAGGATATAAGAATTTTGCAGGCAGCGGAAGAAGTTTTTTCGCAGCATGGCTATGAAAAGGCTACGCTCGATGAAATAATAGCCCTAGCTGACGTAGGCAAAGGAACTGTCTATAAATACTTCGGTAATAAGGAGCACCTTTTCTACAAGCTGGTTGCCGATAAAAATGCCCCCTTTTTAGAAAAGCTGCACCAAGCTGTCGATAGTGCAGACAGCTTTGAGGACAAGCTCAAAAAGTATTTTGAGGTAATGGTGCATTTTTATGTTGCCAACAGCACTCTGTGGCAGATTATCTGCTTTGAAATGCTTGGCGGTACCAATGGCTGCAGAGTTAAGCCTGACGGTGACGGCTTTAAGGTTGTTCCCCGCTATAATTCTGTAAAATTGAGCGAGGAAACGATTGAACGCATCCTGCGTTATCACAAAATCCTGCATGATGAATATGATATTTTAGCCAAGCTTATCGAGCAGGCAATGCAGGACAATTTGCTTAAAGAAGACACGGTACCGGAGATTACCACTAAGTTTGTTTTCTTCGGTGTAGCCATGAGCATCTTTAACCAAAGCGACGATATTGCTGCTGATATGACAGACAAGGAAGCAGCAAGAATAATTACCGACCACTTTTTACGCGGCAACGCACGTTGACGCGCATAGTAAAAGCAGCTGCCGCATTGCGGCAGCTGCTTTTGCGTTTGTTACAGTTCTTCGCCTGTTATTCCTCTACATAAGCGGCAGTAATGATACCGGTGTAGCAGGTGTGCCAATCCTTGTTAGCATACCATTTCTCGCCTAGCTCCTTGTCGAACTTATCCTCCGCCATGGTGTAATGCTCCACGATTTTGCATTCAAGGTGCAGGCCGCAGCCCTTGATAACAGGAACGCTGACGGTCTCGCCTGCTTCCGTAGTTAAGCCTGCAGCTGTAAACTTGTCCAGATCACGGCCGGACTTGCTGCCGCACAGACCAAGAGCCTTGGCAAAGCCCTCTTTTACCGGAAAGCTGACGGTAAATTCCGGATTAGCGTCAATCAGCTCCTTGGTATAACGGCTTTGGCGCACCATAACAGTGAAGGTCGGCAGGCCCCACTTAAAGCCCAGGCTGCCCCAGCCGATGGTCATGGTGTTCTGCTTGCCGTCGGCAGCAGTAGTAAGAAAGGCACCCTTGGACAGAGTCTTTAAAATTGCTTCGCCTTGCTCAAAGGCGTTTATTTTTTTCATAGTCATAACAAAACCTCCTCATTTGCTTTACAAGAATATTATACAGCGTTTGCGCAAATGATGTGTAAATTTTTGAGGAACTCATCGGGAAGCAGGCAAAACGATAACGCTAAACATGTGTGCTCCCCTCACCTATCCGATGCGCTTTGCAAAAGTCGTTGGAAAAAGTTGCGAGTTGGTGTAAAAAGTCCCTTGAAAAAGTTGTGAGCCAGCGCCCAAAAAGGCTCCCCTCCTGAACGTTTCCGTTCAGACGGGGAGCCTTAAAAATACTATGCTCGCATCGCTTTGACGAGAGAAACAAATTCCTCCTCATTCTGTGCAAAATGATAGGGTGCATACTCGCCAAAAGCTGTAGGTCTGCTAATTGTCACTAACTGAATGCCTTTGGCAGCAACAAGCTCATTTAAAAATCTTTTTAATTCTACCAAATGCTTTCCATGCATAGTTTTCAACGCATAACAACCATGTTTTGCTGTATCCTTAGCAACCAGATAACACATCACGCAAAACCTCCTCAAATTCAATATCTGTCTTTATCAATCCATTCTCATATTTTTTTCTCATTATACAACCAACAGTATTCGGAAAATCCTTTTTATAAAGATAATCATGCAGCCAGTTGTTAATCTGTCTGTCATATAACGTATTAAACTGAATCTCTATTGGATAAAAGCTATTATCAATCTGAAAGTAAACATGTACTCCTCTATAACCATCATCATCCATTTTTCCATGAGACATATCGGCTATATGAAATAACTCTTTGTCAAAATCTAAAATTTCCTTATATGTATCGCAGAAGGCCCTAAAACCCAGAACATCATTAAATACCTGCTTGACCGGTTTATTAGGATAATAACGATTATATTTTCCTACGATTGATTCTAAACTTTTTATTCTATAGTCAAGCGCAACATCAGCCAGAAGGGTTTGCTCATCAAGCCAATTAGTCATGTCAGTCAGTTCTTTTATAAGCTCTGTCTTATCAAAATGACGCAATGTACGATTTAACGATAGTGGCAAATGACTTTTAAAAGATAATCTCTGCAGAATTTCAATAGATAAGCCATTTAATTCCAAAATATTGTTATTCATATCGCAACACTCCTTATAGCTATTATATAGAAAAGCATGTTAAAGCTCAAGAAAAACTTCTGTTACAATATTATATGCTATACTCATTTGCATTGCACTAATAAACAGCAAATCCGATAATATCAAAAAAGGCTCCCCTCCTGAACGTGCCGTTCAGACGGGGAGCCTTAAAAATTTAAGCCAGGCAGATTTTTATATGCCAAAAAATTTGTCTGTATATCCTATAGGTAGCTTTATATCACTATAAAGAAATGCTATACTTTAGTCAGGAATATCCAAGGAGGTCTTAACCATGCTCAAAAAATTTTTAGCCGCAGCTCTTTTGGCCTGTGTTGCTCTAAATAGTATCGTCCAAGCAGAAGAATCTGCTACCGAAAAAGAAAAGATACAAATTTTAGACCTATACCACATTAATCCTGATAAGACGAATATCAGTATGCAGCATTATAAAAACGAAGAATATGGCTTCAGTTTTGCAGTGCCTGAAAAAGATTACAAAGAATATCAAAGTAAAAACAAGAATATCCTATACTCTTTTCGCGGCGATGGAAGAGTTTTTCTCGTTGATTGTCGCCCATTTATCCTTAAAGCTAAAGATTTAAAAACGCTGAACACCAAGTTTTTTTACAAAAAGCTAGCTGACCTGGAAGAGAAAGGCTATAAGATTCTGCTCAAAGAACAGCTCTCTATTGCCAAATACCCGGCAATGCGTTTTTCATACTACTTACCTGAGAAAGAACTAGCTATTTTTGATGATTACATAATCATTACACCAAATGGTATTTATAAATTTAGCTACGTGGGAAATAGATTTATCTATCCTATTGACGAAAAATTATTTCTCCCTAAAATAATCCAATCCGTTAAAATTACTCCTCTAAGCGATGATATTTACAGACGTCCTTTTACCACAAAAACTCTAAAAGATTATCCTGCATCCTTTACTACGCCAGCTAACTGTATACTAATGCCTATAAAAAATGATCCCAATCACACATTCGCCTATTCTAATGGTTATTTTTTCGTCAGCCCCATGATTGTAAACATTACTGATAAAGCAGAGTTAAGCTTTTATCCTAATTCTTTTGCTAACCTTAGCGATAAAGATAAAGAAACACTTGCTGCTAAAGAAGCTGCACGCATACAAAAGAAAGTAGAAGCAAGGCAAAAAGAAAATCCTAAATACAAGCTTGACAATATCAAAGCTCAATTTATCACTATTGGCGGTGAAAATTGCTTGAATGTAAGCTTTGATTTGTCCAGTTCTACGGAAATGGATTATATCTTCGTTAGGGATGGCAAATTTATTTCCTTTGACTATCAATATCCGTTTGATGATGCCAAACGGCAGAAGGCTGCAGTAGTAAAATCTGCCAAGTCCATTAGGTTTAATCCGTAAGCTAAAGGCTCCCCTCCTGAACGTGCCGTTCAGATGGGGAGCCTTAAAAATTTAAGCCGGGCAGATTTTTATATGCCAAAAAATTTGTCTGTATATCCTATAGGTAGCTTTATATCACTATAAAGAAATGCTATACTTATATCATCTAAAGCAAAGAAGGTGCCCTCATGCTCTACGGCGGTATAAAAATAGAAGAAACTCAAAGTATCATCGTTATACTTAGCGAAGACAACAAACTTTTCATTCCCCATGACATTATTGTTGCCAACAATACCACAGACATCCAAAATTTTGTAAATTCAATGCAAAAAGGTGGCATTACGCCTGAAAAAATTTGCTTTGCTATAAACCCTGTCCATGTTAACAGCATCGAAACCTTTAACAGCTTCAGACAAATTTTCATGCAAGCAGCCTACGATTTACGCATAATAAACACTGCTGCTCAAGGCGATAGTTTTATAGTTGTTACCAAAAGCCGTAACGCTAATGAAGAAGCAACAGCCAACGCATTTATCCTTAAGCATAACTATAATGACAGTAAATATTTTTTACAGAGCGATTTTCGTCAAAATTACTTCTACAATTGTAATTTAAGCGATTATTTCAACCTAATATTTGCTGCGGTATTCATGTTTATTGCCATTTATTTTTTATACTATGGCATACTTTTTGCTGTTCCTCACTTTTTAATAGGTGCCGGTTTAACAATCTGTTATACCCGTCATATGTATTTTGCTAAAATGTCCATAAAAAAGCATACGCCTATTGTTAGTATTGATAAAAACGGCTTGCAGCAAAATTATAAAATCAGATGGAGCTTTCTTGAGCCGCTAAAGATACCACGAACAATATCCTGGAAACAAATCGAAAAAATTGAAGCTTATAAACCAATTATTTGCATCAACCATGATAATAACGAAAGGATTAGTATATGCGTAGCCGGTCAGAGTGAAATCACCTTAAACTTCTATGTCATTGGTATAGACCACGAACATAATTATCGTACACTTTTATTTTACTGGAAATTGTTTCGCAACAACAGCCAATAAATTAATATTGAGAAATAAAAAGGCACCTCGCTCAAACGTAAAATTTACGTCAAAGCGAAGTGCTTATTTTTATGCTTTTAATACACGCAGATATTGCCAGGCTATGTATGCCTTATTGCATTTTTTCTTTGAGCATTTTGGTAACCATGCCCGGGTTAGCTTTGCCGCGAGATTTTTTCATAATCTGGCCAACGAGGAAGCCGATAGCTTTATCTTTACCGGCTTTGTAGTCAGCAACGGATTGCGGGTTCTCAGCAATGGTTTCTTCAACCAGCTTGAGGATAGCGCCTTCATCACTAACCTGCTCCAGACCGAGCTTCTTAACGAGAGCCTTCGGAGCCTCATCCTCTTTGAGCATTTCGGCAAATACCTTTTTAGCCAGCTTGCTAGACAGCACGCCGTCTTTAATCAGGTTAACCAGCTCTGCCAGGTGTGCAGGGGTTACCTTGAAGTCAGCAATGGTAATGCCTTCGTTGTTCATGTAAGCAGATACATCGCCCAGCAGCCAGTTGGAAACTGCTTTGCTGTCCTTAGCGGTCTTAACTGCTTCATCAAAGTATTCAGCCATAGCCTTGGTGGAAACGATCTGGGAAGCATCATATTCCGGCAGACCATGCTCGCTCATCAGGCGTGCCTGACGCTGAGCCGGCAGCTCCGGCAGAGTTTCGCGGATACGCTCAATCCAAGCATCGTCCAGCTGTACCGGAACGAGGTCAGGCTCAGGGAAGTAACGGTAGTCATGTGCTTCTTCCTTAGAACGCATGGACAGGGTTACGCCGTTAGCTTCATCCCAGGTACGGGTTTCCTGAACAACGTGGCCGCCATCTTCCAGAACCTCTTTTTGACGCTCAACTTCATAGTTGATAGCGCGCTCCAGAGCACGGAAGGAGTTCAGGTTTTTGATTTCGGCACGGGTACCGAATTCCTTAGCGCCTTCGGGCATGATGGAGATGTTAGCGTCGCAGCGCAGGCTGCCTTCCTGCATTTTGCAGTCGCAGACATCGGTATATTCCAGAATTGCTTTCAGATTTTCCATGTAAGCACGAGCTTCGGCAGCACTACGCATATCCGGCTCGGATACAATCTCAATCAGCGGTACGCCTGCACGGTTGTAGTCAACTGCGGAGGAATCGGAGGTGCTGATGGTTGCGCCGCTGTGATTCAGCTTGCCTGCATCCTCTTCCATGTGGATACGGGTAACGCCGATG
The DNA here is from genome assembly GCF_017968825.1 of Phascolarctobacterium sp. Marseille-Q4147. Taxonomy (NCBI): domain Bacteria; kingdom Bacillati; phylum Bacillota; class Negativicutes; order Acidaminococcales; family Acidaminococcaceae; genus Phascolarctobacterium; species Phascolarctobacterium sp. Marseille-Q4147. The sequence goes on along the minus strand of NZ_CP072874.1, from coordinate 955,141 downwards.
CGTTTATGCTCGCCGTCAACAACGATGTCGATATGACCGCCCAGGCAGATAGGTTTATCAAATTGGGAAATCTGATAGTTCTTGGACAGGTCAGGATAGAAGTAGTTTTTACGGTCAAATTTGTTGTATTTTTGGATATCGCAGTTCAGCGCCAGGCCAGCCTTGATAGCGAAATCAACAACCTGCTTGTTCAGCACAGGCAGTGCACCGGGCATACCCAGGCAAACCGGGCATACATGGGTGTTGGGCAAGCTGCCGAAAGCAGTGGAGCAGCTGCAGAATGCTTTAGTTTTGGTTTTCAGCTCGGCATGAACTTCCAGGCCGATAACGGTAATATATTTAGTCATTATTTGTTACCTCCCAGCGGTGCGAATACTTTATGATATTCGGTTGCCTGTTCAAAGGTATAAGCAGCACGCAGAATGGTTGCTTCGTCCAGAACCTTGCCGATCAGCTGCATACCGATAGGCATGCCGTCATCAGCAAAGCCGCAAGGAATGGAAATACCCGGCAGACCAGCCATATTTACCGGAATAGTGGTTACGTCCAGCATGTACATGGTCAGCGGATCCATCTTGTCGTTGATGCCGTAAGCAGGAACCGGAGAGGTCGGGGTCAGCAGTACGTCGCATTTTTCAAACGCAGCTTCAAAGTCGCGGCGGATGAGGGTACGAACCTGCATAGCCTTGTTGTAGTATGCATCATAGTAACCGCTGCTCAGTACGTAGGTGCCCAGCATAATGCGGCGGCGTACTTCCTGGCCGAAGCCTTCGGTACGGCTCATGGTGGTCATTTCCGGAGCGGAGGTTGCATCTACATTGCGGTAACCGTAGCGAACGCCGTCGAAGCGTGCCAGGTTAGCGGAGGCTTCAGCCGGAGCGATGATGTAATAGGTAATTACAGCATATTCGGTATGCGGCAGGGAAACCTCAACGATTTCAGCGCCCAGCTCTTTATATTTTTCAACGGCCTTCATGATTTCAGCCTTAACCTTAGCATCAACGCCTTCACCGAAGTATTCCTTCGGCAGACCGATGCGCAGGCCTTTAACGTCATTTACCAGTGCTTTGGTGAAGTCGGGAACCTCTACGTTCAGGGAGGTGGAGTCCATATCGTCCTTACCGCAGATGCTGTTGAGTACCAGAGCAGCGTCGGTTACGTCTTTAGTGATAGGTCCGATCTGGTCCAGAGAGGATGCGAATGCTACGCAGCCATAACGGGATACACGGCCATAGGTCGGTTTAATACCAACGCAGCCGTTGAAGGATGCCGGCTGACGGATAGATCCGCCGGTATCGGAGCCCAGAGTCCAGATAGCTTCGCCTGCAGCGATAGCAGCAGCACTGCCGCCGGAGGAGCCGCCGGGAACGCGGTCCAGGTTCCAAGGGTTATGGGTTACACCAAAATGAGAGGTCTTGGTGGTAGAGCCCATAGCAAATTCATCCAGGTTGGTTTTGCCCAAGAAAATGGTTTCATCAGCGCGCAGGTTTTTGATAACATGTGCGTCATATACAGGAATGAAGTTCTCCAGCATTTTGGAGGAACAGGTAGTGCGCAGGCCTTTGGTAGAAATATTATCTTTGATTGCGCCAGGGATACCTGCCAGCGGAGCGATTTGCTCGCCTGCGGCAATCTTAGCATCAACCTTGGCAGCCTGTGCCAGAGCGTTTTCTTTATCCAGGGTTACGTAAGCGTTAACCTGGTCTTCAACTGCGTCGACACGCGCAATAACAGCGTTAGTTAATTCGACGGAGCTTACTTCTTTGTTGACGAGCTTTTCATGCAGCTCGTGCGCAGTAAGTTTATACAAATCCACAGCGTTTGCCTCCTTCTTATTCGATTACGCGCGGTACCTTAAAGCCGTCATTGTGAACAGCAGGAGCGTTCTTCAATGCTTCCTCGTGGGATACGCCTTCTTTGACAACGTCCTCACGCAGTACATTGCTTACCGGCAATACGTACGGGGTAGGTTCGATACCTGCGGTATCAATTTTTTCAAGAATGTCGGCATAGTTAAGAATCTGGTTGAACTGCTCGGTGAATACTTCCATCTCGGAAGCAGGAACAGTCAAACGGGAAAGCTGTGCGATATGCTTTACGTCTTCAGCAGAAACTTTCATTTTTTCACCATCCTATAAAAACTCGTTTTATTTTTACAAATAACCTGTTTTATTATAACACATTTACTGAGCAAAGTACACTGAGTAAGGCGCTTCGGCAATGGTTGCGGGGATATTTTTAGGAAAAAGCTGCTCTCACAAAAAGAACCGCCTCACGGCGGTTCTCTAAACTCCAAGCATCAGTCGCTATTTCCCTTCTCGCTTGCTCACCTTAACATACAGCCTTTTTAAAATATCCATTGCCTCATCCTGCTGCATACTGCTTAGCTGCGGCTTTACCTTGCGTCTGTTTTTATTTTTATAGCTGCCAAGAGCAATATAAAACTCCTTCGTTGTCGCATCGTGCGCAAACAGCATATCCGTCTGCTTCTGCTTTTGCTCCGTAAACGGCAGCTTTTGGATAAAAGCATCCAGCTCTGCCAAATCCTCACTTGTCACCTCTGCCGATGACAGCAGGCAATTCCCGCCCTTTTTATCGACAAAAAAGCAGCTAAAGGTACCCTGCCCTTCCTTAAAGGGATCATAATTAACCTCAAACCTGTAGCACAGGGTGCGGAACTGATGGTTCCGGCTCATATAAAAAGCAGACCATTCTACATGTGTCATCTTATCTTCTCCTTGTACCGGCGCACAACCTATATTAACTGTCAGCAGTACAAGCACCGCCAGCAGCATTTTGGTGATTTTCCATGATTTACTGTGCATACCGTTCACCGCCTTTGTTAAGTCTTAATTGTGAAGCGGAGCTCTGTCCTTAGCCTTCAGGTAAAGCTGCAGAAACTGCTTTTGCATTTCCGCTCTTTGCTCCCCGCTCAAAGGCGCCGTCAGCTTCTTGACGCTTCTATCCTTATAGTTGGCGATACACACATCAAAAATCTCATTGGTTTCATCGCAGACAAACAGATCCTTATCTACCGGCTCAGGTTCCTTGGGCGGTGCCAGCGGCAGTCCTTGGATAAGCGCATCAAGAGGCGCAAGCTCCTCGCGCGTCACGGGCACGCTCTCCAGCTCACAGCGCCAGATTTCGTCATTTAGATTTGCCGGAGCCTTAAAGCTGCAGTCATAAAGCATCTGCCCGCTTTTAGCATCCAAACGCAGCGCATAATTATAGCTATAATCATAATTCGAGCCGTTTCTGTATAATTGCATACCCGTCCATTCTATACGTCCCATGCTATCGCCTCCCCGCACCTGGGCATAAATCAGCTTTGCTGTCAGCAGCAGAAGCGCTGCCAATAACAGCAGGTGAATAATTCTCAGCTTATTGCTTTTTTGTTTGCGCATGCTGCTCACCGCCTTTTGCTATTCTTCTGATGATAGCATAGCGTATTTGCGGTGCGTTGTCCCCACCCGAAAAGGTAATTTTGGGTAGGAAGGATAAGGTGACTGCAAAATTTTTCGCAAAATCAGCAAATTTTTCACTTCACCCTACCCGAATTTGCCCTTTGGGGTGGGGCTTTTTCCTGCTTTCTGATATATAATGCAGATGTAGAAAAGAATCGGCTGATTAATTATTGTAATATTCTTAAAGTTTTCTTTATATTGGCCGATTTAAAGAAAGGTGGTCTTGTTTATGCAACGCAAAAAATTAATCTCCAGAACCCTGACAACAGCTGTAATGCTTGCGCTGTACATCGGGGGGGCACAACCATCCATTACTTCTGCACAGGAGTACACTGACCAAATCACCGGTGCGGGTGACTCTTATGCAGCTCATGGCATCCGCACTACTGTCGGTATGGAATCAACTTATACCTTCGCTGAAGGTGACGTAGTAAAATGGACTAACGCCTACCCTGCTGTTGAGGTTTGGGACGAAGGAACACATTTAAAATTTACTACGCCGCTAAATCTGCAGCTTGATATTAAAGATGGTGCTACCAGCGGTATTTATGCAGCAACCTCTAACTACGATACTCCCGGCAGGCTCACTGCCCAAGATGTGAATATCACAGGTCAGTCTACAGGTGATGTAGATCAAGGTAGAATCTATATTTCCGGCATTGAAACTTATGCTGCCGATATCAAGATAGAAAACCTCAATATCGATATCATGGCTGACGGCAAGCCGGAAAGTATTGCCGATGGTATTTTCATGGGCCGCGATATTGAGGATGAAGACAGCGAACATACTTTGACCGTAAGCGGCGCTACAAATATCAAGGCTGTCTCTAAAAACGGCTCTTATGCCTGGGCAGCAGGTATTGAAGCCCAAGACCAGGCCAAGATGAACTTTGGCAAGCTGACAATCGCTACCGAAGCTATGGCTGAGAATTTAGCCCGTACTAACGGCATCTTTGCAGCAGGCAACTCCGAAATCAACGCCGGCGAAACACATATTGACGTAAAAGGCATTTCTCCGAATCCTGATGAATCAAGCTACAGCTATGGTCTTAATGCTATCCACAGCTCCACCATTACTCTCGGTGACAACAGCACTATTCACGCTGAAAGCAGCGGCGATGGTGCGGTTATGACCGTTGGTGTTCGTGCAGGGTATTATTCCGAGGTCAACCTGGGCATTACGAATATCAGAGCTGAAAACAATAGTGCGGAAGGTACTGTTGATGTACTATTTGTCGAAGATGGCTCCGTTCTTAACATGGCCGGCGGCAGCATAACCGGCGCCAACAATGCTAACAATGGCTTGTTCAACGCTATCAATGCTTACGGCGAAGATCCGGACCCGACCTGGCACACCGATACTATTGTCAACATTAACCAGGGTACCACTAACGATGTGGTAATCGTTGGCGACGTACATGCAGCCAACACCGCCATTGTCAACCTCAACCTGAATACTGACGCTTCCAGCATCACCGGCAATCTCGACCAAAGCGGACCTTATGAAGATAAGGATGATTCTGCCGGTACCATTAACCTCACCCTCGCCAATAAGGCTACATGGCATGCTATGGGTGAATACGGCATTGGTTATAGCTATCTGGAAACCCTCACCCTGAATGACGGCAGCATCACCATGACCAATGAAGAGGTGCAGAACATTGACATTAATCACCTGCAGGGCACCGGCGGTGAGCTGACGCTGGAGGCTGATGCAAACCTCAATACAGGCTTCTTCCGCGTAAACAACGCTGATACCGACGCTGCCGCAGTACATACCTCTTATGCAGGCATCAATGCTGATAACGTGAAGGACGCAGCCGGATTAGAAGGCCTTGTTAGAAACAGCCTGAAGATTCACGATGACAGTGCGGCAAAATTTGACGTTCAGGTAAACGAAGGTCTGCTCATCGGCCAAATGCAGGCAGATACCATCAACCATATTGACGGCAACGCAATCGCCAATGTAAAAATTGCCCAAAGCACTACTGTAGATGCTATCAGCCATCTGCAAAACGCTGCAGCACTGTCCTGGAGACAGGAGGATGCTACCTTGAGCAAACGCTTGGGCGATTTGCGTCAGGGCGATGGCGACCAAGGCTTCTGGGTACGCTTGAACCGCGGCGAATTCAAATATGACAATGCCAAGAACCAAAATAATTTCTTCCAGATGGGTTATGATAAGGCTGGCGGCGATTGGCATTACGGCGCTGCTATCAGCCGTAACAGCGGTAAAACCACCTACGGCGATGCAACAGCGAAAAACCACAGCCTGGCACTTACTCTGTACGGCACCTGGCTGGGCGATAAGGGACATTATGCAGACATCGTACTGAAGGAAGGCCGTCTGAGCAATGATTACGATATCTCTGCACCGATTGGCTTCACTCACGGTCAGTACAAAACCTGGGGCAGCAGCATCAGTGCCGAATACGGCAGAGAAATCGCTATGGGTGACAAGGCCTACTTCACTCCGCAGGCACAGCTTTCCTGGCTGCGTATTGCCGGTAAGGATTACACTACCGCCAACGGCATTGCTATCAGTCAGGACAGCCAAAGCAGCACCATCGGCCGCTTAGGCTTCGAACTTGGCAGCAGACTTGGCGACAACGGTAATGTATACGCCAAAGCTTCTGTACTACATGACTTCGGCGGCAGTGCTGACACCCGCCTGAGCTACAACGGTGTATCCACCACCTACAGCAACGATTTGGGCGACACCTGGTACGAGGCAGGCATCGGCTTCAACCTCAAAACCAAGGATAACAGCTATCTGTATGCAGATGTTTCCAAAGCCTTCGGCGGCGACTACAAGACACCTTGGCAATGGAACGTAGGTATGCGGTGGACCTTCTGATAGGTTATAATTCTTCAACATATAATCACATCCTATGCTGTAAGTAAACAGCAAAAAAATTGTGCGGTCGTAAAAAGCCGCACAATTTTTGTGTTTATCTCTAAAATTCAGCTGAATTTTGCTATTGCTACGATATTTTATCATCTTTTAAAATAAAACCAACCCCATCCTACCCAAATTTCCCCTTTCGGGTGGGGCGCTGACATTCTTTTTGCGCTATAATGAAGGCAAGATAAGGAAGGGAGATGTTCCTATGTTTAAAGAAAACGACGAATGTTGTGCTATACAATGCGAAAAATGCGGCGGCACCATGTATTCCGACGCTGCCAGCACCAGCTTCATCTGCTCCTTCTGCGGCAACCAGGAGCCTTGGCCGAACAGCAAAAATATTCTTGATAGCGAAATCAAGTATCGCCATAAGCCTGTAGAAGTTGTCAACGGTCTGGTAAAGCTGGGCCACGTATACTTTATGGAGCCTTTGCCCGAAATGCTCAAAAACGATACCCAAAGCATCGAAGATAAGCTGGGCGTTTTCAGCGCCCTCAGCACCAAGGTTTACGAAGAAAGCCACACCGTTAAGCTACCATGCCCGCTCTGCGGTGCCGATGTTACCGGCGAATCCACGCAGACTATTTTTACCTGCGAATACTGCGGTCACCGTCTGACGCAGGAGGAGCTGAAGGCCGGCGGCTACAACAAGGACCAGCTTATCGGCGCAGGTTCCCGCAGCTATCCCTCCATCGCCCTGCCCTTCAAGCTCAATAAAGAGCAGGCCTTTGGCAGAGCACAGTTGCTGATGAAGCGCGAGCCTATGTCCTTCAAGGGTGCGGAAAAAGCCATTAAGGAAAAATTTACCGCCTTTTATACTCCCTATACACTTGCGGACCTGCGCGTCAAAGCGCAAATCTCCAGCAACAAGGGTGACTGCGAAATTTATCAGGAGGTTTTGAACTGGGTATATCCGCAAACCTATGTCTTTGACGAAAACGCCGTCGATATGGTTGCTCCCTGGAACTTTGATGAATTCGCCCCCTTTGACCCCGTATTTCTGGAGGGTGATGTACATATCACCACCCGCAGCAATCTTTTCCCGGTACAAAAATATCTTGACCGCATGATCAACGAGCAGCTTTGCAACAGGCTCTGCGAAAATTACGGCTTAAAGAATGTTACGATTGAAAAATGGGCACGCAATATCCGCAAGCATTCGGCTGACATCATGCTGCCGATTTATTATGTTGACTATACCGACAACAGCGCCGGCGAACGCTTCGTCATCGTTGTCAACGGCCAGACCGGCGCAGCCAGTGCCCGCTTCGTCAACAGCAAGGACAAGGTACGCAGCCTGCAGCTTCCCGCTAACAGCAAGCTGCCGCGCTTTGCCGAAACAACTATGCGCACACCGCCAATGATTGTACGCTATGTTAAGCCCAAATTCCTGCATGAGGTAATTCCGCCGGAGAAGGGCTTCAAAAAGAGTCTTTTCCAGATGCTCAAATTCTGGTAAAAATCCGGCTTCGTTCGGAGCATAATAAGCCACCTCCTTGTACAAAAAAGCAGAGAGCTGTGTTTCACGTGAAACACAGCTCTCTGCTTTTATCGTTACTGCAGGAAGCTTCCTGCTTTATTACTTTCAGAACAATGGCTTGCTGTTGCCGCCCTTCGGCTTCTTCTGGTTCTTGATGCGGACGCTGACGATGACCTCATCGCCCTCTACCGTCTGCTCCATATTAACCGGAATACCGACATCCTTAATAGCGTTGACAACCTGCTTAATACTGTTCAGGTAAATGCGGACATCGTTGACAATCACCATACGGCGGCGTTTTTCCTGCTGGTTGTCCTCCAACAGCTTATTGATATATTCCTCGGTCTGGCGCACGCTGTAATTCTTGGCAACAACAACCTCCAGCACCTCCAGACGCTTGGCATCATCATCCAGCTTCAGCAGTGCGCGTGCATGACGCTCGCTCAGACCGGCATCCACCAGCACCTTGCGTACAGCAGGCGACAGGCGCAGCAAACGCAGCTTGTTGGCGATGGTGGACTGCTTCTTGCCTACACGCGCAGCCATTGCCTCCTGCGTCAGATGGAACTGCTCCATCAGCTGTTCATAGCCTTCGGCCTCCTCCAGAAAGTGCAGGTCCTCACGCTGCAGGTTTTCAATCAGCGCGATTTCCGCAATCTGTTGGGTAGTATAATCGCTGATAATGACAGGTACCTCCGTCAGCTTCGCCATACGGGAAGCACGCAGACGGCGCTCGCCGGCAATCAGCAGATAACGGCCGTCTTCCGCCGGTGATACCAAAAGAGGCTGCAGCACGCCGTATTGGGCGATGGAAGCAGACAGCTCCTCTAAGGCTGCCTCGTCAAAGCTTTTGCGCGGCTGATAAGGGTTGGGGAAAATCTGCCCGATGGGAACCTTGACTACCTTCACCTCATTAACGGCCTTACGCTCGCCGATAATACCGCAATCTGTATCCAATACCGAAAATCCATCATCTACTAACATATGCTTTCCCCCTATTTAGCGCCTAAGGGCTGTTTTTCCGGCGTACCAGCCTTACGCGGGTATTGCGCCGGTGTGCTTTTGATTTTAGCTATCTTTATTATAGCACGTCCATCATCCAGACCGGGTAATTTTACAGGCTCCGCACTGAGAATTTTGCCGCCGAGAATTTTTACCGCAGCCTCGCCCTCGGTAATTTCCTCTGCAAACTTGCTGCCCTTCAAAGCGATAAACTGACCGCCCTTCTTGGCCAGCGGCAGGCAGTATTCGCTCAGCACGCTCAAACGTGCCACAGCGCGCGCCGTTACATAGTCATATTTTTCGCGGTGCTTTTTATCACGTCCCGCATCCTCGGCACGCAAATGCTCGCAGCGGATGCCCTTCAGCCCCAGCTCCTCAATCACCTGCTGCAAAAAGCGCAGGCGCTTGCCCAGAGAATCAATCAGGGTAACCTTCAGCTCGGGGCAGTAGATTTTCAGCGGCACACCCGGAAAGCCGGCGCCCGTGCCCACGTCTGCCAAAGTTTTGCCGGCCATCTCCGCCTCGTAGGCCAGCAGGCTGTCTACCATATGCTTTACGGCAACATCCTCAGGCTCGGTAATAGCGGTAAGATTCATCACCTTATTGGTTTCTACCAGCAGCTCGTAATAACGGCTGAACTGCTCTAGCTGCAGCGGCGTAAAGCTCAAACCGGCCTCCGCACCCTTTTCGGCTAAAATTTCTGCAAAGGTCATTCTTCCTGCTCCTTTCGGCGCTTCAGCTCCAACGCAATCATCAGCACGCTGATATCAGCAGGCGAAACACCGCTGATACGCGATGCCTGACCGATATTCGCCGGACGTACCTTGTCCAGCTTTTCAGCGGCCTCGCTGGAAAGCTCTTTAATTGCACGATAATCTATATCATCAGGCAGGCGCTTGTTTTCCAGCTTCATAAAGCGCTCAACCTCCTGACGCTGTTTCGTAATATATCCCTCATACTTGGCGAAAATCTCGGCCTGCTCAGCTACCTGCGGTGCCAGCTCCGGCAGACCGAAGGCCTGCTGCAGCTTGCTGTAGGTAACCTCCTTGCGGCGCAGCAAATCCAAAAGACTGCTGCCGCTGCGCAGCGGCGCCGTACCCATAGCCTCCAGCTTGGCATTGTTTTCCGCACTGGGAGAAATATTCTGCTTGCCCAGCTCGTTCACCGTGCGCTCCAAAGCAGTGCGCTTTTCGGTGAAAATGCCGTAGCGTTTATCATCAACCAGACCAATAGCTCTACCCTTTTCCGTCAGGCGCAAATCCGCATTATCCTGACGCAGCAGCAAACGGTATTCGGCACGCGAGGTCATCATTCTGTAAGGCTCGGAGGTACCCTTGGTAACAAGGTCATCAATCAGCACGCCGATATATGCCTCATCACGGCGCAATACCAGCGGCTCGCGTCCGTTAATCTTCATCATAGCGTTGATACCTGCCATCAGGCCTTGGGCAGCAGCCTCCTCGTAGCCGCTGGTACCGTTGGACTGACCGGCGCTGAACAGACCGCTGATAGCCTTATGCTCCAGCGACGGATGCAGCTGTAGCGGATCAAGGCAATCGTAATCTATAGCATAGCCTGCACGCATCATCTTGCAATGCTCTAGTCCGGGAATTGTCTGCATAAACTGCAGCTGAATATGCGCCGGCAAAGAAGAGCTCATGCCCTGTACATACATTTCATTGGTACTGCGTCCTTCAGGCTCGATAAACAGCTGATGACGCTCCTTATTGGCAAAGCGCACAATCTTAGATTCGATAGACGGGCAGTAACGCGGGCCGACGCCCTCAATCATACCGTTAAACATACCGGATAAATGCAGGTTATCGCGGATAATCTTATGCGTAGCCTCATTCGTATAGGTCAGGTAGCAGGGAACCTGCTCACGTGTTTTGATATTGCTGATAAAGGAGAAGTTGCGCACCTCCTCATCTCCGTACTGCGGCTCCATCTTGCTGTAATCCAGACTGCGGGCATCAATACGCGCCGGCGTACCGGTCTTGAAGCGCATCAGCTCCACACCGTTCTCCAGCAAAGAAGCGGACAGCTTCTGCGCACTGCGCAGACCGTTCGGACCGCATTCGTAATTAACCTGACCGTAAACAATACGGCCGCGCAGATAAGTACCGGTAGCCAGGATAACGCACTTCGCCTCGAAAACCTCACCGGTTTCGGCCTCTACGCCAACAACCGCGCCGTTTTCTACCAGCAGCTTATCGATCATCAGCTGCTTCAGCTCCAGATTCTCCTGATCCTCGACAATCTTTTTCATCAAGGTATGATAAAAAGGCTTATCCTCCTGACCACGCAGAGCATGCACGGCATAGCCCTTACCGGTATTCAAAAGACGCATCTGGATACACGCCAAATCCGCACTGATACCCATCTGGCCGCCCAAAGCATCCAGCTCACGCACCAGATGACCTTTTGCCGGACCGCCGATAGACGGATTACACGGCATCAACGCCACATTATCCAGCGACAGCGTCGCCAGCAGCGTCTTGCCGCCCAGGCGGGAAGCAGCCAGCGCCGCCTCCACGCCTGCGTGGCCGGCGCCAACGACAATTACATCAAATGTATCTGTAATATAACTCATCTTAATAGACCTCTTAAAAATATATGTACCGGCTATCACCATCTTACATGGGAGATAACCAGAAAATTAGCAGAAAACCCTAACAAGCAATTAATATATCAACAACCCTCAGTCATCGCCTACGGCGATGCCAGCTCCCTTTCAGGGAGCATATAAAAGGCTAGTAGTTAACACTAACTTAAGCAATTAATATATCGCAGCGAAAACATAAAAATTTTAGGGAATGAGTGCCTGGAATAACAGAAATTGCAATACTGTTTGAGCGCTAAACTCACTGCTGCAGCAAAATCTCTTCGCCTAGCGCGAGTTTATTGCAATTTCGTCGTTGTTCCGCACGAAATTACCGGCCGCGAATCGCGGAAAAATTTTTCGTTGCAGCGTGATATGTTAATTGCGACGTACAAACTGCTTGCAACCCTACTTACCGATACAGAACCTCTCAAAAATCTCATTGATAATCTCATCCTGCACCGTATCACCCGTAATCTCCCCTAACAGGTCAATCGCCGAGCGCACATCAATCACAATACAATCATAAGGCAGGAAATCCTGCGCCGCAACCTCCGCATCCTGCAGACAAGCCAGCGCCTCACGCAGCAAACGCTCCTGACGCGCATTCTGAATATATGCACCGTCCTCCAGCGTACCCTTGCTGCCGTAAACATAGCTCTTCAGCCAGGCAGTAAACGCCTCAATGCCAACCAAAGTCTTGGCAGAAAGCGTCATCACCTTATCAGCACCGAAGCGCTCACGCAGCTGCGCCAAATCAACCTGCTGCGGCAAATCGCTCTTATTCACAATCACCACACAAGGCTTGCCGGCCGCAGCCTCTAAAATCGCCTCGTCCTCATCCGTCAGGCCCTCGCTGCCGTCAATCACGCAGATAACCAGCTCCGAATCCGCCAACAGCTGACGGCTCTTCTCCACGCCGATTTTCTCCACAAAATCATCGGTAGCACGAATACCCGCCGTATCAGCCAGCACCAACGGTACACCGTCAAGCAGCAGCTGCTCCTCAATAACGTCACGCGTCGTACCGGCATACTGCGAAACAATCGCACGCTCCTCCCGCAGCAAAGCGTTCAGCAGGCTCGACTTGCCCACGTTCGGACGTCCGACAATAGCTGTACGCAGGCCCTCGCGCAAAATCTTGCCCGTATGCGCATGCGCCAGCAGATGCTCAATCCCGCTGCAGACAGTGCTCAGGCTCTCCTGCACCCTGCCATAGGTAACATCCTCGATATCCTCCTCCGGATAATCAATCACAGCCTCCAGATTAACAACAATATCCACCAACTGCTTACGCAAAGTGCGCAGCTCACCTGCCAGCTGTCCCTTTTGCTGACGCGCAGCCAGCTTCAGGCTTGCCTCACTGCGCGAACGGATAATATCCATAACCGCCTCAGCCTGCGTCAGATCAATCCTGCCGTTTAAAAACGCACGCTTCGTAAACTCGCCGGCCTCCGCCGGACGCGCACCGGCAGCAAAAGTCAGCTGCAGAATCTTCTGCAGCGGCTGTACACCGCCATGACACTGGATTTCCACCACATCCTCCGCCGTATAGGAACGGGGAGCACGCATATACACCGCCAGCACCTCATCAACCAGGCTGCCGTCCGTATCATAAACATGGCCATAAGCAAGCGTATTCACCGGATATGCACCAAGAGCCTTGCCGGAAGCCGCCTTAAACAAGGTCTCGCCCACCGCCAACGCCTGCGGTCCGCTAATACGCACAATACCTACAGCGCCTTCGCCAAGAGCCGTAGTAACAGCACTAATCGTATCCTCAGCCATATGACCCTCCTTCTTTTATCTGTACTGCGTAAAAAAGCTCAGTACGGAAAAAAGGCTGCCGCAAATAAGCCTCTAAATTAACTTAACGCGACAGCCTTGCTTTGTATTTTATTTTTTCAGCTCAATAACCACATGACGATAAGGCTCATCGCCCTCGCTCAGGGTAGTAACACGACGGTCACCCTGTAATGCCATATGGATAATCTTGCGCTCGTGCGGATTCATAGGCTCCAGGGCTACGCGCTCACCGGTACGTTTAACCTTATCTGCCAGACGTGCTGCCAGACGGTTAAGAGTTTCGATACGGCGGTCGCGGTAATCCTCAACGTCAATGATTACACGCACACGCTCATTGCTATTCTTGTTAGCAACAAGATTGGTCAGGTATTGCAAGCTGTCTAAGGTCTGTCCATGCTTGCCGATTAAAATACCCATATCATCACCATGCAGGCGGAAGGTAACGCTGCCGTCATTTTTGTTGATGAATTTTTCCATAGCAACCTCAATATGCATTGCATTGAAGATTTTCTGCAAAAATTCTTTAGCAGCAGCAACTGCCTCATCACTTACATTGTATTTACGCGGTTCTCGGTTCTGACGCTCACGACGCTCGCTCTTTAAAGCATTCAGCGCTGCGATAGCATCATCAACTGCATCATCCTTAGCATCTGCAGCCTTCTTCTTGAAATCCTCGGCAGCTACAGCAGCATCTGCCTTCACAGCATCTGCCTTTTTAGCCAGAGCACCGGCAGCTACGGTTGCAGCCACCTTTACTGCAGCTACAGCGTCGGCAGCAGCCTCGCTGACGGTTTTTTCAGCAGCGGGTGCAGCCTCAGCAGTTTTTTCTGCCTCTGCTTCTGCAGGTTTAACGCTTACGCGTACACGGGCATCCTTACGGCCAAAGCCCAAAAAGCCCTTTTTTGCTTCCTCTAATACTTCAACAACAGCCTGGTCGGCAGTAACATTCAGTTCTGCCAAAGCTGCTGCAACAGCTTCGTCCACGCTCTTACCGGTCTTCTCAACAAAAGCCATCTTTACCAACTCCTATACGCTTACACGCTTATTTAGCAGCAGCTCTGTTCATAATAGACTGCTGTGCAATCTGCATAATATTCATAACAACCCAGTACAGTACCAGACCTGCCGGGAAGGTCAAGCTGATATAACCGATGAACAGAGGCATGAAGTACATCATCATCTTGTTCTGTGCACCGCCGCCGTTTGTCGGCATAGTCTGCTTGGTCTGAATAAAAGTAGTTAATGCGGAAAGCACCGGCAGAACATAGGTCGGGTCTGCCTTGGAAATATCAGCCAGCCACAAAAAGCTGGTAACGATTTCCGGATGTGCTGCATAGTTGTAGTCACGGATACCGTAGAAAATACCAATCATAATCGGCATCTGGATGAGCAGCGGCAGACAGCCTGCCAGCGGATTAACGCCTTCGCTCTTATATAAATTAGCCAGCTCCATATTCAGGCGCTGTTTATCATCCTTATATTTTTCCTGTAAAGCCTTCATCTTCGGCTGAATTTCCATCATAGCCTTAGTTGACTGAATCTGCTTCTGAGTCAACGGATACATAATCAGCTTAATGATAATGGTCATTAACACAATAGCCAGGCCAAGGTTCGGTATACCGACGCTCTCAGTAAAATTGTAGAGCACAGTTAACACCTGTTGTACGATATTAGCGAGAAAATCCAAGATATCACTCCTTAAAAAACAAAGTGTTATAGCTTAATAGTATGCTTATGGCACAGGGTCATAACCGCCCGGATGAAAAGGATGACATTTGGCAATACGCTTAATCGCCAGCCACGTTCCCTTCACAGGACCCTTCTTCTGAATCGCTTCAATAGCATACGCTGAACATGTAGGATAAAACCTGCAGGTCGGCGGTTTCAGCGGTGATATAAAAATCTGGTAGAATCTTACACACAAAATCAGTAACCTGCTCATAGCCTTCTATCCTTATTACTGCAGCAGAGCTGCTCTTTTTGCCAGTCTTAAAAATACACGCTCAAAAGTCTTGTAATCAGCCTTTGTCAGCTTCTTGCGAGCTACCCAGACTATATGGTAACCCTTTTTGAGTTCTGCCTTATGCATGCGGAATACTTCACGCATCAGACGCTTGACACGGTTGCGCACCACAGCACAGCCCAACTTCTTGCCTACTGCCAGACCGATTTTTATATCTTCGCCCTGATCCGGGAGAATATAAAAAACCGACATAGCATCGACAACAGTGCGTCCCTTTACATAGACAATCTGAAAGCTTTTCTTCGATTTAAGTCGATTTAATTTTTTTAAAGTAAACTTTTTCTTTTGCATCAAATGCACACCTGCCCGCATGGAAAAAATAGGCCACTTGCGCGGCCTATTTTATAATGTTATGCAGACAATTTCTTTCTGCCTCTAGCACGTCTTCTTTTGAGAACTTGACGACCGCCCAAAGTTTTCATTCTTTCTCTGAAACCATGAGTTCTTTTTCTTCTGAGATTGTTAGGTTGAAAAGTACGCTTCATTCAGTATTCCCTCCTTATCCACCGCAAAATTTTATCAATTTCTAATTTATGTGAATATTGATAGCTGTTATTTGCTCTACCAACGCGGTAACAGTGCGCCTTTATAAGCACGTACTTCACCACGCAAGGTATTACTAACTTATTATATGGGAAAATAAAAACTTCGTCAAGTAAAAACAGCCATTTTTCTGCCATCTCAGAAATTTTTCTCGAAAATTTGCGAAGTTATCCACAGTCTGATAAAATATATGTGTATATCTAGCTTTACTTAAACCGGCGCTTACACCGCCCTTCCGCGGGCAATGCAGGCTGTCGTTTTTATTTTTCTAAAATCAGCGAGAAAGGATGTATCTATATGAATTCCTATGATTTAGCGGAAATCTGGGTCAGATGTAAGGACAAATTAAAGGAATCCTTTAATGAAAAAGTCTTTAATGTCTGGATTAAGCCGATTATGCCGTTGGAAGTGACAGATACCTACTATAAAGTAGCTGTCAAAAACGATTTTTTTAAAACAATGCTGGAGGAAAACTACGCTCAGGTTATTGAGGGCGTCCTGGCCGGCATTATGAGCAAAAATATCAAGCTCATCATCGAAACCATGGACAACGGCAGCAGCGGATCGGAAGCAGCTGAAGAAATGCCGGCTGTACCTGCCAAGCGCGAACAGCAGCAGCTGTTTAATGAAAACACCTCCGTGCAGCAGCCCGATGAAAGCAACCTGAACCCCAAGTACGTTTTTGAAACCTTCGTCATCGGCAACTCCAACCGCTTCGCCCATGCGGCAGCACAGGCAGTAGCCAACGACCCGGCACATGCCTACAACCCGCTTTTCCTGTACGGCGGCGTTGGTCTGGGCAAAACACACTTAATGCACGCTATCGGCAACCGCATCAAGCAAAATAACCCCAGCATGAAGGTGCTCTACACCTCCAGTGAAAAATTCACCAACGAAATCATCAATTCCATCCAGAACAAAACTACTGAGGCCTTCCGCCAGAAATACCGCAATATCGACTGCCTGATTATCGACGATATCCAGTTTCTGAAGGGCAAGGAACAAACGCAGGTAGAATTCTTCCATACATTTAATGCACTGAAAGATGCCGATAAACAGATCATCATCTCCAGTGACCGTCCTCCGCGCGAAATCGAAACCTTAGAGGACCGCCTGCGTTCCCGTTTTGACCAGGGACTGACGGCAGATATCCAGACTCCGGATTTGGAAACACGTATGGCTATCCTGCGTACCAAGGCTGCATCGGACAATATCGTCCTGCCGACCGAGGTCATTACCCTGCTGGCCACCAACATCGCCACCAACATCCGTGAAATTGAGGGCGCCTACAATAAAATAGTAGCATACACCTCCCTCATGCACATGCCCATCACTGTAGAAACCGCGCAAAAGGTTCTTTCCGACATGGGCAACGATATCAAAACAAGAACCATCACCTATGAAGGCATCATCAAGGTTGTCGCCGATCACTACAATGTTAAGCAGGACGAGCTGTTCAACAAAAAGCGTACGCAAAACATTGCCTTCCCGCGCCAGGTTGCTATGTATCTTTGCCGTGAGCTGGCAGATTTATCCTATCCGCGTATCGGTGAGCTCTTCGGAGGACGTGACCACACGACCGTTATCCATGCTTACGAAAAAATAAGCAACTTTAAAAACAGTAACCTCGCCTTCCAAAACGAGCTGCAGGAAATCATAGAAATTCTGCGGCAATAACAGTAAAAAAGTTATCCACAAAAACTGTTGATAACTCACCCTCAAGCTGTGTATAACTTTTAGGCATAAGTTGATAAAATTTCAGCCTGTAGATTGTGTGTATATTATTTCCCGGTTATCAACAGCCTTATATACATGGGAAATAAGGCATCACAGCTAAGCCCAAAGCACTTTTCCCCACAACTAACAGGCCCTACTACTACGTCGACTACTTTTTATATATTATAACAGTATTAAAAAAACAAGGAGGACTGTGAACAAATGATAATTTCCTGTAATACCAACAGCTTAAATAAAGCAATTCAGACAGTTCAAAGAGCAATTATTTCCAAGCCAAGCACACCTATCTTTTCCGGTATCCATGTTATCGCAGCAGATAACAAGCTGGAAATACAGGCTATGGATTTAAACATGGCTATTTCCTGCACCATTGATGCAGAAATCAGCGAACCGGGGGAAATAGTTGTTTCTGCCAAGCATTTTGCCGACCTTATCCGTAAATTGCCCGCTGAAAGCCTGACCATCAGCAAAAATGAAGAAAAACACTCTATCAAGGTAAGCTCCGGAAAATCCGAATATCAGCTCTTCTTAATGAATGAAGATGATTATCCTAAATTTCCCACCTTTGATGCAGACAGAACCATTGCTCTTGATGACAGCATGATTAAAGAGCTGATCAAAAAGACTATCTTCTCTTGTTCTACCGATGAAGCAAGACCTCTGTTCACCGGTATTCTTGTAGAAGCTAAAGACGGCAAAATTACCTTCGTCGGCACCAATACCCATCGTCTGGCTATCAAATCTTTGCCATATGAGGGAAATGAAGAGCTCAGCATGATTATTCCTTCCAAGGTTCTGGGCGAAATTTCCCGCAACCT
Organism: Phascolarctobacterium sp. Marseille-Q4147; assembly: GCF_017968825.1. Lineage (NCBI taxonomy): Bacteria > Bacillati > Bacillota > Negativicutes > Acidaminococcales > Acidaminococcaceae > Phascolarctobacterium > Phascolarctobacterium sp. Marseille-Q4147. Next base: position 936,761 of record NZ_CP072874.1, on the reverse strand, counting down.
GACAGGTGAAGTACCGCAGCAGGTACTTATTTCCCTGCTCAATAACCAGATTATGGTTGTTATCGATAATATAGTTATTGTTTCCCGTCTGATTGAAGGTCAGTTCCCTGATTATCGCCGCGTTATTCCGCCGAAATTCGCTCTGACCAGCAAGGTAAACATTAAAGAGCTTGCCGGCGCTGTTGAGCGTGTTGCTCTCTTCTCTACCGACGGTGATTACAGCATCATCAAAATGAGCGTAGCTGCCGATGAAATTACTATTACCAGCAGCAGCCCGGATGTAGGTACCGGCCTGGAGGTTGTTTCCTGCCAGACTGTCGGTGACCCGCTGAATGTTGCCTTTAACGCAAAATATATTCTGGATATCCTGAAGAACCTGGAAGCAGAGGAAGCGGTTTTATCCATGAATACCTCTCTCAGCCCGGTATGTGTTACCTGTGCCGATGAACCGGATTACACCTATATCGTAACACCGGTACGTGTTGTTTTCTAAGGAGCGGCATTATGCAAAAAGAAACTGTAGAAATTACAACAGAATTTATTACTATGGATAAGCTGCTGAAGTTTTCCGGTGTTGCAGATACCGGAGGCCAGGCATTTTTGATGGTTGAAGATGGCGTTGTCCGCCTGAACGGCCAGCTGGTAACGGAAAAACGTAAAAAGGTACATCCCGGCGATGTAGTAAATATTGATGACCAGATAGAGCTGACCGTTGCCAAAGAAGCTTAATGAAAATCAACAGTCTTTATGCGGTTAATTTCCGCAACTATGAAAGCTGCAAACTGCAGCTTTCATCTATGATTAATGTTTTTTATGGGCAGAACGCCCAAGGAAAAACTAATCTGCTGGAGGCTATTTTTTACAGTGCCTTCGGTATGTCGCACCGTACCTCCGCCGAAGAGGAAATGCTGAAAATGGGTGCCGACGCTATGGCCGTAGGCGTGGAATACGCCAGCTTCAGCGGTAGCCATGAGGTAAAAATAAAAAAGTACCGTCAGCATGAGCGTTGGCAGAAGGAAATATTGCTCGACGGTGCGCGCGTGCGTCCCAAGGAGCATTACGGTGCCCTGAATGCGGTGATGTTTTCGCCGGAGGACCTGCAGCTGGTCAAGGGCGAGCCTGCATTGCGGCGCCGCTTCTTTGATATGCAGATTGCCCAGACTGATCCTGTCTACTACGATTTGCTGCTGAAGTATAACCGTGTTCTGCAGCAGCGCAACCGCCTTTTGAAGGAGCTGCGCGATAACGGCGGCAGTCCTGAGGTATTGCAGCCGTGGAACGAGGAGTTCATCCGTTTGGCGGCAGCTATTGTCCGCAGACGTTTGGCGGCTTTGGGCAAGCTGCAGGCTATTGCCGGAGAGATTTATTCGTCCATTACCAAGGGCAGCGAAATGCTGCAGGTGCGCTACGAGCAGAAGGCTAACAACAGCACTCTGCTCTATCCGCAGTCTGCCGAGGAGGCAGCAGAGGATTTTTACCGTGAACAGCTGTCGGAGCGTCAGCGCCTTGATATCCTGCGAGGTAATACGGGCATCGGTCCCCACCGCGACGATTTGCAGCTATTGCTCAACGGTCTTTCCTTGCGGGCCTTCGGCTCACAGGGGCAGCAGCGCAGCGGTGCTCTGGCACTGAAGCTGTCGCAGCTGCAGTATGTCAAAAATGAGCTGGGCGAATTCCCCGTCCTGCTTTTGGATGATGTCATGAGCGAGCTTGATAACAGCCGCCGCGCCCAGCTGCTGCTGTTTATTGACGGCAGAGTGCAGACCTTTATTACAGTAAATGACCGCGAGCTGATACCGGAGCTCGCCGGTAATGCTTACTTTAAAATTTCCGGTGGCAGTATAAGCGAGGCCTGATTATGTATGCTGAGAATTTAGAGGCTGCGGAGGAGGTTATCCGCCGTCTGTTTGATCCGCGCCGCACCTATAAAAAGGCTTATATATCGCCGGAAATCAAGCTAGCCTATCTGCAGCATTATCTGGAAAGCAGATGGACGGAGATTGTTGGCGAAAATCTGGCGCGCAGCTGTGCTATCGAAAAAATCAGCGGCAGCGAGCTTTATGTGCGCACGGCCAACAGTATGCTTGCCAATGAGCTGTATATGATGCAGCAGCTGTTTCTGCAAAAAATCAACTCCTTTTTGCTAGGACGCGTGCTGATTAAAAAGGTTTATTTTCATACCGGCAGTTTTTTTAGAAAGCAGCAGCAAAAGGAAAAGCAGGCCGAGCCGCCTGCCCCGCCTGCGGAATATACAAAATGCCCCGTATGCGGTGCTCAGATGCGCAAGGGACTGGATATGTGCAGCGTCTGCGAGCGCGAGCAGCGCGAGGAGCTGCGCAGCAAGCTGGCGGAGCTGCTGCGGATTCAGCCCTGGCTGAAGTATGAAGATTGTCTGGCCTACTATAAATGTGATAAAATATTATTTACGGCTGTAAAGGAAAACTTACAAAGCTACTATTTTGAACGGGTGCGCTGCGGCTATGCCGATAAGAAGGAAAGCCTGCTGGCGGTAATGTTTCTGCTGGAAAAGCAGCCTGAGGACATTACCCTTGCACTGTATGAAAATGCTTTGACTTATTTAAGGAGGGATCAGGGTGTATCTGCATTTGGGAGTAGATTACATGGTAAAAAACAGTGAAATAATCGCTATTTTTAATTTGAATCACCCTCAGTCAGTGGTTTATGACGATTTCGTCAAGAAGTACGGCTCCCGCTATAAGGTAGTCGATGCTTCCGGCGGCGAAGGCTATTACAGCTGCGTCCTGACCGATGACACGATGTATTTGTCCTCGATTTCTTCGGTGACTTTGAAAAAACGCGCTGAAACAGGTTTTCTGGACGGCGCTGCCTATACTAATTTAGAAATTTTAAAACGGAGGTAAATATGACCCAGGATATTGATATTGAAGAAGCTACAGCGGTCAAGGGTAACTATAACGCGGAACAAATTCACGTTTTAGAGGGCCTGGAGGCTGTACGCAAAAGACCTGCTATGTATATCGGCAGTACGTCCTCCCGCGGTCTGCACCATCTGGTGTATGAGGTTGTGGACAACAGTATTGACGAGGCTTTGGCCGGCTACTGCAGTGATATCAAAGTAATTATCCATAAGGATAACAGCATTACGGTTATCGATAACGGCCGTGGCATTCCCGTGGATATGATGAAAAAGGAACAGAAGCCTGCTGTTGAGGTTATCATGACAGTGCTGCATGCAGGCGGTAAGTTCGGTGACGGCGGCTATAAGGTTTCCGGCGGTCTGCATGGTGTCGGTGTTACCTGCGTTAACGCTTTGAGTGAGCACATGGAGGTTGAGGTGCGCCGTGGCGGCAAATGCTACGGCATTGAGTTTGCTAAGGGTAAAACCTCGAAAAAGCTTTACGAAAAGGGCGATTGCGAAACTACCGGTACCACAGTACATTTCAAACCTGACGCTACCATTTTTACGGAAACGGAATACAGCTATGATACTCTGCGTCTGCGTATTCGCGAGCTGGCCTTTTTGAATAAGGGCATCACCATTTCCTTGACCGATGAACGTGCCGAGGATAAGAGTGAAACCTTTCATTTTGCCGGCGGTATCATCGAATATGTTGAATTTATGGATAAGGATAAGGATAAGATCAATCCGAAGCCGATTTATCTGGAGGGCGAAAAGAACGCTGTTATCGTTGAGGTTGCAATGCAATATTGCGATACCTACAGCGAGAATATTTTCACCTATGTCAACAACATCAACACTGAGGAAGGCGGTACTCACCTCAGCGGCTTCCGTAAGGCGCTGACCCGCACAATTAACGCTTATGCGCGTAAGACCAACATGCTCAAGGAAAACGAGGATGCGCTGAGCGGTGATGATGTACGTGAGGGCTTAACCGCAGTTCTGAGCCTGAAGGTGCAGAACCCGCAGTTCGAAAGTCAGACTAAAATTAAGCTGGGCAACAGCGAGGTTATGCCTATCGTTGATAATCTGGTCGGCGATACTCTGGCCGAGTTTATGGAGGAAAATCCGCAGGTTGCCAAAAAGCTGGTGGAAAAAGCTATCATTGCTGCACGCGCCCGTCTGGCAGCACGCAAGGCACGTGAGCTGACACGCCGTAAGAACGCTATGGATCTGGGCGGACTTCCCGGCAAGCTGGCTGACTGCAAGAGCCGTAACGTTGAGGATACCGAGATTTATCTGGTCGAAGGTGACTCTGCAGGCGGCAGTGCCAAGCAGGGACGTAACAGTGATTTCCAGGCTATTTTGCCGCTGCGCGGTAAAATCCTTAATGTTGAAAAGGCACGTCTTGATAAGGTGCTGAGCAGTGAAGAAATCCGCAATATGATTACCGCCTTCGGCTGCGGTATCGGCGATGACTTTAATCTGGACAAGGCACGTTATGGCAAAATTATCATCATGACAGATGCCGACGTCGATGGTGCGCATATCCGTACGCTGCTGTTGACCTTCTTCTACCGTTATATGCAGCCCCTGATTAAGGAAGGCCATGTGTTTATTGCACAGCCGCCGCTGTATTTAATCCGTAAAAACCAGAAGCAGCATTACTACGCTTACAGTGATGAAGAATTGCAGCAAATCCTCGACGAAGTTGGCCGCGATACTAACCCGTATGTACAGCGCTACAAAGGCTTAGGCGAGATGAACCCCGGCCAGCTGTGGGAAACAACTATGGATCCTGCAGCACGTACTATTCTGCAGGTTCATCTGGAGGATGCTGCTGAGGCAGACCGCATTTTCTCTATTCTGATGGGCGATAAGGTTGAGCCACGCCGTCAGTTTATCGAGGACAATGCGAAGAAGGTACGTAATCTGGACTTGTAAGCCTGATTGTTGCATAAAAAGAGGTGCTTAAAATGGTTAAGATAAAAAAAGGACTTTCCGATGCAGATATGCTGAAGGGCTTCAGCGAGGAGCTGACCTTTGAAAACGGCATGTATGCTGATGAAAAGGTTAAGCAAAGCAAATTAAAGGGTGCCAAGGCACCTGCTAAAAAGGAGCTGCTGCTGCCGGAGGATGCACAGGAGCGTCTGAACCGTTTTCTTCTGGAAATCAGCATGGAATGGCTGAAGAACAAGAATGGTGACTGCACCTGGAAGGTTCTTAAGGAAAACGGCCAAATTGTGATTAAGCCTGTCGCTGTAGCGAAAAAATAATGGCTGACAAGCTTTTTGTACTGCCTGAGCTGGAGCTGCGCGTGATGTTTCACGTGAAACATCACACTGTTGCCTTATCCCCTGCTGACACTTTGCTGGTGGTTGCAGGCGGACGCAGGCCAAAAACTGATTGGCTGCACAGCGTCAGCAGCGGCAAGAAAATTTACTGCGCCGACCGCGGCGCCGAGTATTGCCTCGCGGCCGGCTGTGTGCCGGCGGAGCTGTTCGGTGACTGCGATAGCTCGTCACAGGCTGTTTACCGGCAGGCGCGTGCTGCAGGAACAGAGGTGCACAGCTTCAATCCTGCCAAGGATGATACCGATTTACAGCTTTTGCTGCACAATCTGCCTGAGGGAGATATTCTTGCCAGCGGCATCTGGGGCGGACGCTTCGACCATTTATACAGCAACGTCTATACTCTGCTGGGAGTAAAAAAGCAGCGTGACTGCCGGGTTATACTGGCGGATGACAAGGAATTTATGCTGCTGCTGACAGAGGGCGAAAGCGTAGAACTGAAGCTTCAGGCTGCGGCGGAAGCTGTTTCCCTGCTGCCGTTAAGCGAAAGCACGGTAGTAGATTTTACCGGTGTGCGTTGGCCCTTGCAGCAGGCAACGCTGCGCCAGCTCTATCCATATGCTATCAGCAATGAGGTTCTGGAAGGCGCCGAAAAAATCTGCTGCACCTGTCACAGCGGTGCTTTAGGACTCTATATCCGTTGGGCAGAAGGCAGTAAATGTTAAAAGTGAATAGTGAATAGTGTGCAGTGATTAGTAAATAGTGTGCAGTGGAGGCATGCAGCCTGATATTTGGCATAATGAGTTCCGCTTGCTAACCACTAACAACTAATTACTAGCCACTGAAATGAGGGGAATTTTTTGGAAACTTTTGTGGCGAATTTAGATACTACGACAGTTATTTTCCTGATTGTATCAGGCTTTATAGCTTCGTTTATTGATTCTACTGTCGGCGGCGGCGGTTTAATTTCCACCCCTGCCCTGTTGAGCCTAGGCTTGCCTGTTCCCTATGCTTTGGGAACAAACAAGCTGGCAGCCTCTATCGGCTGCTTTACCAGCGTGCTCTCCTTTTGGCGCGCCGGCAAAATAAAAAAGGCAGCCTTTACGCTGATGCCGCTTTCTTTTATCGGTTCAGCCTTAGGTGCCTATGTAGTTTATCTGCTGCCTGAGCAGCTGATGAAAAATATTATCGTCGTGCTTTTGGTTGCTGTTGCTGTTTATACCTATCGCCGTAAGGATTGGGGCGATGCCGGTACGATAGAAAAGCTTGGTATGCAGGCTTTAATCGGCGCCATAGTTATGGCGTTTGCCATGGGCTTTTATGATGGCTTCTTCGGTCCCGGTACAGGCTCTTTCCTGATTTTTGGCTTTTTGTATTTGGGATATGACTTTGTAACGGCTGCCGGTAATGCCAAGGCGTTGAATTTTGCCAGCGGCGTTGGTGCTCTTGTATCCTTTGCTGTCAGCGGCACGATTATCTGGAGCTACGGCCTGATTATGGCTGCGGCGATGATTGCCGGTGCTGTTGTCGGTACCCGTCTGGCGATTAAAAAGGGTGCTTCCTATGTGCGTCCCTTGTATTTATTGGTTACTACCTTGCTTATTGGCAAGCAGGTTTATGAGATATTATTAAAATAACCTGAGCTGAGGCACTCTGCCCCGGTTATCGGGTTGTGATATTGTTTTTTGTAAAGGAAAGGTGATAAAGTGGATTTAGAAAATACCACTGGTAAAGTTCTTCCCGTATACATCGAAGAGGAAATGCAAAAATCCTATATCGATTATGCGATGAGCGTTATCATCCAACGTGCTTTACCTGATGTCCGCGATGGTCTGAAGCCTGTACATCGCCGTATTTTATACGCAATGCAGGAAGCAGGCATGACTCCGACGAAGCCTTATAAAAAATCCGCTCGTATCGTCGGTGACGTTTTAGGTAAATATCATCCGCATGGTGATAGTTCCGTATATGATGCAATCGTGCGCCTGGCGCAGGATTTCTCTACCCGCTATCTGATGGTAGACGGCCATGGCAACTTCGGCAGCATTGACGGTGACAGTCCGGCAGCAATGCGTTATACCGAGGTGCGTATGGCTAAAATTGCTGAGGCAATGCTGGAGGATATCGAAAAGGATACAGTTGATTTTGTACCTAACTATGATGAATCCTTAAAGGAGCCCAGCGTACTTCCTTCCAAGGTACCTGCTCTGCTGATTAACGGCAGTGCCGGTATTGCGGTAGGTATGGCTACCAACATTCCGCCGCACAACCTGTGCGAGGTTGTTAACGGCCTTGTTATGCTGATTGATAACCCTGATGTGGAAATTCCGCAGCTGATGACGGCTATCAAAGGCCCTGACTTCCCGACAGGTGCCTGCATTTTGGGTAAGGAAGGTATTACCAGTGCTTATAATACCGGCCGTGGCGTAGTAAAAATCCGCGCTAAGGCTGAAATTGTGCCTGCCAACAAAGGCAAGCACCATATCGTTATTACCGAAATCCCCTACCAGGTTAACAAGGCTAATCTGATTAAGGATATTGCTAACCTGGCTAAAGACGGCGTAATCGAAGGCATTACTAAGGTTGACGACTTCTCCAGCCTTAAAGACGGCATGAAGATTGTTGTTGAGCTGAAGAGTGATGCTGTTCCTGACGTTGTTCTGAACCGTCTGTACAAGCATACCGCCCTGCAAAGCTCTTTTGGTATCATCATGCTGGCGCTGGTTAACGGCCAGCCGCGTGTCCTGAACCTTAAGCAGGTTCTGGAATATTATCTGGAGCACCAGAAGGACGTTATTACCAGACGTACCCGCTACGAGCTTGGCAAGGCCAAGGACAGAGCTCACATCTTAGAGGGCTTAAAGATTGCCCTGGATAATATTGATGCTGTAATCAGCACCATCCGCGGCAGCGCGACAGCAGAAATTGCCCGCACCGCTTTGATGGAAAACTTTAAGCTGAGCCAGCGTCAGGCACAGGCTATTCTGGATATGCGTCTGCAGCGCCTGACCGGACTGGAGCGCAAGAAGATTGACGAAGAATATGCCGACCTGCTGGAAACCATTGATTGGTTGGAAAGTGTATTGGCAGATGAGCATAAGGTTATGAACATTATCAAGGAAGACCTGCAGGAAATGAAGAAGCGCTTCGGTGACGAGCGTCGTACCGAAATTTCCATCGACAGCTCCGAAATGGATATCGAGGACCTGATTGCCGAAGAGGATATCGTTGTAACTATCAGCCATCAGGGCTACATTAAACGCCAGACTTTGGATAACTTCCGCAGCCAAAAACGCGGCGGCGTAGGCAAAACCGGCGGCAGCGGCAAGAAGATTGATGATTCCGCAGAGCATCTCTTCCTCTCCACTACTCACCATAACATTCTCTTCTTTACCAACCGTGGCCGTGTATATCGCCAGAAGGGCTATGAAATCCCCGAAGCAAGCCGCACCGCCAAGGGCACAGCTATTATCAACCTGTTGGCACTGATGCCGGGTGAAAAGATTACGGCTGTTATTCCGGTGAAGGAATTCCGAGAAGAACAGTTCATGTTTATGGCTACCAATAAGGGTACCGTCAAGAAAATCAACCTTAAGGATCTGGAAAGCGTCCGCAAAAACGGCATGATTGCTATTAATCTGGACGATGATGAGGACCTGATCGGTGTAGAGCTTACTGACGGCAACAGCGAAATCATTTTGGCAACCCGTAACGGTATTGCCATCCGCTTTGATGAGCAGGATGTACGCACTATGGGACGTACAGCGCATGGCGTAAAGGGTATTTCCATCAACTACGGCGATGAGGTTGTAGCTATGGACAGCGTTTCCGATGAGGATTCCGAGGTGCTGACGGCAACCGAATTCGGCATGGGCAAACGTACCGCGGTTAAGGAATACCGTAAGCAGACTCGCGGCGGTAAGGGTATCATCAACATGAAGATTACCGAAAAAACCGGTCTGGTAATCGGCATGAAGGTTATTAACCCGGATCAGGAAATCATGATGATTACTGCAGCCGGTCTGATTATCCGTACCGATGTGGACCAGATTTCCCAATATGGCCGTAATACCCAGGGTGTAAAGCTGATGACCTTGAACGATGATGACAAGGTTGTTTCTCTGGCAGCAATCCATCATGAAGAGGATGCTGAATAAATTTGTTTATTTGTTTTAACGTATATGTTTTCTAGAAAATGAAGAGCTTTAATGATTCATTAACAGGTAAATATTTGCGTATTGCCCTCCCCGCTGCTTTGGAGGGCATTTTTATGACCTTTCTGGCTGCGGCTGATTTGATTATGGTAGGCGTATTGGGGGCTAAGGCCATAGCGGCGGTAAGTATTTTTCTGCCGCTGCGCCTGGTACTGCTGACAGTATCGCGCTCACTGGCATCTGCTGTTACTATTCTGACGGCAAATAAATTCGGTTCCGGACAATATTCCGCCATTAAGGTTTTACTGCGCCAGAGCTTTACTGTCAGCAGTATTTTGCTTGCAGTGCTGCATCTGCTTTTCTACGGCTTTTTTGAGAAGCTGGTGGTGCTGATGGGCGCGCAGAGCGATTATCTGGAGCTGGCGCTGGCTTACGGCAATATTGCCGTAGCTGCAGTACTGCTAAACTCACTGTCACTCTTGCTGCAGGGAACCTTGCTGGGCGTAGGTAGGACAAGCGCTATTATGAAAAGCAATATTGTCGGCAATGTAGTGAATATCGTCTGCAATTATTTTCTCATTACCGGCTTTGGCAGTTTTGCCGGCTGGGGTGTGCGTGGCGCTGCAATCAGCACGATTATCGGCTCTCTGTGTACTCTCGGTATCACCGTCTGGATTATGAAGCAAGAGGGCTTTTTTAGTGATGGTCTGCTGCAGCTGCCGGATAAAGTATTCTGGCGGGATTTTATGCCGGTATTCGGCGGTGTTTTCAGTGAGTTGGGTGCGGAACGCATCGGTATGCTGGCCTATGGCTGGATGACTGCGCGTCTTGGTACTCTGCCCTATGCAGTACACAGCATTTGCTATAATATCTGTGATTTTTCTTATGATTTTATCTTCGGCTTCGGCAAGGCTAATATGGTGCTTGCCGGGCAGATGCGCGGTGCTGCTGATTATGCAACCTGGAAGCGCTGCCGCAGTATAGGCTTTAAATGGGGCTTGGGTATTTCCGTTGCTTCTTTTATTATCCTGTATGCCGCACGCGTGCCGATTTTCAGCGTTTATTCACAGGATGCACAGGCACTTGCTCTCAGTGAAACGGTAATGTTCTGGGTAGCTGCCGTTTGCATACCGCAGGGGCATACGATTATTACCGCAGGTATATTGCGTGGCAGCGGTCAGACTACTGCTGTTGCTGTCTATTCCTTTGTGTTGATTACCGTTTTGCGTCCTCTGATGACGGCCTTCTTTATCTATTATTGCAAGCTGGGTATTGTTGGCGCCTGGGTACCGATGTTTTTGGACCAGTCGCTGCGCAGTCTGTGCTTCACCTGGAAGGTTATGCGGATACGTGGACTTAAGGATTTAATAAAATAAATATCCTGTATAAAAAGCAAAGCAGCTTCTGCGTCGCAGAAGCTGCTTTTGTCGTATAAAAATATAAAATTACTTTGTTGCAAGGTTACAGCGGGCTTTAGTGCTTACTCTGCAAAGCTAGTTCCCAGCTCTTTTTCAGCCAGACGGATAAAGGCACGGATAGCCTCCTCCAGCTGCGGCTGCGGGGTATTTTCTTCCTTGCAGTGAGAAATTCCGGGATTGGACTGGGTGAACATCATTACCGAAGGTACAACGGCATTCAGAGGCACGGCATCATGTAGCGGTGCGGAATACATGCTGTGTTTTGCACCGGTTTCCTCCTTTACGGCAGCGTTGCAGTCCTCTACCAGCTGCTCATTAAACAGAATCGGCTCCGCATGCCAGATAGGCTCAAATTCTACAGTGAGCTTACCCTCCTGTGCATGCTTCTGCGCCGCAGCCTTGGCTTCTGCAACTATCGTTTGCATTGTTTCCGGCTTAATGCTGCGCTGGTCCAGCGAAATGCGGCAATAGCCCGGAGAAATAGTAGTCAGGTCAGGCTTTACCTCGATATTGCCTACAGTGCAATAGGAATCATATTTAAGCGCAATTTCACGTAAATCAAGTGTGGTCTGCGCTGCCGCAATAAAGGCATCCTGACGCAGGGCAACCGGCGAACCGCAATGTCCCTGCTGACCACGGAAGGTGATGTACTGGCGGTTGCAGCCGCAGACGCCGTAAACGCAGGCTACGCTTTTTTTGTCTAACGCCAGCAGCGGTGCCTGCTCAATGTGCAGCTCCAGGTAAGCTTTGACTGGCAGCTTGGCAAAGGCTGTGTGGGCCTCCCCTATCTTGCTGGCATCAAGGCCATATTCCTGCCAGACATCGCTGAAGCTGCGGCCGTTTTCTTGGTGGACTAAGGGCAATACATCTTTGCTCGTGACAATGCCGCTGACAGCGCTGCTGCCAAGACAGCTTTTGCCGAAGGCTACACCCTCCTCGTCAGCCCAGCCGACAACGTAAAGAGTTTTGGCAGGCTTTTTATCTGCCAGACCATAGGCACCGATGCCCATGCCTGCTACAACGCCTAAAGCGCCGTCCAGCCAGCCTCCGTCAGGTACGGAATCGAGATGGCTGCCGATAACAATGCATTCCTCGCTGGCGCCGGCAAATTTGGCCCAGCTGTTGCCTGCGGCATCGGTCCAGACCTCGGCACCTGCGGCCTGCATCTTTTGGGCAAACCATTCCGTTGCTTTCTTGAATGTCGGTGTCCAGGCAACGCGCTGTGCTCCGTCTGCATCAGAGGTTAAGGCTGCCAGCTCCTTGAGATCGGCAACAATATTTTTGGCTATTTGTTCACGTTTCATATAATGCTCCCTTCCTGCTTTATTAGGCTTTTGCATAGCGACAAAAGCGTAAAAATCAAGTTTATTATATTTTATTATAGCTTTAAAACCAATTTGTTCCGCTGTTTTATCTGCTCCGATAAGAGTATTACAGCAAACAAGCACAGGATAGCTTATCTGCATTATATACAAATCGGCGTCAATTTACAAGACGGAATAATGAGCCTGCCAAAGTACAGTGAAAATAAAAATAAGCTGCTGCCTTCACTTTTGTTACACAGAAGGCAGCAGTTATTTTGCAGATATATCGTAGAAAGAATGGAATTAATAAATTTAATTTAATTTAATTCAAGAACAGCTTGCTTCAGCTGCTCAAGTCCCTGTAATAATAGCGCACGGGAGCAGGCAACGTTGATACGTTCAAAGGCTTCTCCCTCTTTGCCGAAGATACCGCCGCCGTCGAGCCAGAGGTGTGCTTTATGCCAGAGCCACTGCTCACGTTCGGCAGCTGTAAGGCCTAAGGCGCTGCAGTCGAGCCAAATCAGATATGTCCCCTCAGGCCGGAGCAGCTTAATCTGCGGCAGGTTCTGCTTCAGATAAGCATCAACGAATTTAATGTTATCTTCGATATAAGCCTTCGCCTGCTGCAGCCAATCCTCGCCATAAGTGTAGGCTGCCTGGCAGGCTACAAGGCCTAAGGTGTTTACCTGACTGTAGCCTGCTGCCGCTATCTGCTTGCGGAAGCGGCGGCGTAAATTTTTGTTGGGAATGAAGATATTGGATACCTGCAAACCGGCAATATTGAAGGTTTTACTTGGCGCAGTGCAGATTACGCAATTTTGCTCATACTGCTCACCTAAACTGGCAAAAACTGTCTGATAGTTATTTCCCCAGACGAAATCGCCGTGAATTTCATCACTTACGGTAATTACACCATGCTTAAGGCAGATATCGCCTACTTTTTGCAGCTCGTCGCGTGTCCAGACACGGCCTACGGGATTATGCGGTGAGCATAAAAGCATCAGCTTAACATTATTGGCGACGATTTTTTCTTCTAAATCTGCAAAGTCCATTTCATAATGATCGTTTTTCAGAATGAGCGGTGAATTAATCAGCTTGCGCTCATTATCTTCGATAACCTCGCTGAAAGGATAATAAACCGGCTGCTGTACAAGTACGCCCTCACCTTTTTGGGTGAAGGCCTTTACTGCCATAGCAAGGGCAAAAACTATGCCGGGAGTCTTGGTGAGCCATTCGGATTTGGGGCTCCAGTTAAAATGCTTAGTATACCAGTTGCGGACAGCGTGAAAATATGCTTCTGTACTTTCACTATAACCGAAGATGGCATGCTGGCAGCGTTCAATAAGTGCTTCCTGTATTTCCCGGGCAATAGGAAAATCCATATCTGCTACCCAAAAAGGCAAAACGTCTGCCGGACGACCACGTTGAATGGCAAAATCGTATTTTAAGCAGTCTGTATTACGTCTGTCGATTATTTTGTCAAAATCATATTTAGTCATAGCTTATCACCAAACTTTATTCGTATAAATTATTTTACTGCAGCAAAGGCCTGTGCCAAATCGTCAATAAGATCCTGCGTTGCTTCGATGCCTGTAGAGAAGCGCAGCAGACAATCTGTAATCCCCTTTTCGGCACATTCTTCGGCAGTAAGGTCGGTATGTGTCTGGCGAATCGGATAGGTTATCAGGCTTTCCGTACCGCCGAGGCTTTCGGCAAATTTGATGAGCTTGACGCCTTCCAAAATTTGGCGTGCTGTTTCCGCGTTGTCTACAGCAAAGGAAATCATGCCGCCGAAGCCGGTGGTCTGCGCTTTGTTGATTTCATAACCGGGATGATTTTCCAGACCGGGATATAAAACGTATTGTACACGCGGTTGCTCCTGTAGCCATTTGGCAATGGCAAAAGCGTTTTTCTGGTGCTGCTCCATACGCAGTGGCAGAGTTTTGATACCGCGGATAACGAGCCAGGCATCAAGTGCTCCCAGACAGGCACCGGTTGTTTTATAAATCAGACGCAGCTTGTCGGCAATAACATGGTCTTTGGCTACGGTAAAGCCGACGAGTACATCGTTATGGCCGCAGAGATACTTTGTTCCGCTATGGATAACGATATCAGCGCCGAGGTCCAGCGGTCTTTAAAAATATGGTGTCAGGAAGGTATTGTCAACGATAACCAAAAAGTTATTTTCATGGGCGATTTTGCTGATAGCGCGCAAATCACTGATTTCCATTGTGGGGTTGGTCGGTGTTTCCAAAAAGATGGCTTTAGTGTTGGGATTAATGGCAGCCTTAATTTCTTCCAGATTAGAAGTATGCACAGAGGTGAACTCTACGCCGTTTTTGGCGTTGAGGTTGCGGAACAGACGGAAGGAGCCGCCGTAGAGATCGTTGCCGGTGATAATGTGGTCGCCGGGCGCGAAAAGATTCATAACCGCATCAACTGCAGCCATGCCGGAGGAAAAAGCCAAGGCATCGACACCGTTCTCCAATGCTGCCAGAAGTTGTTCCAGACGTGCACGTGTCGGGTTGGATTCACGTGTATAATTAAAGCCTGTAGTGTCCCCCAGCTTGGGGTGTGCAAAGGTTGAGGAAAGATAAATTGCCGGGGTAATGCTGCCGGTTGCGTCAGCTGCGCCGATTTCATGAATACATTTTGTTGCAAATTCCATAGTGTCATCTTCTCCTTTCAAGGTCAGGCGGCAAGATACCGGATATTGAATCGGGACTGCAGCAAGCAGGTTTATGCACATTGCTGCATTTTTTATTCTCCGGAATCTTCTCACCTGTTGAGCGTGATATTGTCAAATTTTTATTGCGTGAAACAAAATCAACAAGCAATGCTTGTGTGATGTTGGTTGATAATTTACATGATAAAGCCTAGTTTGTCAATAGGTAAATTTACACTTTTTGTTGCATTTTGGGGCGCTATAATGAAGAAATGTAAAATAAAAATAATATTTCTGTTGCATGGGCCTGAATAGCATTTGTCTAAGTAAGTGAATTGTGTAACATCGTTTACAAATCTACTAAAATACTAGGCTTTAAGGAAAATTTTTCAGTTTTTTGTTGACAGATGCTTTGCCAAGTTGTATATTTTTACTCACAAGTTCATATACGAGCGATGAAAAGAAGAGTACGCAAGGAGTACTGCCACAGAGAGCTTCCGTTTGGTGCAAGGAAGCGCAGGAGAATTTGCCGAAGATGGTCTTGGAGCTGATTGGCTGAAGCGCAAGTTTAAGTCGTCCGGGCGCACCCGTTACAGTGCTGAAGTATTAATGGCTTAGTCCGGCGTACTTGAGGAGGCTGCTATCGTGAGGTAGCAGTGAAATTGGGTGGTACCACGAAGTTTGCTTTCGTCCCTTACTGCATAATGAAAATGCGGTATGGATAAACGAAGGCTTTTTTTATTTTAGTTTTGTAAAGGAGACGATGAATTATGTTGAAAAAATTATTGGTTATTGCGTTATCTGTAGTGGCATTGGCAGCAGCAGGCTGCGGCGGCGGTGACAAGCAGGCTCAAACAACGATTAAGGTTGGTGCTACCGCCGGTCCCCATGCCGAGGTTGTGGAGGCTGCAGCCAAGGAAGCGGCTAAAAGTGGCCTGAAGGTACAGGTTGTGGAGTTCTCTGATTATGTTACACCGGACAAAGCTTTGGCAGATGGTGAGCTTGATTTGGTAAGCTATCAGCATAAGCCCTTCCTGGATAACTTCAACAAGACTAACAATACCGATCTTGTGCCTATCGGCAATGCTATTTTAATGCGCATGGGCATTTACAGTGATAAGGTGCGTGATGTGAAGGATATTCCTGACGGTGCAACGATTGCGATTCCTAATGACCCGACAAACGGCGGCCGTGGTCTGTTGCTTTTGCAGCGTGCCGGCCTGTTGAAATTGAAGGATGGCGTGGGCATGAAGGCTACGCCGAAGGATGTTGTCGATAATCCCAAGCATCTGAAATTTAAGGAACTGGAGGCAGCACAGCTGCCGCGCAGTCTGGCTGATGTTGATGCTGCGGCTATTACCATGAACTATGTAATGAGCGGTGGCTTGGATGTTAAAAAGCAGAATATCTTCCTTGAGCCTAAGGATGAGCCGCTGGCTGTAATGATTATTGCTGCCCGCAACAAGGATAAGGATAAAGAAGCTTACAAGGCTTTTGTGAAGGCTTATCAGTCCGAGGCTGTGAAGAAGTTTATTGCCGATAAATATAAAGGCACCATTGAGCCTGCATTTTAACACTTATCTAGCGATATATTGATATAGCGAAAAGTCTATAGCTTTACGTACAGCAAAAAAGCACGGGCAAATACCCGTGCTTTTCTTCATTATATGAGATATGCTTTTTATGCTTTTTACCACCCTACGCCAATCCAGGGGCCATGGTGATGTCCGCCGCCGATGCCGATACCTATGCCGATCGGGAAGTTCCAGCCACCTCTGCGGCTTTGCTTTTCGCGTTCAATCTTCATGAACCACAGGCGATAGATTTTACCGCCGTTCTCCAGCTTTTTCGGCGTATCTTTATCTGTAATAATCTTATAGCCGTTGAAGTTGGCGTTGGAGCTTTCGTAATCGCTGAGCATTTTGTTCATCTGCGCAAAGGTTGCCTTGTTATTGGTATATAAGCGCAGCATTTCGGTATTGGGCATGGTTAAAATCAACTGCTTACGCAGAGAGCGGTCTGTTGCCAATCCCTGGTAAACCTCTACCCTGTCTTCTTTGATTTTTACATATAGCAGGTCATCGCTATCGCCTGCCTGCAATCGTTCATTCATTACTGCCGCGCTGATGGTTTCCACCGGTTTGATTGCGTCAGCATCATCTGCAGCCTTAGTTTTTTCTGCGGCGAGCGCCAACGCGCTGCAGCAGCACATCAGTAAGCAGGTTAACAGTAAAAGCAGCTTGCGCATGATTCTCTCTCCTTTGGAAGATGATGGGAAAAATCTACATAAAAGACTTATATAATCCTCAATAATATGGTATCATATTTACGTAAATTTGTTAACTGAACTTTAGGTGATATCTGAGGAACAGTGGATATTGAAATACGAGGAGATTATATGAAGAAAAATAACCTGATTTGGATAATTATCTGTAATATCCTGGGCGCACTGCTTTTGGTAAGCTGGCTGGCAAGCACCCCCACCGCCGGTTATCACGGACCGTGGCTGGCTCTGGACCAAAGTGTCTTTTATTTCTTTAACCAGAAGCTGGCGCAGGGAACGGCCTTTACTTATTTTATCGCTTTTGTTAATCTGCGTGCCTTTGATGTGGTGGCCTTTGTGGCGATGCTGGCGATTTTTTACAGCTATTACCGCAAAAGCAATGTTGAAGGTAAGCGCTGGCTGTTCTGTATCGGCGTTGCCATGCTGGTAAGTGCGGTAATCATTAAGCAGTTTGATAAGCTGCTGCCGATTGACCGCGTTAGTGCATCTGTTTATTTTGACCAGCTGTATCATAATGTCAACTGGGTTAGCCAGCTGAGCGGCTGGCCTGCTAAGGATCGCTCTGGCAGCAGCTTCCCCGGTGACCATGGCATGATGCTGTTGATATTTGCTGTGTATATGTGGAAATATATCGGCAAGGACGCTTTCGTTAAAGCACTGGCTGTATTTATTATTTTCTCTCTGCCCCGTATTATGGGCGGTGCGCATTGGTTTACCGATGTTTTCGTAGGCTCCGTTTCATTTGTCCTGCTTGTCTTAAGCTGGATTCTGCTGACACCGCTTTCAGATATCTTTATCGGTTGGCTGGAGAAAAAGCTGCCGCTTAGATGGTTTGTGAAAAAGAGAGAATAGAATTTTTAGCTGTTGCTATTTTCAGTTTTGCTTACAGTAAGACTGAAATGGCAGCAGCTTTTTTGTATGTTATATGCTATTTCACAGTTCGTTTGCTCGAAAGAATTGTAAACATATGGTAAAATATATAAGCAAACACAACTTGTGTGGTGAATATAATGAAGCTGGAAACAACCATTAAGCGTTCGAAGATAATGAAATCAATAAAAGGTTCTGATACTGGGATAGAGGTGCGCCTAAGAAAAGCATTGTGGCATAAAGGTATTAGATACCGAAAAAATTTTAAGGTTTTTGATTGTCACCCTGATATAGTAATTACTAAATATAAAATTGCTGTGTTTTGTGATGGAAATTTTTGGCATGGTAAAGAGCTGCAGAAACGTCCTATAAAGCATAATTCCAGTTATTGGAATGAAAAAATTAGGCGTAATGTAGAACGTGATTTGGAAAATACTATTGAATTAAGAGACAATGGGTGGATTGTTTTACGTTTTTGGGAGGATGATATTCAGAACAATTTGCCTAATTGTGTCGATGATGTGCTTCGTTATATTTCAATAAGGAAAAGTTTTGGACAATAATATTTAAGGGGGATAATCTGTAAGGATGCTTACTACAATAGAGTTATTTGCTGGTGCTGGTGGTTTGGCGCTTGGCATTGAAAAAGCAGGATTTCACACGTTAGCTTTAAATGAATTTGACGCAGATGCGTGTGCAACAATGCGTATAAATCGACCATATTGGAATGTTATTGAAGGTGATGTTGCTAAAATATCATCACTAAATTTAACTGATTTTTTTGGCTTAAAAAAAGGAGATCTTGATTTGTTGTCTGGCGGTGCACCTTGTCAAGCATTTTCTTATGCTGGAAAACGATTAGGATTAGAAGATGCGCGTGGTACTCTTTTTTATCACTATGCTTTGTTTCTTGAAAAGTTACAGCCTAAAATGTTTTTGTTTGAAAATGTCAGAGGTTTATTGAGCCATAATAAAGGTAAAACTTATGAAACTATGACTGCTATCTTTGAACAAGCTGGTTATACCATTCAAAAAGAAGTTCTTAATGCTTGGAATTATGGCGTACCTCAAAAACGGGAACGATTAATAACTATAGGTATACGCAATGATTTGTTGGGGAAAGTATATTTTGAGTTTCCTAAACAACATGAGTATAAGCCTGTTCTAAGAGATATTTTATTAGATTGCCCCAAAAGTGAAGGCTCGTTGTATTCTGAATATAAAACTAAAATTTTTGAGCTTGTACCGCCTGGTGGTTATTGGCGTGATATTGATCCTGTGATAGCTAAAGAGTATATGAAAAGCTGTTGGGATATGGAGGGTGGCAGAACAGGAATATTGAGAAGAATGAGTCTTGATGAACCTTCTCTTACAGTACTTACATCACCTAGCCAAAAACAGACAGATAGATGTCATCCATTAGAAGCAAGACCATTTACTATTCGTGAAAATGCGCGTTGCCAAACATTTCCTGATGATTGGAAGTTTTGTGGTAGTGTTGCTTCGCAATATAGACAGGTTGGTAATGCTGTACCTGTAAATTTGGCTTATGAAGTTGGTTTGAAAATCAAGGAGGCATTGGAAAGATTATGACTTGGGATTTAAGCTTTATTACGGAAGAGAATTTTACTAAGCATGTTCAAGATACCATTGAAAAATATGGTGATAAATTAAAATCATTTGATGTACAACGGTTTAATAAAAATATTATTGACCCTGTTAAATTGATTTTCGATAAGACAGTTTACCAGGCTGATTGGAAAGAAACTATCAGTAATGAGATTTTCAGACAGCGTGATAAATCAAACAATAATGATATTGGATATTTTCATCAACGTATATTTCAGTATATTGACAAATGCCATGTACCGGATAATGGCACTGAAGGTGGTTGGGATGTTATCTATAAAAATCCGGAAGGAGTAATATTACCTGATGGTTCTTGTGTACATACCATTTATGTTGAAATGAAAAATAAACATAATACTATGAACTCATCTGCTGCTGGTAAAACTTTTATCAAGATGCAGAACCAATTATTGAAAGATGATGATTGTGCATGTTTTTTAGTGGAAGCTATAGCTAAGAAATCCCAAAATATAAAATGGGAAACAACTGTTGACGGACAAAGAGTTGGCCATAAGCTTATCAGGCGTGTAAGTATAGATAAGTTTTATGAGTTAGTTACTGGTCAGGAAGATGCATTTTTTAAGCTTTGTATGGTACTCCCTACCATTATTCAAAAAGTTGTCGATAACAATGGGAATAATTTAGTACCCCATGATACTGTATATGATGAATTAAGACTTACTGCAAGCAATGTAGAAGACAAAGATATGATTATGGAGATAGCAATTTTTATGTTAGGATTTTCGACATACAACGGTTTCTCTAAACTTGCAGAAAAATAATTATAGAGATAGCCTGGTTTGTGCAATATCATTGCAATAAACTAGGCTTAAGTTTTATGTGAGGAGATGAAATGATGCTAGATAACAGAGAGAAAATAATAAAAAGTATACAAGTATATATTAATGAAAATATGTCTGATTATGCTATCATGATAAATGGTGCTTGGGGTTCGGGAAAGACTTATTTTGTAAAAAATGAATTGATTCCTGAATTAGAACAAGATAAACCAGTAATATACATTTCATTGTTTGGAATAAAAACTATAGATGATTTAGTCAATGTTATGTCATTGCATATTTTAAATATATATTCTAATGAGAGGGCACAAAAAAGAGCAAACTTAAATGGTAATAGTTTTAGGCAAATAAACTCTAGAAATATATCTTCAACATCAAAAGTAGCAACTACTTTAATGAGTCTTATTAGTAAAGGTTTGAAATTAGTTCCTAAAGGTGAAGATACGAAGGCCTTTGTTAGTGATTTACAGAAGAACAGTATTAAATTTAATCGTTATATCTTTATTTTTGATGATTTTGAGCGTTCTATCATTGATAAAATCGAGTTATTAGGTTTCTTTGATGAGCTAGTTGAGCAGAATAATGCTAAAGTGATTATTGTTTGCAATGAGAGTAAAATTACTAATGCGAGAGAAGAAAAGTCTGCTAATAATGCGCAACAAGAAAACAATGAAAGCGATGATAAAAGATTAGTTGATGATTATAGGTTATATAAGGAGAAAGTCATAGGCCTTACAGTTAAGTATGAAGCAAATTTATATTCTGTTTATGAAACAGTATTAATGAAAGAAACTAATAATGATAATACTTGTAGCTTGTTACTTCAATATAAAAACGATATACTAGAATTATTTAAAATAACACACTCAATAAACATAAGAACATTAATATTTACATTTAAAAGATTCAAAGAACTTCGTGAAGAAATAGAAAGCGTTTTCAAAACAAATAAAAAAGACATGACTTATTTTGACGAGTATGCTTCTATTATAATGTTAAATGTTGTAACAGCGTCGCTTAGTTACAAAGACTTAGGAAAAAACATCTTAGATATTTTAAAAAATAAAGATACTATAGCCTGTTATTTTTCAAGTGAGGGCTTAAATGATGATGTTAAAAATTTTGATATGACCAATTATGTTAGGGTAAGCCGGTTTGTTAATAAGTATATATATAGTTATTTGTTAGATTATAAATTATTAATAGAAGATATAGATAGATATATTGAGGAAAAGGTAAATGATACTCAGGATATCGCGAATAAAGTAAATAATATCTTTTACATTGAGGATGATGAATGTGCTGTTCGAAAATTGTTAGCAGTGTTAGATGATATAGAAAAGAACAAATATTGCCTTGGTGTATATCCGCGCATATTAAGTAATTTGTTTATACTAGTAGACTTATTTAGTGATGGAAAACAGATTTCAACAGATAGATTGAAAGAAATTATTTTGGCAAGTACTGAAAAAAGATCTAACGAATTCAGTGAAAGCAATTGGTATTATTTTGGTAGTTCAAATATAGAAGCGAATGAATTCAATAGCCAGCTTTATAAAAGATTGAAAGACATGCGGACTATCAACAGTAGGAGAAAGTATATAGAAGATTTTGATAGTAGATATGACATTCCCGCATTAATGAGGAAGTTGATGGAAATTGGAAGTCCAGTAGAAGAAGGAAGAAGTTTATTGAGCTATATACCAGTTGAAATTGTAGTAAAACGAGTTATGGAAGTACCGAACAATGACCTACGAGTAATACATGGAATATTACGGCATAATTATCTGGACGTCAAGAATATAAAGGATATACGTCATGGTGATATATATATGTTTAAAGAATGGAGAGATATGATGGGGCAACAAATGGATACAATTGATAGCAAATTAAAACATTTTCATATGGAACTATTATTAGATTGCATAAAAGATATTTGCAACAAGCTGGAGTAGCTAAACATGAATTTGCTATAGTGTTTATTACATGATAAAAATAATTATATTTAAGAGAAGAAACTAATGCAAGTGTCAATATATGTATGAAGCTAGAATTAAAAAGACAGTTTAAGTTATTTTGTGCAGATATGGGGTTGTCTATGACCGAGGCGTTCAATTTGCTGGTTCAAAAGGCAATTGAAGAATATAAAATTCCTGCATTATATAAAGACGATAATATGTTGACGCTCGATGAGATTAAGGCATTGGTCAGCAAGTTAGTAAAAAATATAAAGCAGAATATACAATTCTTTTTGGTTCCTATGCTCGTGGTGAAGCCACTGAAGAATCTGAGATAGATATAATTATTGTTGGTGGTAAGTCTTTTAGCGCACTTGATGTTCTTGCTTTTGGAGAAGAACTGAGAGAGCTAACAGGAAAAAAGTAGATGCTTTTGAATTACGTGAAGTTGAGAAAAATACTGAGTTCTATCAAAATATTTTACGTGAAGGAGTTAGGATAGAATGAAGAAAACGGATAAATAGAATGTGATGGGGCTGGAATTGTCCCACTATGGACTTTTTATTTTCGCTTCCCTCTTCTATTTTTTGCAGATTTGTGATAAAATTTAGATGTGTTTTTATGAGAAAATTCAGCAAGGAAGTGACGGAATGGAATTTGTAAAATCTGCTGATGTAGTCGTTATTGGTGGCGGCATTGTAGGTACTGCTGTATTGCGCGAGCTTTCCAAGTATGACCTGAAATGCGTTCTGCTGGAAAAAGAGCCGGACATCGCTATCGGCACTACTAAAGCTAACAGTGCAATTCTTCATGCTGGCTTTGACGCTCCTACCGGCAGCCTCAAAGCTATTACCAATGTTCGTGGCAACGCTTTGTACCACGAGCTGCAAAACGAACTGGACCTGGATATTAAATGGACCGGTTCCCTGGTTGCTGCAACCACCGACGAGGAAATGCAGACTCTGCAGGAGCTGCTGCAACGCGGTAAAAAGAACGGCGTTGAAGGCCTGCAAATCCTGTCTAAAGAAGAAGTTCTTGAGCAGGAGCCTAACCTGACCACTGTCAAGGGTGCTCTGTGGGCTCCGAGTGCCGGCGTATGCTGGCCGTTCGGTGCTGCTATTGCTTTCGCTCAATGCGCTGTACAAAACGGTGCAGAAGTTATCCGCGACTGCAAGGTACTGGGCTTCGTTAAGGAAGACGGCAAAATTACCGGTGTAGAAACCAATAAAGGCACTATTGCTGCTAAATATGTAGTTAATGCTGCCGGTGTTTATGCTGACGAAATCGCTAAGTTGGCCGGTGATGATACCTTCACCATCACTCCGCGTAAGGGCGAATATATTCTGTTTGATAAGACTGCTTGCAGCAGCCTGGTTTACGGCGTGGTATTCCCCACCCCGACCAAAAAATCCAAAGGTATTCTGGTTTGCACCACTACCCACGGCAACACCTTCATCGGTCCTAACGCTAATGAGCAGGATTCCAAAGAGGATAAGGCTGTTACCACCAACGGCATGAATGAAATCATTGCTTCTGCCAAGAAGCTGATTCCAAACCTGCCGATGGGCGCAGCTATTACCGAATTTGCCGGCCTGCGTGCTGTTTCCAGCACTGGTGACTTCGTACTCGGTCCTTCCGAAAAGGTTGAAGGTCTGTACAATGCTGCCGGCATGCAATCTCCCGGTCTGACCGCAGCTCCTGCAGTTGGCGAGCTGATTGCCAACGAAATTGCTCGCGTAAGCGGCGCTGCCAAGAAGGCTGACTTCAAGGCTGCTCTGCCGAAGCATAAAGCATTCAACTATATGACTGCTGATGAAAAGGCTGCCAAGATTGCCGAAGACAATCTGTACGGCCGCGTAATCTGCCGTTGCGAAACCGTTACCGAGGGCGAAATTGTAGAAGCAATCAACTCTCCTGTAGGTGCACGCACTGTTGACGGTGTAAAACGCCGTACCCGTGCAGGCATGGGCCGTTGTCAGGGTGGCTTCTGTGGTCCGCGTGTTACCCAGATTCTGGCACGCGAGCTGAACATTTCTGTTCCCGAAGTATTAAAAGAACGTACTGATTCCAATATGTTCTACGAAAAATATTCTGCAGATGGCGGGGAGGAATAATAATGAACCAATTATATGATGTAATTATTGTTGGCGGTGGCCCTGCCGGTCTGTCTGCTGCTTACAGCGCATGGCAGAATGGTGCTAAAAAAATCGTTGTTATCGAGCGTGACCGCGAACTCGGCGGTATCCTGCAACAGTGCATTCACAATGGCTTCGGTCTGCATCACTTCAAGGAAGAGCTGACCGGCCCCGGCTATGCACATCGCTGCATCGAGCTCGTTGCTGATAAACCTGAAATCGAAACCCTGGTTGATACCATGGTATTAGATGTACAAAACAATAAAACCGTTATTGCCGTTAATCCGGAAAAAGGCTTACTGAAGCTGGAAGGCAAAACAGTTATCCTGACCATGGGCTGCCGTGAGCGTACCCGTGGCGCTATCCGTATTCCGGGCGAGCGTCCCGCAGGCATTTTCACTGCCGGCGCTGCTCAACGTATGGTTAATATGGAAGGCTATCTGCCGGGTCACAAAATCGTTATCCTCGGCAGCGGCGACATCGGCCTGATTATGGCCCGCCGTATGAGCCTGGAAGGCTGCAAGGTTCAGGCTTGCCTGGAAATCTGCCCCTTCTCCAATGGTCTTACCCGTAATATCGTTCAATGTCTGAACGACTATGATATTCCTCTGTACCTCTCCCACACCATCGTTGCTATTCATGGTGAGGAGCGCGTAACCGGTATCACCGTTGCTAAGGTTGACGAGCGCATGACTCCGATTCCGGGTACCGAATTTGATATCGAGTGCGATACCGTACTGCTGTCTGTAGGTCTGATTCCTGAGAACGAGCTGTCCCGCGGCCTTGATCTGGAAATGAACCCGCTGACCAACGGTCCGGTTGTTGACCAGCATCGTGAAACCAGCTTAGACGGTTTCTTTGCTGCCGGTAACGTAGTACACGTACATGACCTGGTTGACTTTGTATCCGAAGAAGCTGAAATCGCAGGCAAATATGCTGCACTGAAGGCTCAGGAGAAAATGGCAACCGAAAACCGTACTGTAACCGTAAAGGCTATTGACGGCGTACGTACCTGCGTACCGCAGAAGCTGACCATGCCTGCTGAAATTCCTGCAGACGAAAAGGTTAAGCTGTTCATGCGTGTTGCTGCACCGCACCGCAAAGTTAAGCTGGAGGTTAAGAGCGGCGACAATGTTCTGCTGAGCCGTCCTCTGCCCGTAGCAAAGCCCAGTGAAATGATTGCCGTAGAAATTCCGGCTGCAAAATTTGCCCAGATCGGTGACGAAGTTACCGTAGGTCTGGTGCTGTAAGGAGGGTATAAAATGGCTGTTGAAACTCGTGTTATGAACTGCATTATGTGCCCTATGGGCTGCGAGATGACTGTTACCATTGAAAATGGCGCAGTTACCAATGTTACCGGCAACACCTGCCCGCGTGGCGCTAAATATGCTAACGATGAAGTTACTGCTCCGAAGCGTATGCTGACCTCTACCGTTGCTGTAGAAGGCGGTATGCTACCTTTGCTGCCCGTAGTATCCGCTAACGTACTGCCGAAGGAACGCATCCTGGACTGCGCACGCTTCCTGCGTAGCGTAAAGGTTACCGCTCCGATTAAAACCGGTGACGTTGTAGTTAAGGATATTCTCGGCCTTGGTGTAGATATTATCGCCAGCCGTGATATGTAATCAGCTGAGGATTCTTCTGTTACATATAATATAGTAAAAATTGAAAGAGCTGCAGTTGCACTACCCTGCGTAGTGTAAAACTGCAGCTCTTTTTTGTATGAGTAATGAGTATGAAAGGAGTATGTTAATTTAGGTGTTTTTGGCAATTACCGCACCGAGTACAGCACCGATGATGAAGCTGGTGGTAGCTTTTTTGTTGCTGTCCTTTTTCGTTACGTAATCGTCGTTCTTATGACGCTTGTTATAGCGGTCATGTCTGTCGTAACGGTCATGCTTGTCATAGCGGTCGCGTTTGTCGTAACGATCATGCTTGTCGTAGCGGTCGTGTCTGTCATAGCGGTCGGAATGACGCGGTGGCGGAGCATCGTGCCTTTCGTGAGCGGATGCTACGCTTGCCAGCGGCAGAGAAAGCACCATGGCAGCCATAGCAATTGCTGTGGTTTTCTTCATATACTTGGTTAATGTTGTCATCATATTGGCACCTTCTTTCTTAAAGTGGTTGTTTACCTTTGTTGCTTTTATTATAAAGGCAGTATATGGCGAAATTATGACGATTTTGCCTGATTTGCAAAAAATAAGCAGAAAAAATTGTAAAGACTTTAGCATTTTACTTATTTTGTTATGGAAAAAGTGCTTTATTTACTTTGTTAATACGCAAAGAGAAGATTTTAGGTTATTATAATAGTAGTTATTAATCAACCCCCTTCCCCGTCAGTCGGCAAAGGAGGCTGTAGCATGAAGGCTGTTACCTATCTGAAACAATTTCTTTCCCTGAAGTCCCTGTGCCTGATTATAGGAGGCTCGCTAGTATATTCTATAGGCTTTAATATGTTCATATTGCCCTGCAATCTGTATAACGGAGGATTTTTAGGTATAGCACAGCTGCTGGGATATTTTATGAGAAACGTTCTGGGACTGAGCTTTGTTACCGATAACTATATCGGCATTATCTATTTTCTCCTGAATATACCCCTGATGCTGCTGGCTATACGCAAGTTTGGCAAGGATTTTTTAGTAAAATCTGCTGTCTGCATCACAAGCTACAGCGTATTGCTGAGTCTTGTGCCTGTTGCGGAATATAATTATCTGCCTGATACGATTACGGCTTGTCTGGCAGGCGGTATTCTGTGCGGTCTTGGCTGCGGCATGACGCTGATGAGCAAGGGCAGCGGCGGCGGTGAGGGCATTCTGGGACTGCTGCTGATGCACCGGTATCATAATATGAGTGTAGGCAAGGTCTTCAATATTATTAATATCTTTGTCTTTGGCAGCTGTATTCTATTATATGATGTTGCTGCAGCAGTCTACTCTATCTTCTTTGCCGTAATTACTTCCGTTGTTCTGGATAAGGCATATTTGCCAAGTATTACGGTAACGATGATTGTAATCACTAAAATAGATTTGGTAGAAGAGGTTATTTTTGCTGCTGTGCATCGCGGTGTAACTAAAATTAAGGGCATAGGTGCCTATAGCGGTGAGGATACCAATGTGCTTTTAACAGTAGTTTCGAAGGTTGAGTCGATGAAATTACGTCATTTGCTGGAAGAATGTGATCCGAATATCTTTATTATTGAATACGAAAATGTATCGGTGATAGGAAATTTCGAAAAAAGATTATAGAAATTTTTGCCGGAAAATGACGTTTTGCAAGGTATTTTTGGGGATTTTTCGTAGATTTTCAAAGAAATTTATGAAGTTTTTCAGAGGCCTCAAAGCGTGTATACATGATACTTTATTTGCCCACTATGCCAAGTGTTTCACTAAAAAATCTTAAAAAAGTTATAAAAAAGGTGTTGACATTACCTTGCCCACGTGGTATTATATACAAGTCGCCGGGATACAGCGACAAACACAAACAACAAAGTTGCGAACAAACGCAACAGAGTGAACCTTGAAAACTGAACATAAACCTAGAAAAAGCGAATGTGCGGGTCGAGCGCGAAAGCGCAAGACCAAGTCAAATAACTTCTTTTTTAAATAATAAGAGCTAGATTAGTTCTTCAATAAACTTTATTGGAGAGTTTGATCCTGGCTCAGGACGAACGCTGGCGGCATGCCTAACACATGCAAGTCGAACGGAGATTACTTCGGTAATCTTAGTGGCGAACGGGTGAGTAACGCGTGGGCAACCTGCCCTCTAGATGGGGACAACATCCCGAAAGGGGTGCTAATACCGAATGTGACAGCAATCTCGCATGAGGATGCTGTGAAAGATGGCCTCTATTTATAAGCTATCGCTAGAGGATGGGCCTGCGTCTGATTAGCTAGTTGGTGGGGTAACGGCCTACCAAGGCGATGATCAGTAGCCGGTCTGAGAGGATGAACGGCCACATTGGGACTGAGACACGGCCCAGACTCCTACGGGAGGCAGCAGTGGGGAATCTTCCGCAATGGGCGAAAGCCTGACGGAGCAATGCCGCGTGAGTGATGAAGGAATTCGTTCCGTAAAGCTCTTTTGTTTATGACGAATGTGCAGGTTGTGAATAATGACTTGTAATGACGGTAGTAAACGAATAAGCCACGGCTAACTACGTGCCAGCAGCCGCGGTAATACGTAGGTGGCGAGCGTTGTCCGGAATTATTGGGCGTAAAGAGCATGTAGGCGGTTTTTTAAGTCTGGAGTGAAAATGCGGGGCTCAACCCCGTATGGCTCTGGATACTGGAAGACTTGAGTGCAGGAGAGGAAAGGGGAATTCCCAGTGTAGCGGTGAAATGCGTAGATATTGGGAGGAACACCAGTGGCGAAGGCGCCTTTCTGGACTGTGTCTGACGCTGAGATGCGAAAGCCAGGGTAGCGAACGGGATTAGATACCCCGGTAGTCCTGGCCGTAAACGATGGGTACTAGGTGTAGGAGGTATCGACCCCTTCTGTGCCGGAGTTAACGCAATAAGTACCCCGCCTGGGGAGTACGTCCGCAAGGATGAAACTCAAAGGAATTGACGGGGGCCCGCACAAGCGGTGGAGTATGTGGTTTAATTCGACGCAACGCGAAGAACCTTACCAAGGCTTGACATTGAATGACCGCTTCAGAGATGAAGCTTTCCCTTCGGGGACATGAAAACAGGTGGTGCATGGCTGTCGTCAGCTCGTGTCGTGAGATGTTGGGTTAAGTCCCGCAACGAGCGCAACCCCTATCCTATGTTACCAGCGGGTAATGCCGGGGACTCATAGGAGACTGCCAAGGACAACTTGGAGGAAGGCGGGGATGACGTCAAGTCATCATGCCCCTTATGTCTTGGGCTACACACGTACTACAATGGTCGGCAACAGAGGGAAGCGAAGCCGTGAGGCAGAGCAAACCCCAGAAACCCGATCTCAGTTCGGATTGCAGGCTGCAACTCGCCTGCATGAAGTCGGAATCGCTAGTAATCGCAGGTCAGCATACTGCGGTGAATACGTTCCCGGGCCTTGTACACACCGCCCGTCACACCACGAAAGTTGGTAACACCCGAAGCCGGTGGGGTAACCGTAAGGAGCCAGCCGTCTAAGGTGGGGCCGATGATTGGGGTGAAGTCGTAACAAGGTAGCCGTATCGGAAGGTGCGGCTGGATCACCTCCTTTCTATGGAGTACATGAACGAGGAAACTTGTTCGTACGACAAGTCGACGCACATTCGCTTAGGTTGATGTTTAGTTTTGAAGGTTCAAAAAACCTTCTATTGTACCTTGAAAACTTCAAACAGAAGAATAAAAAGTCCTTGTTATTGATGAGATGACAAGGCACCTCTAATCAATGCGAAAGCAAAGAGAATGAGTTAACGAGATCTAGGAACGCAAAGTTCTTAGTAAGCTGAAAAGTCAAGCTACTAAGGGCATACGGCGGATGCCTAGGCGCCATCAGCCGATGAAGGACGCGGTAAGCTGTGAAAAGCTACGGGGAACTGCAAGCAAGTATTGATCCGTAGATGTCCGAATGGGGAAACCCACCTGTCGTCATGGGCAGGTATCCGAAAGGAAGGGAACCCGGGGAACTGAAACATCTAAGTACCCGGAGGAAGAGAAATCAAACGAGATGCCCACAGTAGCGGCGAGCGAAGAGGGCAGAGGGCAAACCGAGGAGCTACGGCTCTTCGGGGTTGAGGACTGCATTTAGTCTTAATGGTTTATCCGAACTACCTGGAAAGGTAGGCAACACAGTGTAAAAGCCACGTAGGTTAAAGACCAAAGAGATGAGCAGTATCCAGAGTACCACGAGGCACGAGGAATCTTGTGGGAAGCCGGGGGGACCACCCTCCAACCCTAAACACTGAATGGCGACCGATAGCGCATAGTACCGTGAGGGAAAGGTGAAAAGAACCCCGGGAGGGGAGTGAAAGAGAACCTGAAACCGTATGTCTACAAGCAGTCGGAGCGAAAGCGACGGCGTGCCTATTGAAGAATGAACCAACGAGTTACGTGCACTAGCGAGGTTAAGTGGAAGACACGGAGCCGAAGCGAAAGCGAGTCTTAAGAGGGCGGATAGTTAGTGTACGTAGACCCGAAACCGCAGTGATCTACCCATGTCCAGGTTGAAGCGCAGGTAAAATTGCGTGGAGGACCGAACCTGTGAGCGTTGAAAAGCTTTAGGATGAGATGTGGGTAGAGGTGAAATTCCAATCGAACGCGGAGATAGCTGGTTCTCCCCGAAATAGCTTTAGGGCTAGCCTCAAGTAGTAAGTATAGGCGGTAGAGCACTGATCGGGCTAGGGGCCATAAAGGTTACCGAACCCTGTCAAACTCCGAATGGTTATACTGTAGAGCTTGGGAGTCAGACTACGAGTGATAAGATCCGTGGTCAAAAGGGAAACAGCCCAGACCACCAGCTAAGGTCCCTAATGTCGTACTAAGTGGAAAAGGATGTGGGGTCTCTAAAACAACCAGGATGTTGGCTTAGAAGCAGCCACCATTTAAAGAGTGCGTAATAGCTCACTGGTCGAGAGACCCTGCGCCGAAGATTACCGGGGCTAAAGTACGAAACCGAAGCTGTGGCTACGACGTAAGTCGTGGGGTAGGGGAGCGTTCTGTGAGGGCTGAAGTCGTTCTGTAAGGAACGGTGGACTTCACAGAAGTGAGAATGTTGGTATGAGTAGCGAAAAGAATGGTGAGAATCCATTCCACCGAAAGCATAAGGATTCCTGGGCAACGATCGTCGTCCCAGGGTAAGTCGGGACCTAATCCGAGGCATAGAGCGTAGGAGATGGACAACTGGCAGATATTCCAGTACCGGTAATGATTGTTTGAGCGATGGAGTGACACAGGAGGGCAGGCAGGCAGGAGATTGGTTGTTCCTGTACAAGCGTGTAGGATGGGTTGCAGGCAAATCCGCAACCTGTGAGTCTGAGGCGTGATGTGGAGGTTCCGGAAACGGAACTGAAGCTGCTGACCCCACACTGTCGAGAAAAGCTTCTAGTTAGAGAATTACCGCCCGTACCGTAAACCGACACAGGTATGCGGGGAGAGAATCCTAAGGTGCGCGGGAGAACCCTCGTTAAGGAACTCGGCAAAATGTACCCGTAACTTCGGGATAAGGGTAGCCGCTGTTGTGAAGTCTGTACAGATGGAGCATAAGGCGGTCGCAGAGAAGAGGCCCAAGCGACTGTTTACCACAAACACAGGTGCCTGCTAAAGAGAAATCTGACGTATAGGTGCTGACACCTGCCCAGTGCCGGAAGGTTAAGGAAGGATGTCCGGAGCAATCCAAAGCATTCGACCGAAGCCCCGGTGAACGGCGGCCGTAACTATAACGGTCCTAAGGTAGCGAAATTCCTTGTCGGGTAAGTTCCGACCCGCACGAAAGGTGTAACGATTTGGGCACTGTCTCAACGAGGGACCCGGTGAAATTGAAGTACCTGTGAAGATGCAGGTTACCCGCGACTGGACAGAAAGACCCCATGGAGCTTTACTGTAACCTGACATTGGGTTCTGATACATCACGTACAGGATAGGTGGGAGGCATGGAAGCGAGGACGCTAGTCTTCGTGGAGCCGCCGTTGGGATACCACCCTTGATGTATCGGAATTCTAACCGTAGGAGTAACGAAACTCGGGACAGTGTCAGGCGGGCAGTTTGACTGGGGCGGTCGCCTCCCAAAGAGTAACGGAGGCGCCCAAAGGTTCCCTCAGCGCGGCCGGAAATCGCGCGAAGAGTGTAAAGGCAGAAGGGAGCTTGACTGAGAGCCAAACACGGCGATCAGGTACGAAAGTAGGGCTTAGTGATCCGGTGGCATCCAAGTGGAAGGGCCATCGCTCAACGGATAAAAGCTACCCTGGGGATAACAGGCTAATCTCTCCCAAGAGTCCATATCGACGGGGAGGTTTGGCACCTCGATGTCGGCTCATCACATCCTGGGGCTGAAGTCGGTCCCAAGGGTTGGGCTGTTCGCCCATTAAAGTGGTACGTGAGCTGGGTTCAGAACGTCGTGAGACAGTTCGGTCCCTATCCATCGCGGGCGCAAGAGATTTGAAGGGGGCTGCTCCTAGTACGAGAGGACCGGAGTGGACGAACCAATGGTGTACCAATTATCTCGCCAGAGGTATAGTTGGGTAGCTACGTTCGGAAAGGATAAACGCTGAAAGCATCTAAGCGTGAAACCAGCCTTAAGATGAGATCTCTCATAGAGTAATCTAGTAAGACACCTTGGAGAAGACGAGGTTGATAGGTCGGGAGTGTAAGTACAGTAATGTATTCAGCGGACCGATACTAATATGTCGAGGGCTTGACTTAAGAAGTAAGCCTGAAGTTAAAGAAATTCTTCTGTTGAAGTTTTGAGGGTACAACCTCAAAAATAAATAATCCGGTGGTGATGGCTAAGGGGATCCACCTGTTCCCATCCCGAACACAGTAGTTAAGCCCTTATACGTCGAAAGTACTTGGCTGGAAGCGGCCTGGGAGGATAGATAGCTGCCGGTTAGAAAAATAAAACTCCGTATCTTAAGATACGGAGTTTTATTTTTCTGTAACGGATAAACTATTTACCGACCAGGGAACCTGGGAGAAGCGACACCCGATTTGTCACGAGCTTTGCGACGTGAGAAATCGAAAAGCTGGAGCTTTCTCCGAAAATACGACCGAATAGGGAGTATTTTTGGAGGGATAGATAGCCATGCTTGAATGAGTGAAACGACGCGCAAGCATGTGTCAGGCTTTTTACAGTACTTTCTCTATTCGCGAGAGGTATATCATTTCGGTCAGCAGCAATTTCTTAACGCAAATTTCGTGTGGAATCAAGACGAAGTGGCGCAAAACTCGCGCTATGCAAGGAGATTTTACTATAGTAGATAGCTTAGCGCTCAGACAATGCGACACTTCGATGATTCCTGACACTCATTTGCTAAAATTGCCATTCCTTGCACGATATTACCCCTCGCTCAATTTACTAGAGTCCGAAGAACAAATATTGCAAAACAGAAGAAGGAGTAAAGCGACATTATATGTTGTACTTGCACCACCTTGCCACTTGTTCTATAATATACCTATCTTATTTTCAGGAGCATATGCATGAAATCTTTACTTATCAC
Source organism: Phascolarctobacterium sp. Marseille-Q4147 (assembly GCF_017968825.1). Taxonomy (NCBI): domain Bacteria; kingdom Bacillati; phylum Bacillota; class Negativicutes; order Acidaminococcales; family Acidaminococcaceae; genus Phascolarctobacterium; species Phascolarctobacterium sp. Marseille-Q4147. The sequence continues at coordinate 903,251 of NZ_CP072874.1, read as the reverse complement.
CGGCTTTGACCCCTTCGCTCACTATATCGTCAATCCTTCCTGGAAGGCAGTGAAGGCTTTGCCGGATATTGTTGGCGATTATCAGCTGTATAAGCTGATGTTGCCTAATATTTTCGATTTAGAAGCAAAAATTTTGCTGGAGGAAGCCGGCAGGGTAAAGCCTGACGTTATTTTATTATGCGGTATGAACAGCGGCAGCACCAGATTACAATTAAATCTGGCGGCTTTAAATATAAGGGATGCTTTTTTAGAAGATAACCTTGGTCATCGTCCTTGGGGCGTGTCAATCCGGGAGGGCGCTCCTGATGCCTATTTTGCTACCATTCCTGTGCATAATATGGTACGTTCTTTACGTGCCAAGCATTATCCTGTTGATCTGGCGCTGAGCTCAGGCGGTTTTGTCTGCAACGATATTTTTTATCTTGCTCTGCATGCCTTCAATGGTACGGATACTAAAGTAGGCTTTGTGCATGTACCGTTGCTGCCGGAAATGGTGATGGATGAAAATATGGCCTTACCATTAGAAAAGACTGTGGAAGTTTTGCAGGCAATCATCAAAGAATTATAATTTACCGGATAGCTGTCATGGCTATCCGGATTTTGCATATCTGAGTACAATTTTGCATGGTTAAATGCTATTATTTTTTCCTGCAAGGCGCTATAATATTAAAAGCAAAGCATATGGGCAGGTGATATGATGTACTTTCAATACGGCGAAACGGAAATAAATTATCTTAAGCGCAAGGATAAGAAGCTGGCCTTGGCAATAGAGCAAATCGGCCATATCGAACGCAAGCTGGATGCTAATCTTTTTGCTGCTGTTGTACGTCATATTGTCGGTCAGCAGATATCATCCAAGGCGCAGGCAACGGTCTGGGCGCGCTTGGAGGCAAGGCTGAAAGATGTTACACTTGCGGCAGTGCATGCTGCGTCGGCACAGGAGCTGCAGGCCTTGGGCATGAGCTTGCGTAAGGCGGAATACATCAGGGATTTTGCTGATAAAATAGTTAGCGGTGATTTTGATTTGCAGGCCGTGGAGCAGATGAGTGATGCAGAGGCGATTACAGCTCTGAGCAGCCTTAAGGGTATCGGAAAATGGACGGCAGAAATGATATTGCTGTTTTGCCTGCAGCGGCCGGATATTTTGAGCTATGATGATCTGGCAATTCAGCGAGGCTTGCGGATGCTGTACCATCACCGTAAAATAACCCGCGAGCTGTTTAATAAATATCAAAAACGTTACAGCCCCTACGGCAGCACGGCAGCCATTTACCTTTGGGCGATTGCCGGCGGTGCGATAGAGGGGATGAAGGATTATGCGCCTGCGAAAAAACGTTAAATTATAAGGGTTCGATTCCCCTTAGCGCTACCACGCAAAATAAATGAGGTTGAATATGTTGTACTATAAAAAGATTTCCTCGCCTTTAGGCGAAATAACTTTACGCAGCGATGGTGAAAGTTTAACCGGTCTATGGTTTGCAGACGATAAGCATTATGGCGATAAAGATATTCAAGATGCGCAAAATGCGGAGCTGCCTGTCTTTGCAATTGCCGAAAATTGGCTGGCTGAATATTTCGCAGGCTGCGAACCTAAGGTAAATGTACCTTTGCAATTTACCGGCAGTGATTTTCAGGAAAGAGTCTGGAAGATATTGCAAAATATCCCTTATGGCCGTTTAGTAACTTACGGCGATATTGCGCGCGAAATTGCAGCGCAGCGTGGTCTTGCACGTATGTCGGCGCAGGCTGTAGGCGGTGCAGTAGGGCGTAATCCGTTGTGCATTATTATTCCGTGTCATCGCGTTATCGGCGCTGATGGCAGCCTTACCGGCTATGGCGGCGGTATGTGGCGCAAGGTGCGTTTGTTAGAGATAGAAAAGGCAGATATGAGTAAATTAACTGTACCGACAAAGGGCACAGCGTTATAAAGGAGTTTTTATATGAATAAAATGTATTATCCTGTTGTCGCATTGGCATTGGGACATCTTGTTACCGATATGCAGGCGGGTGCGCTGCCTATCGTTTTACCGCAGCTGAAGGAGCTGTTTTCCTTGAGCTATTCACAGTTGGCGGCGATTGTGCTGCTGCAAAATATTATGTCATCTGTTATTCAGCCGGCCTTCGGCTATCTTACCGACAGGCGCTCGCTGCCACGCTTTCTGCCGCTTTGCGCGGCGCTGGCTGGCGCAGGCTTTGCCTTTGTAGGCTGGGTTTCCAGCTACACGCTGCTTTTATGCACGGTTATTTTTATCAGCCTGGCGAGCGCAACATACCATCCGCAGGCTTCTAAAACAGTAAATTTTTTGAGTGATGATACGAACCGCACGAAAAATATGGGCTTGTTTTCTATCGGCGGCAATGCCGGTATGGCAGTAGGCTCCATCTTTATGACCTTTCTTTTAGGCTTGTCCGGCGGCATTCATAACACCATGTATTTTGCTGTCCCCGGCTTGCTGGTTTTCTTGCTGATGGCTAAGGCGATGCCGGATTATATCCGTGTTAATAAGGAGCATGAGGTACAGCAGGCTAAGAAGGCTGCTGACGGTACAAATGAAAAAATGTCGTATTTTGCGCTTTTCCTGATTTTGTTCTATATCTTTATGCGTTCTTCTATTCACAGCGGTATTTCAACATATTTGCCTTTATATTTTATGAAGTTCCGCGGTTTTGAGGCAGTTTTCTCCAGCAGTCTGGTGTCCGGCTTCCTCTTAGGCGGTGTGGCAGGTACCTATGTCGGTTCAATTTTGAGTGACAGGCTGGGAGCACGCAAAATTCTTTTAGGCTCTATTACGCTGAGTATTCCGGCGATTTACTGTATTACGATTGCTACAACTAAGCTTTTTGCTATGGCTTCTGTTGTTATCGCAGGCTTTTGCATCATCGGTTCCTTTGCGACGACCATTATTATTGCACAATGCATGATGCCGAATAATGTTGGCATGGCATCCGGCCTGACAATCGGCTTCAGCGTTGGCTTAGGCGGTTTTGGTGTAACGATTCTCGGTGTGCTGGCCGATAAGTTTGGCTTGCCGATGGTTATGCAGCTTTTGGTATGGCTGCCGATTGTAGCGGCGATTACAGCTATTTGGATTCCGATACCGAAAAAATTACAAAAATAAAATAACATATGCTGAAAAATGGTCCTCGGAACTTTTCGTTTATCTTAGGTAAATCATATAATAATTTTTTACAGAGGGGTATTTTCTTATGGATAATAACTATAGACTTGGTATTTTTTATGGTCTTGGTGCCTATCTTTTATGGGGCGTGCTGCCGATATACTGGAAGCTGCTGCAGCATGTTGAGGCGATGGAAATTTTGGCGAGCCGTTTTTTATGGTCGGCCGTTTTCGTTTTTCTCTTGTTATTGGCAACAGGCAAGTTGAACATCTTCATGCAGGAAACCAAGGTTATTTTCAGCACGAAAAAGACGGCCTGCTGCATGGTGCTGGCAGCAATTATGATCAGCTTCAACTGGGGTATTTTTATCTGGGCGGTAGAAGCCGGACGCATTGTAGAAACAAGCATGGGCTATTATATCAGCCCGCTGATGAATGTACTCTTTGGTGTAGTGTTTCTGCGTGAGCGCCTTGCTAAGCTGCAGATTGCAGCTGTTAGCTGTGCTGCTGTCGGCATTGGGGTGATTATTGTCCATAACGGCGGCCTGCCTTGGGTAGCCTTGACACTGCCATTGACCTTTGCCTTCTATGGTTTGCTGAAAAAAATTATTGTTGCCCAACCGATGACGAGTATTCTGTTGGAAACACTATTGATTTCGCCCTTGGCTGCAGGCTACTTATATTATCTTAGCATCAACGAAGGTACTGTTTATCAAAGCTGCGATATGAGTACGCTGCTGCTCTTGGCAGGTGCGGGCGCTGTTACGGCGACACCGATGCTGCTGTTTACGGCCTGCGCGCGTAAGCTGCCTTTGAATATTGTTGGGTTTTTGCAATATATTTCGCCGTCGATATCGCTGATGATTGGCGTGCTGATTTACGGTGAACCGTTTACCGGTACTACTGCTACAGCCTTTGGCTGCATTTGGGCGGGACTGGCGTTGTTCATCTGGTCACAGATAAGAAGATAAAAATAAACTCCTGCAGGCAGGCTAGAGGCCCGTCAGCAGGAGTTTTTGGCGTTATATGGATACAAGTTTTATTTTTAATCCGAGTGGATGCATAATTTTTAGGAGCGTATCCAGTTTTGGGGTAGTTTTTCCTGATTCAATACGCGCAATGGATGATTGCGGAAGTCCGCAAAGCTGTGCTAATTCTCTTTGACTTATACCAAGGGCGTTGCGTTTTTCAATCATTGCACTGACAATTGCAGTCAACTCGTCTATTTCTTCCATCAGTAAATTATTATTTTCGTCAATGTTTTTTACATACTCTTTGTAATCTTGCCAAGTTCTCATTTTTGGACCTCCTGACGTTTTAAATATTGTCTACGGTTATTTATAGCTTGCTCAAACTCTTTCCTTGGAAGTTTTTGAGTCTTTTTTCTGAAGTGATGCAGCAAAACAAAGCGGTCATTTGTGTAGGAAAAATAAAGAATACGATTGTTTCCAGGACGTAATTCCCAAATTCCGTCAGCAATATATTTTGTAATAGTTTCTGGTAAATAAGTACCTTTCTCTTCCAATAAGTTTAAGTATAAGCATATTTGCTTGTATTGAATGCGTGCATCTTTATTGGTAAGTGCCTTGATGCGTAAGGTTTCCAGAAATTGCCATACAGAAGAATTTCCTCGTGAGTCTTCATAAAATTCAATAGTATACATATTAGTGCACTCCTGTCATTTTATTACTGCTCACACATATATGATAGCATGTATGCTATCATAATGCAAACAGTTTAGTTTTTAATAAAAAAGGAGTATTGCAGTTGGTACTACAATACTCCTAAGAGAACGACAACAATATTTAATTATTTATATTTTACCACAAAAACGCTTGTTGTTACAAAAATTTTAATAATTCTTCGGGAATAAATCTGTTTCCATAGCAGAACTGCCTATCCTCCATTTTTGAAAAATATATGCTGCTTATGCTATAATTATATTTGTTTTTTATGGAGGTGTTATAGTGAGCTTTTTCTCAGATAAGTGGCGCGGGATTATCTTATGTGCTGTTTTGGCAGTGCCGTGCTGGTTTTTAGGCAAGCTGGTGCCTGTTGTCGGCGCACCGGTCTTTGCAATTCTTTTAGGTATGCTGGTGGCGCTTGTGTGGCCCGTACAGGCTGCGTTTAAAAGCGGTGTAGGCTTTGTATCCAAAAAGGTGCTGCAATACGCAGTAATCCTGCTTGGCTTCGGTCTGAATATTTCCGTAGTGCTGGCAACCGGTAAGCAGTCACTGCCGATTATCGTCTGCACGATTGCAACTTCGCTTATCGTGGCCTATGTATTGCATAAGGTGATGAACATTCCTGGCAGGATTTCCACACTTATCGGTGTAGGCTCGTCTATCTGCGGTGGCAGTGCGGTGGCAGCGACAGCGCCTGTCATCAAGGCGGACGATGAGGAGGTGGCGCAGGCTATCAGTGTTATCTTTTTCTTTAATGTGCTGGCAGCGCTGCTTTTCCCGTGGTTGGGTACAGTGTTGGGATTTTCTACGACAAGCGGCGAAGCCTTCGGTATTTTTGCCGGTACTGCTGTTAACGATACTTCTTCGGTTACGGCAACGGCAGCGACCTGGGATGCTATGTTCGGTCTTGGCACGGCAACGCTGGATAAGGCGGTAACGGTAAAACTGACGCGTACGTTGGCAATTATTCCGATTACGCTGGTATTAGGTTATCTCGTAGGCAAGCGCGAACAGGATGCGAATCATGAAGTTAATATCAGGAGCATTGTGCCGAGCTTCATAATTTACTTCGTGCTGGCTTCGCTTATTACAACGTTGGCAACAAGCATGGGCGTAGCGGCAGAGGTTTTTGCACCGCTCAAATGGCTCAGTAAGTTCTTTATCGTTATGGCGATGGCTGCGGTAGGTCTGAATACGAATATCGTCAAGCTTGTGACAACAAGCAGCAAGCCTTTGGGACTCGGTCTTGGCTGTTGGGCAGGTATTACGTTTGTGAGCCTGCTTTTGCAGCATCTGCTTAATCTCTGGTAAGCAGAATAAAATTTAATTTTGCATCGGAAACAGCGACAAATAATAGTTTGTTCGCTGTTTTTGACGTTTTAAAAGGCTGTTTTGCTTGTGAGCGGGACGAAGCGGGACCCCTAGATATAGTGTTGTGGAAATCTCCTCCTAGTTGTTATTAAAGTTATCCACAGATTGTGCATAACATGTTGATAATTGTGTAAAATCCTTGTAAACAAGCCACTTTTTTCTCAGAGGCTGGTGGATAACACTCTGTATAACTAAAAGTTATGCACAAAAACTGTGGATAAGTCTGTTGATACTGTTGATAACCTTACACTAAATATCGGAAAAGGGGGATATATTTTCCAGGAAAACAAGATAATTTCCTATTGCTGAGGTGGTATTTTGTATACAAACGCAAGTTTTTTTGCTATCTGCAAAGTTTTTGCTTGCGTAATAGACGATTTTTGTTCATAATATTATTATGACTAATTGTAAGTAAATGGAGGAAGATTAGGTTATGGCATTAAAGCAAATGGATGCATTGGCAGCTTTGCGTGAGGCTGCAGGTGAAGTTATAGAAACTTCTTTGTGTGATGTACAGGGTAGCTGGCTGGCACTGGTAAATACTGAGGAAGGCAAGCGCCTGGCTTTTGCTGCAAAGGGTGAAGCTGCGCTGAGCGCACTGTGGAAGGATGTTGAAAAGGAAGCAGACGTTAAGGACGTACATGTTTCTGTTATGGCACTGAATGCAAATAATGCTGCGCTGGTGCGCCGCTATGTTAAATGGACCGCACCGACTGCCTGCGGCACTAAAGGTGCCAGCATCGGCTTCAGCGATTGGCTGGGAGAGGCAGATGCGGTTGTGGCGGAGCTGTTCGGTAAACGTCAGCTGAAACCGGTATTGGTTGACTTTACTACCGAGGACAGCGAGGCACTGCAGCGCTATTTTGTACAGGCTGTGGATACCGCAACCTGGGGTGTGCTCGAAGAGGGCTACAAGGAAGGCTACGGCGCTAATGCTGCCGGCTTGAAAACAGAAGAAGAAATTGTGAAGGCTCTGCTTTACGGTTACAGCATGATTGGCTTTGACTGCAGCGATAAGATTGACCTGGGCATTGAAAAGCTGTCCGACGAGGCTGTTGATAAACGCTTTGAGCAGTTCAACGAAACCTTCCGTGCTGCTGTGCATGCTTCCTATCTGAACGCTGAGTTCAAGGTTGGCACCAGCAAGATTACTTTTACGGAAAATCAGCTGCATCGCATCGTTCTGGAATACGGCGAAGCAATTATGCATATCCAGTTCATCTACAACTCTTATCTGAAAAATACTCCGTGGGATATTGACTTTGAGTTGGATCTGTCCAAACCGGGTAAGGTGCTGACTCCTCAGGAGCATTATCTGATAGGCAACGAGCTGCAGCGTAACGGTATTAAGCTGAGTTCTATCTGCCTCGACCCGCTGAAGGACGCAGAGGCGGTAAACGATAACCTGCAGCTGCACTGCGAGATTGCCGACACCTTCGGCTATCGCCTGAGCTTTAAAAATGCGGACATCGCTATGAACGATATTGCTGCTGCTATGAAATATCTGAAGGGCAAGGTTCATTTCAAAATGAACAATATCCTCTGGCTGAGCGCAATAGAGCTGGTAAAAGCTCTGGATGCCGACCTGTTCGGCAAGCTTTGTGCTGCCTGCGGCTGTGAGCCGACAGCAGACGCTGCCGACCGCGCACTGGTGCTTGGCTACAGAAAGGCGCTGAATCCGAAGAAAGAAGGCAATGTTGCTGCTGACATGAAGGCTTTCCTGGAAGCGCATCATGCTGAATATGCTGCTGCAATCAAAGAGAGTGTAGCTGCAAAATTGAAGAATATCTGAAATTAAAATTCAAGGGCTTCCCAAAAATTTTTGGGAAGTCTTTTGTTTTAAACGATACAAAACAGCGTATTTAACGTGTTTTTGCATAATGGATATTAGTGTACTTTGTCTACTGAAAAGTAGCGCGAAATTTTTAATCGTTTGATTAGTTTGTATACGATAGACAAAAAGCTGAAAATGTTCATGTACAGTGACTAAAAGAAGAAAAATGTAAAATTTTACAAAAAAGTGTTGACAAACGATTTAGATGGGTGTATAGTATCAGTAATTTCAAATTGACAACCAAAGGTTATGATTGGGACTAAAGATAAGCGTAGAGTTTTAGAGAGCCGGTGTCTGGTGCAAACCGGTACGAAGCCTTATTGATTAAATCACCCATGAACTCGTCAGCGAAAGCTTTGCAAGTAGACTGATGCGCAACGGATGCGTTATTTCCGAGCCGGTTGATGGACTGGTGCTGAAAGTAATAAATTAGGGTGGTACCGCGTATTATACGCCCCTGCATATATGCAGGGGCGTTTTTTTAATACTACTCCTGAAAAGTCCATCAAAAGATAATTGACGTAGTAGAAAATTAAGGTGTTCTTGATAGGAGGAATTAAAATGTTTGAAAAGGTATTGGTAACTGGTCAGAATGATGAAACTTTATTGCCGCGTGTATTGCGTGTGCTTTCCAAGCAAGGTGCTCAGGTACGTTCCCTGCGCATGGATGCAGAAGAAAATCGTCTGAAGCTGGAAATCCAGCTGGCAGATGTGGCTGCTGCTCAGGTTGCCAAGCTGCTGGCTAAGCAGGTTGCAGTTGAGTCTGTAGCTACTATGGCGTAAGGGGGATAGACTGATGAAGCTGAAGGGCTCAGAAGCCATTGTAAAGGTCCTTTTGGAGCAGGGCGTAGATACAGTCTTCGGTTATCCCGGAGGTGCCGTAATTCCGCTGTATGACGCATTGTACGATGCACCGCTGAAAAATGTGCTGACCGCACATGAGCAGGGCGCTATTCACGCAGCTGACGGCTATGCCCGTGCGAGCGGCAGAACCGGCGTATGTATCGCAACCTCCGGTCCCGGTGCCACAAACATTGTTACCGGCCTGGCAACTGCTTATCTTGATTCCATTCCGCTGGTAGCGATTACCGGTCAGGTTGGCGTAAGCATGCTGGGACGGGATTCCTTCCAGGAGATTGATATTGTCGGCGTTACAATGCCGATTACCAAATACAACATGCTGGTACGCAGCAAGGAAGAGCTGCTGCCGGCACTGCGCAAGGCATTTGCCTTAGCGCAGGAGGGCAGACCGGGACCTGTGCTGGTGGATATTCCCAGCAGCGTACAGGTTGAGGAGCTGGAATGGAGCGAGCCGCAGGCAGCTTCTGAAGCGGAAGAGCTGCCGCAGGCAACACCGGAGCAGCTGCAGCAGGCAGCGGCAGTGCTGAACAAGGCACAGCGTCCGGTACTGCTGGTTGGCGGCGGCGCTGTCAACAGTGGTGCACAGGAAGAACTGCTGGAGCTGGCCCAAAAGGCTGATTTGCCGGTAGTAAATACGCTGATGGGCATCGGCGTTTATCCCGAGTCTGACGAACGCTCCCTGGGCATGACCGGCATGCATGGTCATATCGCTTCCAACATGGCTGTAGCGCAGGCTGATGTGCTGGTAGTCGCAGGCAGCCGCTTCAGCGACCGCGTAACCGGTGACCGCAACCGTTACGTAGGACAAAAGACGATTATCCAGCTTGATATCGACCCGACGGAAATAGATAAAAATATAGCAACAAGCCTTTCCGTAATGGGTGATGTAAAGCAGACACTGCAAAGCCTGCTGCCGTTGGTGCAGAAGGCAGCACACGCCGATTGGTGGCAGCAGATTAAGGCTTGGGATGCAACAGAGGACCGCAGCCTGCTGGCTGGCGACCGCCTGACAGCTCCCTGGCTGATGAAGGAGCTGAGCCGCAGCTTTGAAGGAGAAAATCCGATTTATGTAACTGACGTTGGTCAGAACCAGATGTGGGCAGCACAGCATTTAATTGTTGATAAACCGCGTCACCATCTGACGAGCGGTGGCTGCGGTACGATGGGCTTCGGTCTCCCCGGCGCGTTGGGTGCAGCTTTTGCCGAGCCTGATAAGCAGGTAGTGCATATCTGCGGTGACGGCGGCTTCAAGATGACCGGCATGGAGCTGTATACGGCAGCGCGTGAAGGCAAAAAGCTAATCAGTATCGTTATTAATAACAGCTGCTTAGGCATGGTCCGTCAATGGCAACAGCTCTTCTATAACGAGCATTACTCTAATACACTGCTGACAGAGTTTGACTTCATCGGCTTTGCTCATTCCTGTGGTGCAGGAGGTCGCAGAGCAGCGACCTGCAAGGAATTTAAGGAGGCGCTGAAGGCGGCGCGCGAGGCTGACAAGCCCTTCCTGATTGAAGTAATAGTAGAACAGGGTGATCTGGTAGAGCCGATGGTGGCAGCCGGTGCTGCGGTAGATGACTTCGTCAAGATTAACAGATGCAGATAAACAGCTATAAATAAGGGAAATTTTTATTAAATTTATATATTAAAATAAGGGAAAAGAAAGAGGTAATAACAATGGTTAAAATGTATTATGACAACGATGCGAATCTGGAATTATTGAATGGCAAAACAGTTGCTATTATCGGCTATGGTTCTCAAGGTCATGCACATGCATTGAACCTGCAGGAGAGCGGCGTAAACGTAGTTGTAGGCCTGTATGAAGGCTCCAAATCCAAAGCTAAGGCAGAAGCTGCCGGCCTGAAGGTTATGACTACTGCAGAAGCTGCTAAGGCTGCCGATATTATCATGATGCTGATTCCGGATGAAAAGCAGGCTGCTACATATAAAAAAGATATCGCTCCGAATCTGGAGGCAGGCAATGCTCTGGCTTTTGCACATGGCTTCAACATTCACTTCGGTCAGATTGTTCCTCCTGCTGATGTAGACGTATTCATGGTTGCTCCTAAAGGCCCCGGCCATCTGGTTCGTCGTACCTATACCGAAGGCAGCGGTGTTCCTGTCCTGGTAACTGCTTATCAAAACCCGACCGGCAAGGCTCATGACCTGGCTCTGGCTTATGCTAAGGGCATTGGCGGTACTCGTGCAGGCGCTCTGGAAACCACCTTCCGTGAAGAAACCGAAACCGACCTCTTCGGCGAACAGGCAGTTCTCTGCGGCGGTGTTTGCGCTCTGATGAACGCAGGCTTTGAAACTTTGGTAGAAGCAGGCTATGAGCCTGAAAGTGCATACTTCGAATGCATGCACGAGATGAAGCTGATTGTTGACCTGATGTATGAAGGCGGCATGGCTAAAATGCGTCATTCCATTTCCGATACCGCTGAATATGGCGACTATGTAACCGGTCCGCGCATCATCACTGCTGAAACCAAAGCTGCTATGAGACAGGTTCTTGCTGAAATTCAGGATGGTACCTTTGCTAAGAAATGGTTACTGGAAAACCAATGCGGCCGTCCGCAATTCAACGCTATGCGTCGTCGTGCTGCAGCAACCCAGGCTGAACAGGTTGGCGCACAGCTGCGTGGCATGATGAGCTTCCTGAAGAAAAAATAATCAACAGCTTACAAGCACTTTTAGTGCAGAAAATAAAAATAAGGGAAAGAGCGTAATCCGCTAAAGGCAGCGTACAGAAAAAAATAGCTGCCGGGATTACGATAAACAAAAATAAGGGAAAGAGCGTAATCCGCTAAGGATAGCATACAGAAAAAAATCAGCTGTCCGGATTGCGAAAAATAAGGGAAAGAATGTGAGCCGTAAACGCAGCATAGAAAAATAAAAGCTGCGTGGCTTGCAGTAATTAAAAATAAGGGAAATATTAAAAGGTCGCTTACCTGCGCGTCAGATGCAGGAAGCGGCCTTTTTGACATGTTGGTATAATATTTGATGTAAAAAGCCTCCCCGGCGTATGTGCGCAAGGGAGGCTTTTGCAATATCTGCGATAGAATGCAGCAGATTAAGCGTGAGCAAGCTATTTATTTTTAATAAGAGCGAACACCTTTAAGGAGCAGCAAAGGATGAGCACTGCGCTGACGGTAAGCACGTAAAAGCCGTGTCTGCTGCCCAGCATAGTAGCGTGCGCGATATTTCCCGGTTCCGCAGCCTGTGCGGTTGCAACAATCGTACTGATAACCGCCGTACCGACTGCGCCTGCCAGCTGTAGCAGCGTGTTCATCGCTGCGTTGCCGTCGGCATTCAGCTCTTCCGGTAACTGGCTTAGGCCATTGGTCATAATTGTTCCCATGGAAAACCCTTGGCCGAAGGCAAAGAACAGATAGAACACAATGAAGAGCAACGAGCTCAGCTCGCCCGGATAAAGGCTGTAGCAGATTACGGATACGAGAATGGATGCATTGCCTAGTAAAATCGGGCGTTTGGCACCGAACTTGTCCAACAGCCTGCCGCTGATGGGAGCTAGCATAGCACCTATAATGCACCCCGGTAGCAGTAGACAGCCGGCAGTGAAGGCATCCGTATGCGAAACAAGCTGCGCATAGTTTGGGATTAAAAAGCCCAAGCCCAGGCAGACAAAGCCGACGAGCAAAAGGCTGGCAGTGCTGAGCGTATACGGAAGATAACGGAAAATTTCTACACGCAAAAGCGGCGCGCTGCTGCTTAATGATCGCTTGTAGAAGGCAGTTAACGCAGCAAAACAGATTGCGAAAAGAGCAAGCACCTCGATACTGAACCAACCAAAATCGGAGGCAATACTGGTAGCAAAAATCAGGCTGCTGAATCCGATTACAAGCAGCAGGTACAAGCCAAAGTTAAAGGAAGAAGGCTCCAGCTTGCCGGCCTGACGGATATTTTTGATACCCAAGACGGCAGAAAGCAGTAAAAATGGCAGCAGGCTGACAAAAATCATGCGCCAGCCAAAATAGCTGACGATCATACCGCCGAGCGACGGACCGACAGCCGGCGCCATGGCAGTAATAAGCGAAGCTATGCCGATCATAAAGCCCAGGCGTTCACCGGGAACCTGCTCCAGGATAATGTTAAACATCATCGGCAAGGCGATACCTGTACCGATACCCTGCAGCAATCTGCCGATAAGCAGAACATTGAAATAAGGCGACCAGGCGGCGAGCAGTGTGCCTGCAAGAAAGCTGCTAATGGCTGCAGTAAACAGGCTGTGTGTTGCGAAACGGCGCTTGAGATAAGCAGAGGTTGGGATAATAAGTGCCAACACCAGCAGATAGCCGGTGGTTATCCATTGTACGAGCGAGGTGCCGATATTAAATTCGTGCATGAGCGTGGGGAAGGTAACGTTCATAGCAGTTTCGACAACAACGCCGCTAAAGGACATGATACCGGCGGCGACGATTGAAAATAGTAAGCGTGTATCTAGCACACGTGTAGAGCTGTCAGTCATTAATTTTTTCCTTTCGTTGCCCGATAGCGGGAACGTGTCCCGGCAACGCAGGCTTATGCGTAGACATTGTTTGGTAAAGCTTGGCGATGGTGGCAGCAGTGGTGTTGATATCGGCTTCGCTGATATCGGTAATTTGTGCGGCCAGCCAGCTGTGATATTGGGCGATGTAATAGGCGTGAATCTTTCGTCCCTCGTCTGTCATGCGCAGTCTGACGATGCGTTTATCCTGTTCATCGCTGAACTTTTCGATAACATTGATTGCCTGCAGCTCGCTTACCAGACGAGTGATGCCGGGGCGAGTTACCTGCAGCAGGTCCGCAATGTCGCTGACCTTGGGAGGCTGCGCGGTACGTTCAAGGTATTCGATATAGTCCAGTACTTTAAGATTGCCAGGAGTTAAGCCTTCCGGCAGAGGTGGCTGCAGCTCTACTATACGCTTTGCTTCGTGGCAGGCGATGAGCAGAGTTTTGATTGCTTCGATAGGCAGTTTATTTTTCATGATGATTCTCCTTTGCAATATGATTACTTAAAGTAATTATCAAAGATAATTATATTGCGCTGGTGGGGGGATTGTCAAGGATGGGGGGGAATGGAAAATAATGTAATGATTTGCTGAAAACTGTCTAAGCGAAATATTTTAGTGTGAATATCAAAATAAGCTCTTTTTCCCAATATCCTCATAAAATATGCAGTAGTTGCATATTTTATCCTCATGAAATCTGCACTGATTGCATATTTCATGAGGATAGCTTAAAATAGAGTTAAAAAGAATGTTTAAGACACTTAAAAACTGATTATGCAAGTGTTGTAATTCGATTATTGAAGTGGAGAAGCATAAATGTTATTAAATTTTACCCCGCAGGATATTTCCTGTGCCTCCCATCTCACTAAGCTGACATGGGGTGATGAGATGGCGCTGACTAATGATGGCTTGAAGGATGTGCTGTACGAGGCGATGGTGCGCTATTATTATCGCAGTGAGGACTTTTCTTTAAAGATGACGGATGAAGAAGGTATGCAGGGATTTTTGTTGGCGGCGCCCTTGAGTGAGCGTGATCATTCCCAGTCCTGGTTAAAGCAAAGCCTGCAGCATTTTGAGTGCGAGGAGCAGGATCTTGTTTACGATTATCTGCGCTATTTGTCTTATAACGGACAAAAGGTGAGGGCGTTGGCAAATCCGGAGGATTTGCTGCTGTGCCTGTTTTTGAGCATGAAAAGCGGTGTGGGCAGCAAGCTGCTGCATAAGGTGGAAGCGATTGCTCAGAAAAATAGCGTTAAAAAGCTCTATTTATGGGCGGATGCTACCTGCGATTATGAATATTACCGCAAGCGTGGCTATAGCGAAGCGGCGCATTTTACGAATAATATTCTGCCGCAGTTGGGTGTGCAGGAAACATGGATATACAGCAAGGAGCTGAAGGAGTGACTGTAAATGTTGCATGAAATGAGTGATGCTTTACCGGCTTGTCCGGTAGAAACTACACTGACCTTAATCAGTGATAAATGGAAGGTGCTGATTTTGCGCGACCTTTTGACGGGAACAAAGCGCTTTGGCGAATTGAAAAAATCTTTGGACGGAGTCAGCCAAAAGGTGTTGACATCACAGCTGCGGCAGATGGAAGCTAGCGGCCTGCTGACGCGCAAGGTTTATGCTGAGGTGCCTCCGCGTGTTGAATATACGCTTACTGAGCTTGGTTACAGTCTGCAGCCTGTTTTGGAGGCTATGCGTGACTGGGGTGAGGCGTATAAGAAGAGATTTTGATTTGAAGATATAAGCAAAAACACCACCTGCAAACGCAAGTGGTGTTTTACAATATATGGGGAACAAGAAGAAAACTTTTTACAGACGGCTTACATGGCCGATGAAATAATGGCCCCAGGAAACGCGCGCCAGTGCTTCCATGGTCAGCAGGCTGAGGCTGAGCATAATGATGAAGAGCAGCGGATAAAAGCAGAGCTGCTGCGGTGACATATGCAGCAGTGTAAGCAGCTCGCTGCCGACATACATATAAATGATGTGAATCAAGAATAAACCGAAGGAATAGTTGCCAAGATACATCATAAAGCGCTTGCTGAGGCTGTCCTGTGATTCTAGGGTGCAGGCATAACGGAAGAGCATAGCGATGATGATGCTGTACAAAAACAGGTTGAGCGGGAAGCAGACAAATTCCAACAGCGGCAGGATATGCAGGTAGTATTTAGCAAACCAGCAGCCGCCGATTAAAATCAGATTCAGGATGAAGCCTGTCATCAAAAGAACGTGATGGGTGTCAATCCAGCGCAGCATTTTTTTATGGTAGATATAAGCCAGCATACCGAAGGAGAAGTAGGCGATATAACGCAGAAAAGTGGTAATTTCTAACGTTAAGATGACTGCCTGATTGCTGCAGCTGATATTGTTGCAGATTTTCCAGAACAGCTGCAGCAGGATTACCTGAATAATAAAGCGGTGCAGCCTGTGATGCAGACGGCAACGGTTAAAATAACGCAACAGCAGCGGGTAGATAGCATAAAAACCAAATAACGCCCGGAAAAAGGCCATGTGAACAGCGCTGCTGCCGGTGATAATAAGATAAGCTGCCTGCTTAAGCGTGAAGCTGGCGTTGCTGAAGAACCAGGCACCGCCAAGGTACAGTAACGAAAACAGCAAATACGGCGAAAGCACCGACAGGAACATCCTGCGGAAGAAGGACCACTTGTAATAATCGGCATGGCGATTGTGGCTGATGAACATATATCCCGAAACAAACATTACCAGGGGTACGGCAAAGAGGGAAATAATATCTAGCAGCATTTCGGAAATAGTGACCCATGATTCCGCGTGAGCGTGGCTGAAGTACCAGGTGGTGTGCATCAGCATGACGCCCAGAACCACGAAGCCACGTAATAATAGGGGAAAACTCATAGCTTTATACATCTTCTTTCTCTCTAGTAGAGTTATTTTACTACTTTAAATTTTATAGTCAAATAGCGATTAAGCATTTACATTATAACTAAATGGAATATAAAAGGTTGATAAGCTATGACAGATAACATATAAGCATTAATATTATTACTCCTGTACAGGTTGACGCTTGACAAAGACAGCGGCAACGCAGATAATTTGAATAGAATATATAACAGATTGAGGAGGATACTGAAATGGAAAAACAGGAATGGCAAGGTTATGTACAGAAGGTAGCAAGCTGTGATTACCCTATACCGTTGAATCTGATAAACGATTATGATGATTGGAAATGCCGCAGCAACGTAGGACGTATGCTGATGATTTTAAAGGATATCGAGGGAGCTATGGCGGTGCTGGCAACCGTAAAGGATGTGCAGCCGGATATGGAGGATGCACCAGAGTTCGGTCTCAGCGAGGCGGAGCATAAGGTGCTGTGCCTGCGTGATATTGCGGAAATCATTTGGCGCTTGACCGGTACCGGTGATGCACCGATTATTTATTTGAATGAAGCCTACAGACTGTGCCGTGAGTATAAGAAGGTTTTCCGCAGTGCAGATCGTGGCGCTATCTGGGCGCGCAGACTGGAGCTGCAGCGTTCCTGTGGCGCCGAGGATGCTGCATTGAGCGAGGCGAGAGCAATGCTGGAGGCGGAAAAGGCTGTGGAAGGTGTTAATCCGTACCGTTTCCACGCACTGAAGTTTATTGCGGAAAGCATGGCGGAGCAGGGCGATTATGCTAAGGCTGCGCTGCTTTTGGCAGATGCCTACAAATCCTTCCCTGTGAACGAGGCTGCCAAGAAAGCTCTTGCTGAGGCCGAGGCTGCAGCAGATGCTAAGGAAAGATATGCTATGTATCATCACTGCACCACGATTCAGTACCAGCCGTGGGAGAAGGATAATGTGCCGACGCTGGAGGATGTACGCCGCCTGCAGGAGCGTAACTTTGCACGTCGCGAGGCAGCGAAGGCTGCCGGCGAGGAGCCGGATGAAAAGGGTTCCTTTCAAAGTTTAATTAAGTAATTAAAACGAGCGATTAAAAGATTTTGTACGCACTTTTCACGAATCTGTTACAATTAGTAGCAGGTAATAAAAATGTGAGAAGGGATGTACTTATATGAATAAAAACTTTTTAGCTTTAGGCTTAGCTGTAGCACTGCTGGCACCCCAGGTAGCAGGCGCTGAAGGCTTTGGTATTAATGAATGGTCTGCTGAAGGTGTTGCTATGGGTGGTGCGCGTATGTTTGCTGAGGACGATGCTGCAAACGTGGCTTACAACCCTGCTTCTATCACCAAAGTAAAGGGTGAGGTAATGAAGAGCAGCTACACTTATCTGAGCCCGCACGGCAACTATAAGCTGTATGATGGTGCAGGCAAAGAAATTGAGGACGGCAAAAACGTTGTTCATGCCGGTTGGGCAGTAGGCAGCTACTACGTAAGGCAGATTAATGATAAAGAATGGTTCGGCATCGGTGCTTTCCCGCGCTTTGCCATGGTATCCGAGTTTGAGCGTGCCAGCAAGGCATCTACTAATGCATTTTTCTCTAAACTGAACGGTGTCAGCGTTACTCCGACCTATGCGCACAAGTTCGACAAAAAATGGAGCGCAGCAGTTGGTGCGGAAATCAACTATGTTGGCCTGGAGCTACAGAAAAACCTGCAGATGAAAATGCCTGTAGCAACACCTGTGGAAACTAAGATTGCTACTATCGACGGCACTACGCAGATTGAAGGCGAAAGCTATGCTTTAGGCTGGAACGCTGCTGCCAACTATGCTTTTGATGATAAAAACGAAATCGGTGTAGTTTATCGCAGCCGTATTAAGCATTCCTTAGAAGCAGATTTAAAAGGTTATAATACAAAACCCGATTTAATGGGTGGCGGTGACGTTTTCGGCAACGCTTATGGTGTGGTAACTCTGCCGGACAGCTGGGATATCGGTTACAACCATAAATTTGACAAGAAAACCCGTCTGGAATTGAAAGCTACTCGTACCAACTGGAGTACCTATGATGCTTTAAATGTTTATTTTGATAAATCTCTTGTAGGTATTCCCGGTATAGCGGAAAGTTCTCCTTCTGCTAAAAACTGGTCTGACGGCTGGCGTTATGCTATCGGCTTAGAGCACAACTTCAGCGATAAATATGCAGCTATGGCAGGCTTTGCTTTCGATGAATCCTCTATTCCTTACGAGGGCGGTGATTTCATGGTACCGACCGGTATTCGCCGTACCTATTCCATCGGTGCCCGTTATAACGATAAGAAACAGACTGTTGCTGTTGCTTTGGGTTGGATGGATGTCGGCAATCTGGATTTCGCCGGTCATGCTACCGATGCTTATAAGAGCGCTCATGCTTACGACAGCTTTACTAAGATTGCTTCTATTTCCTACCAACGTAAATTCTAATTTTATATTTTAGCTTTACCGGAGCTGCTGCACGAAAAAGTGCGGCAGCTCTTTTAATATGTCTGCTGTTTGTGCTACAATAGGCTTAACAAGGTTATTGGCGAAAGGAGAAATGTAAAATGAAATGTGATTGCGCTAATTGTCCTACACATGCCTGCTATACCAAGGGTGTTAACTGCACAGGCGTGCCCCTGGAGGCTGTCAAGGAAGCTTATACCGAGGAAGAATTGAAACTTATGCAGGCTGCTGCCTATGTTGAAGGCACGTTCTACAGCAATATCTGTCGCTTGCAGGAAACTGCGGAGTTTGCCAAAGCTATGGGTTATAAAAAGCTGGGCATGTCTTTCTGCATCGGCCTGAATGCGGAAGCACGCTATATTGCCAAATATTTTAAGCAGCAAGGCTTTGAGTTTTACAGCGTATGCTGTAAAAACTGCAGCTTCCCCAAAAAAGAGCTGGGACTGAAGCAGGTTAAGCCGGAGCTGGAGCATGAAGCAATGTGCAATCCTAAATTCCAGGCTAAGTTTTTGGCGGAAAAGGGCGTTGAGCTGTACATTTCCTGCGGCCTGTGCGTTGGCCATGATGCTATTTTCAACATGAACGCCGAAGGTCCGGTAACGAATTTGGTAGTTAAGGACCGTCTGCTGGCCCACAATCCTTTGGGCGCTATTTATTCCCGCTACTGGAAGCGTAAGCTGGGAATTATGGATGACGGAGAAGTATAAGATACATTGAATTCTACAGGGAGCACTTCAGAAAATATAAAAGAATAATTTGATTTTTTCTCTTGGATTACTCTCTGCTAACTCCTTTGTAATTTTCTCGTTAATTGGTGAAAAAATCCTGCCTTCCCCGTTGCTTTTTTGTTGCAATTTGATACAATATAATTTACGGAAGGAAGGTACACTAAATGATATTTGATACACATATGCACTGTGATTATTCCTGCGACAGCGAAATGAAATTTGCTGATGCCATCGGCGCAGCCGCTGAGCAGGGGATTGGTATAACGGTTACAGAGCATTGGGATTATGATTATCCGACTAATCCGGAAGCATTTATCTTTGATATAGATGAATATTTTGCGCGCCTGCAGCCGCTGAGCAGCGACAAGGTGCTGATAGGCATTGAAATCGGCATGCAGACACATACTGCGGCTGAGGATAAAAAGGTGGCACAGGCTCATCCGTTTGATTATGTGCTGGCCTCTATCCATTGCATCGGCGGACGTGATTTATACGAGCAGACCTGCTACAAGGGACGCACACGTCAGCAGATTGTAGAAGAATTTTTGCATGATGCGATTACATGCCTGGAGCAGGAGCGTGATTTTGATGCGTTTGCGCATATTGACTATATCTGCCGTTATTGGCCGTATAAGGGAGCGGAGCGTGAGCTGCGCCTGGAGGATGCACCGGAATTATTCGATAAGCTGTTTTTACTTTTGATTGAGCGGAACAAGCCTATCGAAATCAATACCCGTCGCCTGGATGATGCTACTGCGGTAGCAGGCTTGCTGCCGCTGTATAAGCGTTACCGTGAGCTTGGCGGCAAATACTGCACTCTTGGCAGTGACGCCCATTATAAGGAGCATGTGGGGCGCAGATTGCAGGAGGCGCTGGCGTTGGCAGCGCAGGCAGAGCTGACACCTGTTTATTTTAAAGCGAGAAGGATGCAGATTATGGAGGGGTTAAAATGAAATGCGTGCGTTTTGAGGATTTGCGGACAGGCAACAAGCGTATAGGCTTTATTGACGGCGATGTTATCCGTTGTGTATATGGTTCTCTGGAAACATATTGGCAGATAACGGACGAAACCTTTGCTATGCGTGATGTACGCTTGCTGGCACCCTGCGTACCCAAACAGATTATCTGCGTCAGCTTTAATTACCAGAAGCATGCGGCAGAATTCGGTGTAGAAATTCCGCGCGAGCCGAGTATTTTTTCCAAGGCTGCGCATACCGTTGTCGGTACAGGTGCGGATATCATCTGGCCGAAGCAGGTGCAGGAGCTGGCCTTTGGCGCAGAGCTGGGCATTGTTGTGAAAAAGAGGATGAAGAATGTTAAGGCAGAGGATGTGCCTAAATATATTTTGGGTTATACCTGTGCTAATGATGTTACGGCCCGCGACCTGCAGCGCAAGGAGCGCCAGTGGCTGCGCTGTAAATCCTTTGATACCTTCTGTCCCTTGGGACCGTGGCTGGAAACGGAGCTGGATCCCAGCGATTTATCCATCCGCTCTTATGTCAACGGTGTGCTTAAGCAGGATGCGCGCACGAGCAATATGATTTATAATCCTTATGAAATCTTGAGCTACATTTCCCAAAGCTTTACGCTGGATGCCGGTGATCTGATTTTGACAGGTACTCCGGTTGGTGCCGGCCTTTTGAATGAGGGTGATGAAATCACCGTCGAAATCGAGGGTATTGGCAAGATTTCCAATAGAGTAGTTATGGAATAAGATTTTACAAGACGTGTGTTGCTGCACGTCTTGTATTTTTTTCCTGATTGTGTTATATTTTGACTGATAAGTCAGTGATATATATTGTAATACCGGACTGATACTGCTGCTTGTGAGAAAGCAGCTAAAGGAGGTTCTTTTTTTATGCTTCAGAATATGACGGAAGGCGCACCATTAAAGCTGATTATTCCCTTTATGGTGCCGCTTCTGATAGGCAATGTTTTTCAGCAGCTGTATAATATTGCCGATATTATTATTGTCGGACGGACGATTGGCGTGAATGCTTTGGCTGCCGTGGGAGCGGTATCACCGCTGTTCATGCTGACGATGGTGCTGACGATTGGTCTCAGCAACGGTTTTACCGTTGTTACCGGCCAGCGCTACGGTGCGCAGGATATGCAGGGAATGCGCCGCAGCATTGCTACCTGCGTTGTATTGAGCTTGTTTTTCGTTTTGCTCATTATGGGGATTATGCATTTGGTTATTGACCCGATGCTGGTGATGATGAATATTCCGCCGGAGCTGATGGAGGATGCTTATGCCTATGTAATGATTATTGTCGACGGATTGCTGGCAATGATGGCGTATAATCTTTTATCAGGTATTATGCGCTCCCTGGGTGACAGCAAAACGCCGCTGTACTTTCTCATTATTTCTTCGATAGTGAATATTATTCTGGCGCTCGTTTTCATCATCTGCTTCGGCTGGGGCGTGCCGGGCAGCGCCTTTGCTTTGGTTATTGCGCAGGCCTTTTCGGCGGTGCTGTGCGTTATTTATATTTACAAGCGCTTTCCGCAGCTGCATATTCATCGCAGCGATTTTCAGCTAGACTGGCCGGAGCTGTGGGCGCATCTGCGTATGGGCTTGCCGATGGCAGTGCAGTTTTCGGTTTTGGGCTTGGGCATTATTATTTTGCAGTCAGTCTGCAATAAGTTCGGCAGTGACCAGATTGCCGGCTTTACTACGGCGATGCGCGTAGAGCAGCTGGCACTGCAGCCTATGATTTCCTTCGGTATTGCTATGGCTGTGTTTACGGCGCAGAATTTCGGTGCTCGCCGCTTTGATCGCATCCGTGATGCGGTGCACCGCTGCTCGCTGCTGACGCTGGCCTTCAGCTTGTTTGCTGCGGTTGTGGTCTTTGCTTTCGGCGAAGAGGTAATCGGAATCTTCCTGGATAATCCGTCACCGACGGTTATGCAGGCAGCACATCTTTACATTATGTATACTGTGCCTGTTTACTTCTTCCTCAGTCAGATTTTTATTTACCGTAACGCCTGCCAGGGCATGGGTGTCAGCATGATTCCTATGCTTTCGGGTGTGGTGGAGCTTATCATGCGTTCTATCGCGGCGATATATCTCAGTGTGCCCTTTGGCTATGAGGGCATTTGTATGGCCGAGCCGATTGCCTGGATTAGCTGTGCAGTTTTTGTGTTTGCGGCCTATCATTATTTTGTACGTCTGCTGGAAAAGAAATATACACCTGTTAACTGAATACTGAGCAGAAAGAGTCAATTTTTAGAAAATTAAGCTCGACAAAAAAACTTTGGCAGGTTACAATTAAAGTGCAGAGAATACATTTAAGGATGGTGAATGCTATGAAAAAAATCTTGCTGCTTCTGTCGATGCTGATGTTTATTTTTACTGCTACCGTATCGGCGGCGAGTGCTGTTTTCTTAAAGAACCAATGGTATGAGCCCAGTGAAGGAACAGCAGAGTACGTCAAAGTATTTACAACGGATAATCCCGATTATTATCGTTATATCAACGACAGATTTGCCTTTGCGATTAATCTCCTGGCAAACTTCAATCAGGCCTTCGAGAGCACTAACGGCGACGGCTGCATTTTTAAGGATGAATACGGTTCCAGCTTTACTGTCAGCGGCGGTCATAATATGGGCATGACGCTGGCCGATGAATATGATATGGATATCCAAAATCATCCGTCTGTTGCCTATAAGGCTAAGGGTGATGACTGGTATGTTATTTCCTATCTGGAAAATGACAGGATTTATTACAAAAAGTGCTTTATCAACGGGGAATATTGGAATACCTGGTATTTTGATTATCCTTCCTGGCTGGCAGACAGCTATAATAATAAATGTGCTGTTATCGAGTCTACATTTACACCCGGTTGGAAATCCGGCCGAGCTTTTTACTGATAAGCTGAACGCGTAACGAAAGTTACGCGTTTTTTCTTTATTTATCACGCTGTGTGTGATAAAATTAATATATTATGGGTTAGTATGTACTGCACCTGCTGACCACCGTTAAATGATAGGAGGCGGAGCTGTGACAGCAGAGCAAAATAATATATATGGAACACTTTATTTATGCGCTACGCCTATCGGTAATCTTGAGGATATGACACCGCGCGCTTTGCGGATGCTGCAGGAAGCAGATTTGATTGCGGCGGAGGACACACGTCATACGCTGCAGCTTTTAAATCACTTCAACATCAAAGGACGCCTGGTGCGTTATGATGAGCACAGCAAGGATAAGCAGGGCGAATATCTTTTAGGCCAGCTGCTAGAAGGCAAAAATGTTGCTCTTGTAAGCGACGCAGGCTTTCCCGGCATTGCTGACCCAGGTGAAGCCTTGGCTCATGATGCGATTGCTCATGGTATCAGAGTGGTGCCTGTACCCGGTGCCAACGCTGCTTTATGTGCTTTGATTGCCAGCGGTCTGCCGACGTATCCGTTTTTCTTCGGCGGTTTTTTACCAAAGAGTAAGCGTAACAGACGCGAGCAGCTGGAGCAATGGCAGCATATTCCTGCGACGATTATTCTTTATGAAGCACCGCACAGGATTGTGGAGGTACTGAAGGATATTCTGAATGCCTGGGGCGACCGTCCTTTGGCGGCAGCACGCGAGCTGACGAAGCTGCATGAGGAATTCTACCGTGGTACGGTCAGCGGCTGTCTGGAATGGTTGGAGGCCAATTCGCCGCGCGGAGAGTTCTGCCTGGTGCTTGGTGCCGGTGACGGTGCTTTAGCTGCAGCCGAGGAGGAGCTTGAACCTCTTGACGAGGTGCGCAAGCTGATGGCTGAAGGCGTAGATAAGAAGGCTGCCTTAGCGCAGGTAGCAAAAAAACGTAAAATTCCCAAACGGGAGCTATATAATCAACTAATTTCTGAAGGAGATGGGTCTGACAATGACTAAACCGAGTTATTATATTACAACACCAATTTATTATCCGAGTGACAATCTGCATATAGGCCATGCCTATTGCACAACTATCGCTGACAGCCTGGCACGCTTCCATCGTCTGAAGGGTGAAGATGTATTCTTCCTGACCGGCAGTGACGAGCACGGTCTGAAAATCCAACGTAAGGCTAAGGAAAAAGGCGTAACCCCGATTCAGTATGTAGATGCAATTATTGCTAATTTCAAGCTGCTGTGGAAAGAGCTGAATATCTCCAACAATGACTTTATCCGCACCAGCCAGGAGCGTCATCATAAGGTTGTTCAGGACGCACTGCAAAAAATTTATGAGCAGGGCGATATCTATAAGAAAAATTACAAGGGCCTGTACTGCGTACCCTGCGAATCCTACTGGCTGGAGCGTCAGCTGGATGAAAACCACTGCTGCCCCGACTGCCATCGTCCGGTAGAGGAGATGGAAGAGGAAAGCTACTTCTTTAAAATGAGCAAATACCAGGATTGGTGGCTGCAATTCATCGAAGAGCATCCGGACTTTATCCAACCGGCAAGCCGCCGCAACGAGATGATTAATTTCGTTAAGCAAGGTCTGGAGGATTTGTGCATTACCCGTACCACATTTGACTGGGGCATTCCTGTTCCGTTTGACAAAAAACATGTTGTTTATGTATGGTTCGATGCTCTGCTGAACTATCTGACCGGCATTAAATACGGCACCGATGATGCCTTCTTCCACAAATACTGGCCGGCAAGCCTGCATCTGGTAGGCAAGGAAATCGTGCGCTTCCACACCATTATCTGGCCGATTATGCTGCATGCTATGGGGCTGGAAATGCCGCAAGAGGTTTACGGTCATGGCTGGCTCGTAGTTGACGGCGACAAAATGTCTAAATCCAAGGGCAACGTTATCGACCCGTTGGGTCTGATTGATGAGTTCGGCGCTGATGCTATCCGCTACTTCCTGCTGCGCGAAATCAACCTGGGCAGCGACGGTAACTTCTCCCGTGATGCACTGATTACCCGTGTAAATGCAGATTTGGCTAACGACCTAGGCAACCTGCTGCACAGAACCGTAAGCATGATTGAAAAATATCATGGCGGAATTGTTGCCGATACCGGTGCAAGCGAACCGATTGATGATGAGCTGAAGGCTCTCGTTAAAGAAACCGTAGCTAACTATGTTAAGGCTATGGACAACATGGAAATCAACACTGCAATTAAAGGCGTATGGGCTTTAATCAGCCGTGCCAACAAATATATCGACGAAACCGCTCCGTGGATTTTGGCTAAGGACGAGACTAAGGCTGATCGTCTGAAGACTGTTATGTATAACCTGGCTGAAACCCTGCGTATCGTAGCTATTTTAATCAGCCCGTATATCCCGACCACTAGCCCGAAAATTTACACTCAGCTTGGCCTGACTGTGCCTGAGCAGTTCCTGCTGGCTGACGCTGAATGGGGCGGCCTGGCAAACGGCACTAAGGTTTGCAAGGGCGAGCCTCTGTATCCGCGTATCGAGGTTACCGAAGACGGCGCAACCATCATCGGCGGCAAACGCTATGAGCATAAGGCTGCAGCTCCCGCGCCTGCTCCGGCAGAAGAAGCAAAGCCTGCTATGGAGCCGATTAAACCGGAAATCGCTTTCCCTGACTTCGAGAAGATTGACCTGCGCGTAGGCAAGGTTCTGGAAGCAGAAAAGGTTAAGAAATCCAAAAAGCTGCTCAAGCTGCAGGTAGAAATCGGTGATGAGGTACGTACTATCGTCAGCGGTATTTCCCAATACTATGAGCCTGAACAGATGGTAGGCAAAAACGTTGTTGTTGTAGCAAACCTGGCACCGGCTAAGCTGATGGGTATCGAATCCTTCGGCATGCTGCTGTGTGCTTCCGACGGACAGGGCAATCTGGCTCTTGTTGACCCGCAAAATCTTGCTTCCGGCAGTCGTGTAAAATAAAAAAGTGCTTGACGCACTCTGAGATTTAGAGCAGTCACTCTGATACGTTTTGGCGGATGAGGAGTGCCTGCTCTTCGTCTATTAACATATTGTCTTTTGTTTTGGAAGGGGGGACTTATCAGTGTCCGAAAAGCTATTTTCGCGCTTGTTCTGGCGACCGTATATTTTTATAGGCATCAGTATGATTTTAGTGCTGCTGAGCAGCATGGTGCCTTACATCCTGCCGCATGCATGGCTGGGAGAGCATTATCCCGGTTATGACTTCTACATGTTCAAAGGTATGGCCTGGACGCTGAAGCTGGCGCTGCTGATTTATTTATATGGCATTGTCTGCATCTTTACGAAGAATTATTTCCCTAAGCTGAGCAGCCTGTGTACTGAAGAGGTGCGTGCGGTGATTACCGGCTACAAGAGCAGTTGGAGCCGTGGCAAGCAGCTGTGTCCTGTTTTTACCTATAAAGTAGGCGACAAGGAATACAGTGAAGCCTTGAACGAAGCCAAGGGAACGAAGGAAAAAAGCGGTGATGTGCTGGAGCGTGGCTTTACGCTGAAGCTGCCGCGTAAAATTATTTATAATCCGCAAAATCCCAAGGAATTTTATCTGCCGGGCTGCGAATATTATTCGCGTAAGGCGGCGGTTTTCCGTTATATTTTGTTCAGCATGCTGCTGTTTTTGCAGCTGTATCTGAACTTTTTTGTGAATGTGAGGTAGATTATGAGCAGAACTGGTTTGTGGGATTCGCATGCCCATTTAGATGACGAAGCTTTTAATGAGGATAGAGAGCAGCTGATTGCGCAGCTGGAGCAGGATATGGACGGTATCGTCAATCCAGGCTGTGATGCTGCCAGCAGTGCTGTTGCGGTGGAGCTGGCGGAAAAATATCCGTTTATCTATGCGGCAGTAGGCTGGCATCCGGAAAATTTAAAGGGTATTCCAGCCGATTATCTGCAGCAGCTGGCAGAGTGGGCGCAGCACCCGAAGGTTGTGGCAATCGGTGAAATCGGTCTGGATTATTACTGGAAGGAAAACGAACCTAAGGAGGTACAGAAGCGTATTTTCTTAGAGCAGCTTGATCTGGCTAAGCAGTTTGATTTGCCGGTGATTATTCATGACAGGGATGCGCACGGCGATATGCTGGAGCTGTTCCAGAAGGAAGTGCATGGCGTACAGGCAGTGTTCCACTGCTTCAGCGGCTCGCTGGAGATGGCGAAGGAGCTGGCTAAGCGTGGCTATTACTTTGGCTTCGGCGGTACGTCTACCTATAAGAATGCGCAGAAGGTGCGCGAGGTTATGCAGTATATTCCTAAGGAGCTGCTGCTGTTTGAAACCGACAGCCCTTATCTTACACCGGTACCGTTCCGCGGCAAGCGCAATAATCCCGGATATACGGAATATACGGCGCGTAATGCGGCGCAGGTGCTGGGAATGGAGTTTGAGGAGCTGGCGGCAATTGCCACGGCAAATACAAAAAGATTATTCAAAAAGATAAAATAAGCATACTCGGTAGATTGTATAATGCATTTGCACACCTAAAGATAATCAAGAATCTATATCATTTCCCAATTTAAGAGTATTCATGAAAATAAATTATTCACAAATCAGAGTTTTTATGATAGAATCATCTTAGGAATAGTTTAATTAAAGTTACTTGAATTATAAAATATTTTAAGCAGGTGATTTTGTGGGAAAAGGATTGGTGGTTTCGTCATTAGCTTTGGCAGCAGGTTTTCTATTGCCTGTATATGCTGGTGCAGCTCAACTAGATACACAACAACAGATAATTGCTCAGAAAGAGCAGGAGCAAGCTTCCAAACGCGCTGAACAGGATTTGCAGCATCGCGTTAGTCAGTCGATGGCTAAATCGCAGCAGCAAAGCAGCCGTTTGGAGGCTTTTGTTTTACCTGAGGAAGAGAACAGTTTTAAAATCAAACAGTTTGTACTTTCTGCGCCTGAGTATGGATATAAATTTACTTGGATAGATGAATATTTGGCACAGTTTAATGGTCAGAGAATTGGTGTGAACGGCATCAATGAATTGCTGAAACGAATCAACCAGGAAATCATCAACCGCGGATATATAACGACGCGGGTATATGTTGGTGAACAGGATTTATCAAAAGGTAAATTTGTTTTTTCGTTAGTACCAGGTATTGTGGGGGATATTAAATTTAGAAATGAAAACACTTGGGGAACTTGGCATAATGCAGTTTCCATGAAGCGAGGTTCAATACTTAATATACGTGATATAGAACAGACCATAGATAATTTCAACAATGTGCCTTCGCAGAGTGCAGATATCAAGATTGAGCCGGGCAGTAATGAAGGTGAAAGCAATCTCGTTATAGATATTAAGCGCACAAAGCCCTGGACTTTAATGACTTCAGTAGATAACAGCGGCACTAAGACAACAGGCAGGGCACAGATGAGCGCAACATTGCAGCTGCTGCAGCCTTTTTCAGCGAATGATGTATTTTACGCAAGCTGGAATGAAGATGCTACGCAATCAGGAGAACGTAAGGGAACAAGGGCGAACAGTTTGTACTACAGTGTCCCGTTCGGTAAAGAGCGATTTACTTTTAGCCATAGCAAGAATGATTACCACCAGACTGTTGAATATGCAGTAAATCCTTTTATTTCCAGCGGTAAATTTACAAGTGACAGCATTAGCTGGAATCATTTGCTGCAGCGTGACCAAAAGAGTAAAACTGATTTTGAGCTTGGCCTTGTACATAAAACTCGTCACAGCTATATAGACGGCACGGAAATAGAGGTGCAACGCCAAAAGACAACAGCAATGCAGGTCGGTGTCAATCACAGGCAGTATCTTGGTGCAAGCGTATTAGATGCCTCGCTGAAATGGCAGAAGGGCTTGCCGTGGTATGCAGATGCAGGACCTACTGACGGTATGACGGATGAAGCAACAACGCAGTACAATATGTATCTGCTCAGCGCTAATTATACTGCTCCGGTGCCTTTTGGAAATGGGTATGATGCGCAGTATAATGTTTCCGTGCGTGGGCAAAAAGCAGATCAGAGAATATATGGCAGTGAATTCTTTTCTATAGGAGGCTGGTACAGTGTACGTGGCTTTGATGGAGAGCAGACACTTTCAGCAGAAGATGGCATTGTAGTACGCAATGAGTTGCGTTTTCCGATAGATGATTTACCGCATCAGCTATATTTGGCATTGGATTATGGCAAGGTATCAGGACCATCTACCGAATATTTATTAGGGACGGAATTAGTAGGCAGTGCAATCGGTATGCGAGGAAGAGTAGGGGCTTTCAGCTATGATGTATTTGTTGGTTATCCGGTCAAGAAGCCGGAAGGATTTAAGACTGCCAGCAGAACGTATGGCCTGATGCTTACAGCACAGATTTAAAGATATCGGTATAAGCCTTAGGATGGAGGGCTATTATGGGGAATTTGGGTAAGAACAGAAAGAAATTTTTGGCTTTGGCTATTGCTTTATCATTGCAGATGCAGGCAGTTATGCCTTGCTATGCAGCAGTTACTGCAGAAGCAGGTGGAGCGAATGTAAACGGTAATATAATCAATATAGTGAAACCGGACAGTAATGGCTTATCACACAATAAATTTACTGATTTCAATGTGGCTGGCAATGGTATTGTATTCAACAACCATACAGGAAGCGCGCAGTATAATTCCCAATTAGCAGGAGCGTTGAATGCTAACGCTAATTTGCAGGGAAATGCAGCAAAGCTGATTCTTACTGAAGTAACCGGTACAGGTAAAACGAATCTTAACGGTATGCTGGAGATTGCAGGTACAAAAGCTGATTTAGTAATTGCCAATCCCAACGGTATTGTCGGCAAGGGCTTTGGCTTTATCAATGTAGGCAGAGCTACGCTGACTACAGGTGTGCCTGATTGGGGTGCTGACGGTAAGTTAAATGGCTTTTCTGTTGCAAAAGGTACTATAGATATCCAGAATGCTGGCTTAACAGAAGACCGACGCACAGATTACAGACCTGATAAATTAGATATTATGGCCCGTGCGATAAAAATTAATGATGAGCTTTGGGCAAATGAGGCGATAAATGTTGTTGCAGGCAGCAATGAGGTAAAATATAATGCAGATGGCTCGTTAGAAGTGCAGAAAACAAGTGCGACTGCGGAGAAGCCGCAGGTGGCACTAGATGTGGCTGCATTGGGCGGTATGTATGCCGGCAGGATTATGCTTGTAGGTACGGAAAAAGGGCTGGGCATGAATATTGGCGGCAACCTGAAAGCGCAGGAGAATTTAAGCATTACCAATGACGGCCGGATTGTCTTTACTAAAAACTCTGGCAGCAGCAGTAATGCTACAGACGGACTCCAAAATCAGGATTACACATCTCTTACCTCCGATGGCAACGTGATGGTCAGCAGTACAGAAGACATTGAAAACAGCAGCGTTATAACAGCACAAAAGGATATGACGATGACTGTTGGCGGCAAGCTGACCAATAGTGGTACCTTGGAAGCAGGCGCAGCGTACACTGCAGAAGAGGAAGAGGAGAATCCTAAATTTTTGCAGGACGCTGCAGCATTAAGGATTACTGCTGATGAAATTGCAAACAGTGGCAATATTAATGCATCAAGTATATTGCATGTAGCCAGTGCTAAAGCTATAAACAACGACGGATATATGCATAGCAATGGCGAAGCAAGTATTTCTGCTGGTGGTATTATTAGTGGCAGTGGTTCTATCGGCGCAAAAAGCAGCGTAAATGTTACAGCAGATAAGCTTACTTTAAACAAGAATAATATTTATACTATTGGCGCAGATGGTAAAATTAATAATACTACCGGTGTAAGCATTACAGAGATTAATCCTGATAAACCGGTAATCCCTGAGACGCCGGATCCTGAGGCACCGCGTGAGGCAGAAGATTTTAAAGCGCCTGCCTTGCCTGATATAGCGCAAGCTTCTGGTGTTGCGGCTACGGTGAAAAAGGATAAGATAAGTGACAATGATTTAGATTTAGTGGCAGATGCTAACGCCAATGGTAAATATAAACCAATTATTGACAAGGCTGCTAATGGTGTTGACCTGGTGCAGATTGCGGAAGTGAACGGCAACGGTGTTTCCCGTAATTTGTACAGTGATTTCAACATTAAATCCACAGGCCTGATTTTGAATAACGCAACCAAGTACACTAAAACTGAGCTTGGCGGTTACATTGACCGCAATATGTTCCTTGCCGGCAAAGGTGCGCGTGTAATCTTAAACGAGGTTACCAGCAGCAATGCCAGCACACTTAACGGATATCTGGAGGTTGCAGGCAACAAAGCAAGTGTTGTTATTGCTAATGCCAATGGTATAAGTGTTAACGGACTTGGATTTATAAACACAGATAATGTGCTTCTTTCTACAGGTGCGGTGACAAACTGGGCAGATGGCAGCTTTAAATTCAGTGACAACAAGGGTGATATGCTTATCGCTGGTGATGGCCTGAATGCGCGCACTCCTAAACAGTTGGAGATCTTCACGAACAACCTGCAGGTAGATAAAAGTGAAGTATATAACAATGAATTGCATATCAGTGCAGATGGATTAATGCAGAACACCGGTAAGATTGCTGCGATAGAAAATATGCAGATAAATGCTGGTGCACTTAAAAATAGCAGCTTGGGTTACATTGAAGCACAGAAAAATTTAACAGCTACAGTAAGTGGTGATGTGGAGCAGGATAAGGCTACCTTGAAAGCAGGCGAAGCTCTTAAGGTTTCTGCTGCAAAATTATCTAATACTAATAACAGCTTGATTTCTGCCGGAAATGATGCGGATATCAATATTGCTGCGTCTATTAGTAATAATAAATCTATCATCTTAGCTGGCAATGATTTAGACGTGAGGGCAGCTGATTTTATAAATCAGGATACTGCCCTGGTTAACTATGGGCAAAATGGTACGCTTGCTGTTGCTAATAGATTTGCTAATGACGGTGCAACCATAAGCACAGATAGTAATAATGCTTGGACAAAAATTACGACGACGGATTTTAGCAATACTAATAAAGGCGCGTTTGTCAGCAAGGGCAGCCTGCAGTTAGAAGCAAGCAATACGTTGAATAATAATTATGCCAATATTTATGTTTCCGGTGATGGTGAAATAAAAGCAGGCATGCTGCTGAACAATAATCTGGCTAATTTACATACCGGCGGGGATGCGAAAATAACTGCTGACACAATGCGCAGCAGTAAAGCAAGCGTTGACGTACAAGGCAATCTGGAAGCAGATTTAGGCAGTCTTACGAATCAGGACAGTGCATATTTTGGTGTCGGTAAAAATGCTGTTATAAACACTTCAAACGATTTCACGAATAAAGACCTTGGTAATATCTTTGTCACTAAGAATCTGACAATCAATAGCATTGGTGATTTCCTGAACGAAGATGGTTTGGTTGCTGTTGGCGCGAGTGGCACAATTTCTGCCACCAATATTACAAATCAGAACAAAGCAGGCGTAAAGCAAGGCTCTTTAATTAATGCTGCAGGTGATTTGTCTTTGACTGCGGAAGATACTGTGCTTAACCGTTCCTCTGATATAGAAAGTGAAGGCAATATCAGCATTAAGGCGAAGAATCTTGTCAACAAGAAAGAGATTTTTGAGACAAGCTTTAAAGAAAGCCATGAGGATATTTCCTACAAGATTCCGCATTTGAACGCACCTAATTATTATGATGCAGTGCGCAAATTTGACAGGCAGATTCTGACTGCGCAGATTGACAAGGAGACTGCGGATGCAAATATCATTGCCAGCGGTAACATCAACATTGATTTGGACAAAGATCTGACCAACCATTACAGCAAAATAAAGGCAGGCCAAAATTTAACTGTCAATGCTGGCGGTACGGTAGAAAATGTGGGTTATCAGGGAACGATACATTACTATGACCGTGGCAATGACTATCATTACTGGAAGTATAAAAAGCACAGAAGAATGCATATCAGATGCCGTTGGGTTTATGGTACTACTGTGATTCCTTATTATGACCATACGATGCGTGATGAGGAGGGCACTGACAGTGAGCGCTTAAGCCTTTTGAGTGGTGTTGGTGGCGTAAAAATTGAAGCCAAAGAGATAGTAAATAAAACACATCAGGCAAAGGGAAAAGTAGGCGATTTGCCTGAAAGCGATGCTTATTTCAAGACGGATGCAGACAAGCATCTTACAGATGAGACGCTTTACAAGGAAAAGCAGGATGTATCTACCAGCGTAGAAGGAAAGGCTGATGATAAGTCTGCAGCAGGCAAGGATAACAATACAGGCGATAAAATGACTGATATTTCCAGTCTGCACATCAACAGCAAAATCTTTAAGCTGACGGAAGATGCAAAGGCGAAGTATCTTATTGAGACGAACAAGAAATTTGCTGATTATCACGAATTTCTTTCCAGTGACTACCTTTTGGAGCGTGTAAAGGCAGATCCGGAAAAGGTTGGCAAACGACTTGGTGATGGTTATTTTGAGCAGCAGTTCGTTTTGCAGCAGATTGGCACCTTAACAGGTAAAAAATACTTAGGCGATTACGGCAGTGATATGGAGCAGTTTGCTGCTTTGATGAACGCAGGCGCAGTAGTTGCAGAGGAGATGAACCTTAAAGTGGGTGTTGCCTTGACTGCGGAGCAGATGGCAAGCCTGACCACAGATATTGTCTGGCTCGTGGAAGAAGTAGTAAACGGACAAAAGGTTCTTGTACCGGAGGTGTTCCTGGCACAGGTGCGCAGCGAAGATTTGCGTCCTGATGGTGCGCTCGTCATAGGCGGTGAGGTAGAGCTGTACTCCAAGCAGGATATCAAGAACATGGGTAACATCAAAAGCGATGGTACTGTAGCTTTGCGTGCAGCAAATGTAAGCAACAAAGGCGATATTGCAGGCAAAAATTTAGCTGTTAAAGCAGAGAAAAATATCACCGACAGTGGCACCATGCGTGCAAAAGTGGATGCATTGCTGCAAGCGGAGAACATTACCAACGAAGCAGCAACGAGCGAAAAACAATATAAGGAACTGAACCAGAAAAAGATAGAAGCAACTGGTTCTATTAGTGCTGGGCAGAATCTGACGCTGGAGGCAGGCAAGAACATTACTAATAAGGGTGCAAATCTGACTGCAGGCAAGGATTTGACTTTGAGTGCTAACGATGTTGATATCGTAATGGTAGCAAATGAAAAGCACGTTGCCGTAGCTTATGGCAGTTCTTCAGCAGAAATTCATGACGTGCAGCACCAGCAGAGTGCGCTGAGCGGCGAGAACATCCGCCTGAATACGAAAAAGGACATCAGCATTGCTGGTGGTGTTTTGAGTGCGAAAAATGACGTGGAGTTGAATGCTAAAGGCGATGTGAACCTAACTGCTGTGAAAGATTTGTACAGCGAGGAAAGCGAAGTAGGCAAGCGTGGCAGCAGCTATTACAACCATAATAAGCAGGTTGATGAGGCTGTAAAAGGTACAACTATTGCGGCGAAGAACGATATCAGCATTGCGAGCGGCAAAGATATCAATATTAAAGGCAGCAACGTAGCCAGTGAAGCAGGAAAAGCAGACCTGGCTTCCAAAAATAATATAAATATCGCTAATGAAACAGAATACCACGAGCGTCTGCATGAAGAGCATAATAAGGTCAGTGGATTGCTTTCGTCCAAAACAACGGATATTTATGATTACAGTAAGCAGAATACTGTTGTCGGCAGCAGCATTTCTGCCGGAGAGCTTGCGATTAGCAGTAAAAAAGATACGAATATTACAGGCAGCAACGTAGTTGCAGATAATGACGTAAGCGTAAAAGCTGGCGGCAATCTGAATATCGGCAGTGCGGAGCAGACTGGCGAAAGCGAATACATTAAATCTGTAAAGAAAAGCGGTGTGTTTGCTGGCGGCGGCTTGGGCTTTACCATTGGCAAGGAAAAACAGAA
Source organism: Phascolarctobacterium sp. Marseille-Q4147 (assembly GCF_017968825.1). Taxonomy (NCBI): domain Bacteria; kingdom Bacillati; phylum Bacillota; class Negativicutes; order Acidaminococcales; family Acidaminococcaceae; genus Phascolarctobacterium; species Phascolarctobacterium sp. Marseille-Q4147. The sequence continues at coordinate 868,048 of NZ_CP072874.1, read as the reverse complement.
GGACCAGTACGCTAATCAGAACGTTGAACAGGTGGGAAGCACAGTTGGCAGTGGTAAAGGCAATGTGAACCTGGATGCTGATAAGTCTGCGAACGTTAAAGGCAGTACTGTTGTCGCAGCTAAGGATATAAATATCACCGGCGAGAATGTCAGCATTGAAAACAGCAATAGCGTTTATAATGCGCAGGAGAAGCATGAGTTTAAAAGAACAGGACTGAGTGTTTCTGTTGGCGGAGGTTATGTAGATGTTGTAAATAATGCAGCGAACAGCGTAAAACATGCAACCGAGGTTGAAGATAAACGCCTTGGTGCTTTAGTTGCTGTCAAAGGATACAAGGATGCTGATAAAGCTATCAAAAATATTAAAAGCAATGGTGGTGGCAAGGTAACCGAAAACTTGTCTATTAATGTCAGCCTTGGCACAACGAAGAGCAAGAGTGAAAGTAATAGCACAACAACAGTAGCTAACGCCAGCGAAGTAAAGGCGGGCGGGGATGTTAATGTTACTTCTACGAAGAAAGATATTAACATCACTGGCAGCAATGTTGAAGGCAAGGATGTTACCTTAAACGCTAAAGAAAACCTTAATATAACTGCGTCTAAAAATACTAATAAAACGGAGCAAAACAGTAAATCCAGCAGTGCAAGTGTTGGCGCAAGCCTAGAACTTGGTAAAGGCCCAAGCTACAGCATTTCCGGCAGTATGTCAAAGGGAGAAGTGTCTGCAAATGGCACAACTTATAACGAAAGCAATGTAACTGCCAATAAAGATTTAAGTTTTGCAAGTGGTAACGACACCAATATTAAAGGTGGCAAGCTGCGCGGTGAAAAGATTACCGGTAACGTAGGCGGAGACCTTAATATTGAAAGCAAGCAGGACAGCAACAATTACAAAGAAAGCAATAAATCTGTTGGCGCGAGTGTTGGTCTTGGCAGTAATAAAGCAGTTAGCGGCAGTGCAAGCGTTGGTAAAATTGACAGCAACTACAAGAGCGTAACAGACCAAAGCGGTATTTACGCAGGCAAAGAAGGCTTTAAGATTAATGTAGGTGAAAACACTGACCTTAAAGGCGGTATTATTTCAAGTACTGCTGATGCTGACAAGAATAAGCTTTCGACAGGTACGTTGACGTTTGAAGATATTCAGAACAAAGCGGATTATAAAGCTAATGGCATTGGTGCGAAAGTAAATAAAAATAACAATGCTGATTATAATGAAAAAGGTATAACACCTGATATTGGTATGCCTGCAAGTGGAGAAGCTGAAAGCACAACTAAGGCCACAATTAGCGAAGGCACTATTGAAATCCGTGGTAAAGAAAACCAGAAGCAGGATATTACTAATCTGAACCGTGATACCCAAAACAGCCTTAACAAGCTGGGAGAGATTTTTGACAAAACAAAAATTGAAGAACGTCAGGAATTAGCAAATTTGTTTGGCGAATTGGCGTATAATGAGATTCACTACATGGATGGCAGTGATGAACAGAAAGCACTTTACCATGCTGTTGTTGGCGGGATTATGAGTAAGCTTACTGGTGGTGATTTTCTTGCGGGAGCAAGTGCTGCTGGAATAAACAAGCTGGTTATTGAAGAAATAGTTAAGGTTGCAGATGGTGATCCTGATAAGGCGCAATGGGTAAGTGCAGTGTTAGGAGCAGTGATTAGTGGCTTAGTGTCTGGTAATACGCAAGCTGGGGCGAGTATTGCTGCGAGTGGGACTAAGAATAACTATTGGCATGATTTTATGGAAAATATGATAAATAAAATCGATGTGGATGAATTAGAAGAAAATAAGGCTTATGCAATCTTAATTAATGGTGCTTATGGACCTGGTGGGGTAACAGTTGGTTGCTATGTTGTAAAAGATCCTAATAATCCTAAAGACTTGATAATTTATGATACAACTGCTGTAAGCTTGCAACCATTAAATAAAGGTCGTGGTGTAGGATTTACTATGGTAGAAGTTGATTTTGGAAGTGGTGAGAATGCAGTTGATAAGATAGAGGGTTGGTCTGTATCTGGAAGTATAGATTTTGCAAGTATTCATGTTGGTGCTAGTTGGTCATCAAGTGGCGAACAGATTTCGTCAGAAGCTGGACTGAGTTCAGAGTTTAAGGCTGCTATAGCTGCAGGATTAAGCAATACTATTAAAATAGGCAATAGAAGTGATAAAAACATTTGGATATCATATGACGAAGTAATAAGTGAATATTTACATGATAACCCTAATGGTAATTATTCTATAGTTTACAATGAGGATAAAACGAAGATGAAAGTAGTAAGAAAAAATAATGGATATTATGAAATGTTAACAAATATAGGAAATAAACCTGTATGGATACCGATAAAGTCCAACAGCATACCATTTTAGATAATAAGGTGTAGTTGCTTTAACTTGCAAAAATATTATGCGAGGAGTTGTGAGATGATGAAAAATAATTTTAATCTAGGCATCACTATGGGTATTTTATTAGGTTTGTTCATATCAATGATTTGGGGTTATAATCTTATATGGGGAAAAACTTTTTTTGGAAAAGAAGTTCTTTCACAGTATGCGACTAATCAGAAAATAGCATTATATCAAACCTTTCAAGATATTCGTGATCCTGTAGGCGCAGAACATAAAAATGTAAGTTATTTTTCAAAGGATTTTGATGCGCATATGTATATTAAACGCATTTTGCTTATTACTGATATGTGTGCTGAAAATGTTTTTGATTATTACATTAAAGAGATTTCTCAAAAACATGAAGTAGACATTGACTATTCAAGAAGAATTATAAAATTCAATAAGACTTTAGATAGTAAGCATGAGTTTGAAGGGTATATCAGAATCGTACAATGTACTCCTGTTTTAGTAGAAATAACTATACGTAGGTAATCAAAATGAAAGCAATTAATTATTTTAATAAAAGAACCATATATTCAATGCTATGTTCATTAATGCTAGTGATATTTACCACTTTAACTATAATAAACTCTAGTATAGTAGAGCATTATACTAGAGAAAAAGAAAAATCTGAATTATATATTGAGTGGTACAAATTGATGATTGATGAACCTCATAAGATGCTTGATATTAAACAAGAGACTATTTCAGATTTTTCCATTAAAACTAAGTATATTTTCTATGCTTCTAAAGAGCAAGTTGTAGACAAGTACACAAAACTATTGAAAAATAATGACTGGATAAGCGAAAAAGATTTTAATGGTTATCGTTTCAAGAAAAATCAATTTGAGTTTTACATGTATTTTAACGGGAAAATATGCGAAATTCGTATAAGCAAAAATAAATTCACATAATTGCTTAATATATAGTTACTTATCCTTTGTTTTGCAGACCATTATTGGAAGTACAAGAAATACAGAAGAATGCATATCAGATGCCGTTGGGTTTATGGTACTACTGTAATCCCTTATTATGACCATACGATGCGTGATGAGGAGGGCACTGACAGTGAGCGTTTAAGCCTTTTGAGCGGTGTTGGTGGCGTAAAAATTGAAGCCAAAGAAATAGTAAATAAAACACATCAGGCCAAAGGGAAAGTAGGCGATTTGCCTGAAAGTGATGATTATTTCAAGACGGATGCAGACAAGCATCTTACGGACGAAAAGCTTTACAAGGAAAAGCAGGATGTATCTACCAGCGTAGAAGGAAAGGCTGATGATAAGGCAGCAGCAGGCAAGGATAACCAAACAGGCGATAAAATGATGGATATTTCCAGTCTGCACATCAACAGCAAAATCTTTAAGCTGACGGATGATGCAACGGCGAAATACCTCATTGAGACAAACAAGAAGTTTGCTGATTATCACGAGTTCCTTTCCAGTGACTACCTTTTGGAGCGTGTAAAGGCAGATCCGGAAAAGGTTGGCAAACGACTTGGCGATGGTTATTTTGAACAGCAATTTGTTTTGCAGCAGATTGGTACGCTGACAGGAAAGAAATATCTTGGCGATTACGGCAGTGATATGGAGCAGTTTGCTGCTTTGATGAACGCAGGCGCAGTAGTTGCAGAGGAGATGAACCTTAAAGTGGGTGTTGCCTTGACTGCGGAGCAGATGGCAAGCCTGACCACAGATATTGTCTGGCTCGTGGAAGAAGTAGTAAACGGACAAAAGGTTCTTGTACCGGAGGTGTTCCTGGCACAGGTGCGCAGCGAAGATTTGCGTCCTGACGGTGCGCTCATCGTAGGCGGTGAGGTAGAGCTGTACTCCAAGCAGGATATCAAGAACATGGGTAACATCAGGAGCGATGGTACTGTAGCTTTGCGCGCAGAAAATGTGGACAACAAAGGCGATATTGCAGGCAAAAATTTAGCTGTTAAAGCAGAGAAAAATATTACCAACAGTGGCACCATGCGTGCAAAAGTGGATGCATTGCTGCAAGCGGGAAACATCACTAACGAAGCAGCAACGAGCGAAAAACAATATAAGGAACTGAACCAGAAAAAGATAGAAGCAACTGGTTCTATTAGTGCTGGGCAGAATCTGACGCTGGAGGCAGGCAAGAACATTACTAATAAGGGTGCAAATCTGACTGCAGGCAAGGATTTGACTTTGAGTGCTAACGATGTTGATATCGTAATGGTAGCAAATGAAAAGCACGTTGCCGTAGCTTATGGCAGTTCTTCAGCAGAAATTCATGACGTGCAGCACCAGCAGAGTGCGCTGAGCGGCGAGAACATCCGCCTGAATACGAAAAAGGACATCAGCATTGCTGGTGGTGTTTTGAGTGCGAAAAATGATGTTGCTTTAAATGCTAAAGGCGATGTAAACATAAACGCGGTGAAAGATTTGTACAGCGAGGAAAGCGAAGTAGGCAACCGTGGCGGCAGCTATTACAACCATAACAAGCAGGTGGATGAAGCTGTGAAAGGCACTACTATTGCGGCGAAGAACGATATCAGTATTGCGAGCGGCAACGATATAAATATTAAAGGCAGCAACGTAGCCAGTGAAGCAGGAAAAGCCGACCTGATTGCCGAAAATAATGTAAATATCGCTAATGAAACAGAATACCATGAGCGCCTGCACGAAGAGCACAACAAGGTCAGTGGACTGCTTTCGTCCAAAACAACGGATATTTATGATTACAGTAGGCAGAATACTGTTGTCAGCAGCAATGTTTCTGCCGGAGAGCTTGCGATTAGCAGTAAAAAAGATACGAATATTACAGGCAGCAATGTAGTTGCAGATAATGACGTAAGTGTAAAAGCTGGCGGCAATCTGAATATCGGCAGTGCGGAGCAGACAAGCGAAAGCGAATACAGAAAATCTGTAAAGAAAAGCGGTGTGTTTGCTGGCGGCGGTTTGGGCTTTACCATTGGCAACGAAAAGCAGAAGGACCAGTACGCTAATCAGAACGTTGAACAGGTGGGAAGCACAGTTGGTAGCGTTAAAGGCAGTGTGAAACTGGATGCAGATAAGGCTGCGAACGTTAAAGGCAGTACTGTTGTTGCGGGTAAGAATATAAATATAACTGGTGAAAATGTCAGCATTGAAAACAGCAACAGCATTTATAATGCGCAGGAGAAGCATGAGTTTAAAAGAACAGGACTGAGTGTTTCTGTGGGCGGTGAAGCAGTAAATAAGGTAAACGAAGTAGTTAACCATGTTGAGCGTGCCAATCAGGTAAATGATAAACGTTTGGCAGCGTTGCATGGTTATAAGGCCGTTGAGTCTGTAGAGAAAAATATAGGCATGATAAAAGATGCTGTGAAGAATCCATCACAAGGACTTTCACTTAACGTGAGTGTTGGCAGTAGCCAGAGCAGAAGCGAAAGCAAAAGTACAACCGTAGTAGCTAATGGCAGCGAAGTAAAGGCTGGTGGAGATGTTAGCATTGTTTCTACGAAGAAGGACATTAATATCATTGGCAGCAATGTTGAAGGCAAGAACGTTACCTTAAACGCTAAAGAAAACCTTAATATAACTGCGTCTAAAACAACCAACAAGCTGGAGCAGAATTCCAAGTCCAGCAGTGCAAGTGTTGGCGTAGGCTTTGACCTAGCAACAGGTCAGGTAAGCAGTGTAACCATCAGCGGAAGCAAGAGCAAAGGTGAAGTAGATGCCAATAGCACATCTTACAATGAAAGTACTGTAAAGGCGGATAAGAATCTTGACTTTACCAGTGGCAAAGACACCAACATTAAAGGTGGCGAGCTGAGTGGTGAAAAGGTTACTGGCAATGTAGGCAAAGACTTTAACATCGAAAGCAAGCAGGAGAAGAATTCTTACAAAGAGAAGAACTCTTCTGCTGGTTTTGGCGTTGGTGTTGATCTTAGTGGTAAGAATAAAAAAGATGGCATAGTAACCGCTGATAAAAAAGACAAGGTTAACAATGCCAATAAGACAGGTATATTTGGTAGTGCTATAAAGAGTAATGTTGACAGCAACTACAATAGCGTAACAGACCAAAGCGGTATTTACGCAGGCAAAGAAGGGTTTGATATTAACGTAGGTGAAAATACCGACCTCAAAGGCGGTATTATCTCCAGTGAAGCTGAAAAAGACAAAAATAAAATCTCCACAGGTACACTGACCTATGAAGATATTAAAAACAAAGCGGATTATAAAGCTGGAAGTATTGGTATCAATGTCGATACATCTAAGAATGCTAAGAAAAAAGATGCTGGTGTAACGCCTAACATTGGTGTAGGTGCTAAAGATAATGCTGAAAGCGTAACCAAGGCAACTGTTTCTGAAGGTGAAATCGAAATCAGGGATAAAGGGCACCAGAAGCAGGATCTTAAAGACCTGAATCGTGATACCCAAAACAGCCTTAATAAGCTTGCTGAAATTTTTGACAAGACGAAGGTCGAAGAACGCCAAGAACTGGCCGGACTTTTTGGAGAGATTGCTTATAAAGCAGTAGGCGATTTGGCTATAAAAAATGGCTGGCAAGAAGGCAGTGCAGAAAAGAACGCCCTTCATGCACTTGTGGGTGGTATCATGAGTGAACTTAATAACAGTGGATTCTTGGCAGGGGCGTCTGGTGCTATGATTAATGAAATGATTCAGGATAAATTAAGCGATATGTTCAAGGATAATCCTGCAATGCATCAATGGGCAAGTGCTCTTATTGGTGGCGTAGTAGCTCAGGTTGCAGCTGACAATGCGCAGGTGGGAGCATCTACTGCTTCTAGTGGTACGAAGAATAACTATTTGACGCATGAACAACAGAAAAAATATGAAGAAGAATTAGCTGCTATTGATAAAGATGATACGCTAACACCTGAACAAAAAGATAAAGCAAAAGAAAAAGTTGATTTTAAATATAGTGTCATTTCTGTACTACAAAACAGAGAATGGTATGAAAAGAATAAAGATAAACTTCAATTAACAGGAAAAGTTGGAGATTTAAACGAATATGAGATTTTCAAAGAAGTCGTTGGAGTTGACAAGAATGGCAATGATGTGGAATTAAGAGCTGATACAAAAGACTGGATGATAGGATATAGCAGAGATTTAGTAGAAGCTGTAGCGAATATAAAGCCTGGGGATAGAATAAAATTCTCTGATGGAAGTATATATTATGTTCAGCCTAATGGTGAGCTATATAAAGAAGACAGTATAGGAGCATTAATGCCATATAAGGAAATCTCCTTAGAAGATCACAATGTGATATCAAAAAGAGAATCGCTTTTGGGTAAAGATACTGTAATTAGTGATGATCACCATGAAAAAGCTGGCCAGTATGTTTATGATTTTGTAGATAATATTATGGAATCATATACAGGAGCAATGACTATTGTTTCTGCCTTTAGCAATAACAATAATAATATTATATTAGCAGCAGAACTTTGTACTGGTGTAATATTGCTTATACATGGAAGCAATGAATCAAGTTCCACATTCTCTAATATAAACCATGATTTAGTTGATAATGAGAAAATGGAATATAATGTTCTTAAAGATCTATTGGGCAATGATAGATATGATAACTTTGATAGTGTAGCCAAAGTAATAAGCTTGTATGGAGATTTAGATAAATTAGTTTTAGCTTCTAAGACAGGAAGGTTTAATAATATTAATTGGGAACACTTAGTAGGAGATGATGTTGAAAGAGAAAAATTGAAATCTACTTTAGAAGATTTAGGACTGGTTATGGATATAAAAACGGTGAATGATTTGCGAGGTAAAGATGCAGAAGATAAATAAAATAAATTATATAGTATATTATTGTATATTTTATATATTATATATTATCATTCCAACTATGAAAGATGGTACTAGTTTGGAAACATGGGAGGCATATTTTCCTGTAAAACTATCACCTGCCTTTTTAGCATTGCTTTGGGAAGAATTACATAGAGATGTAAAAGAAATGTTATTCTACAGAAAAAGAGGTGATTTTGCTAAGCTACGTTCATTGAAAAAAATATATAAAAGAAGAATTTTCATAATTCTGGTCTTTCCTTCAATATTACTTGCTTTTATTTTACCTTACTTTTTTATATTAATAAAAAAAATAAGTGGCATAAAATTATTTTTCTTGATATGTAACTAAGAAGGCAATAGCAATTGCTTGGTTCTCAAAAATTAAAATAAGATATTTCTACAATATATATTTATCTTCCGTTGTTTTGAAATAATATAATAAAATCAGACAAGGAAATAGATAGGATTGTTGCAATCTTTTGATTTGGTTGGTGAGCTGGCGGATAATGAGATTCACTACATGGATGGCAGCAACGAACAGAAAGCTCTTTATCATGCAGTTGTTGGTGGAATTATGAGTAAGCTTACTGGGGGAGATTTTCTTGCTGGTGCAACTGCTGCTGGAATAAACAAGCTAGTTATTGAAGAAGTTAAAAAAGCGGCTAATTATGATCCTGATAAAATGCAATGGGTAAGTGCAGCATTAGGAGCAGTTGTGGCTGAATTTGTATCTGGTAATCCCCAAGCAGGTGGAAGTGTTGCTGCAAGTGGGACGAAGAACAATGCGGTAGCAGATATAATATTTAATCCTAAACGTGTATTAAATGGATATGGAGAAGGATTAAAAGATAGAGGTGTTGAAGAAATAGAAGATATATCTGCTATTGTTTCAGATCCTCTTGGTACTCTTAATGAAATGTATCAATTCTTGCAAGCTTTATATGAAGAACCTAGTTTAGCGAATGAAATAAAAGAGCAATTTGTAGATGTATTCAACGAGAGGTTGGATAAATTTGAAAATGGTACAGCAGAAGAAACAGGTTACGAGTTAGGTCGTATTAGTGTTGATATAGCTTCTTTATGTGTTGCTTCTGGGAGTAGCAAAATATTAACTAAATTTCCTAGAGTAGGCAAGATTGTTTCTAGTTTAGAAAAGTACACAGCTAAGAGTATATCGACTACTAAATTAACTAATGATATAATTTATGTAGGAGATAACCTGTGGACTAAGGGGGCGTTTAAAAGAGGACAAATTATAGATAAGGCACTGGGCAACAATTTAGGCTACAATTTTCCTGTTGTTGATAAATTAAATGATAGAACTATTACTAGTATAAAAAGTATGGACTTAACATTACCTACTTATCAAACTGGTAAAGGCATTTATAATACTTTGGTGAAAAATATTGATGCATTAGATAAGTTCACATATAAATCATGGAACAGAAAATTTATTGGCTTAAATGATTATGACTCCAAAGAACTAGAGATAGCAATTTCAAAAACGATAATTTCTAAAGAACAGAAATATGGTATTGATAGAGCTATACAATATGCAGGAAACAAAGGCATAAAGGTGAAAATTACTATTATAGAGTAGGTGATTATATGAGAGGACTAGTTAATTTATTCGTTGATAAGCAAACAGAAAAAATTTCTATTTTAGTATATCATGTTACTACGATTGGCTTTTATGAGAGTATGGGATATATGAAAGAAATAGACAGTTTAGATAATTTAAAAAACTCTGTTGATCAATATTTAAATTACAGTATATCTAAATATAAAGATGATAATATTGAAGATGTAGATCCTTTTAAAAAAACGAAGTACAAAACATGGAATAAGTTCTTTTCAAATAATTATCTTATAGAAGTGTCATATGATATGAAAGTGAAAGTATATGAAATCAGATTGCCAGAAAGGGAAAAGAAAACCAAGTCTTTTGGAAATACTATAGTTGGTTTTGATTTCAAATTCACTAAGGAGGAATATAACGAAAAATTTGATGATATAATAAGATACATATTAGACAATATAAGAACTAAACAAGAGTAAAAAACTTGCTGAGTACAATATTAAAGGCAGCAATGTAGCCAGTGAAGCAGGAAAAGCCGACCTGATTGCCGAAAATAATATAAATATCGCTAATGCAACAGAATACCACGAGCGCCTGCATGAAGAGCATAATAAGGTCAGTGGATTGCTTTCATCCAAAACAACGGATATTTATGATTACAGTAAACAGAATACTGTTGTCGGCAGCAATGTTTCTGCCGGAGAAATTGCAATTAGCAGTAAAAAAGATACGAACATTACAGGCAGCAACGTAGTTGCAGATAATGACGTAAACGTAAAAACCGGCGGCAATCTGAATATCGGCAGTGCGGAGCAGACAAGCGAAAGCGAATACATTAAATCTGTAAAGAAGAGCGGTATTTTCGCTGGCGGTGGTTTGGGCTTTACCATTGGCAAGGAAAAGCAGAAGGACCAGTACGCCAACCAGAACACTGAGCAGGTGGGAAGCACAGTTGGCAGTGTTAAAGGCAGCAGTGTTGTCGCGGGTAAAGGATGTTACCTTAAACACTATGGAGAAAAGTATATTGGCAATATTAAAGACTATAGATAAAAGAAAGATCTGTGTAATAGTTGTACTGTTAATTGTATGTGTTATATTAGGCAATCAATTCATGAAAAGTGCTGATGAACAGGAACTAAGAAATGAGGCCATCAATATTATTTATAAGTCTGGCTTTTCGACTGTAATTTACGATATGCATAGAGATTCACATTATTGGTATACAGTTCAAGTTCCGACCAGTCAGAGTTGTCGGCTAATAAATTATTACAATAGTTCTTTACAAAATATGGGGTGGATAGAAGATAGAGGTTCATATAGCAAAGATGTTAAAATTTTTTTAAAAACTAAAAATAACGTAAAGGCATCCGTAGTATTAAAGATTGTGAAAAAGAGTGATGAGCAGACGTTGTGGAGAATTGATATCAACTCGTGGAACTAATATAAAGTATACACACTTTTATACACTTTGTACTTATTATTGGTATGCCTGATTATCGGCTATATTGCAATAAGCTTTTAATATAGCTGTTTAATATAATTATTCTTCAAAATTAGATTAGCTCAACTAAAGCGTAAGTAATGGACTCATATAATAACTCAGAGAGGTCTTGTGATGTACGGGCCTCTCCTTTTTTGTGCCCAAGCATGCGTTTAAAGAATAAATTTACGCTGTTAGCAGCTGAAATGCTATATCTGCAGTGCTAAATATGTTAAAATATAATGATGTACTAAATTAGTTTAGCTTTGCCGGAGGGAGCAAATAATGAAAGATAAAATTAGCATGCCTTTAATAGAGGCGATGCTGCAATATAAAAGTGAGGACGTCTATCCTCTGCATACTCCCGGACATAAGGGAGGACGCGGCATGCAGCGCTTGCTGCGTCAGGAGCTGGGTGCCAGCGTGCAGATGGATGTGTCACTGATGAGCGAGCTGGATGATATCCACGAGCCGGAAACCTATATTAAAGAAGCGCAGGAGCTGGCGGCGCAGACCTACGGCAGTGATGCCTGCTTTTGGGCAGTCAACGGCACAAGTCAGGCAATTCATGCTATGCTGCTGACGGCGCTGAACCCTGGCGAAAAGCTGCTGTTGCCGCGCAATGCGCACCGCAGTGTCGCCGGCGGACTTGTTTTGGGTGGTATAGAGGCAGTTTATCTGCAGCCGGAGTATCAGCCGGAATTCGGCATTCAGATGCAGGTCACGGTGCAGCAGATAGAGGCGGCGCTGGCGCAGGACAGCAAAATTAAAGCGGTGCTGCTGACAAGCCCTAATTATTACGGTGTGGCGGTAGATGTGCGGGCGATTGCCGACTGCTGCCATGCGCATAATGCAGTATTGCTGGTAGATGAGGCGCATGGACCGCATCTGGGCTTCAGTGAGCTTTTGCCGCCGTCCGCTCTGCAGTGCGGCGCTGATGCCTGCGCTCAGAGTACGCATAAAATTTTGGGCGCGATGACGCAGTGCAGCATGCTGCATGTGCAGGGAGCACGTCTTGATTTGCAGCGTGCGGCGGATGTGATGAGCCTTTTGACGACGACGAGTCCCAACTATCTGCTGATGGCATCGCTGGATGCCGCCAGAGCACAGGTGCAGGCCTACGGCGGAGAGATGGCAGCGGCTGCTGTACAGGCTGCCGCCAAGCTGCGCAGACTGTGTGCTTCTTATAGCGGTTTGCGTGTGATGGAAGCAGCAGATTGCGGCGGACTGCAGTTGGATAGCACGAAGGTGACAGTGAATTTTGCAGCCTGGGGCTATACCGGCGTAGAGGTCGGGGAGCTTTTCCGTGAGGCAAGAGTTGCTGTTGAGCTTGTAGATGCCTATAATGTACTCTTTCTGGTGACCTATGCAGATGTTACTACGGATTATGACGAGGCATTGGCAAGGATTGCTGCCGTACTGGATAAAATGCAGGCGCAGAAGCGTGCGCCGCTGCAGCTTGCTGCGGCAGCGCAGGTTCCGCAGACGCAGGCAATACTGCCTTTGCGCGACGTATTTTATCGTGCGAAAAAAGCGGTACCTTTGGCGCAGGCTGCAGGCAAAATCTGCGGCGAGCAGGTGAGCTTTTATCCGCCGGGAATACCGGTGCTGCTGCCGGGCGAGCTGGTAACGGAAGAGATTATTGCCTACTGCAGGGCGCAGAAGGAGCTTGGACTGCCGGTGAGCGGTCCTGCGGACAGCAGCTTAAAAACGATACGTGTTATTGCGGATTGAGGTAAAAAAATGCGAGGATTTTTTATTACATTCGAAGGAATAGACGGAGCGGGTAAAACTACCCAGCAGCATTTGGCAGCGCAGGCCTTGCGCGAACAGGGTTATGATGTACTGGAAAGCCGCGAGCCGGGCGGTACACAGCTGGCAGAAAAGGTGCGTGCTTTGGTGCTGGACCCGGAGCTGCCGCTGACAACAGCAACGCAGACGCTGCTGTATCTGGCAGCACGCAGCGAGCATGTCGACAAGCTGCTGCGTCCGGCGGTGGAAGCAGGCAAGATAATTATCTGTGACCGCTTCAATGATTCAACGCTGGTTTATCAGGGACTGGCGCAGGGCAAGGCTCCGGAGGAGATTGCACAGCTGCGCCGGCTGGGAGCCTTTGCTACCGGTGGCTTGGAGCCTGATTTGACGCTTGTTTTTGATGCCGACCCGGCAGAATTATTGGCACGTCGGCAACAGCGCGGTGTGCAGGACCGTTATGAGCAGCAGGGGCTGGAATTTCAGCAGCGCCTGCGTGCAGGCTTTCTGCAGCTTGCTGAGGCTGAGCCACAGCGCCTGCAGGTGATTGATGCCTTAGGCAGTCAGCAGGAGGTTACTGCGAAGGTGCTGCAGGCAATCGGCAGAGTAATCAGCGGAGAGAAATAAAATGTGGGAGCATATTATCGGCCACACAGAACAAAAAAAGTTTCTGCAGAACTATCTGCAGGCCAAGGAGCGTCCGCATGCATTGCTGTTCAGCGGTGCTGCCGGCTTGGGCAAGCGCACGCTGGCTCTGGAATTTGCCAAGGCGCTATTATGCTTTAAGCATAACGGTACAGACGGCTGTGAAGCCTGCAGGCTGATGAATCTGCAGGACGGCAATCTGAGCCATCCCGATTTTGTGCTGGTACAGCACGAATGGGATGATAAAAAGGACCGTTTAAGAGATACGATTATCATAGACCAGATTAGGGAGCTGACGGCCAAGACAGCGTTGGCACCGGTAATGTCACCGACACGGGTGTGCCTGGTGGAGGATGCGGATACCATGGTTCCCGCCGCAGCCAATGCTTTTTTGAAGCTGCTGGAGGAGCCTCCGGCCGGCTGGGTGATTATTTTGCTGGCAGCCAATGTCAACAAGTTGCTGCCGACTATTATGTCGCGTGTGGTACAGCTGCGCTTTCAGCCAATCGAGCCGCAGCTTGTGGAGCGGGAGCTGCAGGCAAGGCAGATAGAGCCTGCCAAGGCCGCAGTATTGGCCCGTATCAGCGAAGGCTCCATCGGCTTGGCGCTGAATTTAGCTGCAGCCAAGGGACAGCTGGATGTATTTGAATGCCGTAAGCAGGCGGCAGCCTTTTTGGAGGCTTTGCCCTTGGCGATGCCGATGAATTATCTGGCCGGCCGCAGCTGGCTGGACAAAAAGCTGCAGCGTGAGCAGGCGTTGCTGCTTGTGCAGCTGTGGCAGCTGCTGTTGCGCGATTTAATGATGTGCAAATTGCAGCTTTATGATAGAATATATAATATAGATTTACTGGATGAACTTAAAAGCCAGAGCAGCGGTTGGCAGCTGTCGGCGCTGAAGCAGGCTTTAGTGATTGTACAGGAAGCATATGACGCATTGGTGAGCAGTGTCGGTATGAAAACGGCATTGGAAACCATGGCGCTTAAAATAGATAAAATTTATAAGGAGTGATATTTTATGCCGACAGTAGTAGGCATTCGCTTTAAAAAAGCGTGCAAGATATATTATTTTGACCCGGCGGAAACAGGTGTAGCAAAGGGTGATTTTGCTATCGTGGAAACAGCGCGCGGTGTGGAATACGGCGAGGTTGTTATCGGACCGCGTGAGGTAGAAGACAAGCAGATTGTTTCCCCGCTCAAGCCGGTTATGCGTAAAGCAACAGCCGATGATGATATGAAGCTGGCAGAAAACAAAATCCGTGAAAAGGAAGCGTTCAATATCTGCTTGCGCAAAATCAAAAATCATGGTCTGCCGATGCGTCTGATTGACGTAGAGTTTACCTTTGATGTGAATAAGATTATTTTCTACTTCACTGCTGACGGACGCATTGACTTCCGTGAGCTGGTTAAGGATCTGGCGGCTGTTTTCCGTACCCGTATCGAGCTGCGCCAGATTGGTGTGCGTGATGAAGCCAAGATGCTGGGCGGTATCGGCAGCTGCGGACGTCCGCTGTGCTGTGCAACCTTCTTAGGCGATTTTGAGCCTGTTTCTATCCGCATGGCCAAGGACCAGAGCCTGTCCCTGAACCCGACAAAAATTTCCGGCATCTGCGGACGTCTGATGTGCTGCCTGAAGTATGAAAACCATATGTACTGCAAGCACGGCTGCAACGGCTGCGGTCGTCGCGAGCGCATTGAAATTCCCAAGATGGGCAGCAAGGTAGTGACTACTATGGGCGAAGGCAAGGTAGTAGGCATTAACCGAAAGGAGCGTACCGCTGCTGTACAGCTTTCTCCGGATAATACTATTCAGGTGGAGTGGGAAGAGCTTGTAGATGCTTCCCAGGCTGACAATGTCTGAGCAGGAAAACAGCCTGCGCTGTGACTATGTGCCGGGCTGCGGCTATAAAATCTGGCAGGACGCCAAGGATTTCTGCTATACTACGGATGCCGTGTTTTTAGGCAACTTTCCGCATGTTGTGCGTAAGGCTAAGGTGCTGGAGCTGGGCTGTGGTACCGGTGCCATTAGTATGCTGCTGGAAAGCAGAGGCGCCGCAGAGGTGACTGCGCTGGACTGCAATCCGCAGGTAACAAAGCTGGTACGCCAAAGCGTTGCGGATAATTCCCTGCAGGATAAGTTTACTGTTATAGACGGTGATTTGCGCAATTACAAGCAGCTGCTGCAGCCGGAGAGCATGGATTTGGTGGCTGCCAATCCGCCCTACCGCAATAGCGGCAACGTGCGCCAGGTAGGCACTGCTGCCTGCCACGAGGTTACCTCAACGCTGGAAGATTTTTTCCGGGCGGCGGCTTTTGCTGTGCGCTATCGCGGACGCTTTGCTTTGGTGCAGCTGCCGGAGCGCTTTGCCGAAAGCATGCAGCTGGCGCTGAAATATGGTCTGCAGCCGAAGCGTCTGCAATGGGTGCATTCCAAGATTGATAAGCCTGCCTGGATTTTCCTGATGGAAATGCAGAAGGGTGGAAGCTACGGCTTGGATGTTCTGCCTCCGCTGATTATGTATAATCAGGATGGCAGCTATACGGAGCAGGTGAAAAAATTCTATGAGCCTGCTGTTAAATAATCTCAATGGACGGGAAAATATTAGACTCTAAGTAGTCTATATGCTAACAAATTATACATTTTAGATACGCGAAAATGCTGTAAATGTCACGGATTTGACGCTTCCTGCTGTTTTATGTTAAAATAATTACCGGATTAAGGAGGTTTTTATGATTAAGCATATATGCAGATTACATTTAAATTGTTTATTATCTGCCGTTATCCTTATGCTGATGGTACCTTTCCTGACAGGTTTTGATATTTCACAGCAGGTGACGATTATTTGTGACGGCCAGACTAAGGAGCTGCGTACTAATGCAGTTAAGCCAGGCAAAATTTTGCAGGAGGCCGGCATTGTCCTGGAGAAGGGCGATGGCTGGAAGCTGCAGAATACCAAAAGGGTACAGAACGGCAGTGTGATTGAGGTACTGCGCGGCAAGCCCTTTACTGTTATCCGTGGTAATGAAACGGTAGAATACAAAAGCTGTAAGCCGACTGTAGGCGAGGCGCTGAAGGATTTGGGCATTTCCTATAAAAAGGAGCGTGTTTATCCGGATGTGCATGAGCCGTTTAAGGAAGGCATGCAGGTTTATATTTTGAATGCCGATGAGGAGCTGCAATTCAGTGAAGCGAGTGTAGATATTCCGGTGAAGTATGAGGACGATTACAGTCTGAACTTCGGTACGGAAAAGATACACGTTGAAGGCAAGGTCGGTACAGCGAAGGTTGTTTCCAAAAAGGTAAAGAACAGTGACGGCAGCCATTCCGTACATGAGCTGACACGTCATGTGCTTATTGAGCCGGAAACAAAGGTTATCCGCAAGGGTATGGCCATGAGCGTCTATACTCCTGAGGGCTATAAGCGCTATACGAAAAAAATCAGTGTGCATGCCTCTGCTTATGTAGCAACAGGCAACCGTACTTCTATCGGTCTGGTGCCGTATGAAGGCATTGTGGCTGTTGACCCGCGCTTTATTCCGTATTATACAAAAATGTATATCCCCGGTTATGGTATCGCTATGGCCGGTGATACCGGTGGCGATATGGTTCACCACAGAGTAGATTTGTTCTTTAATGATTATCATCGTGCTATCCAGTGGGGCAGACGCGATGTGGATATTTATATTTTAGCTGATTAAGGTGGAATTTATCTGATGCTTAAGGAAGTGCTCGTAGTAGAAGGAAAAATGGATACGGTGGCAATCGGGAAGGCGCTGGAGGCCGACACTATCGAAACCGGTGGCTTTACACTGGCACCCTATACTTTGCGCCAGATAGAGGCTGCGTATAAAAAACGCGGGATAATTATCCTGACTGATCCTGACGGTGCCGGTGAGCGCATTCGCCGCTTTCTGACAGAGCGTTTTCCGGATGCAGGGCAGGCGTTTATTCCTAAGCGTCAGGCAACTGCCAATAATGACGTAGGCGTGGAGCAGGCGCAGCCGGAAGCTATTTTGGAAGCTCTGGCTAAGGTGCGTCACCACGAATATCGTCCGCAGCAGGAATTTACCATGCGCGATTTGTTCCAAAATAATCTGAACGGCAGCGAGAGTGCTTCTGCGCGCCGTGATGCGCTGGGGGCCGAGCTTGGTATAGGCTATGGCAATGCCAAACGCTTTTTGGAACGCCTGAATCATTATGGCGTGAGCCGTGAAGAATTTACGGCTGCTTTAGAAAAATTGGAGAGTGAAGAGTGAATAAACCGGTTATTGCTTCTCCCCAGGTAACGAATCATATTCTGCACCGCTTTAAGCTGCGTGCCGATAAGAAGCTGGGGCAGAATTTCCTGATTGATGAAAATATTGTGCGCCGTATTGTTGAGGCAGCAGAGCTGTCCCCTGCAGATAAGGTGCTGGAGGTAGGCCCGGGCATCGGTACGCTGACGCAGGGACTGGCAGAAAGCGGTGCCGATGTTGTAGCAGTAGAGCTGGATAAACGCCTGCTGCCGGTATTGGATGTTACACTGGAGGGCTATGACAATGTTCGCATCGTCAATGGCGATATCCTGCAGGTAAATATTATGGAAACGGTGGCAGCACCGGAATTTAAGGTGTGCGCTAACCTGCCGTATTATATTACTACGCCGATTATTTTTGCCCTGCTGGAAAAGCGTCTGCCCATGGAGCGCTTAGTTGCTATGGTGCAGAAGGAGGTTGCCGAACGCATGGCGGCTAAACCTGGCAGCAGAGATTACGGTGCGCTTTCGGTAGCTATCCAATATTACACCGAGCCGGAGATAGCGTTTATCGTACCGCCGACCTCGTTTATCCCCGCACCGGCTGTTGATTCGGCTGTTATAGTGTGCAAGCGCCGCTCCGAGCCGCCGGTAAAGGTGTGCGACGAAGCGTTGTTCTTCCGCGTTGTAAAGGCAGCCTTCTCCCTCAGACGTAAGATGCTCAGCAATTCGCTGAAGAATATGGGCATTAACTCCGAGCAGTGTGCGCAGTGGCTGCAGCGCGCCGGCGTAGACGGCAAGCGCAGAGCGGAAACACTAAGCCTGGAAGATTTTGCAGCTTTGACCAATACCTTCGGTGCAGAAAAATAAAAAACGCTGAAAAGAAGTTGCTTTACAAAACAGCAGAGAAAATGTAATGATATTTACACTTTCTCTGCTGTTTTGGGCTTTAAAGGGCCTATATTATTCCTGCTATGCATTATTAATATTCCAATAAAGCATAGCTGATATAAAACTAATTGCCACATGCCCAAACGTTATAACTTGACCTCTTGAAAATTCTGACAGAATAGTTTATATTATAACTACAGGGAATAATAAATATTCCCCTAAGGTTTGCGCGGCGCTTCACCTCCCAAGATGAAAGCGAGGTAAGTATTATGGAAAAGTTATTAGCAAAAATGTATGAGCAGTCAGAAAGCAAAGCAGAAAAGAAGCAGTACCGGGTGCTGAACGCACTCAAGGCTGCAGCCTTCTTAAATCTGGCAGTTTTCTACTTCCTGTATAATATCAATGTAGCTCAGGGTGCTAATCCTGCTTGGGATTATGTCTGGTGGCAGCGGCTGACGCTGTGGAGCATTGTGGTTCTGTGCGGTATGACCTTCAGCCAGGGCAGCAATTACCTCAAATGGGGATTGGGTCTTTTGGGTGTAGGCACTGCGATTTCGCTTTGCACCTATATTTTCACACCGCAGCATCCCATTTATTTCGGCATCTTTACCTTCCTTGGTCTTGCATATCTGGTAGTACAGCCCATTCATTGGTGGCTGCAGAAGTCTCCCGGTTCCTGCGGTTGGCTGTTATCTGCAATAGCCTATGATTTGACAAGGCATCTTACCGATGGCGTGATCATCTGGCAGGGTAAGATAATTGGACATCTGCCGTCCTTCCTGTACGGTGACTGGAACGTATGGCTGGGGCTGCCCGGTGCAGATTTTGTCTCGCTGGAGTATGTGCCTTTCCTGCCTAACATCTTCTTATTCTTGTGCGGCCTCTACCTGTTCCAGTTTATGTCCGAACATGAAAAAGGACAAGCTTATCTGAAAAAGCTGAGCTAAGTAAAAAAGCCTTTCTTTAAAAGTCAATTTGCATAGAAATTCTCGTAGTTATACAGTTTGTCTGCATATGGTGTTATCCCTCTGCTTATTTCTTCTTAACTTTTAACACCCCATGCTTTTAGCCAATGTCCCAACAAAGCTAATGTCCCCGGACTCATAATTAACGAGAGAGAAAGAAGAAAATCCTCCGCAGCTGGCGAGCTGTCGGAGGATTTTTCTTTATGGCTGATTTAATTTAAAGCTGTCTAAGGAATAAATGGCCTGGGGCAGATAGTTATCTGCCTGCAGCGCAGGCATTACGTAAAGCAGCTGGTAGGTTTTGCCGTTCAGCTGAGCTTCTGCAGTCAAAAGCAGCTTGTCGCCGTGATAATCATTGTGGGCGCTCAGGCGGCAGGTCCAGATTAACTGGCTGCCATGCTGCCATTGCCAGTATACTTTGGCATTTTCGTAGACAGGCAGAGCTTCTGTTGCCTTAAAGCTGGCAGTATCAGCAGGGTCAAGCACAGTTGCTGCCAACATCAGATTGTTGCCTGCAGTGCGCACCAGCATAGCTCCTTCGGTTTGTGGCAGGTCTGCCAGCGGATTTTTACCGAAGGCCTTGGGCACGGACATGCTGTAGCCGCCGGCTTCACTGTTGACGCTAATGAAATCGCTTGCCTGCGGTGTACGCATGAACTGCTTGGGCAGAGGCGGCTTGCCTACTAAATTAAGCTTTGGCTTAGGCTTTGGCTTATCTGCAGGAGCAACAGGCTCGTTGCTGACAACAGGCGGAGTGGCTGCAGCGTTTGCAGCTTCTGATGTTACTTCTGTTTCCTTCGCTGTTGCTGGGGCTTCAGTTTCAGTTTGTTTCGTTTCTGCCGGTACAGTGGGAACAGTGCTTACGGTGTCGTTGGTCGCAGTTTCCTCTGCCGGGGAAGCACCAGTCTTGTTTGCAGCTTCTGTTGGCTCAGCCGGTTTGGTGGGATTATTGGAGATTATGGCCGGATTCTGTTGGTAATCCTGCCCTATTTCTTCAGCTGTAGCTGCGAAGCTGCTGCCTGCAAGACTGAGCAGCAGCGAACAGATTAAGGCTGTGCGCCTCATAATTTATCGCAGACTTCGTTGATGGCTGCTTCGTCTACACGCATAGCGGCGATAGTTTTTTCCATCAGTTCGTCCAAAGGCCAGCCCAGGATATCGGCACCTTGTTTAATTACATCGCGGCTGCAGCCGGCTGCAAAGTGTTTATCCTTGAATTTTTTCTTCAGGGATTTCAGCTCCATGTCCTGTACGCTTTTGGAGGGGCGCATCAGGGCAGCGGCACCGATTAAGCCGGAAAGCTCATCAATAGCGAAAAGCACCTTTTCCATCTGATGCTCCGGTTCGATGTTGGCAGCAGTCAGGCCCCAGCCGTGGCTGGCAGTGGAACGGATGATACTTTCATCCACACCGTGCTCGCGCATCAGTTCCTGAGATTTTACGCAGTGCTCTTCGGGATACAACTCAAAATCCAGGTCGTGCAGCAGGCCTACGATGCCCCAGTATTCTTCCTGGTCTGCGTAACCGAGCTCCTTGGCAAAGTAACGCATAATGCCTTCTACAGTCAGTGCATGACGTAAATGAAAGGACTCCTTGTTATATTGACGTAATAAATTCCAGGCTTCTTCTCTGTTCATATTATTGTCCTCCTAATGCTTTGTTGTTTTTCTATAAAATGCGGGTGCTTGGCTCGCTTTTAAACATTTTCAGCCTGCGGATGCTTGGCACGGTAATCACTGATCATATCGTGCAACGTAGTGTGGTCGACTACGCCGTCAATGGCCTGCTGAATTTTTTTGTACAGACCGATGGTGATACAGGAGTCAAACTGATCGCAGGGTGTTTTGCAATCCAGGCAGGATACGGGAGCAAGACTGCCCTCGACTGTGCGCAGAATTTCGCCGACAGTGTATTCATCCGGCGTGCGCGCCAGACGATAGCCTCCCTGAGCGCCGCGGGCACTTTGGACAAAGCCTGCTTTACTCAGCTGGTGAATAATTTGCTCTAAGTATTTATCGGAAATATTTTGCCGTTGAGCAACTGTTTTTAATGGTATATAGCTACCGGTGTGGTTGATTGCTAAATCGAGCATCAATCGCAGGGCATAACGTCCCTTGGTAGAAATTTTCATTACGGTCACAACCTTTCTAATGACTATATTTTACTATGAAATTAGTAGGAATTCAATAATGATTATCATATCTGTGTTATGCGGGCATAAATTAATGATTCTGCACACGGAATATGAAAATGCTAGTGCCATTTTATGGCTTTTGTGTTAAAATACCCTTATACAACTATTTTTGGAGGAAGTAAGATGGAAAAAAATAAATTAGATAAAACCTTTAAGCATTATCTGGGAATTTTTACCGAGGACAAGGAATTGGGCAAGATTCTGAACAAGGTATCCTTCCAGGAATTATTCAATCCTAAGTTTTTGCAGGAAAACAGCAAATTTACTTCTATGGATGATATGATCTGGCGCAGCGGTTTTGGCATTATGAACCTGATGGAAGTAGAAAATGTTAATCAGGATAAGTGGAATGAGTATATTGCCAAAAATACCGAATGTGAAACCTGGCACGATTTTGGCAAGGTAGCAATGATTGACTGGATGAAAAACAAACTGGAAGAAGTAAAAAAATCCAAAAACTAAAATCTTCGTTGCCGGAGCTGAATGCTTCGGCAATTTTTGTCTTATGAGGGGAATGAACAATGGAAATAGTTTTACATGCATTAAACGGGGTGCTGACCATCATGCTGATGATTGCTGTCGGCTTTTATTTAGAGCGCAGGGGCTGGTTCAGCGAGGAAAGTGTGGCGCTGATTTCGCGGCTCGTGAATTATGTCTGCCTGCCTACATATATGCTGACCAATATTTTGGGACAGTTTAAGCATGACCAGCTTATTACGCTTTCGCATGGCCTGATTGTACCGGTTATTTCGATGCTGGCAGGCTATTTTATCAGCAGGCTGCTCGGACGTCTGATAGGTGTTCCGCGGGAGCACAGAGGAATTTTTTCTATCTGCGTCAGCTTTTCCAACACAATTTTTATCGGCCTGCCGTTAGGTATAGCCTTGTTCGGTGATGCCGGCGCGCCGTATATTATGATTTACTACATGGTGAACACAACGCTTTTCTGGACTATCGGCTTTCATGACCTGGCGAGCAGCAATGGCGTAACCATGCCGCTTTTCAGCCGTAAGACACTGAAAAGTATTATGTCGCCGCCGCTGATGGGCTTTATGTTGGGCGTAGTGATGGTACTGCTGGAATGGAATCTGCCTGAGCCGGTGTTCAAGTCCTTTCATTATCTGGGAAGCATGACTACGCCGCTGGCGATGCTGTTCATCGGTATTGCTATGAGCAAAACCCGTTGGGAAGAAATTGCCGTAGGTAAGGAGCTGGTAGTAGCTATGCTGGGACGCTATTTAATCTGTCCTTGGATAGTTTTCCTGATTCTGCCGTTTTTCCATCTGGAGCCAATGATGGAAAAGGTATTTGTAATTATGGCGGCGATGCCGGCGATGACTAATACGGCGATTGTAGCGAAGGGCTATGGCGGCGATTATAAGTATGCTGCCATGCTGACGGCGGTAAGTACGGTGCTGGCGGTCTTTGCGATACCGTTTTATATGTGGCTGGTACACTGAAAAAGATTTACTGTGATAAATGTCACTGTTTGTGATAAAATAAGCATAGAGTAGTTTAAAATATAAATGTTGCAAATGAGGAGGACTGAATTATGGAGTATAACAAGCTGTCTGACGAAATAATTGCCAAGCTGCAGGCTTTGGTCGGCGTGCAGAATGTAGTGACGGATGCAGGGCAGATGGAAATATATGCCCATGATGAAGTAACTGACCCGGCCTATCATCATATGCCTGAGGCTGTTGTTTTTGCGGAAAATGCGCAGCAGGTGGCAGCAGTGGTCAAGCTGGCGAATGAATATCACTTTCCGGTTGTGCCTCGCGGCGCAGGCACAGGTCTTGCCTGCGGTGCAGTGCCCATTTACGGCGGTGTAGTGCTTTCGCTCGAAAAGATGAATAAAATTATCGAGGTTAATGCTGATGCTATGTATGCGGTTGTAGAGCCTGGTGTGCGCACCTCCGATTTGCAGGCTGCGGCTGCAGACAAGGGGGCCTTTTATGCTGGCGACCCCTGCAGCGGTGATTCCTGCTTTATCGGCGGCAATGTGGCAACCAACGCCGGCGGTAACCGTGCGGTAAAATACGGCACCACGCGTCATCAGGTATATGCCGTTGAGGTGGTAAATCCTACCGGCAAGATTGTGCAGCTGGGAGCACGCCTGCAAAAGCAGACTACAGGCTATTGCCTGGAGCAGCTGATAATCGGCAGTGAGGGTACCCTTGGTATCATCACGCAGATTACCGTGAAGCTGCTGCCGCTGCCCAAGTACAGCATGGATTTGCTGGCGGTTTTTGAATCGCCTGAGGATGCAATCGGCACGGTAAACAAGCTGATTATGGCCGGTATTATGCCTACCTGCGTAGAATACATGGATAATATTACTATCAAATCCGTAGAGCGTTATCTCGGTACAACGCTGCAGGGCAGTGACAAGGGCAATTATCTTATCGTAGAGGTGGAAGGCACCAGCGAGGATGACTTGGATGAAAAGGCTTGTACGATGGATGAAATCTGTTCGGAAAACGGTGCCGGCGATGTGCTGGTAGCGGAGCACGATAAAATTTGGCAGGCACGCAAGGCCTTCGCCGAAGCAGTACGTGCGGAAAGCCTGATTGTTTGCAAGGAGGACGTTGTCTGCCCGGTAGACCATGAGCCTGCGCTGTTGGCGGAAATTTTGCGCCTGGCGGATAAATATCAGCTGGTAACACGCATTGCCAGTCACGCCGGTGACGGCAATATCCATCTGAATATCCTGAAGCAGGAGCAGGAGGATTATGCGGACTGGGATGCCAGAGTCAAAGCTAACCAGCAGGAGCTGTACCGCTTTATTTACACACATGGCGGACGCTTGAGCGGTGAGCATGGCATTGGCTATAAACGCAAACAGCTGATGGAGGAATTTACTAATCCTGATGAGCTGGAAATGATGCGTGCGATTAAAAAAGCTCTGGACCCAAATAATATCCTGAATCCGGGCAAAATTTTCGATATAGAGTAGCATATATTAAGCAAAAAGGCATTGCCGAGAGGTGATGCCTTTTTTGCTGCGTTGATTTTTATATATGACGCATAAACCATATTGATGTTTGGCAATGTG
The DNA here is from genome assembly GCF_017968825.1 of Phascolarctobacterium sp. Marseille-Q4147. Lineage (NCBI taxonomy): Bacteria > Bacillati > Bacillota > Negativicutes > Acidaminococcales > Acidaminococcaceae > Phascolarctobacterium > Phascolarctobacterium sp. Marseille-Q4147. Next base: position 843,089 of record NZ_CP072874.1, on the reverse strand, counting down.
TTCGCAAAGGACCAATTAACGGCAAACAGAAATTCATAAAAGTGTTGACAAAGTTCGCGCAGAGCACTATAATATAAGCAAACAGAGATTTATTAGGTGGTGATAGATATGAAAAAGTTTTTAAGTATTATCTGCTGCGCTTGCTTCCTTTATGCCGGATATAGTGCTGTGTTTGCTGATGAACCTGTTTATAAGGAATATACGGTGACTGTCGCTGAGGGTGAAACGCTGTGGGAAATTGCCGGTCGTCATACAGAAGCGCGTGAGGATGTGCGTGAGGTTATTTTCCGCATTGAACAGGCGAACAAGCTTAATTCCAAACATATTTATCCCGGTCAGGTTTTAAAGGTGCCGCTGCGCGTTCATGATGACGGACTGATGGTAGCGGAAAGATAGATGATAATATAATAAGCAAAGAAATAAGAAGGGCTGTTGTATCTGCAGGGTGGTACAACAGCCTTTGGTGCTTTAAAATCAAGATTGTTGGTAAACCTGTCAGTTTGATAGCCTTTATGGATGCAGTCAGATTATAGGGGAATTCAAGGCTTGAGCAGTAACAATCTCGTTACTTTAATTTCACAGAATGCTTGCAAGGCTTTTGACGCTGCTTGTCGAATATAATAAGTATTCGAGGAGGTATGCACTATGCGAAATAAAAAATGGATTGCGGCAGCACTTGTGTGCGGTTTTGTTTTAGGTAACAGTATGCCTGCGGCGCAGGCCGGTATTTTAGATAAGGTCCTCAAGGGCGGCGTTATCGGTTATGCTGTAGATGCTACCGCTCCGGCGTTGAATAATGCAATTAACTCTGTAACGGCTAAGTACGGTGTAAGCTCGACGGATGCTACGAAGGTAGTACCTGTTATTTCTGTAGGTGACGGCAGCCGTGCCGGTGCGGCGCAGGTTTCTGGCCCGCAGTCTAAAGTAGACCAGGTAAAGGCGGCGCTGATGATTGAACAGACGCTGTTGGGAGTACGCTGCAAGGTGCTGATTCCGGTAGACAATGTGTCTTATCAAAATGTTAACCGCGTGCAGGGCGTGGGCGTTAGCGCTTCGCTGGACGTAAAGCTTTAAAAGAGTGAATTTGGTATAAAAGTTGCTGGGACATAACTCAGCCTTCAATAGAAAAACCGGTGGAAGTTTACCTGACGGTAAACCTCCACCGGCTTTTTAGTACAAAAAGCACATAACAAGCTTTTCTGTCCGCATTAAATAATCGGCGATACGTTCAATGCCATCGGGCCGTGTTTACCGCGTGAAAGATGATAGGAAACACGCTGGCCCTCCTGCAGGCAGCGATAGCCGTCGGAACGGATGGCTGAAAAATGCACGAAAACCTCCTGACCGTTGCGTGCTTCTATAAATCCGTAGCCTTTGTTATTATTAAACCATTTTACTGTACCAATACTGAGCATAAATTAGCACCTTCTTTGATAAATATTATACTAACAGCTGTTGTAATGGATTATAACATACAATCTTGCAGAAAACAAGAAAAATTCAGAAAATTAAAACGAAATAATAAGAGTAAGAAAAAATCTTACTCTAAGATACTCCATTTGTCGAAAATATGCAGCTTGTTGCTGTAAAGCTGTATCCAGCGGCCGACGAGAATGGCGGCGGCAATCGTGCCTACTCCTACGCCGCGCATAGCGCCGAAGTGCATAAAGGAAATTGCCAGGCTTATAGCAACGAGTGTGCAGTCGAAGCAATTTTTGATGATGCTGAATTTAATTTTGCTGACGAAGGCAATAACCAGGACGATGCCCTCGCCGGCAGCAACAAAAATTTTGGCGCGGATGCAGAGAAAAACGCCGAAGGCAAGGATGATGGTGCTAAGAATACAGTCAAACCATTGCCAAAACAAGGTATCCGGTGCTACCCAGCTCAGCAGATTCATCGAAAAATCTATGCAGTAGCCGAAGGCGAGCAGTGTTACCAGCTGGCCCAACAGCTCACGCCAGTAAATTTGCCGCAGCAGGATGGGCTGGGCAATAATAAAAAGCAGATTCAGAACAATAGTTATTTCACCGATGCTCCAGGGCGTAAACATACTCAGAACCCAGGGCACACTGGAAATGGGCGATGTGCCTAAATCAGCCTTGCAGGAAAGAGCGATGCCGAGTGTCATGGTAAAGATGCCGACGAGAAACATACAGCAGCGCTGCGGAAAATATTGCTTGTGCAAGCTAAGAACCCCTTTGAAAAAAATAAAAGACGCTTATGTACGGCAGGCGTTGCTATACAAGAGCGTAATATATATTATACTACTTTTGTATGAAATGCACAATACAGCCTGCCGGCGGATGTAAAGCCTTTGCTTTTCAGCGGTTGATGTAGTACAATAATATATTGAAGAAATATATCCATAAAGGAGGATAACCTGTGATTCGTAAAACATCTGCCATGGTTGAGGCCGGTATTTTAGCTGCCGTTGCCATCGTTATGGCTTTAATAAGTATGTATGTGCCTGTGCTGGGCGCTTTCGTTAATTTCGTCTGGCCCCTGCCTATCGTCATCTGCGGCTGCCGTCACGGATTGAAATGGAGCATTATGACGCTGCTGGTTGCTACCGTGATTATCGCAATGATTATCAGTCCGATTAATGCCTTTTTCCTGGCGGCTATTTTTGGCCTTTTGGGTTTGATTTTAGGCGAGTGTATGCGACGCCATCTGCCGCCGATGAAAATGATGCTTTACGGCAGTGTCGGCGCTGTAATTGCGCTGGTGCTGAATATTGTGCTGAGCTTCTGGGTACTGGGTATTGACCCGATTGAGATGATGTTCAGCTCCTTCCACCAAAGTCTGGAGCAGCTGACGGTTTATTACCGTGAGCATGGCATGAGCGAGGCTGATATCAAAAAGACTGTCGACGGTTATGCTGAAATGCTGCGCATGATGCGCATTATCATGCCGGGTGCATTCATGATGTGTGCGCCGCTGATGGCTTTTGTGAACTACATGGCTGCCAAAAAGATTCTTACGAAGCTGGGTGAAAGCTTTGAAGCCTTTCCTCCGTTTACGATGCTGCAGGTTCCCGGCTGGATTTTGTGGCCGTATGTTGCGTCTTTGTTTGCGGTAACCTATTATTATCAGCATGATCAGGCAAGCTGGATGTATACGCTGTCTGTCAATGTACAGACGGTCTGCAGCTTTGTGCTGGTTTTGCAGGGCATCGTACTGCTGTACTGGTTTGTGGATACAAAGCATAAGCCGCGTTGGTGGGCCAATATCGGTATAGCGCTGCTCTTTATAGTGCCTATCTTTACCCAGATTATGGTTTATGTAGGTGCCTTTGATATTGTTATGGACTTCAGGAAAATCCGTCCTGCAAGCAGATTCAGAAAACAAAGGTAAAGTTCGGCAGATGTGCCGGATTTGAGGTGAAAATAATGTTCAGTAGGTTTAACCGGAATATGAATTCCAAAGCGGATACTAATATTTATTTGCTGATAATTGTGCTGCTGGCAGTATTAGTCTGCTATCTGCAGCCTAAGCTGATTTTTCCTGCACTGATTCTTTTTGGCGTTATCTATTATTTCAGCCGCCAGAACCTTATCAACAGGGAAATCTTTTTCAGCAGCTATCTGGATAATATTATCCGCAATATTGAACGTACCAACCATTTTGCGGTGCGCAAGCTGGATGTAGGCATTGCAGTTTTTTCCAAAGATGGCAAGCTGCAATGGAAAAATGAATTGTTTGCCGCCTGGACCGGCAAAAGTAATCTGGAGGGCAAAAAGCCCGAGGATATTCTGCCGTTGGCACAGAATGCTTTTGAGCTGATGAGCGTGCGTGACGGTGAGCAGGTTATCCAGATTGAGGATCACTATTACCGTATGCGCTATTACAGCGTGGAAACGCAGGAACACCACAGTAAAAAGGAAAATACCTCCAGCGGCCTTATGCTGTATCTGACGGATATCACGGATTATGAGCTTTTGCGCCAGAAATACAGCAATGATAAGCTGTGCCTGGCCTATGTGCGCTTTGATAACTACGAAGAGGTTATGCGCGGGCTGAGCGAAACCAATATGGCCAATTTGAATGGCGAAATCAACGAGCTGCTGACGAAGTGGGCTGCTTCCAAGCAGGGCTTTATCTGCCGTATGAACAAGGAAAGCAGCCTGATGGGCTTTTCCATGTCTGCCGTAATGGATATGATGGAAGATAAGTTCATGATTCTAGATAAGGTGCGCGAAATCCGCAGCGGCAATAAAATACCGCCGACGGTAAGTATAGGCGTAGCCTGCGACGGCGTTACGCTAGAGGAGCTTATCGGCAATGCCAATAAGAGCCTTTATCTGGCATTAGGACGCGGCGGTGACCAGGCTGTTGTTATGAAGGATAAGAATACGCAGTTCTTTGGCGGCACGAGCAGTGTCGGTGCCAAAAGTACGCGTGTACGTGCCCGCATCGTGGCGCAGACGATTCATGAGCAGATGCTGCAGGCTGACCGTATCTTTGTTATGGGACATGTCAATGAGGATTATGATGCCATCGGCGCTACTATTGGTATGGCTAAGCTGGGCCTGTCGCTGGGCAAGGAAACCTATATTGTCAGCAGCGAGCATAACGCTTATTATAAGCGTATTACCGAGGTGCTGGATAATGAGAATATCATTCTTTCGGCTAACGAAACAAAGTATATAGATATTATGCGGAGTGGTGCCGATGCTTTACCGTTGGTTACCAATAAGAGCCTTTTGATTATCGTCGACCATCACCGTGAGGTGCTTTCGGCCAGCAAGGCTGTGCTGCAGGCTTGCCGAAACCGCATTATCATCGACCATCATCGTCGTGCCGAGGATATTATCGGTGATACAACGTTGCTTTATCTGGAGCCTTCCAGCTCGTCCACCAGTGAACTGGTAACGGAGCTGATCGGTTATTTTGATGACAGACTGGATATTACGCCGGCGGAGGCAACAGCCTTGTATGCCGGTATTGTACTGGATACGAAAAACTTCAATGTGCAGACAGGCGAGCGTACCTTTGAGGCTGCCGCTCTGCTGCGCCGTTGCGGTGCTAACCCGAATCTGATACGCCAGCTGTTTAAGGATGATTTGAGCTTTGTACAGCAGAAGGCTAAGCTGATAGCCGGAGCAAGAATGCCGATACCGGGTTTATCTATTGCAATTATGCGCAATGCAGATAATGATACTATGTCTTCCGTGCTTGCCGCGCAGACAGCTGATACTCTGATTACCATTGAGAGTGTAGCTGTAGGCATGGCAATTGTTGAATATAAAGATGGTTCCCTGAGCATAAGTGCCCGCAGTGACGGCAGCGTCAATGTGCAGGTAATTATGGAAGAGCTGGGCGGCGGCGGTCATCAGACGGTGGCCGGTGTGCAGCTGGCAAATAAACGTGCCAGGGATGTAGAAGCGCAGATTATTGCGCTGACTAAAAAACAGTTAGAGGAGTGTCGAACAGATGAAAGTAATTCTTTTACAAGATGTTAAAAGCTTAGGCAAGAAAGGTGAAATCGTAGAAACTGCCGAAGGCTATGGCCGCAACTACCTGCTGCCGCGTAAATTAGCTAAGGAAGCTACCGCAGCTAACCTCAACCAGGCTAAACAGGACCAGGCAACCGCTAAGCATCGTGCAGCTCAGGCTAAGGATGAGGCTGTTGTTTTGGGTGCGCAGGTAGAAAAGGTTGTAGTAACCATGAAGGTACGCGTGGGTGAAAACGGTAAAATGTTTGGCTCCGTAACCTCCAAGGATGTTGCCGAAGCTTTGATTAAGCAAACCGGTCTGAACATTGACCGTCGTAAAATCGAGCTGAAATCCGCAGTTAAGGGCTTAGGCGAATACACCGCCGTTGCTAAGCTGCATACCGATGTAACTGCTACCTTTAAGGTTATGGTAGTTGCCGAATAATTTCAGAGCGAAGCTGATGCATGTGGCAGTCGCTAATAGCGGCTGCCGCTTTTACTTTGTTGACAAGGATTTAACTGTTTAGTACAATGAAATAGTTAGTTTTTTATTTACAAAATAATTGTGTATTGCAGGAGGTTATGATGCAGGCTCCTATTGAAGAATTACGTGCCTTTGTCGAAAAGAACAGGCATGAAATGTTGTTGTTTTGGGAAAACCTGGTGAATATGCAGGCAGGCTCCCATTTCTAAGTGATTTTTATCACAGGTACTTCCTTTTTTGATTATTTAGGTGTAAAATATTTGCTGTTCCGCAATTTTTTCGAATGCTTGCGGAGCATATGAGAATACAGGTCAAGGCTGATTTTGACCGACGAGAGATTTAGAGATTCAAAAAAAACAAGCTAATCTGCAATGAGAATTATGAGAGAATGAGAGGGATGCAGATGGAAGCAGCGGGCTTTTTGGCCTTAGGTATTTTAGTCGGTTTATTGGGAGCGCTTTTAGGCATTGGCGGCGGTATGGTAATTGTACCGCTTCTGGTATTTGTCTGGCATTATGAACCGCAGCTGGCCATTGGTACTTCGGTGCTGGTGGTACTGATGAATGCGGTTTCGGGGACCTGGGGCTATATCAGGCAGAAGAAGGTTTGCGTTGATGCGGCCTTGAAATTTGCTGTGGCTACTGTTCCCGGTGCTTTTTTAGGCAGCTATGCCGCAGAATATCTGCAGGGCAGGCTTTTTTATCTGGTGTTCGGCGCTTTCTTTGTGCTGGCAGCGATAAATATGTATCGCAAGGCCAGTAAGAATGCGGCGGGTAAGACGGCCGGCGAGGTGCCGGAAGTTTATAACTGGAAGTTGGGCGTTCTTTGCAGCGTCGGTGTGGGCTTTTTAGCCAGCATTTTGGGCATCGGCGGCGGTATCGTCCACGTTCCCTTTATGGTATATGTGCTGAATTTCCCTGTGCATGTGGCCATTGCTACTTCTACCTGCATTTTGGCGGTTTCCTCGCTTGCGGGCTTAGTGTCGCATGCTATGCTGGGGCATATTGTGTGGACCAGCGGTCTGGCGATTGGTGCGGGTGCTTTTATCGGCGCTCAGGGCGGTGTAGCCTTGGCGCAAAGGCTGCAGTCCGGCATTCTGATGAAGCTGGCGAGTGTATTGGTGTTGATTACCGGCATTAAATTTTTGATGAATGCTCTATAAAGTGCAGGCGGTTTATAATTAAATATATTGCAGTAATAAAAGTTCAGTTTTGCATAAAAATGTGAGGCCAGATGCTCAGGTAATGGCAGCGTGCAGTTGAAAAATGTCACTGTCGTTGTTATGACGAAGGCAGAGATGTAAATGCATTACTGGCCTTCTGAATATACGCAAAAGCAGTCGCTGTCATCGTTGATGATAGAACGACTGCTTTTTTTGCTGTCTGCGGCAATGCTTAAGGCGTTACTTAGCAGTATGTTTGTGTAAGCTGTGAAAAATACCGATATACAAACTGAACATAGCAAATTGATGAGAAATGAATATACTAATAAGTTCAGATGTGAGTATAATACTACACATAACCTATTATTTGCATATATTTTGGAGGTATTCACAATGAATGAACGTTATAAATTAAATGCACAGTTGGCACAGATGTTAAAGGGTGGCGTAATTATGGATGTTACTACACCGGAGCAGGCGTGTATCGCGGAGGCAGCAGGTGCCTGCGCTGTTATGGCGCTGGAGAAGATTCCTGCCGATATCCGTGCAGCAGGCGGTGTAGCACGCATGAGCGATCCGAAGCTGATTAAGGCAATTCAAAACGCAGTTTCCATTCCTGTTATGGCAAAGGTGCGCATCGGTCATTTCGTAGAAGCGCAGATTCTGGAGGCTCTGGAGATTGACTATATCGACGAGAGCGAGGTGCTTTCTCCGGCTGATGATGTTTACCATATCGATAAAACCAAGTTTAACGTACCATTTGTTTGCGGTGCCAAGGATTTGGGCGAAGCATTGCGCCGTATCAACGAAGGTGCATCCATGATCCGTACCAAAGGCGAGCCCGGTACCGGTGACGTTGTGCAGGCAGTGCGCCATATGCGTAAAATGAATCAGCAGATTGCACAAATCGCTGCTATGGAAGAAAACGAGCTGTTCAACGCTGCCAAGGAGCTGCAGGTTCCGTATGATTTAGTTGTTTACGTACATGAGCATAAACGTTTGCCGGTAGTAAATTTTGCAGCAGGCGGCGTAGCAACTCCGGCGGATGCAGCTCTGATGATGCAGCTGGGTGCCGAGGGCGTATTCGTAGGCTCCGGTATTTTCAAATCCGGCGACCCGGCAAAGCGTGCGCAGGCTATTGTTAAGGCAGTAACCAACTTCAACGATGCCAAGATGCTGGCAGAGCTGTCCGAGGATTTGGGCGAAGCAATGGTAGGCATCAACGAGCAGAAAATTCAGCTGCTGATGGCGGAGCGTGGTAAATAATGAGAATTGGCGTTTTAGCACTGCAGGGGGCGTTTATTGAGCACGTGCAGGCACTGCAGCAGCTGGGCGTGGAGGCTGTAGAGCTGCGTCAGCTGCCGGATTTGGAGCAGCCCCTGGACGGCATCGTCCTGCCGGGCGGCGAAAGTACGGTGCAGGGCAAGCTGCTGCATGAGCTTGGTATGTTTGCACCGCTGCAGAAAAAAATAGCGCAGGACTTACCGGTACTGGCAACCTGCGCGGGTATGATTCTGTTGGCGGAAAAGCTGACGAACGACAGCAAGGTGCACTTGGCAACTATGCCGATTACCGTGAAGCGTAATGCCTACGGCAGACAGCTGGGCAGCTTTTTTACCGAGGCTGAATTCGGCAAGCTGGGCAAGGTGCCGATGACCTTCATTCGTGCGCCGTATATTGACAGCGTGGGTGATGGCGTAGAGGTGCTTGCTGCCGTAGATGAGCACATTGTGGCGGCACAGTACGGCAAGCAGCTGGCGCTGGCCTTCCACCCGGAGCTGGACGTAGCCAAAAGCACGGCCATCCACGAATATTTTGTCAGCCTGTGCGCTGCGAAATAATTACAGCTTCAGATAAGGCTTCAGCACGGTAAACAGTGTGTCTAAGGCCGGATACAGCTTATCATCCGCCAGACCGGTGTAATTCATCAGCAGGGTGTGCGAGCTGTCGCCAACCTTTTCATGATAATAGTCCGAAAGAAATTTAATCTGAATGCCCTTGGCTGCTGCAGCCTGCACAAGCTGAGAATCCTTGGCATCGGTAGCAAGATGCAGCAGAAAATGCAGACCGCTGTCCTCGCCTTCTACCGTAAGTGCGGGAGCAGCGTCGGACTGCGTGAGATACTGCAGCAGACGGTCACGCTTGCTGCGGTAGTAGGTGCGCATTCTGTTGATGTGGCGTTCGAAATAACCGTCCTCGATAAATTTAGCGAGCGTAAACTGCTCAAAATTAGATACAGTACAGGAATAAAAGCCAAGCTTGTCATAAAAGAGCGATGCCAGGTGCGGTGGCAGCAGCATGTAGCTGATACGGAAGGTTGGTGCCAGCGTTTTGGAAAAGGTGTTGATATAGATAACCTTTTCCTCGGTATCAATGCTCTGCAATGGCGGAATAGGCTTGCCGAACAGGCGGAATTCGCAGTCGTAATCATCTTCGATGATATAACGGCTGCTTTTTTTTGCTGCCCAGCGCAGCAATTCGTAGCGACGGCTGACGGGCATAACAATTCCGGTAGGGAATTGATGCGAGGGGCTGATGTGCAGAATATCGGCACCGCTGTTTTCCAGAACATCGGCGCGGATGCCTTGGGCATCCATCGGCAGATAACGGCAGAAGACGTCGTTGGCCTGATAGGCTGCTGCCAGCTGCGGATAGCCGGGATTTTCCAGCGCGTAGACGTGACTGCGTCCCAAAAGCTGTACGATAAGATTATACAGCGTCTGTGTGCCTGCGCCGATGATAATCTGCTCGGGTGCAACGTTCAGACCGCGGAACTGGTAAAGATGACGGGCGAGCGCCTGACGTAGCGGCAAAACACCGCCGGCGCTGGTGTCGCTGATGAGGGCGTGCTCGTCCGCAGTGGTGAGCGTGTGGCGCAAAAGGCGTGCCCAGATATTATAGGGAAAGGTGTCCGGCGGTACGCTGCTTTTGGCAAAGCTGACGCCTGGCGCCGTTGCCTGTGTTTTGAGTGACGGCGCTGCTTTGCGTTCTGCTTTTACCGGCAGAGGCTGCTGCTCAATGCGCGCTACGTAGTAACCGCGCTTGGGCTGCGAATAGATGTAGCCTTCGACAACGAGCTGAGCGTAGGCATTTTCCACGGTGATGAGGCTGATGCCCAAATTTTTGGCCAGCATGCGCTTGGAGGGCAGCTTTTCTTCGGCATGCAGGACGCCGTTGGTGATATCATTTTTGATGCATTTGTAGAGATGAGCGTACATGCTCTCTCCCTGTAAGTCGGCAAAGCTGTAGGTTAGCATAGCAGAAAATCCTTTCTGACAGAAAAGCCCAAGAAATTTTTTGACTATATTGAAATTCGGTATATAGGATAAATTGATAAGTTCAGATGAAAATATGATACTATGTATCGGGCAAAAAGTAAAGCAGGCGAAAAAATAGCCGAAAATAATAAAAAAATAGCCTCTTCCTACCCGAAAAACGCTTTTGGGGTAGGGGCAAATTACCGGGTTTACCTTATAATAAAATTACCAAAAATACAGTAACTGCAGGAAATGAGGTGCTACTATGAAAAATTTGAAAAAGCTGACACTGTTACATTCCAATGACCTGCATGGCGATTTCCTGGCTGAAAGAATTGATAATAAGCTTGTCGGCGGCGTATCCATGCTTTCCGGCTATATCAATAAGGTAAGGGCAGAAGAAGAGAATGTTATCTACTGCATCGCCGGGGATATGTTCCGTGGCTCTGTAATTGATGCGGAATACAAGGGTGTATCGACCATTGAAATCATGAATCTGCTGGGACCGGACGTTGTGACCATCGGTAACCATGAGGTTGATTACGGGCTGTCGCATCTGCTGTTTATCGAAAAATGCGCGAACTTCCCGATTATCAATGCGAACTTCCACATCCGCACGAATAACAAGCGTCTTTTCCAGCCGTTTTATATCGCGCACATTGACGGTATGAAGATCCTATTCATCGGCATCATTACCGAGGACGTACTGGCGCAGACGAAAATGGATAAGGTAATCGGTTCCTTTGTAGATATCTGCGAGGCGGCAGAGGAAATCGGCCGTATTTGTAATACCTACAATCCAATCGATATTGATTTTACGATTATTCTTACACATATCGGCTTTGAAGAGGATAAAAAGCTGGCGGCAATGCTTGATCCCGCTTGGGGCGTTGACGTTATTATCGGCGGTCATTCGCATACCTTTTTGGAGCATCCTGTAAAGGTTAATGACATTCTTATTGTGCAGGCCGGAACAGGCACGGACCAGATCGGTCGCTTTGATATCATGGTAGATACCGACTTGAATGCGGTAGATACCTACACCTGGTCGACCGTACCGATTGATGAATCCCATTGCCCGCGTGATGAGGGTTTGGAAAACTTCATTATGCACTATAAGGATTTAACCGATAAAAAATATGGCAGACTGGTTACCCGCTTTGCCCGCAAGCTGGAGCATCCTTCCCGAATTCAGGAAACTCCTCTTGGCAGCCTGGTAGCGGATGCGCTGCAGGAGAGCCTGGGCATTGATATTATGCTGATGGGTTCCGGTGCTATCCGCAGCTATAATCTGGGACCGGTAGTGCTTTACAGCGACTTTACCGAATGCTTCCCCTATGATGAAGCTGTATATATGCTGCCGGTTACCGGTGAGCAGCTGACGCGCATGATTAAGCGCTTCCTGCGCGAGGAGGCTTTTACCGGCGAGCATACGGAATTTTATCAGCTGTCGCAGGGAATGCATGTAGTATGGAGCCGCAGCGGCCAGTGCTTCAAAGAGCTGACGCTGGATGGCAAGCCCTTGGGCGCGCAGCAGATTTATAAGATTGGTCTGTGCAAATATCACTACAGCAGCCTGAAGCCGTTCCTGGATATTACGCTGGAGGAGGCCGAAGCCAACGGCAGAGTACGCGTGCTGGCGACTTCGTATCGCGATGTGATTGAGGAATACTTTATGACGCATCAGCATCTCAAACGTGAGATTGAGGGACGTCTGATTATTGAGGATTAAAGACAAAAGTGTAAAACAGACATAAAAAAGTACCGTCCCGGCAAAAAATGCCGGGACGATACTTTTTAGGGGTATGTAGGAAGAATATGATATGTAAGATGCTAATAAGGCATCTGCAAGCTTAATTATTTGCCTCAGATATTAAGCATGATAGTAGCAAACAGTTTACATCTGCTGAAGAGGGTATCTACAACAGCAAATTCTTCTGCCGTATGGTTGCGTGCGCCCTGTACGCCGATAGCACAGATTGTAGGAACGCCTGCAGCTGTAGCATAGGCACTGTCGCTGCCGCCGCCGACTGCTTTAGCCGTCGGTTGCGGTAAATTGCACTCTGCTGCTGCTTCCTGTACTAATTTGAGCAAAGCTGCTGTGCCGGGAACCTCATCCATGGATTGGAATTCCGTAACAGTCTTGAGAACGGTTTTGGTATCGGGAACGTATTGCTTATCCGCAATAGCCTGCAATTTGGGCAATACTTCTTCCAGTAAGGCATAGTCGGTATAGCGTGTGTCGCAGGTTAATTTTGCGTAGTCCGGTACAGCGTTGCTGACTGTGCCGCCTTCGAATAAACCTACGTTAAAGTTAATACCCTTGTCGAAATCGGTTAAGGATTCGATATCAATGCCTTTGTGCATTAATTCAATGATAGCGCTGCGGCCGTTTTGCGGGTCATTGCCTACGTGTGCGCCACGGCCATAGGCTTCCATGGTAAATTCATATCTGCCCTTGCGTCTGGTGACAACGCCCTGATCCAAGAAACCTGTTTCAAAGTTAAATGCAGCCAAAGCACCCTTGCTTTCAGCCAAAATTGTTTCGGAAGCATTGCTTAAATAATGAGCTACTTCTTCGTCGCCTGCGAGGATTACTTTAATACCATGTTTGGTATAATTATTTGCTAAAAGCACTTTTAAAGCTGTCAGCATGATAACAATGCCGCCCTTCATATCAAGGCAGCCGGGGCCGTAGGCTTTTCCGTCAACAATTTTAAACGGACGCTCTGCTGCGGTGCCGTCCTTGAATACGGTGTCCATGTGACCTAATAAAACGATAAAATCCTTACTGGTATCGCCAATTTTGCCGACAAGTGTGTTGCCTGCTTTTTCAAATTCTACCTGAGTTGTGGTAAAGCCAAGTGTTTTTAAAATAGCTTCGATTTTTTGTGCGATGAAGTCAACGCCTGCTTTGTTGCCGGAACCGCAATCAACGTTAACTAATTCCTGCCAAAGCTGCAGCATGTTTTCCTTTTCGTCGTCTATCTGCTGCCAAATTTTGTTTTTGTCTAATAATGTATCTGACATTGTTTTTGCCCCCTCGTAATAATAAAAGACCAATAAAGGCTATGTCTTTTATTACAGAATACATCTTTTTTCCTAGTGTGTCAATAGGAGATATATGTGTATGCGAAATTCATAGAAAAAGTTTTGAGTGTCAGTTTACTGCGAAAAACCGCTAAAAGTGTTCAAATATTACAAAATGAAAGAATGGATTAATTCTATTGCCCTTGAACAAGCGCAGGAGCCGCACTAATAGTGAGGCTCCTTAAAGTGAGGTCTTTATTTTGCCATATTCCAGGCGATTTTAGCAGCCAGCTCACCGCATTTGATTAGATCATCAAGATAGATGTGTTCAGCGGGTGTATGGTTTTTGAAGTAACCGGGAGCAATGCCTATAGCCTGGATGCCGTTGGCATTAAAATGATTTCCGTCCATTCCACCGCCGCCGCGGGCGAAGGCCACCTCTATGCCCATTTCCTGCAGTGCTTGGGCAGCAACTTGCACAATATCGGCATCTTGTTCAATTTTAAAGGTGCGGTAGAGTACGTCAGGCGTGTATTCGATTCTTACGCCGTAATCTTTTTCGATTTGAGCTACAGGTGCAGCGAATTTTTCCAGGACAGCATCAAATTCCGCATTATCGGTGCTGCGTGCTTCTGCTAAAATTTCGGCATAATCGCAGACAACATTAGTAGCGTTGGTGCCTGCGTGAATTGTAGATATATTGGTGGTTGTAAAGGGCGTAATACGGCTGTCGGGAATGTTCATAATAAGAGCGGCAGCAGCTTTGATGGCATTGATACCCTTTTCCGGTTCGTTGCCTGCATGAGCGCTCTTGCCGTAAATCTTATATGTCAGCTTGGCCTTGGAAGGTGCCTGCAGTACAATTTTTCCGATATGGCCAGGGACGTCAAATACAAAAGCTTTCTTAGCCGCAAATTTGCCGAAGTCATAGTAGGATGAGCCGATAACACCTGCTTCTTCGCAAACAGAGAAGGCTACTTCAATATCGCCGTGCGGTTTATCGCTGGCAATAATACGGCGCAGTGCATCTAAGATTACGCTTATACCGGAAACATCATCTGCCGCCAGAATTGTTACACCGTCTGCACGCAGGATATTGTTTTCCGCATCTAAAACCGGGTGAATGGCATTATTGTTTTTTACTCTGTCCATATGAGCAGAAAAGAGAATTGGTTCAATATCGGGATTGCCTTTTAAAAGAGCGCGTACATTACCGGTGTTACCATCTGCTACACGAATATCATCTTCGACAACACTGAGCCCGAGAGCTTCCAGCTTAGCTTTTAAATTATCTGCTATAAGGCGTTCGTTACGCGATTGTACCGGAATTTGTACTAATTCTATTAAGTCTTTTACAATTTGTTCTTGCATAAATTTATACCTCGCTTATGTTAAAACATCAGGAATGCTGCTGCGGTGAGCAGAGCAGCAAACATTGCCCAACCATTATATTTGATAATATCCATCGGTTGTAATTTGGCGATACCGGCACACAGAATCATAGCTGCGGAGAACATTGCCATGGAGCGGCCGATGCCACCGGAGAGTACTACCATTGCTCCCATATGGAGGGTGTCCATACCAAATCGGGATGCATGAACGCTGACTGCTTCATTGAACGCTATAGAAGCGGATTCGCCGCTGCCGCAGATTAAGGTCATGATGAATGGGCCGAAAACTGCTGCAAGCTTGGCGATAGACGGAGAAGTAGTCATGAAACCTATGAGCATTTTGATGAAGCCTAATTTTGTTAAGCCAGCAACAAAAATGTTAACGCAGATTAACAAACCGAAAACATTGCCGAATGCTGTACCCATGGCTTTGAAAAACTCTTTGGTAACTTCTTGCGGATTGGTACGCGTAACAATCATACATAAAAGACAGCCGATAATCATAGCATGCGGCACAGGCATTTTAAAGGCCGGTACTATTTTCAGGTTGCCCAAAAGCAAGATGATGATAGGTACAAGCGGTAAAACAGCGTATAGCGGATTAGCTTTGATAATTTCTACTTCGCCGAAAGCGGCAGCTTGGGCAGCAATAGCCTCTTTTCCATGTTTTTTGCGCAGATAAAAGGCCATACAGGTTAAAACGCAGGAGCTTACCACTACAGAAGCAATTAAGGCAGGAGCAGCAACGTGTACGAAATCCATGCCTTCAACGCCTGCCAGATGAGCTACGATTGTAGGATGCACGTGCCCGGGATTGAGGTTACCGCCATAAAGACCGCACATGATAGCGCCGGCTGCCAGTGGAACCGGGATACCGGAGGCAACCATCAGCGGGATGAAAACAGTACCCATCGCTGCAGTTACGCCGGCAGCACTTGTAATGGAGGTGTTGACGACCATGGTGGCTAAAGCTACACCTATAATTAAGAAAGGCCCTGCTTTTTTCAGGATTTTGGCAAACAGAGAAACAAGATGCTTATCGGCACCGCATAGCTTAACTACTGCGGCAAAGCCCATGGAAGTAATAATTGTTTCAAAAACATTTGCCTGCTTCATGGATGCAGAAAACGCTTTGAAGGTGCCGGTTAAGTCACCGGCCAGCAAAATCATAATCATGCCTGCTGCAAAAAGCAGTGTTTTGGGATCTTTACGCTTCGCCATTAAATAAATCATTATAGCGACAACAATAAGACCGATAATCATTTGTAGTGTCATAGTTTAATTCCCCCTCAGAAAAAACATTAAAGGTCTAATAAAGGATAAGACCACAAATAGAGAATAATACATTAACGTGAGTAAGTCAATAAAGCAGACTAATGTATACAAAATTCTTAATCAAAAAAGCTGAGGTTACAGTTTGTTACTGAACCTCAGCTTAAGAGAGAAGTGTTTATAATTTTATTTTGTATATTTTGCGTGGGCGTCCTTTGGTTTCAGACATTTCCGAGCGGATTTCTTCGGCATAACCATGCTCCGTCAGGCAGGTGAGAATGCGACGGGCGCTGCGGGGCAGGATCTGCAGTATCGTGGCAAGCTCCTGCGCATTAAGCTCATCGCGTCCGTAAATTTTCAATGCGTGGCAAATTTTGCTTAGAGTTGCCTGGCTGAGAGATGTTTTTTTGCTTACTTCTTCCAACTGTGCGGAGGCATATTGATAATCTATCTGTTGCGCACTTCCAAAAGGACCGCTGATGGTTTTGTCGTCAAGTACGACATACCAGCTGCCTTTTTTATCGGCACAAGCATGCTTTAAGGCAATAACAGCATTATATTCGGCTTCGCGGGCGCTATTGCCTATACCGATGCCGCAGGCACGAAGGCTTTTGCTTAAATCGTGCAGCATTGGCAAGTCCGGCAGACTGGTGAAGCTGTTGGTAAGCTGCTCTAAGCAACCACGTGTGGTGAAAATATAAAAATTACCTTCGTTGGCAGGCTTCAACGAGCCACTGATGTTTTTGGTGTAGCTGATGAGCTTTTGCGAAATGGCGATTTCCCTGCTGTATAAGTCGTCTACGGAATAAAAATTATCTTTTTCTCCCAGCAGATTAAAACTGAATACTTGTACAGCAATCTGGCATTCCTGTAAATTTTTTATGCGGAAATGACTTAAAATCAGATTTAAAATATTACGTATCGTAACACGTATCGGAATGATACAGAAGGTCGGAATGCCTTCCTGCTCCAATAAGCTTTTAACGTAGCAACTTTTTGTGACAGCAGCCTTTGTTATGCCTTTTTTGAAAAGCTTGCGATGAAATGTCACATAGCTGTCAAGCGGTAAGTCAGCGTGCTCATCGGACAAATGGTTGATAACGTTATAGGTTATCTGCATATCATCAAGACCGCGGGTAATATCATAATAAGGTATTGTATCGATACTCAATTCATCGATATTAAAGCCTTGGTGAATAGCAGCACAGAGCGTTTTGTAAAAGCTGGCACCGCGGTAAGGGATGTAGTAGACAGGCTTTTGTACTTTGCCCCATTTTTCGATACGCAGATAATTTATCTGGTCGAATACGAGCCAGGTGTCAACCTCCTGCTGATGGTTGGCAATAATATTCAATGTGCGAGTTTCATCATTATCAATGAAAATAGAAACTTCATAGTCATCATATTCTTCGATGACTTCTTGCAAAATATTTATGGCATGTTCTTCGCCGATAATGCCTAATTTTATTTTCATGTGAACCTCCAAGGAACAAAAGTATTTTGTCGGTTGTTTTAAAATTAAATATATTATACACTAAATTACACTAGGCTCAAAGAAAATAAAATTATTGTAGCTCTAATTCTTTTATCTTATCGATTGCAGCCAGTCCGCAGCCGATGCCATGGTCATGCAGTGCCAGCAGCTTGTGCGGCTTGATATCGAATTTATCAATCGTAAGCGGAATCTGCGGGCGGATGATGACAGCCTTGCCTTCGCGTTCCAGTTGTTCGACAGCCTCCAGCTGCTCATTGTAGAGCCTGGGGCGCTGCTCCATAATTTCCCACAGCTTGGGATATTTTTTGTACACTGATTTGAGCAGGAATTTGGGCACGCCTTTTTTCTTGCGGTAGCCTTCGTTACGTGTGAGCACAACGATGAGCTTTTCGTAGCCTGCGTCGAGTGCTTTTTGGTAGGGGATGGGTGCCAGCAGCGCACCGTCGAGCAGCGCACGGCCTTCATGCTTGACAACAGGGGCAACGAAGGGCATGGAGGAAGAAGCGCGCACCGGAATAAAGTCCTGGCCCAATGCTTTTTGGTCATACCAGACGCTTTCGCCGTTGACGATATCGGTAGCAGCTACCTGCAGCGTGCCGGGATAGGCGCGGTAGGCTGCATAGTCAAAGGGAAGCAGTTGCTTGGGCAGCTCCTTGAAGATAAAGTCAAAGCCGAAGATACTGCCGCTTTTAATCCAGTTGCGCACGCTGAAGTAACGCTTGTCGGTGACGTAGTGTTCGATAATCTGGCGTGTGCGCAGCGGTTGGGCAGACATATATGATAAAATATTGCAGGCTCCGGCAGAAACGGCAGTGATGTAGGGAAATGTGAGCTGATGCGCCAGAAAGGCTTCAAACACACCGGCGGAAAACATTCCCCGCATGCCGCCGCCCTCCAGAACGAGAGCTGTTTTTTGTAAATGCATAGTAGATTCCTCCTAATTGCTATTATACACTAGCGGTGGAGAAATACCAA
Organism: Phascolarctobacterium sp. Marseille-Q4147; assembly: GCF_017968825.1. Taxonomy (NCBI): domain Bacteria; kingdom Bacillati; phylum Bacillota; class Negativicutes; order Acidaminococcales; family Acidaminococcaceae; genus Phascolarctobacterium; species Phascolarctobacterium sp. Marseille-Q4147. The sequence continues at coordinate 824,585 of NZ_CP072874.1, read as the reverse complement.
TATAAGTTGTAACAAATAATAGTGAAAAACAGGGAATACAATCATGTATAATACAGAAATATATCAAAGCGAGGCTGAAGAACGTAAACTGATATTATTGAAGTAATACCATTAAACTGGCTTAAAAAATAAATTTTCCCAAAATTGTTGACAAACATACAAAAGTGATATAAAATAAAAAACATAGAGAGACTGTGAGAAAAAAGCTACTATCATATATACTTATAAAATAGAATATAGGAGACTGAGTGATTATGAGAAATTTCATTCAGTCTCTTTTTGTTTTTCTAGGGTAAAATATGAAATTAGTTTTTGTAAGTAATGAGATTGTATTTTTGAGAGAACAACTAAAAAACTGATTGAGGTGCCTGCCTTGTGCAGAGTAAATTAAGGGAAGCAGTGAAAATCTGCTACGGTCACGCCACTGTGATGCTTCTTGAAGCCAGCTTTAAGAAGCTAAGTCAGATTGCAGCCTTGATTATGTTATATATTTCTGCGAGAGACGGAGTGTATACGAGATATCTGTACCCAGATGTATTGTATCCTTTTCCGCCGCAAGCAGAAAAGGATATTTTTATTTGCTGTGATGTCCGGAAATTACCGCAATAGAAATATCCGCAATTATAAAAATTATTAGATTTTCTTATATGACGAAAGGAGATTAATTATGAGCGTTGAACTTTATGCGTTGTTTTCTTACGCATTTACCGCAGCAATTGCTCTGGTTATGATTGGTGCTGTAGTACTGCTCAACAAGATTATGGGCGGTAGTAATGATGAAGGAGGTATGGAATAACAATGGATGGAAATATCGTTGCACAATTATTCCCTGGCATTGCGTCTTTGATGGTTCAAGATACAACCATTGCTATTGCCAGAATCGCACTTATTGCATTTGGTTTTATTTTAGCTTACTTAGGCTTTAAACGTATCCTTGAGCCGTTGATTATGGTGCCGATGGGTATTGGTATGATTTGTATTAACTGCGGCGTGCTGTTTTTAGATGGCGGCAAGCTGGGTACTCTGTTCCTGGATCCGTTGGTTTCTGATCCTGCAAAATTGGTTGATATTATGCAGATTAACTTCCTGCAGCCGATTTACAACCTGACCTTCAGCAACAGTCTGGTTGCCTGCGTAGTATTCCTGGGCGTCGGTGCAATGTGTGAAATCGGCTTTATTCTGGCTAACCCCTGGACTTCCATTATTATCGCTATATTCGCTGAATGCGGTACCTTCGTAACTTTGGTTTTGGGCGTACATCTTGGCCTGACACCTCCGGAAGCTGCAGCAGTTGCTTCTATCGGCGGTGCTGACGGACCGATGGTTCTGTTCACCTCCCTGATGCTTGCTCCGCACCTGTTCGTTCCGATTTCTGTAATTGCTTACCTGTATCTGTCTCTGACTTATGCCGGCTATCCTTGGCTGGTAAAATTAATGGTTCCGAAAGCTTTGCGCGGTAAAGATATTATGTACTATGCTCCGGAAGTTCCGAAAGCAAAAAAATTCATCTTCATTCTGGTATGCTGTGGATTGCTTTGCCTGCTACTGCCGATGGCTGCTCCGCTGATTATGTCCTTCTTCCTGGGTATGGCTATTAAAGAATCCGAAATTGTACCTTACCAGGATTTGGTTGAAAACACCCTGCTGTACACCGGTACTCTGATGCTCGGACTGTTGCTTGGCACCCTGTGCGAAGCTTCCACCCTGCTGAACCCGAAAGTTGCTCCGCTGATTGTTCTGGGTATTCTTGCTCTGGCAGTTTCCGGCGCAGTTGGTATCCTTGGCGGTTACGTTGTTTACTGGTTCAAGAAAGGTGACTTCAACCCGGTTGTTGGTATTGCCGGCGTATCCTGCGTACCGACCACTGCTAAAATTGCTCAGCATGCTGCTGAGGATGAAGATCCGTTCTCTGTTGTTATGCCTGTGGCAATGGGTGCCAATATCGGTGGTGTTATCGTATCCGCTATCGCTTGCGGCGTATTCATTGCAACCATCGGTCTGGTTAAATAATTAACCTGATAAATTATTATGAAAATACAGCTTCGAGAATTTGATGTATTGAAATCAACAAATGAAACTGCTGTAGCTATGGCCCAAGAGGGCGCTCCTGAAGGAACCGTTATTGTTGCTGCCAGGCAGGAGGGCGGACATGGCCGTATGCACCGTGTCTGGAACTCTCCGCTTGGCGGCCTATGGTTTACCGTTATCCTTCGTCCGCAAATCGATCCCCAATTTGCTGCTCAAATTACCTTGCTTGCAGGCGTAGCTGTGGCTAAGGCCGTACGCAGACTGTACAATACAGAAAGCGTCAAAATAAAGTGGCCTAATGACCTGCTATTAGACGGTCAAAAAATCTGCGGCATTCTTTCTGAGCTACAGCTTGATGAAAACGGCGTAATAGATTATGCTATCGTCGGTATTGGCGTAAATGTGGCGCTGTCAGCTGCAGACTTCCCAGCGGAAGTAGCTGCAACTGCGGCTTCGCTCAATGCCAGCCTGCATAAGGACTTTACTTGTGACCAGGTGCTGGTTGCCATTATGGAAGATTTTGGTATCTTGTATGACAAGTGGCTGCTGCTGGGCGCAGATGTTGTGATGAAAGAATGGCAAAAGCTTAATTGTACAGTCGGCAAACACGTGCTGGTGAAGGATAATGACCAGGTTGTTTTTGCCGGTACTGTAATAGATGTAGATGAGGAAGGTGCAATTATAGTGCGCAACGAGCAAGGGATAGTCCAAAGCTTTAACTTTGGTGAAATAAGTATCCGATAAGAGCTCTGCGGAGGTTTGAAATAGAAGGAGTGATTTGTATGGCAGCTAGTACTGTTCCGGGGTTTCTGGAAAGTAGTATTGTCAGCCCTGGAACCGCAGCAATGATGTTGGCTTTGACTCAGACGATTTATGATGAGGATTTAGCCAAAAAGCTGGTGGCGAAGAAAGGGTTAAAAGCTGTAGTCACTGAGGTGGGAGGAAAAACCAGTTTTGATGATTTCAATGAGAGAATTAACCGGGCTGTTATTGGGGCTTGTTTAAATTCAGGACTTATTGAAAAAAAGAGCAATGATATTCATGCAGTCATTCATGCTACAGAAGAGGCTAAAAGAGGGTTGTTAGTGAGTGTCAGTACAAGTGCAAGTCTGGCGTTGAAAATTGCTGTATCAAGAAACGAGCATTGGATAGCAGTTGCCCTGTTTGGGAAATCTGCACTGCACTATATGACTAATCATGAGCGTGCAGGTTTAGGCGTAATGCATATATAAATGCATATATTATCGGACTGAATCACAATTAAAATTTCATATTGGTGATAGAGAGAGCGAGAGCAGACAGTCAGTTTAAGTGGCTGTTAACCTTAAGCTCTTTTTTTGTCCGATTTATTATATGAAGCTTTTCTTAATTCAGAAAGGAGAGACCGTAATGGAGTTCAAAAAAGTTACCCGTGAGTGGGACACTCTGAAAAAGGACGCAATGGAGCGCGCAAAAAATGCTGCTCCGCTGGTCAAGGAAGGGAAAATTGTTGATGCAAAAGATACAGTTGCTTTGCTGGAAGCTGTAATCAAACCTTACGACAAGGTTAACATCGAAGGTAACAACCAAAAGCAAGCTGACTTCCTGGCAAAATGCCTGTGCCAAGTTGATCCCGCTAAGATTCATGATCTGCACATGGTTCAATCCGTGTTGACTCTTCCTGAACATCTGGATGTATTCGAAAAAGGTATTGCTAAAAAGCTGGATATGTCTTTCTCTGGTCCACAGGCTGGCCGTATTGCACAATTCCTGCAAGAAGGCAAACTGGAGCTTGGCGCTATCCACACCTATCTGGAATTATATGGCCGTTATTTTGTAGACTTGACTCCGCGTGTTGCCCTCGTTGCAGCTACTATGGCTGACAGAGAAGGCAATCTGTTCACCGGCTTCAGCACTGAGGATACTCCGGCAATCGTTGAAGCAACTAAATTCCGTCAAGGCATTGTTATCGCTCAGGTAAACAAAATCGTTGACAAGCTGCCTCGTGTTGATATCCCCGGCGATTGGGTTGACTATGTAATCCAATCTCCGAAACCGTTCTACATTGAGCCTCTGTTCACCCGTGACCCGGCACTGATTACCGATGCACAGGTACTCAAAGGCATGATGGCAATCAAAGGCATTTACGGTGAATATGAAGTAGCTTCCCTGAATCATGGTATCGGCTTTGATACCGCTGCTATCGAACTCTTGCTGCCGACCTACGGCGAAGAGCTTGGCCTGAAAGGCAAGATCTGCAAGAACTTCATCTTGAATCCGCATCCGACTCTGATTCCTGCAATCGAAACCGGTTGGGTAGAATCCGTTCACTGCTTCGGCGGCGAGCTGGGCATGGAAGATTATGTAGCTGCCCGCAGCGATATCTTCTTCGTTGGTCCGGATGGTTCCATGCGTTCCAACCGTGCATTCTCTCAAACTGCAGGCCACTATGCAATTGACATGTTCATCGGCGGCACTCTGCAGATTGACCCGTACGGCAACAGCTCCACCGCAACCGCTAACCGTGTTGCAGGCTTCGGCGGCGCACCGAACATGGGCTGCGACCCGAAAGGCCGTCGTCATTCCTCCGGCGCATGGCTCAAATGCGGCGAAGAATATGCACTTAACAAAGAGATGTGGGGACCTGTACATCGCGGTAAACGCCTTGTTGTACAGCTTGCAGAAACCTTCCGTGAAAAACTGGCTCCTGGCTTCGTAGAAGAGCTGGATGCTTTCAAGCTGGCTAAAAACGCTAACCTGTCTATTGAACCTGTTATGATTTACGGCGATGACCTGACTCATATCATTACTGAAGAAGGTATCGCATACCTGCCGAAGTGCCGTAACATGGAAGAGCGTACTGCTGCTATCCGTGGTATTGCAGGCTTCACCGAAGTCGGTATGAAAGCAGACCCGAAAGAAACCAAACGTCTGCGTGAGCTGGGTATTATCAAGACTCCGCAAGACCTGGGTATCGATATGAGCAGAACTAACCGCTCCATGCTGGCAGCTAAGAACGTACATGACCTGGTTGAATGGTCCGGTGGCTTGTACAATCCGCCTGCTAAATTCAGAAACTGGTAATAGGAGGAGCTTAAAATGGCATTACAAAATCTGGAATTTGAGTTTGAATCTGAAAATACCCAAACCATTAAACCGGAATGGTCCCATATGGGCGTAACCGGCTCTGGTGACCTGGAAGTTATGTTTACCAAAAAAGACCTCGGCGGCAAAGTTCAGGCTAAAGTATGCACTCCGGTAAAAGGATTTGACGCTGTTTGGGAAAAAATGCTGGGTAAATTCGTTAACGATACCGGTGTAGGCAACATCGTTATTGAAATCAACGACGATAATGCTACTCCTATCGTAGTATACATGAGATTGCGCCAGGCTCTGGCAGAAGCAACCGCAAAGGAGGCTGAATAAGATGAAAAACTGGAATGAATTGGAAAAAAGCAGCTTCTTTGATGCTAATGCCCGTGAACGCGCTGTAGGTCTGTGCGACAAAGGCACCTTTACCGAACTGCTCGGACCTCATGATCGCTTTGAAAGTCCGCATCTGCCGGTACTCGGTACTGCAGTAGAGTTTGATGACGGCACCGTAACCGGTGTTGGCCTGATTGGCAAGCATCCTGTATTCGTGGTTTCTATGGAAGGCAAATTCATCGGCGGTGCTATCGGCGAAGTTAACGGTGCGAAAATGGTTAACACCCTGCGCCTGGCTCTGAAAGCAGCTAAAGACATCAAAGCTGCTCATGCTGATGACTATGACGCTCGTCGTCCTCTGGTTGCTATCTCCTTTGAAACCGGCGGTGTTCGTCTGCACGAAGCAAATGCCGGCCTGCTGGCTCATGCTGAGGTTATGGACGCAATCCAGGATTGCCGCCGCATTCTGCCGATTGTTGCAGTTGTAGGCTCCAAGGTTGGCTGCTTCGGCGGTATGGGTTTCGTAGCTGCTGCTACCGACGTTATCGTTATGAATGAAGAAGGCCGTATCGGTCTGACCGGTCCTGAAGTAATTGAGCAGGAAATGGGCAAGGACGAATTCGACGCTTCCAACAAAGCTCTGGTATATCGTACTACCGGTGCTAAGCATAAATACATCATCGGCGACTGCAACTATCTGGTTGAAGACACCGTCGGCGATTTCAAAGCTGCTCTGGCTGAGGTTGCTGACCTCTCCATGGAGGCTATCGAAAAAATGCGCCGCATCGGCTCTCTGAAACTGGTTCAGGAACAGCAAGGTCTGGTTAAGCTGGTAGCTGAAATGCAGCCTAAGGATTCCATGGACCTGTGGAAATACTATGGTAACGAAAACCCTGCTGAACTTCCGGAAATGACTACCGAGGAATTCCTGAAAGTTGTTAAACGCAGACCGCGTGCATAAGAGAAGGAGGTAAAGAAACATGGATGAAATGGAAAACACTATGATTGGCCGTGGCCGTGATGCAATTGAAATGATTGTTGACGCAGGCTCCTTCGAAGAAAACAAAATCGGCACTGCTGAGTTCGATCCTGACTATGGCCCGGGTGCAGTAGTTGGTACCGCTAAGCTGAAAGATGAAACTGTAACTGTTATCGCAAACGATGCATATGCTTTCAATGACCGCTTCCCGGTTGTATTCGGTGGCGTAATCGGTCTGGAAGAAGGCTACAAGATGGCTACCGCAGTATACCGTACTATGGAAGCTGATAAAGATAAACCGGAAGCTGAAAAACGCCCGATTGTTCTGATCGTAGACACCCCGGGCAACGGCCCCGGCAAAATGGAAGAAATTGCCGGCATGAACAAATCTACCGGTGCTTACCAGCTGGCATTGGCTGAAGCACGCAAATCCGGTCATCCTATCGTAGCAATGGTAATCGGCCGTGCAATCTCCGGCGCATTCCTGTGCCATGGCCTGCAGGCTGACGAAATCCTTGCCCTTTCTCCGGAATTCGGCACTATGATTCACGTAATGCCTCTGACCTCTATTTCCCGTATCACTAAGATGGATATTGAGCGTCTGGAAGAGCTGGCAAAGGTTAACCCGGTATTCGCACCTGGCGTTAACTTCTTCTACAACCTGGGTGGCGTAAAAGAAATCGTTCACAAGGTTGAAAATATGCGTGATACCATTGCAAAGCATATCAAGGAAGTACAGGAGCTTAAAGCTGCCGATAAATATGAACAGCTCGGTCCTTGGGGCCGTGGCCTGGACGGCAACGAGCGTGGTGGCCGTGTAAATCGTCTGAAAGCTATGGCTAAAATGAACGAAGAGTTTGCTGCAGTAGCTGATAAATATATCAACGCATAAATTTTTTCAGAAAGAAGGGGTAGTATGAAAGGAATTCTGGCTGAAATAGCATCGATGGTTAAGGACTTTGGTTCTGCGCCTACATTTGCAGAGATGCCGCGCAAGACATTAGCTGACAAAGGCATTGCGGGACCGACCGCTGCCCATACGATAGAAGAGGTTCATACTCCCCTTAATCTTGCTTATCTTACTTTTACTACAGGTTCATCTGCTTTTCAAAATATTGTCGGCATTACTTTTGCTGAACTGCCTGCACGCGTGAAGGCTTCCTTTACGGTTCTGGAGCGGGCAGGTCTTAAAGCAGGGGATAGGGTTCTTGTTACTTATCCTCCTCTGGTAAATGTTTTCAGTGGTGAAGCCTTTAAAAAATATGGCCTGCAATGGGATTTTTTGGTGCGGTCCAGCAGAGATGCTTTTTTGGCAGCGCTTTATGAATTCCAGCCGAAGGCTGTTGTAGGTGAATCTTCTTTTATCAGAGCTTCCTTGGAAGATGCTAAGCATATGGGTGTTGCGGATGAGCTGCCAAAAGATATTGTTTTGCTTACTGCTGGTACGCCTTTGGATTTGGAACTGCTGCCGATAGCGCAGGAGGTTCTGAATGCGGAGGTTCATGACTTGTATGGCTGCCAGGAATTTGGCTGGCTGTGCATGGACGGAGTGCCGGTGCGTGACGATATAGAGCTTGTAAAGCTGCCTGATAACGGCGGGCAGGATATGTATGAGCTGGTTGTAGGCGGTTTGCCTATGGGTGACAGCTTCCCTGTTTCCAAAAGCGGTCATGTATGTAACCGTAACGGTAAGGTAATTACCTATCGTCGTGAGCGTACTTATCCTGAATATGAAGTGATTGTAAAAGCTACAACACTTACTTCTACTGTTACCTTAGGCCGTGTAGCAAGATCGATATTGCGCATTAAGGGCCGTGTAGTCAAGATTAGTCCGGATGTAGTTACAGGTGCCGAGCACACTGTACTGGAACTGACACCTGATTACATTACAGCCGGCAAGCAGCAAGGCATTGTAATCGAAGGGCCGGAAAAGACCAGATTCTTTGATGATCTGGTACAGGCACAGCTCGATTATCAACAGAAAGCGAAGGCGGACCCGACATGGACGAAACGCAATTAAAAAGACATAATCTGGTATTTATATCGAAGCAGGGAAAAGACAAAATCTGGAGCGATATTTCCCCACGCTATGATGGCGAAAGTAAGCATCTTGCAGAAGAGGTTTTACAGGGCAATGTGGATATTCCCGGTTTTATCCGTCGTAATGATGCGGAAAATACAGAGGGAATTGCCATTGGCTTTGTCCATCATAAACGTATAGAAGGAAACCGTATCCGTATAGGTGCTTGTACTGCTGCTGATGATATAGTTACGATTATGACACCTTATGAGGTCCTGACACGCAGGGCGTTTGCCTTTACAACGCGCAACCGTTGCATGCAGATAGTGCGTCAGTTATATGAATTGGCTTATGTGTTTGACCTGCAGATTGGCGTACTTGGTTCTGCTGCCCTGGAGCTGATAACAGGACTGCCGTATACAGATGAAAACTCAGATATCGATTTAATAGTCAAACCGGCCGGTTATAACCGTCTGCTGCAGTTTTACCGCGCAGCACAGGCCTGCTGTAATGAAATTAAGATGGATTTTGAGCTTGATCTGCCCAATGGCTACGGTGTCAAGCTTGCTGAAATATTTATGGAAACTCAGACTGTACTTGGTAAAAGTTTAGAAGATGTCTCCTTGCTTAACCGTAAGGATGTCATGCAATATTTGAAATCTGAAAGTCTCTGCAGCTGTCAGGCTGAGTAAGGCTTAAATAGGATTTGAATAAAGCTGCTAGGGGAATAATCCCCAGATTTTAAAGATTAAAGGAGTAAGAAAATCATGGAAATTAAATCTCGCGTACCCGGTAAAATCGTTCGCTTTGAAAAACAAGTTGGTGACACTGTTGCAGTTCGTGACGTACTGATCGTTATGGAAGCAATGAAAATGAAACAACTGGTACCTTCTCCGGTAGCAGGCGTAGTAAAAGAGTACAAAGTACAACCCGGCGACCGTGTAAGCGCCGGCCAAGTTGTTGCTATCGTTGAATAATAGCTGCTAACTTATTAGCATATTGATCTGATATTAATAAAGCACTTAAATAATTAACAATAAAAGGAGTAAAAAATCATGGAAATTAAATCTCGCGTACCTGGTAAAATTGTTCGTTTTGAAAAACAAGTTGGTGACACTGTTGCAGTTCGTGACGTACTGATTGTTATGGAAGCAATGAAAATGAAACAGTTGGTACCTTCTCCGGTAGCAGGCGTAGTAAAAGAGTACAAAGTACAGCCTGGTGACCGTGTAAGTGCTGGTCAAGTTGTTGCTATTGTTGAATAACACTTTTGTAAAGAACTGAATGCAATGGCTTTAGTTGTTTCGCTGCCCTATTATGGGCAGCGATAATAAAAAATTGTACTAAGGTGGTGTAATTATGGTTATTTATGGTGTAGCTCTGTTATCTGCATGTTTCTTAGCCGGTAACTTTCTTGGTGATATTCTCGGTGCTTTACTGCACGTTAAGGCAAATGTTGGTGGTGTAGGCTTTGCAATGCTTTTCCTCATTTTGTTGAGCAATAAAGGCATTGATGCCGGATGGCTGGATAAAAAAAGTCAGGAAGGTATTGCTTTCTGGTCTGCAATGTACATCCCTATCGTAGTTGCAATGAGTTCTATTCAAAATGTTGTCGCTGCTATTTCCGGTGGTGCGGTAGCAATTCTTGGTGGCTTACTGTGTACGGTTTTTGGCTTTTTGCTGATTCCTATTATGAGTAAGAATCATGCAGCTAAAGCTGAGTAAAAAACGGTGGGAGGTGTTTATTTATGGACATTATGGCAATGTTAACCAAACTTTTAACCAAAAATGGACTGATTTTTGCTTTCGTTATTATAGGTATTACAAACTTTATTGCATATAAGTTTGCCGGACTCTCCAAGGGACGTATTCATGGCAGTGCAGTAGCAATTTTCTTCGGCCTTATCTTAGCCTACATTGGTGGTGGCGCTAAAGGTCTTGCGTCCATTCCTCTGTTCGCCGGCGTTGGTTTGATGGGTGGTGCAATGTTCCGTGACTTTGCTATCGTATCTACTGCGTTTGGTGCAGATTTGCGTGAGATAAAAAAGGTTGGCGTTATCGGTGTACTTTCTCTGGTAATGGGACTTGTAATTTCCTGGGTAGCAGGCGTAATAGTTGCTTACGCTTTTGGTTATCGTGATACCATAAGCATTATCACGATTGCTGCCGGTGTTTGTACCTTCGTTGTTGGCCCTGTAACCGGCGCTGCTCTCGGTGCTTCCTCTGAAGTTATTGCTATTGGTATTGCAGCAGGTGTTGTAAAATCCGTAGCAGTAATGATTATTACTCCGTTAGTTGCTAAACCGCTTGGCTTGACTAATCCGCAAGCTGCAATGGTATTTGGCGGTCTGATGGGTACAACATCTGGTACTGCGGCTGGTATGGCAGCAGTCGATCCTAAGCTGGTTCCTTATGCAGCAATGACTGCAACCTTCTACACTGGTTCCGGTTGTTTGACTTTCCCGTCTGTTTTCTACTTCTTAACTAAAGCGATATTTGGCTAATGATATAAAAAACTAAGCATTTGATACGGAGAAAGTAGGTAGGTATAATGAGTAAAGAACAATTTTTACTTCAAAGAGTAGACAATAATGAAATAAAAATCGCTAATGAAGTTTATTCTTGCAGACTTTCTCCTTTCGATGCTGATTTGCAAAAGGTCGGTCAATATCTGACGCAGGCAATTTTACTGGAAGTATCTACGCATCCTAAACCAGGTCTGGTAACCAGATTATCCAATGGTGCGCATAAGGATATGAGTATCTTTACCTTTATGATGAGCTCCGCTGTTCTGAGCAAAGCGTTCAACGATTTGCAGGATATCGGACAGGCACATAGAGGAACCTTGGCAGAGCTTTTCTGCAAGCTGCGCAGCTACGGCGTTGGCGCAGAGGCAGAGCTTTTGAGAGTGACCAAGGGAGTCAATACACAGCGGGGAATTTTATTCGCCGGCGGCATAGTGAGCGCTGTAAGCGGCTATGCTATGAACATGGGGCTGAGCAGAGATGCTTTGCTGCCTCTGATTAAGGAAATGGCTGCAGGCTTAGTAGCCAGGGAATTGAAGAATCTTGATCATGCTGCAATGACAGCAGGCGAAAAGCTATACTATAAATATGGCATTACAGGCATTCGCGGTGAGGTTGAAAATGGTTTCCCGAGTGTGGTAAACTATGGACTGCCTGCTTTGGAAGATGCCTTTAACAAAGGCGCGACGATTAATGATGCTTTGGTGCATGCATTGATATCTTTAATGACTGTTGTTGAGGACAGCAACGTTATCTGGCGCACTGATTATGATACTTTGCTGGAAGTGCAGAGAATTGCTAAAAACATTCTGAGCCTTGGTAGTGTCTTCACCGAAAAAGGCAGGATGGCGATAGCTGAGACTGAGAGGTACTTCTTACAAAGGCGTATTAGTCCGGGAGGCAGCGCAGACTTGCTTTCCGTTACTATAACCTTATATTTACTCGAACATAAGGAATTTCCCCATGATATATTTTAGGGACATGGTATATCAGGCAATTCCTTGACATATACAGATGCATAGCACATAGATGCTAATACTCCTCCATTTAGCATAGCAAGGTACGGTAGGGACAGCCGTACCTTGTTGTGCGTTGAAAAAAGGTGATTACAATGATAAATTTTGTTTTACAAGCTCTCGATGGTATTTTTACGATTGTTTTTGTAGTCGGTATCGGTTATGTGCTCAGTAAAAAAGGCTGGTTTGATGATAAAAGCAGTGCTTTGATTGCTAAGCTGGTTACGACGGTATCATTGCCGCTGTATATGATTACCAGTCTGACGAAAAATTTTACGGCAGAAAAGCTGGTCAAGCTGGCTCCTGATATGCTGCTGCCGGTATGCTCCATGCTTTTGGCACTGGTTGTAGGCAAAATAGCAGCCAAGCTGCTGCATGTACGTCAGGGAAGACGCGGCGTTTTTGTCACCAATTTTTTTATAGCTAACACTATGTTTATCGGCCTGCCGGTAAATCTGGCGCTGTTCGGTGATGAAAGCATTCCTTCCGTTATGCTGTATTATATGGTTAATCTGACCTTCTTCTGGACATTGGGTGTGCAGAATATAGTTGCGGATATTGAAGGCAAATCCGGCGGTATTTTTTCTATGCAGGTGCTGAAAAAGCTGTGGTCACCGCCGCTGATGGGTTTCGTAGCAGCAATTCTGCTTATAGTGCTGAATATTCCGCTGCCGAGGTTTTTGGCACGTGGCTTTCAATATGTAGGCAACCTGACAACGCCGCTGTCTTTGGTTTTTATCGGTATTGAAATAAGCAAAATAAACTTGCGTGATTTCAATTTTGAAAGAGATATCTGGGGCGGTTTGTTCGGCCGTTTTGTTGTCTGCCCGTTGTGCGTGTTGTGCCTGGTGCCGTTGATTAATGTAGCGCCGATTTCCGTTAAGGTGTTTGCTATGCAGGCTGCTATGCCGGCAATGACACAGATGGCTATAGTCTGCAAGCAGTATGGCGGCGACAGCCGGTATGCGGCGGCGCTTTCGTTTATCACCATTATCGGCGGACTTTTGGTAATTCCTGTTTACATGACTGTGGTTAATATGTATTTTTAAGCTTTAGCATAAAAAATGAAAGGTGGCGTTTTTATGAATCCGGAAGAAATTATCCGCAAAATGTGGAGCAGCAACGCATTTATGAATGTCCTGAAAATCGAAATCAAGGAGGTGCACTGCGGCGGTGCAACCTTGGTGATGCCTATTGATTTTGATATTCATACCAATCATTGGCTGGGCGTGCATGGCGGTGCCATGGCAGCGCTGGCAGATTGCGTAACCGGTATTACATGTGCTTCTGTTGGCAAAATCTGTACAACGCTGAATATGAATATTGATTATATCAGTAATGTACGCGGACTGGGCGCACTGAGCGTTACAAGCAGGATTGTACATAAAGGCCAGTCTACGATTAATATTGTTTCGGAAATTAAGGATGATGCAGGCAACCTGATCTGTAATGTTACTTATATTATGTTCGTTATGGATAAGCTGCAGGAAGTACCGGAGAAATGGTAATAAAATAAAAAACTGCCCTGAGGCAGCCACGATAAATATCGTAAGCTGCTTCAGGGCAGTTTTGCTTTTGCGCCTTATTCTTATCTGTACTTGTTAGTGTGTTTCTTTTTGGTGTGCTGTTCGCGGTAATCTGCCTGTACCTGATATACCTGATAGATATACAGAGCGCACAGGGGAATAGCGACAATCAGGCCTAACCAGCGGTTGTTGAAGAAGTAGCTGCCGGCCATGCCGCCGAGTAAGCTGATGATAAGTACAATCAGCATATTAACCTTGATTTTCATTAAATATTTTTTCATTATATATTCCTCCCAGGTTTTATAATCAGTGAAATGTGTTATTGTCTGAGCAGTTAAAGCAACTGTGGTACAACGATATTGTCTTGGGGAACTTTTTCCGGACGGAAAAGCGGCAGCAGCTCTGCTGCGGTAAGCGGTTCCGGCTTGGGCAGCTGGCCTGCAAGATAGGCCAGGAGGCCGATAATAGGCTCCGGACTGCCGAAGTGCTGCCTGAGGGCAGCAATTTCCAGATCACCGTCGCGTTTGGAAAGCCTGCGTCCTGCAGCATCCGTAAGCAGCGGAATGTGGCAGAAGGACGGCGGCGTAAGGTTCAGCAGGCGGTAAAGATAAAGCTGCACCGGTGTGGAGTTGAGCAGATCGCAGCCACGTACTACCTGATTTACGCCCATGAGCGCATCGTCGATGACAACAGCCAACTGGTAGGCGTACACTCCGTCGCTACGGCGCAGAATAAAGTCACCGCATTCGTGCGCCAGGTTGGCCTGCTGTCTGCCGTAGTGCATGTCCGTAAAGGCGATAAGCTCGTCATCAACCTTGATGCGCCAGGCTGGACGGCGCTGCTGCATTTTAGCGCTGCGCTGCTCTGCCGTCAGCTCGCGGCAGGTGCCGGCGTAAATAATACGTCCGTCGCTGGCGTGGGGCGCTTCGGCGGCGTGCAGCTCGCTGCGGCTGCAAAAGCAGGGATAGACAAGCTCCTGCTGCTGTAAAAGGTCGAAGTAGTGAGCGTAGATATCGCTGCGGCGGCTCTGGAAAAAGCTGTCGCTGTCAGCGCTGCAATACGCACCCTCATCCCACGTCAGTCCCAGCCATTCCAGCTCGCGGGCCAGTGCGTCTGCCTTGGCGAGAGAACAGCGCTGCGGGTCCAGGTCTTCGATGCGCAAAACTATTTTGCCGCCGCTGCTTTTGGCATAGAGCCAGGCCAGCAGGCTGCAGAAAACATTGCCCAAATGCAGAAAGCCGCTGGGCGTAGGAGCAAAGCGTCCTACGACAGGCGTATTGTCCGCTGTCACTATCTTTCACCACCTTGACCGAATATCAATATATACTCTAATATTTTACCATAAACTCTCCTGCTTTGCTCAGGAGATTAGTCCGTATGAAGGAAAAAGTTTGCGGCAGCGGCGATTTCACTATAATCTCACTGTTTTGCCCGTCTGCTTTGCTGTATAATGTAATTATAAAAAGTAAGTCGCTTTGGATGCTGCATAAATGAGGTGAGAAAATGACAGAGCGTTTGGAAGAACACAAAATGAAATATGCCGTTGATACGGATAAAGAGGCGGAGGATATCTGCCGCTGGGCCGCAGCCCGTGCCGGTGTAATTGTCGTTGCTCCGGTAGTAGGCACGATGACGCTGATGGCGAACGAGGTTTATATGATTACCCGTCTGGCTAAGCTGCGCGGCATTAAGCTTTCCGAAAGTGCCGTGTTGGGACTTTTAGGTTCGCTGGGCGGTGCCTTTGTGGGACAGACCTTGGCAACGCTGATTCCCTTTGCGCCGGTGCAGATTCCCGTGGGCATGTCGGTGACCTACGCCGTGGGCAAGGTGGCGAATGCTTGGCTGGAGGCAGGCTGCCCCGATGATTTGTCTGCGTTTAAAACAACTTATGAGGAGGCACGCATCGAAGGCATTAAAATGCTGGGCGAGCTGAAGAATATGGCCTGCAAGGATAAGCCGCTGGGTGATGAAAGCCGTCGCTTTGAGGTGGATGATACGTTGGATAAGATGAATCGTAAGGCGGATGAAATGCTGCACAAGGCTAAGGATTTTTTGAAAAAGAATTAGTGCGGCAAGTTGAGCCGGCAGTGATTATTTACTGCCGGTTTTTTATAATTCTTTTCCCAAGTTAAGGGGATTTGTTGTATAATATATAGTTGAGAAAATATTTTTATGTGAGGTCTGACTATGCGCTTAAGAAAAAAACCGTGGATTGAAGAAGCTATGAAGGAAGTGCAGGGAGAATACGTTTTCCTGCATGATATCGATAAGTTTAAGGGACATTGGCAGGAGATGTTCCCGGGCAAACGTCTGTGTCTGGAAATCGGCTGCGGCAAGGGACGCTTTACCATCGGTATGGCAGAGCTGTATCCCGACAAAGCCTTTATCGGTATTGAAACACAGCATGATATTGCCTATTTCCCCGCTAAGGCAGCGAAGGACAAAGAGCTGACGAATGTTAAAATCATTTGCGCTAATGCCGAAAACCTGCTGGATTGGTTCGAACCAGGCGAAATCAAGGAGCTGTATCTGAATTTCAGCGACCCCTGGCCGAAGGCACGTCATGCCAAACGCCGTCTGACGCACCGCAACTTCCTGGCGCTGTACAAGCAGCTGTTGGGCGAGGGCGGTCACTTGCGCTTTAAAACGGATAACCGCGCTCTGTTTGATTTTTCCGTAGAGGAATTCAAGGAGTTCGGCCTGCAGATTATTGCTTTGAGCTATGACCTGCATCATTCCGAATATGAGAACCCTGTACAAACAGAATATGAGCAGAAATTCAGTGCGCTGGGTACGCCGATTAATTTCTGCGAGGTAGTTTTTTAAATAGGGCTTTGCCATGAATAAGAGATTTTTGTTATGGGATAATCCCCGTCAGGCTATTTTTACTCTTATGGCCGTGCTGCTGTTGCTTGGCGGCATTAATGTGTTCAGCGCCAGCTTATATGATAACGGACCATCTTATTTGTTTCGCTATTATTTTTGTGCCCTTGTGGGATTGGCAGGCATTTATTTTGTCCGTCGTATAGGCTACAAAAGGTTGCTGAATAAAAGATTTCTGTGGATATGCTATTGCATAGTGCTGGTTATGCTGGTAGTGGTGCATTTTTGGGGAGCAGCCAATAAGGGTGCTACACGCTGGATTTATATCGGTTCTTTTTCTATCCAGCCGTCAGAGATAGCCAAGCTGGTGCTGATTATGCTGTCAGCCAGATTTTTGGGCAACGCGATGAAGCTGGGAGAGAAGATAAGCCTGTATAAGGGCGAATGCCTTCTGGTGACAATGGCAACGGGTATAGCTGCCTTTGGCGTTCTTGTGCAGCCTGACCTGGGAACGGCGGCAATTATTGCGGCGCTGGTAATGGGCATGTTTATTGTTGCCGGATTGCCTGCGCGCTGGATAACAACTATTGTTGGCGTTGGTGCTGTTGGCGCTGTGCTTTTGTCAATAAGTTCGGAATATCGTCTGCAGCGTCTGCATGTGTGGTTTGACCCCTGGCTCGACCCGCAGGGCAAGGGCTATCAGATGGTGCAGTCGCTGCTGGCAATCGGCAGTGGCGGCCTTACAGGCACCAACTGGGGACACGGCGCAGCAAAGTTTGCTTACTTGCCGGAGGCTCATACCGACTTTGCTTTTGCTGTTTTTTGTCAGGAAAACGGCTTTTTCGGAGCACTTATTCTGCTGCTTGTTTTTTGTCTGTTGGGAGTTGCTTTTTATAAGATTACAATCAGTACGCGAGATCAGAAGGGCTTTTTGCTGGCAGCCGGAGTTACCTTTTTAATCATCGGCCAGGCTTTTGCCAATATGGCGATGGTTTGCGGTATTTTCCCGGTTATCGGTGTACCGCTTATTTTTATCAGCTACGGCGGCAGCTCGATGATAATTTCGATGGCGGCAATCGGCTTGCTGCTGTCTGTTTATGATGAGGAAGAAAAGCAGCAGCTTCTGGATGCCGAACCGCCGGAAAAACGCCGCAGTGATTTGCGTGTCGTGGGCAGCAGGAGGTGGCAGCAATGAAGCCTTTTGCTTTTTTAGACAGTAAAAGACGTTTTACAGCCTTATGTATATGTATGGTTGTAATTGTAGCCGGTGTGTTTTTACGTTTAATCTGGCTGCAGGTAGTGCAGGCAGACAGGCTCAAGCAGCTGACGAAATCACAGCTGACGGCAGAGTATATACGCGGCACTCCGCGCGGACGCATTGTGGACCGTGACGGCGAAGAGATGGCCGTGAGCATTATGACGGGCTCGCTTTACGCAGACCCTGAAATGATGCAGGACGAGCAGGATGAAAAGAACAAAAAAACCGTGCAGCGTGATGTGAGACGCTTAAGCGCGGATTTGCTGGCACCGGTGCTGAAAACGGATGCCCAAAAGCTTTACGGTATTTTTACCGGCGGCGGACGCTTTGTTTGGCTGAAGCGCACCATGGAGCCGAAGGAAGTAGCACAGGTTCAGAAAATTATTAAGGATAATGATTTGAAGGGCCTGCATTTTCTGGAGGAAAGCAAGCGCTATTATACTAAAAAGCGTGCGGCAGCGCAGATTCTCGGCTTTATCGGTACCGATGACAAGGGCCTGAGCGGCCTGGAATATCAGCTTGATGATGTGCTGAAGGGCAGCGAAACAACCTATTCCAAGCTGCATGATGCGGTAGGCAAGCAGCTTTTAGGCTTAATGGTGAATGATCCGGGGCATGAGCTGCAGCCGAAGCAGGAAAAGCTGCCTACGGTCTATCTGACACTGGACAGCAAAATTCAGTATGTGCTGGAGGATGCTATGGATGATGCTATGGCACGCACCAAGGCCAAGGGAGCTGCAGCCATCATCATGGACCCGTACACCGGTGAAATTTTGGGTATGGCCAGCCGTCCTACCTTTGACCCGAATAATTTCGGCAAGTACAGCCCCGATAGCTGGACGAACCGTGCCGTTTCCATGATTTACGAGCCCGGATCGGTATTTAAGCCGATTGTCGGCTGCATGGGCCTGACGGAGGGTATCATTACGCCTGATACACCGATTCAGGACAACGGCCGTATCAAGATTGCCGACCGCGTTATTTACAACTGGGATGGCGAAGGTATGGGTACGGTGCCGTTTTCTACTGTTATCAAGTTTTCTATCAACACCGGCATGGTACAGCTGGGAATGAAGCTGGGAGCGGACAGGCTTATCAGCTATGCGAAAAAGTTCGGCTTCGGTACGCCTACCGGTATTGAGCTTCCCGGTGAAGAGGGAGGCATTCTGTACAATCCTAAGGATATGTATGAGCCGGACGTAGCGACGATGGCTATCGGTCAGGGCGTTGCGGTGACACCTTTGCAGGAGCTGCGCGCTATCTGCGCGATTGCCAACGGCGGCGAGCTGCTGCAGCCGTATATCATCAAAAAAATTGTGGCTGCCGACGGAACCGTTATCAAGGAAGGCAAAAAGACGGTAGTACGCAATGTTATTACCGAGCAGGTTGCACGCCAGATGCGTGAGATGATGGAAAAGGTAGTCAGCGAGGGCGGCGGCAAGACTGCTGCGATTAAGGGCTACCGCATTGCCGGCAAAACAGGTACGGCTGAGAAGCTGGCAGCCGGCGGCGGTTATGCTGCCGGTCAGTACATTGCTTCCTTCGTAGGCTTTGTGCCTGCGGATAAACCGCGCTATGCAATGCTGGTTATGCTGGATACGCCTCAGGGAGCCTTCTACGGCTCACAGGTCAGCGCACCTATCTTTCGCGATACACTGCAGCAGATACTGGTTGCCAAGGGCATTCAGCCCGCAGCAAGCGAAGGCCTGCCTTCTTTCGAGGAGATGAATGCCGTAGGACAGAAGGATACCCAGAAGCCGAAGCAGCTGCCGGTGCTGCAAAGAATGCCGGACGGCAAAATCAAGCTGCCGGATTTCAAAGGACTGGACATGCGCAATACTGTCGATTTGCTGGAGCCGTATAAGCTGAAGCTGAAGCCTTACGGTAGCGGCCATGCATGGCAGCAGAAGCCGCCACCGGGCAGTGAGGTGCTTGAAAACACTACGGTAGAAGTGTGGTTTAACTAAAAATTTTGTATTATTTTACTTCCCCGGGCAGGAGAAAAGCTGCTCGGGGAAGAACTATATAAGATACTTTGCCACTATGCGCAGTTTTTTACGCAATGAAATAGGAGGAGATAAACATGTTATCCGATATTGAAATTGCCCAACAGGCAAAAATGCAGAAAATTACTGATGTTGCTGCCAAATTAGGCATTAGCGAGGACGATATTGAATTATATGGCAAATATAAAGCAAAACTGTCCTACGATTTAATCCGCCGTGTTAAAGATAAAAAAGACGGCAAGCTGATTCTGGTTACCGCTATTACCCCGACTCCGGCAGGCGAAGGCAAGTCCACTACTACCGTAGGTTTGGCACAAGGCCTGGCTAAGCTCGGCAAAAAGGTTATCGTAGCTCTGCGTGAGCCTTCTCTCGGCCCCTGCATGGGCATTAAGGGTGGCGCTGCAGGCGGCGGCTATTCTCAGGTTGTGCCGATGGAGGACATCAACCTGCACTTTACCGGTGACTTCCATGCTATCACCTCCGCACATATGCTGCTGGCAGCAATGCTGGACAACCATATCCAACAGGGCAACGCTCTGAACATTGACCCGCGCCGTATTGCGTGGAAGCGTGTTGTAGATATGAACGACCGCGAGCTGCGCAACATCGTAGTAGGCCTGGGCGGCAAGGCTCACGGCGTACCGCGTCAGGATGGCTTTGATATTACCGTTGCTTCCGAGGTTATGGCTATTCTTTGCCTGGCAAGCAGCCTGCATGACCTCAAGGAGCGTCTGGCAAAAATTATCGTTGCTTACGATTATAACGGCAATCCTGTTACCGCAGGCCAGATTAAGGCTCAGGGCGCAATGGCAGCTCTGCTGAAGGATGCCGTTAAGCCTAACCTGGTACAGACTCTGGAAAACGTACCGGCAATCATCCACGGCGGTCCGTTTGCTAATATTGCCCATGGCTGCAACAGCGTTATGGCAACTCAGACCGGCATGAAGCTGGCTGATTATACTATCACCGAGGCAGGCTTCGGCGCTGACCTGGGTGCAGAAAAATTCTTTGATATCAAATGCCGTTATGCCGGCCTGAAACCGGACGCAACTGTTATCGTTGCTACCGTACGTGCGCTGAAGATGCACGGCGGCGTACCGAAAACCGACCTGAAAACTCCGAACGTAGAGGCAGTTAAAAAAGGTCTGGTAAATCTGGAGAAGCATATCGAAAACGTTAAAAAATTCGGCGTTCCCTGCGTAGTTGCCATCAACATCTTCGCTCAGGATACCGCAGAAGAGCTGGAGGCAGTACGCGAGCATTGCGCTAAGCACGGTGTTAATGTTGCACTGTCCGACGTATTCGCTAAAGGCGGCGAGGGCGGTATCGACCTTGCTAAAGAAGTAATTGCCCTGGCAGACAGCGGCGAGAGCAAATTCGCGCCGATTTATCCGCTGGATATGAGCCTGAAAGGCAAGATTGAAACCATCGCTAAAGAAATTTATGGTGCTGACGGCGTTAACTATACTAAGGAAGCAGATAAAGCCCTCAAGGAATTTGAAGAGCTTGGCTACGGCAACCTGCCTATCTGCATGGCTAAAACCCAGTATTCCTTCTCCGATGACCCGGCACTGCTGGGCCGTCCGAGCGGCTTCAAGATTACTATCCGCAACTGCCGCATTGCAGCAGGCGCCGGCTTTATCGTAGTTTTGACCGGTGATGTTATGACTATGCCCGGTCTGCCTAAGGTTCCGGCAGCAGAGAAAATAGACGTTTCGGATGATGGTGTAATCAGCGGTTTGTTCTAAAGCAAGTCTGTCGGATAAAGCGCCATCTGCGTCGCGATAGCTCCTAGGAGTACGTTTAAGTACGCCGTCGTCGCTATCGCATAGCATCTGACGCTTTCCCGCCAGCCTTTAAGGAATTGGAGAATAAAGCGCTATCTGCGTTCCTGTTTTGCTATCTATAATAAATTATCTGTTTTGTTTTGAGGTGAATTTACTATGGAAACTGTTTTAATGAGGGGTAAGCCTGTTGCTGATGTTTACCGTGAGGCTATTGCCAAAAAGATTGCTGTTGCTAAGCAGCACGACCTGTTAGTAACTCTGGCTATTTTGGTTGTGGGTGATGATCCCGCATCTCACGTATATAAGGGCAGGCTGGTCAAATTGATTGAAAGCTTGGGCGGTGCCGCTAAGGTTATTACCTGCCCTGCCGATACTCCGGAGGAGGAGGTTATCAGCATCATTAAAAAGCTGAACCGTAACCGTTACGTTACCGGTATTATGCCGATGATGCCGATGCCGAAGCATATCAACAGCGATAACGTGGGCGCGGCAGTTTCTCCGAACAAGGACGTAGACTGTCTGAATCCGCAAAATATCGGTGATGTGTTCATGGGCCGCAGCCGTTTTGCTGCCTGCACTCCGCGTGCCTGCATGGCAACTCTGGCGCACTATGGCATTGAGCTGGAGGGCAAGAACGTTGTCGTTATCGGCCGCAGTAATGTTGTAGGCAAGCCTGTGAGCGTACTGCTGCTGCAGAAAAACGCTACTGTTACCATCTGCCATTCGCGTACACGCAATCTGCCGGAGATTTTAAAACAGGCGGATGTTATTGTCGCTGCAGTGGGTAAGGCCTGCTTTGTAAAGCCGGAAATGGTTAAGGAAGGCGTTGTAATTGTGGACGTAGGCATCAACGCTGTGGACGGCAAGCTGGTGGGCGACGTTGACCCCGCAGTTGCCGAAAAGGCGAGTGCCTTTACTCCTGTGCCGGGCGGTATTGGTGTTGTCAGCAATATGATGGTAATGGAGTGCCTGACACGTCATATCTGATTTTGCTGCAGGTACAATAATTAAGTGGGGAGCTTTATGAAATATTTATGGGTTTTTCTCACTGCCTGTCTTGTGGGCATTATCTATTATAATTCGTCGCTGCCCTTGAAGCAGTCTTCCGAGATTAGCGGCTGGTTTGTTGCACTGACACAGCTTTTGGCGCAGCATCTGGATATTCATCTGGCGGGTGATGTTGAGCATCACATCCGCAAAATGGCGCATTTTTGCGAATTTGCGCTGTTGGGATTGCTGCTGTGCCGCAGCTTCAGTGCTTGGGGCGTGCCTAAGCTTACGGCAACCGGTTATATTCTCTTTTTAGCACTTTTGGTAGCTGTAATCGATGAATATATCCAAGCCTTTTCGCCGGGACGTGCCAGCAGAGTGAAGGACGTACTGCTGGATTTCAGCGGAGTCTTCTGCGCCTGGCTGGAATATCGCATCTGGGAGTGGAGCGCACGAAAATAATTAAAAATTGCAGGCTGCAACTTGGCGCCGACAGGCGTCCGGCTGCAGCTTTTTGCTGCGCAGAGAAAATAATTGCTTTTGCAGACATTTTGCCGTTCCTTCTGCTTGCACTCATCGTTATCCTGTGCTATAATTCTGGTTAACGGATGGTAACGTTAAAAACGTCAAGGTTAACGTACCACTTATTTTTTTACAGCATAAGCCTACCAATTAAATAGGTTACAAAAAAGGAGAAGAGAATATGAACCCGCAAGCATTAGCACAAGAAATTATTGATGGCAGAAGACTGACTCGTCAGGACGATTTAAAGGCATTTCTGACCTGCGATTTGCAGGCCTTATGTGAAGGCGCAGATAAAATTCGCAAGCATTTTGTCGGTGAGCGTGTGGATTTGTGCTCCATTATCAACGGACGCAGCGGCCGCTGTCCGGAAAACTGCAAATTCTGTGCGCAGTCTGCACATAACCATACCGATTGCGAGGTTTACAGCTTCCTGCCGGAGGAGGATATCGTGAAGCTGGCACGCCTGAACCAGGAGGAAGGCGTACACCGCTTTTCCATTGTAACCGCAGGCAAGGCGCTGACCGGCGAAGAATTCGACAAGGCTATTCATGCGTATGAAACCATGCATCGTGATTTGAAGATTGATTTGTGCGCTTCCATGGGCTTCCTTTCCCGTGAGCAGCTGCACCGTCTGCATGAGGCAGGTGTCACCAGCTATCATCATAATATCGAAACCTCTAAGCGCAACTTCCCTAATATCTGCACCACGCATACCTATGATATGAAAATCAACACTCTGAAGATGGTCAAGGAGGAGGGCATGTGCGCCTGCTCCGGCGGTATTATCGGTATGGGCGAAACCTGGGAGGACCGTCTTGATATGGCTATTAGCCTTGCTGAGCTGGGCATTGATTCTATTCCGCTGAATGCGCTGATGCCGATTCCGGGTACGCCGCTGGAGCATCTGCCGCGTCTGAGCGAGGATGATATACTGCGTACTGTGGCCTTCTTCCGTTACATCAATCCTTTGGCTAATATCCGCCTGGGTGCAGGCCGTGCGTTGCTGACCAATGACGGTGAAACCGCCTTCAAGGCAGGTGCCTCCGCTACCATTACCGGTAATATGCTGACCACTGTGGCCTGCGCTACTATCCGCAGCGACAGAAAAATGCTGAATCATATGGGACGTGACATTAAGCCGGAATATATTACGGATGCGGAAGCTGCTGCGATTGATGCCAGAGCGGAACAGGCATAATTACATATTGCAAAAAATTCAGCTGCCTGCGGACGGACGAGGTCCTTTTGCAGGCAGCTTTTTATATGCTGCTTTAACGGTGCGTTTTACACCGGTTGCACCACTTGCACCAGTTGAACCACTTTTTTCGGCGTTTTTGCTGAAAAAGCAGCAGCTCGTGAATTTTAATATAATATAAATAAAAAAGCCTTATTTTAGCCGTAAACAGCATAAAATAAAGCTTTAGAACCCTTACGAAGACTTTACTTACAGGGATATATATTAGGGGTTGTGGAGCAGTTTTTACGTTTGCACCAAAAGTAGTGGTGCAAGTGGTGCATGTGGTGCAGCGGGATGGAATTTTAATTTTACGTAAAGGTGAGTTGAGCAAAGGTTTTTTAAATTTGCTTTGAGCGCGTTGCAAAGAATATGGTGTTAGAGTTGTTTATACCATAAAACAGTATTGTTAGAAGTGTAGCGTTTGTTGAATGCATTATCTTTACAAGTATATTGGGCTGCTGGTGGAGTATTTCTGCAAATTCTATAGCATAATTGGTCTAGCGGCTTATCACTGTCGATAAATGTTCTTATCCAGCCTTGTATATAGAGGGACGGAGGAGAAAATTTACTTTTATTTCCGTAACCAATATTTTGTTCAATTATGAATGACAGGGCTAGTATTGCATTAATATCTATAGGAGATAGACTTTGCTGGCAGTTAAGTGAAGTCAGTTTATCGACTGCGGTTAACGCATCTTCTCCGTAAAATATTTTATCGAAGGCTTCGAGTATGTCATTTTTCTTATTTGGATTTTCTCTGGATAAAAAATATAGGTCGAAGAGTAATCGTAGATGGTTTGGCTTATAGGGTTTTTGATTTGGCTCTTTAAGATAAATTTGGAAGTTTTTGTTTATATCATAGTGCTTAAATCTTGCAGATAGCTTACTTGGCCTAAAGAATGATATTTCATAACCTTGACTTTTGTATATTGTTATTTGTTCATCAAATGGTAATTCTTGTGCAACTTTAGTTATTTCTGCAAGATTCATAATATCAGCTCCCTTGTTTATTAAAGAATTTCTCAATGTCTATATTAAGTGCATTAGCTATTTGGTTTAAAACAGATATTGAAAGGCTTTTGTTTAATCCTGCAGCTTCTATTTTAGATAAATAACTGATGCTTATTTTTGCTTCTTCGGCAAGTTGGATTTGGGTGATTCCTCTTTGCTTCCGATAGTATTTTATGTTTTGGCTTATTGTATTGTATAAATCTAAGTCTGAAGAAAAGCGCATAACGTTACCACCTGTTAAGTTTCACTATTTGTGAATATTATCTCATTTTGTTAAAAGACAATATTGCACTTATAGTGAAATAAAAAAGAGTGGGTAAAGTTTTTAACTTTACTCACTCTTTTGGTAATAACGATTTTTAGGTTTTACTTAAATAACTGTTCAAAAATATTGTTTTCCATATCTGTGATATTGTATAAGGTATCTAACACGTTGAAAGTTTCTTCCAGATTACGTCTTGCACTACGCCAACCTGCGCCGTCAGTAATCCAAACAAACTTGAAATCTTTGATGTTTTTAGATTCCTCGGCTATCATTTTATAGCTGCGGGACGTTTCGTTTAATTTGGAACCACCGCTTGCGTAGAAGTTTGTTTCAATAACATAAATACAATTATCTGTTTTTATGACAAAATCCCAACGTTTTGTGGACGTTCCTTCAGCGGAAATAGCAGATAGATTAATTTGCCATTTTTCTTCTATTTCCGTAAGGTACATTTCTTTGTAGTATTCTACTTTAGCTTTCTTTAAATAGCTTTCAACTAAATCTTCCATCTGGTGACCGCCGCGATTTTTGCGACCATTGGAACCTAAACCTACTTCAACGCCTGTTACGTAATCGTATAAATTAGAGATAATATGGTTCTCTAACATATCAAATAAACCGGTTTGACGCATAAAGTATTTATATTGTTCTACAGATTGCTCGGCTTGGGAAAATTTGTAGTTTACTGAGCCTTTTTCATCCTGACAATATATTTCAGATTCGCGTACAGCCAGTAAAATAGGTATAGCCTTTAAACATTCAGGATATCTGGCAAGAAGAGCTTCAAAGTCTTCTTCGATATGTTTTGAATGGATAAGAGAATTCAATATATTAATTTCGATTTTTAACCGCTCAGCGTTTTCATATACTTTAGCAAAGTCAGTATAATATCCGTAACCATTAATTGAAGGTCTGAAAGTTGCAAGCCAATCATTAAAAATGCGTTTTTGCATATGTAGTCACTTCCTTGTAGAGTTTGTTTGTATTGCAGAGTATTTTAATCTATAAGCAGCTTTACATCTTCAAATTTTCTGATGTGGAGATAGGCATCTTCATTTTCGCTATATAAAAGCTCATTAATTTCGTCTACAGAATCATCAAGGTTGTTTTTGTCGATTTTTTTATTTAAAAATGTGCTTATAATCCTAAAAGCTTCTTCTTCTATAAGCATTTTTGAAGAATACGGAATGCGATTTGCGTATTTGCTATTTTTACTTATATAGCTTTCCATAAGATATTTTTCGTTGCCGGAATAACCAAGAAGTCGGAACATTTTATTGGGATCATGACGTTCATAAAGTGTACTGCCTTCTTCTTCTGATAGCCATGAATATTTTATTTCGTTGGCTTTATCGCCGTATAAATGCTCAAATAAAGATACCCACATTTTACTCATTTGGCACCAAGCAGTTTCTGTATCAACAGCAAAATAATAATATTTCATACCATCAATTACACTTGAAGAAACAGCGGTTATCTCGGAGATTTCACCGCGACATTTGCCATAATAACCATCAATGACCTTTTTTTCATCGAGTTCAGCTTGTATAAGGATATTGCCTAGCCATTTTGAACATCCATTCCAGTTGTTAGAGCTGAGTTTATCTTTAGGCATATTGCTCCATCTATTAAGCTTATCATGCAAATCACAAATGATGTCTTTGTTTTGGCTATAAAATAAATTATTATTATAAGCCCAGTTCGGCATTGCATTTCCTCCTTCGCAAAATTTGTTTGCTAACCGAAAAATATTATGATATTAATCGCCTATATATAGTATAAACGTTTGTAGAAAAAATGTCGAGATTATTTCATACAAATAAAGTGCTAAAACTAGACAGGAAGAATATAATATGATAGAATAAAAAGAAAATTCTGAATAATATAAGGGCGGCGATTATTATATATA
Source organism: Phascolarctobacterium sp. Marseille-Q4147 (assembly GCF_017968825.1). NCBI lineage: Bacteria > Bacillati > Bacillota > Negativicutes > Acidaminococcales > Acidaminococcaceae > Phascolarctobacterium > Phascolarctobacterium sp. Marseille-Q4147. Next base: position 797,275 of record NZ_CP072874.1, on the reverse strand, counting down.
TTCAACCAAGTAATTTCGCATTAGAAAAAACAACAATTTGGTCTTTTAAAGAGCGTGGGAATTGGGCTACTCACACCGGAGAATATAGAGGAAACTGGTCACCGTATGTACCGAGGAATCTTATTTTACGTTATACAAAACCAGGTGAATGGGTGTTAGATCAGTTTGCTGGAAGTGGAACTACGCTTGTAGAAGCTAAACTGTTAAATCGCAATGCGATTGGAATTGACATCAACAATAAAGCAGTAAATTTGGCTAAGAAAAAATTACAAATCTCATTTGATTCCATATCACAGATTTTTGTTAAACAAGGTGATGCTACAAATTTATCATCTATAAAAACTAATGGGATTGATTTTGTTTGCACACATCCGCCCTATGCTGATATTATAAAATATAGCCAAGATATACCGGAGGATATTTCTTGTTTATCATTGAGCGATTTTTTGGAGAGAATGTCTTTAGTAGCTCAGGAAGCTTATCGAGTTTTAAAGCCTAATCATTATTGCGCGGTAATGATGGGAGATATAAGGCGTAAAGGAAAAATTTTCCCATTAGGATTTGAAGTAATGAAGATTTTTTTGGAGCAAAACTTTCATTCCCAGGAAATTATTATTAAAGAACAGCATAATTGTCGTTCAACGGACTATTGGTGTGAACGCAATCTTCAGTTTTTATTATTAGCGCATGAGTACATTTTTGTTTTTCAAAAGTAAAAATTCAGGATTGTCAAGTTCAGTTATTGCCTCTATAATAGAATGGTATAGTTTAGTCTGGAGAGGAAGAATAACTTGAAAAATGCTACAGTAGGTCCGTTTGTAAAATGGGCTGGTGGTAAAAGACAGCTTTTAGCACAAATAAGAGAGAGAATGCCAAGGGAATATAATAGATATTATGAGCCATTTATAGGCGGAGGAGCAGTAGTTTTCGATTTACTTCCTGAAAATGCGTTGATTAATGATATCAATGAAGCGTTGATAAATGCTTATGTACAGATAAGAGAAAATGTAGATTCATTTTTAGATAATATTAATAGAATTGATTCTGCAATAGGGGAGGACGGCAAAGCTTACTATTATTCAATGCGTAATTTATATAATATGAAATTAGAAAAAATGGAATATGATATTGAATTGGCGGCATTGTTCGTTTTTTTGAATAAGCATTGTTTTAATGGATTGTACAGAGTAAATAGCAAAGGACTATTTAATGTTCCTTATAACAACTCTAAACGTGTGTCCTGTGATGAAGAGTCTATAAGAATGACTTCGGATTATTTAAAAAGAGTAACGATAACAACAGGTGATTTTGAAGATGCATGTCGTAATGCTGATAGAGGTGATTTTGTCTTTTTAGATAGTCCGTATGCACCTTTGAACCCTACTTCTTTTGAATCTTACACTAAAGAAGGGTTTACACTTGAAAGTCATGAAAGGCTTGCTCGCTTATATGACGAGTTAACAGAGCGAGGCTGTTATTGTATGCTGACGAATCATAATACAGAACTTATTGAGCAATTATATGGTAATAAGGGATATACTATTAGTGTTGTAAATGTAAAGCGTATGATTAATTCAGATGCTAACAATCGCAAAGGTCAAGAGGTTATTATCTGTAACTATTAAAGGCTAGTATTATGGAAAATTTATTTGAAACAGATGTAGAATTCTTCTACCAAACTGAAAATGCACAACTGCTCCTAGGCGACACGTTTGAGCTGCTGCAAAAGCTTCGCCCTGAATCCGTTGACGTAATTTTTGCAGACCCGCCCTACTTTTTAAGTAATAACGGCATTACTTGCCGTAGTGGCAAAATGGTTTCTGTAAATAAAGCTGCGTGGGATATGGTTGATGATAAAGAGCACATGTTAGCCAACAAGCATCAATTCAACAGACGCTGGATAAACCTCTGCAAAAAAGTGCTTAAACCCAACGGCACCATCTGGATATCGGGAACTTTCCATAATATCTTTTCTATCGGCATGGCTTTAGAAGAGGAAGGCTTTAGAATAATCAATAACATTACGTGGCAAAAAACTAATCCGCCGCCGAATCTTGCCTGCCGTTGCTTTACGCATTCTACGGAAACAATCATCTGGGCCTGCAAGGATGATAAAAAAGCAAAATACTTTTTTAACTATGCCTTGATGAAAGAAATAAATGGCGGAAAGCAGATGAAGGATGTCTGGACAGGCAGTCTTACCAAGCCTTCGGAAAAGAAGTTTGGCAAGCATCCTACGCAGAAGCCGGAGTATTTACTGGAAAGAATATTGCAGGCTTCTACGCAAGCAGGCTATATAGTGCTGGACCCGTTTTGCGGTTCGGGGACAACTGGCGTTGAAGCATTGCGCAACGGTTGTAATTTTATAGGGATTGATAATGTGGAGGAATATCTGGAGCTTACGCAAAAACGCTTAGATAAAGAACAGGAGTCTTTGTTTATTTAACTCTTTCTTTAATAAAATAACAAAATCAGAAGCCTAACCACTTTCTAACTTTGTCCTCATCGTTACCTAATGCAATATTTTAGTCAACAATAGTAACGCAACAAGCATATATATACATAAATACCTAATTAGCCGCCTGCAGAGGAAACTTCTACCTCCGCAGGCGGCTTTTTGACGTATGCACTTGTAGAGATGTGCCTGGTGTTATATAATAAAATGTGTATGCATGAAATATGCACATGTTTATTGACAGTGGCTCAATGGAGGGCTTATGGACTTTAAATTTTTTAGGAACAGAATAAAGGTATCTCTATACAGCATAGGCATCTTCGCCTTCTTCCTGCTTGTTTCCCTGGTGAGCCTGTATATTGTGCGCGAAAAAATATTGGATAATTCGCATATTATGGGACAGCAGCTGGCAGCCCGCTTTGCCACAAGGGAAACAGGACGCATAAAAGCTCAGGAAATTCTGCTGCGCAGTGCCGCGCAGAACCTTGCACATATGCTGGAAATGAAGCCCGATATGACAGATGCAGAGCTGGAGGAGGCGCTGACGCATTTTACCGATTATATGGAAAAAAATGCTGATGTGGGCCGCTTTGATATGTGCGCTGTAGTACACGGGCATCTTATTGGCAAGCGATTGGAGGGACAGCCGACAGATGTTGCTTCGCTGAAATGGTATCAGGCAGCGCTGAGCAATAAAAGCGGCGTAGCCTATACTAATTTATATCAATACGGCAAGAATAATGAGCGCCTGCTGACGATGGCCGTGCGCTTTAGCGATAACAATGTACTGGCGATGAATCTTTATCCGGAGCGTCTGAATGGCCTGCTGAGTGACAATAAGCTGCCGAAGGACAGCTATTACTACCTTTGCGATCCGTCCGGTAATATTATGTTTACCATCAATGACCGCAATCTGTCGATAGAAGAAGAGCAACCTTATGTAGATAAAATCTTTAAGGAAATCCGTGATTCTGACAGTGATGTATCTTATATTACCGACTATGAAGGCAATAAGCGCGGGGTTTACTACACGGTTTCGGAAAAGGGTTGGATATCTATTGTAACGATTCCATATGATTTCCTGATGGGTGATTATAAGGATTTGATGCAGTGGTTCAGCCTGACGCTGGCCATTTTCCTGCTGCTGGCTGCCGGTTTGGCGCTGCGCGAGCATATGCTGAATAAACAGCTGCAAAGCATCAATGAGGTTATCCGCGTTATGAGCAAGTCCTTCCTGGCTGTGTTTAGAGTGAATTATGTTACAGGACGCTATTATATGCTGAAAAGCACCAGCCCGGGGCCGCAGGAGCCTGAGGGCGATTATGATGAGCTGCTGCAGGAGCTGATAAAGAATGTGGAGCCGGAGGCTGCCGATGAGTTTGCGGCCAGCTTTTCACGTGAGCATATCAAAGAGCTGGTGGAGCGGCATATCAATGACTTCGGCGGTGAGTTCCGCCATCGCTTCGGCAAGGAATACAGATGGCTTAATGTCCGCCTGATGCGTGATGATTTGTTGAATAAGGACGAAGCGGTTTTCTTCTTCCGTGAGGTGGAGGCTGAAAAGCAGAAGGAGCTGGAGCATCTGCAGCTGACGGAGCAGGCGCTGCAGGTAGCACAAGAAAATGCCAAGTCCAGAAACATGTTCTTCTCCGCACTGTCGCACGATATGCGTGCGCCTCTCAACGGCATTATCGGCATGGCTGAGCTGGCAGAGCTGCACAAGGATGACTGCGGACAGGTGAAGGAATATATCCGCAAAATAAGCGCCGCAGGGCAGCAGCTGCTGACTTTGATTAACGATATTCTGGAAATGGCACGTCTGGACAACGGCAAGGTGGAGCATGTGCAGGAAACCTTTATGATTGCCAAGGTAGCGCAGGATACCAGCGATATTTTTGCGGCGCAGGCCGAGCTGGAGCAGAAGTTCTTTGACTCTCAGCTGATGCTGCAAGAAGATGAAATGGTGAGCGGCGATTTGCAGGGCTTGCAGCAGATTTTGAATAATATTTTGTCGAATGCGCTTAAATATACCAAGGCGCATGGCAAAATCAGCTTTTTGGCGCGTCGTGAGCCGGGCAATGAGCGCAACCGCGTGCATTATACCTTTGTTATTAAGGACACCGGCTGCGGTATGTCGGCCAAATTCCTGGAGAAAATTTACAAACCGTTTGAACGCGACAGCCGTTTCGGTGTGCCGCGCGTTACCGGCACTGGCTTAGGCATGACGATTGTCAAAAGCCTGGTGGAGCGTATGGATGGCAGCATTCACATCAGCAGTCGTGTTGATGAAGGCACCTGCGTAATTATTTCTTTGCCGTTCAATATCGTGAAAAAGGTGGAAAGCAAGCCTCAGGATGCAATGCCGAAGCTGGAGGATTTTGCCGGCTGCAGAATTTTAGTAGCAGAGGATAACAGTATCAATATGGAGATTATCAGCGAGCTGCTGACGATGAACGGTCTGGAGGTATTGCCGGCAAGCAACGGCAAGGAGGCCGTGAACCTGTTTGAGTCTTCGGAGGAGGGCAGCATCAGCATGGTGCTGATGGATATGCAGATGCCGGAAATGGATGGCTGTGAGGCTGCCGAGGCTATCAGAGCTTTGCCGCGCGAGGATGCGCGTAAGGTGCCGATTCTGGCGCTGACAGGCAACAGCGGCAGTGATGACGTGGAACGTGCGATGGCTGCCGGCATGAATGATTTTATGGTGAAACCGGTACAGATGAAGCTGCTGGCGCAGATGATGAGTGCGTACCTGCAGCATTAAGAGCAGAAAGGGGTGCGAAGCCGTGCATTTACAGGAACTGCCGCAGTATGTGGCGATTGATATTCAGGAGGCGCTGGAGGAGCGCTTTATGGAAAGTGAAGCTATGTATGTGCGCTTTTTGCGCAAGCTGCTGACAACCGATGATTACAGACTGATGGAGGAGGCTGCTGCCGCAGAAAATTGGCAGGAGGTGCTGCGCTATGCGCACAACCTGAAAGGCGTGTGCGCAACGCTGGGGCTGATCGGCTTGCAGGCACAGTTTGCCGATATTGTGAGTTTGTTGCGCAGCGAGGACTATACCGTGCCGCAGCTGCAGGCGAAGCTGGCTGCGGTTAAGATTGACTGGCAGCGCACGCTGCAATATATTGAGGAGCTGGAGAGCGCATGATGGAAATAATAAGTGTAGCAGTCGGCGGTGCTTTGGGTGCAGTGTGCCGTTATCTGCTGGGTAATTTTATCAGCAGAGCGAGCGGCAGCGCCCTTCCCTGGGGAACCTTCGCCATAAATATCATAGGCTGCTTTTGCATGGGCCTTTTGATGACGCTGATTGTGGAGCGCGGTCTGCTGCCTGCGGCCTGGCGCCTGTTCTTGTGCGTAGGCTTGTTGGGCGGCTTCACCACCTTTTCCTCGTTTGGCTATGAAAGCCTGATGCTGCTGACGGAGGGTAATATCGCTGCCGCGGCAGCGTACAGCGGCGGCAGCCTGCTTTTGGGACTTGTGGCTGCGGGAGCAGGCGTGCTGGCGGGTAAAGGGGTATGAGGCTGACGCTGTAAGGAATAAACAACACTTGTGAAAATGTATGTTATAATCAGTGATATAGACTATGCGCAAAAGCAAGGGGGAGAATCATATGGGATTATTGTTAAATACTCTCTCTCCGGCAGTGTTATACGAGGAGATGGCTAAAAGTACATATTTTGTTGATAAAACAGCCTTTATAGGCCAAATGCTGCAGCGTATAGGTACTAATGGTAAGTATGTGTGCATCACACGTCCGCGCCGTTTTGGCAAAACTGTTATGGCTAATATGCTGGGAGCATTTTTGACTAAAAGTGCCGCTACGGCCAAGCTTTTTGCACAGTTAAAGATAGGACGTGATGCCGAGGCTATGCAGCATATTAATCAATATAATGTTATTTATATTGATTTCAGCAGAATCAGCAGCAATGATTACCAAAGCTATATAGATAATATTGCTGATGCCTTGAAGAAGGATTTGCATAAGGCGTATCCCGATGTTGATTATCGTGCGGCAGGCGGCGTAGCTGAGGATTTGGAAAGAATTACTGCAGCGACGGGCGAAAGGTTTATTTTCATTTTTGACGAATGGGATGCAATCTTTCATGCTGCCTTTATTTCCGAAGATGACAGAAAAAAATACCTGCTGTTCTTAAAGGATTTGCTTAAGGACAGAGTATACGTTCAGCTGGCGTATATGACTGGCGTACTGCCGATATCAAAATATACCAGCGGCTCGGAATTAAATACATTTGCGGAATATAATATGGCTACGATGTCATTATATAGTGATGTTTTTGGCTTTAATGATACGGAAGTAGATGCGCTGTTTGCAAAGTATCAGGCTTTGACGGCTCAACCGCAGGTTACACGTGAAGGCTTAAAAATATGGTATGACGGCTATCACACTGCTGCTGGCAATTTACTGTATAATCCGCGCTCTGTTGTTATGGCTTTACAGAATAACCAGCTTTATAATTATTGGACTAGCTCCGGACCCTATGATGAATTGTTTTACTATATCCGCAACAATGTGACGGCGGTACGTGATGATTTGGCGCTGATGGCTGCCGGTGAACGCATACCCTTGAAAATACAGGAATATGCGGCCATGCTGCTGGAGCTTAATACAAAGCAGCAGATTTTTTCGGCGATGGTTGTTTATGGCCTGTTGACATATGAAAACGGCAAAGTGTTCATACCTAACAAAGAATTGATGGATAAATTTAATGAGCTGCTCCTGAACAAGGATTCCTTGGGCTACGTACATCAGCTGGCGGTAAAATCGGAAGCGATGCTGCAGGCTACGCTGAAAGGCGATACCGCTACAATGAGCAGGGTTTTGGAATTTGCGCACAATACGGAAACACCGCTGTTGGCGTATAACAATGAGACCGAACTGGCTGCTATTGTTAATCTCATATATCTGGCAGCACGTGACAGATATAATGTCCAAAGGGAGGATAAGGCCGGGACAGGCTATGTTGACTTTATCTTCTATCCCTATCAGGAAAACGATGATTGCCTTATTTTGGAGCTGAAGGTGGACCATACGCCTGAGGAAGCGATTGAGCAGATTAAACGCAGACAGTATGCGCTCAAATTTGCTGGAACTCTGGGAGATGGCAGCAAGCGTTATAAAGGAAGGATTTTGGCTGTCGGTATAGGCTATTCCAAGAAAACAAAGCAGCACCGCTGTAAGGTAGAGGTGCTGCAGAAGTAGTTGTCTGTATTATGATGAAAATAGGGAGTGAATAAGGTGAAAATTGAAAGCGGAAGAATGCTGAATGACTATATTGAACCTAACAAAAAACAGTACTGCATTCCTGTTTTTCAAAGGGATTATGCATGGACTGAAGAGCAGTGTACAAAGCTTTTTGAAGATATAGTTATGGCATATAAAAAAGACAGACCTCATTTTTGTGGTTCTTTCGTGTATGCACCTTTGGGTTCTAAAAAACATATTGATTCATATATAATTATTGATGGACAACAACGCTTTATATCTTGATAAAAGCACTTGCTGATTCAGCAGATGATGATAGAGATAAGGATGCTCTGCAAAGATATCTCTACAATGAAGATAAATTTGACAGATATGGCTTAGACGAAAAAAGCAAGCTGAAATTAAAACCGGTAAAAACTGATAATGATCAACTTCTGTTATTAATGTCAGGAAAAATAGAGCAGATGGATAAGAGCAGGCGAGGCATAATTTATCATAACTATATGCTTTTTATGCAATTAATAAAATCATTTCTTGAGGAATCAAGTGCTAATTCTGTACTGATGATTAATGATGGGATAGAAAAGCTGATTTGTGCAGATATTAGATTAGATACAGACGATAATGCTCAAGAAATATTTGAAAGAATTAATTCAACAGGTATTAAGCTAGGATTAGCAGATTTGATTCGTAATTACATATTAATGACTGATACAGATCAAGAACGTTTATATGAAGAGTATTGGCTTACTGTGCAGAACTTGTTGCCTGATAAATTGCTTGATAACTTTTTTATAGATTATCTGAATATGAAAAGCGATGGCTTTGTAAAAGAAAGTGAAGCCTATAAAAGCTTTAAACAGGTATATGTAGAAGGTAAGTATGACAATGAGAAAATGCTTCAGGAAATTTTGCATTACGCAAAGCAGTATTATGTATTTTGTTATGGAAGCAGTGATTTTGGCGCTGAAGTAAATAAAGCTTTAGCAGGCTTGCGCAAGCTAAAGCAGACTACGGTATACTTATTTTTGTTCAGAGTTTTTGATGATTATGAAAATGGAATTATTAATAAAAATGAACTGGCGAGAGTGCTCAAAATGCTTCTAAGCTACAGTATAAGAAGACTTGTTTGTGAGATTGGTTCTAATACTCTGCGTGGATTATATAAGACTCTTTATGGACGTGTATTCGAACAAAAAGAAAATAAAAATACATACTACGATTCTCTAGTTTCGTTCTTTCTGCAACAAACCTCGAAAAATACAATACCATCAGATAATGAGTTTGTGACAGCATTGCAAGAAAAGAATCTTTATAGTAAAAATGCTCTTTGCAAATATTTACTCTGTGCAATCGAAAACCAAGGCAAGGAAACATTAGATACAGAAAATCTAAGCATTGAGCATATAATGCCACAAAATAAAAATTTGTCGATGTCGTGGCAAAAAATGTTAGGAGAAAATTGGCAATCTGTGCATGAAAAGTATCTTCATACGCTCGGTAATTTGACATTAACAGGGTATAATAGTGAGCTTGGAGATAAGCCGTTTGAAAAAAAGAAAGAGAAATTGGAAGAAACCATTACACATATAGCTGTTCTCTATAGTGATGTTAAGGATAAGAGTGAATGGAATAGCGTAAATATGGAAAAACGTGCAAAACGTTTGGCTGAGATTATTTTAAAACTATTTCCTATTGAGCAACCAAAAACAAAAATTGAATTTACTGATCCCCACTATAAGCTTTATACATTAGCGAATCCGGACGATGCTACTTATAAAACAGTAAATTATTTTGAGTTTTTAGGAGAACGTGTGAATGTTAGTAGTTTTGCTGAGATGGTAAGGTCTATTGCTCAAATTTTGTACGATATGGACAATAGCATTATTGATGATATGGCTAAGAAACATGAACCACTGCCGGAATGGACAACACCAGCGTTTTCTTATGAAGAAGACGGTGTACGCAACCCGTTTAAGTTGAGAAACTGTAACATTTATATTTCAACAGGTTATTCTGCATCTGCATGTATATTTTTCATAAGAGGTTTAATGAAAAAGTATGAGTTCGATATTAGTGAGGATTTTGTTTATAGTGCAAAACCTAACAATACATCGATAAATTAGCCTTTTTTCGTTTTCCTGATATTCAACACGGCAATCGCCGCAAATATCAGTCCCATGCCGATGATTTTTACCGGCGTCAGTGCTTCCGCAAAGAAGATGACACCGACGGCGGCAGCCACAAAGGGCTCAATCGTCGCGAGGATGGAAGCCTGTCCTGCTTCAATCTGTTCCAGTCCTTTGGTGTAGAGCAGATAAGGAAGTACGGCGCAGAGCAGGCCCAGCCCTAAAACGCTGACGATGGACGGCAGGTCAATGGCTGCAAGACGCTGATAATCAAAATCTGCCAATGGCCATGAAGCTGCGAGTGCCAGATAAAAGGTGTAGGCGGTGATGGTGAGTGACGAATATTTGCGCACTGCATATTTGCCGAAAATGCTGTACAGCGCATAGCCGAAGCCGCTGCCCAGACCGTAGAGCAGGCCGCTGAGCGTAAGCGTAAGGCTGCTGCCGAAGACGCCGGTTACACAGGCGCAGCCGCTGAAGGTGAGCAGCAGAGCGAGTGCCTTGGTGCGCGTGAAGGCTTCACTGAAGCATACTAGCGACATAAGCATGACAAAGACGGGCGCGGTGTAAAGCAATAGCGCTGCCACCGCCAAGCTTGTCTGCTGCATGGCGTTGAAGTAGCAGTAGTTGAAGAATACTAGGCTGCATATGCCGGTGCCGACGAAAAGCCAGAGGTCACGCAGTCTGATGCGCAGGGCGGCACTTCCTGACCGCAGCAGCGGCAGTGTGACGCAGATTGCCGCTGCCAGCGAACGCAGGGCAACTATTTGCATGGAGCTGAAGCCTTGTGCTGCCAGTGTTCTGACGAAGAGTCCGATTAAACCCCAGCAGACAGCAGCAGTGATGATATAAAGATAGGCCTTTGTTTTCATTGCTCAGCCTGCTTTTTGCCACGTCCCCAAAAGGTGTGGAATTTTTGCAGCAGCTCCTTGCCGGGCTTGGGCGGCCACAGCTCCTGCCTGTCGCTGTCACGCATGGCTGCCGCCAGATGCTCGTAGATTTCCGGATATTGCGCATCGAGTGCTGCGATGTGCTCCTTGATGTCCTGGCGCATGGTGTGACCGTCATAAGGACAGGGGTTTTTGATAGGCTTCAGACCCAGTTTTGCCACCAGATCGCGGATTTCCTGCTCGCGGTAGTAGAGCAACGGGCGCAGTACCGTGATGCCGGAGCGCGACAGTGGCGTTACCGGCAGAAAGGTGCGCAGTTGGCCGCTGGTCACAAGATTCATAAAGAAGGTTTCCACTGCATCGTCATTGTGGTGCGCCAATGCCACCTTGTTGAAGCCAAGCTCCTGTGCGCGGCGGTTGGTGGCTGCACGGCGGAAGTAGGCGCAGGTGAAGCAGGGACTGCCGCCTTTCTTTTCATGTGCTGCCATTACGTCAACATCGTCACTGTAGTGTGTAAGGCCGAACTGCGCGCAAAAGGCCTCCAGCTCCGCCTTGGGAAAGTTGGGTGCAAACATGCCGTTGACGGTGTAGCAGGCAAGGTCGAAGGGAATCGGCGAATATTTTTTGATTTCCGCCAGCATGGCTGTCAGAAGCATGCTGTCCTTGCCGCCGCTGAGGCCGACAAGGATGCGGTCGCCCGGCTGCAGCATATCGAATTCTATAATAGCCCGCCACAGCTTGCTCAAATCCTTGGCGGGAACGAAGGTGCTTTTCTTAGTCATCTGTATAATCTCCTTTTGCATTACATAGCATTATTTTAACACAATGCAGCTGCTTTTCCTAGCATATCTCTAGGCTAAAGCGGCTGCTTTTCTTCTGCTAAGAGAAGCGTTTTGTGATATAATATTTAAGTCAAAAATATTTTTACCCAAGAAGAGGATGCAGGTGCATTCGTGAAATGTTATGGAGGCTAACTACTGATGACCGATACAATGCAAGGACTCAATAAAGAGCAGCTTGATGCAGTACAGACTATTAACGGACCGATGCTGATTCTGGCGGGTGCAGGCAGCGGCAAGACGAAGGTGCTTACCTGCCGTATTGCGCATCTGCTGCAGCAGGGCGTGCGTCCCTATCGCATTTTGGCGATTACCTTTACCAATAAAGCCGCCGCGGAAATGCGCGAGCGCGTGGACCGTATGGCAGGCGCTGCGGCCAGAGATGTGTGGCTGTTTACCTTCCATGCCTTCTGCGCCCGTCTTTTGCGCTATGAGCTGGAAAATCTCAACGGCTATGCCAATAATTTTGCTATTTACGATACAAGCGACAGCAAAAACCTGATTAAGCAGGTGCTGAAGGAAATGAACCTTGATGAAAAGCGTTTCCCGCTGCCGGCGATTATCAGCCATATCAGCAATGCGAAAAATGCTTTGCTGCTGCCCGATGCCTATGCTCGTGAGGCCTCCGGCTATTATGAGCAGCAGGTGGCAAAAATTTATGATGCTTATCAGAAAAAGCTGCAGGCCAACAATGCCGTAGACTTTGATGATTTACTGCTGCTGGCGCTGCGTCTGCTGCAGGAAAATCCGGCGGTAAGAGAAAAATACCAGCGCAAGTTTGATTATCTGATGGTTGATGAATATCAGGACACCAACCATGCGCAGTACCTGCTGACGAAGCTGTTGGCTGCAGGCCACAGAAACATCTGCGTAGTAGGCGATGCCGACCAGAGCATTTATGGCTGGCGCGGTGCCGATATTCAGAATATCCTTGATTTCGAAAAGGATTATCCCGATGCCAAGCTGGTGAAGCTGGAGCAGAACTACCGCAGTACGCAGGTTATTCTGGATGCCGCCAATGCCGTTATCGACAATAACAGCGGACGCAAGCCGAAAAATTTGTGGACTGCCAACGGCAACGGTTCGGAAATCATTTACTATCAGGCGAACGATGAAAGAGATGAAGCACGTTATGTGATTGAAAATATGCAGAAGCTGCAGCTGAATGAAGGCGCTAAGCTGGGCGATATGGCGGTGCTGTACCGCACTAACGCGCAGTCGCGTGTATTCGAGGAAATGCTGATTAAGAGCGGTATCGCCTATACGATGGTCGGCGGTACGAAGTTCTACGAGCGCAAGGAAATCAAGGATGCGCTGGCTTATCTGCGCTTGCTTTATAATCCGCATGACAGCTTGAGCCTGCTGCGTATTATCAACGTTCCGCGCCGCGGTATCGGTGATGCGACATTGGCACGCTTGCAGGAATATGCCAATGCCAGCGGACAGACGCTGTTTGAGGTAGTGACCAATGCAGCGGATGTCCCCGGTCTTGCGAGCCGTTTTGCCAACAAGCTGGACGAGCTGAGCGAGCTGCTCTTTGAGCTGATGGGCGAGGCTGCCGATGTGCCGGTAAAACAGCTTTTGGATGATGTGCTGCTGAAAACAGGCTATCTGGAGGAGCTGCAAAGCAGCAAGGACCCGCAGGACGAAAGCCGTGTGGAAAACCTGAAGGAAATGCTGAGCGTAACCGAGGAGTTCGCAGTTAAATGCGAGCGTAACGGCGAAGAGCCGACGCTGGAAAACTTCCTGTCTGACGTAGCGCTGGTTGCCGATATTGATGATGCGGAGCTGGGTGAGGAGGCAGTTACCTTGATGACGCTGCATTCCGCCAAGGGCCTGGAATTCCCCGATGTCTTTTTGGTAGGTATGGAGGAGGGTATCTTCCCGCATTCCCGCACATTGATGAATGATAATGAGATTGAAGAGGAGCGCCGCCTGTGCTATGTAGGCATTACGCGTGCGGAAAAGCATTTGTTCCTGAGCAACGCTAGAACACGCACTATCTACGGCCGCACGCAGTATTACACACCGTCCCGCTTCCTGCAGGAGGTGCCGCGTAATCTGGTGCATGTAATCAAGCGTCCGGTTGTACAGCGCCCGGCGATGACTTCGCAGGTACACAAGCCTACTGCCAAGGAAAACGCCAACTGGTTCGAGCAGCATAAGGCCAGCTTCTTCCCGAGGGAAAGCAGTGCGGCGGCAGGCTGCAGCTTCCATGTCGGCGATAAGGTTATGCATAAGAAGTGGGGCGCAGGCACGATTGTTACCGCTAAGGCTGCGGATGACGGCCAGGAGGTTACGGTTGCGTTTGCCGGCGGTGGTATCCGTAGCCTGCTGACGAAGTATGCTAAGCTGGAAAAGCTGTAAGCAGCGGCTTTCCTGATAAAAATGTTGGAGGATAAAGCAATGGCAGAAATGGATTTATTTGCTGATGAGCGTGCAGCGGATTTGGCTGAGGCCGAAAAGCTGCGCCGCGAAATCCGTCATAACGAATATTTATATTATGTATTGGATGCGCCGGAGATTACGGACGCCGAATATGACCGCATGATGGTGCGCCTGCGTGAGCTGGAGGCGCTCTATCCTGACAGCATTCCGGCCGATTCGCCTACGCAGCGTGTCGGCGGCCGTGCCTCCTCGCAGTTTACCGAGGTGCGCCATCTGGAGCCGTTGCTGAGCCTTGGCAATGTGTTTTCTGCCGAGGAGCTGCGTGCCTTTGACGAACGCGTGCAAGGCGGTCTGCCTGCAGGCAGCAAGGTGGAATACGTTATGGAGCCGAAGATTGACGGTCTGGCCTGCAGCCTGATTTACGAAAACGGTAAGCTGGTGCGTGCCGCTACCCGCGGTGACGGCGTAGTAGGCGAAAATGTTACGGCCAACGTGCGCACCATCCGTAGCATTCCGCTGACACTGAAGGTGCCTGAGGGTGAAGCAGTGCCGGAGCTTTTGGACGTGCGCGGTGAGGTCTATATGCCGCGTCAGGCGTTTATGCGTTTAAACGAGCAGCGCGCGGAGCGCGGCGAGAGCGAATTTGCCAATCCGCGTAATGCGGCGGCAGGCAGCCTGCGTCAGCTGGACCCGCAGGTAACGGCAAGCCGCAGCCTGAGCTTTTTTGCCTATTATCTGGTAGGCGAGGGCGCGCAGCCCAAGCACAGCGAATCACTGGCCTTGCTGGCACGCTACGGCTTTAAGGTGAGCGAAAATTATAAGGTTGTCGAAAATATCGACGAGGCGATTAAATATATCGGCGATTTCAACGAGCTGCGTCAAGGCCTGTCCTACGATACTGACGGCGCTGTTATTAAGGTCAACGATGTTTACCAACAGCGTATTCTGGGCGCTACAGGCAAGGATCCGCGCTGGGCAACGGCCTATAAATATCCGCCGGAGCAGGCGGAAACTACGCTGGAGGATATCGACTGGCGTGTAGGACGCACGGGCGTACTGACACCGACGGCAGTGCTGACACCGGTAAAATTAAGCGGCAGCGTTATTAGCCGTGCTACCCTGCATAACGAGGATTTTATCCGTGCCAAGGATATCCGCATCGGTGACAGGGTTGTTATCAACAAGGCCGGTGAAATTATTCCCGAGGTATTGCGTGTAGTTGCTGAAAAGCGCACCGGTGGCGAAAAAGAGGTGGAAATCCCCAATGTTTGTCCGGAATGCGGCTGGCGTGTGGAGCGTCAGGGCGAGGAGGCAGCTATCCGCTGCACCAATCCGCACTGCCCGGCGCTCGGACGCGAGGGCCTCATTCACTTTGTCAGCCGTGATGCGATGAATATCGACGGCTGCGGTCCTTCTGTTATCAATGCGCTGCTTGATGCGGGCTTAGTACGTGATGCTGCGGATTTGTACAGCCTGCGCAAGGAGGATTTGCTGAAGCTGGAGCGTATGGGCGAAAAGTCTGCTGATAATCTGCTTGCAGCCTTGAGCGAGAGCAAGAAGAACGAGCTGGACAAGCTGCTCTTTGCTTTGGGTATCCGTCATGTGGGTGCCAAGGTAGCGCGTATTCTGGCAACGGAATTCGGCAGCATGGAAAAGCTGCAGCAGGCACAGCCTGAGGAGCTGGCGCAGATTCGTGATATCGGTGATAAGATTGCGGAAAGCGCCGTCACCTGGCTGAACGTGCCGGCGAATATCGACCTGGTGGAGCGCTTGGCGGCAGCAGGACTGACGATGACGTTTACACCGCCTGCCAGTCAGGAGGATAACCCCTTCTTCGGCAAAACGCTTGTCTTTACGGGCACAATGCCTACGCTGGGACGCGCCGAGGCAAAGACGATGGCGCAGGACGTGGGCGCTAAGGTCAGCGGCAGCGTCAGCAAAAAGACGGATTACGTCATTGCGGGCGCGGAGGCCGGCAGTAAGCTGGAAAAGGCACAGCAATTAGGCGTAACGGTTATTGATGAAGCAGAATTTTTACGTTTGCTTAAAGGTGAATAAGGCATAAAAATAGCGTGGCTGCGAGCAGCGGCCACGCTTAATTTTTTAGTGATGATATTCGTTTTTGTGTTCCTTGGCCAAAGCGTCCCAAACAGGCAACTGCAGCCCGGCGATTTCGGAGGTGAACGGAGTACCGTCGTTCTTTTCGAAGTGCTTCCAGGCACGCAATACATATTTAAAGCCGATATATTGCAGCGGTAAGTTGCAGTATACCATGAGGATGTTGGCGAAGTCGCTCAATTCCCAGAGCGCGCCTAAATCCATACCGGCGATGTTGGTGATAACGCCGAAGGAAATAACGATGAGGCACAGCACGCGGATAGCGTTGATGAAGGATGCCTTGCTGGAAATGCGGTTAGCACACATTTCGGTGAAGGACATAAAGCCCAAGAGGCAGGTGAAGGCAAACAGGCCGAAGCAAACGCTTACGAGCAGCGTAACAACACTGTAAAGCATGTCATTGCCGCCGGTAAGAGCACCGCAGGAGGCCAGGAATTTATCGAGCTTGCCCAGCTCAAACCAAGCCTGAGCATCTGTCGTGAGCCACATGCTGCCCATGATAACGACAAAGCCGGTCAGAGTGCAGATAACGATGGTATCAAGGAAAACACCTAAAGCCTGTACGCAGCCCTGTTCGCAGGGGTGAGCAACCTCTGCTGCCGCAGCCGGCATGGTAATAGTACCCTGGCCTGCTTCGTTGGACATCAGGCCGCGCTTAATACCCTGGCTGAGCGCCAGACCGAAGGCACCGCCGAAAACAGCATCAGGCGCAAAGGCCTGCGTGAAAACGGAGCTGAAGAACAGCGGAATGCGGTCGATGTTGCCGACGGTCAAAGCGATGACGGTGAGTACATAAATAACTGCCATAACGGGAACGATGCGGTCGGTAACCTTCGTTACCTTTTTAATACCGCCGAAGCTGATAACAGCGGTGATAACAATAAGCACTGCAAAGGAAATCCAGTAGAGCGAGGAATTGGTGGGGATGTTCACACCGCTGATTTTGCTGGCGATGGCACCCACGGCGGAAATAGTGTTGAAGCCCTGTGCGGGGAAGCACAGCAGCGCATAAACAATGTACAGCATGCTGAGCGCAACGCCGGCAGCGGCGGAATCGTTCAACAATTTGCGTGCGTAAAAAGGCAGGCCGCCGACATATTCGCTATCGCGCTTTTCCTTGAAAATCTGCGAAAGCGTGGATTCGGCGAAGGACGTTGCCATGCCGAAGAAGGCGGAAACCCACATCCAGAACAATGCGCCCGGGCCGCCGATGGAAATTGCGCCGGTTACGCCCAAGATATTTCCGGGGCCGACACGCATAGCGGTGGAAAGCAAAAAGGCTGTGAGTGAGGAAATACCGTTGCGCGTACGGTTGCGCTGCATTAGCACCTTTATAGCGAAGAGAAAGTTGTGTACCTGTACAAAGTGCAGGCGGAAGGTAAAGTAAATACCTGTGCCGACTAATAAAATAATTGCCAGACTAAAGTTTCCCAGAATGGGGATAGAACCGTACCAGTCAAGATTGCAGGGGAAATCCCAGAACAGATTGGAAACAATCTGGATTTTGGCGCAGATGGCGTTAACTGCATCAAATAAAGCTTGCATAAGACCTCTCTCCTATAGCTGTAAATTTATTTTGCCCTTGCGTTAAGGCGCAGCAAAGGCAGCTTCATTATCTATATCTTAACCTTTTTTATATTGCTTGGCAATGGGTGCGGGGAAGTATACAATATATAGCGAAACCTATTTTCTCTGCAAGAAAAACTTTTTGTGTTGATTTCTCATACATAATTTACAGACAAACAGCGCGATTTGTAATATAATATAAAGTTAGATAAGTAACATCTGCTGTCTTTCGCACAGATGTCTATATGTAATTTAGAAATGAGGGAATATGATGAAAGAGTATAATTCCGTATCAGAACCGTTTTTAGCGGATGTGCGCGCCGTAGTAGGTGACGCCAATGTATTTACAGAGCCTGAAAAGCTGGAGCAATATAAAACCGACGAGGAATATGATCCGCGCCGTTTCCGTGTGCCTGAGGCTGTTGTACGTCCTGCCAATGCTGAAGAGATTGCCGCAGTTGTGAAGCTGTGCAATAAGTACAATGTGCCGCTGACTGTCCGCAGCGGCGGTACCAGCCTTGCCGATGGCGCGATTGCTGTCTGCGGCGGTATTGTACTGCTCATGGAGCGCTTGAATAAAATTATTGAAAT
The DNA here is from genome assembly GCF_017968825.1 of Phascolarctobacterium sp. Marseille-Q4147. Taxonomy (NCBI): domain Bacteria; kingdom Bacillati; phylum Bacillota; class Negativicutes; order Acidaminococcales; family Acidaminococcaceae; genus Phascolarctobacterium; species Phascolarctobacterium sp. Marseille-Q4147. The sequence continues at coordinate 779,071 of NZ_CP072874.1, read as the reverse complement.
GAATACCGAAGCGATGTATGTTGTCGCCGAAGCCGGCGTGCGTACAGTTGATATTCAGAAGATGGCCAACGAAGCAGGCTATCTTTACGCAGGCGACCCCTGCAGCGCCGAAAGCTGCCTGATCGGCGGCAACCTGGCAACCAATGCCGGCGGCAGCAAGGCTGTACGCTACGGCGTTACCCGTAATCAGGTTTACAGCCTGGAGATGGTTACCCCGACAGGCGAAATCGTAGAGGTTGGCAGCCGTCTGAAAAAATGCAGCACAGGCTATTGCATGGAGCAGCTGGTAATGGGCAGCGAAGGTACTTTGGGTATCATCACCAAGGTAACTTTGAAGCTGCAGCCGATGCCTCCGTATCGCTTTGACCTGTTGGCGGTTTTTGACGACCCGTTCAAAGCTCTTGACGTAGTGCCGAAGATTATGCAGGCCGGTCTGAATCCGACGAGCATGGAATATATGGATAATTCCTATGTGCGTGCCTGCGCCGATTATATTGAATTTAAGGGCGCACCGCATTATGAGGATGGTATTTATGTTATCATTACGGTAGAAACATTCAGTGAGGATGAGCTGGACATGAAGATGGAACAGCTCGACGAGCTGTGCGAGGCAGCAGGTGCCGTTGAAGTTCTGGAAGCGGATGACCGCATCTGGGCAATGCGCCGCAACTGCCAGGAATCTATCAGCCTTGTAAGCAAGGTTTCCCTGACCGACGATGTTGTTGTGCCTGTAGACCGCATTGCGCCGACCATTAAAGAAATTATGCATATCGGCAGCAAGTATCCCTTCCCGATTCCGGTAAAAATCAACGCGCATATCGGTGACGGCAATCTGCATATCGTTCTCTGCAAATGCGATTTGGATGATGCAACTTGGGAAAAGATTGTGCATGACTTCCATGAAGAGGTTTATGCCTATGCTTACGCTCAGGGCGGCCGCTTAGCCGGTGAGCATGGCATCGGTGCCAAGAAGCTGGCTTATATGGAAGAATTTACACCTGCCGGTGAACTGGAGCTGATGCGCAGAATTAAGCTGGCTTGGGATCCGAATCTTATACTTAACCCCGGCAAAGTCTTCAACGCATAAGCAAGAGCGCATATAAAGCACCATCTGCGTCGGGATGGCTCCTAGGAGTACGTTTAAGTACGCCGTCGTCGCCCTCCCTCGCATCTGATACTTTCTCTGCACTCTTTATAAAAATTAGAAAAAGTAGTGTATTATTGAGAAAATAAAATTCCGGCGCATATAAAGCACCATCTGCGTCGGGATGGTATCTGGGAGTATGTGAAAGTACGTCGTCGTCCTTCCTCGCCTCTGATACCTTTTCGTCAGCCTTTAGAAAAGGTAGTGTATTATGAGCAATTATAATTCTGTAACTCCTGAATTTATTGATGAATTAAAAACGCTGTTGGGCGAAAAATATGTCAAAACCGATGCTGACACGCTCGACCGCTACAAGACGGACGAGGAGGCGGACGAACGCTGCTTCCATCTGCCGGATGTAGTGGTAATTCCCGCCGATGCCGAGGAAATTGCCGGCGTAGTGAAGTTGTGTAATAAGTATCTCATTCCGCTGACCGTGCGCGGCGGCGGTACAGGCATCGTTGACGGCGCTATTGCCGACAAGGGCGGCGTAGTGCTGCTGATGGAACGTCTCAACAAAATTATCGAGCTGAATAAGGAAGGCTTGTACATGGTAGCACAGGCCGGTGTGCGCACGCTGGATATTCAGGCAGCGGCGAAGGCGGAGAATCTGCTTTATGCAGGCGACCCGTCGAGCAGCGACAGCTGCCAGATTGGCGGCAACCTGGCGACGAATGCCGGCGGCATCAAGGCTGTGCGCTACGGTGTAACGCGCAATCAGGTATACGCTGTGCAGATTGTTACGCCCTACGGCGATATTGTTGACTTGGGCTCGCCACTGAAAAAATGCAGCACAGGCTACTGCATGGAGCAACTGGTTATCGGCAGCGAGGGCACGCTGGGTATTATTACACAGGTAACGCTGAAGCTGCAGCCTTTGCCTCCGTATAAAATCGATATGTTGGCGATTTTCCACGATCCGATGGCAGCAATCGGTGTGGTGCCGCAGCTTGTGAAAGCAGGTATTGACCCGACAAGCATCGAATATATGGATAATCCTAATGTGCGGACAACCTCGGAATATCTTGAATTCCCCGGTGCACCGCATGTTGAAGACGGTATTTACGTTATCATTACGATAGAAACCTTCAATGAAGATGAGCTAGATATGAAAATGGAGCAGGCCAGCGATATCTGCGAGGGCGCAGGAGCTGTGGATGTTCTGGAGGCTGATGAGCGTATCTGGTCGATGCGCCGCAACTGTCTGGAATCTGTCAGCCTCATCAGCAAGGTCTGCACGACGGATGACGTTGCTGTGCCTGTTGATGAAATGAGCGATATGATTCAGTACATCATTAAAACTGTGGCGAAATAGCCCTTCCCTCTGCGTATCAACGCGCATATCGGTGACGGAAACCTGCATATCGTTTTGTGCAAGCTGGATTTGTCCGATGAGGAGTGGGAATCCGAACTGAGCCGCTTTACGGAAGAGGTTTATACGTATGCTTATGCGCATGGCGGCCGTCTTTCCGGTGAGCATGGCATTGGCAGCAAGAAGGCACACTTCCTGGAGCGCTTTACTCCGGGCGGTGAGCTGGAGCTGATGAGAAAAATTAAAAAAGCCTGGGATCCGAATAATATCCTGAACCCCGGCAAGGTTTTTAATTTATAAGAAGACCTTTCAATGGTCTTGGAGAAGCTAAAATATGTAGCATAGTAGCTAAGTAGCAAAGGAGAGATTTTAGTATGACAAATTACAATCCCGTAACCGAAGAAGTTTTGGAGGAGCTGCGTAAAGCAGTCGGCGCAGAGCATGTAAAAAATGATGCCGAAACTCTGGAGCGTTACAAAACCGACGAAGAGCCGGACGCTCATTACCACCATCTGCCGGAGGTAGTTGTAGCACCGGGCAGCACCGAAGAGGTTGCTGCTGTTATGAAAATCGCCAATAAATATCTTGTGCCTGTAACTCCGCGCAGTGCAGGTACCAGCGTATCCTGTGGTGCAATCCCTGTTTTCGGCGGCATTGTGCTGCTGATGGAGCGCATGAACAAAATTATTAAGCTCGATGCTGATGCTATGTATATGGAGGTTGAAGCAGGTGCGCTGACCTCTGATATTCAGGCTAAGGCTAATGAAGCAGGCCTGCTGTATGCCGGTGACCCCTGCAGCGCAGACAGCTGCATGATCGGCGGCAATATTGCAACCAACGCCGGCGGCAATAAGGCTGTACGCTACGGCACTACCCGTCATCAGGTTTATTCTATCGAGGTTGTTACTCCGACCGGTGAAATCGCTGAGCTGGGCAACCGCCTGAAAAAATGCAGCACCGGCTACTGCCTCGACCAATTGGTAATGGGCAGTGAGGGTACTCTGGGTATCATCACTAAAGCAACTCTGAAGCTGCTGCCGCTGGCTCCGTATCGTCTGGATATCCTTGCAGTTTTCACCGAGGTACAGAAGGCTGTCGACTTGGTACCTGCGCTGGTTAAGGCCGGCCTGAATCCGACAAGTGTTGAATTTATGGACAACGGCTTTGTACGTGCTGCCAGCGATTATGCAGAACAGCGTCTGCCGCATTACGAGGATGGCAGCTATGTTATCGTTACCGTGGAAACCTTTAACGAGGACGAGCTGGATATGAAGATGGAGCAGCTTGACGAAATCTGTACTGCCTGCGGTGCAACCGACGTTGTTGAAGCAGATGAGCGTGTATGGAAGGTACGCCGCAGCTGTCTGGAAGGCTCCAAGGCTTTGAGCAAGGTATCTACCTCTGATGACCTTGTTGTACCTATCGACAAAATCGCTGTCTGCCTGAACCACCTGATGGAGGTTTCCAAGCAATTTGATTTCGAATGCATGTGCCTGGCTCACGCAGGTGACGGTAACCTGCATTTTAACTGCCTGAAGATGGATATGACCGACGAAGAATGGGAAAAACAGCTCGCAGAGTTCCACAAAATCTGCTACGCATATGTTTACAGCCTGGGTGGCCGTCTTTCCGGCGAGCATGGCATCGGTGCGAAAAAGATTGACGCACTGGCAGCTTATTGCGACCCGGTAGAAATGTCTATCATGAAGACTATTAAACGCGCTATGGACCCGAACAATATCCTGAATCCGGGCAAGCTTATCCGTGCCTGATTCTTTTTGAGCACTGCTGAATAATTTTAATATAGCGTTCGACGTACTCTTATATGCAAGAGTACGTCGCTTTTTTTTTTACAATATTCCTCGCTTACATTATAAATGTTGCCAACTTGATAGAGGCAGAGTTAAATAAATTGCGGAAAATTAAAAAACTATTGCTTGTAAAATACGTATATGTTATAATGCTATCTATATAAATTTAATTAGGAATAATGAATATATATTATGAAAAGGGGAATATGATGATGAATATGACAGAGGAATACAATCGCCTGATAGGCAAGCGTGTAAAAATGCAGCGCATTTCCGCTAAGGTATCTCAGACAGAATTGGCGAAAGAGTTGGGGGTAACTCAGACGCATTTAAGCAATATCGAAAACGGACGCGCGGGTTTGACAATACCAAATCTGATTAAGCTGCATCAGATTTTGGAATGTCCTATCAGTTCTTTTTTTGTTGATATCGAAGGGGAAAAGGAAGCTGATAACAGCAGCGATATAACTCTGGAAAATGTTATGGAGCTGGCAAGACTCCTGAAAAAGGCACGTGCCTGAAACAAAAAGCAAAGTCATTTTATGGCTTTGCTTTTTGTTTTTGCTGTGGCAGTATTTTTAGGAAAGCTGTTTTTTACTCAGGCAGGAATTTCGGGATTCATGGCGAACTATCCATATATTACATATTTTTTAAAGGAGCAATTAGATGAGTACATTCACCAAGGTCCTGTTGGCCACAGATCTGTCCCCGCAGGCTGATAAATTGACCGAGTGTCTGTTTTGCTTATGCCCCGATACGGAAACGGAAGTGGTTTTGGCTCACGTCTTTGATGATGACGATGATGCCGACCCTGACGGTAGCAGCTTTAAAAAAGCGCGCAGCCGATTGGATGGGTATAAAAATGATATAGAGCAGGCAGGCTATGAAGAAATTTCCATTGTAACCCCGGCAGGCGAGCCCTGCGAAACCTTAAGCAGGCTGGCGGAAGAAAACGACGCTGACCTGATGCTGGTAGCATCTCACCGCAAGGGCTTTTTGAAGCGTGCGCTGATGGGCAGCACTACCTATGAGCTGGCACGGGCTACAATGATTCCCCTGCTGATTAATAAGGATGAGGAAGATGAGGTTACAGAAAATCTGCTGGATACTGTGCTGATACCGACCGATTTTTCCCGTAAATCCTTAGAAGCGCTGAACGTTATCCGCAGCCTGCGTGAATATGTAGGTAAGGTATTGTTTGTGCATGTTGTTGAGCACAGCAGAAACAAGCATGATTACAAGGAAAAATACGGCAGTGCCAAAATGTTTTTGCAAGAGCTGGTAGACGAAATGAAAATTTTCGGTATTGAAGCCGATTACCGCATTGCACATGGCGTAGCCTCCAAAAAAATTGCCGCTATCTGTGAGCGTGATAATGTCAGCCTGATTATGATGACTAAAACCGGTGCCGATATGACTAACGGCGATGACTTGGGCAGCACCTCGGAAAACGTAGTCCTGAATTCTGATTGTGCGGTAATGCTGCTGCCTGCAGAAGACAGTGATGAGGAGGATACCTTCTCCTAAACTGCCGCAGAAGAATTTTTTGAGGATTTTATAAAAATTTTTACAAAAAACGCTTGACTTTCATTGAAAATGCCAGTATAATACTACTTGCAGTTATGTTGACTGCGGGTACGTATTGTGCTGGCAAATTGAAAATAGTTTAAAGTTTTCAACCTTGGAGAGATGACCGAGTGGTTGAAGGTGCACGCCTGGAAAGCGTGTGTACGGGAAACCGTACCGAGGGTTCGAATCCCTCTCTCTCCGCCACTTAAAAATCTGCCGCACTGAGCGGCTTTTTTAATAAAATCATATATTTGTTTCTCTGTAGGATCGTAGAGCCGGGTCCTGCGCAATGGGAGCCTGTGAACCAGGTCAGGTCCGGAAGGAAGCAGCCTTAAGCGGATACTTTCATGTGCCGTGGGGAAGCCCGTCTTTGCGGTCCTACAGGGAAATAACGAAGAAAATCCGTCGCATGTGCGACGGATTTTTTTGTGCTGTGCTTATTTGCTGAGCAGCTCGATTTTTTTCATATAGGGAGCAATGATAGTGGCGATGGCCTGAGGGTTTGCTGCCTGCCAGGCGGCAAAGTCCAGTCCGCTTTGGGCGATATGCTTGCCGATTTCCAAAAGCACGAAGGGAATATCCTCGGCGAGCAGTGTGCCGACCTCTTCTCCCAGACGCTCGCTTTCCTGCAGAGAGCAACCGTTGATGTACATGGTGAAGGCTGGGTGTGCTTTACCCTTGATGACCTTAACAGTTCCGCGGAAACCGAGTTCGCCTATTTGGTGAGTACCACAGCTGGAGGGGCAGCCGGAAATATAAATCTGTGGTAGCGCATCGCTGGCGGCGTACTGCGTAGCCATTTCTTCAAAACAGCTTGTCAGCAGGCTTTGAGAATCGCCCATGCCCATCTGGCAGACGGTGGAACCGATGCAGGCCACGCTGCTTGTGAAGGCATTATAGGCTGTGTCCGGCGTGAGCGACATAACCTTTGCTGCTTCGGGAGCAGTGAGGTTGATAATATATACGCTTTGGTCGGGTGCAAGACGCAGCTCGGCGGCTTTAACATTCTGCAGATAATTCGCCAGAGCGAGGAAGCTTTCAATTTTGGGCAGGCCTGCCTGCGGATGATAATTTACGGCATAAAGACCGGGCTGTTTTTGCGAGGTAATGCGGAAGCCGGTGATGAGCTTGAAGTCGCGCTTGGTGATTTTTGTTGCCTCAGGCTGCAAATCAAGACCGCCTTCCTGCAGTGCCTGCAGGAGGCGTTCACTGTAGGCTGCTTTGTAGGCTGCTTCACCGCCTAAAAGCTCAGGCAGATAACGTGTGCGTGCTTTGGCTCTTTGCGTATAGGTACCGCATTCGCGGAAGGTAGCAAGCATTGCCTTGATATGATAGAGAATTTTTTCGGGAGCAACAGCCTCCGCCATTTTTATACCGATGCAGGGAGCAGGGCCCAGACCGCCGGCGCTGTAGACATCAAAATGGCCGTCGGGACGAGCGGCGAAGCCTAAATCGCGCATGGTGGCGTGCGTAAGGTTTTGCGGGGAATTGGAAAAGCCGGTTTTAAATTTGCGCGGCAGCTTGCCGTCGGGAATGGAGGCGACAAGATATTGCGCTGCTGCTTCGGCATAAGGCAGTACGTCAAAATATTCCTCGCGCTCCACACCGCTTAAGGGTGAGCAGAGAACATTACCGGGATAGTCACCGCCGCAGCCGAAGGGAATGATATCCGCGTCCAGGCATTGCTCCAAAATTTCAGCGGCAGCCTCGGCGCTGAGGTCATGCAGCTGGATAGTCTGCCCGGTTGTGAAGTGAATGCGGCTGATGTTATATTTGCGGATCATCTTGGCGATGAAGACCAGCTTTTCCGCAGTGATGCGTCCTGCGCTGCAGCGCAGGCGCAGCATGTTGCTTTTGCCGTCACGTTGGGCAAAGCTGCCGAAGTAGCCGGAAAACTCCTTGTAGGCAATTTTGCCGATTTTTTCGTTATGATAGTCGGCAGTCTGCCCGGCAAATTCCGGCAGCTGCTTGCGCAAAAAGTCCTTGTCAATTTCAGGTATGGTCATTGCTGTAGCCTCCTTTTGATTAGCTGATGATATTATATAATACTTTAGTGCATTAGTAAAATATTTGTTTTAACGGAAGACTGGGACTGCAAAACTTCAATTTACATTTCAGGCTATTTTGAGTATAATAATTATGTATGTAATAAATTCCGGGGAGGTGCAGTGATGGCTTATGTAGCATTATACCGCCAGTGGCGGCCGCAGGATTTTGACGCTCTTGTGGGACAAAAGGCTGTGAAAACAACCTTGAAAAATGCTTTGGCAAGCGGTAAAATTGCTCACGCCTATTTGTTTTCCGGTCCTCGCGGCACCGGTAAGACCAGTATGGCGCGTATTCTGGCCAAGGCCCTGAACTGCGAGCAGGGGCCTACTGCCGAACCCTGCGGACAATGCGGCAACTGTCAGCGCATTGTGCAGGGAACCTCTCTGGATGTAATTGAAATTGACGCTGCGTCCAATACCAGTGTAGATAATATCCGTGACCTGCGGGAGCAGGTAGCCTTTACGCCGGCGGAAAGCCGTTATAAGGTTTATATTATCGACGAGGTGCACATGCTTTCTACCGGTGCTTTCAATGCTTTGCTGAAAACACTGGAGGAGCCGCCGGCACACGCTGTATTTATTTTAGCGACAACGGACCCGCAGAAGGTGCCTGCAACGATTCAGTCGCGCTGCCAGCGCTTTGAATTTCGCAGAGTAACAGTAGACGAGATTGCGGAGCATCTGGCTATGGTTGCGGCAGGCAGCGGTATTGAGGCCGATGCGGACGCGCTTCGCTTAATAGCTATTCAGGCTGAGGGCGGTATGCGTGATGCGCTGAGCCTGTTGGACCAGTGCGGAGTCATGGCTAAGCGTGTTACCGTAGCGACTGTGCGTGAGGTGCTGGGCATCGTAGGACGTGAAGCACTGCATGAGCTGACGGGAGCAATAGGCCGCAGGCAGTTGCCGCAGGCATTGGCTACGTTGAATCTGCTGCTGGAACAGGGCAAGGATGTCAAGCAGGTGCTTACGGAGCTTATTGAATATCTGCGGGCGCTGGTGCTTTATCTGGCAGTTCCTGACTATGAGGAAATTTATCTGACAGATACCAAAGAAGCGTTGGCGGAGCTGGCGCCGTTGTTCGGACGTGATCGTCTGTTGGCGGCGGAGGAGAGGTTGCATGGCGCTATTCAGGAGCTGCGCGGTTCTATGCGTCCGCGTATTACTGCGGAGATGTGCCTTTTGGATTTGTGCCGCGTAGAGGGCAGCACGTTGGCTGCTTTGTCGGCAAGAATAGAACAGCTGGAGCGTCAGCTGGCAGGCGGTGTGATGCCTGTTTATCAGCAGGCTCCGCCGGCACCGGTTGCCGTCGAGCCTGCAGCACAGCCGATTGCTCAGGAAGATTTTGCGGCGGCAGCACAGCAGCAGATTGCACAGCAGACACCTGCGGCAGATCAGATGCAGGCAGTAAAACCTGCTCCGGCTAAAAAGCCTGCAATTAAAGCGCAACCGCAGCCTGCTGCCGATACGTTGGCTGCGGCGGTGAACGCCGTTCCTAAGCCTAAAAGTGCTAAAGTGCAGCAGACAGAGGAATATGCCGGTGATTTTGCCGCAGGTGAGGATTTCTGGAAGCAGGCTCTGGAGATTATGAAGGCCGAAAAGAAGAATTCTATGGTATCCTGTGCTAAAAACGGCAGAGTATTCAGTTTTGCCAACAACATTCTGCAGGTTGCCTTTAAGGCACCCTTTCTTGCGGACAGGATGAACAAGGATGACTATCGCAAAGCCTTCGAGGAGGTTCTGCTGCGTCTGGCAAGGCGCGAAATCAGGCTGGAGGCTGTTATTGAGGGCAAGGCCAAGCTGCCGCAGCCCCCTGTAAAGCAGCAGGAGGTGCAGCAATCGCCGGAAAGCGAAGCGCAAAATCTGCAGGCAGCACAGTTGCCGGAAAACCTGCGCAGGGCTTTTAATGCCTTAGGCGGCAGTGTAACGGATATATCAGACCAATGAAACCTAATTTGAGGCTTTGAAGCCTTGGCTTATGTTTCTGAGAATATATAATATCAATATATGTAAATATCAAGGAGGAATTTAATTATGTTTCCAGGTGGCATGGGTAATATGCAGGCAATGATGAAAAAGGTACAAAAAATGCAGGCTGATATGGCGAAAATGCAGGAGGACCTGAAAAGCCGTACTGTAGAAACGTCTGTCGGCGGCGGTGCCGTAACCGTTGTTGTCAGCGGTAAAAAAGAACTGAAATCCATCAAAATCAATCCGACCGCTGTAGATCCCGAGGATGTAGAAATGCTTGAGGATATGATTCTGACAGCTGTCAATGACGCTATGAAGCAAATTGACGAGCTGACTGAAAAAGAAATGGCTAAGGTTACCGGTGGCATGAAGCTGCCTGGCATGTTCTAAGCTGATGGCAAGAATGATCAGGCCGCTGGCTAATTTATATGAGCAGCTCAGGCGTTTGCCGGGCATCGGCTCAAAAACAGCTATGCGACTGGCCTATCATGTGATTGACATGCCTGCGGAGGATGTGAAGCAGCTGGCGGCGGCCTTAAGCGGTGCCAAGGAGCAGATTCACTACTGCAGCCGCTGCTTTAATCTTACTGACAGCGATGTATGCGAGATTTGCCGTGACAGCTCACGCGACAGCTTTACTATCTGTGTAGTGGAGCAGCCGCAGGATATTGCGGCTATGGAGCGCAGTCATGGCTATCACGGACTGTATCATGTGCTGCACGGTGTGCTTTCGCCGCTCGACGGTATAGGCCCGGAAAAGCTGCGCATCAGAGAGCTTCTCTTGCGCCTGCAGCAGGAATCAGTCAGTGAAATTATTATTGCGACCAACTCGGATGTAGAGGGCGAAGCTACTGCTACCTATCTGGCACAGCTGCTGAAGCCTGTAGGAATAACCGTCAGCCGTATTGCTCATGGCCTGCCGATGGGCGGCGATTTGGAGTATGCTGACGAAATAACCTTGTCTAAAGCGCTGGAAAACAGGCGCACAATGTAGAAAGGACCGGCGTTATTTAATATGGAACTTAATGCTATTTTGACACCGCTTGGTGCCTTCGGACCGATGATTGGCGGCGTACTGCTGCTTTTGATAGTAGTAAAGCTGCTGTCGATGCCGTTTAAGCTGGTGTGGAATGGTCTCTGCGGCGCACTGCTGCTGTGGTTCATTAATTTGGTAGGCTCTTTGGCGGGCTTTACCATGAAGATTACCGTTATCAAGGCTTTGATTGCCGGCTTCTTCGGTGTTCCCGGTGCTCTTGCCGTAGTGCTGTATGAGCTTTTAGTTAAATAAGGTAATTTGCGTTTGCCCCTGCACGTTGCTGCAGGGGTATTTTTATGCGCTTAGACGGGATAGTCGTAAATAATATTGTATACACGGCAATAATACTGTATACAATCGGACTTTTTAATGATAAGTTGCTATAATTGACTTAACAGTTTTTTTACTTAATTATCTGGGGGTTGTAAAAATGAACTTATCTACAAAAATTTTAATCGGCCTTGCGCTTGGTATTATTGCAGGCCTGGAGCTGGGTGCTGAAGGTGCCGGCTTCGCCAAGACCTGGATTGGTCCTCTGGGAACAATTTTCATGAACATGATCAAAATGGTTATCGTACCGCTGGTATTCTCCAGCCTGGTAATCGGTGTCACCAGCTTGGGTGATATCAAAAAGGTAGGCCGTATCGGTGTTAAAACCGTAGCGTTCTATCTGGTAACCACTGCTTTTGCTATCGTTATTGGTTTGGCAATCGGTACCATCATGCAGCCGGGTGTTGGCCTGCATATGGCTGCTGATACCGCTAAGGTTGCTGCTAAGGCTGCACCGCCTATTTCCAAGGTTATCATTGACATTTTCCCGACTAACCCGTTGGAAGCTATGGTTAAAGCTAACATGCTGCAAATCATCGTTTTCTCTCTCTTCGTTGGTGCCGGTATCACCGTTGTCGGTGAAAAGGCTAACGCTCTGAAGCACACCATTGATGGTTTGGCTGAGGTTTCCTACAAAATCGTCGGCATGATCATGGCTGTTGCTCCGATTGGTGTTTTCGGCTTGATTACTCCGGTAGTTGCATCTAACGGTCCTTCCGTACTGCTGCCGCTGCTGAAGGTTGTTATCGCTGTATATCTGGCTTGCCTCCTGCACGCAGTTCTCGTTTACGGCTCTATGATTAAATTCCTGGCAGGCATGAGCTTCATCAAATTCATTAAGGGTATCGCTCCGGCATCCCTGATGGCTTTCAGCTCCTGCTCTTCCGGCGGTACTCTGCCGCTGACCATGAGCTGTGCTCAAAAAATGGGCGCTTCCAAAGAGGTTTCCAGTTTCGTTCTGCCGTTGGGCGCAACCATCAACATGGATGGTACTGCTGCTTACCAGGGTGTATGCGCACTGTTCATTGCTCAGCTGTACGGCATTGACCTCACCGCTTCCCAATACATGACCATTATCGTTACCGGTACTTTGGCTTCTATCGGTACTGCAGGTGTTCCGGGCGCAGGCTTCATCATGTTGACCATGATTCTGACCAGCCTTGGTCTGCCGCTGGAAGGCTCTGCTCTTATCGCAGGTATCGACCGTATCCTGGATATGCCGCGTACCTCTGTTAACATCACCGGCGATGCTGCTGTAACTCTGCTGGTTGACAAGAGCGAAAAAAAGCATGCAGAAGCTGAAGCTCCTCTGTACTAATTAAATCTGTCTTTCCCTTGGCGTCAGCTGCATTAGCGGCTGGCGCTTTCCTTTTGCCGTAAACAGTGTAAATAAAGCATTTTTTAAGGATTGTTACTTGGATTTTACAGCTTAGTTACATTTTGCGGCAGGAAAACACCTGTCTCACGCAGAAATTTATAAATACTATTTTCATTTGCTGACGAAGGTGTTAAAATAAGGTGTTATTATGAATGAGATGGAAAAATTACAGTATGTATTGTTTGAACGTCTGCATCGCCGTGCTCCCGGAATTGACAAGCTGGACCGCTTGTGGGACGCTGCCGTGCTGCTGCCCTTAGTGCGTACTCACGAAGGCATCAGTGTGCTGTTTGAGGAACGGGCACATACGCTACGCAGTCAGCCGGGTGAGGTGTGCTTTCCCGGCGGCAAGTACGAATGTGAGGATAACAGCTTCCGCAATACCGCAGTGCGCGAAACCTGCGAGGAGCTTGGCCTGAAGCCGGAGAATATCACCATCTGCGGTGAGCTGGATTGTCTGGTAACGCATAACGGACCGATTATCCACCCCTTTGTTGGTCTGATTGATGATATCAGTAAGATTACGTACAGCAAAAGCGAGGTAGAGCGCATCTTTACTGTACCCCTAAAGGTGCTTTTGGAGCAAAAGCCAAGGCGTGGCTCCGTGCAGCTGGCAGACCATCCTGGTGATGATTTTCCGTTTGACCTGGTGCCGCAGCGCAAGCGTGGCTGGCGCATGAACAAGTCCTATTATGTGTATTTTTACCTGTATGAGGATAAGGTTATCTGGGGTCTGACCGCACGCATGCTGTATGCTTTCCTGTACCGCAGCCGTAAGGAGCTGACGGAATATCTGGCAGAAGAAATTGATTGAGAGGTTATATAAGGATGAAAAGCATTCTCCAGACAAAAATTTTAATGATTGTAACAGCTATCTGTGTAGTAGGCTATATTGCCTTCGGTTATTTCTTTCCGGAAACGGGATTGGATAATCTTGCGCCGACAGACAGGCTGAATCTGAAAAAGAATATCGTTGTTATGGGTGTTGATGAACGCTCCGACGATGTGGGCCGCAGTGATACGCTTTTTGTCGTAATGTTCGACAGCAGCAACAAAAGCGCTTCCCTGCTTTCGGTACCGCGTGATACACGCGTACGCATTGACGGTCACGGCTGGGATAAGATTAACCATGCCTACGCTTACGGCGGCCGTGAGCTGACACAGAAAACTGTAGAAGAATTGCTGGGTATTAAAATCAACAATTACGTCATGGTTGATTTTAAAGGCTTTACCGGTCTTGTTGATGCTATCGGCGGTATTGATATCGATGTTGAAAAGGATATGTATTATCATGATACCTGGGATGGCTTTACCGTTGACCTGAAAAAGGGCCGTCAGCATCTGGACGGCAAAACAGCCATTCAATATGTACGCTTCCGTGATGAGGAGGGCGATATCGGCCGTATCCGCCGCCAACAGCATTTCCTGATGGCTGTTTACGACAAGATTACCTCTGCTGATATGCTGCTGCATATCCCCGGTCTGGCTAAGCAGCTGACCTCTATGGTGAAGACTGATATGCCTCTTAGCGATATGATGGATTTGGGCAGAGCGCTGCATTCCATGGTTAAGGAAAAGGGCCTGTCTATGGCGATGGTTCCCGGTACTCCGAAGTATATCGACGGTATCAGTTATTGGCTGCCGGATATTACCGACCTGCGTGAGCTGATGGTTAAGATGCAGGGTGCAACCATGACGGAGCACTACAAATCTGCAGCTGAGCTGATGGAAAAGGAATACAACAACGCTGTTGAAAAGGTAGAAAAGGGCGATGACAGCGAGGAAAATAAGGAAGCTGTCAAAGAGGAAAAAGAGCTGAAGGCTAAAAAGGAAGAAAAAGCCAAGGAAGAAGAAGCTAAGCAGTCCGGCAAATCCAAGAAAGCAGGCAAAGATCAAAAATCCGCCGCTTCCGAGGAAGCTTCCTCCGACAGCCGCGGAGTTGTGCGCCTTGTAAACTGCAGTGGCAGCAAAACTGCAGGTGCGGAGGCTGCCGCACGCTTGCGTAATGCCGGCTTTGAGGTTATCAGCGGTGGCAGCGGTGAAATAATTGCCAATACTGTTGTTGTTTCTACAACTAATAACGGTGCTGTTGTCAATCGTCTTTCCAATGTTCCCTTTGCGCATCAGATGCGTATCAGCCGTGACGGTGCTGCCGACTGCGATGGCGTAATTATGCTGGGTGCAGACTTTAAATAAGCTGTAAGCGGCCGCAGGTTTGATACTGCGGGCTATGATAATCAATAATGAAGTTGTCCACGAATCGGAAGGCTTGCCGGAAGTTCGTGGACAATTTAGTCAGCTAACGTAAAAAAATTTACAAAAAACTCTTGCATTTTGTATACAAAGATGGTATACTAAGAGCATCAAAACAGCCCCTCATTTGGCCCTTCTTCGTAAGGGCTTTTTTTTTTGCCATTTTTAGAAATTTAGTATATAATTTTTGAAATATTGTCAGTTAGCTATAGTCAATGTAGCAATAGTTTTCAGAATATGGTACAATATAATATAATATGGGAGAAGAACGGATATAACTTAAATAGAGAATATTCATAACTAACAGGAGGCTTATATGCACGATGAAATACATGTTGTCGTAGATAGTATTTCGGCAGCAGACGAAACAGCTTTGAAGGATGATCCACGTTGCCACATTCTGCGTTTGATTATCCGTCACGGAGATTTGGAATGGCAGGACGGTGACCGTTCTCTGGCAGAATTGTTCGGTATGGTAGACGCAACCGGCAAGCTGCCGATTACTTCTCAGCCGCCTATCGGCGTTGTAATTGAGCTTTTCACCAAGCTTGCTCAGGAAGGCAAAAAAGTAATTATGCTGACAGTAGACAGCGTGCTCAGCGGTACCTACCAGACCGCCTGCGTTGCTGCACGTCAGGTAATGGATGATATAAAGGGCGCGGATATCCGTGTAATCGACAGCAAGACTGCTGCCTGCCCTATCAGCGGTATTGCTATGGAAGTGTTGAAGCATACAGCTGAGGGCATGGATATTGACGAGGCCGAAAAAATGGCGCGTGAGATGGTTGCGCGTACAGAAACATTTTTCAGTGTAAATACATTAGACTATTTGCAAAAGGGTGGACGCATTGGCGCGGTTGGCGCTTTGATAGGAAGTATTTTTGGTATTCGCCCTATTGTGCACTTAGATAAAGAGGGCAAACTGGAAGTTGCGGACAAGTGCCGTACCCGTAAAAAGGTTATGAAGCGCATGGTTGAGATGGCTGCGGAAAAAGCACCCATTGAAGCAATTTTCGTCGCTCATGCAGAGGCTTTGGCAGATGCAGAGGATTTGAAACAGCAGATGCAGGAATTATTCCCGAATGTACCGACTATGCTTACAGGTATCGGCACCGTTTTGGCTGCTCATCTTGGACCCGGTGCTATCGGCTTGTTTGTCCGTCGCAAAGCCTGAAAGGAAAGGTGTGGGGTTTAGATGAATAATAGCAAGGTAATTACCGGCAAGCAGCTGAAGGATATGCTGCTGGGTGCTTACCATAGCTTTGAAAAGAATTTTGAAGCTATTAATGATTTAAATGTATTTCCGGTACCGGATGGCGATACCGGTACTAATATGATGCATACTATGGCGTCCGTGGCGAAGGCTATCAGCGCAATGAGCGATGAGGCCGAGGCCGGAGAAATCGGTGCCGCAGCTGCCCGCAGCGCTATTATGGGTGCACGCGGAAATTCCGGCGTAATTTTGTCACAGCTGCTGCGTGGTATCGGCAAGGGTGTTGCCGGTAAAAAGACGCTGAACAATACAGAAATCGGCAAGGCCTTCCAGTTTGGTATTTTATATGCTTACCGCAGTGTATCCAAACCGGTAGAAGGCACTATTCTTACGGTAGCCCGCGGTATGGCCAAGGGCGCTTATAATGCTGTCCGCGGTAATGTAAGCCTGGAGGAAGTACTGCTGGAGGCTATCCGCAGCGGCAAGGAAGAGCTTGCAAGAACTCCGGAGCTGTTGCCTGCATTGAAGGCAGCCGGTGTTGTTGATGCCGGCGGTCAGGGCCTGATTGTCTTTTTCGAGGGCTGTCTGGCAGGCCTGCGCGGTAAGGATTGCGAAGTGTTGCCTGTTACACCGCGTGCCAAGGTACAGATTCAGAAGGGCGAGCCGCTTGATCTGGAATATCCTTATTGCACCGAATTTATCGTCAAGGATGCAAATGTTGATAAGCAGACTGTCAGCAAGGCCTTGGAGGGCATGGGCAATTCCATGATTGTGGCAGTGGTAGAGGATATTGTAAAAGTACATATCCATACCAAGCATCCCGGTGATGCGCTCAACATGGCGCAGACCTGGGGAACTCTGCATGATATCAAAGTAGAAAATATGCGCGACCAGCACGAAAACCGTCTCTTTAGCGCTGATGATATTCAGCCGGTGAAGCATGGCGTGGGTGTGCTTACTGTCGCAGCCGGTGACGGCATTGCCAAGATTATGCATGAAATGGGCGCTGCAGAGATTATCAGCGGCGGTCAGAGCATGAATCCTCCGGTAGAGGAGTTTGTCAATGCTATTGAAAACGGTACCTGCGAGCAGTATATTATTCTGCCGAACAATAAGAATATTGTTTTGGCGGCTGAGCAGGTGCGTAAGCTGCTGGGTAATTCCAAGGTGGCTTATGTTCCTACTACCAATATGGCGCAGGGTTTGTCCGCACTGCTGCATTTTGATGCAACCCGCAGCATGGACGAAAACACTGTTATTATGACCAAGGAAGCCAAGGAAACATCCAGCGGCAGCATTACCGTAGCTGTACGCGACAGCGTAGTAAACGGTATTTCCATCCATGAGGGCGATTATCTTGGTATCTTAAATGATAAAATTGTTTGCAACGGCAGCAGCATGGAGGAAGTGCTGCAGAAGATGCTGACAGATGGGGATTATGAACTGATCAGCTTATATTATGGTGCCGATGTAACCGAAGAGCAGGCTGAAAAGCTGGCAGCTGAAGTGGAAGAGCTGAATGATGAGTGGGAGGTTGAAACCTTTTACGGCGGACAACCGCTGTATCCGATTCTTTTGGCAATGGAGTGATGAAATATGCTTACAAGTCAGGAATTAACCAACCTGTTGCGCGAGCGTGGCTATAAGGTCACCCCTCAAAGACTTGCTGTATATGAAGCCTTGGCTGATGAAACATGGCATCCGAATGCAGAGATGCTGTTTAATAAGCTGCAGCCGAAGTTTCCTGCTATGAGCTTTGCTACGGTGTATAAAACCGTAGAAATTCTGCATGATATCAACGTTATTCAGATTCTGAATACAGGAGAGGACAGCTTCCGTTATGATGCCGATATCAGTGAGCATTATCATCTGCGCTGCTTGAAATGCGGTGCGGTAGACGATGCGCTGATGGATGACGGCGTTAAGCTGCAGCTGACACAGGATGTAGAAAAGCAGAGCGGTTATACTATCAGCCGCCGTCAGTTCTATTTCTTTGGCCTGTGTCCGAAGTGCTCCACGATGCATTAAACTATAAAGAAGTGTACCGATTCTCTAGCTGATTGGTACACTTTTCTTTATATATTGAGTAATTATGTCAGATTTTTGTAGCGTTCTTTTTACCAAAATGCCACAATAGCAGTATATGAATTTGCTATAATAAAGATGTTATATTGATAGGAGTGAAGGCTTGGTGCTAAACGACTTTCAGATTGTGATGCTGGCCAGCGGCAGCAAGGGGAATGCCGCTTTGATAAGCACAGCAAAGCAACGCTTTTTGGTTGATATAGGTATCAGCTGCAGAGCGTTGACAACGAGAATGAAGGAAATAGGTGTCAGCGTAAACGAGCTGGACGGTGTGTTTATTACACATGAGCATGTCGACCATGTCCGCGGGCTGGCAACCTTTTTAAAAAATTATCAGGTGCCTGTATACAGCAGTGCGCTTACCTGGCGTGCAATATTAGCCAAGGACAGCAGTCTGGTGCGCCAGAACTGCCGTCTTATTGACAATAACCGCCTGCTTTGCGGTGATCTGGAGGTACAGAGCTTCAGCATACCGCATGATGCCGTTGACCCGCACGGCTATACCTTTACGAGCCGCAGCAACGGCTCAAAGTGCACATATCTTACGGATGCGGGCTTTGTTACCGATACCATACGTGAGGCAGTTGCCGGCAGCAGTGCTTTGGTGCTCGAAGCCAATCATGATGTGGAAATGCTGAAAAATGGTCCATATCCGCGTCATCTGAAGCAACGCATTTTAAGTACGCTGGGACATTTATCCAATGATACTGCCGGACATTTTCTGACGGAGCTCGAGCGTCTGCCGGAGCATATCGTGTTGGCGCACCTGAGCGAGCACAATAACCTGCCGCAGCTGGCGCAGGATACGGTGCAGAATATTTTACAAGATAATAACCGCCTGCAGGAAACAGAGCTTTTTGTGGCTGCCCAGAACAGGGTAGTAGCAGACAGTCCGCTGCCGGCAGTCTTAGATTTAAAATAAGGAGTGGATACAGATGAACAAAAGTATCTGGAAAAAATCGGCCAATATTTTTGTCTGTGGTCTTTTAGGTGCGGCAATTCTGGTTGCCGGCTGCGGCGACAATAAAACATCTGCCGCAGTGCATGATAAGCCTGCTGCTAAGACAGAGCAGCAGCTGAGCGCAGCACGCAATACACCGATTGTAGCTGCCGCCAAGAAGGTTGGTCCTGCTGTCGTAGGTATCACCAACAAGGCCTATGTGCGTGACTTCTTCAACCGCACGCAGCTGATGGAGCGCGGTACAGGCAGCGGCGTTATTTATGACAAGGCCGGCTATATTGCAACCAACAACCACGTAGTTGAGGGCGCATCGGAAATCATCGTCAGCCTGCCTGACGGACGTACCGTTAAAGGCAAGGTTCTGGGTGCCGATGCCGTAACCGATTTGGCTGTAGTAAAAATTGATGCGGATAATCTTACCGTTGCTACCTTTGGTGACAGTGATACCTTGCAGGTCGGCGAACCGGCAATTGCTATCGGCAATCCGCTGGGACTGGAATTCCGCGGCAGTGTAACCGCAGGCGTTATCAGTGCGTTGAACCGCAGCATTGAAGTAGGCGAGCGCAAGTTCAACCTGATTCAGACTGATGCGGCAATTAACCCAGGCAACAGCGGCGGTGCATTGGTAAATGCTGACGGCGAGGTAGTGGGCATCAACAGTGCTAAGGTTGCTGTAAGCGGTGTTGAAGGCATTGGCTTTGCTATTCCTATCAACACAGCTAAACCTATTCTGCAGGAGCTGGCAGAGCGCGGCCGCATTGCAAGACCGTATCTGGGCGCTTCGCTGATGGATCAGGAAATTGCTGACCGCTATGGCTTTGAAATCAATCTGCATGGCGGTATCTTCCTCGTTAAGGTTGTTCCCGGCAGTCCGGCAGCGAAAGCTGATATCCGCCCCGGCGATATTATCCTGAGCTTTAACGGCAGCAAGGTAAAGACAGCGCTTGACCTGCGTACTGCTCTGTCTAAATGCAAGGTAGGCGACAGAGCCGAAGTAACTATTATGCGTAATGGTCAGAGAGAAAGCAGAACTGTGGTATTGGAAGAGGTTCCGAAGGATTACGGCAATTGAAGATAACGATAGCCTGTGTAGGCAAAATTAAAGAAAAATATCTTACTGCGGGTATAGAGGAATTCAGCAAAAGGCTGACGCCCTTCTGCAAGCTGGAAACGCTGGCAATAAATGAGGAGCGTATGCCGGATAATCCCTCCCCGGCGGAAAAGCAGCAGGTGCTGGAGCGTGAAACGCAGCGCCTGCTGGCAATTATCCCGGCAAATTCCTATGTGATTTTGCTGGATGTCATCGGCAAGCAGCTTAGCAGCCCGGATTTGGCGGCAAAGCTGGACGAGCTGGCACTTGCCGGCAACAGCCATATCACCTTTGTGATTGGCGGTGCCTTTGGCTATACTGATGCGTTGCGTAAGCGTGCTGATCTGGCACTGAGCTTTTCAAAAATGACCTTTACGCATCAGATGATTCGTTTATTGTTGATTGAGCAGATTTACCGTGCTTTTAAAATCAGCAGAGGCGAAAAATACCATTGGTAAAATAAACATTATAAGCAATAAAAAAGAGTCGTGCGTAGGCACGGCTCTTTTTCGTTGCAACAGAAATGAAACGTAAAAATTTGCGTTTCGTTTACGTATTGGTTTTAAAATGAAAAATGAGATGAAAGTGGAATGAAAATGAAACGTAAAAAAATACGTTGCGCTTACTGCTGAGTTCTGCTACAATTTGTTTAATAGTGATAGGAGGCGTAAAAGATGAAAGAAACTAAAAGCCTGGAATTTAAGTCTGAGGTCAACAATACATTTCTGAAAACAGTCAGTGCTTATGCTAATTATGGCGCTGGAGAAATTTTATTTGGCGTAAGGGATGACGGAACTCCTTGTGGTATAAATAATCCTGAAAAGGTATGCCTTGATTTAGAAAATCGTATCAATGACAGCATTTCACCAAAGCCTGATTTTACACTGAGAATTAATTCTCAAAATAATACTATAGCTTTAAAGGTTTCTGAAGGTCTGGACAAACCGTATTTGTATAAGGGAAAGGCCTATAAACGTAACGATACTTCTACCATAGAGGTTGATAGAGGTGAATTGAATCGTTTGACTTTACTTGGTACGGGAAAATATTATGATGAACTTCCTACTGGAAATAGCGAATTAAAATTTACTATTTTAGAAAAGGAATTGCAGGCTAAGCTTGGCATTAAGAAGCTGACAAAAGATATATGCAGAACCTTGAATTTATATTACAGCAAGGACAGATTCAACAATGCCGGAGAACTTTTGGCAGATACTAACAGCTTCCCGGGCATTGATATTGCTAAATTTGGTAGCAGTAATGATGTGATTTTAGATAGGGAGCTCATTAAGAATGTATCAGTTATTGAGCAATTTGCTAAGGCGATAAAGCTATTCAGGCGTTATTACGTATATGAACAGATAAAGGGCGCTGAACGAATTACTAAGGAACAGATTCCTGAAAAGGCATTTCGTGAGGCATTAGCTAATGCTTTAGTACATCGCACATGGGATATCAATGCTAATATAAGAGTATTGATGTATACTGATAAAATAGAAATAGTTTCTCCTGGTGGCTTACCATTAGGTGTTAGCAAGGAAGAATATTTGAAGGGTTATGTATCTGTTTTACGTAATCCTACTTTAGGCAATGTATTCTTCAGATTAAAGTATGTAGAAATCTTTGGTACTGGAGTGCGTAGAATTTTAGAAGCATACAGGAACGCTGACGTGAAACCGAATTTTGCTATAAGTGACAATGCTGTAATGGTTACTTTGCCTAGCGTGGAGTATCAAATTCCGCTTGATGTGGATGAGCAAGCAGTTTTAGAAGTCTTTGCCGCTAACTTAGTTTTGGCAAGCTCTGATGTTTCAGCTATAACAGGCTTTAGTAGAGCTAAAACTATCAGATTGTTGAACAGCTTAGTGGAGAAAAATAAGCTTGTTAAAGGTGGCAAGGGTAGGGGTACAAAATATTCCTTAACCTAAAAATTCATTATAAGATATTAGAGCCATGCATAATTTGCACGGCTCTTTTACGTTGCATTAGAAATGAAACGTAAAAATTTGCGTTTCATTTGCGTATTGGCTTTGAAACGGAAATAAAGAAAAAGTGCAACGTAAATTTTACGCTACACTTTTGTACTTTCTCTTATGCGTTTGGGGAGATGTATAAGCTTAGAAGTTATCCATATGTACTTCAAAGAAACCTTGCGGATGAGCGCAGACAGGGCAAACTTCCGGAGCGCTGGGGCCGACTACAATATGACCACAGTTGCGGCATTCCCAAATGGTCAGGCCGCTGTCTTTGCTGAAAACCTTCATTTCTTCGATGTTTTGTAAGAGTTTACGATAGCGTTCTTCATGACGTTTTTCGATAGCTGCAACACCGCGCATTTTTGCTGCGATTTCAGGGAAACCTTCTTCCTCAGCTTCTTGTGCCATTTTTACATACATATCGGTCCATTCATGGTTTTCGCCTTCAGCTGCTGCTAAAAGGTTAGCTGCAGTATCGCCTAACTGGTCTAATTCCTTGAACCACATATAAGCGTGAGCTTTTTCATTATTAGCGGTTTTCTCAAATAATTCAGCGATTTGATCATAGCCTGCTTTGCGGGCTACAATACCAAACCAGGTGTATTTGTTGCGTGCCATGGATTCACCAGCAAATGCCTCCAACAGGTTCTTTTCGGTTTTGGTGCCTTTTAATGATTTCATATTATTCCTCCTTACTTCTGGCAAACTTATTTTAGAGCGGTAGAAAAATATTGTTTCGCTTTATATCTGCCTGTTTATATTCTATCATATAGAGTAAGTGTTAACAATGTATATATAAAGAAAATATTAATCATGCTTAAAAAGGTTTTGCTGACAACTGGTAAAATTATTACTCATTCAGAACGAGTATAATAAAAGAGCATCAGTTGCTACAATTATTGTAGCAACTGATGCTTTTAATTTGCAGGTTATTACACGATTGTGCCGCCGCCGATAACTACGTCACCGTCATACATAACCACGGACTGACCTTTGGTAATGGCGCGCTGAGGCTCGTCAAAAACGAGCTGCAGCGTATCTGCGTCAGGCTGGGTAACAGTTGCCCATTGCTCCTGCTGATGGTAACGGATGCGTGCTTTCACGCGGCGCGGTTCGGTGATAGCGTCGCAGTCGATAAGATTGATATTCTTAGCTGTAACGTTTTTGGTAAACAGTCCCTCGTTTGTTGTGAGGATAACAGCGTTGTTCTTGGTGTCAATCTCTTTAACATACATAGGCTGCGGCAACGCCAAGCCAAGGCCTTTGCGTTGACCGACGGTGTAATGGATAATGCCCTTGTGTCTGCCAAGCACGTTGCCTGCTTCATCTACGAAGTTGCCGGGCTTGAATTTTCGTCCCAGGCGTGCTTCGATGAAATCAGCGTAGGTGCCGGTCTGGATAAAGCAGATATCCTGGCTGTCATGCTTTTGAGCGTTGACGAAGCCATGCTTTTCGGCAATTTCGCGCACCTGTGTCTTATGCAGACCGCCGAGAGGGAACATAGCGTGTGCCAGCTGCTCCTGTGTGAGTGAATAAAGCACATAGCTTTGGTCCTTCAAAGGATCAACTGCCTTGCGCAGCAGATAGCGGCCTTTGGCTTCATCATAGCTGATTTGCGCATAGTGGCCGGTGACAACATAGTCACAGCCAAGCTCCTGTGCGCGTACGAAGAGCTGGTCGAATTTCAGATAGCGGTTGCAGTCAATGCAGGGGTTAGGTGTTCTGCCGTTAACGTAAGCGTCAACAAAGCGGTCGATAACGTCGCGTTCAAAGCGGTCGGCAAAGTTGAAAACGTAGTAAGGCATGCCAAGGCTTGTTGCTACGCTGCGGGCATCTGCTACGTCATCAATGGAGCAGCAGCTGTTGGCTTTGGAAACGCCGATATCCTCGTTGGCAAAAAGCTTCATGGTTACGCCGGTGCATTCGTAGCCCTGCTCCAGCATCATTAATGCGGAAACGCTGGAATCAACGCCGCCGCTCATAGCGATTAGTGCTTTCTTGTTCATAAATTTTCTCCTTCTGATTTATCTAAAGTGCGGCGTACATCGCCTCTATCGGGTACTATGTTATAGCCTGCTATTTTTACGCGTGCCTCCAGACAGCCACGGCATTGGGCTGCCTCCTCGCCGGTACAGATTTTGTTGGTGTACAGCTCGTATTTTTTGCGTACTCCTACAGGTGAAAGGTTAGGCATCACGACGTTGCCGCCGGCCTGCAGTCCCAGCTCGCGTCCATTGGGATGGATAGTGCCGAGGGCTGTTGTCGAAGGCAGCAGCGCGTAAGGGAAGAGCAGTCGCAGGATAGACAGCAGGCGCAGCGTCTGCTCTAAAGTACCGCTTGCCATATCCTTAAACGGTGTGTGTTTATGCGTAATGTAAGGACCTATGCCAATCATATCAGGCTGCAGCTTTTGCAGAAAGCGCAGGTCGCTGCCAATGTTTTGCGGCGTCTGGTAGGGGGAACCGACCATGAAGCCGGAGCCAACCTGATAACCTATTTCCTTGAGGTCAAACAGGCAACGCTTGCGGTTTTCCAGGCTCATGTTGGCAGGATGCAGCTTAGCGTAATGCTCCGCATCCGCAGTTTCATGGCGCAGCAGATAACGGTTGGCGCCTGCATCGAAGTATGCCTGGTAGCTGGCACGGCTTTTTTCACCGATGGACAGCGTAATAGCGCAGTCGGGATGCTGCTTGCGGATGGCGCTGACGATGGCGCAGATTTTGTCATCCGTATAATACGCATCCTCGCCGCCCTGCAGCACGAAGGTGCGGAAGCCAAGCCTATAGCCTTCGGCGCAGCAGGCAAGGATTTCCTCCTGCGTCAGACGGTAGCGCTCCGCAAGGCTGTTGCCGGCGCGGATACCGCAGTAGTAGCAGTTATTTTTGCAGTAATTGGTGAATTCAATCAGTCCGCGGATATAGACCTTATCGCCGTAATATTGACGACGTAGTTTATCCGCTTCACAGGCGAGCAGCTTGTTGAGGTCAGGGTCAGTGCTTGTTATCAGCGTCAAAAGCTCTGCGTCGCTCAGGTCATGCTCACAGGCGAGCTTTTTTATTAAATTGGCAGCTGTTGACAGCATAAGTTTACCTCCGTAAGCGGTTTACCGCTTCTGTGACTTTAGTTATAATTGTTTGGACTTCGTCCATTGTATTGTATTCGCACAGCGAAAAGCGCAGGGCGCTTTGAGCTGTTTCCTTGCTCAGGCCGAGAGCCAGCAGTACATGGCTGGGCTCAAGCGAGCCTGCGGAGCAGGCGGAGCCGGACGAGCAGCAGATACCTTCGTTGGAAAGCAGTGAAAGCAAAGCTTCACCGTTTACGCCCCGGAAGCTGTAGTTGACCGTGCCGGGAAGGCAGTGCTCACGGCTGCCGTTGAAGCTTGCAGCGTCAATTTTATCTAAACCGTTGCGCAGAGCATCGCGCAGGCCTGTGATATAAGCAGTGTTTGCCTGCATATTTTCCTGCGCGTCCTTAAGCGCTGCGGCAAGACCGATGATGCCGGGAAGATTTTCCGTACCGGCACGCTTGCCTCTCTCTTGTCCGCCGCCGCGGATAAGGCTTGTAAGCTGAATATTGTTCTTGGCAAATAAAAGGCCGATGCCCTTCGGTCCATGGAATTTGTGTGCGGAAAGCGAAAGCATATCTATGTTATCGCGCTGTACGTCGATTGTAAGGTGACCTGCAGCCTGCACAGCGTCAGTATGGAAAAGTATATCGCGCTTGCGGCAGAGCGCGCCGATTTCGCGTATAGGCTGGATGGCGCCTGTTTCGTTGTTGGCGTACATGACGGAAACAAGACAGGTGGTATCTGTAATAGCTTCTGCTACCTGCGTGGCGGTGACGATGCCGTCAGCCTGCGGACGCAGCAGTGTTACGGTAAAGCCCTGATTCTCCAGCGCTTCGAGCGTGTGCAAAATAGCATGATGCTCCATGGCAGTGGAAACGATGTGGCATTTGCCCTGCTTTTTGCCGAGGGCCGCAGCGCTGATAAGCGCCTGGTTATCTGCTTCGCTGCCGCCGGAGGTAAAGAAAACTTCCTTCGGCGCACAGTTAAGTACCTGTGCCGTCTGCTGCCGTGCGCTAAACAAAGCTGCTGCACTGCGCTGACCTAAAAGGTGCACGCTGGAAGCATTGGCATATATTTCCTGAAGATAGGGCAGCATTGCCTTGACGGCAACGTCGCTCATTTTAGTTGTAGCTGCATTATCTGCATAGATAAATTGCTTTTCCATAATAGTAAAACATTCTCCTTCAATAGCGGAAATCCTGCTTTTACTTTTATATTATACGCTTACCGGCGTGAGATTTACAGAGTCAGCGTCTTTTTGCGGCGTATTTTGAGTAAAATTTAATTCCTACTGTATTAATATGTTTCATATGGTACATTACAGACCTTTTTTTGTCAAGAGAAGAAAATTTTAATTCTTTTTGTTGACAGTAAGTAAAAAATCAGTATAATAATACCTATAAATCAACTATGCTTACTAGAGATTACAAAACAGAGAAAATGAGGGATTATACCAATGAAAAGCTTGTATTTTGATACACGATGTAGACTCTGATTACCTGTTAATATAAGAAATAAAAACTATGTAACGATAATTTACTGATCAGATGAATACAAAGGAGCGATTTATTATGGCAATTTATACTAGCATTACTGATTTGATTGGCGGCACTCCGCTGCTGGAGCTGAAAAACTACGAAGCTGAAAACAAGCTGGAAGCAAAGATTCTGGGCAAACTGGAATATTTCAATCCTGCAGGCAGCGTCAAAGATAGAATTGCTAAAGCAATGATTGATGATGCAGAGGCTAAGGGTGTTCTTAAGCCGGGGGCTACTATTATTGAGCCCACCAGCGGCAACACCGGTATCGGTCTGGCATCCGTAGCTGCTGCCCGCGGTTACAAAATTATTTTGACTATGCCTGAAACCATGAGCGTTGAACGCCGCAATCTTCTGAAGGCTTATGGCGCACAGCTTGTGCTGACTGACGGTGCTAAGGGTATGAAAGGTGCGATTGCCAAAGCTCAGGAGCTGGCAGAAAGCACTCCGAACAGCTTTATCCCCAGCCAGTTCACCAATCCTGCTAACCCTGCAACCCACAGAGCATCTACCGGTCCGGAAATCTGGCAGGATACCGAAGGCAAGGTTGATATCTTTGTTGCCGGTGTAGGTACAGGCGGTACTCTTTCCGGTGTAGGCGGATATCTGAAATCCCAAAATCCCAATGTGAAGGTTGTTGCTGTAGAGCCTGCAGGTTCTCCGGTACTTTCCAAAGGTGTTGCCGGCCCGCATAAAATTCAGGGCATCGGCGCAGGCTTTGTACCTGACACCCTGGATACCAAGGTTTATGATGAAATCATCGCCGTTGAAAACGAGGATGCCTTCAAAACCGGTCGTGCTATTGCCCATAAGGAAGGCGTGCTGATAGGCATTTCCTCCGGTGCTGCTGTATATGCGGCAACTGTGCTGGCAAAACGCCCTGAAAACAAGGGCAAGGTTATCGTAGCGCTGCTGCCTGATACCGGCGAGCGTTATCTCTCCACTCCGTTATTTGCTGAATAAGCAGATAAAATACATATCACATCCCATTTCCTAACCAAAAGAAAGCAGTCTGCGCGGACTGCTTTCTTTAATTTAGAGCGCAAAAAACCGCCGGCGTTATGCAACCGGCGGTTTAAGCATTAAATCGAATAATTATCAATGCTGCGAGCTTTATAGTTGTCGAGAATATCCTGCAGAGTGATATTGTCCAGATAATCTGCAATAACCTTGTTCAATCCCTGCCACAGCGGCAAGGTAATGCATTCGTTGCGGCGTTCGCAGCCCACAGGGTTAAAGTCCAGACAAGCTACCGGCGTAAGGTTGCCTTCTGTCAGGCGCAGGATGCTGCCGACAGTATACTCACGCGGTGCGTTTACCAGACGGTAACCGCCCTGAAAGCCACGGTTGGCTTGCAGGAAGTTTGATTTATTCAGAATAGGCACAATCTGCTCCAGATATTTTTTGGAAATGTTTTGTCTTGCCGCAATGTCCTTGAGGGCAACAAAGCCGTTCTGCTGATGCTCTGCCAGATCCAGCATCATGCGCAGGGCATAGCGTCCTTTAGTTGATATTTTCATTGATTCTCCACCTTTGAGTTAAACTCGGTAATTATCTATAAACCTACTTAAATTATATGCTATTATGGATAATAAGTCAAATCGAGGAGGCTGGGGGAGCGGAATAATAAGCAGCAGGCGGAAGTGTTTATGGATAGGGAGATTTTTATAAAGGGAATGCACAGCTTTTATCCACCAATCCACAAAAGTTATGCACATTGTGGATAACTTTTGTGAAAAACTGGGGATAAGTGGGAAATTATCGGGATAAATCCACCGGGAGAAGTGAATAACCTAATTTTAAAAAAATCATTTTTACATAGTACTTGCAAGTTATCTCAAATAGTGCTATAATCACTAGCTAATACATGAATGGGAGGCAATACTCTTGGAACATAAAAATATTTATCAGCTTGTTCTCGCAGGTGTACTGTGCGCTATAGGCTTGGTTGTACCTATGGTTATGCCGAAGGTGATTATCGGACCGATGTCCTTTACTTTGGGTGCGCATGTAGCAATCTTTTTGGCAATGTTTATTTCACCTAAGGTGGCAGCTGCTGTCTGCCTGGGTACAACGATGGGCTTTTTCGTAACCACGCCCTTGATTATCGCTGCGCGTGCAGCAACCCATATTATTTTCGCTCTGGTCGGTGCATTAATTATTAAACGCTATCCGAATATTATGGAGAGCTTCGTTGCAGGTATCGGTCTGAATCTGGGACTTGCTGTATTGCATGCTCTGGGTGAGGTGCTGGTAGTAGCGCCCTTTTTCTTCAGCGGTTATATGTTTACGCCGGAGCAGCTGTCCAATGGCTTTGTGATGAGCGTTATCGTGCTGGTAGGTGCCGGTACAGTTTTGCATTCGGTTATGGATTGCAGTATTTCCGTGCTGCTGTGGAAATTTGTCAGAGCGGCAGTGCCTTCTATTAAGCTGATTCGTGGCTAAGATGAAGTTTTAAAATTTAAAACTAAAAGCGTGCAGGCTTACTGCTGACTGATGTCAGCTTGTGCAAGCCTGCACGCTTATTTTTTTTGATGCTTTAGCTGTTATTTTCTTGCTTTGGCAACCTCAGCGAAGGCAATTTCCGCAGCATCGATAGTCTTTTGCAAATCCTCGGGACTGTGAGCAACGGAAACAAAGTTTGTTTCGAACTGAGAAGGAGGCAGATAGATGCCTTGCTCCAGCATAGAGTGGAAGTAGATTTTGAAGGCTTCCAGATCGCTGGCTGCAGCGCTGTCAAAATCAGTTACCGGTTTATCGCTGAAGAAAACGGTGAACATGCTGCCGAGGCGATGAATCTGTACAGGTACGCCGGCCTTAGCTGCTGCCTTCTCCAAGCCGCCGGTCAGAATAGCGCAAAGGCTTTCTGCGCGGTTGCAGACATCGTTCTGTTCCATGTAGGTGAGTGCAGCAATGCCTGCGGCCATAGCCAGCGGGTTACCGCTTAAGGTACCTGCCTGATACATTGGGCCTGCAGGAGAAACCATTTGCATGATTTCGCGCTTGCCGCCGTAAGCAGCAACAGGCAGACCGCCGCCGATTACCTTGCCGAGGCAGGTGATATCGGGGTCAATGTCATAGAGGGACTGGCTGCCGCCCTGAGCGCTGCGGAAGCCGCTCATAACCTCATCACAGATGAGGAGAGCACCATACTTTTTAGTGATGGCACGCACGCCTTCCAGGAAGCCTTCGTGCGGAAGCACCAGGCCCATGTTGCCCGGAGTAGGTTCCATGATAACGCAGGCGATTTCTTCGCCGCGCTCGGCAAAAACCTTTTCCAGAGCAGGAAGATCGTTGAACGGTACGGTAATAGTGGTTGCTGCTACTGCTTTGGGTACGCCCGGGCTGTCGGGTACACCAAAGGTAGCTCCGCCGCTACCTGCTTTAACAAGCAGGCTGTCATGGTGACCATGGTAGCAGCCGATGAATTTAATGATGCAGTCACGGCCGGTGTAGGCACGTGCCAGACGCAGAGCACTCATAGTTGCTTCGGTACCGCTGTTGACCATGCGGACCATATCCATAGACGGAACGAGGCGGCAGACTAATTTTGCCAGCTCGGTTTCGGCAATTGTCGGAGCGCCGTAGGAGGTGCCCTTTTCAGCTGCAGCCTTGATAGCGTCTGTTACGCAGTCAGGTACATGGCCCATGAGCAGCGGACCGTAGGACATAACGTAGTCGATGTATTCGTTGCCGTCGATGTCATAGATTTTGCTGCCCTTGCCGCCGGAGATGAACGGCGGTACACCGCCGACACTGCGGAAGGAGCGCACGGGGCTGTTAACGCCGCCGGGGATATATTGGCGTGCTTCCTCAAAAGCAGCCTGAGATTTTGTATGTTTCATTGTTATATCTCCTTATTTGCCTTGCAGCCATTTTGCTACATCAAGCGCATGGTAGGTAATAATCATTTTGGCACCGGCACGCTTGAAGCCCAGCATGGTTTCCATAACGATACGTTTTTCGTCAATCCAGCCTTTTTCAGCTGCAGCCTTAACCATAGCATATTCACCGCTGACATTATAAACACACAGCGGACGGTTAAAGGTTTCGTGTACACGTTGCACAATGTCGAGGAAGGCCAGCGCCGGTTTAACCATAACGATATCTGCGCCTTCTTCAATATCCAGAGCAACTTCGCGCAGAGCCTCGTCGCTGTTGGCAGGGTCCATCTGGTAGCCTTTGCGGTCGCCTGCGGACGGAGCAGAGTCTGCTGCGGCACGGAAGGGGCCGTAATATGCGGAAGCAAATTTTGCGGAATAAGCCATGATAGGAATATGGTTGAAGCCTGCTGCATCCAGTGCTTCGCGGATAGCCTTAACATAACCGTCCATCATATTGGAGGGAGCAATCATGTCAGCACCGGCCTGAGCGTGGGAAACAGCAACCTTAGCCAGCAGCGGCAGAGTTTCATCGTTGTTGACGGTGCAGCCGTTTTGCAGCACGCCGCAATGACCATGGTCGGTGTATTCGCACAGGCAGACGTCGGTAATGATAACCAGTTCAGGATATTTTTCCTTAATAAGCTTGCAGGCTTGTTGTACAGGCTCGTTCATATCCCAGCCGCTGCTGCCGACAGCGTCCTTGTAGGACGGCACGCCGAAGAGCAGGACAGCGGGAATACCCAGCTCTACAACCTCGTCGACACATTCCATAACGCGGTCGATGGACCAGTGGTAGTTGCCGGGCAGAGATTCGATTTCATGTTTAACGTTTTCGCCGGGAACGACGAAAAGCGGATAGATTAAGTCTTTTACGGAAACCTCGGTTTCACGGATCATTGCACGCAGATTTTCAGTAGCGCGTGTGCGGCGCGGACGGTATACAGGAAAACCGGTAATACTCATCTTGATACACTTCCTTATTTATTATAAAAATTTGTGATAGCGGTCATGAGGCCGTCGATTGTATATTCAGCGGCATTGATAGCCGGAGTATAGCCATGCTTTTTCAGGGTATCTGCGGTTACGGGGCCGATAGCAGCCAGAGCAGCCTTGTTCAGCAGTTCCTTCTTGTCGCCGAGAACCTCGAGCAGATTGGTTACGGTGCTGCTGCTGGTGAAGGTTATGATGCTTGCTTCGCCGCTTTCGAGAGCTTCGATAAGCTCATCCTTGTTTTCTCAGTCGGCAACGGTTTCGTAAGCAGTTACGACGTCAACGATGGCACCGATTTTGCGCAGAGATTCGGGCAATACTTCGCGTGCAACCTTAGCACGTGCCAGCAGGATTTTGTCACCGGCGGTAATTTCGCCTGCCAGTGCTTCGGCCAGCTCCTCTGCTTTATAAGCGGAAGGAATGAGGTCGGCGGTGAGGCCGTGCTCTGCCAGAGCCTTGGCGGTGGCGCTGCCGATAGCAGCAAGCTTAACGTTAGCTAGGGCGCGTGCGTCCTTCTTAGCAGCGCCCAGACGCTCGAAGAAGTAATCTACGCCGTTAGCGCTGGTGAAGACAAGCCATTTGTAGTTATTGATATTGGCAATAGCGTTGTCCAGCGGAGCGTAATCTGCTGCCGGAATAATTTTGATAGCCGGAGCTTCGATAACCTTGGCACCCTGTGCTTCCAGCTTTTTGGTGAGAGCGCTGGCTTGTGCACGTGCGCGGGTAACGATAACGGTTTTGCCGAAGAGGGGTTTGTTATCGAACCATTGCAACTGCTCACGCAGACGTACAACCTCGCCAACGAGGAAGATAGCAGGCGGCTTCATGCCGGTTGCTTTAACGTCAGCGGCAGCTTTGCCAAGGGTAGTAATCAGTGTGCGCTGTTCGGGATGAGTGCCCCAGCGGATAACGGCAGCCGGGCAGTCGGCGCTGCGGCCGTTATCGATGAGCTCGCGGCTGATTTTTTCAATATTTTCTACACCCATGAGGAAAACGAGAGTGTCAACAGAGGTTGCCAGACCATTCCAATGGATGGTGGATTCGCCTTTAGTAGGATCCTCGTGACCGGTAATAACGGCAAAGGAGGTTGCTACATGACGATGGGTAACAGGGATACCGGCATATTCGGCAACAGCAATAGCACTGGTTACGCCGGGAACGAACTCAAACGGCAGGCCTGCTTCACGCAGTTCGATGGCTTCTTCGCCGCCGCGGCCGAATACAAAGGGGTCGCCGCCCTTCAAACGTGCTACAACCTTACCTTCGGCAGCCAGTTTTACCAACAGCTTGTTGATATCGGGCTGGCGCATGGTGTGATTGGCGCTGGCTTTGCCAACGTAAACCATTTCTGCATCCTTGCGGGCGAAGGCCAGGATACGCGGATCTGCCAGACGGTCATAAACAACAGCGTCTGCAGTCTGCAGGCATTCCTTGGCCTTGAGTCCCAGAAGGCCCGGGTCGCCGGGGCCTGCACCGATTAAATATACTTTACCTTGTTTTGTCATGATGTCACTCTCCTTAAAGAATAGAGGCCAGAATTTCCTGACCGCCGGCAGCCAGCATTTTTTTGCCAAGCTGTTGACCGAGGCTGACAGCGTCATCAGCCTTACCGTTTATTGTATCACGCAGAATAGTGCTGCCGTCCAAGGCAGCAATGATTGCTTCAATGCGAATGTTTTCACCTTCAACGTCGGCATGTACGCCGATAGGAACCTGACAGCCGCCTTCCAGTAAGCCCAAGAAGGCACGCTCGGCATCGGTAGCCTGTTTGGTGTTCAGGTCGTTTAAGAAGCTCAGCATATCGCGTACTTCTTTATCCTCGGTACGCGCTTCGATTGCCAATGCGCCCTGGCCTACAGCCGGCAGGCAGACATCAGCAGGAATCAGGCTGGAGATACGGTCGCCGTGACCCAGACGCTCTAAGCCTGCAGCGGCCAGAATAATAGCATCGTACAGTCCTTCATCCAGCTTACGCAGGCGGGTATCAACGTTGCCGCGCAGGTCGCGGATTTCCAAATCCGGACGCTTAGCTAACAGCTGTGCCTTGCGGCGCAGGCTGCTGGTGCCGACTACAGCACCGAGCGGCAGCTCTTCGAAGCTGCCATATTTGTTGCTGACAAAAGCATCGCCAACGTTGGCACGCTCGGTAATTGCTGTCAGACACAGGCCTTCCGGCAGAACGGTAGGCATATCCTTCAGACTATGTACTGCCAAATCAATAGTACCGTCTAAAAGATCCTCTTCAATTTCCTTGGTAAATAAACCCTTGCCGCCGATTTGCGCCAGGGGTACGTCTAAAATACGGTCGCCTTTGGTGACAATTTTTTTCAGTACAACCTCACATTCAGGGTATTGCTTGCGCAGTAAGGCTGCAATATGATTGCTTTGCCAAAGCGCTAAAAGACTTTGTCTAGTCCCAATCGTCAATTTTGCTTTCATCACCAAACTCCTCTCCGGTTTCGTTTAATAAAAATAAATCACACATCATCTTTTTATAGCGTTCTTCCTCTGCGGTGCCTGCTACAGCATTCATAGCCTTCATAGGCTCGCGCAGGAATTTATGCTCCAGACGTTGGGTCATCAGGTCAATAATGCGCTTTTCATGATCGGTAAGCTTCGGCATTTTAATAAAGGCCTTCTTCAAAACCTTCTGGCGCAGGAAATTCATTTTATCATGCAGCTGTACCATAACAGGGCGCATTGTGTAATAACGCAGACGCTCCTTGAGGGCACCAATCTCTTCGCTGATAATCTGTTCGGCAACGTGAGCTTCCTTTTCACGGAAGTTTTTATTGGTATCAACAACGCCTTCCAAATCGTCAATGTTATAAATGGTTACACCGTCAACATCGGCAAGTCTTGGATCGACGTCACGCGGAACGGCAATATCAATCAGAATCAGCGGCCTGCCGTTGCGCTTGGGCAGCAGTGGTCCCAAATTTTCTACGGTAAGCACGTAATGCGGCGCACCGGTAGAAGTTATGATAATATCGGCATCGGCGGCATGCTCGAACATAGCACGGTAGGGAATAGCCGTACCGTGGAATTTGTCTGCCAGATCCTGCGCTCTTTCGTAGTGACGGTTGCTGACGCAAATAGTCTGCGCACCCTTGTCCAACAGATGCTGTGCGGTGAGCTCGCTCATATGACCGGCACCTACCACCAGAATCTGGGCCTTGCTCAGGTCGCCTAAAATTTTGATGGCCAGGTCAACAGCGGCACTGGAAACGGATACACTGCTGTAAGCAATTTTTGTTTCGGTACGCACGCGCTTGCCGACGGCAATTGCCTTATTCATGATGGTATTGAGAATTGTATCTGTCATACCGTTATTGCGGGCAATCTGATACGCATTTTTAATCTGGCTGAGAATCTGGCCTTCACCGACAATCAGGGAGTCCAGACTGGAGGCTACACGGAACAGATGCTTGACGCAATTTGTTCCGTTAAGATTGTAAAAATAATCGCTTTGGTAATGTTCACCTGCTAAATGCTTGAGCAATGATTTGATAAAAGGAATTGCTTCATGCGGATTTTCGATAACCATGTACAGCTCTGTGCGGTTGCAGGTGGAAAGCAGCATGGCTTCGGGAATATTATCGTAATTGCGCAGGCGGCGCAGAATACTTGCCACCCTGTCATTGGAAAAATTGAAACGTTCACGGATCTCAACGGGGGCGGTCCTGTGATTGAGTCCTAAAACTGTTAACTGCATCTAATACCTTCTCCTTTGCTTGAGCAGCCTTACCTGCCATAACTAAATTTAGTAAATCCTGTTTCAAAACACTGCGCCAGAATTGCGTCCGCTCCTGCGGCGTACTTTCAATGTTTTTGACAGCTTCACGCTGCAGCAGCAGAAAGCTGTTGAAGTCAGCCAGCTCGGGTGTCAGAATGTGTTCCAGCTGTTTTTTCAGCAGACGCGTAAAAGCAGGCATACCGCCTGTTGCTAACGCAATGGTAATATCACCTTCGCTGATAGCTGAGGGGACAGTGAAATTACTCAGCTCGGGTTCGGTAATATTATTGATGAGGCAGGGAGCAGCCTCTGAAATCTGCCTGTTTACAGCCTTATTATCTGTGGCGGCAATAACCACAAATGCATTCTGCAGATATTCCGGTTTGTAGTAATCATTGATGAGCGTACAGCTCTGTGCTGAGGCGAGCGTTTGCACTTCGTCACAGAAGAGCGGCGCAACAACCGTTACTTTAGCTTCGGCATCCAGCAGCGTTGCCAGTTTACGGGCAGCAACAGCACCGCCGCCGATGATTACGCAGTTTTTGCCTGCTACACGCAGCATAGCAGGATAATGAAAATTAGTTTTAATAAGCATATAATTAACCACCTATAGGAACGTGATAATGAGTGTCATTAAATATGTTTCCTAACCTTTATATAATATCATATCTTAAGCAATTTATAAAGATATTGAAGGCTTTTTAAGTGTGAAAAACATAAGAAAGTGTATAAAGCAAGAAGATTGGCGGAATGATTCCGGCTAAAACAGTAAATGGCTGTTAAAAACCGAAAAAACTCCCGCCGTAATCCGTCAGGATTACTCAGCGGGAGCCTTATTAAGTCTTATTAATTTTTATTGGTTAATTATTTACCGAAATATCTTTTCAGCAGGCCTGCGAAAGCTTTGCCGTGGCGAGCTTCGTCACGAGCCATTTCATGAACGGTGTCATGGATAGCATCCAGGTTCAGAGCTTTAGCACGTTTAGCCAGGTCGGTTTTGCCTGCGGTTGCACCGTTTTCAGCTTCTACACGCATTTCCAGGTTCTTTTTGGTGGAGTCGGTTACAACTTCGCCCAGCAGTTCTGCGAATTTAGCAGCATGTTCAGCTTCTTCGAAAGCAGCTTTTTCCCAGTACAGGCCGATTTCCGGATAGCCTTCGCGGAAA
Organism: Phascolarctobacterium sp. Marseille-Q4147; assembly: GCF_017968825.1. Lineage (NCBI taxonomy): Bacteria > Bacillati > Bacillota > Negativicutes > Acidaminococcales > Acidaminococcaceae > Phascolarctobacterium > Phascolarctobacterium sp. Marseille-Q4147. Next base: position 742,517 of record NZ_CP072874.1, on the reverse strand, counting down.
GCTACGCGGCTCATTGCCAGGTACATACCAACTTCGGAGCATTCGCCGTTGAAGTTAGCGCGCAGATCAGCTTTGATATCTTCAGGAACGTCGGAAGCGATGCCTACAACGTGCTCGGCAGCCCAGCCCATTTCAGCAGCCATTTCCTGGAATTTGGAAGCGGGAGCGCCGCATTGCGGGCATTTTACCGGAGCAGCTTCGCCTTCATATACATAACCACATACTTGACATACAAATTTTTTCATATTAGTTCCCTCCATGTTTTTATATTGCATTGCTTAATTTTATTTTGACTTGCACAGCTTGTGTGCCCTTGACACTTATATAATAACACAGGCCGGCACAGTTGTCAATAATAATTATCCGTTAGTTTTTATTTTAATTTAGTTAGCCGTCGCTGACAAATTAAAATTTGAGAGTTAAGCCCAGGTTAACGCCTTTAGCCTTCATGTCGAGGTCTTCGCCGAAAGCATCATCGAATGTCTGATTATAGTAAGAAGCATTAACTTCCAGGTTGTTCAGAATAGGCTTGCTGATGCCAATTTCATAGCCGCTGTTTCTGTTGCCGTAGCCCACATTTCCCCAAACAGTGAAGAGTGCGGGAATATCATAGGCAGCCTGCAGACCGATTTGACCGGAGTTTTTGGTTTTGCCGCCAAAGTCACCGGAGGTATCAGCGTTCAGATAACCTGCATAAGCGGAAATACCAGGCAGAACTTTATACATAATATTGAATTGTTGGGCGCGGGTTTTGGCTTCGTCTGCTTTGTAATTATTCCATTTGTAGTTTAAAGCAGTTTTTTGACCGATGCCGACAGTTGCGCCAAGATAGGTACTGTTGGATTTGCTGAATTTATAGTTGTCACCTTTAAGACTGGATGGCAGAGTAATGCCTGCATCAATAGCAACCTTGCCTGCGTCATAATTCTTCAGCGGAGAAGCATAGGCGCTCAGGCTGCAGGTGGTTGCAAGGCAGATTGCTGCGCCAAAAGCTAATAAAGCATGTGTGGATTTCATTTTGCATCGCTCCTTTTACAACATAATTTTGGTCTTAACTTAATTTTAGCATATAAAGATAGTTATGCAAGCAAAAAGCAGTGATGTGTTTATGACAAATGTGTTAAAAGTACTTGTAAAATCACGCGGAAAAGAGGATAATTATAATGTATATCTATCTATAAACAAGGGGATTTTATGAGCGCAGATTCTAAAGCTTCGAATAGCAAATTTTTAAAGGGAACTTTAATTCTCACGGCCTCCAGTATTGTGGTCAAGGTTATCGGTTCTCTGAACTGGATTATTTTATCACGTGTATTGGGTGGCGAAGGTATCGGCCTGTATCAGATGGGCTTTCCAATCTATCTGATGGCAATCACTGTATCTAGTGCCGGTGTACCGGTGGCAATATCTATTATTACCTCCGAAAAATTGGCGAATAAGGATTATCGCGGAGCCAAGCGAGTTTTTAATGTTTCGCTGCGAGTGCTGTTGTTGACGGGCCTTTTGTTTTCGTCCTCACTGTTTTTCGGTGCGGACTGGCTGGTTAATAACCATATCATTCGCGACAGCCGTGCGTATTATTCTATTATCGCTCTGGCGCCTGCGGTTTTCTTCGTAACCTTTCTGGCTAGCTTCCGCGGTTATCTGCAGGGCTGGCAGATTATGACGCCGACGGCGGTCAGTGAGATTGTTGAGCAGCTGACACGTGTTATTACCATGCTCGTTTTTGCCGACCTCTTTATGCCGTACGGTCTGGCGTTCGCTGCAGGCGGTGCCAGCATGGGCGCTGGCGTAGGCGCGTTCTGTGCACTTTTGGTGCTGATGTGGTTCTATCGCCGTCTGAAGCAGCGTCTGCAAAAGGAAATGGCAGAGCAGGATGACAGTGCGCCGGTAGAAAGCGCCGGACATATCATCAAGCGTCTGCTGAAGCTGGCGTTGCCGGTTTCGCTGACCAGTCTGATGCTGCCGATAGGTGCAAACCTTGACCTTCTGATTGTGCCGCAGCGTCTGGAAGCAGCCGGTTTTGATATTCATCATGCGACTGAGCTGTTCGGTTATCTGACTGGTATGGCTGTACCTTTGGTTAATCTGGCAACAATTTTTACTGCTGCGATGACCATTAGTCTGGTGCCGTCAATTTCCGAATCTCGTGCGCTGGGTAGCTTTGATGCAATCCGTGATAAAATCCGTATCGCCTTCCGCGTAGCGATGATTATTACTTTCCCCTGCTTTATGGGGTTATATTGTCTGGCGGAAAAGGTTGCGGCACTCGTGTATAATGCTCCCGGTGCGGCACCTGCGATTCAGACGATGAGCATCGGTATTCTGTTTTTAGGTATGCATCAGATCAGTACAGGTATTCTGCAAGGCCTTGGGCGCACAGCAATCCCTGTAATCAATATGATTATTGCCTGCATTGTAAAAATCGTTATGAGCTGGTATCTTACTGCTGTGCCGGAGCTGGGCATCCGCGGTGCGTCAATGGCGACGGTGGCAGATTTTGCCGTGGCAGCGATTATCAATATGGGCTTTATTTACAAGCTGACAGGCTATAGCTTCTCTGTTGGCAGCATTATCCGTCCCTGCTTTGCTTCCGGTGTTATGGGCGCGGCGATTTACGGCGTGCTGATGCTTACGGAAAGCATGGGTATGTGGTGTGTGCTGTTTGCTATGGCGGCAGCTGTTCCTGTCTATGCATTGGCGCTGCTTGCCTGCGGTGGTCTGAATAAAGAGGATTTGGACAACGTGCCCTTTGTGGGACGCAGATTGTTGGCAGTAGGCCAACGCTTTGGTCTTTTCAAGTGAGGTAATTAAAATAATGGAGGAAAGGAAATGTGAGCTGCGCTTGCCAAACGGCAAGGTAGTAAATTTTTCGTATGCTAAGCTCAAGGCAGGCATTGCCGTTACTGCTCTGGTTCTTGTCGGAGCAGTCGGCACAGCCGGCTATTTACATCATCAGTTGGCTGATTATCGCAGCGAAGCAACCGATTATGCTGCATATAAGCAAAACAAGGCTGAGCAGCAGACAAAGCTGCAGAAGCTTTTACAGGATAACGAAAGAATGCTGCGCGATATGGCGGAAATCTCTAATCTGGAGAAAAAGCTGCGCCGTGCTGTTATCCGTGATGTAGACAGCAGCAAGCTGGGCGAAGGTACCAGTATGGTTGATTCGACAGCGGCAAAGGAAACGTCTGCCAATACGTCTTATACAGGCAAGGGCGGGCCTGCTAAAATGGATATCAACGGCACCATGGCTGTGCTGACAGCGCAAAATGCCAATATCAAAAAGATGCTTGATAGTACCAAAAAATCTGTCAGCGAGCTCTTAAGTGAGGTTGAAGGCTCCGGTGGCGGCATGGCGTCCTTCCCGGATAAATGGCCTACAGACGGCGGCACTATCAGCAGTAATTATGGTGTGCGTACTGGTCCGATTGAGGGCGGTTATGACTGGCATCCCGGTCTGGATATAGCGGTTGACTTTGGCGCACCGGTTTATGCTACGGCTGCTGGTACGATTGAACAGGCAGGCTGGAACGGTGGCTACGGGCGCTATGTGCGTATAAATCATGGTAATGGCTACGAAACAGCCTACGGACATATGAGCGGCATTGCCGTTGCTGCAGGGCAGAAGGTAATCAAAGGCGAGATCATCGGCTTTGTCGGCAGTACAGGCTACAGCACTGGTCCGCATATTCATTATGAGGTATTGGCAGACGGACAAAATATCGATCCGTTCTATGTGCTGAAAAATAAATAAAGACTGCGGTATATCAATATAAGCGGTAAAACAGTTCAGTGCTAAGCTGACCGTTAAAATTAAAAATAGATTTTGTAAGCCACTATGACAAATTTGTTGTAGTGGTTTTTTGTATGCCTTGGTCAGAAATTATGAGGGATATGCAGGATGGATTTAGTGTAAAAAATACGTAAAACATTCTTTGGAGCGCTATTATTGCTTTACAGCAGGAAATGCAGGTGTTATCATTATCTTAATATTATAAATAATTACAGGCGAGGAGGTCCGCATTATGTCCATCAGAGAAATTTCCTTCCCTTCTGCCAACGGCAGAGATACAATCAAGGGCTGGTCCTACAGTCCTTTAGGCAAACCGAAAGCTATTGTACAGCTGATTCACGGCTACGGTGAGCATTCACGTCGCTATCTGCATATGATCAGTAAGTTCAATGAAGCAGGCTTTGTAGTGTTTGCTGATGATCATCTCGGTCACGGTAAAACCGGCTATGACGGAGGCACCCTGGGTGATCCGCATTCCGGCGGCTATATGACCTATCTGAAGGATGAAAAGGCTTTGCATGATATTGCTAAAGAGGCTTATCCTGAGCTGCCGTATTTCGTTTTCGGCCACAGTTGGGGTTCTATGCTGGCGCGTGCTTATGCGTCAATCTACGGTGAGGATATCAAAGGTATGATGCTGTGCGGTGTCTGCTCGCAGTGGCAGGGCTGTGAGGATGCCTATGTTAATGCAGAATTCAAGGCTGCTTATGAGGCAGATCCGTATCAGCCATGCGGCGTCTGGTTTGAGCGTGTTTTCTGCGGTATGACGGACAGGGTGGAAAATCCGAATGGTCCGGCAGATTGGATTGCAACAGATCCGCGCATTGTTGAGGACCATGCAGGCGATATGTTCAATACCTTTGATACTACGCTGGAGCTGTGCTATGATTTCGTGCAGCTGTATTATTATATTGAAAATGATGAATGGGCTGCCAAGGTGCCGCAAAATATACCCAGCTATCTGATTGCCGGTGATCAGGATCCCTGCGGTAATTACGGCGAGGGCTTGTATCATGTTGCCAATCTGCTGGCAAAAACAGGACATAAGGTTTCCGTAAAGCCGTATCCGGGCTTCCGTCATGAAATTCACAATGAGCTGTGCTTGCGCGATGAAGTAGAAGCTGGTCTGATTAAGTTTATGGATGATTGCTTGGCGTAAAATAGTTATAAAAAAGAGACTGCCTTACGGCAGCCTCTTTTACTTTATAAGCTCCCATATATCGCTTACATTTTCAGCCAACAGCTTAGCGCCGTGCGCTTCCAGAAAGGCGCGACCTCTGAAGCCCCAGCAGGCGCCGATGCAGGGCACGCCTGCATTGCGGGCGGTGTCGAGGTCGGTATCCGAATCACCGATATAGATAGTGCTTGCGGGCTCAGCCTTTAATTGCCGCATGATTGCCAGCAGCATATCCGGCGCAGGCTTTTTTGCGATGCCGGCGCGCTCGCCGCAGGCAGCGTCGAGCTGACCGTCAAAGTATTGCTTAGCCAGCGCTTGTACGCCGTAATCTGCCTTGTTGGAAACAATGGCGGTGCGGCAGCCTGCAGCGCGCAGCTGCTGCAAAAGCTGCGGCACGCCTTCGTAGGGGCGGGTGCTGTCGGCGCAGTGCTCCTTATAGTATCTGTTGAAGCTGGCAAAGACCTCCTCCTGCAGCTTTGCAGGCGTATCAGCCGGTACCGCACGCTCAATCAGCTTGCGGATGCCGTTGCCGACAAACCGGCGTACCTCGTCTGTGGTGCGCTGAGGCAGCTTGTGCTCTGCCAAAGCATAGTTGGTAGCGGCAGCTAAATCTGCCAGTGTGTTGAGTAAGGTACCGTCAAGATCAAAAATAATGGTTGTATATTTCATGATTAATCTCCTTTTGAACTTCAGATTTTCTTCCTCGTCTATTGTAGCACAAATAAGGCAAATGCTTTATAATATTGTTATATTTTAAGTATGGAGGATAGAGCATGACTTATGATTACGCTCGCTTAGCGAAAATTAAGTGTTTTCTTTTTGATATGGACGGAACCATTAACCTGGGTAACGAACTGATTCCGGGTATGGAGGGCTTTTTTGATAAATTGAAGGCAGCAGGCAAGGAATATTATCTGCTGACAAATAATTCTTCCCGTAGCCACGAGCATTATGTGCAGAAGATGAACGGATTGGGCGTACCTGTTACACGTGAGAATATCTTGATTTCATCAGATGCACTTACCAACTGGATGCAGAAGAACAAACCGGGCGCGAAGCTGTTTGTGCTGGGAACACCGCAGCTGTTGGCAACAATTGAGGAAGCAGGCTTTACGCTGACAAATACATTAGAGGAGGGCGCTGATTATGTAGTTGTCGGCTTTGACCAGACACTTACCTATGACCGCCTTACTACCGCCTGCCGCCTGATTGACAAGGGTGTGCCGTACGTTGCCACGCATCCTGATGTGCGTTGCCCGATTGAAGGCGGCGAATTCATTCCTGATACCGGTGCAATGCTGGAGCTGATTAAAACTGCTACCGGCAAAAAGCCGCAACTGATTTTCGGCAAGCCTTACAAGTATATGGTTGATGTGGTTTTGGACAAAACCGGTTATAAAAAAGAGGAAATTGCTATGGTGGGTGACCGCCTGGCAACTGATATTGCCTTTGGCCTAAACAATGACATTCTTTCTGTGATGGTGCTGACAGGTGAAGCAACCATGGAAGATGTGGAAAACGGTTCTATTAAGCCGGATATTATTTTGCCGCATGCTAAGGAAATTTTGCAATATATTGGTTAATAACGGATAAATACTTTGCTTTGACAATGAAAGGAGTATTGCTATGGCTGTTTTGGAACAGACTGCTGTATTGACTGATGCTATTCGCCCTGTGCCTGCCAGTGAGCTGGAGGCGCGTCTGGAGAAGTTCCGCCGCCTGATGGATGAAATGCATCCGGGGTGGGAAATGGCTGCAGTCAATCATAAGATTGCGATGTATTATTTTACGGGTACGATGCAGGAAGGCGTGCTGCTGATTCGTCCGCAGGATGCAATTTTCTGGGTGCGCCGCAACTATGAGCGTGCAGTAAACGAATCGCATTTCGGCGATATCCGTCCGATGCACAGCTTTCGTGAGGCTGCTGCCTATTATGGCAGTGCGCCGCGCATTATGTATGTAGAAACGAAGAAGGCTACCTTGGACTGGGAGCGGATGCTGCATAAGTATTTTGCTTTTGAAGAGGTTGGTTCTTTTGATGCTGTGCTGCAGGAGCTGCGTCTGCGCAAGAGTGCTTACGAGCTGCAGCAGATGGAACGCTCCGGCGCTATTCATGAAACAGTGCTGGATGTTGTTGCGCCGAAGCTGATTCATGCAGGTATCAGCGAGGCTCAGCTGGCTATCGAGCTTTACAGCGAGATGGTGCAGCGCGGCTCGCACGGAACAGCGCGCTTTAACCAGTCCTTGGGCGAGGAGGTTGTCGGTCTGGCTTCCTTTGGCAAGAGCGGTTTAGTACGCACCGGCTTTGACGGCCCCGGCGGTACCGGCGGCACCTGTATAGCGGTGCAATCCATCGGTAATGCTTTCCGCAAGCTGAAGTCCGGTCGATTGGTTTATCTTGATGTTCCCTGCGGATTTGACGGTTATCATACCGATAAGACAGTCGTTTATTATTTCGGCAGTCTGCAAAAGGACGAGCAATGCGCAAGACTTTTGGCGGCACAGGAGCGCTGCCTGGAGCTGGAGCAAGAGGTAGTGTCCATGATGGTGCCTGGTGAGCCGATTGAAAACCTGTATTTGCGCACCATGGAAAAGTTTGATAATGTTTACGGTGATGCGTTTATGAACGGCGGCAAATTCCTGGGTCACAGCATTGGTCTGGTGATGGATGAAGCGCCGGCTATAGCAAAGGGCTTTAAGCAGCCGCTGGAGTCCGGTATGACCTTTGCCGTAGAGCCTAAAATTGCTTTGCCGGGCTTAGGCCTGGTAGGCACGGAAAATACCTATGTGGTTACGGAAAAGGGCGCACGTTCGCTGACCGGTCGCTCACACGCACTGCGTGAAATTGAATAGTATTACGGTAAAACAAAAATGCTGCGGGCGCAAGCCTGCAGCATTTTTTGTAAGTTTCTTATTCAGCTAATTCCTTGGCGCATTCTACGAATTTTACTCCGGCAGCAGCCATTTCCTGCATAGCGCTTGCGATGGTTTCGGGAGCAATGCCGCGGCAAGCAGCCTTGTTCAGGATAACATCGAAGCCTGCAGCCTTCAGCTGTAGTACAGTGTTTTTTACGCAGTAATCGGTTGCCAGACCGCCGCAGATAATGGTGGTAATACCATGGCAGCGCAGATATTCGATGGCACCTGTGGAAAGAGTGTCCTTCAAGTCATGGTAGCAGGCACCGTAGGGATGCTTATCTGCTTCAATGCCCTTGAATACCTGATAATCATAGGCAGCTTCATCAAGGCCGTCGATGAAGTCAAAGCCTTTGGTGCCGATAATAGCATGTGCCGGCCAACGGATATCAAGATCGGGATAACCGCTGATGGGAGTGAGCGGAGCGTGCTCGGCGTCGCTGATCCAGAGCGCACAACGGCTGTGCGCGTCGCGGGAAGCGAGGCGCAGGCTGGCGAACTGTGCCTGGGCGTTCAGCTCGGGTGCGATGGTGTCGCCTTCGGCAACCGGCAGCTCATCGGGGCAGACCGGGGTGAAGGTGTTTTGTGCGTCAATATCAAAGGAGGCAATGTATTTTTTTTCCGGTAATTGCATAGGGAACCCTGCTTTCTGTTTTAATTTAGACTTATTGTAGTATACCACCGTAATTTTAGCAATAGGGAAATTGCTTTTGCTATCAGTATTGCAAGTGGTAATGATATTAATATAAAAGGTGGCAACGTAGCCAGTGAAGCAGGAAAAGTCGACCTTGCTGCCGAAAATAATACAAATATCGCTAATGAAGAGTAGGTGGCAAAATGAAAGGATTATTAAACATATATATAGAAAAAAACACAGGTGAAATATCTATTTTGATATATCACGTTACGACTATTGGGTTTAGCAGAAGCATAGGAAAAATTATCGATAATATCAGCAATGAATCTTTAAAGGAGACAGTAATTAAATGCATAGAATTCAGTTTAGATAAATATAAAAGTGAAGATAAAGAAAATCTTGATCCATTTAAACTCACAAAATACAAAACATGGAACCGCTTTTTTAATATGCACTATGTTGTTGAGGTGACTTATATAGAAGAAAACCAAGAATATTATATAAAAATGCTTCAAAGGAAAAAAGCTACCAAGTCTTTCGGAAGTGCAGTAAGTGGTTTTGAGTTTAAAATAAAGAAGGAAGAATTTGATTCTCAATTTGATGATATAATTAAAAAAATAATGGACAATCTTGAGAAATATCAAAGCTGATTTTGTTGGAATTAGTGGCAATGTTAGCAATGATAATGTTGATAGCAAATATGAAAGCGTTACAGACCAGAGTAGTACCTACGCAGAAAAAGATGGCAGAAGATAATAATGACCTTTTATTAGAACAAAAGCAGCAATTTTAGATGCTAATGTGGCTTATGTGAAATTAGAATACATGGGGAATACAAATGAAAAATAAAATAGTATATTTAATTATAATATTATTATGTGGATATAATGTGTTTGTTCCTTCAGATTCGTTGCAAAAACAAGAATTGAAATACGTTAATGAATATATCAAATTGCCGTTACCAGATGATAGCGAAACTTTGATACCGCAAGGGAATAAAGTTCCGCGGTATTATTCGTTATATGCTGATAAAAACTTTGATTTGGAAGAATTTTTAGCTATATTACGTAGACAAGGATGGGTTGATCACGAAAAATATAGAGATAATGAAGTTTACTATTATGTGTTTAGAAAAAATGGCTTTTTATATACTTTACGAATATATGATAATGGGAGATGGGGTGATGGATTAACATATGAACAATAGGTTCGTTAAAAATATATTGCTAGTAGCAGTTATATCATTTTTGTTTTTTGGCTTGATTAAGATAGTGGGGAATATGATCTTATATAATTCTATGGAAATAAATGAAACAGAGCGTTTTTTTTTGGTCATGTGCAAGAGAACTGCAGTTACCTGGAGAAGTAATTCGCTTTGAAGAAAAGAAGGGTATACGTTTTTTTAGAGATAAAACTATTATTAAAGTAAAGTATAAAAATGATAAAAATTTGAAAGAGGATGAAATATCAAATCTTTTAAAAAAAATGGATGGAAAAAAGGAAATAATAGAATGATTTTTTATAAAAAACAATCATATGTTGAAGTGATTTCTACCAATGAAGATTATTATGAGATATTATATAAACATATGTAGTTGACTATAATAAATGCTGAGCGACGAAAATATCCGCCTGAATGCTAAAAAGGACATCAGCATTGCTGGTGAGATTTTGAGTGCGAAAAATGATGTGGACTTGAATGCTAAAGTAGGTGAAATTATGTTAGGATTATTAGATATATATATTGAGCGTGATACTTTTCAAATCTCTGTATTAGTATATCATATTAACCCTATAGGCTTTGGTGAAGCTATGAAAGAGTTGATAAACGTAAAAAACATATCATATTTGAAAAAGTCGGTTGAAGACGCAATTGCTTTAAGCTTATCAGAGTATAAGAGAGATGTAGAAAAATGCAATTTTTTTAAACTTACAAAATATAAAACTTGGAATAAGTTCTTTAATGCACATTATGTTATTGGAATAACGTATGAAAAAGAGAAGAATTTATATACAATTAAAGTACCTGAAAGAGATAAGAAAACTAAATCATTCGGTAATACTGTAAGTGGTTTTGAATTTAAAATAAAGAGGGAAGACTTTGATTCTCAATTTGATGGTATAATTAAAAAAATAATGGATAATCTTGAGGAATATCAAAGTTGATTTTGATATCAAATGTGGCTTGGAATTAGTGATTTCAGAACAGAAGGTGTATCTCTTGGATAATGCAGTTTGAAAAATTATTCATTATTTAATAATTTTGGCGTACATGTTATCAATAGAATATATTATACTTCCGAAGATAGCATCCAATAATTATAAAGGATAATTTTATTATAGGCTTAAACTTGCGCAGATAGTAGTAATAAGAAGAATTGTTTGTTATTATATTGATTGCTCGTTTTTTGTTTTCTTCTCGCATTATCCTTCCTGCCGCTCTTTCACAAAGAATTCATTTGTCAAAAGCATAATTTTGGTTTACACTATAGCTAGAATTCTTGGTTAATATAACAAATAATGATAATTATAAAGTGAGGCAGACTGATGGCAACCTATATTATTGGTGGTTTGTTGGTAATATTGGTGATTTTGGCAGTGCGCAGTTATTTTGGCAACAAGTATCGCGGCGGGTGCAACGGCTGTTCCGGCTGTCCGCATGCTAAAAACTGCAACTCGATAAAAAAATAAAATGTTGACAAAATCCCCTGTTGGTTATATGCTAATATTAGAGTTTTATAAAATTATTGTATGCTAAACAAAATTCACGGGTAAGTTTGATGCCGCAGCAACGATGCTTTGCCTGCGGTTTATTTTTTGGACGATAAGCTGAGGAGGATGCCATTGTGCATATTCAACGTGGTGCGTGGGCAGAAATAAATTTAGATGCAGTTGCACATAACGTGCAGATGGCTAAGGCCAATCTGAAGCCGACAACCAAATTATGTGCTGTCGTCAAGGCAGATGCCTATGGTCATGGCGCTGTGCGCGTAGCGCAGGAAGCAGCGCGTAATGGTGCAGACTTTTTTGCGGTAGCTCTCCTGCAGGAGGGCGTGAAGCTGCGCGAGGCCGGCATTGAAACACCGATTCTGGTGCTTGGCTCAATGCTGCCGGAGGTTGCGGAAATCTGCGTGCGCTATGATATCAGCCATGCAGTATTTGATGAAGAACGCTTATATGCTTTGAATGCGGCGGCTTTGAAGCTGCATACTAAGGCTAAAATACATATTAAGATTGATACAGGTATGCACCGTATCGGTGTACATGTGCGTGATGCCGGCAGGTTTGCCAAGCTGGCAGCGTCCTTGCCCGGTATCTATATCGAGGGCGTATTCAGTCACTTTGCGACTGCTGACGCCGATGATAAGCAGTATGCTGCCTATCAGTTTGAACGCTTTCAGGAGGCGTTGCGCCTGATTGAAGCGGAGGGAGTGCATATCCCTATCCGTCATATCGCCAACAGTGCTGCGCTGACGGAGCTGCAGGAATATCAGCTGGATATGGTGCGTCAGGGAATCACCCTGTATGGCCTGCACCCGGCGCATATGATTGACTGCTACAAGGATTTTGAACCTGTTATGACTGTAAAGACGCAGGTTGCTTTTGTGAAAACACTGCCACCCGGTGAAACCATCGGCTATGGCAGAACCTATACATTGACGAGACCTAGTGTTATTGCTACTGTGCCTATCGGTTATGCCGACGGCGTGAGCCGCCGCTTGTCTAACCGCGGGTATATGCTGGTCAACGGCAAAAAGGCGCCGATTATCGGACGCGTATGCATGGACCAGACGATGCTGGACGTAACGGATATTCCGGACGTTAAGCTGGGTAGTGAGGTTATCGTGTTTGGCGGCCGTGAGCTGCCAATGGAGCTGGTTGCGGAATGGGCAGATACTATCTGCTATGAAATTGTCTGCGACGTGAGCCCGCGTGTGCCGCGTGAATATGTACGCGGCAACTAAAAAGAAGCATTGGCGTGAGCCGTTGCTTCTTAACAAAATACGCTTTCCCTTATTTTATGGCTGCTGGACGCATTTGCGAAAGGCAGTCCTTTTTTTGTGGGCGGAAGAGCTGCTTCAACCTAAAAAGGCTACTGCGTAAGCAATTTTACGCAATAGCCTTTTTTTACATGGTTATTTTTCAGCAAAAGGTATCTTTATAGCGCTGTTGGCACTGCTTGATGATTTCCTTTGCTTTGTCTACATCATGTGCCTCTTCAAGAGCGGTGCTTTTGCCCTCAAGGGATTTGTACACGCTGAAGAAGTGAATCATTTCATCGCTGATATGCTGCGGCAGCTCGCTGATGGATTTGTAGGAATTATACATCGGGTCACCGAAGGGAATCGCAATGATTTTTTCGTCCATATCACCGCTGTCCTCCATGATGATAACGCCGATGGGGTAGCAGCGCATCAAGGTCATCGGTACAACGTTTTCGGAGCATAAAACCAACACATCCAACGGGTCGTTATCTGCTGCGTAGGTACGGGGAATAAAGCCGTAGTTGGCAGGATAGTGAGTTGCGGTGTACAGGATGCGGTCCATTTTGAGCAGACCGGTTTCCTTGTCCAGCTCGTACTTTACCTTGCAGCCTTTGGGGATTTCGATAACTGCAATAAAATCGTCAGGAGAGATACGTTTGGGGTCAATGTCATGCCAAATATTCATAGTCATTTCGTTTTTGCCTCCTCTTGTGCTTTGGGACAGAAATAAATATGTTGCTCACAAATTCCTCTCTTAATCATAGATGTTCTGGAGGTCGATGTCAAATTTTGCAGGGCGATTTTTCACAACTTTTACCAAACATTATTACAACTTCATATAAGCGCTCATTACGCACGCTCCGCGTGCTCCATTCGCAAGAAGCTCGGCGTGCTGCTCAGCAGCGAAGCCTATGCCGCCAATGGCGTAAACCGGCAGGCTTATAGCGTTACAGACAGCCTGCAGAAAGCCAAGACCGCGCGGTGCAAGGCCTGCCTTGCACTGCGTAGTGTAGATGTGTCCGGCGATGAGCATGGTAGCACCAAGCACTTGTGCTTCGATTGCCTCTTCAACGCTGTGAACTGAGGTAGAAAGCCAGGTGAAATGCGCACGCTCGCACGTTGGCAGTTGGCGTAAAAGCGCCAGCGGTAGATGCAGTCTTTTTACACCAAGCTCGCGTGCCAGCTGCCAATCGCTGTGCAAAATAAGCGGTATACCTGCAGCTTCGCAGCTTTGCTGTGCTTGCAGCGCGAGCGTGCGATAGGCTGCTTTGTCTAAAGCCTTCGCACGCAGGATAACAGCCTGCGGCCGCAGCTTCGTAAGCTTTGCCAGATCCTCTATTTGCTCAGCTAGCGGACGGGGACAGATGGCGCTGTCCGTAACGGCAATCAGCGGCAGCTCAGACATAAACGTACTCCGACATTACAGGCTGCAGACCGATTTTCAGCAGAGCGTCATAGATTTCCTGCAGACTTCTGCTGTCATCAATCTCAAACTGTTCATCGCCAAGCTCCTGCTTTTTGCTGTGCGCACCGATGCCTGTATTGACGCCGGCGGAAATCTTGTTGGCGGCAATGAGCATCAGGTTATCACGCACGCGCGCGCATTCGCGGCTGGAAACGGTAATCGAGGCGAAGGGCATGAACAGGCGGTAGGCGCAGACAACCTGCAGCAGCTGGCGCTCATGCACATCCATCGGTTTAATTTTGTCATTGTTGATGATGGGACGCAGGCGGGGGCAGGAGAAGGCGATTTCCGCATGCGGATATTTCTTTTGCAGCAGGTAGGCATGCAGGCCGGTAGCAAGGGCGTCGCGACGGAAGTCGTCTAGGCCGAGCAGAGCGGCGAAGCCAACGCCGCGCATTTTGCCGCGCAGGGCGCGCTCCTGTGCGTAAAAACGGTAGGGGAAAACGCGCTTATGACCTGCCAGATGCAGTTGTGCGTATTTATCCTTATTATATGTTTCCTGGAAAACAGTTACGTAATCTACGCCGCATTCATGCAGATAAGCGTATTCATCGCTGTTGAGCGGATAGATTTCTACGCCTACAACCTTAAAGTATTGGCGTGCCTGCTTGCAGGCCTCGCCGATGTAATGCACGTCACTCATTTTGCGGCTTTCACCGGTGAGAATGAGAATTTCCTGCTGGCCGGTAGCGGCGATAGCCTGCATTTCGGCAGCAATCTGCTCGCTGCTCAGGCAGGCGCGCTGAATTTTATTATGGCTGTTGAAGCCGCAGTAAATGCAGTAATTTTCGCAGTAGTTGGCGATATACAGCGGCGTAAAAAAGGTGACGTTGTTGCCGAAGTAACGCTGGCGCTCGACCTGTGCGGCACGTGCAATCTCCTCCAAAAGCGGCAGAGCGGCAGGCGAAAGCAGGGCCGCGAAGTCCTCGGGTGTACGCTCGCTGTGAGCGAGGGCTGCAAGCACGTCTGCTTCCGTATATTTATTATAATCGTAAGCGGCGCGGGCAGTCTGCACTTTATCGAAAATATCGGAGTCGATAATTTCCATGCCCTCCTGATACTGCATCGGATCGGTCAGCTGTTTTTCGCTGAAGGCTGCTGCCTGCTCATCATAAATACTGTTGTTAAAAAATTTATCTTCGTTCTTCATGCTGTCACCTCAATCATGCAGAAAGCCTGTCAGCGGGGAGCTGGCACAGGCTGCATCACGGACACTGCCGCAGCCTGCAAGATATGCCTTGCGGCCGGCGTTGATAGCATCGCGGAAGGCACTGGCCATAAGCGGCAGATTGCCGGCGCTGGCAATAGCGGTATTTGCCATGATTGCCGTTGCACCCATTTCCATAGCCTCGCAGGCCTGAGAAGGCTTGCCGATGCCTGCGTCGACGATAATCGGCAGGTCGATTTCGTTGATTAAAATTTGGATGAAGTCCTTGGTGCAAAGGCCCTTGTTGCTGCCAATCGGTGCACCCAGCGGCATGATGCAGGCAGCACCGGCATCACGCATATCACGTGCACTCTGCAGGTCGGGGTACATATAGGGCATAACGATGAAGCCTTCTTTGGCAAGAATTTCTGTTGCCTTGAGGGTTTCATGGTTGTCGGGCAGCAGGTATTTGCTGTCTTTGATTACTTCGATTTTTACAAAGTCGGTGTGGCAAAGCTCGCGTGCGAGGCGGGCGATGCGCACTGCTTCTTCGGCGTTGCGTGCACCACTGGTGTTGGGCAGCAAGGTGACGCTTTCCGGCACGTAATCAAGAATGTTGGCAAGAGCGCCGCTGTTGGCGCGGCGCAGAGCGAGCGTAAGGATTTCCGCACCGGCCTGCTCTACGGCTGCTTTGATTAAGTCCAGCGAATATTTGCCGCTGCCTAAAATAAAACGGGAATGAAATTCGTGTCCGCCTAAAGTCCATGTATCGTTTGTCATTTTAATTCTCCTCCAAGTCTAAAATAATGCGTGCGGCAAGCAGTGCCTGCTGCATGGCGCAGAGTGCAACGCGTGCGCCGCAGAGCGGTAAATCGTGAAAATCGCTGCTGTCGTCGCCGCAAAGATAAAAATTTTTGGTGATTTTTTTACTGGTGATTTCTTCTGCTTTGCCGAAGCCTGCAATGCCGCTGCTGGCGATAACCTTTTTATCGCTCCAGGTACTCAATACAGTGCTCACGAGCATAGCCTTGCCGGCAGCATCATCAAGCGCTTCGCAGATAATATCGCAGTCACCTAAAAGTGCGGGGATATTTTCCTGAGTCACCTTGACTACCTGCGAATGCAAAGCTGCGTAGGGGGTGATTCGGCGCAAATGCTTCACAAGGGCGTCTGCTTTGTATTGCCCTATATCGTCAAGAAAATAATATTGGCGGTTGAGATTGGAAAGCTCTACCTTGTCGAAATCATAAAGATAAAGCTGACCGATGCCAAGACGGGTTAAGGCGACTGCTATATTGCTGCCGAGTCCGCCGAGGCCTACGACAGCAACGCGCGCGTTATGCAGAGCGTCGAGCTGCGCCTGTGTCAGTCCTTTGCCAAGTGCGGCATTGATTTCCTCCTTGATAATCATTCAGCCACCTCCTACAAAGCTGACGATTTCCAATTTATCGGCGTCGGTAATTGTTGTACTGCCAAAGTCTGCCTGCTTGATGATATTGCCGTTAAGTTCTACGGCAACAAACGCAGTGCGATAGCCGAGCTGCGTAAGCAGCTCGCTGAGAGCGATGGGGCAGCCTAAGGCCTTTTCTTCTCCGTTGATAAGCATGATTTTCTCCTTTCGGGTAATAAAAAAAGCTCATGAAAAAGCTACACCCGTGGTGGTGTACCCCTTCATGAGCTAAATTTCAGACTCACTCTAAGCTTTGTTTATGAAGTTGTTAGCATAAGTATAATGTTTTTGTCAGTAAGTGTCAAGGAGATAAGCTGTATATGCTGTCAGAGAAATATTTGCCTGCAGCACGAAATAGGCATATAATGGAAGCAGTAAAAAAAGAGGGGGATTCGCTTATGAAAATAACGAACAGCAAAACAAATATCTGCGCCAACCGCTTCGGTGGCAATGGTGACGTAATTATTGAACATTATCTTGACGAAAGCATGCTTAATGACAGCGTAGTAATGTACGCTAAGGTAATTCTTAAACCGGGCTGCAGCCTTGGCTATCACATCCATGACGGCAACAGCGAAACTATCGTGGTGTTGCAGGGAACTGCCGAGTACAACGATAACGGCAAGGCAATGACGCTGCATGCAGGCGACAAGGTGCATTGTCCCAGCGGCGAAGGTCATGCTATCGGTAATCCGGCAGATGCTGCCGAGGATTTGCTGCTGCAGGCTTTGGTCATCAAAAAATAATATTTTCTGTTCTAAACTAAAAGGACTGACGCTGTTGCTGTGCGTCAGTCCTGAATTTTTTATTTGCCTTTGAAAAGACTGCCTAAAATACCGCGTACCAGCTTGCTGCCGATTTGGCTGCCGACTGTGCGGGTAGCGGAATTGACGGCGCTGTCAAATACCTTGTCCAACACGCTCTTGGTTTGGCGGCCGCTGCTTCTTTGTGCAGCACGTTCTGCTGCAATGCGCTCACGTTCCGCAGCTTTGGCGGCACGCTCCGCTTCCTTGGCCTGCTTGGCTTCTTCTTTTTCTCTCAGCGCTGCTTCCTTCGCTTCAGCTTCAGCCTTCGCTGCCGCTTCGGCTTCCGCATGTGCCTCCTCTGCCTTTTGTGTCAGCAGTTCGTAGGCGGATTCACGGTCAACAGCTTCTGCATATTTGCTGTAGAGTGGGCAGTCTTTGATCAGCTGCTGGCGTTTGGCGTTATCACACACGCCAAGATAGCTGCGCGGCGGCATTACATAGGCACGCTGTACGATAGAAGGAATACCTTCGGGGTCCAGCATAGAAACAAGCACCTCGCCTGTGCCAAGCTCGCCTAAGGCAGCTTCGGCATCTAATGCCGGGTTTTCGCGGAAGGATTGCGCGGTAGCTTTAAGGCTCTTGCGTTCTTTAGGAGTGTAGGCGCGCAGTGCATGCTGCAGCTTGTTGCCCAACTGTGCCAGTACGCTTTCGGGTACGTCTGTAGGCTGTTGGGTGATAAAGTAAATACCGATGCCCTTGGAACGGATGAGGCGGACAATCTGTTCAATCTTATCCAAAAGGGATTGCGGTGCATCCTTAAAAATCAGATGTGCTTCGTCAAAGAAAAAGACCATCTTGGGTTTATCCAAATCGCCTGCTTCCGGCATCATTTCGTAGAGCTCGGAAAGCATCCACAGCAGGAAGGTGGAGTAGAGCAGCGGGCGTTGGAACAGTTCGGTAGCGTGCAGCAGATTGATAACACCGCGGCCGTCTTCTGCCGTAGCAAACCAGTCCTTGATATCGAGTGCCGGTTCACCGAAGAAGATATCCGCGCCCTGGTCATCCAGGCGCAGCAAAGCTCTTTGGATAGCACCGATGCTGGCGGGAGTGATGTTGCCGTAGCTTGTTTTGAACTGGGCAGCATTATCACCGACGTATTGTACCATGCTGCGCAAATCCTTGAAATCCAACAGCAGCAGGCCTTGGTCATCTGCTACGCGGAAAACAATATTCATTACACCGCTTTGGGTATCATTCAGCTCCAACAGACGGCTGAGCAGATCAGGTCCCATTTCCGAAACAGTGGCGCGTACGGGAATGCCGCCCTTGCCGTAAACGTCCCAGAAGCGTACAGGATAACCGGCAAATTTCCAGTCTGTTTCCAAACCCAGCTTATTTCTTAAGCGCTTGCGGAAGCCTTCACTGTCCTCACCGGGCAGGCACATACCGGAAACGTCGCCCTTGATATCAGCCAGAAAAACAGGTACGCCCATTTCGCTGAAGCTTTCTGCCAGCACCTTGAGCGTAACGGTTTTGCCTGTACCGGTAGCACCGGCAATCAGGCCGTGACGATTTGCCATTTTGGGATACATATAGATACCGCCTTTGTCGTTTTGACAAAGCCAGATTTTGTGCAGTTTAGGGATATACATCTTGCAATCCTCCTTGCGGTATTATGATTTAGTATGAACGCTTGCCCCACAGAGGATGAGCGCAGGGGCGCAGCGCAAGACGATGAACCTGCTGTGCCGCTTCTTCAAGAGGCAGGTCTTCGCGGCTGCCGCCGCGTTCCAGCACGCAAAGAGGCGCTTCGCTGCCAACCTCTCCGCCGGGCAGGTAAATATATTCTTCGTTATCATTGTCGCCGAAAATAATTCCGGCGAGCAGTTTTTCTTGCGTAACTTTAGACATTTTCTAACCTCAGAACATTCTCTTCTTCCACAGCAGGAAGGCAGTGCCGATGGCAATACATGCCGCCAGACTGATGACGATAAGGAACCCGAAGGGGTTTTCTGCAAAGGGAACAGGTACGTTCATGCCCCACAAACCGCTGATGAGTGTAGGAATCGCCAAAATAATGGTGACGGATGCCAAAAATTTCATGACCAGGTTCAGGTTGTTGCTGATGATGCTGGCAAAAACTTCCATCATGCTGTTAAGAATGTGGCTGTACATTTCAACCATTTCTACAGCCTGCTTATATTCGATGATAACATCGTCCAGCAAATCCTCATCTTCTTCGTATACCTTTATAAGATGCTGGGACTGTGTCGCATTGCGCAGACGCAGCAGTCTTTCCAGTACAATGGAATTACTGCGCAGAGAGGTGGAAAAGTAGGTTAAGGACTTCTGCAGATCAAGCAGGTTGAAGAGCTCGCTATTTTCCATGGACTGGCGCAGGTGAATTTCCAGTTCATCTGTACGGCGGATGATGATACGGATATATTTCAGATAGAGAGTAGCGGATTTATAAAGAATCTGGAACAAAAAGCGTGTTTTTTTGAAGGTGCTGAACATTTTGCTGTTGTGTGTACCAAAATCTGCAGTTACGGCGTTAGGTTCCAAACAGATAGTAGCAATGCCTTCTTCGGTTACTACGATACCTAAAGGCAGCGTGTCATAATCTTTATTGCTGCGTAAAAAAGGAATATCGACCAAGATCAGAATCTGGTCATCTTCCACTTCGATACGGGATTTTTCTTCTTCGTCCAGTGCGGCACTCAAAAAATCCATCTGGATTTTTGTCGCTGCTGCTATTTCCTGCAGCTCTTCTACAGAAGGAGCCACTATGTCAAGCCAGTAGCCCTTTTCCAGATGTTCCAGCTCCAGCTCGTCCAGTCCTTGGTCGGTACTTTTTAAAATTTTGTACATAGTAGGGTTCCTCCTTTCCTCTTTCCTGGCAGGCGTGATATAAAGCACCGTCTGCATCACAACGGCTTTAAAAATTACAGATTCTCTTCGATGGCTTTGGCCAATTGGTCGGCGCAGCTGGTGCCGCGGCCACGGCAGTCATTGCCCTTGAGCAGATCAGCAACTGCTTTGGCATCCTGGCCTTCTACCAGCTTGCCGATAGCAGCCAGATTTCCGGGGCAACCGCCGTCAAAGCTTACATTGTGTAGCTTGCCGTCAATTATATCAAAATGAATCTCGCGGGAGCAGACTCCGCTGGTTTTATAAGTAAACATATTTCTTTCCTCCATTGTATTACAACATACATTAGACAATTCGACAAAAATAAATAAAATCCTTTTTCTTACGCTTGCGCAAGAAAGATTTTACGTAAATTTTATTTCAAAAATTTTCCCGCTACAGAAAAGTTTTGGCGGGAGCTTTAATTTACTAAAAAAAGTTGGTATAATATAAGACAAATTATTGTACGTTGTAGGATGGTAGCATGGTTTATATTCTTACAGCACAAGTATTATGCTTTTGTAGCATGGAAGAAAGGTAGTGTAGTTTTTATGTCTATTCAGTTGGTAATTGTCGTAGTGTACATCGCGTTGCTTTTTGGCATCAGCTTGTGGGTTAAGCACAAGGCTGATTCGGGTTCGACAGCATTTTTGCTGGCCGGCCGTAAGCTGAACACAATTCTGGTAGCTGTCAATGTTACCGGTCTGGCAGTCGGTGCTGCTTCTACAGTCGGCGTAGCACAGCGTGCCTTCAGTGTTGGTTTGGCAGCAGGCTGGTATAACGGCGCGTGGTCTATCGGTGCTATTGTTATGGGCCTTTTGGCAGCAGGCAAGCTGCGTTCTATGAAGGTTTCCACTATCCCGGAATTCTTTGAGTTCTATTATGATACTAAAGGCCGTGCCATCGCTGCCATCGGTCTGGTTATCATTATGTGCGTTATTACTGCTTTGCAGTACATGGCAGGCGGTGCGATTTTGTCCTCGCTGCTGCCGGAGATTTTCTCCTTCCATGGCGGTATGATTATGAGTGCCGTGGTATTTATCGGTATTACGCTGATTGGCGGTCTTTGGTCCAGCGGTCTGGCAAATATCGTCAGCGTTACCTTGATTTATATCGGTATTATCTACTCTGCAATTCAATCTGTATCCAACGTAGGCGGTTGGGATGCAGTACTTAGTAAGCTGCCTAATCCCGAGGTTATGGGCAGTCCGGTAGCAGGCCTGGCTTTTGCTACTATTCTCGGCTGGATTATTGTTATGATTACCCAGACTATTACTGCGCAGGGCCCTGTACAGATTGCCTGCGGTGCGAAAAATGCCAAGGCTGCCCGCAACGGTTATGTTCTGGCCGGCCTGATGATTTTCCCTGTAGGCTTCATCTGCGCTGTATTGGGTGTTGTCTGCAAGGCAATGTATCCGGAAATGCCGGTAGCACAGGCTGCACTTGCTATGCCTAAGGTTGTTATGACTCTGGATCCTCTTGCCGGCGGTGTAACTCTGGCTGCTTTGTGGGCTGCGGATGTATCTACTGCCTGCACTATTCTGCTGGGTGCGGCTACGCTCTTCAGTAATGATATTTACAAACGTTTTATTAATCCTACTGTTGCGGAAAATAAATTTGTCATTATCAATCGTCTGTCTGTTTTTGCTGTAGGCCTGATTACTCTGTGGTTTGCCTTCAATGCAGCAGGCATTGTTAAGACGATGATTGCCGGTTTGTCTATGACCTGCGGCCTGACCTGCGTATTCTTCTTTACGATGTTTGCTCCCGGTCTGTGCCGTCGCAGCTCTGCCTTCTGGACTACTCTGGTGAGCCTTCTCGGTATCGCTCTCTGGTTTGTTCCCGGCAGCCCGCTGGCAGGCATCAAACCGCTTTTTGCCAACGAAGTAATTTACTTTGAATGGCCTATCTGCATTATTACCTTCCTGCTGGTAGCAATGCTGGATAAAAATAAAATCAAAGAGGTTGTAGAGGTTCCCGAAGAGGACGAATAATCTCTGCGCCTGCTGATATAAAAATTGTTTGGTGAGGGGTGTGACTAACATGCATGAATGTGGTAAAAGCTGCATCAACAGCATTGAAATCGGCCGTGCTGCCTTGCGTATAGCACTTACCTCCAGTCGTGTGGAGGAAACGAAGGTAAAGGAGCGCTTGGCGGAGCATGGAATCCGTTCAACAGCTGTTGATTTTGGCGGTGAATTTATTCCTTCTATTGTAAAAATTGTTGAGCGTGCCGTAGTGGCTGCGCAGCGTCAGGGACTTGTAACCGAATCTCATGTGGGTGCGGGTGCTGTGGCTGGGGCGGCGCACGAAGCTTTGGAGCAGGTAAAGGTTAAGGCCTTTGGCTTTAATGTCGGCGGCAAAATAGGTATTGCCCGCGCCGGAGAGCATCTTTGTGTTGCTATTTATATGGGTGTTGGCGTGCTGAACCTCAATGAGCTGTGTGTCGGATTGGCACATCGTTCGCTGGCCAGTGATGAATAGAGGTGCTTTATGAGTATTTTGGATATTATCGGACCGGTGATGATTGGTCCTTCCAGTTCGCATACTGCCGGTGCTGTTCGTCTGGGACTTTTGGCTGCCAGTATTCTTGGCGCTAAGCCGGTAAAGGCAGAAATTTATCTGCATGGCTCCTTTGCCGAAACCTATAAGGGACACGGCACAGATATGGCGCTGCTTGCCGGTTTGATGGGCTGGCTGCCGGATGATGAACGCATTCCGCAGGCTGGCAGCTTTGCGGAGAAAAACGGCCTGGAATATTCCTATCATAAAATTGATTTGGGCAATAAGGCTCATCCCAACACTGTGCTTTTTAAGCTGACTGCAGAAAATGGTGCCCGTTGTGATATCGTCGGTTCTTCTGTTGGCGGCGGTCAGGTACAGGTTACGGAAATTGACGGGTTCCCTGTAGAGCTCACTGGACGCCTGCCTGCTATTTTGACAGTGCATATTGATACAAGAGGTGTTATTGCGCTGGTTACCAGTACCTTGGCTAATGCCGGTGTAAATATCGCTACGATGCGCCTGTTCCGCAGCGATAAGGGCGGTATGGCATCTATGGTTATTGAATGTGATGAGGCAGTGCCGCAGGAGATTATCAATCTTATCAGCGCGCTGCAGCAGATAGAATCGGTGCGTTTTATCGCCAGTGTTTTGTAAGGGGTGCAGCATGAAAAAAGAAATGCTGTCTTTGAACAGCTGGATTAAAGAGGCTGTTGCTTGGCAGCAGCCGTTAGACGAATTTCTCATAGATTACAATATGCGCGAGCTGGAATGCAGTCAGGAAGATTTGCTGGCGAAAATGCAGGAAATGTTGGATGTCATGGAGAAATCAGTAGAGCATGGTTTAACCGGTGTCCGTTCGCATAGTGGTCTGACCGGCGGCGATGCCAAAAAGCTGGCTGCAGCTGCAGGTGCTGAAGGCTTTATCAATCTTTTGGGCGAGAAGGCCTTAGATGCCGTTATCTATGCTACAGCAGTTGGTGAATGCAACGCGGCTATGGGACGTATAGTTGCTGCTCCTACAGCAGGTGCCAGCGGCGTACTTCCGGGAGTATTCTTCGCACTGAAAAAGCACTGCGGACTGGATGCTGCAACCTTGCAGCGCGGTATGGTGGTTGCCGGAAGTATCGGTATGGTAATCAACGAGCGCGCTTCTCTGGCAGGCGCTATGGGTGGCTGTCAGGCAGAATGCGGCAGTGCTGCGGCGATGGCAGCAGGTGCTGCGGTTTCTATGCTTGGCGGCACACCGCAGCAGGTAGGTACGGCAGTAGCGGTTGTTTTTAAAAACGTGTTGGGCCTTGTCTGCGATCCAGTAGCAGGCCTTGTAGAGGTACCATGCATTAAACGTAATGGAGCCTGTGCTTTGCAGGCACTGTTGGCAGCTGAACTGGCGTTGGCCGGAATCAGCAGCTTTATTAATGCTGATGAAGCAATTGATGCCATGAAGAGCGTGGGGGATGCACTTCCCTGTGCTTTGAAGGAAACCGCAGGCGGCGGTATGGCCGCAACGCCTTCGGCTATAGAGTGGGCGAAAAAATACTTTGCCCGTAAATAAAAAAGAAGCAAAGGAGACTTTAATCATGGAAGTTATTGCAACAACAAATGCACCCAAAGCTTTAGGTCCTTATTCTCAAGCTGTATTAGCAGGTTCTATTCTGTTTGTATCCGGTCAGATTGCTATCAATCCGGAAACAGGTGAAATGGTTCAAAGCTCTATCGAAGCTGAAACTCAGCAGGTTTTAGACAATATTGAGGCTATCCTGACGGAAGCACGCTTCAGATTCATGGATGTTGTAAAAACTACTATTTTTGTAGATGACATCAAGAATTTTGATGCTATTAATGCTGTTTATGCAAAAACCTTTAAGATTGAGCCGCCGGCACGCTCCTTTGTACAGGTAGCAGCTCTGCCTAAAGGCGCTCATGTAGAAATTGAAGTTATTGCCCGCCGCTGATTAACTGCTGCAAAGCAATTTTTGACTATGTCCGGTGATTGCCGTAAAAATTTTTATAAAAATTAAATTTTCCTATTGACGCAGTGCCGGGAATATAGTATAATACTATTCGTCGCCAAGCTATTCAGCTTGGAAACAAGATGGTGGCTGTGGTGAAGTGGTTAACACGGCGGATTGTGGCTCCGTTACGCGTGGGTTCGACTCCCACCAGTCACCCCACCTTTTCAGATTTGGATAAATCTGAATAACCACTAATAAGCTTGGGGCGTAGCCAAGTCGGTAAGGCACGGGACTTTGACTCCCGCATGCGTTGGTTCGAGTCCAGCCGCCCCAGCCAATGATCCACTAGCTCAGTTGGTAGAGCACCTGACTTTTAATCAGGGTGTCCCGAGTTCGAGTCTCGGGTGGATCACCACGAATTTAAGGCCGTTCTTCGAAAGAAGGACGGCTTTTTGTTTACATGGACAGTTGCCATAGATGTTCTTGTTATGATATAATATTTCATATGCGAGTGTGGCGGAACTGGCAGACGCACTAGACTTAGGATCTAGCGCCTTTCGGCGTGCAGGTTCGATTCCTGTCACTCGCACCAACCTTATAAATCAGGCTCACGTGGAATGGTCACGTGAGCTTTTTGATTATAGTTTGCCTTTAGGTTTATTCTAATGATTCTTGAACAATGCTATCTTGGAAATAAATAATGAATTGACCGAGTAGAAATGATAGTGATAAACTAATATTGTGATTAAATTTTTATATTGAGGATTGGTTAAGCATGTCGATAGTTTTCATTATTTTTTTAGCGTGTATAATTCTTTATTGTATACATAGTGCCAGAGAAGTAGACAAGTACAATAAATCTCAGTATCGAAAAATAACAAAAAATTCATTTTGGGATGTAGAATTTGATAAAGGTAAGAATGGCGAATATAAGATTTATAAATCATTATTTCATTATGAGATGGATGGAGCGAGTTTTTTGTTTAATTGCTATCTGCCGATGGAAAACAAAGAAACGACTGAGATTGATGCAATAATGATACATCATAGTGGAATATATGTATTTGAAAGCAAAAATTATGGTGGTTGGATTTTCGGGAATGAACGGAATGCATGGTGGACACAATCTTTATTAGGCGAAGGTTATTCTGCACAAAAAGAGCGTTTTTATAATCCTGTTTGGCAGAATAGAACACACATAAAATACTTGCGAAAAAAATTAGGATTGTTTGATGGAAAAATTTATTCAGTAATAGTGTTTTCGGATAGATGCGAATTTAAAGATGTAACTATTTTTAGTGATGATGTTATATTGACTCAACAATTTCAATTAGCTGCTAGTATACAGAAATATACGAACAAAACTATATTTAATCAAGAAAAAATTAATAAGTACTACGATTTGCTATATCCATATACACAGTTGACAGAAGAGCAAAAGCAGGAACATATAAAAAATCTGCAAGAGAGAATGAATTTGCGAAGGCTTCAGCAGAATAAAGTGTGTCCTAGGTGTGGTAGCAAGTTAGTATTGCGTGTGGCGAAAAAGGGGGCGCTGGCCGGACACGAATTTTATGGTTGTTCAAATTACCCAAAATGCAGATATACCGAGAATAAAAAATGAAAACAGGTATTGCTATGTATGAAGATAAAGGTTAATGAAATATATTTAGAAAACTACTTATAGAATATCATGATTAACGTGTTGCACAGTAACAGTATGGAATTGATAAATATACAGTTATCTCTAGTTTCTGTAAGTTCAGCCAGATTTTTTACATATGCTTCCAGTGCTGTGAGCTCTGAGAGTAGCTATGAAAAATTTTGTCAAAATTCGCCAACGATGAGATAAACTAAAATGGCTAAGATTTTGCTCAGTTGCTCTTAAAACTCTTGCTGAATTTTTAATTTTTTATGCTTTGGAGAAGAACATGGGAAATTTATCACAAACTTCTGCTCCGGTGTACGAGGCACTGTAGCGTTTTCGTAAAAAACGAGTTGTACCTTATAAATCAGGCTCACGTGGAATGGTCACGTGAGCTTTTTGATTATATGCTTCAACTGTTAAACAAAAGAATGCTGTTGGAGGTTTTACTGCTCACGTAGCAATAGCTGCGTGAGCTTTTTTGTACACTGAAATCTGTAATAGTGTTTACACTAATAAGCTGCAATCGAAAAATAATTTACAAATATTACACTTTCTGTTGACAAAAAAACTGCTTGCTGAAATAATAAAAAAACACTGATTAGATGATGCCGGCAAGCCTGACAGATTTGTAAGAGCATCAGAACTGTAGACATGTTATTGCAGGAGGGAAAGATATGGAGCAGATTTTATCGATTGTTGTACGTAATCAGCCTGGCGTACTGATGCGTGTAGCAGGCATGTTTTCACGTCGTGGCTTCAATATTGACAGCTTGGCTGTAGGCACGACGCAAAATCCGGAGTTCTCACGTATGACAGTGACGATGGAGGCTGACGAGCCGACCATTATCCAGGTTACCAAACAGCTGGCGAAGCTGGTTGAGGTAGAACGTGTCAAGGTACTGCCTCCTAAATCCAGTGCTACCCGCAGCATGATTCTGGTTAAGGTAAAGGCCGGAAATAAGCGTCCGGAGCTGTTGCAGCTGGCGGAAGTGTTCCGTGCGCATGCTGTGGATGTAACCGGTGAGTCACTGATATTTGTTGCTACAGGTGATGAAGGAAAGCTGCGGGCTTTTGTTGATGTCATGCGCCCGTACGGCGTAACCGAAATGGTACAGACCGGCCTTGTTGCTTTAGAGCGCGGTGATACGTCGCTGGCTGTGGAGAAATCACGTTTTGAATGGCCGCCGCTGGATGATGGTCATGCGGCAATATAAGAGATAGATTTGCGGAAGGAAGTGAGCGTATGCAGTTAAGCGGCGCAGAGATTATGTGCAGAATACTGGCAGAAGAAGGGGTAACAACGGTTTTCGGATATCCCGGGGGTGCGATTCTCCCTTTTTATGATGCATTACGGCAAAGTCCGATACAACATATATTAACGGCGCATGAGCAGGGTGCTGCGCATGCGGCAGACGGCTTTGCGCGTGCTTCAGGTAAGGTGGGCGTGTGTATAGCTACATCAGGTCCCGGTGCAACCAACCTGGTCACAGGCCTGGCAACGGCATTTTTGGATTCCGTACCGGTGGTGGCCGTTACAGGTCAGGTAAACAGGGCGCTTATCGGCCATGACGCGTTCCAGGAGGTAGATATCACCGGTATTACAATGCCTATTACCAAGCATAATTTTTTAGTTAAAAAGCCGGAAAACCTGGCGCAGACATTGCGACTTGCCTTCCAGCTGGCGCGTGAAGGACGCCCGGGACCGGTGTTGGTAGACGTGCCGCGCGATGTGCAGACGGCGCTGATAGATTTTGAGGAAGCCAGTCTGGCGGAGCTGCAGCCGTTGGAGCCTGATGCTGAGCGTGTGGCAGCGGCCGCAGCGGCTATCAACAAGGCACAGCGCCCGGTAATGCTGGTCGGCGGTGGCGTTATCAATGCCAATGCAGAATATGATGCCATGCATTTGTGTGAAAAGCTGCATATTCCGGTTGTCAGCACGTTGATGGGGCTTGGTGCGATTAGTGCCTACCGACAGCTGTTTTTGGGAATGACAGGCCTGCATGGACATGAACGTGCCAATAATGCCGTTAAGGAAGCTGACCTGATTTTGGCTGTCGGCAGCCGCTTTAATGACCGCGTTACGGGCGAGCGCAGCAGCTATAGTGCCAACAAGCTTATTATCCATTTGGATATTGACCCTGCTGAGGTAGATAAAAATATTGATTCGGGCATAGGCATCACTGGAGATATGGTGGCAACGCTGAATGCGTTGAAAAAGGCAGCGCAGCCGCACGATTTGAGCTCGTGGTGGGACAAAATAAACTCCTGGCCGGGGATGGACGATGATTTTGGAAACGAGGAGGCGCCCAAGTTTTTTAAAGCATTGAATCCGGTGCTCAAGGACAAGGATTATATTATTACTACGGACGTAGGCCAGCATCAGATGTGGGCAGCGCAGCATTTGAAGATACAGTTTGCCCGCCAGTGGCTGACAAGCGGCGGATTGGGAACGATGGGATTCGGTCTGCCTGCTGCGTTGGGCGCACAGCTGGCGCGTCCGCAGAGCCGTGTCATCAGTATAAGCGGTGACGGCGGCTTTAAGATGACAGGCAGCGAGCTTTTTACTATTGCAAGCAATAATGTGCCTGTTATCGCTATAGTGTTCAATAACAGCGGACTGGGAATGATACGCCAGCTGCAGACGGTGCAGTTTGCCAAACGCTTTACGGCCTGCGAGCTGCCGGGCTATGTTGATTTTGTAAAATATGCTGCTGCCTTCGGAATTGAAGGTGAGCATGCGGATACGCCGGAGGCTTTGGCTCAGGCAGTGACCAAGGCGTGGGAAAACAGGAAGCCTTACCTTATAGAGGTTTGCGTTAATCCTAAAAATATGGTACTCCCGATGGTGGCTCCGGGACTGGGAATTAATGATTTTGTAAAATTTGCCAACGATGAGATAAACTGAATTGGCTAAGATTTTGCTTAGTTGCACTTAAAACTCTTGCTGAAACAGGTTAAAAATGTTACGATAAAGGGACAGAAGAAAATATCATCTGTCCTTTTATTTTTTTATGCTTTGGAGAAGAAAATGGGAAATTTATCACAAACTTCTGCTCCGGTGTACGAGGCACTGGAGCGTTTTCGTAAAAAACGCGTTGTACCATTTGATGTACCAGGTCATAAGCGCGGTCGTGGCAACCCGGAGCTTCGCGAGCTGCTGGGAGAAAAATGCGTAAACCTGGATGTTAACTCTATGAAGCCTCTTGATAATCTCTGCCATCCTGTTTCGGTAATCCGTGACGCAGAGGAGCTGGCAGCAGAGGCCTTCGGTGCGGCACACGCATTCTTTATGGTAGGGGGTACGACCTCGTCCGTGCAAAGCATGGTCTTGTCCTCCTGTAAGGCAGGCGATAAAATTATCCTGCCGCGCAATGTACACAAAAGTGTGATTAACGCGCTCGTACTTAATGGCGCGATTCCGGTTTATATCAATCCGCAGGTTGACAGTAAGCTGGGGATTTCTCTGGGGATGGAGATCGGCGAGGTAGCTAAGGCAATTAAGGCAAATCCCGATGCTACGGCAGTGCTCGTAAACAATCCTACTTATTATGGTATCTGTTCGGATTTGCGTTCTATCGTCAAGCTGGCGCATGAGCATAACATGCTCTGCCTGGTGGACGAGGCGCACGGTACACATTTTTATTTCGGAAAAAATATGCCTGTTAATGCGATGGCGGCCGGTGCTGACATGGCATCTGTTTCTATGCATAAATCAGGTGGCAGTCTGACGCAGAGCAGTCTTTTGCTGACAGGGCCTAATGTCAACTGGGAGTATGTAAGCCAGATTATCAATCTGACGCAGACTACCAGTGCTTCGTATCTTCTGCTTTCCAGCCTGGATATTTCACGCCGTAACCTGTATATGCGCGGCGAGGCATCCTTCGGCAAGGTGCAGGAGATGGCGGAATATGCCCGTGAGGAAATCAATTCTATCGGCGGCTTCTATGCTTACGGACGCGAGCTGAAAAACGGCAGCAGTATTTATGATTTTGATGTTACCAAGCTTTCGGTCTATACGCGTGATATCGGTCTTGCAGGCATCGAGGTTTATGATTTGCTGCGCGATGAATATGATATCCAGATTGAGTTTGGTGATATAGCTAATATTCTGGCTTATATTTCTATCGGTGACCGTATTCAGGATATTGAACGACTTGTGGGTGCTTTGGCAGATATCAAGCGCCTGTATTCCAAGGATCCGTCGCAGATGCTCAATACCGAATATATCGCGCCTAAGGTTGTTGTTTCGCCGCAGAAGGCTTTTTATGCCAAGGACGAATCTTTGCCTATACGAGAAACTGCGGGACGCATCTGCAGTGAGTTTGTAATGTGCTACCCGCCGGGAATTCCTATTCTGGCACCGGGTGAGGTTATCACCAAGGATATTATCGATTATATTATTTATGCCAAGGAAAAGGGTTGCTCCATGCAGGGACCTGAGGATCCGGATGTTAATAATATCAATGTATTAGTATAAAGGACGTGATTAAATGGAGCTATGGTTTTCTGACTATCATACAGAAGATGTGAAGCTGGATATCAAAATCGAAAAGCAGCTTTTCGGTGCGGATACGGATTTCCAAAGAATAGACGTTTTTGAATCTAAGGAATTCGGTCGCTTTATCAGTTGTGACGGTACCATAGTCTTTTCGGAAAAGGACGAATTTGTTTATGACGAAATGATTGTCCATGTGCCTATGGCAGTGCATCCGCATGTGCGCAAGGTACTGGTAATCGGCGGCGGCGACGGCGGTGTAGCGCGCGAGCTGACGCATTATGATGAAATAGAGGAAATCGACGTAGTAGAAACAGACCATGTTTTTATTGATGTCTGTCGCGACTATTTTCCCGACAACGCCTGCGGTCTTGATGATCCGCGCGTAACTGTTTTCAACGCTAACGGTCTGCGCTTTTTGCGTACCAAGGTTGATGAATACGATTTGATTATCAGCGATGCTATCGATCCCTTAGGTCATGCAGCGGGCCTGTTTACCAAGGAATTCTACGGTAACTGCTTCCGTGCGCTCAAAGAGGACGGCATCATGGTTTATCAGCATGGCAGTCCCTTCTACGATGAGGACGAGGAAACCTGCCGCGCCATGCACCGTAAGGCCAGTCACAGCTTCCCCATCAGCCGTGTATATCAGGCGCATATTCCTACCTGTCCTTCCGGCTACTGGCTGTTCGGCTTCGCTTCCAAGAAGTATCATCCGCTGAAGGATTTTGATGCTAAGAAATGGCTGGAGCGTGGTATTAAAACATGGTATTATTCCGAGCATCTGCATAAGGGAGCGTTTATGCTGCCGAAGTATGTTGAAGATATGCTTGAGGAAGAAGAAAGATAATTTATTTAATTTATGAACAGGAGATGATTTGAATTATGAGTAAATTATTAGTAATCGGCTGCGGCGGTGTTGCCGGCGTAGCTATCGCAAAATGCTGCCAAAACAGTGATGTGTTCACCGAGCTGTGTATTGCCAGCCGTACGAAGTCCAAATGTGATGCAGTTAAAGAAAAGCTGCAGCCTACGACCTCTACTGTGATTACTACAGCACAGGTTGACGCTGACAGCAAGGAACAGCTTGTACAGCTGATTAATGCTTACCAGCCGGACGCAGTGCTGAATGTTGCTCTGCCTTATCAGGACCTGACTATTATGGATGCCTGCCTGGAATGCAAGGTTGATTACATTGATACCGCTAACTATGAGCCGGAAAACATTGACGATCCCGCATGGCGTGCAGTTTATGACAAGCGCTGCAAGGAAGAGGGCTTCTCTGCTTACTTCGATTATTCCTGGCAATGGGCTTATAAAGAAAAATTTGAGCAGGCCGGCATTATGGCTCTGCTCGGCACCGGCTTTGATCCCGGTGTTACCAGTGTTTTCTCTGCTTATGCACTGAAGCATTATTTTGATGAAATCGAAACTATTGATATTCTGGACTGCAACGGCGGCGACCACGGTTATCCGTTCGCTACCAACTTCAACCCCGAAATTAACCTGCGTGAGGTTTCTGCTCCCGGTTCCTATTGGGAAAACGGTCATTGGGTAGAAATCCCGGCAATGGCTATTAAACGCGAGTATGATTTCCCTGAGGTTGGCATGAAGGATATGTATCTGCTGCACCATGAGGAAATTGAATCTCTGGCTAAGAATATCCCTGGCGTAAAACGTATCCGCTTCTTCATGACCTTCGGCCAAAGCTATCTGACACATATGAAGTGCTTGGAGAACGTTGGCATGCTGTCTACCAAGCCGATTAACTATGAAGGCAAGGAAATCGTGCCTATTCAGTTCCTCAAAGCACTGCTGCCGGATCCTGCTTCCCTCGGTCCTCGCACCGTAGGCAAAACCAACATAGGCTGTATCTTCACCGGTACCAAAGATGGCAAGAAAAAGACCATTTATATTTATAATGTCTGCGACCATCAGGAATGCTACAAAGAGGTCGGCTCTCAGGCTATCAGCTACACCACCGGCGTTCCTGCAATGATCGGTACTGCTCTGGTTATTACCAAGCAATGGCAGGGCAAGGGCGTATTCAATGTGGAAGAATTCGATCCGGATCCGTACATGGATATGCTGAACAAGTTCGGCCTGCCGTGGGTTGTTGACGAAAACCCGGCTACGGTAGAATAAGATGACGGACGCTAAGGAAACTGTAATGCCGGCATATGTTGTCGACAAGGCTGAAGGGGCTTCCCGTTTGGCTGATTTGCAGAAGAATTTACGTGCAGAGCGTGAGGAGGCGGCGCTGAAGGCGCTGCCGACTCCCTGCTATGTGGTTGATGAGGCTAAGCTGCTGAATAATCTGCGTCTTTTGCAGCATGTGCAACGTGCAAGCGGTGCGCATATTCTGCTGGCGCAGAAATGCTTTTCTATGTTCCGCCTGTATCCGCTGATGGGCGAATATCTGGCAGGCACGACGGCAAGCGGCATTTATGAAGCGCGCCTCGGTCATGAGGAGATGGGTAAGGAGAACCATGTTTTTGCGCCTGCCTTTAAGGAGCAGGATATGCAGGAGCTGGTGCAAATCTGCGACCATATTATTTTCAACAGCTTTGCGCAGTTTGAAAAGCATAAG
Organism: Phascolarctobacterium sp. Marseille-Q4147; assembly: GCF_017968825.1. NCBI lineage: Bacteria > Bacillati > Bacillota > Negativicutes > Acidaminococcales > Acidaminococcaceae > Phascolarctobacterium > Phascolarctobacterium sp. Marseille-Q4147. The sequence goes on along the minus strand of NZ_CP072874.1, from coordinate 709,097 downwards.
GCTGTTTGCACTCAGGCCGGTGTGAGCGTGGGTATCCGCGTGAACCCGGAATGCTCGACGCAGGAGGGCGAGCATGCAATTTATGATCCCTGTGCCTATGGCTCGCGCTTGGGCGTAACACTGGCGAACTTCCCGGAGGTTTTGCCGCCGGAAATCGAAGGTTTGCATTTCCATACGCTGTGTGAGCAGAATGCTGATGATCTGCTGACGACCTGGAAGGCCTTCGAAGCGAAGTTCAGCAAGTATTTTGCACAGCTTAAATGGCTGAATTTGGGCGGTGGTCATCATATTACGCGCAGTGATTATGATGTGGAAGCGCTGATTGATTTAGTGAAATATATTCGTAATACCTATCATGTTGAGGTATATCTGGAGCCCGGTGAGGCTGTGGCACTCAATGCCGGTTATCTTGTGACCGAGGTGCTGGATATTGTGCATAACGGTCTGGATATTCTTATCCTTGATGCATCGGCTGCCTGCCATATGCCTGACGTGCTGGAGATGCCTTACTGTCCGCCTCTGCGCGGCGGCTATGAGGCTGACGAAAAGCAATATAAATACCGTTTATCTTCGATGACCTGTCTGGCCGGTGATGTGATTGGCGATTACAGCTTTGACAAGGAAATCAAGGTTGGCGATAAGCTGATTTTTGAGGATATGGCGATTTATTCCATGGTTAAAAATAATACCTTTAACGGCATTCCGCTGCCTGATATTGTGCTGCTGCACAAGGACGGTACTACGGAGCTGGTGCGCCGTTTCGGTTATGAAGATTTTAAAGGACGTTTGTCATGATGTTAGAGAAAAGCTTTACTCCCGCTGCCGATGGCTTTCATATGCCCGGCGAATACGAACTGCACGACGGCTGCATTATCGTGTGGCCGCAGCGTCCCGGCTCCTGGAGCTTCGGCGCAGTGGCGGCCTGCGAAGCGTTTACGGCTGTGATTAAGGCGATTGCGGCGAGCGAAAAGGTTTATGTTATCTGCGGTGCTAAGCACTTTGCCGTGGCGCAGGAATATCTTGCGGGTGTCGCCAACGTTGAGCTGGTCGCTATGGAAACAGACGACAGCTGGGCGCGTGACATCGGTCCGACGTTTGTTGTGCGCGACGGTGCACAGGGACGTGAGCTGCGTGGTGTGAACTGGCGCTTTAACGCCTGGGGCGGCGAGGTAGACGGCCTGTATCCCGATTATGAGCAGGACGATGCTTTTGCGGAAAAGTTCGCGGAGCATTATGGAGCTGCGCTGTATGATGCTGTTCCCTTTGTGCTGGAAGGCGGTTCTATTCACTGTGATGGCGAGGGTACGGCATTGGTAACAGAAGCCTGCCTTTTGAGCGCAGGACGCAATCCTGACCTGTCTAAGGAGCAGATTGAGCAAAAGCTCAAGACTTACCTGGGCGTAGAGAAGGTTTTGTGGATTCCGCGCGGTATTTATAACGATGAAACAAACGAGCATGTAGATAATGTCTGTGCCTTTATCCGTCCGGGTGAGGTGGTGCTGGCGTGGACAGATAACGAAGCTGATCCGCAGTATGCTTTGAGCAAGGCAAGCCTGGATGCTTTGGAGCAGCTGACGGATGCCAAGGGGCGCAAGCTCATCGTGCATAAGCTGCCTGTGCCTGCGGTGCCGGTGTGCATCACAGAGGACGAGGTAGCAGGCTTCGACTTTGTTGAGGGTGAGGATATGCGCGAGGCCGGTGAACGTCTGGCGGCTTCGTATGTAAACTTTTATTTCAGTAATGACAGTGTTGTAGTGCCTGCCTTTGGCGGGGAGAATGCGGCCAGCGATGCGCTGGCTGCGGAAATTCTTGCCAAGCTCTGTCCGGAGCGTAAGGTAGTGCAGATACCGGCGCGGGCAATTTTGACCGGTGGCGGTAATATTCACTGCATTACACAGCAAATTCCGAAGGGAGTGTGCTTATGAGCAAGGTAAAGGTGGCAGCAGTGCAGATGCGCTGTGCGCCGACCGTAGAAGAAAATTTGCAGCACGCTGAAGCACTGGTGCGTGAAGCTGCAGCGAACGGTGCGCAGATTATTCTGCTGCCGGAGTTGTGGGAGCGTCCGTATTTCTGCCAGCAGCGTCGCTATGATTTCTATCAGTATGCACTGCCTACGGAAGAAAATCCTGCGGTGCAGATGGGTAAGCGTTTGGCGAAGGAGCTGAATATCGTTCTGCCTATCAGCTTCTTTGAGCGTGATGTCAACGAATTATATAATTCCATCGCCTGCATTGATGCCAACGGTGAGATTTTAGGTGTTTATCGCAAAACACATATTCCTGACGACCATTTTTATCAGGAAAAATTTTACTTTAAACCGGGTAACAGCGGCTTTACGGTTTTCAATACCAAGTATGGCCGTGTCGGTATCGGTATCTGCTGGGATCAGTGGTTCCCTGAGACAGCACGCTGCCTGGCGCTGAACGGAGCAGAGCTTTTGTTCTATCCTACGGCGATTGGCTCCGAGCCTATCTTAGACTGCGACAGCATGCCGCATTGGCGTCGTGTTATGCAAGGCCATAGCGCAGCTAACCTGATGCCTGTGGTAGCAGCAAACCGCATCGGTCTGGAAACTGTGGAGCCCTGCGAAGGCAATGCAGGCCAACAGTCCTCGCTGCTGTTTTACGGCTCTTCCTTCATGACCGATGGCACCGGCGAGCTTGTACAGGATGCATCGCGCGATAAGGAAGAAATTCTTTATGCGGAGTATGATCTGGCAGCTTTGGCTGAGGACAGACTGAGCTGGGGTCTGTTCCGCGACCGCAGACCGGAATGCTACGGTAAAATTGCCGGCAAGTAAATATTGAAGCTATAATAAAAAATCACAATCGGTTATATATGTAACCGGTTGTGATTTTTGCTTTATCCGATATTGAGCTCGTGCTTGAGAGCATCCTGTAAAATTTTGGAGAAGTTAAGCTTCTTGGCAATCGCCGCATCATTTAACCATTTAGGGATGGTGAGAGTTTTTTTGACTGCTTTGGTAAAGTGCTCTTTGGCATATGCTTCTACATCAACACTTACTATATTAACAAAGGCTTCTGCGTAATCGCTATATTCTTCGTTAACGTCAATAGTGTTTAATTCAGATGGTTCCGGAACAGCTTCATTGCTGAGCTTTGCTTCGTAAAGAAAGCCGGCAAGGCAGTCTGTTGCCATTTTCATAGCATCTTGTAAATCCGTACCACAGGTTGCCAGGTGGTTAAGGTCTGGGAAAATTACGGTGTATTGTCCGTCTTTTTCTTTATAAAAGCACGCAGGATACATTGATAACATAAAATCACCCTTTCTGAAAATCTAAACCGGCTTGTTTGAAAATAGCTTTAACTGTGCCTATGGGAATATCTCCCTTATGGTTAGGAACAGTTACTTTATTAGGCTGGCGTGGATGTACGTAATAAAAGTGGGAGCCTCTGGTCGAATATAATGTCCAACCGGCTTTTTTTAGTAGCTTTTCCAGTTCTTTAAATTTCATGATATTGCTCCTTTCATAATTTTATCATTTAACACGTATAAAAACAATACGTATTGATGATGCTATTAAAAAAGGAGTATTGCAGATGGTACTACAATACTCCTAAGAGAACGACAACAGTATTAAATTTGTATGTTAGACTTATTATATCATAGAAAATATGGTTAGAGGTATATTTGCAAAAATTTCATAAGATGTTTGGATTAATGATGATAAAATTTTGACTATCTCATCCTCCTGCTTTGTCATCAGGCAGATACATAATGGTTATGCTGTAAATAATGATGGTGCAGACTGCCAGACAGATAGCTATTATTGTGAACAGCTTCAGCCAGGGAATTTCCTGCTGCAGATATTTGCGGCAGTAGCGCCAGAAGCAGGTGATGGTGAAGATGTTGAAGATGCTGCCTAAAATAAGCATAGTCCAGACGCTTTTGGCGAGCGGCAGATAGGATAGGCTGAGGTTAATCGCCGCAAGCACAGGCATAGCGGTCATGGTGTTGTAGATTTTGCCGTCTGCTATGGCAAAGCTGGCGGTGAGAACGACGCTGCCTAAAATCAGCGGCAGCAATGAGGCAAAAAGCAGCTGTGTACTGCTAAAATTATATTGCTGTAGCCTGTTGCGCCAAAGAAAGCGCCCGAAAAGCTTATAGAGGATTAAGGCATAAAGTGTTATCAGAATGCCGCTGGCAAGTGTATCCATGCCGCCGAAGCCAATGAAAGCAACAAGAAAATGAATTACAAAAAATCCTAATGCCCCCAAAAAGAAGAAGAGCTGGTTATAAAGCCAGTACCAAAAGGCTAATGGCAGAAAAGTACGCATGGCAGAACCTCCTTACATAATGTATTCAGCAAATTTATTGGTCACTTTTATTATAATATGATTGATAGGAAAATGCTATGCTTTTGCTTCGTTGAGTAAAATTAGCTTGAATTTTTGCTGAGAATATAAAAAGTCCGATTCGTCTGTGCTGACAAATCGGACTTTCTTATTTGGCTGATTTTTTAGGCTTTACAATTATTCCTCAACGTAGTTGGTGGCTTTATCATAAAGTTCAGCAACATCCTTGGAAGGACCGCCGCTGAGCAGGGAAACAATGACGCCTGCTACAAGGCTGGCAAAAAAGCCGGGGATAATTTCGTAGATGCCGGTGGAGGCTGCCATAGTCAGGTACCAGCCGATATCGACAACAGCACCGACGATGATGCAGGCTACCGCACCCTGGAAGGTGAAGCCGCGCCAGAAAAGGCTGAGCATGATAGCAGAACCGAAGGCTGCACCGAATACGCCCCAGGCGTTGGCAACAAGCTCCATAATGCTGCCTGCACGCGGAGAATCGGCAATAAGCAGAGCAACGAAGGAGATAACGAGTACGACGATGCGGCCTGCCCAAAGCATTTCCTTGTCACCGGACTGGTATTTACGGATTACAGGCTTATAAACGTCGCTGGCAAAGGCAGAAGCGGAAGCGAGCAGCTGACTGGAAGCAGTACTCATGGAAGCTGCCAATACGCCGGAGAGCAGGATACCGCTCATCAGAGCCGGGAAAATGCTGCGAACCATGGCGATGAATACCAGAGAGTTTTGGTTGATGTTTTCATCCATGCCCAGATACATACGGCCTACTACGCCTACCATGGTAGCGAAGAAGCAGATGAGGGCGGTCCAGCTGATAGCGATAACAGCGGATTTCTTCATTTCCTTCTGGGATTTGAGGGACATGAAGCGGATGATGATATGCGGCATACCGAAGTAGCCCAGACCCCAGCCGAAGCCGGAGATAATATCAGAGGTTTTGGCAACCGGATTCCAGTAATCGGGCGGAATGCCGGCAACAGCCTGCGGATTGATTAAGGATACTGCGAAGATAGGTGCAATCAGCAGAGAACCTAAAATCATCAGGCCTTGATAGAAGTCGGTCCAGCAAACAGCGGAAAAACCGCCTAAGAAGGTATAGCCGATGATGATAAAGGCTGCCACATACATGGTGTAGGTCTGATCAATGCCGATAACGGTGTTGAACAAAGTACCGCAAGCCTTGATGCTGGAAGCGGAATAAATAGTGTAGGCAATGAGAAAGACGATTGCACAGATTACCTGCAACACGTGGGACTTAGATAAAAAGCGGTTGCTGAGGTACTGCGGAATAGTGATGGCATCGTTGGCCACAATGGAAAAACGACGCAGGCGCGGAGCCTGAAAAATCCAGCTTAAGGAATAGCCGGTGAGCAGGCCGATACTGATCCAGGCCTGACCGAGGCCGAGAGCGTAGATAGATGTCGGCAAGCCCATGAGCACCCAGGCGCTCATATCAGAAGCACCGGCAGAAAGAGCGGTTACCCACGGTCCCATCTGACGGCCGCCGAGAAAGTAGGTTTTTTCACCACCCTGACGATTTTTATAGAAGAACCAGATGCCGATTGATAGCATGAACAACAGGTAGATAATGAATACTACCATTTCTGTATAATTCACAAACACCCCTCCAAAATTTAAGAATAGATAACATTATTATACACTTAATCTTTGTGCTACTGCAAGCAAATAATAAAAATAAAGTGCTTAATCTGCGGCGGACAGTGTTTTGAGGACTAATCCGAACACTGCTTGCTGCTGATTAAGCACTGAAAGTTTACCATGTGAAATATGTATAAGCTGTAAAGAGAGTCAGAATGATGATTTCGCAAAGCAGGACCGGCTTAAGCGTTTTGAAAAAATTGGCTTTAAAATAATCGACTGTGATAACAAGACACATATGCGTCGGTGTGAGCATCTGTCCGGCAATACCGAAGGCCATGGCAACGCCGGCCAGGTTCAGGCTGCCTGTCTGCATAGCGGCGACGATAGGCATGACAATGGCCACGTGTCCCTGCGACATACCGGTGAGAACGCCGATGATGAAGCTGACGCAGGCGATGATGACAGGCACCGGCAGCGGTGAGCTTTGAAAGGCAGCAACGATTTCCTGCAGCACATGGGTGACGGTCAAGATTTGAATGAAGTAGAGGATGCAGAGCACATTGAGAAACATTTTGATATCTAGCGCACCGATGACAACATCCTTGAGGCCGACCTCGCGTTTAGTAAAGCGAAGTACCAGAAACAGGCAGGCTGTGACCAGGCCCATGCCGGCGGAGGCATTAAAGCCGCAGAATACTACGAGAATAAAGGTGATAATGACAGGCGAAAGCGCCAGCCATAAATCCTGTGTACCCTGACTATCATTATTAATTTTTTCGGTATAACTGTTTTCCGCTTTGATGGGGCGGATGAGAACAAACCAGCCTGCGGAGAAGGCCAGTACGGTAAGCCAGGCCAGATGCAGGATGAATTCACTGTAGCTGACACCGGCAATGTTGCAGGCCATTATCATACCGGGGATAATCGGGCTGGAAAATTCAAAGATATGGCGGAACCAGAAATTGATGGCAGCTTTATGCTCCTGTTCGATAGGCAGATTTTTGCTGGCTTCCTCTACAATAGGTGCAGAAAAGCGCGCGCCGCCCAATGACGGCAGCAGTCCTAAGAAGGCAGGCATCACGGCCAGGGTTACCTTAGCGCTGGAAAAGATGCGTTGCAGCGCCTGCACCATACCGGCCAGTGCACCGCTGGTGCGCAGCTCGATTTCCAGGCACATGACAAAATAGAGGGCAAAAAGAATATCATAGGTGCGCGGCATTGTTAATGTTTCGCGTAATGCCTGCACCAGATACGGCAGCTCCGGTGCTTTCATCAGCCAGATAAAAATACCGCTGGTGAGCATACAGGGGCCGATGGGAATGTGACGACGCAGCATGAGGATAATCATGAGCATGGCGATTGTAAGCAGAAGAAATATATTCATAAACAGTTTTTCCTTTCGGTTGCGTAATTGTTGGCAAGTACCAAGTAATTGCTGATGATGTTTATTTATTATACACCCTGCTACAAAAAAATCATAATAAAACTGTAAAAAATCTTAGTATGGGATGCAAATAATGCTATAATGTAAGCAGAGATACAGAAACGGAGGTCAGATTATGCAGATAGAAAGATTAAGGCTGAAGAATTTCCGTTGTTACGATGAGCTTGATATTGATTTTGAACCTAGGCTGACAGTTATTGTAGGTGAAAACGGCAAGGGAAAGACGGCGATTTTTGATGCGCTGGCAATTGCTCTGGAGCCCTATCTGCGCAGCTTTGATGCCAGTGGCCGGCAAATTACTCCCCAGGATGTACGGCGTGTGCCTGTTTATAAAAAGGATATGCGTCATATTGATGGCATGGAATGCCATTATCCGGTAGAAATTAAGCTGGAGGGTGAGGTTTACGGCAAAAAGCTTACCTGTACCCGCCGCCTGCTGGAGTGTAATGTGCCTGAGGATGATGCTGATGAGCTGTGCGAACGTGGCTGTGCATTGGCGCACGATGCCAAGGAGAACGGCAACAGGCTGCTGCCGGTGCTGGCCTATTACGGTACTCAGCGCATTTGGGTAGACAGCAAGCTGATGACAAATTTTCATAAATCGCTGATGGAACGCAATGTAGGCTACGAGGAATGTCTGGAGCCGTCTTCTTCCTACAGCACCTTCGGAAAATGGTTTGAGTACGTTACCAAGTGTGCGCAGTCAGAGCAGCAGTACAGCGCAGAGGTGAAGCGCAATGTGATGCTGAAGAATGCGATTCAGAACGCTGTAGACGTGTGTCTGGAAAGTACCGGCCTGCGTGATTTGTATTATAATTATCGCCTGAAATGCTTTGTTGTCAGTCATCCCGATATGGGTGAAATGGTGGTAGATGAATTGAGCGACGGCTTCCGCAGTATTATCAGCATGGTGGCTGACCTGGCCTATCGCATGGCGCGTCTGAATCCGCAGCTGCGTGAGGATGCGGTAACCAAGACACCGGGACTTGTATTGATTGATGAGGTAGAAATGCATCTGCACCCGCTGTGGCAGCAGACGGTACTGCTGGATTTACAGAAAACCTTCCCGATGGTGCAGTTTGTGGTGACTACGCATAGTGCGCAGGTGCTTAGCAGCGTGCCGGCAGAGAGCATACGTGTATTGGCTTGGGGCAAGCAGTTCGAAGGCGTGCGCCACGTAGATTTTTCCTTGGGCGCCAACAGCTATCAGCTGCTGCAGGATATCCAGAATGTGAGCCCACGTCCGCAAGCTCTGCCGATTGTGCAGGATTTAAAGCGTTATCTGCAGCTGGTGAGCGAGGATGCCTGGGATACGCCGGAGGCGCTGGAGCTGCGCAAAAAGCTGGATAAATGGTCCAAGGGCAAGGAGCCTGCTCTGCTGCGTGCGGATATGGATATCCGTATGCGTCAGTTCCGCAGGAGGCGCTCATGAAACGTGTTTATAAAAGCAAGGAAGAACCTGAGCTTCTCAGGCAGTACAGGCTGCATAATCCCGAGGAAACCTGGGAGCATTTCCGCCGTCGCTGCCGCAAGGGCTATAAACAGGTGCGGGAAGCAATTTTGCGCGATCAGCACGGCCTTTGCGCCTATTGTGAGGTCGGCATTAAGCTGGCGGAGGAGGAAGGCGAGGTTGATGACTTCCGCGTGGAGCATTTTTATCCGAAAAATGCTACGCAGGAGCATGGGCACAACTATCATCTGGATTGGCGCAATCTGTTGGGCGTGTGTCACGGCGGCAGTCAGCCTTATGTGCCTGATCCCGAGTGGCGCTATTCCAGCCAGAAGCGTGACCGCAGCTGCGATGTGCCCAAGGGTGGGCGTGAAATTACAAACTATATCCTCAATCCGCTGAAGATTCCCGGAAAAATCCGTCTGTTCCGTTATGCGGAGCATAGCGGGCGGATGTATGTAGACGAAGACACCTGCCCCAAAGATTTGCAGGGTAAGGCGCGCAGTACCATCCGCGAGCTGAACTTGAACGCGCCACGTCTGATGCGCATGCGCCGTGAGGTAATTCATACATTGGAGGACCAGATAAGTGATGAGCTTAGTAAGGGCCGAGAGTTGGATGAAGTGTTGGAAATGCTGGCAACCATCTGTCTGGTGCCTGATTATAATGGTGTGACGCTGCCGTTCTTTTCCGTTATCCGTTGGTATCTTGGCGAGGCGGCGGAAGAAGTTATCCGTTCGAGCGGAGCAAAGCTGTAGCGTTTAAATCCTGTTTGCGATGCAGGCAGGATTTTTTTCGTCCATGAAGAATAATATAAAATGGTTCTTGAAGCATGAAATTTTGATAAATACACTATAAAAAAGGAGAATAGACAAATGCAAGTTACGAACAAGGCTTTTAAGGCTTACGATGTACGTGGCGTTTACCCTACAGAGGTTAATGAGGAAATGGCTTACCGTATGGGACGAATTTTTTCGGCAATGTTCGCTGCGGAAACTGTTGTTGTCGGCCATGATATCCGCTTGAGCGGCAGAGCACTGGTGGATGCGCTGACGGAGGGACTGCGCCATGGCGGTACCAAGGTTATTGATATCGGCCAGTGTGGTACAGAAATGATTTATTTTGCTACCGCGCATCTGAAAGCAGATGGCGGTATTATGGTTACTGCCAGCCATAATCCTAAGGAATACAATGGCATGAAGCTGGTGCGTCGTGATGCGCGTCCTGTTTCCAGCGATACTGGTCTGAAGGAAATTGGTGAGATGGTTGCTACTACAAAGCCGTTTGCACATCAGGTGGTAGCAGGCAAGACTATGGGTGCCTTGGAGCAGCTGGATATTATGCCTGCTTATATTGAGCATTTGCTGACTTACGTTGATACGAGTGTGCTCAAACCGATGAAGATTGTTGCTAACCCCGGCAATGGTGGTGCTGGCCCGATTTTGAAGGAGCTGGCTAAGCATTTGCCGTTTGAGTTTATTACGCTGAACGAAACGCCTGACGGCACCTTCCCCAATGGTGTGCCTAACCCGCTGCTGCTGCCAAATCGTGAGGCTACGGCCAAGGTTGTGCGCGAGAGTGGTGCTGATCTGGGTATTGCCTGGGATGGTGATTTCGACCGCTGCTTCCTTTTTGACGAGAAGGCAGATTTTATCGAAGGCTATTACATTGTCGGCCTGCTGGCGGAGGTTTTCCTGCACAAGGAGCCGGGTGCGAAGATTATGTTCGACCCGCGCCTGACCTGGAATACGGAAGCTATTTTGCAGCGTGACGGCGGTGTGCCTGTGCGCTGCAAGAGCGGCCATGCCTTTATGAAGGAATGCATGCGCAACAATGACGTGCTGTACGGCGGCGAGATGAGTGCGCATCATTATTTCCGCGATTTCTCCTGCTGCGACAGCGGTATGATTCCATGGTTGCTGGTTACCGAGCTGATGTGCCGCAGCGGCAAAAAGCTCAGCGAGCTGGTAGGCGAGCGCGTTGATATGTATCCCTGCAGCGGTGAAATCAACCGCAAGGTGGCAGATTCCGCAGCGGTACTGGCAGAGCTGGGCAAAAAATATGCTGATGGCGAGCAGGACCATCTGGACGGCCTGAGCGTTGCCTATGAAAACTGGCGCTTTAATGTGCGTGTATCCAATACAGAGCCTGTAATGCGCTTGAACGTAGAAACTAAGGGTGACAAGGAGCTGCTGGCGGCTAAGACTGCAGAGCTTTTGGAAGTAATCGGCGGCGAGGAAGCCTGATTTTAGATGCTTCCCGTAAAGCACCGCTTGCTGAGTCACTATGATTTATAAATTAAGTATATACAAGGAGAAAAGATAAAATGTTTAAACCTGTGCGTAAAGCTGTTATTCCGGCAGCAGGCCTGGGCACACGCTTCCTGCCTGCAACCAAAGCAACTCCGAAGGAGATGCTGCCTATTGTTGATAAACCGACCATTCAATATATTATCGAAGAAGCTCTTGCTTCCGGCATTGAGGATATCCTGATTATTACCGGCCGCAGCAAGCGTGCCATCGAGGACCATTTCGACCGCAGCATCGAGCTTGAGCTGAACCTGGAGGCCAGCGGCAAAACCAAGGAGCTGGAGCTGGTACGCAAAATTTCCGATATTCGCATTCACTATATCCGCCAAAAGGAACCGCGCGGACTTGGTCATGCTATTTTGTGCGCTAAGCATTTTGTGGGCGATGAACCTTTTGCCGTACTGCTGGGCGATGATGTTGTTGACAGTCAGGTGCCTGCACTGAAGCAGCTGATTGATGTTTACGATAAAACAGGTGCCAGCGTTTTAGGTGTGCAGGAGGTGCCGTTGGAGAAGGTTTCTGCCTATGGTATCGTTGCCGGTGAACCTACTGATGAAGCACGCACCTGCAAGGTAAACGATATGGTAGAAAAGCCTGCGGTAGAGGAAGCACCCTCTCGTCTGGCAGTTTTGGGCCGTTATGTAATTACACCGGAAATTTTCCCGATTCTGGAGCAAACTCAGCCCGGTCGTGGTAATGAAATCCAGCTTACCGATGCGCTTAAGGTATTGGCCAAGGAGCAGCCGATGTATGCTTATGATTTTGTAGGCCGTCGCTATGACGTAGGCGATAAGCAGGGCTTCCTGGAGGCAACCGTAGAAATGGCGCTGAAGCGTCCTGAGCTGCGTGACAAGTTCCTGACCTATCTGCAGGGAATCGTGGCAAAGGAGAGCAAATAATTAATGAATATCCTTGTTACCGGCGGAGCAGGTTATATTGGCTCCCATGTAGTGGAGGAGCTGCAAAAGAGCGGCTTTACTCCTATTGTTTATGATAATTTTTCTACCGGCCATGAGGCGGCAGTGCCTGACGAGGTACAGCTGGTAGAAGGCGATATCCATGATGTACGCTTTGCCAAGCACATTATAGAGCAGTTTAAAATTGATGCGGTAATTCATTTTGCTGCCAGCAGTCTGGTAGGTGAATCTATGACCGACCCGGCGAAATATTATTTTAATAATGTTGAAGGCAGCCTGCATCTTTTAGAGGCTATGCGTGGTGCCGGTGTGGACCGCATGGTATTTTCTTCTACCGCAGCTGTTTACGGTGAGCCGGAAGCAGTGCCTATTACCGAGGACAGCCGTCTGGCACCGACCAACGTTTACGGCCGTACCAAGCTGGCGATTGAAGGCATGCTGGCAGATTATGACCATGCCTATGATATGCGTTATGTAGCTTTGCGTTATTTTAACGCTGCCGGTGCTTCTCCGACGCGCGATATTGGCGAGGACCACAGCCCGGAAAGCCATCTGATTCCGCTGATTCTGAAAACGGCGCAGGGCGTGCGCAAGCAGGTTTCTATCTTCGGTACCGATTATCCGACGGCTGATGGTACCTGTGTGCGTGATTATATTCATGTCTGCGATTTGGCGAAGGCGCATGTGCTGGCACTCAAACATCTTTTGAGCGGCGGCAGCAGCCGTGTGTATAATCTGGGCAGTGAAAACGGCTTCAGTGTGCGCCAGATGATTGACAGTGCCAAAAAGGTTACCGGTGTTGACTTCCCCGTTGTGGAGGAGGAGCGTCGTGCCGGTGATCCCGCAGTGCTCATTGCTTCTTCGGCTAAAATTCGTGAGGAGCTGGGCTGGGAGCCGCAGCACAGCAGTGTAGATGAGGTTATCAGCACTGCGTGGAAGTGGCATAAGGGCCATCCGCATGGCTATTGTGGCTAAAAGTAAATAAGTGCATACTAAAAAACCGGTTTCCCAGGCTTTTAAGCCGATAGGGAAACCGGTTTTGTTATGTGTTGAGAAAGCTTTTCTTAGCAATAACTGTCTAAGCTAAGCAATAACATTGCATAGCAGTCTGCTTATTTGCGTTTGTTGAGGAACTTGCCGATGTCGAAATGCTTGCCTGCCAGCAGGCAGTCGATACGCGCGGTAACTACATCGTTATTGCTGAGCTGACGTGCTTTAATCAGCGAGCGGCGGATGGCAGGCGTGATAAATTCCTGTCCCCAGTCATCGACAATGCCGCAGGCGATGCCGCGCGGCAAATCGAAGATGGATTCCAGGGCAGCGCAGATAATAGCATCGCTTTCACCCGGATGTGTGTTGAGATAACGCAGCGGTACCAGCAGGTCATTTTGTTCTACGCAGTAGCGGGGCAGGTCTGCTTCGATTTGACGCAGCACGCGTTCGGAGCGCTGCTCGCCTTCGTAGGAAAGCAGGTACGGGAACAGCGGTGTTTCGTCCGGATGCGCCAGCCAAAAATCGAAAAGCCGCGGCCAAATGTCTATATCAAGCTCCACTGCCAGGTTGCACAGCTGGTAATCGAGCTTATCATCCTTGATTAAATTATTTTCTATTTCAGGCTGCCAGTCCTTGCGGTAGATGATTTTTTCGCAGGCGGCAATCTGCTCATGGCATTGGTTAAGCGTGAGCTGCATATGGTTCTGCTCATCGCAAAGCTGCTGCAGCGCCGTAACGTAGCTGATTAAATCAAGTACATCCTCCGGTTTGCTGACATATGCTTCCGCCTGTTCAAGCAGACAGGTAAGCAGCTTGTTCAGATGGATATCGCTGATGTTGAATTGCTCTTCGATAACTTCTGCCGGGAAGTGATTGAGCATAATCAGATAATTGCCCACGATGATGACAGCGCTTTTATACTGTGCGTAGTTAAGCGGCTGTGCCAGCTGTTCCTCTAAATGTGTTTCTCTGATGAATTTGACGGACAGCGGCGGATATTCTACGTCGATATCGGGACCGTTTTGCAGCAGCCAGAGGCGTTCCTCCTCATCACGGCAGTGGCAGTCGGTAATGCTGAAAACCTTGCCCCAGCCGCTGGTGCAGCGGATAAGCTCCCATATAGCGTTTTGCGGGTTGAAATTTGTTACGCGGCAGGAATATAAAAAGGCGAAGGTAAATTCCTCGCAGTGTGCTATGCGCAGCAAATCCTGCCACAGCTTCGGCTCCTGCTGACAAATTTTTTCCATGCCGTACATGCCGAAAAGCAGCAGGGCGAATTTAACCTGCTCGCGTCCGTCAGCGTTATAGAAAAAGCGTCGCGCCAGGTCGAAGGCAACACTGTTGATATCATTCTGGTCTAAGGCTTCGATAAAGGGATCGCAATATTCCGCAAAGGCCATGCCCTTAAGTTCATTGTACAGTTTGCTGCGCTGTTGGGTTGTAGGCTCGTTCAGATAGGCCTGCAGCAGCTTGAGCAGTACGCTGGCGGATTTAGGATTGGGCAGGTTGCCCATTGTATAGTGAAAGGCATCCTCGGAGCCAAGGGGACGGGGAATGGTGGCGTAGCGGTCATCGCACAGATTGGTAGCAGTAAAGCGGCCATGCTCGTCCAGATGGCTGTTTACGTATTGATAGATTGTCTGCTTCATGTGCTCACCTCGTAATAAAAATATGTATTGCAGCAAATAATGCTGTTTTTAAAAAAGCAAAGAGTAACTATATCATAACATAGAGGAAAAATAATGACCAGCAAAAAAAGTAAGGCTGCCGTAGCAGCGGAAATCCGCCACGGCAGCAGCCTTAAGTTTAAGCGTATGCAATTTACATTTGAGTTTTGATTTCCAGGAGGCAGTCGCCGCTTTCTACGCGTTCGCCTGCAGCTACATGGATAGCGCTGACGATACCGGAAATCGGTGCCGAAAGCGTGGTTTCCATCTTCATAGCTTCGGTAACAATCAGCGGAGTGCCCTTGGTAACGGACTGGCCTTTTTCTACCAGCACCTTGACAACGGAGCCGGAAAGGGAAGCGCCGATTTCGCCCATGTTGCCTTTTTCTGCTTTTTTGCGTGTAACAGTAGTGGTCTTGGCGTTGCGGTCCTTGATTTCGATTTCACGCGGCAGACCGTTGAATTCAAAGAATACGGTACGCATACCGGCAGCGTTGGCTTCGGAGATGTGGTCCAGCTTGATAACGAGCACTTTGCCCTGTTCAATCTCAACCTTGATAACCTCGCCCGGAGTCATGCCGAAGAAGAAGGTAGGAGTATCGAGAACGGATACATCACCGAATTGGTTGTAACGGTTTACCCAGTCGGTGAAAACCTTAGGATAGAGGCAGTAAGCGCTCACTGCTTCGTCCGTAGTAGGTGCTTCAAGCTCTTTGAGCTTAGCGCGTACATCTTCAAAATCTACCGGAGGCAGTACAGCGCCAGGACGCTCGCTGATAGGTGCGCGTCCTTTGAGCACCAGCTTCTGCAGCTTTTCGGGGAAGCCTTGGTACGGAGTGCCGATGCGTCCTTCGAAGAATTCCACAACGGAGGCCGGAAAGTCCAGAATATCGCCCTTAGCGTAAACATCTTCTTCCGTCAGGTCGTTCTGCACCATGAAGAGTGCCATGTCACCGACAACCTTAGAGGACGGAGTAACTTTGATTAAATCGCCGAACATCATGGATACGCGGTGATACATATCCTTGATTTCCTCCCAGCGATGGATGAGGCCCAGAGCCTGCGCCTGCTGCTTGAGGTTGGTATATTGTCCGCCGGGCATTTCGTGTACATAAACCTCGGGGTTGGGGAAGTTTTCGGTTCTGTCGGCAGCCTTGTAGTAGGGGCGCACGGTTTCCCAATAACGGGACAGCTCGTTCATAGCATCTACATCAAGACGCGGTTGACGCGGATGGCCGCTGAGAGCGTAGTACAGGCTGCTGCCGCTGGGTTGGGAGGTACCGTTGCTCATGGCGCTCATAGCAGTATCTACGATATCAACGCCGGCATCAATAGCACGCGCGTAGGTGTAGATAGCGTTGCCGCTGCCTTCGTGGGTATGCAGATGAATAGGTACGTTGACATAGGATTTGAGGCTGCTTACAAGGCGGTAAGCTGCTTCCGGCTTCAACAGGCCTGCCATATCCTTGATGGCAATGATGTTGGCACCGGCTTTTTCCAGCTCTTTAGCCATATTGATGTAGTAATGTAAATCGTATTTATCGCGGTTGGGGTCGAGAATATCGCCGGTGTAGCACAGTGCTACCTCTGCTACCTTACCGCATTCGCGGACGGTGTCAATCGACAGGCGCATATTGTCCAGACCGTTGAGGCTGTCGAAGATACGGAAAACGTCGATACCGTTCTTGGCTGCCAGCTTAATGAACTGCTTAACAACATTATCCGGATAGCTGGTGTAGCCTACGGCGTTGGCGCCGCGCAGCAGCATCTGGAAGAGAATGTTCGGTGCAGCCTGACGGAACTGTGCCAGACGTTGCCAGGGGCTTTCATCGAGGAAGCGATAGGCTACGTCAAAGGTAGCGCCGCCCCAGCATTCAAAGGAGAAGAGTCCGGGCAGCTTGCCGGCGGTGTCACGCATAACGCGCAGCATATCGGCAGTACGCAGACGGGTTGCGAAGAGGGACTGATGCGCATCACGGAAGGTGGTGTCTGTGAGCAGAACCTCCTGCTGTGCCAGTACCCATTCAGCCAGACCTTCAGGTCCGCGGGTATCAAGAACGTGCTTAGCACCCAGCGCCAGAATGCCGTTGTAGGGCTTGGGCATATTCAGCGGTGCAAAGTCCGGTTTCGGTTGTACGCCGACGTTGGAATAACCGTTGACGGTGATATCGGCGATGTAGTTCAGCAGCTTGTTGCCGCGGTCCAAGGTTTTTTGGAAAACAAACAGCTCCGGTGTATTATCAACAAAGTCGGTTGTGTAATCGCCCTTGATGAAGTGCGGGTTCTGCAGTACATTTTCTAAAAACTGGATATTGGTTTTGACGCCGCGGATACGGAATTCTTTTAAGCAGCGCAGCATCTTGGTAATAGCAATCTGGTGAGTGAGGCCCCAGGTGGTAGCCTTAACCAGCAGAGAATCGTAGTACGGAGTGATGACGGAGCCGGTGAAGGCGTTGCCGCCGTCCAGACGGATGCCGAAGCCGCCGCCGCTGCGGTAATTAATCAGCTTGCCAGTATCGGGCATAAAGTTGTTGGACGGGTCCTCGGTGGTAATACGGCATTGGATAGCATGGCCGATGGTGGTCAGCTCATCCTGCTGCGGCAGGGAGATTTCCGGGCCGTGCAGGTTGTAGCCCTCGGCAATCTTGATTTGTGTCTGCACAATGTCGATACCGGTGATCTGCTCGGTAACGGTGTGTTCAACCTGAATGCGGGGGTTAACCTCGATAAAATAGAATTTGCCGTCGGGCGTAGCCAAAAATTCTACGGTGCCGGCGCTGATGTAGTCAACATTTTTCATCAGCTTGACAGCAGCGTCGCAGATAGCCTTGCGCTGCTCCACAGGCAGAGCGAAGGCCGGAGCAATTTCAACCAGCTTCTGATGGCGGCGCTGTACAGAGCAGTCACGCTCAAACAGATGCATCAAATTGCCGTGGGTATCGCCGATAATCTGTACTTCGATGTGTTTCGGATTTTGCAGATATTTTTCCAGATATATTTCATCATTGCCAAAGGCTTTTTTAGCCTCGCTTTTAGCCATGTCGTAGGCAGTTATAGCCTCTTCGGCGCTGTGAACAACGCGCATACCGCGACCGCCGCCGCCGTTGACTGCTTTAATGATGATAGGATAACCGCATTTTTCGCCAAAGGCCAGTACCTCATCGAGGCTGTTTACCGTGCCCTTGCTGCCGGGAATCATGGGGATGCCTGCCAGCTCGGCTTGTTTGCGGGCATTGATTTTGTCGCCGAACATTACCAGGTGCTCCAGACGCGGGCCGATGAAAATCAGGCCTTCCTCAGCACAGCGGCGTGCTAAATTACTGTTTTCGGATAAAAAGCCATAACCGGGATGGATGGCATCTACGTCATGCTCCTTGGCTACGCGCAGAATGTCTTCGATATCAAGATAAGCGTCGGTCGGACTTTTGCCTTCGCCGACCATATAGGCCTCGTCGGCTTTGTTGCGATGCAGGGACAGGGTGTCCTCCTTGGAATATATAGCAACAGTACGGATTCCTAATTCGTTGCAGGCGCGGAAAACGCGGATAGCGATTTCGCCGCGGTTAGCAACTAAAACTGTATTAATTTTAGGCATAAGCTTGACCTCCTTAGATAGTTACATGCTAATTGTATAGAAAACGGCATGTAAATTCAAGGGATAGAACGCATGTATACAAGTATTCTTGCAGGGGACGGGGAGAGTGTTTCAGACTGTTCAGTTACGGCAGATAATAATATTTGTTGCTGCCGCGTCCGCTGACTGCTAAAAGACCGCTGCTCATCATATCTCTGGCGATAAGATAGGCGCGTGTGCGTTTGACATCCAAAAGCTGTTGCAATTCTGTTTCAGAAATCCTTTTATGTTGTTTAAGGTATGCTATAACAGTTTGCTGTTGCTTGTCAGGATATTTGTAGCTGACAGTTTTTTCAGCGGCAAGATTAAGCTCAGGCAAAGGGTGCACACGATTTTGATTAGGCAGAATTATTTTGAATGTATGCTGTGTAATGCTTATTTGTGGCTTGATGTAGCAGTCCTTGTAAAGAGCAAAAATACGTCGGATGCCTGTACCATAGGCTTCTATAAAGTTCAGACGGTGGAAAAGCTCTGCCAGTCTTACGTTGCGCGGCTGAGAAATACCGGCCTGAATATCTTCGAGGGTGAGCTCCGGTAACAACCCGCCTAGGGAAATGAACTCCATACATTCTTTATTGATGTTGACAATAATACTGCCGCTGTAGCTGTAATCCCGATGAATTATAGCGTTGAGTAAGGCTTCACGGACAGCTTCCTGCGGATAGTCCCAGCTGTCTATACGCGAAAGACCTGCAAAGGTAGAGCGGTTTTGGTTACAGAGCATAAGAAATTCATAGGCTGCTTCCAACTGCTGCAGCAATGAACCGCTAAATTCACGGTGTGCCTGAAATTTAGTGTTTTCTCTATCCTCGAAAACAGCTATTTTAATACTGTGCTGGCATTGATCGGATAGCAGAAGTCCCAGATTGGTATAAAGATTATCTTTCAGATTAATAAGACCTAAGGCGCTGTATTTGTTTTCGCTGAAAGTAATGCCGTTGGCGGAAAATACAGTGTAAGCTGTATTGAATGTCAGTTCTTGCGAGAGGGAACGCATTGCTTCGTAGGTGTCACCATCTGTTGCTTTGATAAAATAACGGATTTGCTCAGGTGAGGCAGGGACGGAGGATGCACCCTGGCGTACATAGACACCGCTGGGCTTTAGGCCCTTGGATTTAAGATAATAAGGCTTTGCGCTGCCTTCGGCGATCTCTATGGTAATAATCCCGTCAGAATTTGAGCTGTATTTTATAAACATGGTGATATCCGGAAGGATTGCATCGCGGATAGTATTGGTGATTTGTGTATATATCTGGTCAAGATTATCTAAAGGTGCAAGCTTTCCATCATCTTTTAGACCGACTATGATTTTGCCACCATTAGTATTGGCGAAAGCGATAACGCTTTTACAAAGATTGGGGATAGCTTCCTGCTTGAATTCCAGACTTTCGCTTTCATATAGCATCTTATTCACTCCATTCAGTTATATATTCACTATATTCATTATAAGTGAATGCACAGTGAATTGCAAGCTGCCTGCCTATGGAAAAATATACGTTTTATTTCAGCAAACATGCTGACTGCATCGTCAGCTTCACATTTTTTTCGTTTGTTTATTGCTATAAATAGGTATACAATAATACTTATAAAGAATAGCGAGGAGATGAAATGATGAACGATAACAATGATAAAAAACGGCCATTGACGTATTATTATATGCTGATGCTGGTTTTGATTCTGGTATTCAATTCCGTAATCATGCCAATGTTCTTCAACCCGAAAATGAAGGAGGTTTCCTATAATAATTTTCTTCAGATGGTGGATGAAGGCAAGGTATCTAAGGTAGAAATTACCGATAAGCGTCTGGCGGCTGTTGATAAAAATAACGAAAAGGAAATTTATGTTACCGGCAGGGTGGAGGACCCGGAGCTGGCCAACCGCCTGATGAAGAGTAAGGTAGAATTTACGCAGGTTGTGCCTAAGGAACAAAGTCCGCTCGTAACCTTTTTCACTAATTGGGTACTGCCGATTCTGATTTTCTTTGGGCTGGGACAGCTGTTTATGTACTTCATGGGCAAGCGCATGGGTGGCAACGCCATGAGCTTCGGCAAGAGTAATGCCAAGGTCTATGTGGAAGCGCAGACTGGTAAAAGCTTTGCCGATGTAGCAGGTCAGGACGAAGCCAAGGAAGCGCTGATGGAGCTGGTTGATTTTCTGCATAATCCCGGCAAGTACAAGGATATCGGTGCCAACATGCCTAAGGGTGCTTTGCTGGTAGGCCCTCCGGGTACAGGTAAAACCTTGCTGGCGCGTGCGGTAGCAGGTGAAGCCAAGGTGCCGTTCTTCAGCATCAGCGGCAGTGAATTTGTAGAAATGTTCGTCGGCATGGGCGCTGCCCGTGTGCGCGATTTGTTCAAGCAGGCGCAGGAAAAGGCACCTTGCATAGTATTTATCGATGAAATCGATGCCATCGGCAAACGCCGTGATAACGGCCAGTTCGGCGGCAATGATGAACGCGAGCAGACTTTGAATCAGCTGCTGAGCGAAATGGACGGTTTTGACGGCAGCAAGGGCGTAGTTATCTTAGCAGCTACCAACCGTCCGGAATCCTTGGATAAGGCGCTGCTGCGTCCGGGACGTTTTGACCGTCGTATTCCTGTCGAGCTGCCGGATCTGAAGGGCCGTGAAGCTATCCTGAAGGTTCATGCACGTAATGTGCGTATGGCAGACAATATCGACTATGGCACGTTGGCGCGGGCAACAGCCGGAGCTAGCGGTGCAGAGCTTGCCAATATTATCAATGAGGGTGCTTTGCGTGCCGTAAAAATGCATCGTAACGTGGTGGAGCAGGAAGATCTGGAGGAATCCATTGAAACCGTTATCGCCGGTTACCAGCGTAAGGGTGCGGTAATTTCTCCTGAAGAGAAAAAGGTTATTGCCTACCATGAAATCGGTCACGCACTTGTGGCTGCGATGCAGAAGCACAGTGCTCCGGTACACAAGATCACCATTATTCCGCGTACTAACGGCGCCTTGGGCTACACCATGCAGATAAGCGAAAACGACAGCGTGCTGATGACTAAGGAAGAGCTGTTCAACAAGATTGTAACCATGACCGGCGGCCGCAGTGCCGAGGAGGTTGTTTTCGGCAGCATTACCAGCGGCGCTTCCAATGATATTGAGCAGGCTACCAAGCTGGCACGCAGCATGGTAACACGTCTGGGCATGACGGAAGAATTTGACATGATGGCCACCGAGGTTATTGCCAACCGTTATCTGGGCGGCGACGCTGCCCTGCAGTGCAGTGAAGCGACGGCCGGCAAGATTGATGCCAAGGTTTTGGCGTTGATTAAGGAGGCGCACGAAAAGGCACGCACGATTTTGCAAGACAACAGAGATAAGCTGGATGTACTGGCACAGTACCTGCTGGAGAAGGAAACTATTACCGGTGAGCAGTTTATGGCTCTGCTGCAGCAGGAGCAGGCTAAAGAAAATGCTGAGGAGAAAACTCCGGAAGTATAACAATTACAAGCTTAAACGCAGTTACGTATTCCGTAAAACGGCAACGTGACTGCGTTGTTTTTTTGCACGCAGCATTAATCGCGGAAAAAAATAAAAAATTTAAAATTAGCTATTGCTAACTGCAATAATATGTGCTACAATAATCGTGAAGTTAGTGATGGCTAACCAATGTATATCGTCCCTTCCTGATTTTGCATTGCAGCCTTGACCTTTGACCTTGACAATTTCCTTAAGTGCATTGGTTAGCTCCTCTACTTTTAAATAAGCTGCTATTTGCTTTTTAAGCAAATTCATATTTTCTCCTCCAAAAACAGACAGAACGCTGAAAATCCGTTAGGCAAGCGGGTTTCGGCGTTCTGTTTTGTTGTGTTGGCATTATTTTGGTACATTTTTATATATTTTTCTGTTGCGGCAAAGCTTATTTCCCTAAGCGTAATTTTATTATGCAATTAAGGCTGTATTGCAGATTTTTATTTGCACAAAAGCGGCCTTAGCGTTATAATAATTTATTGTATGATTTTGTTTTGAGGTGGATTTTATGAAAAACTGGAAGCTTATTCTGGCTATCCTCACGGCTAATGTCGTATTGATGGCCGCAGGCTATACCATGCTCATTCCCTTTTTGCCGATGTATCTGATGAACGAGCTGGGAGTGAGTGCGGATGATGTAAAAATGTGGAACGGTGCGATTTTTTCCATAACCTTTCTGATTGGCGGTATCATGGCGCCTATCTGGGGTAAAATGGCTGATACGCGCGGCAAAAAGATGATGGCGGTACGTGCGAGCGCAGGCCTGGCGCTGTCATACTTTCTGGGAGGCATAGTAACTACGCCGGAGCAGATGTTTGGCGTGCGTGTGCTGCAAGGCTTTGCTGCAGGACTCTGGAGTGCGTGCCTGGCGATTGCTACCAGTCTGGTGCCGATGGAAAAGCTGGGCGTGAGCCTGGGCATTATGCAGGCGGGACTGACCTGCGGCCATGTCATCGGTCCGCTTGTAGGCGGTTCACTGGCAACACTGTTTGGCATGCGTGCTTCATTTTTCGTTGCAGGTGCGTTGCTGACGATTATTACGCTGGTATTTATGTTCTATATCCCCGAGCCGCCGAAGGCGGAACCGCAAAAGCTTGCGGCCAAGCCGCAGGTACAGCTTTTACAGCAGCCTGTAATTCGTGAAACGCTGATTTATATTGCTGTAGCTCAGATGGTTATCCTGCTGATTCAGCCTATTTTGAGCCTTTATGTGGCAGAGCTGAATCATGGTGAGGGCAACATTATGTTTCTTTCCGGCGTGACCTTTTCGCTCGTAGGCATTGCCAGCGCTATTACTGCTCCTAGCTGGGGGCGCTTCGGACAGGCGCATGGCTTTTATAAAGCGCTGTGTGCTGCAGCGCTGCTTTCAAGTATTATGAATGTAGTGGCTGCATTACCGCGAACCTTACTTTTGTTCTGCGTCTGCAATTTTTGCTATGGTTTGTGCTGTGCCGGCATTCAGCCTTCGCTGAGTGCGATTTTGGCCAGCAATACATCTACCGACCAGCGCGGACGCGTTTTTGGCTTTATGTTCAGTGCGCAGCAGTTCGGTTCCATGATAGGTCCTGTACTTGGCGGAGCTGTTGCTACATATGCGCCGCTGCAAAGCCTTTTTGTGTTAGCAGGTGGTATCTTTTTTGTAATCAGCGTTTGCGCCTGGATGCGTCATGGTCATGAGCAAAATATTATTGCTTAGACTGCTTAGACCATTATAATTACAGATAATTTTCAGGAAATTAATCAGTTGAGAAAAACTCTGTAAGTCTTGTAATATGAGGCTTGCAGAGTTTTTTCTTTTGCTTGCGATAAAAAGAATCTTTTATGTCACACAGATTTCACATATGTGACAAATAAAATTAGACAGAAAATTCACAAATAACCTATAATCGGCCATGTGGAGGTGATGAAAATTAAGCTTAGAGGAGGCGTGAGCCTGGCGGAACAGATCAGCTTCTGCCGGCAACTGGCGGTAATCCTGCGCAGCGGCCTGCCGTTGCTGAATGCGCTGCAGCTTTTGCAAAAGCATGGCAGTGCAAAGCAGATGCTGCTTTGCTACCGTCTGCAGCAAAGATTGCGCCGTGGCAGCAGTCTGGCGCAGGCCTTAGCAGCGGAAGCGGACTATGGCAAGCAGCTTACTGTTGCTTTAGTGGCTGTGGGTGAAGAAAGCGGCGAGCTGGCTACGCTGTTGGAACAGCTGGCAGACTATTACAGCCGTCAGCTTAAGCTGCAGCGCTTTGTGCAGCGGGCTGTAACCTATCCTGCGTTTTTGCTGCTGGCCTCGGTTTGCGTGCTGCTGTTGTTCTTGCTGTATATTCTGCCGGTTCTGGCTGATACCTACAGCGCTATGGGCGTGCTGCCTATGGGTACCTTAGCTTTGCTGCTGACGCTGAAGGATGTTTTGCTGCAGCAGCCGTTAGCGGCGCTGGCGGTGGCGGCAGGCGTGGCAGCTGTACTTTTCTTGTTGGGGCGCAGGCTGCTGCGTTGGTTTTTACGCAGCCGGTTAAGCGGAAATTTTCATGGCCTTTTATTAGAAGTACGCTTTTGCAGATTGCTGGCCCTGCTTTTGGAAAGCGGCGTAGGCATAACAAAAGCGGTGGCGATTGTGACGGATACCATGGATGATGAGCAGTATGCACAGCAACTGCGCCTGCTGAACAGCAGGCTGCAGCGCGGAGTTGCTATTGAACAGGCTGCAGGTGGGGCGAAGGAGCTTTTTTCGCCGCTGATGCTGGAGCTTGTATGCGTGGGCGCATCTACAGGCTATCTGCCGCAAATGCTGCAGGAAGCAGTAACGGCCGGTGAGCAGCGTCTGCAGCAGCAGCTTGGCAGGCTGCAGGAGCTGTTGGTGCCCTTGCTGCTTTTAGTGGCAGCGATTATCATAGCGGGAATCGTCTGCATAGTTATCGGTCCGCTATTTGAGATGCTTTCGGCAATGCCGGAGTAAATTCAGGAGGTGCGATTATGTTAAAAACAATGCGTAAACAGGGAGGCTTTACTTTAATCGAGGTAGTGGCAGCGGCGGCGCTGATTGGTATTATGGCTACCATGCTGCTGCCTTCGCTTTCGGGTGCTAACGACAGAGTGAAGAATGCCCGTCTGCAAAATGATCTGGTGACTATCGACCAGGCAATTCAGCTGTATAAGATGGATGCAGGCACGGTGCCGGCAGAGCTTACTACTTTGGACAGCGAATATCTGGGCGGCAAGCTGGAATTCAAGGATGCCAAGGGCGAGGCTCTGACCTATACACCCAATACAGCCGACGGCACCTATACCCTCAGCGGCAAAAACAGCAAGGGTGCGGCAGTAACCTCACCGGGCAGTAAAGCTAACGCCGGTGAACAATAAGGCAGCAGGCTATCTGCTGTTGGAGCTGCTGTTAGCACTGGGGTGCCTGGGACTTGCGGCAGTAATGCTTTATCCCGGAAGCAAAACGTTGCAGCGGCAGTATTACAGGCAGCAGTTGCGCTATACAGCATATCTTTTGGCGGCGGATATCAGACAGATGCAGCAGCAGACGCTGTTTCAGCCGGAAAATTATATGTACACGCTTAAAGTCAGTGACAAGGATAAGCATAGCTACAGAATTGAGCGTGCGCATAAAATCTGGAAGCTTGTAAGGCTCGATGCGGACATCAGCCTGACGTGCGAAAAAGCGATTAAGAATCTCAGCTATAATGAAAACGGCAATCCGACAGCCATTGGCGGTTACAGGCTGGAGCATAGGCAGCTGCCTGATATGTACTGCCAGCTGACAGTACAGCCGGTTACAGGCAGGGTGTCGGTTTATGAAAAATAGCAGGGGCTTTTGCCTGGTACAGGAGCTGGTGTGCTTCTGCTTGACTGCAGTGCTGCTAGCGACAGCGATACAGGGCTTTTACCGCAGCAATTATCTGCTGAATGAAAGCCTTGAACTGCAGCAGGCGACGCAGGCCGCACAGCAGGTGCTGGCAGGCGAAGAATATAGCGGCCGCTTTGACGTGACGCAAAGGAGTAGCACCGGCAGCACAGAAGGTTTGGCGGTACAGGAGGTGCAGGCTGCGTATGGCAAGGTCAAGGTTAAGCTTATCCGTGCGCTGCCGACGGCAGAGGGGCTATCTGCTGCCGGAGGTGCTGCTGGGATTACTTCTGGCAGTGGTGCTGGTGACGCTTGTTTTTAAAGCAACAGGCATCGCCGGGCGCAGCTTTGGCCGCCTGCAGGATGAGTTGCAGCTGCAGGAGGCCAGGCGTCACATTCTGGCACAGCTGGAAAAGACAGTCTGCTATGATGCGCAGAGCGTGCGTCTGCAGGCTGACGGCAAAATAAGCTGCAGGATGCTTGAGGGGTGTAAGCAGGTGACTGTTTACAGTGATAAGCAGGGCATATACCAAAGGACGCGTACCAATAAGGGCACGGGTGTGAATCCGGTGTCGCTGGAGGGTGTGGGCGTTTTTGCATGGCAGGTGCGACGCTGCTCGCCGCAAATGCTGTGCGTAAGCTTCAGTCTTTATCGTAACGGCAGAAGCATGCGGGTGACGCAGTATCTTATTTGTTATAGTGCGAGGATAACAGATGATGCATAGCGCAAAGGGCAGTATATCGCTTCCGTGCTTGCTGGCAGCGCTGCTGTTGGCGCTCAGCGCTCAGCTTTGCTTGCATTATGCAGTAAAGGGCTATGAGGCGGAAAAGGAGTTTTTACGGGGGCAGCAGCTACGGCTGCTGTGCGGCTCCGTATTGCAGGCCATAGGTCAAAAACCGCAGCCTGCGGGTACGCAGCTTTGCTATGAGGGCGAGCTGCAGCCGGGCAACGAACCGGTAACAGTGACAAGCGAAAGCAGTTACAGCTCGGATGGGCAGATGGATTACCTGAAGGTGTCTGCCGCAGCCGCTAATCATGTTGGCGCAGTACAGCGGCTGCACAGGCTCAGGGTGAGCTTCAGTCCTGAGATTCAGGCTTTGGCAGCCAAGAGCGTTCTTGCGGGACGTTCGCTGACAGGAGGTGAATATCTGCAGCAGGCAGCGTTATATACAAGCAAAGAAGAAGTAAGGCTGCCGCAGATTAGCTTTCTGCAGAATAAATGCGCTGCTTCGCTGAACAAAAGGACTACGGAGGAAAATGGCCTCAGCGCCCGCTTTTATTATCTGAGGAGTAATACTTCGTTGAGTCTTGGCAACAAAGGCCTGCAGGGTGCAACGCTGATAGCAAATAAGCTGGCGATAATTACAGCGGCCGGTTCCTACTACCCGGACCGCATAGTGCTTATCAGTGAAGAGGGGGATATTACGCTGGGCGACGGCACTAAAATGGCACAGGCGCTGCTGCTGGCGAAGGGAACGGTGACGATAGGCGCGGGCTGTCGGCTGAACGGTTTTGTCTTGGCAGATAAAATCGTGCTTAGGGGAACAGCAGACCTTACTCCTGATACAGGTGCTGTAGAACCGATGCTGACACCGGCCTTCAATAAGCCGTAATTTTGTCAAACAAATTGCATAACCAAAAAAGAACTAGCCGGAGCTTTGACTGCTCTTGCTAGTTCTTTTGCATGTTTTGTTATTCAGCTGCAGGCTTTTCAGCCTTAGCCTTTTTCTTATTGTGCGCCTGCATAACTTCTTCGATGTCGCCGGATTTAATCCATTCCTCCAGCGCAGTGGCCATTTCTGCTACTGCTGCTTCGATAGCGGTTTTGTCCTCGCCCTGGAAGGCATGCAGTACATGGTTGACAACGGCCTTATTGTTGCGTGCCGGATGGCCTATGCCGATTTTAAAGCGTGGGTAGGCGTCGGTGCCTAAATGCTCGGTAATGGATTTGATACCGTTGTGGCCGCCGGCGCTGCCCTTGCGGCGGATGCGCAACTGGCCTACGGGCATATCCATATCATCCTGGATAACAGCGATATCATCCGGGTCGATGTGATAGAAGTTGGCGTAGGCACCTACAGCAACGCCGCTGAGGTTCATGTAGGTGGTAGGCTTGATGATGATGATTTTTTCGGGAGCGCGGTATTCTGCCATATAGGCACTGCGGTCCTCCTTGCCGAAGCTCACGCCAAGACGGCGTGCCAGCTCGTCAACTACCATAAAGCCGATGTTGTGACGGGTATTTTCGTATTCGCGGCCGATATTGCCAAGGCCGACAATTAATTTCATATTGTTGCTCCTTTTTTATTCATTAAGTTTATCAATGGTGACAAATTCATATCCCTCTGCCCGCAGACGGTCGATGATGATGCCGACTGCCTCAATCGTCTGGTCACGCGGTGCCAGATTTTTGGGACTATCGCCGTCATGCAGCAGGACGATAGCACCGGGGGCTGCGTTTTCGCAGACTCTGTCGGCGATTACCTGCACGCCGGGGTTTGTCCAGTCGCGGGGAATGATGCTCCAGTTTACTATCTGCATACCTGCATCATTGATAGCCTTGACAGTGCTCCAGTCCTTGAAGCCGTGCGGCGGACGCATATACTGCGGTGCAGTGCCGGTGATGTTCTGCAGCGTTTCCTTGCCGTAGGCGATGTTGGCGGCAGCTTCGCTGCTGCTGAGCTTAAGCAAATCCTTGTGATAGCCTGCATGCAGAGCAATCAGGTGTCCTTGTGCCTGGACGAGCTTTACTGTTTCCGGATGCTTGGCAGCGTTTTCGCCAACCATAAAGAAGGTGGCGTGCACGTTCTTGGCTGCCAAAAGCTTGAGCAGCTTTTGGGTATAGGGCGGATAAGGGCCGTCATCAAAGGTGAGGGCAATGAGCTTACGTCCGTGGGTGTTTTCCGCATGTGTTATAACCTTGCCGTAAAAGCTGTTGCCCGGAAGTACGGCGAGCAAGAGCAGCACGCCTGCAAGCGCAAGGCTGATAGCGGCGCTGACAGCGGCGGTTTTTCTGCTGATTTTTTTGTATATCCCCAGCCATAGCAGCAGTACGCCGGCAAGGGAACAGATAATAAGAAGATAAATGATACGCATAATTACTCCAAATATTAAAGCCGGTAGTTTTGCCGGCTTTAATCATAACAAAAAGGCTTGCCAGAGGCAAGCCTTTTTATATTACGCTTAGTGTTTGGTATCGAATAATTGGCTTACAGACCAGTCATTGTAGATGCGCAGAATGGTTTCTGCCAGAATCGGCGCAATGGAGAGCACCTTAATTTTCGGGTGCTTTTTGGAAGGAGCCAGAGGAATAGTGTTGGTAACAACCAGCTCGGTGATATCGGATTGAGCAATGCGGGACAGTGCCGGATCGGTCAGGATCGGGTGAGTGCAGCATGCATATACTTCTTTAGCACCGAATTTCTTCAGAGCGCGTGCGCCTTCGGTCAGGGAGCCTGCGGTATCAACCATGTCGTCTACCATGATGCAGGTTTTGCCTTTAACGTCGCCGATCAGGTTCATAACCTCAGCAACGCCGGGTTCCGGACGACGTTTGTCGATGATAGCCAGCGGTGCATTCAGCATTTCAGCGAAATTGCGGGCACGGCTTACGCCACCAAGGTCCGGAGAGATAACAACCATGTCTTCCAGATTCTTGGATTTAATGTATTCTGCCATCAGCGGGCCGCCGGGCATATGGTCAAAGGGGATGTTGAAGAAGCCTTGAATTTGTGCAGCGTGCAGGTCGATGGTTACTACACGGGTAATGCCTGCGGTTTCCAGCAGGTCTGCCATCAGCTTAGCAGTGATAGGCTCACGGCCACGTGCTTTGCGGTCCTGGCGTGCATAGCCATAGTAAGGAATAACAGCAGTGATGTGGTTAGCGCTGGCGCGTTTGAAGGCATCAGCCATAATCAAAAGCTCCATTACGTTATCGTTAACGATAGGGCCGCAGGTCGGTTGTACAATGAAGATATCCTTGCCACGTACACTTTCGTTAATCATTACCTGAACTTCGCCGTTGTTGAAACGGTTAACTACAGAATCACCAACGGTGGTTCCGAGGTAAGCAGCGATTTCGCGTGCCAGATCAGGGTTTGCATTACCGGTAAATATTCTTAACTTATTCTCGTCAGACAACATGTCCAATCCCTCCAAAATTACCTTGTTTGTAGTTTGCTGGTGCGATGAGCAAAACTTTACTTAAATTTAATTATACACAAAAAACACGTAAATCACAAGTTTTTTGTAAACTTTTTGACACATATGTGACTATAAAAGCTTATTTACCCTCGTTACGGTATTTTTCAGCCCAGCCTTCGATATTTTTCTGACGGGCACGTGCAATGCCCAGAGCATTTTCGGGTACTTCCTTGGTGATAGTGCTACCTGCACCGATGTAGGTGTTGGCCTGTACAGTAACAGGAGCAACAAGGTTGGTGTTGCAGCCGACAAAGGCATTGTCACCGATAACAGTGCGATGCTTCTTCTTGCCGTCGTAGTTGACGGTGATGCAGCCGCAGCCCATGTTAACGCCGCTGCCGATGTCGCTGTCACCGATGTAGGTGAGATGCGGCAGCTTGGTGCCTTCGCCTACGTTAGAGTTTTTAACCTCTACATAGTTGCCGATTTTAACGTGGTCGCTGATAACGGTGTCGGGACGCAGATGTACATACGGACCTGCGGTAACGTGGTTTTTAACCTCGCAGTCATGGCCGTAGATGAATTGCAGATGGTTGTCGTCACCGATTTTTACATTGGTGAAGCGGGCGTTAGGACCGATTTCGCAGTCCTCGCCGATTTCAGTTGTGCCTTCCAGCCAGGTGTAGGGATAAATAACGGTATCGCGGCCGATTTTTACGCTTGCTTCGATAAAGGTGCTGGCAGGATCCATAATGGTTACGCCTGCATCCATCAGCTTATCCAAAATGCGTTGGCGCATAACGCCTTCGGCAACGGAAAGCTGCTTGCGGGAGTTGATGCCCATAACCATATCGCTGTCGGCAGTGGAAATACCGCCAACCTTAGCGCCTGCTTCGTTGAGCTTTTGCAGTACGTCAGTCAGGTAATATTCGCCTTGTGCATTGTCGTTTGTCAGGGTAGCCAGCACGTCAAACATTTGCGGGCATTCCATGCAGTAAATACCGGTGTTGATTTCCTTGATAGCCTTCTGCTCTTCGGTAGCATCCTTTTGCTCTACGATGCCCTGTACATTGCCGTTGGCATCGCGTACAATGCGGCCGTAGCCGAACGGATCGTCCATAATTGCCGTAAGTACGGTAGCAGCAGCGCCGCTTTCCTGATGTGCTTCGCAGAATTTTTTCAGCTCTTTGCCGTCCAGCAGCGGAGTGTCGCCGCACAGGATGAGTGCAGTGCCGTGGAAGTCCTTCAGGGCATCGGCAGTCTGCATTACAGCGTGGCCGGTGCCAAGCTGCTCAGCCTGCAGGGCGATGGTGCCCTGATTGCCTACCATTGCTTCTACCAGCTCTGCTTCATGGCCTACGATAACAACCTTTTTGTCTGCGCCGGCAGCGCTTGCAGCGTCAATTACGTGCTGCAGCATGGGCTTGCCGCCTACCTTGTGCAGTACCTTGGGGTATTTGCTGCGCATTCTTGTGCCTTTGCCGGCGGCGAGGATTATTGCTACTAATTTTGACATGTGAGTTCTTCCTTTCCTGGCCGTCTATAAGGCACCATCTTACGACACCTTCTAGCCAGCCTGACATATTCTATATTATTTATTTACTTCCAATGTTACTTTCTGCTGTTCTTCGTCTACGTTATGCAGGGTGAAGAAGGCAGTGTAATCTTCTACCAGCTTGCGGTCCGGTGCAGCGGTGGCAATTAAAAAGGCTTTGCCTACAACCTGTGCGCCGACTTCGTGAGCCAAAGCAATCATGCCCTTGGCGGTGCCACCGCCCTTCATAACATCATCCACAATCAGCACACGGCTGCCGGGCTGCAATGCGCGCTTGGGCATGGCCATGTTTTGGATAACCTTGGTGGAGCCGCTGACGTAATTGATGTTGACGGTGCTGCCTTCGGTAATATCACTGGTGTGACGGGCGATAACAAGAGGCACGTTAAACGCACGCGCTGTCTGCATAGCCAGCGGAATACCGCTTGTTTCAACCGTCATGATGCAGTCAGGTGCCAGCTCCTGCAGGCGGAGCATAAAGATTTCACCCAGACGCACTACGGTTTCCGGATGGCAGAGAATGTCGGTAGTATAAAGCATACCGCCGGGCAGGATGCGGTCCGGAGAGGTGAGGCGGGCAGCAAGCTCTTCCAAGAAGGCTGCGTCATCCTCCGGCAGATGGCCGGGGATAAAGCGCACACCGCCGGCAGCACCGGAAACGGTTTCTACCTTGCCCAGGCCGTAAAGCTCCAGTCCTGATTTTACGGCTAAAACATCCTCGCTGAGGGTGGATTTGGCGATAGCAAATTTTTTACAGAAATATGAAAATGAAAACAGCCGATATGGATGATCGGCTAAAAGTTTACTTAACGCTGCTACGCGTTCAATTCTTTTGGCTTTTACCATATGTAAGCGTCCTCCTTGCAAGTTCTAAATCACTTGGTTTATCTATATCCATGCCGATACATGCATGACGGGTGATGATGGCTTTGCAGCGCATTTCCAGAAGTGCGGAGGTGCGTGTTTCCGCATCGGCCACTGTCAGGCGATGGCACAGGAGCTTTATCAAAAAGCCCCATCCGAGCCAGTTGCACAGCTTAAGCGGTGATTTGCGGCGGGCAAAGATTTCGCGTGCTTTTTGCTGACCGCCGGGAATAATTTCTTTGGCCATCAGCATCATGTTGCCGCCGGTAAAGACGCCATCACGCAGCTTGCCGTAGGTGCGCTTTGCATCGGGATAGGCGCTCAGGCAGGCATCCTTGGGGATGATGGGATAATAAAGCTGGCCTTCGGGGAAGGCATTGCAGGCTGCAAGAAAGTCGCGTACTGCAAGGGAGGTCAGCAGCGGAATGTCGTCGCATACTCCCAGCAGCTTTTCACTGGCATCAGGGCCTAAGGCTTCGGAGGCAGCGAAGGCTGTAGCCGGCAGGTCGCCTGCGGCTTTACACAGCAGAACGTCGGCCGGTAACGTACCCTCTAAAAGCGCCAAGGCTTCGGGGCGGGCAGCTACGACAATACGGCGGATGCGTCCGCTTCCCTGCAGGGCCGCAATGATATAGTCTATGAGGCGCTTATCGCCAAGCGGTGCCAGGCAGCGGTGTTCGGTGCCGGCATAGGACTTCAGCCAGGGACTGAGGCCGCCTGCTACAATAAAAGCATCTATATTAGCAGTTGTCATGCTTACGCCTTCTTCTGCGGTAGATGCTCGCTGAGGGAACGCATGAGGGTGTGCTCGGCGTTTTCCAGATGGATACGGGCTGCGTATTGCGCACGTTCTACATCATGGGCGGCAATTGCTTCTACCAGATTGCGGTGCTCGTCCATGGTTTCCACCAAACGTCCCGGGTAGCTCATGGAACGGCCGCGGATAGTAGTCATCTGCTCGCGCAGGTTATTGATGATGCTGCGCAGACGCTCGTTGCGGCTGGCAGTGTATAACATATCGTGGAAAGCAGTATCTACTTCGACGATTTTATCCATATCGTTGTTGGCGATATGCTGGCCGATTTCAATAAGATAACCGTTAAGCTGTTCAAGCTCCTCATCCGTAATACGCTCGGCAGCCAGGCCTGCGGCCAGAATATCAAGGCTGATACGGATTTCGTAAATTTCGGTGATATCCTTAATGGAAATATCGGCAACATAGGTACCGCGACGGGGAATCATAACAACGAAGCCTTCCAGCTCCAGCTTACGGATAGCTTCGCGCACGGGCGTACGGCTTACGCCCATTTCGTCAGCCAGCTGAATTTCCATGAGGCGTTCGCCGGGGCTGAAGGTGCCGTCAATAATAGCTTGACGGATATTTTCACAGACAAGCTCACGCAGAGGCTTGTAGCTGTCTAGTTTTATAGGCTGCAAATGTCCGGACATATTAGTTTCTCCTTCCGATAGTTGTCGTAATTGCTGTTTCTACATCAAAATCTGTCAGTGCCTGCTGCACGCGCTCGGCAGTTTCTTTGTCGGCGGTAAGGCCGAATACTGTCGGACCGCTGCCGCTCATAAGAGAATAGTAGGCTCCTGCTCCCAGCATAGCGGCCTTGATAGAGGCTATAACGGGGTGTGCCGGGATAGTTACTGTTTCCAAAACATTGCCCATGTAGGGGGCGATGGCCTTGCCGCCTTCGCGCAGATATGCTTCCAGCTGCCAGATGCAGGGTGCATGTACTACGCGGCCGTGGTTGAAGTTTTGGTAAACCCAGGCGGTGGAAACCTCCAGTCCGCGGGGCTTGGCCAGTACCAGCCAGGTTTCGGGCATATCCTCCAGTTTGGTGAGGACTTCGCCGCGTCCTGTTGCCAGAATGGTGCCGCCTTCGATGCAGAAGGGGATATCGCTGCCTAATTGTGCAGCGAGCTGTTCCAGTTCATAATTTTCCAGGTTAAGCTCCCAATAACGGTTCAGACCGCGCAAAACTGCTGCTGCATCACTGCTGCCGCCTGCCAGTCCTGCCGCCAGAAAAATTTTTTTGTTCAAGGCGATGTGAACGTTCGGAATAATATCGCAGTGACCTGCGAGCAATGCGGCTGCTCTGTAGGCCAGGTTATCAGGACCGCAGCTGAGGTTGTGCAGATTGCAGCTGATCTGAATGCCGTTACCCTTGCTGATAACAACCTCGTCGCTCAGACCGACGCTCTGCATAATCATACTTACCTCATGGTAGCCGTCCTCTCGCTTGCCGAGAATATCAAGTCCCAGATTTATTTTGGCATATGCCGTTTCTTTTATTTGCTTCATTATAAGTTCACCTGCCTAATGTTGTATACAGTATTATTTTATACTGCTTATGCCTGCATAGCAAGAATTTTTTTCGAACGTTCGGGATTTTGGCGAGAAAAATATTTAGTAGTTGCCTTTCTGCGTTAAAGTGTTACAATATATACATAAAAAACATATTCAGAATATTTTGCTTGCAAAGGAGAATTTTATGAATCCCGCTTTGAAGAAAAAACTTTACCATTATGCTATGGTGACCTTGGCCTGTGCAATTATGGGTATTGCGATGAATACCTTTTATATGCCTAATAAGATGCTCAGCGGCGGCATCGGCGGCGTTGCCGTACTTGCCTATTATGTTGCCGGCCTGCCGATGGGCGCTACCAGCTTAATCTGCAACGTGCCGCTGTTCTTTTTAGCCTATAAGTATATGGACCGTGAATATACTATCAGCGCGCTGTATGGTATTATTGCTTTTTCTGTATCTCTGGATTTCTTTCATTTCTTGTCAACCTATACTGTAGTGCATGACAAGCTGCTGGCCTGCATTGCCGGCGGTGTGCTTTACGGTATCGGTGCTGCGTGCATGTATCGTGTGGGCGGCTCCAGCGGCGGTACGGATATTATCGGCGCTATTATCCAGAAGAATTATTCTATCTCTATCAGTACGACAGGCTTTGCCTTCAACATCTGCCTGCTGCTCGCCAGCGTTTCCTTATTCGGCATCGAGCCGGTGTTGTATACCTTGCTTACCTTTTTTGTGATGACTAAAACCTGTAATGCGTTTACGACAGGCTTTGATTATAAAAAGAAGGTTATCATCATCAGCGAGCATCACGAGGAAATTGCGGAAGCGATTATTAAAATCGTCGGCCGCGGTGTTACCTATATCAGCGGCGAGGGCTGCTTTACGCATCGTCACCGCGAGCTGGTTTTTGTAGTCATCAAGCTGACGCAGCTGGCGAAGGTACGCTCCATTGTGCGTGAGATTGACCCCAGTGCCTTTATGATTATCAGTGATGTTAACGATGTCTTCGGCCGTGGCTTTACGCTTAAGCCGTCCGGTCCGAATTTCCCCAGACCTAAATTCCCGGAGAAGCATGAATAAGAATTTGCGTTGTTCCCCTGCCCGGTTGTGTGCAGGGGATTTTCTTTGTCTAAAATAACGAAAATATTTTTATTATAATACAGACATGTACGTTTAAAAGTGCTATAATAAAAACAAAGTTGACAGTAAAGGAGGAGAAGGCGTTGCAGCGTACCTATATCGCTATAGATTTGAAATCGTTTTATGCATCGGTAGAATGTCGCGAGCGCGGACTTGACCCTCTGGATACTAATCTGGTAGTGGCGGATGAACGGCGGACGGATAAAACCATTTGTCTGGCGGTGACGCCTTCGCTGAAAAGCTACGGTATTCCGGGGCGCGGGCGCTTGTTTGAGGTGAAGCAGCGTGTGCAGCAGATAAATGCCGCACGGCGTTTTGCTGCTCCAGGCAGGCAGCTTTGCGGTTCGTCGTGCTCCTATGCGCAGCTTCAGAGCGAGCCGCAGCTGGCACTTGATTTTATTATTGCGCCGCCGCGGATGGCCTATTATATGGAATACAGCACGCGAATTTACGAAATTTATCTGCGTTATGTGGCGCCGGAAGATATCATAGTTTATTCTGTGGACGAGGTATTTATGGACGTAACGCAGTATTATGAACTTTACGGCTTGTCGGCGCGGGAGCTGGCGATGCGTATTATTCTTGAGGTTTTACGCGAAACGGGTATTACCGCTACTGCAGGCATCGGCACTAATTTGTTTTTGGCGAAGGTGGCGATGGATGTGCGGGCGAAGCATATTGCGGCGGATGCCAACGGCGTGCGTATTGCGGAGCTGGACGAGCAGAGCTTTCGGCGTGAGCTGTGGCAGCACCGGCCGCTGACGGATTTCTGGCGCGTCGGCCGTGGCTACGCAAGTAAGCTGGAGGCCAGAGGCATATATACTATGGGTGATATAGCGCGCTGCTCGGTATATAATGAAGAGCTGCTGTACCGTCTTTTCGGAAAAAATGCGGAGCTTTTGATTGACCATGCCTGGGGCTGGGAGCCTTGTACGATTGCCGATGTGAAGGGCTACCGGCCGCAGGTCTGCAGCCTGAGCTCTGGGCAGGTGCTGCATCGTGCGTATGAATCGTCGGAGGCGCTTTTGGTGCTGCGCGAGATGGCGGATGCGTTGGCGCTGGAGCTGGTGAGCAAGGCGCTGGTGACCGACCAGATAGTGCTTACTGTGGGCTATGACATCGATAATTTGAAGCAGGGCAGCAGCTATCAGGGTGTGGTGAAGATTGACCGTTATGGGCGCAGGGTGCCGCAGCATGCGCATGGCAGCTGTAACCTGGGGTGTTTTTCTTCATCATCTAAATTGCTGGTACAGGCGGTAGCGGATTTGTACGAGCGTATTACGGACAGCAATCTTTTGGTGCGGCGGCTGACCTTAGCAGCGAATCATGTGCTTCCGGCGCAGGCGGCGGCAAAAAAGCAGGAACAGGAGCTGAGCTTGTTTGACTTTGGGAATGAGGCAGTGCAGCAGGCTGCAGGGCAGCGCGAAAACAGACTGCAGCAGGCACAGCTGGAGATTAAGCGGCGCTTTGGCAAGAATGCCGTGCTGAAGGGTATGAGTTTGCTTGACGGGGCAACAGCAAAGGAGCGCAACGAACAGATAGGAGGGCACAAGGCATGAGTGATAAGTATGAGGATATTATCAATTTGCCGCATCATGTATCAAAGCGGCATCGGCAGATGCCGCTGGCAGAGCGGGCGGCGCAGTTTGCGCCCTTCGCCGCGCTGGAGGGACATGCTGCCGCCGTAAGCAGTACGGCGCAGCGGGTGCGCCTGCAGGTTGAGGAGCGGGAGAAGGCAGAGAATATATATCAGCTATAACTGATAAAACCATGAAAAACAGGCAGAACGGTGAAAGCTTTTGCCATTTGTGAATTTTCTTCATTACTGTTATACTAGCAGTAAGAAATCTTAGTGAACGACAGCTATGGAGGTTAGTTTTATGGATAATAAAAAGCTCAAGGAGCTGGAGGCAAATTTATGGGAGGCGGCAGACGACCTGCGTGCCAATTCCAATTTGACGAGCAATGAGTATTGCATGCCTGTTTTGGGCCTCATTTTTTTACGTTACGCGGAAAGCCGTTATGAAATGGCCGAAAAGGAGATATTGAAGGAGCATCCTGTGCGCCCCGGCAGGGAGTTTAAAATTCGTCCGGAACATTTTCAGTCGAAAAGCGCTTTATTTTTGGAGAAGGAAGCACGCTACAGCTATTTGCTTAGCTTGCCTGAAAATGTCAAAACTGCTGGCTTGAAAGATAAAGACGGCAGGGAGATAGCTTCACTGGGGGAGGCGCTCGATAATGCGATGAGTCTTTTGGAGTCGCAGAGCAAGCAGCTGGAGGGCGTGCTGCCAAAGTCTTATTACAAATTTAAAGATGAATTGCTCAGTGCGCTTTTGCGCAACTTTGATAACGAGCTTTTGAATGACGTAGGCGGCGATGTTCTGGGACGTATTTATGAATATTTTCTGGGCAAGTTTGCCAAGGCGGTGGCGCAGGATGACGGCGTTTTCTTCACGCCGAAGTCGCTTGTGCGCCTGATTGTCAATATTATTGAGCCGGAGAAGGGCATTTTACTTGATCCTGCCTGCGGCAGCGGCGGCATGTTTGTGCAGACAGGCGATTTCGTCAATAACAAGGGCATGGAGGCCAATAAAAAAATGACCTTCTATGGTCAGGAAAAAACGGAGTTTAATGCGAAGCTGTGCGCAATGAATATGGCTGTGCATGGCTTAAACGGCAATATTGCCAGTGGCGAAGAGGCAAATACCTTTTATCACGATGTACACGAGCTGGCAGGCAAATGCGATTATGTAATGGCTAATCCGCCGTTTAACGTGGACAAGGTAAAGGCGGATGACGCACATAGCGCAGGCCGCCTGCCCTTCGGACTGCCGACAGTTAATAAAAAGAAGAAGGAGGTTGGCAACGCCAACTATTTATGGATTTCTTACTTTTACGCCTATCTTAATGAACACGGACGTGCGGGCTTTGTTATGGCGGCATCGGCTACGGACGGTAAAGAGGCAGAGATGCGCAGACAGCTTGTGGAGGAGGACGCTGTCGATGTTATGGTCAGCGTGGGCAACAACTTCTTCTATACGCTGTCTTTGCCCTGCTCGCTGTGGTTCTTTAATAAGGCTAAGACAGAGCAAACTGAAGATAAGGTGCTTTTTATCGACGCACGTAATTATTACACTGTTGTAGACCGCAATCTGAACGAATGGAGCGAGTGGCAGCTGCGCAACCTGACGGCGATTGTGTGGATGTACCGTGGGGAAAAAGATAAATATAAAGCTTTGCTTGCGGAGTATAAAACTGCGCTTATGGAATACGCTATACAGGCAGAAAGCCAAAAACTAGCACAGATTTTATCGGCAACTGATGATTTGCCGGCTTTAAAAGCTGAACTGGATGCTTTTGCGCAGAAAGTGCGCGATGAAGCAAAAAAAGCTGTTGAGGAGGCTAAACGTAACGAAAAGAAGCAAATGCGTGCTTATTACGACAGCGAGCTGGCTTTCATTGCGGAGATTACATCCGTCGTTGAAGCTTGGCAATGGCTCGTGGAAAAATTCGGCAGCGAGGGAGAATATCAGGACGTTGCAGGCCTGTGCAGAATTGCGGATAAGAGCGAAGTTGCCGAGAAGAATTATTCACTAACGCCGGGCGCTTATGTGGGCGTGGCTCCGGTGGCAGACGACGGCGTGGACTTTGGCGAGAGAATGCGCGAGATTCATGGCGAGCTTGTGAGCCTGCAAAAGGAGAGCAATGAGCTGATGGAGAGGATTGCGCAGGATTTGGAGGCTATGGGGTTATGAAGTGGGAGAAGAAAAAAATAGAAGATATATGTCTAAATATCACTTCTGGTGGAACTCCTAAGTCTACTAACGAAGCTTTTTATAATCCTCAAGAAATACCTTGGTTAAAAACAGGAGAAGTAAATTATTGCAGAATTTACGATACTGAAAAATACATTTCTAAAGAAGGGCTATACAATTCTAGTGCGAAAATTATACCAACAAATTCGGTAATAGTTGCAATGTATGGTCAAGGAGATACTGCTGGTAGAGTTGCAATTAATAAAATTCCTTTGACTACAAATCAAGCTTGCTGTAATTTGATTATAAATGATAAAGTTGCTGATTGTGAATTTGTGTATTATAAGTTATCTACATTGTATGAAAAGATGGTTTCGCTCAAAAATGGTGGAGCGCAACCAAATCTAAATGTTAAGATAATAAAAAGTATAGAAATTTCTCTTCCCCCTCTCCCCGTTCAACAACGCATCGCTTCCATCTTGTCCACCTACGACGACCTTATCGAAAACAATCAGAAGCAGATTAAGCTTTTGGAAGAAGCAGCGCAGAGATTGTACAAGGAGTGGTTTGTGGATTTGCACTTTCCTGGGCATGAGAACGTGAAGATTGTTGATGGCGTGCCTGAGGGATGGGAAAGTTGTAAGCTTCGTGATGTTGCAGAAATAAATGGACGAAACATTGATGAGAATTATCCATATGATAAAATAAATTATATTGACATTGCTTCCGTTAGAAATGGAAGAATTTTAGAAAAAGCAAATTATAATTTAGAAGAAGCGCCAGGAAGAGCCAAAAGAATTGTTCAAGATGGAGATGTGATTTGGGGAATGGTGCGCCCTAATTTAAGAGCGTATGCGATGGTGCTTAATCCTGACAAAAATGATGTGTTTTCACCTGGTTTTGCAGTTTTAACATCGAAGAAAGTACCTTTTTCGTTTTTATATTGTAACGTAACTACTGAAGAATTTGTGGGGTATTTAGTGAACTGTACGAATGGAGCAGCTTATCCAGCAGTCAAGCCTATACATTTCGAGGAATATAATGTATCTATTCCTCAAAATAATTTGTTAAATAAGTTTCATAATATAACAGAGCCTTACTTTAGAAAAATATATTACTTGAGCAAACAAATCTCTTCTTTACGCGAAGCACGCGACCGCCTGCTGCCCAAGCTCATGAGCGGCGAAATAGAGGTATAATAGAAAGCAGACGCGCTTGTGAAAGCTTGCGTCTGCTCTTGCAAATAGAAAATGTACGTGCTATACTAAAGATGAAAAAGGGCTCCGATAGACGGTTAACCCTAAAAAAGACTTACAAAAAATAGCTGCTTATCTTGTCAGGATTGGGGCGGCTATTTTTTTTCGTGAATTTGGCCTAATGCAT
This sequence comes from Phascolarctobacterium sp. Marseille-Q4147, assembly GCF_017968825.1. Lineage (NCBI taxonomy): Bacteria > Bacillati > Bacillota > Negativicutes > Acidaminococcales > Acidaminococcaceae > Phascolarctobacterium > Phascolarctobacterium sp. Marseille-Q4147. Next base: position 668,258 of record NZ_CP072874.1, on the reverse strand, counting down.
AACCTATAGTAATGCCAATACCTAATGACGTCAGACATAAGCTGATGACAGAGATAAGATTATCTAAAGTTAACATGGGCCTCACCTCCCTCTTAGCTGAAGATTTCCAGCAAGTGGATCTTGAGTGCAGAGGGAAAACCGCCTACCGTTATGGAGCACCTTAAAAAATATTTTAGCATAGAAAGCATAAGCTTACAACGAACACGCTGTGAAATCAGCCTGCGTTGTAAGCTTTTCTGTTTTGCCTTGCTTGTTGTCGCCGGCCTTAATATGTAGTAAAATGAGCTTAAAGAAATTTATAAATATAATCTTCAACAGAAGCGGTGAGAATGATGATCAATGAGTATTGCGAAAATATTTTGATACAGCAGACAATGGCAGATTTTTTGCAGGAAAAATTGGGCTGGAAGGTGAGCTATGCTCATAATAAGGAAAAGCTGGGAGCGAATGGCACCTATGGCAGAGAATCGTATGAAGAGGTTATTCTGCCCAAGCAGTTCACTGCTGCCGTAAAAAAGCTCAATTCCTGGCTTACGGACGAGCAGCTCGGAGAAGTAAAAAAAGCCTTGGAAAGTCATCTTGCTTCTGCTTCCCTGATGACGATAAACGAAGAAAAACATACTCTGCTAAAAGACGGAGTTTTTGTCAGCTATGTTGACAAAAATGGTGAACGCAGACAGAGAAAGGCGCTGCTTATAGATTTTGATAAACCGGAAAATAATGACTTTTTAGCTGTGCAAGAGCTGAAAATTGCCAGTCCTCAGTTTGGCAGCCGCAGGACGGATATCGTCGGCTTCGTCAATGGCATTCCTCTTCTGTTCGTAGAGCTGAAAAAGCAGACGGTGGATATTGCCGACGCTTATAACGACAACTACCGCGATTATCTGCATAAAATTCCGCAGCTGTTTTATTACAATGCCTTTATCATTTTATCTAACGGACTTGATGCCAAAATCGGTACCTTGGGCAGCAAGTACGCCTTTTTTCACGAATGGAAACGCCTGCAGGAAAGCGAGCAGGGACGCGTAGATTTGGAAACTATGCTTCTAGGCGTGTGCAAGAAGGAAAATCTTATCGACCTTTTGGAAAACTTCATCGTGTATGACCACAGCAATGGACGTGTTGCCAAGATTATGGCACGCAACCACCAATATCTTGGTGTCAATCTTGCATTTGCCAAATATGCCAACAGGGATTTTTCCGGAGGCAGGCTGGGCGTGTTCTGGCATACGCAGGGTAGCGGCAAAAGCTATTCGATGCTGTTTCTGACGCAGAAAATAAAACGCAAATTGCCCGGCTCGCCAACCTTTGTCATGGTTACAGACCGGGAAGAGCTTAATAAGCAGCTTAGTGCGACCTTTGCCAACTGCGGTGCTTTGGGTGCGCAAAAAGCAAGCAGCTTTATTGCGTCCAGCGGCGAAGATTTAATCGATAAGCTCAAAAGCAACGGCAGCTATATTTTTACATTGATACATAAATTCAACAAGACTGATGCAGAACAGATTGTGCCTAATCATGAGCTTTTTATCATCTCTGACGAAGCACATCGCAGTCAGTACGGAGATTTGGCGGAGAATATGTGCCGTATGCTGCCTTCCGCTATCCGCATAGGCTTTACCGGCACACCTTTATTCACCAGTGATGCGATTACGCGCCGAACCTTTGGCGATTATATTTCTGTCTATGATTTTCAGCGGGCTGTTGATGATAAGGCTACGGTGCCTTTGTATTACGAAAACAGAGCCGATAAAATAAAAAATCTGCATAATCCTAAGATTACTGACGAGCTGTTGGAAGCGATTGCTAATGCAGACCTCGATGATAAGCAGAAAGAGAAGCTGGAGCATGACTTTGCCAAGGAATATCATCTGCTTACAGCGCAGGCACGTCTGGACATTATCGCAAGGGATTTTGTGAAGCATTACAGCTATATTTGGGAAACAGGCAAGGCCATGTTTGTCTGCCTGAATAAAATAACATGCGTGCGCATGTATGATCTGGTGCAGAAATATTGGCAGGAAGAGATTACGCAGCTTGAAGAAGCGATAAAACGTATACCTGACCAGCAGGATGCTCTTTATCTGCAAAGAAAGCTGGACTGGATGCAGCAGACTAAGATGGCTGTTGTCATCAGCCAGGAGCAGAATGAGGAAGAAAGGTTTGCCAAGTGGGGGCTGGACATTGCAACGCATCGCAGAAAAATGCTGCAGTGCGAGCTGGATAAGGAATACAAGGACAGTGAGAATCCCTTACGCATAGTATTTGTTTGCGCGATGTGGCTCACGGGATTTGATATACCGTCCTTGTCCTGCTTGTATCTGGATAAGCCTTTGAAGGCACATACGCTTATGCAGACTATTGCCCGTGCTAACCGTGTGGCCGAGGGTAAGACGAACGGCCTTATCATAGACTACGTTGGTATTATCAAGGCTTTGCGGAAGGCGTTGGCAGCCTACACTAACAGTGAAGGAAAAGGCGGCGTGGATCCGACTATAGACAAGGAGAAGCTCATTGCAAGGATTATGACTCTGGTGCAGGATACTAGAGGACTGCTGCTTGCAAACAAGATAAACTTAGATGAGCTGATAGCAGCGAACGGCTTTGCCAAAATTGCTATGCTTCAGGATATATCAGAAACGCTTTACAGCAGCATTGAGCTGAAAAAACGCTTTCAGCTGCAGGTTGGCGAGCTTATGCGTCTGTTGCGGTATCTTGACAGAGAGGAAATTACGGAGGATATCTGCAAGAACAAGGCTGCTTTGAGCGCGATAGAAGATATGCTGCATGAAAAACGGCGACATGTGGATACTACGGATATCATGGTTGCTGCGAACGAAATCATCAGCCGGCATTTGGAAATTGAACAGCAGGAGCAGGCTGTTGCTGCGGATAAGCTTTTTGATTTGAGCAAGATAGATTTTGCGGCTTTGGCAGCAGAATTTAAGCAGGTTAAGCATAAAAATACGTTGCTTAGAGATTTAGAAGGCGTTTTAGAGCAGCAGCTGGAGAAAATGTGCCTGACAAATCCTGCCCGTGTTGATTATTATAAGCGCTATAATGAAATCATTGATGCTTATAATAAGGAGCAGGACAGAGCAGAGATTGAGAAGCTGTTTAATGAGCTTATGAATTTAAGCAGAACTATGAGCGAGGAAGCTCAGCGCTATGTGCGCGAGAATTTTGATAATGATGAACAGCTGGCGCTTTATGACCTGCTTTTTTCTGATGAGCTGTCGAAGCAGGATATCAAGGAAGTAAAGCAGATGGTGAGAGAGCTTTATAAAAAAGTAACGCAAATGATTGCCGAATATGACCATTGGAAGGAAAAAGAAACGACATGTGCAGCAATAAAATTGGCAATAGGAGATACAATTTTGGAAGCTGCGCCGGATGTAATTTATGATAAGCAGGAAAGATATCAAAGACTTATCTATCAGTATTTCTATAACAATTATCAGTAATTGTCGAAACAATATATAAGTTATGCCAAAAGGATATATTCCCTTGATGATATTATGCTATAATAAATGGGAATAATTCGGGATAATTTTGCGGAAAAAATGGCTTGTTTCATCATTTTTGTAATAAAAGTAATTGACGCAAGTGTCAAAAATGTTATACTATATAAGGAATGAATAGTTTAGTGTTTTTCGTGTGCAAGGAATCAGGTTTCGGTGGAGAAAGAAATAAATGTTAAGTGCTTATGGTTTTCCCTTTCTGCTTGCCGCTCTGGTGAGCTATATATTGACCCCTTATATTAAAACATTAGCCTTTAAAATCGGCGCGATTGACAAGCCCGATAACCGCAAGGTGCATAAGAAGATTATGCCTCGTCTTGGCGGTCTGGCTATTTATATTGCCTTTATGATTGCCGCAGTGGCAAGCTTGGAAATGACGAAGGATATTGTCGGCATTCTGCTTGGCGGCAGCGTGATTGCCATCGTAGGCGTACTGGATGACAAATATCAGCTGCCGGCAAAGGTTAAGCTGCTGGGGCAGATTTTTGCTGCCTGCGTACTTGTGGCCTTTGATATCCGTATCGAATGGCTGAACAATCCCTTCGGCGGCTATTTTTATCTTAATGAATGGTTTATTTCCGTACCGCTGACAATTTTCTGGGTTATCAGCTTTACGAACGTTGTCAACCTGATTGACGGCCTTGACGGTCTGGCAGCAGGCGTATCTGCTATCGCTTCGATGACGGTCATTCTGGTTGCGGTTCAGATGGGTTATTACCATATAGCTGTAATGACTGCGGCTCTGGCCGGCGGCATTATCGGCTTTATCCGCTATAATTTTAATCCCGCTACTATTTTCATGGGCGATACAGGCAGTATGTTCATCGGCTATATGCTGGCAGCTATTTCGGTTTACGGCGCAGTCAAGACTGCTGCTACCGTAGCGCTGATTGTACCGGCGATTGCACTGGGCCTGCCGATTATGGATACAGCCTTTGCGATTATGCGCCGCTACAGCAACGGCCGCCCAATTTTCCAGCCCGATAAGGGCCATTTGCATCACCGCCTGTTGGCGATGGGCATGAACCAGAAGCAGGCAGTTTTGCTGATGTATGCTATTACAGCCGTGCTCGGTATCGCAGCCGTGCTGTGGGCAGAGTTCGACGGCTTCTACGCCGCACTTATTATAGCGGTTATTATTACGGCAGTTGCCGTTGGTGCTAAGAAAATCGGTATTCTGAACGACAGATAAGGGGGAGGAAGAACCGTGGAGAAGATAAAGTTAATGACAGTTTTCGGCACTCGTCCGGAAGCCATCAAAATGTGCCCGCTGGTGCTGGCAATGCGTAAATATCCCGAATATATCCAGCCGATTGTGGCAGTTACCGCACAGCATCGCGAGATGCTTGATCAGGTACTGGATTTGTTTGGCATTACGCCTGATTATGATTTGAATATTATGTCGGCAGGTCAAACCCTGTATGATGTTACTACCCGCGCGCTGATGGGCCTGAAATCCGTTATGGAGGAAGCAAAGCCCGATATGGTGCTGGTGCATGGTGACACCTCGACTACCTTTGCCGGTGCTCTGGCTGCCTTTTATGCGCAGATTCCCGTAGGCCATGTGGAAGCAGGCCTGCGTACCGGTAATAAATATTCTCCTTACCCGGAGGAAATGAACCGCAAGCTGACCGGTGCGATTGCCGATATGCATTTTGCGCCGACTTCTACCAGCAAGGCGAACCTGCTGAAGGAAAACATCTGCCCCGAGCAGATTCTGGTAACAGGCAACACTGTTATCGATGCTTTGCAGACTACGGTGAAGGAAGGCTACCGCTTTGAGGACGAAGAGTTCAACAAGGTGTTTGCCAGCGGTCATCGTCTGATTCTGATGACTACCCACCGCCGTGAAAACCTGGGCGAGCCTATGCGTCATGTTTACCGCGCTTTGAAGAGCGTACTGGAAGCACATTCCGATGTGGAAGCAATCTTCCCGGTACACAAAAACCCCAAGGTGCGTGAAATCGTCCGCGAGGAGCTGGGACATTTAGACAGAGTACATCTGATTGAGCCTATGGAATATGAACCGTTTGCCAATTTAATGGCTAAGGTTGATATCGTGCTCACCGACAGCGGCGGAATTCAGGAGGAGGCTCCTGCCTTAGGCAAGCCGGTTCTGGTTCTGCGTGATACCACCGAGCGTCCGGAGGCTGTTGAAGCAGGAACTGTTAAGCTCGTTGGCACAGCTTATGATGATGTGCTGCGCGAAACCAATCTGCTTTTGGATGATGCCGAGCATTATCGCTCCATGGCAGAGGCTGCCAATCCTTACGGTGACGGCAAGGCCTGTGAGCGTATTATCCATGCGATTTTAAGAAAAAATGGCTTTGACGTAGAAAATTTGCCGGAATTTGCGTCTAAGGCATAGACAGAAACTGTGAAAAATATTAAAATTAAAAGAGTAAATATGATTAATTTGTGAATTCGTGCTGTGGTGAAAATATCATGACTAACAAAACACCCGATAAGGAGCATATGCGGATGCTTGAAGCTTTGGCTACTGTGTCCTCTTTGGCGTTTATGGCCGTGATTGATTTTCTGCTGGCGTACTTCGGCGGCGACTGGCTCGACCGTCATCTGGAAACCGGCGACCATACGATGCGGGGCATCTGCATCGGTCTGGCAATAGTTTCACTTGTTATGACCTACTATAATCTGATTCAGAGGAGCGTCCTTTCGCGGGACACCGAACACAAGAAGGATGAAAAGTAACTTTGATTTGACGCCCATAGCGAGAAACGGCGCGAACGCCTTCGTAGCGCGCATCTGTATGTGTGCGCTGCTTGTAGCGGTGCCGCTCTGGTTATGGCAGCGCAGTGCCTTTGCCCACGGCGTGCTTTGCGGCGTGCTGGCCGGCACGATAGATCTGTCCATTCTGTTTTTAGGCATCAAAAAATCTCTGCCCTACGTAGAGGTGCCCAAGCAGGGACTGAAAATCATGAAGCGTTTCCGCTGGGCCCGACTGGCCGCTGCGGCCGCGTTTATTATTACGATGTTAAGGATGAAGCTTGCTGTGCATGGCGCATTCGGCGGGTTTCTTCTGATACATATATTCTTTATTTTAAATCTATTATTTATCGCGTACCAACATCAAAATGAGAGGGCGTGAAGAAAGGAGTGTGTAAAAATGGGAAATGCAGCAGCTGAAGGTGCAGAAAAATCCGGAGAGATTATCCATTACCTTACCCAATCTACCTTTTTAGGTGAAGTCAACATGCAAACCATGTACATGACCTGGGTAACCATGGCAATCGTCTTCGTACTGTTCCTTCTGGTTTGTAAGAACCCGAAAATGGTTCCTTCCGGACTGCAGAATGTAATGGAAATCATTCTTGATTTCTTAAATGGTCTGATGGAAGACAACCTGGGATCCAAAGGCCGTAAATTTATGGCACCGTTCATCGTTACCTTGTTTATGTTTATCCTGGTAGCAAACGAACTGGGCATTTTGCTTCCGCAGATTGGCGTTCACTGGACTTCACCTACCAATGACATTAATACCTGCTTTGCGCTTTCTTTGCTAATTGCGTTTAGCGCGTACTGCGTTGGTGTGGCGAAACAAGGTATCGGCCACTTTAAACATTTCATCAGCCCGAGTCCGGCATTCCTGCCGTTGCATCTTTTGGATGCAGTGACTAAACCGCTGACCATGGCTCTTCGTCTCTTTGGTAACATCCTGGCAGGCGAAATCCTGTTGATCGTACTGTATCAGCTGGCTCCGTGGGTAGTTCCTGAACTGTGGGTAATGTTCTCCCTGTTCATTGGCTTCGTTCAGGCTTTTATCTTTACCATTTTGTCTTTGGGCAGCTATGCACTGGCATTTGCTAGCCACGACGAACACTAAGCTTTTTAAGCAAAAAAAATTTAAAATCACAATTTCGAAAGGATGAAACAAATGTCTGAAAATGCAATCATTACTGCTGCATCTGTAATCGGTGCAGGCCTTGTTTGCTTGGGTGCTGCTGCTGGCGCTGGTATCGGTAACGGCAACATGTGCGGCAAATCTATTGAATCCATGGCTCGTCAACCGGAAGAAGCTGGTAAAATCTTTACCAACATGCTGGTTTGCGTAGGCTTGATCGAATCCATGCCTATTCTGTGCTATGTAATCGCTATCGTTCTGGTATTCGCTAACCCGTTCATTAAATAATTTAATTTTGCAAGATATTACAAAAAGGAGCGTGCTATAATTGGTTAACTTCAATGCAACACTTATCGCGCAGATCCTGAACTTTTTGGTTTTAGTTTTCGTTCTTGCAAAATTCGCTTACAAACCCGTATGCAACATTATGGAAGAGCGTAAGAACAAAATTGCAAGCGATCTGGAAGCTGCAGAAAAGGCTAAGACTGACGCAGAAGCAGTTAAAGCTGAATACGCTGCAAAGCTGGCTGAAGCTAAACAAGAAGCTCAAGCTATTGTTGATGCTGCCCGCAAAACTGCTCAGGCTGCTCATGACAAGATCATGGCAGACACCAAAGCTGAACAAGATCAGGTTATTGCAACTGCTAAAGAAGCAATCGCACTGGAACAGAAGAAAGCTATGGACGAAGTTCGTGCACAAGTTATCAACCTGTCCATGATTGCTGCTAGCAAGATCGTAGAACAAAAGTTAGGTTCTGAAGAAGACAAAAAAATGGCTAGCAAAATCGTTGATTCTATCATGAAATAATTTTGCTGCTTTCCCTATTAAGCCGGAAGTATGCCGCTGAAATGCGAAACAGCAGGCAAAACCCCGGTATTCGGAGGTGATTGGTACAATATGAAGACAGAAGAAAATATTGCTTTAATTAAGCAACAATTGTCCGACTTCAAAATCGATCTGGGCTCCATTAAAGAGCTGTTAGATGTAAACGTTACTACCGCCAAGAAATTGTCGGCTGACGAGTATCAATCCATTTCTGTAATCCTGACCGAGAAACTGGGCCGTGAGATTTTCCTGAACAAGAAAGTTGACCCGTCTATCCTCGGCGGCATCATCGTACAAGTTGGCGATAAGGTATTCGACGCTTCCGCACTGCGCAAGCTGAAGAAAATGGAAGTTGCTCTGAACGGCATCGACGTTCACGAGTACACCAAACCGGAAGCCCTGGGTGATGCTCTCAGCAACAAGCTGGAGAATTACAATGTGGATGCTGATCTGGAAGAAGTTGGTATCGTAGAAAAAATCGGTGACGGCATCGCAACCGTTATCGGTATGAAAAACGCTATGGCTGGCGAATTAGTTGAACTGCCCCACAACGTATCCGGCATGGTTCTGAACCTGAACCCGGACAGCGTTGGTATCGTACTGATGGGCGGCGAGACCAAAATTAAAGAAGGCGACGTAGTTCGCCGTACCGGCCGCATCATGGAGGTTCCTGTTGGTGAAAACCTGCTGGGCCGTGTAGTTAGCGCTATCGGTGACCCGATCGACGGCAAAGGCGAAATCGCTGCTGCTGAACGTCGTCCGGTTGAATCTCCTGCACATGGTATCGCAGATCGTAAATCCGTTGATACCCCGCTGCAAACCGGTATTAAATGTATCGACGCACTTGTTCCTATCGGACGTGGTCAGCGCGAACTTATCATCGGCGACCGTGGTACCGGTAAGACTGCAGTTGCAATCGACACCATTATCAACCAAAAAGGCCTGGGCGTTATCTGCATTTATGTAGCTATCGGCCAAAAGGCTTCTAACATTGCTCGTATTGTTCGTACTCTGGAACAACACGGCGCTATGGAATACACCATCATCGTTGCTGCTACTGCTGCTGACTCCGCTCCGCTGCAATACCTGGCTCCGTACGCTGGCGTAACCATGGCTGAATACTTCATGGATCAGGGCAAAGACGTTCTGTGCGTATACGACGACCTGTCTAAACACGCTGTTGCATACCGTGCAATGTCCCTGCTGCTCCGTCGTCCTCCAGGACGTGAAGCATACCCTGGCGACGTATTCTATTTGCATTCCCGTCTGCTGGAACGCGCTGCTAAGCTGAACGATGAACTGAAGGGCGGTTCCATCACCGCACTGCCGATCATCGAAACCCTGGCAGGTGACGTAGGCGGCTTCATTCCGACCAACGTAATTTCTATTACCGACGGTCAGATCTTCCTTGAATCCGAGCTGTTCTACTCCGGTATCCGTCCGGCTATCAACTCCGGTCTGTCTGTATCCCGTGTAGGTGGTGCTGCTCAGATTAAAGCTATGAAGCAGGTTGCAGGTACCTTACGTCTGGATCTGGCTCAGTTCCGCGAGCTGGCAGCATTTGCTCAGTTTGCTTCTGACCTCGATAAAGCTACCAAAGCACAGCTGGACCGTGGTCAACGTCTGACCGAGGTTCTGAAACAAGGCCAATACAGCCCGCTGTCTGTTGAAAAACAGGTTATGGCTATTTACCTTGGTACCAAAGGCTATCTGGATGACGTAGCAGTTAAAGATGTAACCCGCTGCGAAAAAGAATTCCTGGACTTCATGGAAGCTAACCATCCGGAAGTTGGCGGAGACATCATCAAAACCAAGAAAATCACTGATGAGAACGAAGAAGCTCTGAAGAAAGCTATCGCCGAGTTCAAGGATACCTTTGTTAGTGAAGGTAGGTGATTAACTAATGGCTACTGCACGCGAGATTCATCGCCACATGAAAAGCGTAGGTAACATTGGCAAGATCACGAAGGCTATGAAAATGGTTGCTGCTGCCCGCCTCAGAAGAGCGCAGGAAAGAGCTGCTGCAAGCCGTCCGTATGCCATCAAGATCAAAGAAGTGTTATCCAGCGTTGTGAGCGATCCGAGCATCCTTGCAGGCTTAAGTGCCAAAAAACACCCGCTGCTTCAACATCGTGATGTTAAAAAAGTTGGTTATCTGGTGCTCGCCTCTGATAAAGGTCTGGCAGGCGCATATAGTTCCAACGCTTTGAAAAAAGCAGTTGCGGAGATTTCCGAATGTGAGCATGACGTAGTCATTATCACCAGCGGCCGTAAGGCTAGAGATTTCTTCCAACGTCGCGGCTATAAAGTGCTGAGCAGCCACTTCGGCTACTCCGACAGACCGTCTTACGCAAATGCAGTAGAAATTGCTCAGGATGCAATCAAACAATTTGCTGACGAGCATTTCGACGAGCTGCATATTGTGTTTACACTTTTCAAAACCGCTTTGTCCCAAATTCCTACCAGCGATAAGATTCTGCCGGTAGAGCCTCCTGTAAAGGAGAAAGGCAAAGCTAGCGCAAGCTTTATTTTCGAGCCTGATGAAGACGAAACTCTGCAGGTACTTGCACCTAAGTATCTGGAAACTGTAGTTTACGCTGCACTGGTACAATCTGCTGCCAGTGAGTTGGGTTCTCGTATGACTGCTATGAGCTCTGCTACCGATAACGCAGGCAAGCTGGTACAAAACCTGGAGCTGTCTTATAACAAGGCACGTCAGGCATCCATTACCCGCGAGCTGAACGAAATCGTTGGCGGCGTAGAAGCTCTGAAACAGGCACAAAACTAATTAGATATTTCGTAGGGAGGCTAAAACCTTGAATACAGGTAGAATCGTACAAGTTGTAGGCCCTGTTATCGACGTAGAGTTTCCTCCTAAAAGCATGCCTGCTATCCTCAACGCACTGCACATTGACGGCACCACCGATGAGGGTAAAGTAAAAATCCACCTGACCGCAGAAGTTATGCAACATATCGGCAATAACATTGTCCGCGCTGTTGCTATGAGCTCCACCGACGGTCTGGTTCGTGGCATGGAAGTTGTAGATACCGGCGCTCCTATCAGCGTTCCGGTTGGTCCTGGTGTACTGGGCCGTATCTTCAACGTTTTAGGTGAAACTGTAGACCATGATGACACTCCGGTTGAAGCAGCTGATCACTGGCCTATTCATAGACCGGCTCCGAGCTTTGACCAACAGGCTACAGCTACTAAAATTTTGGAAACCGGCATTAAAGTCGTTGACCTTATCGCTCCGTATGCAATGGGCGGTAAAATCGGTCTGTTCGGCGGTGCTGGCGTAGGTAAAACCGTTATTATTATGGAGCTTATCCATAACATTGCTACTGCACACGGCGGCTATTCCGTATTCGCAGGCGTTGGCGAACGTACTCGTGAAGGCAACGATCTGTGGGGCGAAATGAAAGAGTCTGGCGTTATCAACAAGACTGCTCTTGTATACGGCCAGATGAACGAGCCTCCTGGAGCACGTATGCGTGTTGGTCTGACCGGCCTGACCATGGCAGAATACTTCCGTGATGTTGGCGGCCAGGACGTACTGCTCTTTATCGATAACATTTTCCGTTTCATTCAGGCTGGTTCCGAAGTATCCGCATTGCTCGGCCGTATGCCTTCCGCAGTAGGTTACCAACCTACCCTGGCAAACGATATCGGCGCACTGCAAGAGCGTATTACCTCCACCAAGACCGGTTCTATCACATCCGTACAGGCTGTATATGTACCTGCGGATGACTTGACTGACCCGGCTCCGGCAGGCACCTTCGCTCACTTGGATGCAACCACCGTATTGTCTCGTCAAATCGCAGAGCTTGGTATTTATCCGGCAGTTGACCCGCTCGACTCCACCAGCCGTATCCTCGATCCGCTGGTAATCGGCGAAGAGCATTATCATGTTGCTCGTGGCGTACAGGCTATCCTGCAACGTTACAAAGAATTGCAAGATATCATCGCAATTCTGGGTATGGAAGAATTGAGCGAGGAAGACAAAGTAACTGTTGCTCGTGCTCGTAAGATTCAGAAGTTCCTCAGCCAGGCATTCTTCGTTGCTGAACAGTTCACCGGTACCCCCGGTCAATATGTTCCTCTGAAGGAAACCATCCGCGGCTTCAAAGAAATCCTCGAAGGCAAGCATGATGACCTGCCGGAAGGTGCTTTCTACATGGTTGGTACCATTGATGACGCTGTTGCCAAGGCTGCAACTATGAAGGATTAATAGATGGCTACTCCGTTTTCTTTTGAAATTGTCACGCCGGATAAGATGCTGTTCGCTTCTGAAGAAGTAACTTATGTGGGTTTCCGTGCTTTGTCCGGTAATCTGGGCCTCAAAGCTAGACATATGCCTATCATTGCGACCATGGATATTGCGCCGATGAAGCTGGAGTTCACCGACGGCAGCGTTAAAGAATTTGCTGTTTGCGGCGGCTTTCTGGAAATGAAAGACAATAAATGCACCGTTTTGGCAACTATTGCCGAAGCTGATGCAGATATTGATACCGCTCGTGCAACTGCAGCAAAAGAACGTGCAGAGCAACGTCTTGCTTCCAAGAGCGAAGACATTGATACTGTTCGTGCCGAAAACGCGCTGAAGAGAGCTGTTGCCCGCTTGCGTACTACTCACAAGCTGTAATAAGCATTGCGACAATGCCAAAAAAATTACCCCCGTCCGTCAGGGCGGGGGTTTTTGTATTGTATACATTTCCCTTCCTCTCCCCAAAAGGTGCTATTTGTGGTATTATTTACATAGTGTCGTTTGGCACTGCTTACCAAAGCTTATACAAGGAGTGATAGATTATGACAACTGCAAAGGAATTGCAAAAGAATTTGACATGGGAATTCCCTCATATCGCTAAGAAAAACACTGCTGCCAAGGAAGCAGCGTTTGCATACTGCGAAGGCTATAAGGAATTTTTGGATACAGCAAAAACAGAGCGCGAATTTACTGCCAAGGCTGTAGAAAAGCTGGCTGCTGCAGGCTATGTTCCCTTCGAAGAAGGTAAGGCATACAAACCCGGCGACAAGGTTTATTTCGTAAACCGCGGCAAATCCCTGGCTATGTCCACCTTCGGTACTGCGCCGTTGGAGGCAGGCGTGCGCCTGAACGCTGCGCATATCGATTCTCCGCGTCTGGATTTAAAACCGAATCCGGTATACGAAAATCATGAAATGGCATATTTCAAAACGCATTATTACGGCGGTATCCGCAAATATCAATGGGTAACCGTGCCTCTGGCTATGCATGGCGTTATCATCAAAAAGAACGGCGAGCTGGTGAAGGTCTGCGTGGGCGAAAATGCCGGCGACCCCGTATTCTGCGTAACTGATTTGCTGCCGCATCTTGGCGCTAAGCAGAACGAGCGCAAGCTGAGCGAAGGCATTAAGGGCGAGGAGCTGAATATTGTTATCGGCAGCCTGCCTTTTGTTGACGAAAGCGAAGAAGAAGGCGTAAAGGATGCCGTAAAGCTGAACGCACTGGCCCTGCTCAACGAAATGTACGGTATTACCGAGCATGATTTTATGCGTGCGGAAATTGAATTCGTTCCCGCAGCCAAGGCGCAGGATGTAGGCCTGGATCGCAGCCTGATCGGTGCCTACGGCCAGGATGACAAGGTTTGCGCTTATACAGCACTGACTGCGGAAATTGATACCAAAGCACCGTACTACACCACTGTTACAGTTTTGGCAGATAAAGAGGAAATCGGTTCCTACGGCAACACCGGCCTGAATTCCGATTTCGTGCTGCACTATCTGGAGGACCTGGCAGCAACTCAGGGTGCCAACATCCGCAAGCTGCTGCGCAATACCACCGCACTTTCCTCCGATGTTAACGGTGCTTACGATCCGAGCTTTGCTTCCGTATATGAAGAGCGCAACAGCTGCTTCGTAAACAAAGGCCCTGTACTGACCAAATATACCGGTGCGCGCGGCAAATCCGGCTCCAATGATGCCAGTGCCGAAACAATGGCCAAGGTTATCAGCATTATGGATGAGGCTGATGTTTTCTGGCAGATCGGCGAGCTGGGCGCTGTAGACGAAGGCGGCGGCGGTACCGTTGCCTTGTATGTTGCTTCTATGGATATGGATGTAGTCGATCTTGGTGTGCCTATTCTGTGCATGCATTCTCCGTTCGAGCTGAGCTCTAAGCTGGATGTTTATTACACCTATAAAGCATTCGCTGCTTTCCTGGAGAGCGACAAATGAATACAGCAGCTGTAACCGCTTTGCTGGCAGGCAAGGAGCCTGTGCGCGTACTTGTTCTGGCCTCTGAAAAAGAAGCGGCAGAGCTGGCTGATTTGGGACTTCCTGTAAATACTGTTGACAGCAGCTTATCGATGCAGCATCTGGCAAGCGCAAAATTTGCTGCCGAGCGCATGCTTGGCAAGGCCGGCAGGCTGCAGGTAATGACTGTTACGCGTGAGGAGCCGCAGGCTACGGAAGCGGAGCGGGCGCTGATTTATGCGATGCTTGTGCGTTGCCGTAAGGTTATCAGCTGCCGTGACAAGCTGGAGGATATGCTGAAATTTGACGATCGTGAGGGCTGGAATGAATATAAGGCTGCTTATGAAAATAAGGTGCTGGATATTTTTAAGGCTACCTGGCGGGAGAAGGATGTCTATCCCTATAATATTATTGACAATATCAAAGAGTACAACAAAAATGAAAGCTATATTTTGAAGCAGCTGTACTGGCATCTGGCAGAGCGTACTCCGGGCAGGATTAATGACGATGACGCCAGGATGATTAACGAGCTGCGGCAGATGTTCAGCGATATCAGTATCAGTCTGCTGGCACCGGATACGGTGCTTGTGGGTGATGTGGCGCAGGACGCGCAGCTTGCTGCGTTAGCGGAAATGTTTGCTGGTAAAGCCGAAATTATCAAGCTGTAAAGTTAAGCCGTCCGGCGGGATGCTCCTGTCGGGCGGTTTTTGCGTTTTGTCACAGATTTTTCCTTGCATATTAAACTTGCTTATAGTAGACTATAATATGTAGAACTAGGCAAGGCCGCTAAGCTTCTTGAGAAGAAGCACAAGATATATAAGTAAGGACGGTGACTGTAAGATGGCTGATATCGTAGAAAGTCTGGCAGGAAACAAAATGCTGATGCTGAAGCAGGATATAGCTTTTTTGCGCAAGCGTCTGGCGGAATGTGCTGATGAGGATGCTAAAAAGGCTATCCGCAGGGAATTAATGGAGAAGGAAACCTATTATAATATTTTAGCAGACCGCCAGCGGGTGAATTTCTGAGCCGGAAGCAGTGCCGGCTTTTTCTTATAAGGTCGGGCGAAATATGCCTGTGGCAAAATTTTCCGGATTTTTATTAAGTCTTGAAAAGAGCCTGTGTTTGATGATAAAATATTTGTTACGGAAAAATTTTTCCGACTTCGCATATGCAGGAGGGTTATTTTGGAAAAACTAATTGTGAAGGGCGGAAACCGCCTCGTTGGTGCAGTTAAAACCAGCGGTGCGAAAAACGCTGTACTGCCGATTATTGCAGCTTCTATCCTGGGAACTACCCCAAGTCATCTTGATGAAGTTCCGATGCTGGAAGATGTGCATACTATAAGTGAAGTTTTAAAATGTCTGGGACTGGCTGTAGAGTGCAGTCCGGAAAAGAATGTGCTGGATATCGACAGCACCGCGATAACCTCGTATGAAGCACCGTATGAGCTGGTGCGCACCATGCGTGCGTCCTTTCTGGTAATGGGACCTCTGCTGGCGCGTATCGGTAAAGCGCGTATTTCTATGCCCGGCGGCTGCGCTATCGGTGCCCGTCCGATTGATATTCATCTCAAGGGCTTTGAGGCTCTGGGTGTAAAAATCGAGCAGGGACATGGCTATATTGAAGCAAGTGCTCCCGAGGGACTGAAGGGTACCAGCATTTATTTTGATTTCCCGAGCGTAGGTGCTACCGAAAATATTATGATGGCAGCTTCTCTTGCTGAGGGTACTACTATTTTGGAAAATGCTGCCGAGGAACCGGAGATTGTCGATTTGGCCAACTATCTGAATAAGATGGGTGCCAAAATACGCGGTGCCGGTACCGATACTATCCGCATTGAGGGTGTAGAGAAGCTGCATGGCGCAGACTATACCATTATTCCGGACCGTATTGAGGCAGGCACTTATATGATTGCTGCTGCTATGACCGGCGGTGATATTGTTGTGGAAAATGTTCTGCCGGAGCACCAGAAGCCGCTGATTGCCAAGCTGCGCGAGGCAGGTGCCGTGGTTGAAGAGGATATTGATAAGGTACGCGTTATCGGCAAGAATCCGCTGAAGGCCGTATCTATCAAAACTCTGCCTTATCCGGGCTTCCCGACGGATATGCAGGCTCAGATGATGGCGATGATGGTTATTGCCGAGGGCCGCAGCAAGGTTACGGAAACTGTTTTTGAGAACCGTTTCATGCATGTTGTTGAGCTGAACCGCATGGGTGCGCAGATTTCTACCGAGGGCCGCAGTGCCGTTATCGACGGTCCCTGCAAGCTGACAGGCTGTGATGTGCGTGCAACCGATTTGCGTGCCGGTGCCGCTATGATTCTGGCAGGCCTTGTGGCTGAGGGTACAACACGTATCGGCGATTTGCACCATATTGACCGTGGCTATGAGAACATTGTTGCTAAGCTGAAAAATCTGGGTGCGGATATTGAACGCGTAGATGTAGATTAAGGAGATATGACTAATGTTTAAAAGTATGGATATCGGTATTGATTTGGGTACCGCTAACATTCTTGTTTATGTCAAGGGCAAGGGCGTTGTCCTGAAGGAGCCTTCTGTTGTGGCTATTGACAAGGTACGCAACAAGGTGCTGGCTGTGGGCGATGATGCCAGAGAAATGCTGGGACGTGCTCCCGGCAGTATCGTTGCTATCCGTCCGCTGAAGGAAGGCGTTATTGCGAACTATACCGTAACGCAGAAGCTGCTTGCTTACGTTATTGAAAAGGTTGCAGGCAAGAGCCTGTTTTTCAAACCGCGTGTTATGACCTGTGTGCCTATCGGCATTACTTCTGTAGAAAAGCGTGCTGTTATGGAGGCTACTACTCAGGGTGGTGCATCTAAGACTTATCTGATTGAGGAACCGCTGGCTGCGGCTCTTGGTGCCGGTATTGATATTTCCGTACCGCGCGGCAATATGGTTGTTGATATCGGCGGCGGTACTACCGATATCGCTGTGCTGAGCCTTGGCGGTATTGTTGTTGATTCTTCTATCCGTATCGGCGGCGACCATTTTGATGAGGCTATTGTGCGTCATGTGAAGAAGGTACATAATGTGCTTATCGGTGAGCGCACGGCTGAAGAAATCAAGATGAATGTTGCTACTGTTATTACTGATGGTCGTCATGAGTCTATTACTGTGCGTGGCCGTGATATGGTTACCGGTCTGCCGACTACCTTCAGCGTAAGCTCTGAGGATTGCCGTGTGGCATTGGAGGATGCTGTTGCTTCTCTGATTGCTACTGTGCGCGGTGTTCTGGAAAAATGCCCGCCGGAGCTGGCTGCGGATATTGTTGATAACGGTATTTATCTGACCGGCGGCGGTGCGCTACTTGACGGCCTGGCTGAGATTATGCAGCGTGAAACCGGTATTACTACACATATTGCCGATGATCCGTTGGAGTGTGTGGCTCTTGGTACCGGCAAGGCGCTGGAGAATCTGGATAAGCTGCATCCGGGCACTGTTTATACTGCGTCTAATCTGGTGGATTGATGCTAGGGTATTGATTGTTGATTATTGATTTTGGGGAGGAGCTGCCTTTGGCAGCTCCTTTTGTGTAGATGTGAAGAAGAATCTTTGGCGTTCTGCTGTCATTCTTGCCTCTCCTAGGGGAGAGGTGGCATCGCGAAGCGATGACGGAGAGGGGCTGTATGCTACGTAATTGACATATCGTTACGCTCAGGAAAAATTTTTCCGTGCCCACAGGGCACAACGCAAATTTCGTGTGGAACCAGTACGAAACGTGCGGCGCCGATTTTGTTCGCAAGTAACCTTTAGTTTTCGGTTGCCTTGTTTCTATGGTTCCAGACACTCATTTGCTAAAATTTTTATTCGCTGCACGGTATATCAATTACTTGCTTTGGTGTTCTGCTGTCCTTCTTTCGAACTTTTATATGCTCCCTGCGTCGCAAAGCGACATTAGCACGACCGGCAGTTTCTCGCGGCGCGTAGCTTGCGATAAACTGGGTCTTAGCGTCAAGGGAGCTGGCATCGCCGAAGGCGATGACTGAGGGTTGTGCTACGATATATTAATTGCTCGTGCAAGATTTGGCTAGCCTTTTTGCCTGCCCCTTAGGGGAAGGTGCCGAGCGTAGCGAGGCGGAAGGGGGCGTATACACACGACGCTCTAATACACTCTTCTTCCTTCTACCTTTGTTTTTCTCTTAAGAGGTCCTATACATGAATTTCAAAAAACTTATATGTTCTGTTTTTATGCTGGCTGCGCTGTGTGCTGCTCCGCTTGCGGCGAGCGCCGCTCCCGTTACTGCTGTGCGCAGCAGCATTAGTCCTGCGCGTGTGCGTCTTGTGTTCGACAGCAGGGAGCCTGTTAAATATACTGCTGCAAAAAACGGTCTGCAGCTTGTGGTTACCTTGCCGGAGGGCACGGCGCTGACGCAGAAGCCTGTCTTTAAGCAGGATGCGGTGATTAAAAACATCACTGTTCCTGTCAAAAAGAAGAAAAAGGCTCAGGTGGTTATAGATTTAACTAAGGATTGCCAGTACAAGCTGTATAACCTGAAAAATCCTGACCGTCTGGTGCTGGATATTTACCGCATTCCTATCAGCAAAACAACAACGCAGCTGGCAGGCGGCGTTACCTATACCTATGCGCAGGAGGAGCTGAACGGCAGACCGCTGGTAAGCTATCTGGTGAGCGTTGCGCCTTCGGCGCGCCTGGAGCTGAGGCCTTTTTCGGCCGAAGGCATGTATAACGGACGCGGCAGTCTGGCTAAGCAGGCGGCGCAAAGAGGCCTTGTGGCTGCCATTAATGCGTCGTATTTTGATACCGATGGCTGGGTTATCGGCAATGTTAAGGATAAGGGCAATTTTGTCGCTATGGATGCTACGCCGCGCAGCGGTTATGTAGTGCAGGGCAATGAGCAGAAGATTGTGCGCGACATTGCATATACAGGACAAGTGACGCTGCCAGACGGCAGAGCGCTGCAGCTGAAGGGCATGAACCGTGCGCGCATTGCCAATGATTTGGTGCTGTTCAATTCCTATTACGCTACCTCGACCAAAACGAACCAGTACGGGCGTGAGGTAAAAATCAAAAACGGCCGCGTTGTTGCTGTATCCACGGCAGGCAATATGTCTTTGGAGCCGGGCTGCGCAGTGCTTTCCGGTCATGGCACAAATGCGGCTGCTTTGGCAGGCCTGCGCCTGGGCGACCATGTAATGCTCACGCAGAGCCTTGGCAGCAGCATTGCGGATGCGGCAACGACTGTTGTCAGCGGTGGTCCGTTGCTGGTAGAAAACGGCAGGGTGAATGTGCGTACTGCAGAGGAGCAGATGGCTCCCGATATCGCACGCGGCAGAGCGCCCCGTACTGCGATAGGCCTTAAACAGGACGGCACGCTTCTGATGCTCGTTGTTGACGGCAGAAGCAGTGCTTCCGCAGGCATGACGCTTGCTGAGCTGGCGCAGTATTTTGTGAAGCTGGGTGCGGTGAGCGCTGTCAATTATGATGGCGGCGGCAGCAGCGAAATGGTCATCAACGGCAAAATCGTCAACAACCCTTCGGACGGACGCGAGCGCTTAGTGAGCATCGGTCTGGGACTGTTTATCAAATAAGCTGGTTATATAGGCAAAATAAAAAAACAAGGGGCGGTCACACTTTAGCTGTGACAGCTCCTTGTTTTGTTGTTGTGGTTTATAGCTTAATCCTCGGTGATGATTACACCTGTGCCTATGCCGCCGTTATCGCTGCAGACAAGCTCCTTCAGGCTTTGGATATCCGCATTGCGCAGGCGGATGCAGCCTTCGGAGGCCATCGTGCCGATAGAAGCGGGATCATGTGTACCGTGAATGCCGATGCCTATCCAGCCGGTGTCCAACGAAAGGAACCAGGGGCCGTAGGCACCTTCGATTACGCCCTTGCCGTCACCGAAATCGTGCGTCCAGTAATGCGCCGGGCAAACCTCCTCGATGCGGAAGGGAACCTGCGCCGAAGGCACGCCGACTGCCGCACCTGTGTAGCGGGAGGGAATAGCTGCTGCACTGCCCCAGGAGGTGGGGGTGCGGTTGTCGCCGGTGTACTGCTTGTCACCGGGATTTTTGGCAACAGCGATAGGATAGCTGCAGACTGCTTGCTCCACGCCCTGCTGATAAACGTCAAGGCGGTAGCTTTGCTTGTGGATGCAGATGAGATATCTGGCGTTGCCGAACAGTGCGGACGCAGGCGCCGCAGCTGCTAAGCTGCAGCTTAGCAGCAGACAGACACTGAATATTAAGCCTAAAAGTTTTTTGAGCATTGGTGATACTTCCTTAATGCTTATTTAGCAGGCTACGCGTACAAAATCTGCGCTTACATAGCCAACCTCGCCTTGAGCGTTAATAGCTTTCCACCATTGGCGGCCTTCGGCTTCAAATGCGCCTTCTAACGGTGCTATTTCTTCGCCGGACATCAGCGAATCAATTACATTGCTGCTTGTGGAGGGGGCGGTGCGGAAGTTTACATAGTCACCGGTTAAAACCAGTTTTACGCCGGGAGCCCAATAGCTGTCCATGTTTTCAAATTTGCTGTAGAGATTGTATATTCTTTGATTGGAGTATTGCAAACTTTCGGCAGACATGCTGTCCCCGTATTGAGCATAGGCTTTGCGGGCAGGGATAGAGTGTGCATTTTCGGTGCGGAGATCATCGTAGGTACTGATAAAGGCATTGATATATTTTTTGTTGTCATAAATAGTAGTCAGCCAGTAATCACCGTCACCGGAATCGGCTTCGCCCTTGGCGCTGAAGCTTACTGTGGCGCCGTTACTGCTTTGCTGCACATCATACATCTGCAAGGCGGCAAAGGCAATCGCTTTGGCCTCCATATCACTGATGTAGATGCCTTTGCGGCTGAAGCAGGGAGCGACATATTCCTCGGCATAGTTTACGGTCATGGTATGCTTTACATCAAAACGGGTTTGTTTAAGCAGAAAGGCTTCTGTTTCGCCGCAGCGGGAGTCAATCTTAGTAGGGAGTCTGCTTGCAGAGGTATTATATACTGCTGCCTCCATAACAGATGTGCCGGTGAAGAGCATTGCTGCTGCCAGTGCTCCGATAGCAAAATTTTTGATTTTCATAACAACATCTCCTTTCCAGATGTGGAAATTATATTCTTTGATGCTTATATTATAGCCAAAAAAATGCTTTTGCACCCTACCCCAAAGGGTGATTTCGGGTAGGATAGGCAAAAAAAGCGTAAAAAATTATGCGCCGGTAAATTTTTAACTGCAGATGATTTTCATAATGTTTTATTTAAGAGCTGTTTACAGTCTGTTCACTTGTCAAAATATTGCGTAGGCTGTATAATTTATGTTAGAGAAATATATCTGAAATGAGGTGAGTCACATGGGTAAAAAGTTGATAGTGATTTTGACTATTGCCGCTTTAGGCATCTTTACACTTGCTGCCGTTGGCTGTGCTGCTGTGACTGACCAGCGCGCCGCTGTCAGCGGTATTGTAGTTGCCGATGGACTGGCACAGGAGGGCACCCAGGTTAAGCAGGGTGACATTCTGGTAAAGGTAAAATCTATAGCTGGCGGCAGTATTGCTGCTGCACGTGCTACAACTGCAGGTAAGGTTAGCCAGGTACTGGTTAAACCCGGTGATAAGATTGAGGCACAGCAGGTTGTAGCTAAGGTGAGTGAATAACGGTAAAGAAAACCGGCGAGCTTCTTAGCCGCCGGTTTTTGTAGTATTATGACGTAAATACCGGAAGCGGACCGGTAAATATTTTATTTTTAGGAGCGAGTATGAGAGTATTTTTATTAGCATTATTGTTTTGCTGCCAGCTGCTGACGGCAGCTGCCGCCAATGTTCCTCTGATGCCGGTGCGTGACCTGCGCGCAGGTATGCAGGGCATAGGCAAAACCGTTATCAGCGGTGATACTATTGAAACCTTCAATGTAGAAATTTTAGGTGTCAACGGCAGTGAAGCTATGGGTTATAATATTTTTGTGCGCCTTTACGGCGATCTGATTGAAAAGACAGGCGGTGTTGCTCAGGGTATGAGCGGCAGTCCTGTTTATGTAGACGGCAGACTTGTCGGTGCTGTGGCCTTCGGCAAGACCTTCAACGATCCGCATTACTGCTTTCTGACACCTATCGGCAAAATGCTGCCGCTTTTGGACGAACCGAGAGAGCTGCCGGCCGACTGGATTCCTAAGGGAACGGCGCTGATGGCAGGCGGTTTTACGGAATACGGTATGGAATATCTGCAGGAGAAGCTGCAGCCCTTCGGCCTGACTGCTGTCAACAGCGGCGGTACGGGCGCTTCCAGTGATAAACCGCTGGAGCCCGGCAGCAGCGTCGGCGTCGCTCTGATGCAGGGTGATATGACTCTTGGCGCTCTCGGTACTGTTACCTGGACCGATGACAGCGGTAAGATTCTGGCCTTCGGCCATCCCTTTATGCAGCGCGGCAGCAGCAATTTCTTTATGAATAAGGTGTGGGTGCTGGGCGTAGTTCCCAACCTGCAGAGCAGCTATAAGGTAGGCAATCTGGGCGAGGCTATCGGCAGCATTACGCAGGATCGTTCCAGCGGTATCGGCGGTGTAGTAGGCAAGCAGCCTGCTTCTATTCCGATGTTTGTTACGGTTAACGACAGCAGCCGCGGACAGGCCAACAGCATGCGCATGCGCCTGATTGACGACGAGCAGCTGGTGCCTTCGATGGTGGATGCTGCCGTAGTAAATACTGTGAGCAAGACTGTGGACCGCAACGGCGGTGGTACGGCCAAGCTGCATTTTACCATTACCGGCGTGGATAGCAAGAAGGAAATGCTGACGATTGACCGCGAAAATATGTATTATTCCAATGACGCGCTGCTGAAAAACCTGGATGCGGAGCTGACGGAGGCTGTAACGATTCTGATGCAGAACAAGTTTGAGCCTGTGCAGATTTACGGCATTAACGTAGAGGCAGAGGTCAGCAATGCGGTGCAGGTAGCGGAAATTCTTAACGTGCGCACCAAGAATGCCAAGGTTAAGCCCGGTGATAAGGTAGCTATTGATGTTACTATGAAGCCTTACCGTGGCGAAGAATTTACCAAGACAGTTTATTTCAAGGTGCCTAAGGATCATCCTGGCGGCAAGCTGGCACTGAACGTGCGCGGCGGCAGCAGCATGGCTTGGGCTATCGAATTGCTGCGTAAGCAGCAATCCGAGGGCGTACCCGCTGCCAAGAAAAAGGAAACACGCCACAAGCTCAGCGATTATATCAAGAGCGTGAATACGGCTGACAAGAATAATGAACTGATTATTGATGTGGCGATGGGCCAAATGCAGCCGCCAAATCCGGAGGCTGCGGCTAACGATGCAGGATTGGCAGGCATGCTGCAGGGCTCTCCGTTCAAGCAGAAGTATCCCTTTGACTTTATTATTGACGGCGAGAGCGAAATCGTTCTTACCGTTGACAAGTAATTTTTCTGAGTGATATTTTCTTTCGCTTAACAAAATTTTTCCCGTTACTGTATCGGTATGGCTGTTATGTGTCATACATTCGCCATAATTTGGCGGTATAATAATTATGTAGAAAAAGCTGAAGATAAGGATGTAAAGATGCTGAAATCTCTCTGTGAAGCAATGGGCAACAGAATATTGGCCTTCTGCGCTGCCAGCGGCAAGCTGACGCTGCTGTTGTTGGCAACGCTGCGACATCTGAAGGATGCCAACGCTAAGGAGGTTGTGCGTCAGATGGCATTGTTGGGAGCGGATTCGCTGCCGATTGTGATGATGACGATTCTCTGTACCGGTATGGTATTTTCTGTACAGACGGCAAAGGAATTCGTGCGTCTAGGTGCGTCCTCTTCCGTAGGTGGCATTGTAGCTATCGCTATGGCGCGTGAGCTGGTGCCGGTGCTGACAGGCGTTGTTGTTGCTGGCCGCATAGGTGCGGCGATTGCGGCGGAGCTTGGCACGATGAAGGTTACCGAGCAGATTGACGCGCTGCGCGTTATGGCTGCCAATCCGGTGAGCTATCTGGTGGTGCCGCGCTTTATTGCGCTGGTGCTGATGATGCCAGTGCTGGTGGTTTTTGCTAACTTTATCGGTAATATCGGCGGCTGGGTTGTGGCGCATTATTACGCCGGCATCGGCAGCTTTACTTATGAAAATTCTATCAGGACACTGGCAGAGTTCTATGACGTATTTGGCGGCATGGTCAAAAGCTGTGTCTTTGGTGCGATAATTGCTATCGTAGGCTGCTATAAGGGCCTGAACGCGCCGAACGGCGCTGAGGGCGTTGGTCTGGCGACTACGGCCTCGGTAGTGCTTTCGATTATTCTGGTGTTTATCACCAATTATTTTCTTTCTATCGTTTTGTATGTGTAAGGAGTCGGCAGAATGTCAAACGAAGCTATGATTCAGCTCCGACAACTTAAAATGGCCTTCGGCAGCAAGGTAATTCTTGATAATCTTGATTTGGATGTATGTCAGGGTGAAACGCTGGCGGTTATCGGCCCGTCCGGTACAGGCAAGAGCACGATTATCAAGCTGCTGACAGGACTGCTGGCACCTACTTCCGGCAGTATTGTTATCGACGGGCAGGAGGTAAGCTCCTTCACCGAGGATGAATGGGATGGCTTACGCCAGCATATGGGCGTAGTTTTTCAGTATTCCGCTTTATTCGACTTTTTGAGCGTAGGCGAGAATGTAGCCTTTGGCCTGCGGCGGCACTTTAAGCTGCCGGAGGAGGAAATACAGGAGCGCGTCGGCAAACTGCTGGAGATGGTAGGCATGCCGAATACGCAGCACATGCTGCCGGCAGAGCTTTCCGGCGGTATGAAAAAGCGCGTCGGTCTGGCGCGGGCGCTGGCTATGCAGCCGCAGATGGTTTTTTATGACGAGCCCACTTCAGGTCTGGACCCGGTAATGACGATGACCATCAGCAGGCTGATACGCAAAACTCAGCAGACGCTGGGAGTAACTTCGGTTTTGGTAACACACGATATGGAATCGGCCTATTACGCCGCAGACCGTATCGCTATGCTATATAATGGACGCATTGTGCAGATAGGCACGGTTGCGGAGATAAAAAACAGCACTAATCCTATCGTTAAAGCATTTATTAACGGTACGGAATTGAAAGAGGAGGAGAAGGATGAGCAGCAGTGAGGTTAAGGTAGGTGCCTTTGCATTAGGCGGCGCGGTGGTGCTGGCTGGCATTATTACCTTTATGGGTGCTTTCAGCTTTGGCAAAAAAGGCTACGAGCTGCGCATTAACTATCCTCAGGTAAGCGGACTGATGCCTGGGCATGTTGTGCGCTATGCAGGCGTGCAGGTAGGCACGGTCAAAAAGATTAATGTGGCACCCGATAAGGTAGAGGTTATCACAGAAATCAACGATGATATCAAAATACCGCAGGGAGCAACCTTTACGATTTCTTCCGACGGTATTATGGGCGAAAAATTTGTCAGCGTTATTCCTCCTGCTAAGCAGGGTAACGGTTATGTAGCCGAAGGCAGCACGATTAACGGTGTTGCCGGCGGCGGTATGGACGAATTTTTTGCTTCCTCCGGTGATTTGGTAAAGCGTATGGAAAATATCGCCAATGCCTTTGAAAATGTTTTTGGCGACAAGGAAGTACAGCAGTCCATGAAATCCGGCTTTAAGAATATGAATGATATTGCCGAGAACATGAATACCTTCACGAAGGTAATGGCTGATGTGGCAGTAGCCAACCAGCAGGATATTACTTCGATGATTCATCAGATTAATGAGCTGAGCCATCGCATGAACGGCACGGCGGCGCATATCGAAAGCATTATGGCCGGTGTGGACAATAACGGCAAAACGGGCCAAAATGTGGCTGCGATTGCCCAAAATATGGCAGACACCAGCCAGCGTATGGAAAATATTGTCGAGGTGCTGGAAACGGTAGCCAAGGACCCGGTAACACAAAAGTCGCTGAAGGAAACGCTGGTCAACGTCAAGGAAACGAGCGAGCGTGCCAACAGGATTTTGGGAACCCTCACCGAGGCGAAGGTTTCGACTGACGCCGGTTTTGCTGCCAAGGGCGGCGACTGGCGCGGCAGCTTAGGCGTAACGCTGCATCCTGCGGATGACACCTTCCTTTATATGGGCGGTTATGACATCGGCAATGCCAATAAATTTGATTTTCTCGTAGGCCGTCAGTATGGCAACGCTGCTTTCAGTATGGGTGCTATGCAGGGTGACTTCGGTGTCGGCGCCAGCTATGATTTAGGCAGGGATTTCAGATTGTATTCCCAGTTATATGACTTTGATGATCTCAAGGTGCGTTTGGGTGGCGAATATCGTTTGCATGATAATTTGTCACTTTACGGCGAAACCATGGATGTGCGTGGCAATAAAGCTAATACTTATATGGGCGTGCGTACTTATTTCTAAAAAATATTTGACAAACAGCCCTAAATAAATATATAATTTTACTACTGACTGGTTAGTCAGTTTTAGAAAATGGAGGTTTTTCGGATGAATAGAAATAAATTAACAAAACGTTTCTTGCTTTTATCTGCAGCGCTGACCATGGCACTGAGCCAAAGTGCTTTTGCCGGCGAAACTGTAGCCCTGAATCTGGACGATGCTATGCTGCGCGCGTTCCAGACCAACCCGACTGTAAGCATTGCTCAATACGAGCTGGACAGCGCCCGTGCCAGCTACAATGCTGCGCGCCAGAGCCGCGGCATCAGCATCAGCGCAAACCATGATAGTAATCGTGGCGGTAATAATGATGCGCCTAAGAGCATTAAAAATACGCATTCTAACACACTGACTGCAGCTCTGCCAATTTTTACCGGTGGTAAATTGAGCGGTACCATTAAACAGGCTAAGGCTAACTATCAATATAATGAGGTTGGCGTACAGCGCACCTATAATGAAATGCGTTCTACCGTTACTGACGGTTATTTCAAAATGCTGCAGGCAGATAATATCCAGAAGCTCAGTGCTGAATCCGTCACCCGTCTGGAGGACCATCTGAAAAATGTTCAGGCACAGTATGACGTTGGCGTGGTAGCCAAGGTTGACGTGCTGCGTTCCCAGGTGGAGCTGGCAAATGCTAAGCAAACCCTGATTCAGGCAGAAAATTCCTATCAGGTTGCTGAAGCAAATATGAACAAAATCGTCGGCCTGCCGATGGATACCACCCTGCAGCTTGATAACCTGCTAGTTTATAATGCTTATGATAAAAACATGGATGATTGCCTGGCTTATGCTGCCGAGCACCGTCCGGAGCTGATGCAGGCTAAATATGGCGTAGATTCTGCCAAAGGCGCATTAATGGTTGCCCGTAGCGGTCATATGCCGCAGGTTAGTGCAAGTGCTACTCAAGCTTTAGGCTCAGATCATTGGTTAGGCGACAATAGAACTAAATGGTATGCTGGTATTAATGTAAAAATGAATGTTTTCGATACCGGTGTAACCCTGTCCAAGATTCATGGCGCTGAGGCTGATCTGAAAAAGGCCGAAGAAACCTATCGCGATACTGTGAACGCTGTAAATCTGGACGTGCGCAGCAATTACCTGGGACTGCGTGAAGCAGAAAAACGTATCAGCACCACTAAGCTGGCTGTAGAGCAGGCTGATGAGGATTACCGTATCGCTCAGCTGCGTTATATGTCCGGCGTTGGCACCAACACTGACGTGCTCGATGCTCAGGTTGCGCTGACACAGGCTAAGACCAACTATACTAAGGCTCTGTATGATTACAATACCTCCAAGACCGCACTGGAAACCTCTATCGGCGTACCGATGAGCAATCCTGCTACTGCTGTAAAAGTACAGGCTGCCAAAACTGCGGAAGCTGTTAAAGCAACCGAAGCAGCAACCGAAGAAGCTGCCAAATAATTAAGGCTCAATTTAATATTTGATGATACAACTAAGCCGGTGAGGCATAAGCCTCGCCGGTTTTTTATGTGTTTTTGCCGAGATTTCAGCGGATAAAAGAAATTTCTTCTCAATAAGAGGATGTTTTCTGCTAATGTCGAATAAATAAAAGTCGAAGTATATAAAAAACAGTCTTGTCATATTTTTGTCATAGAATTTTGTTAAACTATTGAATGGTGAAGTGTCATGAAAAAATATCTACAATTTGTTGGAGCATTAATCATACTGCTTGCGGCAGGCTATATCTTTTTAGTCCATACGGTGATGCCTAAGTATATTAAACAGGCGATACCGCAAATGCAGCAGCTGGCAGCGGAATACATCAACGGCAGTGTTTCTATCGGCGGCCTGAAATGGGAAGGCGGCCTGACGGCCGAGCTGACGGACGTTGTCGTAAAGGATGCTAAGGGCGAGAAGGTGGCGGAGCTGCCGCGCACTGTGCTTACGCTGCGCCCTTGGCTGGCCATGCAGAAGCCTGAGCGTGCGCTGAGCAGGATTGATGTGATGCGCCCGAAAATATATCTCACAATGAATGACAAAAATAAATGGAATATGCAGAATCTGCTGAAGCCGTCGGATTCCGAGGAAACGCCTTTTTACGGTACGCTGGCGGTGGACAAGGGCGAGCTGTTGGTAACTATGCCGCAGGGCAAGTGGCAGTTTGGTGTGGAAGGCAATATCAACGGTGGTGCCAATCCTGATTTTGCCGTGGATTTGGCTGTGACAAGCGGTGATGATAAGCTGAAGCTGGCCGGCACGATGACTACTAAGGGCGAGGGCCGCATGAAGCTGACCGGCGACAAGCTGGCGCTGGCCCCCTATGCTGCTTTGGCCAAGCAGTACGGTAATGTTGATGAGCTGCAGGGCGGCTTAGGCAAGCTCGCTCTGATTTATGTAAATAAGAACGGCAAGCAGCGCTTTAGCGGTGAAGTGAACCTGGCGGCGCTCAGCGGTAAGCTGAGCCTGGCAGGCGAGCAGCACAGCCTGCAGCTGGACGGCCTGGTACGCGCGGAAGAAAACCTTATCAGCGTCAGCAGTCTTGACGCTCTGGTTGACGGGCAGAAGCTGCACCTGGAGGGTGAAGCGGATTTGCGCAATACGGATGCGCCTTCAGGCTTTGGCGTGCTGAGCAGTGATGCCTTGGCCTATAAAGGCTATAAGGCGGAAAAGCTGCGTGTGCCGTTTGATGTGTCTAAGGACGTGGCGCAGCTGCATGATGTGAGCGCGCAATACGGCGGCGGTACGATTACCGCTAACGGTACGTATGACCTTAAGGAGCAGGTACTGACGGCAGACGCACAGCTGCAGCAGGTTACGCAGAGCCTGCCCGGCAAACAGCAGGAGCAGGTGCATATTAACGGCAAGCTGGCTGTTCTGGCCAAGCTGGGGCAGGATAAGCTTACGCTGCATGCCGCTGCCGATACAATGGATATCAGTTGGCGCAGCCTGAAGCTTAAACGCTTAGCCTTTGACGGCAGCTATGACAGCAAGGGCTTAGTTATTGATGACCTCAGCTTTTTTGCCGAAGGCGGCGGTACCTTGGCTGCCAAAGGACGCGTGGCTAAGGATGGTGCTTTGGCTGTGCACGGACGTATGGCAGATTTTCCGATTGATCCTGTGCTGGCTGCGGCAGGTCAGGACGGACGCGGGCTGTGTTCTACCGGCTTTGATGTAGGCGGTACGCTAGATGCTCCCGAGTTTTCCGGTATGGTACAGCTGACGCAGGCAGAATTTATGTCGCAGAAGCTTAACGAAGCGCATGGCATTATCAGCATGAAGGATAATATCCTGGGCTTTAATGATTTTACCGCACATATGGATCAGGGACAGCATATTCTTAACGGTACCGTTAACCTGCAGGGTGCAGAGCCTGTGGCGGAGCTTACGCTGACAACGAAGAACGTGCGCATTGAGCCGCTGATGGTGCTTGTGGGCAAGCCTGATATAGTTACCGGTAATCTTGATAATACTATGCAGATAAAGGGCAGCCTCAGCCATCCTTATATTCATGGCGAGGTGCATGCTGCCGACGGCAGTGCCGCCAAGCAGCTGTTTAATAATATCAGCGGTCATTATGCTTATGAGGACGGCATGCTGAGATTGCAGGATTTTGTAGTCAATGCCTTTTACGGCAGTCTGACCTTGGATGGCACAATGACGGCCGACCGCAGACTGAACTTTGTTATGGATGCCAAGAATGTTGATCTGGAGCATTTGCCGATAAGTGATGATACAGTCGATTTGGGCGGCAAGCTTAATGCCAAGGGACATTTGAGCGGTACGCTCACAGCTCCCTTCTTTGACGGCGAAGTCAGCAGTGAAAAGATAACTGTTAATGGCGAAGCTTTGACGGAGCTGGAAGGAACGCTTGCCAGCAACGGACGTGATAAGAACAAGCTGAATGCTTCCTTTAAGCAGCCTTATCGTGACGACCCTGTCAATTACGGCTTATACAGTGCAGACCTTAATCTTAACCTTGTACAGCATTATATTGAGGGCAAGGTGGAAAATATTTGGGGCGATATCGGCGGCCTGCTGCGTATGGCACGTCAGGATTACGATATTAACGGCCTAATGCAGGGACAGTTGCTGTTCAGCTACAAAGGCCATGGCGAAGGTGTAAAGATTACGGCTGCGGCCGATAATGTAAAAATTCATGATCTTAATTATGCCCACATGCGTTTTGAAGGACGCATTGATAAGGGCGGCGTACTGCATTTTGACAATGTCAGACTGCAGGAGCAGGACGGCGTAAGCGATAGAGGAATTATCGCTGTCGGCGGTTCTGTTGACTTTAAGAAAAAGCTGCTGGATGTAGAGGTGGCCGCAGTTAAGGCTAATCCGGCAATCGTTACCGCAGTCATGAAGGACCCGCCGGAAATTAAAGGCGAAACGGATATGCTGGTGCAGGTGCATGGCAGCTTTGACAATCCTCAGGGAACGGCTTCGCTGGAAATTGCCAACGGTTCTGTTGCCGGCGTAAGTGTGGACGAGCTTACCGCAATGCTGGCACTGGCTGATGATAATATTAAGCTGCAGCAGCTGATTGCTACTAAGGATGCTTACGGCGTCAGCGCAGCAGGCGATATTCCGCTTGATTTGTTCCGTGATAAAAAACAGCGCCGCAATCCTGATGCACAGATGAACATTGTGATGGATCTGGATAAGGCACGCCTGGGTATTTTGCCGGCGCTCACCAAAATGGTTGAATGGGGCGTAGGCGATACACAGGGCAAAATCCGTCTGGCCGGTACGTTGGAGGAGCCGTTGCTTTTCGGTTCTGTTAAAATAGCCGGCGGCAGTGTTAAGGTTAAGTATATCAACACAGTCTTTGATGATATTAATCTGGATGTGCTGTTTAACGGCAATACCGTACAGCTGAAGAATCTTTCTGCTAAATTAGGCAAGGGCACACTCAGTGCCGAAGGCAGCTATGCACTGCACACCGATGCTGATACAGCCTACAGTCTGCATATCAAGGCAGATAAGGCGCAGCTGGCTTCCAAGATTTTCACCGGTACGATTACGAGTGACGTAAATTTACAGCCTGAACAGTATCCGGATATGAAAAACCGTAAGGGCAATGCTGCACCGCCGATGGCCTTCCGCCCGCGTATCAGCGGCAGTCTGCGTCTGGATGATGTGCTGATTAATATGCCGACGGTACCTGAGCTGGGTGAGGGCGACAGCAATATAGGCCTCGATATGAAGCTTGTACTGGGGCCGAAGGTACATCTGTACAACAGCTATCTGTATGATATCTGGCTTAAAGGCGGCATTGATATCAAGGGCAGCACAGTCTTCCCGATGATTGACGGCACGATTAAGGCCGATAAGGGCACTGTAAAATATCTGCGTACAGACTTTAAGCTGAATCAGGCAGGCCTGGTATGGGTTGACCCCGGCAGTTTCCTGCCGAACGTAAATCTGGACAGCACAGCGCGCTTCAGCCGTTATAATATCTTTATGAAGATTAACGGCCCCGTAAGCGAAATGGATTTGCAGCTGACAAGTGATCCGCCGCTGACACAAAATACGATTGTGCGTATGCTGACGCTGCAGCGTGAAAGCGCAGGCAGTAACGAGGTTACCGGTGATGATATGGCAAATCTGATGACCGTAGGCCTGCAGATGACAGTACTGGGGGACGTAGAGATGTTTGTCAAACAGACACTGGGACTTGACCAGTTCCGTATCTATACCGGCAAAACACGTTCCGGCATTGGCTTTGAAAGTGTTTATGACCGTAATAAAGAGTTGACGGCAGATGAGAAAAACCAGTATAATGTTTTAGTAAGCAAATATCTTAATGATAATTTTATGCTTGGTTATACAACAAGCTTTGATGCTGTTGACAGAAGCATTTTCGGACAGTACGATATCAGTAAGCACATGAATGTTACTTATTCACGCAGCTACGATATGTCGAGAGATCCGAAGGACTGGTATGGCTTGGAATATAAGATTTCGTTCTAAGCAAAGAATATTTTACGAGAGGAGGTGAACAGATGCTGCAAGGATATCTGGAAGAGCTGCGCAAGACTTCGCTGCTGGAGCCGGAAGAAGAGCTGGAGCTTTGGCGGCGTGACGCTGCCGGTGACGAAGCAGCACATCAGCGCCTGATGACAGCTTACCAGCCGTTGGTTTTCAAAATTGCGTCGAGCTTCAGGCTGCCTGAGGCCGATACAATGGAGCTGATTCAGGAAGGCATGGTGGGACTGCTGGAAGCGGCGGAAAGCTATGATTATAAGCGTCAGGTAGCCTTCAGCCTGTTTGCCTCATACCGTATAAGAGGAAGCATGGTAGATTATCTGAGGCACAGCACGGATAAGGGCATGCTTTATTTGGACAGTGAGCTCTCCAAGGGCTTTACCTTAAGTGATGCTCTGCCGTCGGAGCTGGCATCTCCCAGCGAGGTGACGGAACAGCATCTGCTCTGCGAAAAGGTGGCGCAGGCGATGGACCGTCTGCCGCTGAAGGAGCAGCAGGTGCTGCAGGGAATGTATTTGGAGGACAGGCCGGCACAGGCAGTTGCCGATGCTATTGATGTAAGCCTGGGTCATGTTTACCGCCTGCAGAAGCAGGGTGTGCGACGTATCCGCGGTATGCTTTCCCGCTTTATACATGAATTTAACAAGGAATAGTATTTAAGCCGATAAATAACGAAAAAAAGCGAAAATGCAAGTTAGCTTTACTAAATCTGTTGTAATCATCTGAAATGACTTGTGAAAACTCAAGGCAGCAGACGATTATATAAGACATAGTTATTAAAAACAATTATGCACAGAAAGGGGTAAAAGCATGACGCAGTCAAGCCGTACATTGTTTCAACGCATCCGCTGCATAAAGAGCAGTCTGGATAAGGCGGAGCAAAGCTTTATGGATAATAAGGATATACGGGGCGAGCTTGATTTGATGCTGGCGGAGGCTGAGCTGAAAAATCTGCGTCGGAAGAAGGACCGCCCCTGGAGCTGGAACCGGCAGGTTCTGGCAGGATGTGCAGCTGTTTTGCTGGTAGTTGCCGGTTTTGGCGGCTGGTGCTTTGCCAGAAACCATTACCGCGCGAAGGCGCAGGCCGCGTTGCCGCCGCCTGTGGCAGCACCTGTGGTCAAGCCGGAGCAAAAAATGTCGGTGCAGGCTGCGGTGCCCAAGACTGCAGCTATACAGAAACAGCAAGCTAAGGATACACCGGTACAGGAGAAACAAGGCGCTCCCGACCGTGTTACTATATCTAAAGCCGATATGCACAAATTAGTGCAGTCAGCGCGAGTTGAGTTGAGTAACTCTAAATGAAATATGAGGAGGAATATCAATTGAAGAAACAAAAATTATGGCGGCCTCTGACAATAGGCCTGACAGCAATGATGCTGGCAGCACCTGTCTATGCCGAAGAAATTCAGACACCTGCCGCAGGTGCTGATACCTCTGTAACGCAGACTGCACCGTCATCCCATCAGGAGGAAAACAAGCTGGCTCCTTACATTGGCAAGACCATTACCAAGCAGATTATTGAGGGTAATGTTACTGTGCCTGAGGCTGAAATTGCCGCTGCTTTGAAAACCAAACCCGGCATGCAGTTTACCGAAGCAGGCCTGAGCGAGGATTTGAGCGCTATTTATGATCTTGGCTGGTTCTATGACCTGCGTCCGGAATTCAAGACGGTACCGGAAGGCGTACAGGTAATTTACCATGTTATGGAAAACCCTGTATACCAAAAAACCGATGTTGAAGGCAACACTGTACTGAACAAGCAAAGGGTTGCAAGCTTTTTTGACCTGGAGCAGGGCAAAATCGCTAATCTGAAGGATATTAATAAATGCGTACAGAAGCTGGAAGAGGAATACCGTTCCAACGGCTACATCCTGGCGCGTGTTACCGACGTGCATATGGAAAAGGACGGCACTCTGAAGGTTGCTGTCAACGAAGGCGTTGTTGAAGGCTTCAAGGTTAAGGGTAACGTAAAAACCAAGGATTATGTTGTTACCCGTGAAATGAAGCTGAAAAAAGGCGAGCCCTTCAATGCCAAGGCTGCCCGCCGCAGCATGCAGCGCGTATATAACCTGGGCTATTTTGAAGACGTTAACATTAAGCTGAATCCGGGCCGTGAGCCTAATGGTGTTGAAGTAGAAATTTCCGTAGTTGAAATGAATACCGGTACCTTCGGCATCGGCGCAGGCTACAGCAATGCCGACGGCTTTGTAGGTATGGTTTCTATCGGCGATAAGAACTTCCGCGGTATCGGTGACAAGATTAACCTGCGCTGGGAGTTCGGCGGCGAGGATAACAAGAACTATGACTTCAGCTATACCCGCCCCTGGCTGGATGACAAGGAAACCAGTGCTACCATTAACCTTTACGATATCACCAACGAATATGCCGATTACAATATCGACGGTGACGAAATTGCGCGTTATGACAAAAAGCGTCGCGGTCAGGAAATTACCTTCAGCCGCAGAACCCATAATGAATTTGTCAGCAACTACATTACGATTAAAAACCGTGATGATATCTATAAGGGCGAAGCTGACGGCTACGAAGGCGATGAGAATCAATATTACGAGGATAAATTCTTCAAAAAAGAAGGCGACAAAGTTATTTATCAAAGCGGTAAATATGAATCCTGGATGCCTGAAACTAAAGAAGAGCGCCGTAAGGAAAACTTTGGTGTTACCCGCAGTATTACCTTTGGCCGCGTATATGATTCCCGCGACAACATCTATGATCCGCATGAAGGCAAGCGCATCGGCTACAGCGTAGAATGGGCCGGCGGCATGGGCGGTGACTTTGACTTCACCAAATGGACCGCTGACTGGCGCTACTACTATCGTGCAGGCGGCGAAAGCGTTTGGGCACTGAATCTGGGCGCAGGCTATGCAAGCGGCGATATGCCGTTGTCTCAACGCTTCACCATGGGCGGCAGTGACACCCTGCGTGGCTATGAGGATGACCAGTTCCGTGGCAACAGCATGCTGAAGGCAACTCTGGAATACCGCTTCCCGATTGTCAAGAAGGTTCAGGGCGTACTCTTTACCGATAACGGTTATGCATGGGATAAACGCCATGAGGATGAATTTGATATGGGACTGCTCAAGAACAGCTACGGCGTAGGTCTGCGTATCAACTCTCCGCTGGGACCGGTTAAGCTGGACTATGGCTACGGCGATAACGGTGGCAAGTTCCACTTCAGCTTTGGTGGACAGTTCTGATTTTGCGGAGAATATTTAGGCTATGAAGCTGAATAAGATTCTGTTCTGTGCTGCAATGACAAGCATCTTGCCATTGCAGCATGCTTTTTCTGCACCGGTTAACAGTGTAGAAGTACAAGTTATAGATACTAACGGCGGCACCAGTCAATTGCTGCTGCAGAAGATGAGCGGCAGCATGCAGGTGGTGGCGGACCAGCTGTTTATTGATAAGGATACGGCGATGATTGACGCTGCCGGGGAGGACTATGCCCGCCTGCTGACGGAAATCGGCGACAGGGTATTCACCGGCTACGAGCTTACCGATGTTAAGCTGGATGTAGGCGAAACTACACAGGTGAAGCTGTATGCACGTCCCTGGAACAAGGTTATCGAAAAGCCGCTTATCGATTTGCAGTTTTCCGGAGTAGAGCCGCAGACGGCGGCGCTGCTGGAGCGGCGTATTCCTGCGCTGCATGCTCAGCTGGAGCAGGCCATCAGCGGTGCATCGGTGGATGCGGGTGACTGGGCCGGCGGCGTACTGCGCAAACTGGTACGCAGCGAGGTGCAGGCACAGCTGCCGGAATTTAAGCCGGCGGTGGATGTGCTGCAGGAAGACGGACGCACGGTAGTGCAGGTCGTTATCTATCCCGTAGGACAGCTGGTGCGTAATATCCGCTATGAATTGCGCAGCGAGGCTATTCCCAATGTGCTTTTAATGAAGCTGAAGTATAAATATGTCGGCGAATGCGATAAGCTGCGCGGTTTGCCTGTTGCTTATGTGCAAAGGCATCGCCAGGAGCTGGAGCAGCAGCTTTTAGAGAAGCTTATGACTGAGCCGGAGGTGAAAAATTATCAGCTGCGCCCGGAAGTTAAAATTACTCCCGGTGCTGATCTCGGCGTAAATATTATGATTGAATCGGATGATTATAAAATCTGGTTTGAGGGCTATGGCGACATCGGCCGCAATAAGGAAAACCTTTCCGGCAAGGCCCATCTTGGTAAAATGATTTCGCCGCGCGATGAGATTTTCGGCGAGGCAGAGGTTATCCTGGATGACGTACAATGGCGCTTCGGCACAGGTTATACGCATTATTGGGGCAAGAGCGGCTGGAGCTACGTACGACGGATACCTATAGGCGACAATAATTATCGTTTAGAATACAGCCTGAGTCCTAAATGGCGTTTGCGGGCCGAGCATTTTTCCGGTGATAACCGTAATGAGTTTGCGGTGCGCTACCGCATTCATGAGTTCCTCAGCGCGGAATATGTTTACGGCGGCAAGGAATTTTACCTGCGTCTGATAGGAAATCTCTAGCAATTCTTGAAAGAATTAGCGCAGGCTGATATAATAAGATATATTATTGCAACAGACAGTACAAAAACGGATGACGGCAACTTGCTGCTGTTTTCTGCTGTTGTAGCTTCTGAAATTTTGTATGAGGAAAAGAAGGTAGGGATTTAGATTATGATGCAGAAATTGCGTAACCCTAAAAATGTAAAGCTGATCTCCTTGTTTGTAGCAGCGATTTTCGTACTGGGCTGCTTTGCGCTTTCCGTAACGCAGAGCGGTGTAGGCAAGAGTGCTTTTGCCGCTTCCAGCGAATCCGCTATCGGTGTAGTTAACTATCAGATGCTGGTAGCACAAAGCCCAGATCTGAATAGTGTTAATGAAGCTATGAACAAAGAAATCGAAGCTGCCCAAAAGGATTTCAATGAGAAAAGCAAAACCATGAATGAGGCAGAAAAGAGAAAGTATTATACGCAGACTCAGGAACGTCTGGCCAACAAACAAAAAGAGCTGATGGACCCCGTACTGAAGAAGATTGAAGCCAGCATCAAAAAGATTGCTGACAAAAAAGGTCTGGCAGTTGTAGTAGATAAGAACACTGTTGTTTTCGGCGGT
Organism: Phascolarctobacterium sp. Marseille-Q4147; assembly: GCF_017968825.1. Lineage (NCBI taxonomy): Bacteria > Bacillati > Bacillota > Negativicutes > Acidaminococcales > Acidaminococcaceae > Phascolarctobacterium > Phascolarctobacterium sp. Marseille-Q4147. Next base: position 630,377 of record NZ_CP072874.1, on the reverse strand, counting down.
GTAGATATTACTGACGAGGTTGCCAAGGCTATGCAGGCAGGCAAATAACAGCTTCTGCAGCATTGCTGCTCTGAAGTTGGCAGCTTGTCTTGTGTAATGTCAATTTAATCGCGGTATTTACGGATGGACAGCAATGTTATTGGAGGCAGGCATGAAAAAGAACAAGCTGGTAAAAATAAGTGCTATTATTGCAGCTGCTCTGCTGATTTCGGCATGCAGTACCAATGTCCGGGGACCGCAGGAAAAAATTGCTGTTATCAACTGGGAGCAGGCGGTAAGCGCCCATCCTCAGTATGCTAAGCTGGAGCAGGGTGAAAAAATTCTGCAGGATTTGCTTAATAAGCGTAAAGGTCAGGAAGAGCTGGCCAAGGCGCAGCTAAGCAGCCTGAATAAGCTGCGCAGTCTGCGGCAGCTCAGCCAGCAAAGCTTTATGGAGGCGGATTTCAATACCCGTATGGTAGAACAGAGGGAGATTGAAAATGCCAAGCTGCAGAAGTTCGCAGCTCAGGCCGAGGTGGAAGCAGATAATCAGCTGGCCGAACGCAAAAAGAATATCGAAGAAGCCTATAAGCTTAAATTATTTAATCTGCGGGCTATCCTGGAGGCTGTAAAAATGAAGCCTGATGAACGTCAGGCTGTTGAAAAACAGCTGCAGGAGCTGCAGAAAGAGCGCGGTGCACAGATTGCCGAGCTGCAGGCGGAAAAACGCCGTCTGGTTGATGCTAAGGTACTGCCGTACAAGGCAGAGGCCGAGCAGCGGATGCGTGATATGGCGCAGCAGCAGCATGCTCAGGCTATGCAGCAGCTTAAATCGCCGGAGGAACGCGACAAGGAAATGCTTGACGCGGCACCGAAGGCCTTAAATAATGCACTGAGTATTATAGACAGAGAAATTGATAAGCAGCAGGAAAAGAACGATAGCCTGAAGAAGCAAATCAATCAGGATATCGAAAGCCAGGCTGTGAAGCTGGCGCATGAGCGCGGCTATACTATTGTTTTCAATAAGTTTAGAGTTAATATGAAGGCAGAGGATATTACCGCTGCTATAATAAAGGCCCTGAAAAAGGCATGATATTGTTAAGTGTCCGGGCCTGATATGAGCTATAATTAAGTGAGGTTAAAAATTATGAAAAAAATTATTGCCGGTCTGATGATTGCAGCATCTATGTTTACTTTCGGCTGCAGCGGACGTAATGCTGATTTTGGTACTGTTGATATGAGCAAGATTGAAGCAGAAGCTCCTATCGTAAAAACCACTCAGGAAGATGTAACTAAAAAAATGACCGACCTGAAAACCCAGATGGATAAGGACATGGAAGGCAAAACCGGCGATGATGCCAAAAAGGTTGCCGAAGATTACGGTGCTAAAGCCAAGCTGATTCAAAGCGAAGCTCAAAATAAGCTGAAAGCAAGCCTGGATACTGCTCTGAAGCAGGTTTCCGACGAGAAAAAGCTGGGTGCTATTTTGGATAAGCGTGCCGTTCCTCAGGGCGGTACCGATGTTACCAGCGATGTAATTGCAAAAATGAAATAATAGCAGCACCCTGAAGCGGGCGGATAGTCCGTCCGCTTTTTGCGTAAGCGGCTTTATGGTGGAGGTATGAAATGGAGAAGAGTGTACAAGAATTAGCAGAATTTTTAAAAGGCACGGTAGAGCATGATAACCCCGAATTGCGCATTACCGGCGTTAACGGACTGGTTGAGGCAGGACCGAAGGATATTTCCTTTGCAGTTCCGCCTCATGTAGAGCACTGCCATCTTAGCAAGGCAGGCGTAATGGTTCTCAGTCCCGAAGACCCGGAGCTGGACGGCCGTCCGGTTATCAGAGTTGCTAACCCGCGTGCGGCTTTTGCTGCGCTGCTGGAGCTGTTCCGCCCGCAGGAAGAGGTTGAGCGTGTTATCAGCCCCTATGCTTATGTATCCAAGAAGGCGAAAATCGGCAGCAATGTAGCTATTCAGCCCTTTGCTGTTGTTGAGGATGATGCCGAAATCGGCGACGGCTGCGTAATCTATCCGCATGCTTATGTCGGCAAACGTGTAAAAATAGGCAAGGATTGTACCCTTTATCCTAATACCACTATCCGTGAGGACTGTGTATTGGGCGACAGAGTTATTCTGCAGTCCGGTTCTGTAATCGGCGGCGACGGCTTCGGCTATATTACCCAAAACGGCAAGCACAGCAAGGTGCTGCAAACCGGTAATGTAGTGCTGCAGGATGATGTAGAGATTGGCAATAATACCTGTATCGACCGTGCTACCGTTGACAGCACTATCGTTGGCAAGGGCACCAAGATTGATAACCTGGTGCATCTCGGCCATAACGATGTCTTAGGTGAAAACTGCCTGGTTGTTGCTCATGTAGGTATTTCCGGCAGCGTAACCGTAGGCAACAATGTTACCTTTGCCGGTCAGGTTGGTACTGTCGGTCATATTACTATCGGCAACAACTGCGTATTTGGCGGCAGAACAGGTATTACCAATAATGTTCCCGACAATTCCGTTATGGGCGGCTTCCCTGCTATGCCGATGAAGGAATGGCTGCGTCAGGAAGCAAATATGCGCAAGATGGGCGATATGCTCAAGCGCGTCAAAGCTCTGGAGAAGGAACTGGCAGAGCTGAAAAAATAATAGGGTGGTGAAAGCTTGTTAGGTTATTATATAGTCAAGCTTTTTAGTAAATTTATGTGTGTTTCCCCCATGTGGCTGCGCAAGCTGGTGGCAAAATTCCTGGGCAGCGTAGCAGTGGCGGTTGTACCGCGCTGGCGTATGCAGATGGCAGAGGCCAACATCCGCGAATGCCTGGGGGTTGATGAAGCAAGAGCTGCGGAAATCGCTGCAGACAGTCTGCACCGCTTCGGCCGCATGGTCGTTGAGGTTATGCGTTTCCCGCTGCTGAATAAGGATAATATTGACAAGAAGGTAAAGGTAGAGGGCCTGGAATATCTAGAGGCTGCCTATGCCCAGGGCAAGGGCGTCATCATGGCTACAGGTCACTACGGCAACTGGGAGCTTTTGGGCGCTACCGTAGCGCTGCACGGCTACCCGATGCTTTCTATTACCCGTAAGCAGAACAACGGTCATATGGATAAGCTTATCAATGAATTCCGCCAGATGGTGGGACAGAAGGTTACCTATAACCGTGGCGAGCATGGCCTGCTGGCTATCAGCCGTATGCTGCGCGAAAAAAATCTTCTGGGTATCCTTTATGACCAGGATACGAACGACGATGGCGTGCGCATTGACTTGTTCGGCAAGGATTCTGTTATCCCTATGGGACCGGCGGCGCTTTCGCGTATTTACGGTTCACCGATTTTACCAATCTTTCTGCACAATAATACAGATGGCACATGTACGGCTAAAATCTATCCTCCCTTGTACACCCCGAAAACAAAAAACAAGGAACAGGATTTTTATGCGGTAACCCGTGAGCTGGTAACAATACTGGAGCATGAGATTATTGCGCATCCGGAAATGTGGTTCTGGGTGCATGACCGTTGGAAAGACGGACGCCAGCGTTTTGGCAGAAAAAAATAAATTTGATAAAGGAGGAGCAAAATGACCGAGCAAAAAAAGGAATACCAGCATACAATTGCTAAAGAGGTATCCTATTCCGGCATTGGTCTGCATTCCGGCAAGGATGTGCTGATGACACTGAAGCCTGCAGAGGCTGATACAGGTATTGTCTTCGTCCGTACCGATTTACCGGGCAGACCGGAAATAAAGGCTTTGCCGGAGAATGTAAGCTCCACGGTAAAGGCAACAACACTTAGTGCAAACGGTGCTGAGGTTTTTACAGTTGAGCATCTTATGGGTGCGCTGTCTATGATGGCGATTGACAATATCCGTATTGAAATGTCTTCCCCGGAACCGCCGGTAACCGACGGCAGTGCCAAGGTTTTCTGCGAGCTGATTGAAAAAGCAGAACCGGTGCAGCAGGAGGCAGAACGTCATATATATGCCGTTGATAAAGCATTTTCCGTTTATGACAATGACCGTTATATCGTTATTTTACCTTATGACGGCTACAGAATTTCTTTTACATCCATCAACAGTCATCCGATGCTGGGAACCCAGTATTTCGATATCCTGCTCGATAAGGAGAGCTTTAAAAAGGATATTATGGCTGCCAGAACAGTTGCTTTTACTTCCGAGCTGGAAATGCTGCGTAAGATGGGACTGGGCCTTGGCGGTTCGTTAGAGAATGTAGTTGTTTTTGATGATGAAAAAATTCTTTCTGTGCCGCGTTTTGACGATGAACTGATCAGACACAAGATTCTTGATGCCATTGGCGATTTGTATCTGCTGGGACCGATTAAAGCGCATGTTATTGCCGTAAAAACAGGACATGCTTTTAACTCGCAAATCGCTAAGCAAATTCAGGCTTACAGAACAAAGGGGGAGTAATAAATGACAGTATTAGATATTAACGAAATTAAAAAGATCCTGCCGCATCGTTATCCGATGCTTTTGGTTGACCGCATTCTGGAAGTTGAACCTATGAAGCGTGCAGTAGGTATTAAAAATATTACCGCTAATGAAATGCAGTTCTTAGGTCATTTCCCTAATGAACCGATTATGCCCGGCGTTCTGCTGATTGAGGCTATGGCTCAGGTTGGCGGCGTTGCTATGCTGTATCCGGAAGAAAACCGCGGCAAGATTGCTGTTTTCGCTAAAATAGACAATGTACGCTTCCGCAAGCAGGTTGTGCCCGGTGACCAGGTTGTAACCACCGCTGAGGTAACTAAAATTATGCGCGGCAGCATGGGTATCATTCATTGCGAGGGTAAGGTTGACGGCAAGGTTGCCTGCGAATGCGATTGCACCTTTGCTATTATGGACCCGAAAGAAAATTAATCAGCAAAATATAAAAAAAGCTGTAATTGATAGTATAAGCGAGCAATACAGCTAAAATTAATGCTAAATTCATTTAACTGTGGTTTTTGTAATGTTAAAAATCGTGGATGCCTGTGATTATAGTATTATATTTGTATTTAATTGCTTGATTAACATCTTGTTTGGGGAGTGAAAATAATGAGTTCGGTTATTATGCCAACCAATGGTATCCATGAAACTGCAATCATTCATCCGTCTGCTAAAATCGGCAAGGACGTAAGCGTAGGTCCTTATGCTGTCATCGATGAAGATACGGAGATTGGCGACGGCTGCGTGATTGGCGCACATGTGACTATCCATCCATATACTAAAATCGGCAAGAATTGCCACTTTTTCCCGGGCTGCTCTATTGGCGCAGTACCGCAGGATTTAAAGTTTGTAGGTGAAAAAAGCTATACCATTATCGGTGACGGCGGCAGCTTCCGTGAATGTTGCACTGTTCACCGTGCATGCGGTGAAGGCAACGAAACCCGTATCGGCAACAACATCCTGATGATGGCCTACACCCATGTAGCACATAACTGCATCGTGGGCAATAATGTTATTATGTCTAACGTTGCAACACTTGCAGGTCACGTTATCGTTGAGGACCGTGCTGTTATCGGCGGTTTGTCTGCGGTACACCAGTTCTGCAAGATTGGCCGTAACGTAATGATCGGCGGTATGGCACGTGTAACCCAGGATGTGCCTCCGTTCATGATCTGCGCCGGTGATCCTGCTTTTGTTTCCGGTCTGAACAGCGTAGGTCTTTCCCGCGCAGGTATGCCGGTAGAGGAACGCAGTGAGCTGAAAAAGGCTTTCCGCATTCTTTATCGCAGCGGTCTGCCGCTGCAGGAAGCAATCAGCACTATGGAGCAGGAGCTGACAAGCTCCGAGCCTATGGAACATCTGATGCGTTTCCTGCGTAATGTAGAACGCGGCATCATCCGTACACGCAGAGGCTAAGGCTATGGAGGTGCTGGGCGTACTTTCAGGTGTCGGACATCTGCCGGTAGAGGTAGCACGCTCAGCGAAAGAGCTGGGTTACCATGTTGTCGCTGTAGGTGTTGTTCCCGGTATTGACGAGGAGCTGCCCGGCAGTGTTGATGTTTATTACGATATCAACATCGGCAAAATCGGCAAGATTATTTCTACACTGAAAAAAAATAAGGTTACCAAGGTCACCATGATCGGCAAGGTAACAAAGGAAGTTTTGTACAAAGCAGGCAGGATTGTTCCTGATCTGCGGGCGATAAAAATTTTGGCTACCATTCCGGACCGCAAGGATGATACTATCATGAATGCGATTGTCAAGGAGCTGGAGGACGAAGGTATTGAGGTTATGGATCAGACATTGCTGATTAAACCGCTGCTGCCGCCGCCCGGTGTCCTGACCAAGCGTAAGCCTACGGAGGCAGAGCTTGCGGATATGGAATTCGGCTTTGAGATGGCCAAAGCCATCGGCGGACTGGATATCGGTCAGACCGTTGTTGTAAAAAATCGTGCCGTTATGGCGGTAGAAGCGATTGAAGGCACTGATGCCTGCATTCTGCGCGGCGGTTTTTTAGGCAAGGGCGGCGTTATCGTAGCCAAGGCTGCCAAGCCGAAGCAGGACCAACGCTTTGATATTCCCGGTTTTGGTACAACGACGATTGAATCAATGATTCACGCCGGTGCTACAGGAGCTGTTATTGAAGCAGGTAATACTATCATTCCGGAGCGCGAAAAGGTGATTGCGCTGGCAGATGAGCATAATATTACCATTCTTGTAAAATAAATATCGGAAAAATTTCGTATTTCTTAGCGGCTGATAGCTTATGTCAGCCGCTTTTTGTGTTATAATATATACTGAATATATATAGGTAAATGCAAGGAGACATCATGGCGAAAATATTAATATCTGCCGGAGAAGCCTCTGGCGATATCCATGCAGCTGCTGTGACTGCTGCTATAAAAAAACTTGATAGCAAGGCCGAGGTCTTTGGTATGGGCGGCGATGCTCTGCGCCAAGCCGGCGGCGAGGTGCTGTGGGATATTAAGGATCACGGCGTAATGGGCTTTGTGGAGGTTATCCGCAAGCTGCCTGATTTATTCCGTCTGCGCAGTGATTTTGCGCGCATTATGGACGAACGCAAGCCGGACTGTCTGGTAGTTGTCGATTACCCCGGTTTTAATATGAAGCTGGCAAAGCTGGCTCACGATAAAGGAATTCCTGTTGTATCATATATTGCTCCGTCGGCATGGGCCTGGAACAAGGGCCGTGCCAAAAAGGTTGCGAAGATAGTGGATAAGGTTGCCTGCATCTTTCCTTTTGAATACGATGTGTACAAGGAAGCAGGTGCTCCCGTAGAGTTTGTAGGTCATCCGCTGCTGGATATTGTGCATCCTGCGATGACTAAGGCCGAGGCTGAAGCCTGGGCCGGCAAGCAGCCCGGTAAAAAGCTGGTACTGCTGATGCCCGGCAGCCGTCTGATGGAAATTGAAAAAATGCTGCCGACGCTGCTGGCAGGTGCAAAGCTTTTAAAGCAACAGCTGCCGGATGTACAGTTTGTTATGCCGCGCGCCAATACCATTCCGCTTGCTATGCTGCAGGAAAAAATTGCGGCGTATGGCATTGAGGTAAAAATTACCGAAGGCCATAACTATGATTTGTTCAGTGTAGCGGACCTGGCGCTGGCTACCAGCGGTACGGTAACGCTGGAGGCTGCTTTGTGCGGCTTGCCGAGCGTTATTGTTTACCGTACTTCCGCACTGAATGCTTTTATCGCGCGTTTGGTAATCAACATCCCCAATATCGGCTTGCCGAATATTGTTGCGGGCAAAACGATTATGCCGGAGCTTCTGCAGGAGGACTTCACCCCGGAAAAATTAGCAAAAACTGCAGTAGAGCTTTTGCAGCCTGAGCGTCAGGCACAGCTGCAAAGCGATTTGGCATATATGAAGCACAGACTTGGTGAACCCGGTGCGGTAAACCGCGTTGCTCAATTAATCTTAAAAATGACTGAGGAGAGAAAATGAATTTATACCTTCGAGCACTGAAATATGTAAAAGCCTATTGGATGCGTGCGCTGGCAGCGCTTATCTGCACCGGCATTGCCTCCGGCTGTACTGCTTATCTGCCCTGGGTTATCAAGGACATGGTAGACCAGGTTCTGCGTGATAAGGATACATCTATGCTGAACTATATTGTAATCAGCATTGTGGTTGTTTTTATTATCCGCGGTGTTTCCTATTACGGACAAAGCTACCTGATGAACTATGTCGGTCAGCGTGTGATTATTGATATCCGCAGGGATGTTTTTGAAAAGCTGCAGCGCTTGAGCATGAGCTTTTACGATAAGCATAAAACCGGTACCATTATGAGCTACGTTACCAACGACGTTAATGCGTTGCAGTCCGCAATGGTAGAAAACGTTGTGGAAATGTTTACCGAAAGCGTTATTCTTATCGTATCTATCGCTATGATGCTGTATCTGGACTGGAAGCTGTTCCTCGTAACTTTTGCAACCTTCCCGGTTGTACTGTTCTTCATTGACAGCTTCGGTAAGCGCATCCGTAAATCCGGCAGCCGTATTCAGGAGGCTGCTGCTGATATTACCTCTGTACTGCAGGAGGTTGCTTCCTCTCCGCGCGTTATCAAATCCTTCGTGCGCGAAGGCTATGAGGTAGAGCGCTTCGACAAGGAAAACATGAACAACTTCCGCGCCAACATGAAGTATGCGCAGCTTTCTTCAACGCTCACCCCGACGATTGAATTTGTTGCGGCTGTCGGCGTTTCCATTATTCTCTGGTACGGCGGCAACAGCGTTATCAACGGCAGCATTACCGCAGGCTCTCTGGTAGCCTTCCTGACCTATGCTGTTAATATTTCTAACCCGATTAAACGTTTAAGCCGTGTTATCGGCAATATTCAGAAGGCATTGGCTGCAGCGCAGCGTGTTTTCGACGTATTGGATTTGCCTGAGGTTATAAAAAATGCACCTGATGCCAAGGCTTTGCCGAAGGTGAAGGGCGATGTACGCTTCAATGATGTAAGCTTTGCTTATAACGAAAACGAAGAGGTGCTCAGCCATGTATCCTTCGAGGTTAAGCCCGGCGAAATGATTGCCTTTGTCGGTCCTTCCGGTGCGGGCAAATCTACCGTTGCCAGCCTGTTGCCGCGTTTCTATGATGCGACTAACGGCAGCATTACGATTGATGGCCAGGATATCCGCAAGGTTACGCTGGATTCCCTGCGTGAGCAGGTAGGCATTGTACCGCAGGAAACAGTGTTGTTCAACGGTTCTGTTTATGATAATATTCTTTACGGACGTCTTGATGCGACACGTGAAGAGGTGGAGGCAGCAGCGAAGGCTGCGAATGCCCATGACTTTATTATGCAATTGCCTAACGGCTACGAAACAATGCTGGGTGACCGCGGTATGAATATTTCCGGTGGTCAGCGTCAGCGCATTTCTATTGCCCGGGCAATATTGAAGAACCCGCAGATTCTGATTCTCGACGAGGCAACCTCTGCACTCGATACGGAAAGCGAGCGCGTGGTACAGGAGGCTCTGGACCGCCTGATGGTAGGCAGGACATCCTTTGTTATTGCGCATCGTCTTTCGACGATTAAAAATGCCGATAAGATTATGGTTTTGGAAAAGGGCCAGCTTATCGAGCAGGGTAACCATGATGAGCTGATGGCTATGGACGGGCTGTACGCGCATCTGTATAAGATTCAGTATCGCAGCAAGGAAGCCAAGTAAGGCGAAAAGAGGTTAGTAAATGTATATACTCTACAATATTCTTATTTTAATAGTGCTGGTAATTTTTATTGTCCCCTATTACACTTACCGCCTGTTTACAGAAAAAGGCTTCGCCTTGCGCTTTAAGCAGAGCCTCGGTTGTGTAGATGAAGAGGATATTGCCAAGGTTGCCGGCAAGGACTGCGTATGGATTCATGGTGCATCCGTAGGCGAAATTGTTGCTACCAGTCCGCTTGTCAAACAAATCCGCAAGGAAATGCCAGATCGTCCGGTATTGGTATCTGCCTTTACCGTAGGCGGTTATAACATGGCCAAGCAGATCATTCCCGAAGCAGATGCTATTATCTACTTCCCGCTGGATTTGCCGTTTGTTGCGGAATCCTTGGTTAAGCGTATTCATCCCGGCGTATTCATGCCGGTAGAAACAGAGCTGTGGCCTAATTTCCTGCGCGCTATCCGTGAACGTCATATACCTGTAATGATGGTAAATGGCCGTATCTCCGAAAAATCCGTAAAAAATTACAAATACCTTTATGGTATCTGGGATGATATGCTCAATACCGTAACCCGCTTTTGCATGCAGTCCAGCATTGATGCCGATTATATTGCGCATCTCGGTGCCGACCGCAGCAAAATCTTTGTTACCGGCAATACCAAGTTTGACCAGACTTATGCGGAGGTTACGCCGGAGGATTTGGCGAAATACCGCTTTGAGCTGGGCTTGAAAGAGGATTATCCTATTATCGTTGCCGGCTCTACGCATCCCGGCGAAGAAAAGGTGCTGTTTGAATCCTTCAAGTGCATCCGTGAAAAATATCCGCATGCACGTCTGATTATCGCACCGCGTAAAACTGCCAGAGCGGATGAAATTGCCAAGCTGGCAAGCCATTACGGCTATGAAACCGGCTTCCGTTCCAAGATGTTGGAAGAAAGTGGTGAGCGCAAGGAATATCCTTTGCTGATTATCGATACCATCGGTGAGCTGGGACGTATTTATGCCGTAGGCGACGTTGTTTTCGTCGGCGGTTCCTTCAGCAATACCGGCGGTCACAATGTGCTGGAGCCTGCTGCTCATGCCAAACCGATTCTCGTAGGCCCGAGCATGCAGAACTTTAAGGATTCCTATGCACTGTTGAGCAAGGTTAAAGCCTGCAAGATGGTTAACAATAATGATGAGCTGACGAAGGAAATGCTGGATATTCTGGGCAATGACGAGCGTCGTGCGCAGATGGGTGCGGCTTCCCTGCAGGTTATCAAAGAGAACCGCGGCGCAGATGTGCGCAGCATCCATTATCTCAAGGAGCTGCTTGATTTAACTGCTGTGCCTGCACGTGAATACAAAAGCTATCCGATTAATACGCGTAACCTGACGGATGAAGGCGGCGGACGCCTGCGTCACGGTGATGCGATTATCCAATATGTTATGCAGGTTGCCTATGGTCCGGAAACGCCATTCTTCGGCTGGCTGCTGTTGGCAGTTCTGCGTGGCATGTCTTATTTATACGAATTCGGCGTTTGCTGCAAGCTGTCTATGTATAATTGCGGCCTGTTACACAGAGAAAAGCTGAACTGCTGCGTTATCTCTATCGGTAATATTACCGTAGGCGGCACAGGTAAAACTCCTACCGCCCAGAAGATGGCGGCAATTATCAAGTCTATGGGCTATCGCGTTGTTATCCTGAACCGCGGCTATCGTTCGCATTGGGGCAAGGAGCTGGGAGTAGTTTCCGACGGCAATAAGATTTTCATGACTGCCTATGAAGCAGGTGACGAAGCTTACCTGATGGCTAAGACTTTGCCGGGTATTCCGGTAATCATCGGCAAAAACCGTGCCGTTACCGGCCGCTATGCTGTTGAAAAGCTGGATGCCGAGGTTATTATTATGGACGATGGCTATCAGCATTGGCAGCTGGAGCGCGATCTGGATGTAGTTCTGGTAGATACGCTGAATATGTTCGGCAACGGTTGCGTGCTGCCGCGCGGTACTCTGCGCGAGCCGCTCGAAAACCTAAGCCGCGGCGATTTGTTCCTGCTGACCAAAACCGACCAGAGCAGCAAGCTGAGCCGTATTCAGCTGCGTCATACTATTGCCAAATATAATGATAAGGCACCGGTGGTGGAAAGTATTCACCATCCGAAAAACTTTGTGGAAATTGCCGACTGGTACAAGGGTATTTCCGAAAATATTAAGGATCTGGAAGAGCTGCGCGGCAAGGATGTTATGGTCTTTTCCGCAATCGGCAACCCGTCCTCCTTCGAACAGACACTCTCCAGTATCGGTTTGAATATAATGGAGGCTGTACGCTATCCCGACCATCATGATTACGGTATGCTGGAAATGCAGTACATCAATGAGCGTGCCAGCAGCCTGAAGGCTGTAGCGATGGTGACTACGGCGAAGGATGCTGTTAAGATTCCGACTGAATTTATTTATTCTGCCCGCGAAATTCCTCTGTATATCCTGAACATGGATATCTGTATTACCGAGGGTATGGATAAGTTCAAAGAATATATTGACCATGCCATTAAAAAGGAGCTTGATAAAAAATGAAAGTTTTATGCGTAATTCCTGCACGTTATGCTTCTACCCGTCTGCCGGGCAAACCGCTTTCCCTGATTGCCGGCAAGCCGATGATTCAGCACGTTTATGAGCGTGCCTGCCAGGCTAAGCTGCCGGATGAGGTAGTTGTAGCTACCGATAATGAGCTTGTCAAAAAGGCTGTAGACGGCTTCGGCGGCAAAGCAATGATGACATCTCCCGACCATCCGAGCGGTACCGACCGTTTGGCCGAAGTAGCGCTGAACTATCCTGATGTTGACGTTATTGTTAACGTACAGGGTGATGAGCCGATGATTCCGCCTGAGGTTATTGACCGTCTGGCTGAATGCTTTACCGGTGACAGCGAGCTGCAGATGGCAACATTGAAGGTTGCTATGAACGAGGAGGATTACAACAATCCTGCTGCCGTAAAGGTTGTAACCGACCTTAACGGCTATGCACTGTACTTCTCACGCAGCCTGATGCCGTATCCGCGCAATAAGCCGGAGGGCTACAAGGTTTACAAGCATGTAGGCATTTATGCTTACCGCCGCAGCTTCCTGCTAAAATATGCAGCACTGCAGCCGACACCGCTGGAAAGAGCGGAAAGCCTGGAGCAGCTGCGTGCACTGGAAAATGGTTATAAGATTAAAGTTCTGGAAAGCGATTTCCAGGGCATCGGTGTTGATACCCCCGAGGATTTGGCAGCAGTCAATGAGCTGTTTGCTAAAATGAATAAATAAGCTGGAGGATACTTATGCAAATCGTTAAAGTTGGTAATTATGAAGTAGGTAAGGGCCATCCCCTGATGCTGATGGCAGGTCCCTGCGTGCTCGAAGGCTATGAGCGCAGCCTGATGATTGGTCAGCGTACAAAAGCAATCTGCGACAAGCTTGGCATTCCCTATGTATTTAAGGCTTCCTTTGATAAGGCTAACCGTTCCTCTTATGCTTCTTTCCGCGGACCCGGCATTGAAGAGGGCTTAAAGCTTTTGGCTCAGATTAAAAAGGATCTGGGCGTTCCTGTAGTAACCGATATCCACGAGCCCTGGCAGGCTGAAAAGGCTGCCGAGGTTGTAGATATTCTGCAAATCCCGGCTTTCCTGTGCCGTCAGACCGATTTGGTTTATGCAGCTGCCAAAACCGGCAAGACTGTTAATGTAAAAAAAGGTCAGTTCCTGGCACCTTGGGACATGAAAAATGTTATCAAAAAGGTTGAGGAAGCAGGCAATCATAATATTCTGCTGACCGAACGCGGAGCAAGCTTCGGTTACAATACACTGGTAACCGATATGCGCGGTCTGGCTATTATGCGTGAGCTTGGTTATCCCGTAGTTATGGATGCTACTCACAGCGTACAGATTCCCGGTGGCCAAGGCACCTCCAGCGGCGGTCAGAGCCAGTATGTTCCGCATATGGCACGTGCTGCTGCGGCTGTAGGCATTGATGCACTGTTCTTGGAGGTGCATGATAATCCGGCAGAAGCATTGAGCGATGGTCCGAACATGGTTAAGCTGGATAATCTGGAAAAATTATTGACCGACGTGCTGGCAATCGACAAGATTGTACGTGGCTAAAGGTAGGGTGAAAATATGGAAGCAATGCTAAAGCATGCACAGGATGTTCTGCGCATGGAGGCAGAAGCGATTTTAGAGCTAGTGCCACGTGTAGATGAAAATTTCGCTGCAGCAGTAAAATTGATTTTAGATTGCCAGGGCCGTACCGTTATTACCGGTATGGGCAAATCCGGCCTGATTGGCCGCAAAATGGCTGCAACCTTAGCCAGCACCGGTACACCGTCCTTTTATCTGCATCCTGCAGAGGGCATTCACGGTGACCTGGGCATGGTTACGGAAAGCGATGTTGTTATTGCTCTCTCCAACAGCGGTGAAACAGGCGAGGTTTTGAATATCCTGCCGTCCTTGCGCCGCATCGGTGCCAAGATTATCGCTATGGTTGGCAAGCCTGATTCAACACTTGGCAAGAATGCCGACGTTGTACTGAATGTCGGTGTCAGCAAGGAGGCCTGCCCGCTTGGTCTGGCTCCGACAAGCAGCACAACCGCAGCGCTGGCCTATGGTGATGCGCTGGCTTTGGCGCTGCTCAAAAAGCATAACTTTACCGCAAGCCAGTTTGCTATCTTCCATCCGGGCGGAAGCCTTGGACGTAAGCTGCTTTTGACCGTAGGCAGCATTATGCATAAGGGTGAGGAGAACCCGACTGTATTGGCTGATACCAAGGTACAGGACGCTTTGTTTGTTATTACCGACAAAGGTCTGGGTGCTGTATCCGTTGTTGATGCGGACGGCGTTATGCAGGGCGTGCTTACCGACGGTGATATCCGCCGCGGTCTGAGCAAGGGTGTTGATTTTCTGCAGCGTCCTGTTTGCGAGCTGATGACGAAGTCTCCGAAAACTATTACCGAAGACAAGCTGGCAGCACAGGCTCTGCATCTTATGGAAAGCAACAAGCCGAAACCGATTACCGTGCTGCCTGTTATTGACAAAGACAATAAGGTTATCGGCCTGCTGCATATGACCGACCTTGTAAGACAAGGAGTGGTATAATGGTAAGCTGGTTCGACGATGCACAGGATGAGGATGACGAATTTATAGAAGCAGCTAAAGCAATCAGACTGCTGGCATTGGATGTTGACGGTGTACTGACCGACGGAACCATCTATATTGCGGCAGACGGAGAATGCTTCAAGGGCTTTAATGCGAAGGATGGCATGGGCATCAGCTGTGCCCTGCGCAATGATCTTGAGGTAGCGATTATTACCGGACGCAAAAGCGAGATTATTCACCGCAGAGCCGAAGAACTTGGCATAACAACCATTATCGAAGGCGCGAAGGATAAGCGTGAAGCGCTGCGTTCCTTAAGAAGGCTGCGCGGACTGTCGGTAGAAGAGGTTGCTTATGTAGGTGATGACCTCAATGATTTGCCGGCCTTTGCCGAGAGCGGTCTTACATTTGCTCCCGATGATGCTGCCGAGGATGTGTATGATGCAGCTGATATAGGCTTAGAAAATTCCGGCGGCAAAGGTGCTGTCCGCGAGGCAATAGAGTATATTTTAGCTGCTCAGGACAAATGGGAAAAAATTGTTGCTTCATATGAGCAAGCTGGACAAGGAGATAGACAATAATGTGGCTTTATTATTTATTAAAAACAATGAGTACCGTAATTTCCTGGCTACCCTATAAGGCAGTTGTGGTTATCGGTAAGGGTATGGGCCACCTCTATCATAAAATTGCCAAAAAGCAGCGTGTGCGTGCTGAGGAAACTATCCGCGAGCGCTTAGGCTATAGTCAGGAGCAGGCCGAGGCTACAATCAAATCGCTGTTTGTGAAGCTGGGCATAACATTTATGGAAATCATGTACATGCCGGCGTTGAACAAGGACAATATCCGCGGTCTGGTAACCTTTGACCGTCCGGAGGTTCTGTGGGATGCACTCAAGGAGAAGCATGGCGTTGTTATGCTGGCCTGCCATATGGATAACTGGGAATGGCTGGGCGCTGCACTGGCGCTGAACGGCTTCCCGCTGAGTGCGGTAGAAAAACCGCAGCCTAACCGTGTTTACAGCGATTTTATGAATGAGCTGCGCAAGGGCGTAGGCCAGGAAATCTTTTCACGCGGTACAAGTGAAATCCTTGGCTGTGCGCGTGCTATGAAGAAGGGCCGTATGCTGGGCCTGATAGCTGACCAGGACGGCGGTTATGACGGCATCTTCGTTCCTTTTTTGGGCAAGATGGCATCAACGCCTAACGGACCGGCGTATTTTTCCCGTAAATTCAAAGCACCTATTGTGCCGATTTTTATAGTACGTAAGCCTGACGGCTACGGCCATAAAGCGATTGTGCGCGACCCTATCCATTATGAATTCACCGGCGACCAAAAGCTGGATGATTATAATGTTACCCTGAAAATGACTCAGGAAGTTGAAAAAATAATCAAGGAATATCCTGATAACTGGTTGTGGTTCCAGCATCGCTGGAATACACCATACACCCCACCGGAGGAGGAAAAGCAGCCAGATGAAAAATAAGAAAGTAGTTCTGTCAGTGTTGGCAGGCATTGTAATTGCCGGTGCAATTATTGCCTGGCTGATGCTGAGCGGCGATAAACCTATAACTGTAAAACCGGGTGATGGAATTACAGCGCAGATTAATGCTTCCTTAAAAAACAGTGTTATAAAAAGGGAAAAGGATGGCAAAAAGCTGTGGGAGTTTACAGTAGAAGAGGTTGTTAACGATAAGGCTAAAAACACAGCCTATCTGAAGGGAATCAAAGGCAAAGTTTATCGTGCGGACGGCAGCTTTATTGATATTTCTGCCGATAAAGGCAGTGCCGGCATGAAGAGCAATGACTTTTTCCTGGAGGGTAATATTAAGGCTGTACTGAATACCGGCGGCGAGCTTTATGCCGATAAAATAAACTGGAATCAGGAAAAAGAGCTTATTACGGCAACAGGACATTTTAAAATGCATAAGGATGCCTATACCGCAACTGCGGATAGTGCTGTAACTACCAGTGCTTTTAAGCATATTAAGCTTAAGGGTAATGCTAAAGTGGAGAAAGGCGGCGAATAAGATGGCTTATAAAAATAGATTACTGCTAACAATAGCTGCAGCCGTACTGGCAGCAGGCATAACAGCAACTGCTTATGCGGCTCCCGGCAATTTCAGCGTTCAGGCTGATGAGCTGGAGTATGACCTGGGCAGCGGTGAAGCTGTAGCAAAAGGAAATGTTGTACTGATGCAGGATGGCGGCAGAGCTACTGCCGATTATGCCAAATTCAACAGCAAAAGCAAGAGCGGTGTTTTAACCGGCAATGTTATTGCCGACCGTGATGATGCACATATTGTGTGCAATGAGTTTATAGTGCATAATGAAAATGATTTGTCTGCTGTAGGCGGTGCCATGATTACCAAGGGCGGCAAAAGCCTGAGCTCTGACAGAGTTGATTATTACAAGGCGCGCGAATTTGCCGAAACAATCGGCGGCTGGGCGCGTCTTACCGACAGCGACGGCAGTGTGCTGAATGCGGCAAAGATTGATTATAATATGGCACAGGGAGTTGCCAATGCTTATGGCGGTGTTGATATCCGCAGTGATGCACGCAGCCTGACAGCTTCTGCTGACAGCGCAGTCTACAAAACCGATAACAGCGGTTATGTAGAGCTTATCGGCAATGCCAAAGCAATTCAGAACGGCAACAGCGTTGCCGGCGACAAACTGCGTCTTACCAATACCAACGTGGCTATTGCCGACGGTAATGTAGATATTATCTATATTCCGGAAAAGCAGCCTGCGCTGCCAGGTAAAGAAACGCAGGGCGCAGATGATAAAGCTTTAGCCTAAGAAGCGGAGGGCAAAGTTTTGGTTATAACAACAGATAATCTTGTAAAAATTTATAATACCCGTCACGTTGTTGATGGAGTAAGCATCAGCGTAGAGCAGGGCAGCGTAGTAGGCCTGCTCGGTCCTAACGGTGCCGGCAAGACGACAACCTTCTATATGATTGTCGGTATTGAAAAGCCTGATGCTGGTACCGTGATGCTCGACGGCAAGGATATTTCCGCAATGCCCATGTATGAAAGAGCGCGTGCAGGTATCGGCTACCTGCCGCAGGAGGCTTCTATTTTCAGCAAAATGACGGTAGAAGACAATATCATGGCAATTTTGGAAACTACTGATCTGAATGCCTCGGAAAGAGAAGCGAAGATGAACGCTCTGCTGGATGAGTTCCGTCTGAACCATGTGCGCAAGAGCGAGGGCAAGGCACTGTCCGGCGGCGAACGCCGCCGCGTAGAGATTGCCCGTGCGCTGGCTACCGACCCGGCCTTCATTCTGCTGGACGAACCGTTTGCCGGCATCGATCCTATCGCCGTAGCGGATATCCAGGGCATGATTGCGCATCTGGCGCAGCGCGGCATCGGTGTGCTGATTACGGACCATAACGTCCGTGAAACACTGAGCATTGTTGATAAGGCCTATATTTTGGCCGAAGGTCATATTTTACTGCATGGCGACAGCGAAACAATCGCTAATGACCCTGTTGCCCGTAAATATTACCTTGGCGATAACTTTAGCATGTAACAGGAGGAAGAAAAGTGCGCTTACGATTATTAGACCGTTATGTACTGAAGGAGCTTTTATACCCCTTCGTTTTCGGCATCGCTGCTTTCTCCAGTATTTTTATTGCCAGCACGATGCTGTTTAAAATTACGCAATACATGACTAAATACGGTGCTCCGCTGGAGACTGTAGCCCGTTTGTTTATGTATAATCTGCCGGAGGTTATCAACTATACCTTCCCGATGTCTATGCTGCTGGCAGCACTGATGGCTTTTGGCAAGCTTTCCGGCTCCAGTGAGATTACGGCAATGAAGGCCGGCGGTGTCAGCTACTACCGTATTGTTGCGCCGGTGCTGGTTGTTGGCTTCTTTGTCAGCATGTTTTCCATGGTGTGGGCAGAAAAGGTAGTACCTACCTCCAAAGCGAAGGCGTCGATAATCCTGAATGAGGAAATCCGCCACAATACGCGCCCCACAACTCAGAATCATATTATCATCAAAACTATCAGCGGTGATACCCAGCGTGTTACTTATGCTAATAAGTTTGATGAAAAGCTTGGCAAGATGACTGATATCACTATCGAAGAGTTTAATAAAGGCAAGATTGCTCGTATTCAGACCGCCAAGGAAGGCTATTGGGAAAACGGCAGCTGGCGTATTGTGAATGGCAACGTTTTTGCGCTGGACGATAAGGATGGCGTACAAAGCAGTGCCAAATTCAAGGAGCAAATTATTCCTTTGAATTTCTCGCCGAAGCAGATTTCCTGGGAGCAGAAGGAGCCTGAGGAAATGACTATCCGCGAATTGCGCGAATATATCAGCATGCTGGAAGAACAGCATACCTCTGCGGCACGTCAGTGGTGCGAAATCTTTATGAGAATCAACATTCCGCTGGCAAGCTTCTTCTTTGCAATGATCGGTGCTTGTCTGGGCACTCAGAAGCAGCGTACCAGCTCTTCTATCGGTCTGGGCATCAGTATCATCGTAATATTTATTTATTACGCAATAATGACCTTCACCACCGGTTTGGGCAAGGGTGGTGCAATGCCGCCGCTGCTGGCCTGCGCATTGCCTAACATCCTCTGCTTGGGTGTCGGCGTTTATCTGATGAAAAAGAAGAATGCCTAAAAGACTTGGATGAGTAAGTCATGGAGGTGAGTACTTGGTAGGTATAAGATTAATTATCATTATGGCCATTGTAGGTGGCCTGATTGCCTATTTGGCCGATAAAATGGGCAGTAAAATAGGCAAAAAAAGAATGTCGGTATTTGGGTTGCGTCCAAAGCATACGTCCATATTACTTACGGTACTCGGCGGTACTATTATTGCTGTTCTGACTATCAGTGTTATGGCAATAGCATCACAGAGTGCGCGCACAGCTTTGTTTGGCATGGAAAAGATTCAGCAGGAGCTGCTGCTTTTAAACAAAGAAAAGGCAGACACAACTGCTGCACTTGAACAGGCTAAAGGCAAGGTTAATGAGCAGAACAAAAAAATCAGTGAGCTTGATGCTAAAATCCAGGAAGCAGTTGCCGAAAATGATGCAATGGAAGTTAAGCTGGCTCAGGTTAATGACATGTACAGCCAGGCACAGAATGAGGTAAATTCTCTTACCCAATCTAAGCTGCAGCTGACAAATGAAATTGACGAGCTGGAAAAAACTACCGAAGCTCTGCGTAAGGGTATCATCAATATGCGTGAAGGCCAGGTTTACTACCGCGCCGGTGAGGTTGTCTTTGCCGGTGTTATGCGCGGCGGTCTGAAGCATGAAGAAAATATGATTCAGATGAACTGGCTGCTGCAAAATGCAAATGAAGCAGCATTGCAGCGCTTGGGCGTAATCCACGATGAGAAAAAGCCTCTGCAGGCTATCTGGATTGGCAAAAATGTTGTTGATAATGCTGTAGCAAAGCTGGATAAAAGCAAGGGAAATATGCTTTTCCGTATCCGTGCCGTTGCCAATATCATAGTTGGCGAGCTAGCAGTATGCGATATTGAAATGGTAGATAATCAGTTCATTTATCCTGACGGAACCTTGATTTTCAGTGAGCAGTATAATCTTGGTACTAACGGCCCGAGCTATGAAAGCGTGCTTATGGAATTCCTGACGCAGATTAACCATAATGCGGTAAAGGCCGGTGTGCTGCCTGATCCGATGACGGGTAAGGTTGGCAGTATGGATGCTGCTACGATGATAGAAGCAGCTAATTCAATGCGTCGCACCAGAGGAAGCTTTATTCTGCGTGCTTATGCTAAAGGCGATATTACGACAGCCGGACCTGTAAGGGTAAGGCTGGAGGTGGTTCCGGTCAATGAGTAATTATCTTGGCGTAGATCCGGGGCGCAGCAAAACAGGATTGGCATTAGTTGCCGCTGATGGCAAAATCCTGAGCCTGCATATTGCGATGACGGATAATCTGGCTGCAGAGCTGCGACAGTTTGTCGGTTCAGCTAAGCTGCAGGGAATTATTATGGGCAACGGCACAAATAATAAGGCTATAGGCGCAGTTTTGCGTGAGCTTTATCCTGATTTGCTGCCGGAGCTTGTCGGTGAAGCGTACAGTACGGAGGAAGCTCGTAGCCTGTATTGGCAGGAAAATCCTCCTAAGGGCTGGCGCAGGCTGGTGCCGTTAGGCCTTTTGGTGCCGCCGGAGCCGCTTGATGCATATGCTGCTGTTGTACAGGTGCGCAGATGGTTGAAGAAAAATGAGGGGTTAAATTAATGAATAAACTTGGCGATTTAAGCTGTAATGATTTTTTGACGGAGCTTGCAAGCGCTGCACCTGCCCCTGGCGGTGGCGGCGGCGCTGCTATGGCCGGCGCCTTGGCGGCGGCACTTGCTTCCATGGTTGCCAATCTGACGATTGGCAAGGAAAAGTTCGCTGACCGCGAGCCGGAGGTTAAAGAGCTGCTGCAGCAGGCAGAGGCAGAGCGTCTGCGCCTTTTGGAGCTGGTAGATGAGGATGCAGCTGTTTTCAACAGCTTTATGAGCTGCTATAAGCTGCCTAAGGCTACAGATGAAGAAAAGGCAGCACGTACAGCGGCTATCCGCGCTGCTGCGAAGCAGGCAGCGACTGTGCCGCTGAACATTGCCCGTAGCTCCTTTGCTGTCCTGCAGCTGGCAGACAAGCTGGTAGTGTCAGGAAACCCCGGCGTGATTACGGACGGTGCCTGCAGCGGCCTGCTGGCACGTGCTGCATTACGCTGTGCGGAGTACAACGTGCGCATTAACCTGGGACTGACCAAGGATGAGGCGTGGAACGCGCAGGCTGCAGCAGAGCTGGTACAGCTTTTGACAGATGCCGAAGCGTTGGAAACACGTTTGCTTGCAGTAACGGATAAAGCGTTGCAATAAGGCTTTATTGATTGGTGCGGTAGAAGTACTTGACGTAAGCGTGTTTTTAAAGTATAATAAAATTCTAATGGAAAGGTGGCCGAGTGGTTGAAGGCTCTAGTCTTGAAAACTAGCGAAGGTGCAAGCCTTCCGTGGGTTCGAATCCCACCCTTTCCGCCATTAAAAAATTATAATAGGGTCTTGCAATTTAGATAAGAATCTGTTATAATAAACAAGTAGTCTAATGGAGTGGTACTCAAGCTGGCTGAAGAGGACGGTTTGCTAAATCGTTAGACGGTTTACCCCGTGCGTGGGTTCGAATCCCACCCACTCCGCCAACTATGGCAATCGGCTCTCGGAGAAATCCGAGAGCTTTTTTGTTGCTTGAATTTGTTCCTTGCGAAATGTTACAGCGGTTTACCCCGCACAGGGTTTGCTACCCCAACCCACTCCGCCACTATGGCAATCGGCTCTCAGAGAAATCTGAGAGCTTTTTTGTTTTGCTAGAAAAAACATGATAGAAAATAAAAACGAAAAATCCGTTGATAATTTTCGAAAGACGTTATATAATAAAATCAGTAGAAAATAAAAACATAAAAACCGTTTTTAGTTGGAGATGATACAATGAAAATACTGCGGATAACTGTGAATGGTTTGCCTTTATTTAAACAGGAGTTAGATCTTTTATTTTATACTCAACAACGAGTTAGTGAAGATGACAAAGAAAAACTCTATAAGATAGAGCCTAATTATTACCTGCATACAGCTTGTGCGTTTATTGGTATTAATGCTTCTGGCAAAACTTCTGTATTGAAAGTAATCAATTTAGCCTTGAATATTTTGCGCAATGAACCTATCAATCATGTTGAGTCGAGGAATATTCTTGGCGGTTGCGAGAATGCGTCGTTTAAAATTTGCTTTTTTGATAACAAGCGTAATATTTGTTGTCTGGAAACTGTTGTTAAATCTAAAAAAGCTAAAGCAGGGGGATATGTGTATTCTATAGTTGAAGAAAAGCTTTGGGAAAAGCCTGTCAGCAGCGTTAAATCTAAAAAATACCTTACTGATTTTTCTGGCCTGCGTCCAATAGCAGCCAGAAATACAGATGAGGCTTATCTGCCCGATGACGTAAGTTTTATCATAGCTCATAATAAAAAAACAAATGATAGGATAGATGTGTTTAGCCTGCTTTCATATACCAACATTAATGTTCTTCCGTTTACTGATGATATTCCGTTAGAAGTCATTACATTCCTTGATCCTACTATTGAAAAGTTATGCTTTGAAAAAATTGAAGATAAGGCGTTAATTCATTTGAAGTTTAAGGGAGAGGAAGAGCTTATTTTAAATAACGCGGTAGAACTTGAGCAGTATCTGTCTTCTGGTACAATAAAGGGCATTATTACCTTTTCTATGGTCAAAGAGGTCTTGACATCAGGAGGCTATCTTTTGATTGATGAGCTTGAAAATCATTTTAACAAAGAGATAGTTGTCACATTGATGCGCTTCTTTATGGATACCACCTTAAACAAAAGTGGTAGTACGTTGATTTTTACAACGCATTACTCGGAATTACTAGACGAATATGATAGAAATGATGCCATCTATATTGTAAGAAACCGCAATGGTATCACTGCTGAAAATTTGAGTTATATTTTAAAGCGCAATGATATAAAGAAAAGCGATGCTTATCAGAGCGGATTTCTTGAGGGCACTACTCCTGCCTATGAAGCTTATCTGCGCTTAAAGAAAAATTTAGCTGCTTCGTTAAAGTGAAGGGGGCAGTTAGATGAAACTAGCAAAATATAAGGCTTGTATCTGTGAAGGTTCTGCTGAGTCCGCAATCATTGATATTTTAGTAGATAATAATTTGTTGATTTTTACACGAGAAGAAATGTTGGATGAAAGGGTTATCAGATGCAGAAGTGCGAAGAATTTTGAAGAAAGATACTTACGCAAAGGCTTTGATGAACCTATTTCTGTTATACGCATTTTAGATTCTCGTAGAGAAAGCTTTAAGCTGAGTAAAGCTTATACTTATAAAATAGATGTTATTAACGTCATTACTGCTCCTGAGATTGAAATGCTTATTATTCATAATGAGGGAGCATATGAGCGCTTTAAGCGTTCGGGGAAGAAGCCTAGCGATTATTGCAAAATGGATTTGCATATGCGCAATGTAAAGGCATATGATTTCGTGAAAGATTATTTTTGCAATCCTAAAATTTTAGTGGAAGCTATACGAGAATACCGCAGGGTTGCTAATGTCCCTAAAGGAGAGTATAGCTTAGCAGATTTGCTGAAATAAATGATATATGGAATTGAAAAATGCCTTTGCGTTCTGTTGTTCCTATTATTGTTCCTCTCTGTTCCATATATTTGTGGTGCAATCAGAACGTTTTTTAGAGAAATTTTCAATGAAGTGACCACTATATATAGTTGTTAAAATGGCGTTGTTGCCACAAATTGTTGATTTCCCGTTTTTGCTAAATCGTGACAGCGGTTTACCACGCACAGGGTTTGCCACCCCCACCCACTCCGCCAACTATGGCAATCAGCTCTCGGAGAAATCCGAGAGCTTTTTTGTGTCTTAAATTTGTTTCTCATTTTTCCTTATGCGGTCTATATGTTTTGCCTTGCTTACCCATTTTCGAAGCGCAACGATTGGAGCAGTAGCGTTTGTCTGCGCGGCGTCCGCTGATGAGAAAATAATTGCTGCATTCAGGATTGGCGCAGCGGTGGTATTCGCCCGGATTGAGCAGCAGTTGATACAAATCAAGATAAACTGCCTGCATAAGATAACTGCATTGCCAAAGGCTGGTAAAGTTTTCTTGCGCCATGTCCATTTGCGGTCTGGCGGTATAGATATTATCGTTGATGATATCGAGCAGGATGCGTCTGGCAAAAGTGTGGTCAAGGCTTATGCTTGGAATATCTTCAGCGAGAATTATAGCAGTAAGCTGTTTCTTCGTCAGCAGATCTTTGTCATAATCAGCAAGTGTGTGCAGCATATGCTTGTCTAAAACTGTGAGAAAGCTTTGCAGCTGGCAGGCGTAGTCAGCATCTGTTTTGCGGATATTTTTGAGCAGCTGCGTGTGCGAAATACGCTTGTGCGTAGCAAAGTATTCTGCTGCCTTGAGCGTAGGTGTTTTGATGCGCGGCAGCAGGTAGTGAATGCCACGTGCACTGTAATGCAGCAGGTAGGCAAGCGCATAGATAACGCCTGCCTGTGTCCCTTCGTGTCGGAAGAGATAGCTTTGGACAATAAGAAGACTGCGGACGATTTTGACGCAGCGGGTAAAAAGGCGCAGGCTCATAATGTCTATTTCGTCTACTTCGAACAGTGTGTAATTCAAGGTAACTTCGGCATCATTGGCAGCGTAGTCTTTTTCTATAAGGATATCTCCCATAAAAAGGGTAGTGTCGATAAAGCTGAAATCGTTGATGATTACAGAATGATTTTCGTCATCAAGGTGTGCACGTTTCTCAAGGCAGCGCTGCGAAGAATAGGGCAGGCCGTAGGCATTGCAGAAGGCAAGCACCTGTTTTTTATCGTTTTCGTCAATATTGGCGAAGGCTATAGCCAGGGAAGAAGCTGTCGCACCTTCCTCACTTTGTGAAGCGATAGTTTGCGTATGAAAGGGGCCTTGGGCGCAGATAAAGTCGTCCTGACCGTTAAAAAAGCGGCGAATCTGATAATTGCCGCAGATATTATTGGTGAAGAATTTGGGAATCACTGGCGCCGGAAAGGCGCGTTGCATTGTCGTCATAGGTATAACCTCGCAAAAATCTAAAATCTTATGTTGCTAGCAGATGCTGATGTTTTGTCGGCATCTGCTAGCAACATAATATCACAAAAAAGAAATTTTATCATGGTGTTATTATTTCTGACTTCATCTTATACTAAAAGCAGGCGGTGGTCAAGTAAGCTTGCGGATATTATGTCAAATATATTCCATATATATAAAATCTAAAGCACCGCAAGAGCCATCTTTTTAGTGCATAATAGAAGGGAAGAGATAAGAAGTGATGCTTTTTGTTTGAAGAAAAATATAAAACTATTGGCTTAAATATTATGTATTATCGCAGGGCATTGAGTCTGACGCAGAGCGAGCTGGCGGAGAAAGCCCAAATGTCAAGGGCTCGCGTCTCGGATATAGAATGCGGTAAGGGACCGTTTAATATGGAATCTATATTTTTGCTGGCGCAGGCCTTGGGGGTTGACCCGGTGCGGCTTCTGCAGGAGAGAAAGTGAGAAGCAGCGGCAATAAAAAATATTAGAGGGAGGCAGATATTATGTCAAAGTATTGTATTAAGTGTGGAGCCGAAATTGACGACCAGGGAAGGTTTTGTCCGGTATGCGGGACAGATCAGTTACCAAAGATTGAGCCGACAAATGTAATTTGCCCTAAGTGTGGTACAACTTATCCTATTGGTGTCAAATTTTGCACAAAATGTGGTTTTCAGTTGGGAAAAGCTCATAGCAATGATAATCCCAAGGATTTTAAAGAAATCTTCAGCAGACTTTTTGGTAATAATCCCGAACGTAAACCTGCTTTGAATAAAGAGATTTTTAAAGAGCAGTTTTTGAGCTTTGAGGGACGCATCAATAGATTGGATTATTTCCTCAAGAGCATGAGTAGTTGTTTGGTGTTTTTTATTATCGCCTGCATCATCGACGAGTTTGTAGATGATTACTATATGGAAGCAATTGATTATCTGGCTTGCTTCATAGGCTTAATAGCTTTTACTCTTTTGGTTTGGATAAATAGTGCTATATCGGTTCGTCGCTTGCACGATTTGGATAAAGATGGCTTATTAGTATTATTAACCTTTGTGCCACTTCTCAATGGCTTTTTTGAGTTGTATTTACTGTTTGCGCCTGGTACGGTAGGTGATAATCGCTACGGAGCAGATCCTTTGCAATAGTACTTTTTTTATAAAACATTTAACTGGAAAAGTTATACGAGGAGGTCATAGTGTGAAAAAGCTGTTTTTTTATGCAATGCTTATCTTAACAGTGGTGCTTACCGGTTGTGGTAAGTCAGAAGAGCAAAAAATACATTCCATGTATCTTAACAACAGTACGAAGGTTGCCGAGATGGAAACAGAGCAGGCTCAGGCCATTCTGGAAAATCGCAATATTGATAAACAAAAAATGCTCAAGCAGATTAAGAGTTTAATTGAAGAAAATGAAAAGAATATCGCCAAGCTGAGTGATGAAAAATATGATGAAGCGAAGGCCAATGAGAGCTTTATGGATTTCAACAAGAAAATGATGGACAGCAAGGATAATGGTCCTTCTAAAAAGGATGGGGAGAAAGCCATCAAACGCTACCAAATAGCTAATTACGCTAAAAGCGTGAAGGATTATCTGCAGGCTTATAATGTTTATCTTAAAAGAGTCTGCTCTAATATGGAAAAATATTCTGGCAATGATGGACCAATGGAAATGGAAGCCTTTGAAAAGGTAGAATTCCAAAATGCTGTTTTGCAGCACGATTTAAACTGGTATGGCATGGCTAATGATGGTGAATTTCATAAGGGAGCCGCTTATTTAGATTGCAGTGACGCTTCGTATCGAGTTCAACAAATTGGCGATACCAAGCTAGGCTTTGCCGTGCTTGAACGACGCAAGATTGATGATTGGGTTTATAGTGTAACGATAGCTTTTACTAATATGAGCAAAAATGAAACAATAGACCTTGATAAGCTTTCTGTTAACCTGAGAATTGGCAATGACTTGCTAACGCCTAAAAAATTTAATGTTATTACTTTTGGCGATCGTAATGATTTAAAAGGCTTCAAATTGAATTCTAAGCAAGTTGTGACAGTAGAGTGCCAATATTTCTTAGAGAGTAAATACAAGGACTTTAATTTACACTGGACTCAGTTAGAATTAGATAATGGTAAAGGCAAGCTGCTCATCAATACAGGTGCCTATAAATATAATGTGCAAGGCATTTTAAACATGCAGCAGGAAGAGAATAATAGTAAAGCAACTACATACAACAATAACAATGCAAATAGCAATGTGAATAGCAGTGGACCGAAGTATAATTTATTTCATCCGCAAGCGTTTTTGAATGGCGATAAATATATACCGGAAGTATTCCAACGACAAGGAGCACATCGTTATGTTGATTGTCGCAGTGCGAAAATTTTGTCGCGCAATAATGGCCAAACTATTGTGCAATATGACATGATTGTAATAAGTAGCACTGGGCAGCAAAGTCGACAGCAAGGTATTTTAGGTCTGCTTACTGGTAAAGGTTATGGTGTTCAATATCAGGCTGATGATGGTTCGTGGCATCCTATGGATAGGACAACTGCTTCGCTGGCCGGCTATAACGCTGGTTTGGTATTGATTGATTATTTACAGCTATAAGGTAACAGGCAGGGCTGCGTTTTGCAGTCCTGCTAAAAATTTATTTAATATGTTGAACTTTAAATGTGTTCATGCTCATGTGGCAAATGGGTGATTTGACGTGAGGTTAGGAGAATAACGCACCATAACTTCTTATCGCAATTATGGCGGAAATATAAATTACGTAAGCACCTTGCCAAGCTTAATAGGTAAAGCGCAAGAAATTAAACTATATGTAAAATTGTGAAAAAATTGTGCAAAGATATGAATTTGAGAATGTGCGATAATATAGTGGGAAAGGGAGCTAATGCTAATTATTCGCACAGAGATATAAGAAAATAGGCACTAAGATGCCTTACTTGCAGGCAATTGAAGAGTTTGATACAGGAATAGGTTGCCAGGAAGCTGATGATTACGATGAGTGAACTAATAGCAGCGGCAATAAATACTTCTTTATAAATTTTGGAGGCGGCATATGAGTGATAAGATAAAGCGTAGTCAGGTAGATGACATTAACAGACGCAACAATGCGGCTGACAGCTATAAAAACAGATCCTTTGGCAATAAAAAAAGTATAACTGACGAATATACGGGTAAGAGAATTTTTTATGATGCTAATAAGCATATTAATGAAAAGCAATCAAACGTTGACCACATTGTTCCGTTAGATGAGCAAATCAGGCGTTATGGTTCTGATTTGACGCCGGAGCAGATAAGAACAATGGCTAATGCTGATGCAAACCTTGCTAATACCAATGCTTCGCTGAACAAGTCCAAGGGTGCGCTGAATAATCACGAGTATATAGCAAAAAAATATACTGAAGCAGGCGCTGCGCAGATTAATGATGTATCAGAGACTTTGTTTGGCAAAAAGCTTTTTAAGACAAATAAAAAAGCTGTTGACTGCCCGGATGCTGTGACGAGCGTTAATATGCTGAAAGAAGAAGTGAAGGCAGAGGCGCATATACGGACACAGGCGACTAAGTATAAAATAGAAAATACGGTTAATGAAATAAAAAACAGCAAAGTTATCAGTTCTAAGCTGGATGCAGTTGCGCCATCGGTCAAGAAGGCAACTGCTGCCGGCAGTGAAGCAGCCTTTGTAACTGCAACTGTTTCCGGCTTGACCAATCTTGTGGGCGTGGTGAAAGGTGAACAGGACATTAAGCAGGCTGTAAAAAATGTCGGGAAGGATACTGTAAGGAGCTTTGGCAGTGCTGCCAGTATTTCGGTAGTACAGGATGGCGTTGTCGCAGTAGCGAAAAAGGCCGGGGCAAAGGATTTTGCTAAGCTGGCAGGAAAAAATTTGCCGATTATGCAGCTGACGATGGCTGTAGAAATAGGTGGCATTGTTGCGAACTATTTAGATGGCAATATCAGCGGCGAAGAATGCTCTGCGCAGATTGTTTGCGGCACTGCCGGTGTATTGGCAGCAAACATGGCGTTTGCTTTGGGCGGACCGGTGGCGGCAGTGGTTACTTCCCTGGTTGTGGGGGAAATAACCAGGGCGGTCACTAAATATCAGATGGAACGCAGGCTGGATAAAAAACGTCAGGCGGAATTTAAGCATATTATTAATACTGCACTGCAAAGTCTGGCGCAGCAAAAGCAGCGGATTGATGAATACAATAAAGCAAAAGCTGCATATATGACAGCGGCCTTTGACGGTGGCTTTGAGCTTGTTATGCAGGGAGTTTACGCAGTAGATGATAAAGCAATCACCCAGGGCCTGAATGATATTTTGGCGGTGTTTAACCAAAAATGTGCTTTTCAGTCACTGGAGGAGTTTAATAGTTTTTTTGACGATAAAGATGCAGTGCTGACATTATGAAGGGGGCAGATGATATGATCGGACTGGTACTTGGGGCAGTTTTGGGCAGCGGCCTTTATGGCGCAGAAAAATCAATGCAGATAGATAGCAGGACGAGAAAGCGTTATGCTAAAGCTTTTGCGATGGAGCAAGAAGCTCACAGGCTGGTGGAAGTAAAGAAGCAGGCAGCAGATAATGCTATGAAGAAGCTTTCCAACCGTAAGCGTTCGATATTGATTACTTCAATGCAGAATTTTGTTGATGTGTACAGCAAGCTCATGAAAATTGACTTTCGTGATGACAAGATGCTGGCAGTTTTAAACCAGCAAAGCTTTAGCCCTAAAGAGATACAGATTATCAATGCAGTGGCGCAGACAGCGGTAAGACCGATGACTGATAAAGAAATTGCTGTCAGTATCTTAAAGGGCTTCGGAGTATTTGGCTTAGGCAATGCGTTTATCAATGATTCTGAAAGAGAGCTGCAAATGGCTGGTGCGCAGCTGCGCAGTTCGCGTGTTGTCTACAGTCAGGCTGAAAATTTAGCTGCTGTCTTAGACGGCGTGATAGCTTCTTGCAATAAGGTGTCTGATTTATTGCCAAGGTTAAACAGGTTGTTTATGCAAGCTATCAGCTATTCAGATGAACTGATTGCTGCTAAGGGCAGGGACAGAGCTGCTTATACAGAAAACGATCGCAAGGCCTTTTGCAGCTGTATAAATCTGGCGGTTACACTGAAAAAAATAATTGATGCTCCTGTACTTACGGACGAAGGAAAGGTTACGCAAGAAACAAAGGAAGCGTTGGCAATTGGCAGTCAGTGTATGCAGGATATAAAAAATTTGTAGATTTGGAGGAATCAAGATGAAAAAATTTGTGGTTAGTGAAAAATGCATTGCTTGTGGCAACTGCTTATTAGAAACAAAACTTTTGCAGGAAGATGCAGAAGGCAAGGCTGTGCCTGCCAATGGTGGCTATTTTAGTGATGATTTTTTAGCGAAGGCTGAAGAAATTGTTGCCAGTTGCCCTGTGCAAGCTTTAAGCATAGCGGAAGGCGCAGGCGCAGACTTAAGCAAGCTGCCGGAAAAGCTGCAAAACGCTTTAGCCAAGATTACTGTTCCGAATGTTACCAGAAAAGATGTTGAGATGCACGCACAGGATTACCGTATGACCTGCTCCTATCCGCAGGGAGAATATCGTTATGATTATTCCAGCGAAAGCAGAGCTATGAGTGCTGCGGAAAATGAATTTGACCGTATCTGCTATTCTCAGTATAAGAAATTCATTCTTGAGGTTTTTGTGCAATACAAGGAAGATAAGCTGAGAAAGTTTTATACCTTTGATGAAAGTGGCTTCTGGGGACAGATTAACAAGCAATATGCAGATGTGCTGCAGGAATTTGCCGGAGCGGCAGCTGCAGGCGGAATTATGCTGCCAGCAGACTTTAAAGAATTTGCGGTTTTCCCCGGCGGCAGTAAGAATTCTACGCTTGTTGATATCATCAATGCAAGGCTCAAAGAGTTTGAAGACCGCGGTTGCAGTGATGTAATGAGAGAGTTTAATGGCTGCAATTATACTTCCCGTAGTGATTATAGGGATTATATGGATACAGATGATACAGAAGTATATGCAGGCACTAGCTTCTTCGGTAATGATAAATATGAAGAGAAATATTGCTATAAAGATGTAAATAAGGCTTGTGAAGAATATATGGGAGATTTGAAGGACGCCATTAATTATGTGGATTACGATTCCCAGGTTATCGATACCATTGATGCGGCCTTAAAGGATTACAAAGAGCGTGTGCAAAAGGAAATAGATAAAAAGGTTGCCCTGCTGAGTAAGGCAGTTGCAAGTTCAAAAGTAGCACTGCTGAATAGCGGCGTTGGAGATTCCAAAGCAGCACTGCTGAAATAAAAATTGATAGGATTAAATAAGCATTACTTTGTTGTTGGGTTAGAAGACCTTAACCCACTCCGCCAACTATGGCAATCGGCTCTCGGAGAAATCCGGGAGCTTTTTTCTTATTCAAATATCACAAAGAAGAAATTTTATAGTGGTATTATTGTTTCTTATTTCAATTTATACTAAAAGCAGGCGGTATAATAGCAGGTTTACAGCGTGCGTGTCAAATATATTCCACATATATAAAATTTAAAGCACCGCACGAGCTACCTTTTTAGTGCATAATATAAGGTGAGAGATAAGGAGTGGTACTTTTTGTTTGAAGAAAAATATAAAACTATTGGCTTAAATATAATGTATTATCGCAGGGCATTGAGCCTGACGCAGAGCGAACTGGCAGAGAAGGCCAAAATGTCAAGAGCGCGCGTTTCAGACATTGAATGCGGCAAGGGACCGTTTAATATGGAGTCTATATTTTTGCTGGCGCAGGCTTTGGGGGTTGATCCTGTGAGGCTTATGCAGGAAAAAGAATGAGACGCAGCATAAATAAATAATGATGTAAGTACATTACCAAGCTTCCAAAAAACAAAATATGAAAATCAAACTATATGTAAAGTTATGAAACAATTGTGCAAAGATATGAAATTAAGAATGTGCGATAATATAGTGGTAAGAGGAGTGATGGCTAAATGTTTGCATTAAGATATAAGAAAATAGGTGCTAAAATCGTTTTTTACAGAAAACTGAAGAGCATGACACAGGAAAAGCTTGCAGAAGAGGTTGGCATTACGCCGCAGTATTTATCGCGGATTGAAAATGGCGGCTATACAAAAAGCGTATCACTTTCAACCCTAATGAAGATTGCCGAGAAGCTGGGTATTACTATGAGCGAGCTGATGGATGGGGTTGAAGAAAGCATTTAATGATAATAAATGTGTCAATTGAGGCCGCAAGTAATAGATAAAAAGGCTTAAGAGGATTTTTTCAAAGTTCCGGCTTTACCGGTTGTTTTATAGTTGCATTGATAATCAGCAGATTTAGCCTTATGCAGCTAAATACAAATTAAGGGGATGGTTTCTGTGAATTGGAAGGTTTATTTAAAAGTCAATCGTTGGCTATGAGTTTTGCTGAAGAATGTGCCTGCGTGGAGTGGGCGTTTGCAGGTAACGAATGTTGGCGGTTGGCTTTTTTATTTAACTTGATAAAAGGATGTGTATTATGGATAATTTGATTTTAAAAACCGTAAATTTTTTGTTTGTACCAGAAGCTGCACTAGCTGTGGTTTTTCTGATAGTATTTATCATTTTATGCATTTATGGCTATTTAAAAGTAAAAAAATGCAAATTATTTATTATGGAATTAGAACAGAATATGGAAGCTGAATTTGATAAATGTAAGGATAAATATAATCCTCATACTTTTATTAGCGGAAAATTAGCTGCCATTTCCGGGATAGAAAATGAGGTTATGCAGATACCGAATATTTTTGTAAGTATTGGTATTTTAGCAACCTTCTTAGGCTTGGGTGTAGCCATTCAAAGTGCAGCAGCTTTACTGAAAAGTAACACAGTGGAACTTGCAAAACTTAATGATGTGTTAGGCATTATTGCTTTTAAATTTCAGACTTCCGTTTGGGGCATAATGTTCTCTCTTTTGTTTCAAAAAATAATCGTTAATACCTACTTTGAGTTTAAAGAAAATATTGTTAGTGCTATGCACGAAAAGTTATATGAGAAAGTCAAGGCTGGTATACATAAAACTCTTGATGAACAGAACGGATTGCTGGAACAACAAATTGAGCTACAAAAAGAAACTCAGCAACTAAATCAAAATAATATGGATAGCTTGCAAAATTTAACAAAAGAGCATATGGATAGTTTTGCCGCTATGATGCAAGCTAATATGACTGGTTTTGCTAATATTATGCAGCAAAGTTTTGATAAGTTTAATCGGACTATGCAGGATAATTTCAGTAATTATAACAGTTCGATGAATGACAGTATGCAAAAATTTTTGAACTTAACAGAAGACTATAGAGCTATTTCTGAACAGTTTACTCAAAATGTAAATAATTTTGCTAACGAAACAAATGCTCAAAACAAGTTAAGAACTCAGCAGCTTGTAGAATTCAAGGATAATTTGGAAACACAAAAAAATTATCTTGATAGCCAGATGGAAAGATTTATCCAAAATTTGCAGGATACGCAGGAAAAGGCTAATGAGAGTAATAGAGATGCTGTATTGAGCTTTAACGAAAGCGTAAAAGCTATGGAGCAACGTTTTATTTATAATGAGAACGAGTATGCTAAGCAGACACAGGATAGACTTGGAGAAGCTTTAGATAAGCATTTGCGTATGATTTCTGATGAAACCATAGGTCAGTGTAGAGCAGTCAGAAAAACTGTAGATACCCTAGACAACACAATTAATAAGGCTGTTAATATGCTAGATGCAACCTTGAATGTAACAGACGAAAAAATGAGTTCCCTGCAAAATGTTGTTATTGACTTCAAGAAAACGCAAAAGCAACTAATTGAAGATTCAGCGTCGATAAGTGAAAATAATACTAAGCTTGTAGCGTCAATTAATGAAACGCAATTGAAGAATGAGAAATTGTTGCAGGATACGTTGGAAGAAGTAAAGCAGTTGCTGCAAACCCAGCAAGCCGGTAATAAAGATTTGTTCCAGGGTATAGTTGAAAAGCAGAATGAAGATGCTGCTGCTAACATTAACACTATTATCAGACAACTGAATAATAATAAGCAAAGTTATGATAATAAAATAGTTTCAATATTAAATTTGCTCTCGGGCAAGCAACAAGAATTCAATGATAACCTGGCAAGTGTAGATGTTAATGTTAGCAAGTGCTCAGAAAATCTGCTTGAACTTAGTAATTATATAAAGAATGCTTCAGCGGAAAACAGTGAGCTTAGAGAACAATTTGTTAGTAGAATCATCAAGGCAATTAACAATGCCCAAAAGACAAAAGCTCTAAACAATATTAACAATCTGCTTGTGAAGCAAAATGAACTCTTAGAAGGCTGTGCTGAGAATCTGGGAGTAAAGCGGGAGGTGCCTTCCGGTAATTTAGATAAGAAAAACAATGGAGGAATCATTCCTAGAAATTTATGGAGCGGTATTAAATAATGAAACAGCAAAGTAATCCTTGGATTTCAATTTCTGATTTATTGTCAAGTGTTGTACTGATATTGTTATTGCTATTTATTATGGCTTCCATTGTGCCTAAATTTAGCATGGACTCACAACGCTTGGAAATGATGAACCAGATTAATCTGGCTTTAAAAGAATACGAAAAAGAAGGTCTTGTAAAAGTGCATCGTGAATCCGGTGTTCTGGAATTCACTTCGGTAACTTTTGATCAGGGTAGTGCTCAGCTAAATAGCAATACAGAGCATCTGGTTGAGGAAATGTCTAAAAAATTGCAGGTTTATCTGAAAGAAAAACCTAATCTGGAGATTTTAATAGAGGGGCATACTGATCCTAGTGCTGTACATAATGTCGTTAATATTGGCGGCTATTATGATAGTAATATACAGCTTTCGGCATTGCGAGCTATTAATGTACGCAATACATTGCTCAGACATGTGGGTGCTGAATATTCCGGTCGTATTGGTGTTGCCGGTTACGGTGAGACTAGATTGAAGAATAAGGATAATCCCATGGCTTCAGAAAATAGACGCGTAGAAATACGTTTGCTTTGGAGCAATACAGATAATAAGTAGTTATGGAGGTTTGGCAATGACTATTAGTGGCATAATTTACCCAAAATGTTTAAAAAATGAAAAAGATATCAAAATTACTAAAGTAGGCTTAGAAGCAGAGGCCGCGGAGCTTGAAGATGCTGAAGCAGTTGAGGTAGATGTCCTTAAAGGTGCTGAAGCAACAGAGGTAAATGACCTTAAAGATACTGCAGCAGTTAGTAATGCTGCAATTGATGAGAAGCAGTATATAGCTATTGGGAGGTGATGGATTGTGAATTTAGTGGATGTAGAAGATGCTGTTCTGTATCCAAGCATCAGAGATACTGAGAGCGAAAAGGATGTAGAAATAATATATACAGACATAGTAGCTAATGGTACGCAGGAAAGTACCTATTTTCCTTATAGCTTTCGCTTACATCGTGTTGTAATTGATCTTTTAGGTAATCAATATATGCGAAGTATAGAAGAATATAGTGAAGACGAAGGTTATATTATAGGCGAACAATTATGTGAGCAAAAGAATTTGAAGCGCTTAGCAAAAGAATATCTTCCAGTAAAAAAATTCCTGGACTTTTTAAAAGAGAAAAAGTTTTGGAGTGAGAATTTGAGGATTTTTGCTATTTACTTATATGAAAGTGAGGAAAGCGCGGAAAATAAACAAGATTTTTTACTTCTGACGGATAAATGTATATATATTCGTTATGATAATGGTATGCAGTGGGAACGTTATGGCTACTATGAAAAGCAATTTTATAGCGATGTATTAGCAGCCAATCAGCCGTGTGATGTATTTAAACAATTTTTACGCGATATCAGAAGGCTAAATACTTCGATGATTTCTGCTATTACCAGTCAGCATCCTGTATGCTTGGAAAATTTTCTTTATCGTAGCAGGTATCTTGAGTTTTTAACGAAGTATGCCGTAGCTGATAATAGCATTTCGCTGTTTGCTTATAATAAGCTGGAATATATGGCGCGAGTTTTTGGAATTGCAAGCCGTGATTTTTTACAGTGGCTTAGTTCAGCTACAAAAGTAAAGGAAATAACTGATACCAAACTCAAAAAGCTTATTAATGATTTCCGCAAAGATATCAGCAGTAATGTGCAGGCTAATGTCTTGCTTGCGTATATGGATGCTTTAGAGCTGGTTTTGGATAAAGATGAAAAGTTTAAAAAGGTTTTTGCTCAGAAAACCTATTGTGGTAGGGAATTTTATGAGCAGTACATTGAGTATCTGAAACTGAAAGCAGAGCTTGTAGAGAAGCAAGAACAGGTTTGGCTTCAAGCGTCTGAAGATGGCAATGATTATAAATTGGCAGATTTCACTAAACAACTTCAATATAATCACAATATTGAAGAACAGATTTTAAGAATAGGAGTTGAAATTAATGATGTCGAGTACTGAAAATGAAGTTAGAAGAATTATGAAGGTGCAATTGCGCTTTAAAGCAAAATCGGGCGAAGAGAATGTTTATGAGCAGGAAGGATTGCAGAGCAAGCCGTTAGAGAAGATAATGATACCGTTTTCTTTAAATGCCTTTAATGAGCCGGAAGAATTTCAATTTGTGGTTTGGGAAAGCCAGGTTAGCCAGGAAACAATTAGTGATTACGATTATTTTAAGTATATAGTGAGCAATGATGTAGATGACGAGACTAAAGCAAAAGAATATGAAATGCAGAAACGCAACAGTATTTTTGCTACTTTGCCGGAAGAGTATTTTGAGCTCCAAGAGAATGATTTTCCCAAAATGAACTATTGTGATATTACTGAACAGGAAATGTTTGGCTATGATAGTATTCCTGCTAATACGTTGCTGTCGGAAAATGTTGGCTTATGGGCTGATAGTGGACTGCGTAAGCTGGAAATTAATATTAACGGGTTGGATGAACAGCTTCACGGAGCAGGAGCACAGAGAAAGGTTGGCAGCGACGAAAAGATTAAGGCTGCCTTCTATTGGGATAAAATTGAAGGCGAAGATATTCCCAAACACTTTGAAGAAAAAATCCGCTATAACGAAGCAACACATGCTTACTATGTTTTCTTGAATACTAATAAATATGGTGCCTTGATGCAAAACCAGAATACTGTTTACTGCAAATTCCAGGGACGGTTTACGCTACATGTTAGCCGTAGAGACTATAAATATGTATATTCCTATCCTGTAGAAATTTGCTTTTATAAGACAGGCCTGAATGAAAAAGGTAAAAATAAACTTATTGATAATAATCCGGTATCTATAGACTTTGGTACGAGTTCTACCTGTGCTGCGGTTAAGGCAGATGGCCGAGCAAAATTGTTTACTTTGTCTGGCAATGGTAAGCTGGAAAGAGATGCAGACAATAAGGCTGTTGATAATAAATACGAGAATCCGACCAATGTATTAATTTATAATTGGGATGAATTATATAAGCAGTGGTCGCAAGATAATCATAACATGCCATATTTTGTGACCAAAAGCGATAGCGTTGATGTGGATTGTGCAGATTATGATTCCGGTTACACTGTACAGGATGTTTTCCAGGAAGTGGACGAAGAGGATGGACGCAGAAAGATGCGTGCTATTTTAACGCAGCTGAAGATGATTCCGTATCTTTTGCAAAGAGACGTTGAAAAAAAGGTTTATCCCTACAAGGGAGAGACTGTTATAAAAATTACAGATAGTATCGACGAAGAGTCTGACAGCAAGTTTAATCCGATAGCTTTTTATGGTTATTTATTAGGCCGTGCTATCAATAATCCTAGTGGCCATAGAATATATACAAAGTATAATATTACCTGTCCTGTTAAATTTGATAACGAGGTAAAAGAAAAGATTCG
Organism: Phascolarctobacterium sp. Marseille-Q4147; assembly: GCF_017968825.1. NCBI lineage: Bacteria > Bacillati > Bacillota > Negativicutes > Acidaminococcales > Acidaminococcaceae > Phascolarctobacterium > Phascolarctobacterium sp. Marseille-Q4147. The sequence continues at coordinate 592,187 of NZ_CP072874.1, read as the reverse complement.
CACATCGTTAGAATATGGTCTTATGCGCGCTTTGCCAAAAAATATTCGCAAGGGCGTTAATCAAAAGGGCAAAAGCATTGTTAGCGTAAAAATGGAAAATTCTGAACCGGTGGCTTGTATCGGTGCCTTTGTTGGTAAGCAGTTGAAGCTTGCTGCTAATACTGCTGAGAAGTTTGCAGTCTACGATCTTGGCGGCGGCACAATGGATTTTGTGTATGGCGTATTCCGTGAAGCCGGGGAAGAAGACAATGTAGAGCAAGATGCTGTTATTGAAATTTTAGGCTTGGGTGGCGATAGCTCTATTGGTGGTGAAAAGCTTATTCATAAGCTTGCTTATAAAATCTATAAAGATAACAGAGAAAAAATTGAAGAGAATAAAATTCCTTTTGCATTGCCTGATGGAGAGCTAAAACCCGATGGATTTGATGGCCTGATTAGAGAAAATTATGGTGCTGATGATATTGCTGATGCTAACGTCAATATCTTAAAAGAAAAAATTGCCGGTAGATTATTTAAGTATAGCGATGATATTGACAACAATATGCAGAATGTGCTTGGCGAAATTGCTCCGGATGCATCTAGCGCTATTGTAACTTTAAAAAATGTAGATAACGAAGAAGTTTCTGATTTAGAGCTTGAAGTAACAGGCATAGATGACTTTTTGGAGGACAAAATAAAAGAAACTGTAGTCAATTTTGCCCAGGAGATGGATGCAGCATTTACTAAAGAGTTCGGTAAAGACTATCGTAGGGAAGATGTGCATATTTTCCTGGCTGGCAATGCATCGAAACAAAGATACGTTTTGGAAACTATGCAGCAGGAAGAATTCTTTAATGGTGCTGATATCCAGAGAATCGGTAAAGGTACTGATGAAGAAGAAAATGATGATGGTTTGAGTGCAGAGTATAAGATTAACGAAAAGACTGCTGTTGCCTTTGGTCAGTTGGATTTAAGCAAGTATTATGTTGATGACAGCCGAATCAGAATTAACGCTGACTTACCGCCATTTCAGTTCCATGTTGGCTATAGGGATTCCAAAAATGATGAATTTGTCTGCGTTATTGCCAAAAATGCTACTTCACAGGATTGGGTGATGGCTAATCCTATTGATACGGACAATGAATGTACGCAATTAGAGTATACAGGCAGCTCCGTTGAGCAGAGAGATAGCTTTAAACCTTTGCAGCATGACATCGATGATTACGATGAGGATGATGGCAAGAGCAGATTGTATTTGAGAATTAATTCTGAAGATACGCTTGAATACAGATTGGGTACGAAAAAAGAAGGTCCACAGAATGACGAGGCTGTTGATGAAAGCAAGCTTATTAAGCTTAAATGAATTGGAAATTAAAGTTTTATACTATGCTTACATCAGAAATGGAGGTAATTTTGGTATGGATGATAGTAAAGTAAAGCAAAAAGAGGAGTTTAATAAAAAATTGCTGGATAAAGAGGATGTAGAACAGCTTATTAAAGATGCAGTAAATACGGCATTAGAAGAAAACTTTAGCATGTATTTTGCAAAGGCTGCTAAGCTTTCTCTTGCGGAAGATTTGCTTTATTTGAGAAATGCTGTTGATCAACTTGTAGCTCCGCTTAAAACTAATGTTGATGATTTGAAAAAAACATTGGAAGAAAATCATCTCCGTGATGTTAATGAATTACGTATTAAACAAAAGCAATTAGATGACAAAGAGGCAGAACTTTATATTGCCAAGGAAGAGGCTACTAATTTACAGAATCAGTTAGCTATGCAGGAGACTGAAATGGGTAGAAAAAAAGAAAAAATTAAAAATCTTGAGTTGCAAGTTGATGAACTTAAGCAAAAGTTAGCAGATAAAAAAGCCGAAGCAGAGAAGTTGTCAGCGCAGTTGAGCACAAGCGAAGAAAAAGCTGAAGGACTGGAGAAGAAATTGTCCGATAGCGAAGAAAAAGCAGAGAAGCTGTCAACTGACTTGAGAACAAGCGAAGCAAAAGGCAAAGAGCTGGAGGCAAAACTGTCTGATAGTAAAGTCAAAGCAGAGAAGTTGTCAGCGCAGTTGAGCACAAGCGAAGAAAAAGCTGAAGGACTGGAGAAGAAATTGTCCGATAGCGAAGAAAAAGCAGAGAAGCTGTCAACTGACTTGAGAACAAGCGAAGCAAAAGGCAAAGAGCTGGAGGCAAAACTGTCTGATAGTAAAGCCAAAGCAGAGAAGTTGTCAGCGCAGTTGAGCACAAGCGAAGAAAAAGCTGAAGGACTGGAGAAGAAATTGTCCGATAGCGAAGAAAAAGCAGAGAAGCTGTCAACTGACTTGAGTGCAAGCGAAGAAAAAGCCGAAGGACTGGAGCAAGAACTGTCCGATAGTAAAGCCGAAGCAGAGAAGTTGTCAAATGAACTGAGCATAAGCGAAGAAAAAGCTCAAGTACTGGAACAGGAACTGGCAAAAGTCGATGCTCTGTTACAACCTTATCATGAAATTTATAAGGCTTTTGTGGCTTGCCCTGTATTTAAGAACTTACTTTCGCAGCGTGGTATAAACGATGAAGAAAAGTCTTCAATGCTGAAATTGGCAGAGGTTTTAGGCGAAAGCTATACTATTGCCGGAGATATGTATGAGCAAATCAAGAGTGCCAAGAAGGAAAATAAAGAACCTTTGACGCATGAAGAGGGAATTGTTTATAGCCTTTTAAATAAATATTATCGTGAACATAATAATATCGAAGTAGATATTTTCACGTTGCCTGGCGAGCAGAATTTTAATCAAGACTTTGTAAAAACTGATTTTAATAAGAATGAACAAGAGGATTTAACAGATCCTTCAGGTGCTAAAAACAGAAAGTTTGCTGCTAAAGTTTATGTTCCGCGTTTCAACAGAGACAACGGCAATATGATGAAGAAAGCTATAGTTGAAGCCTCTAATATATAATGCTTTATTTAAATCATGAAGAGGAAAAGACAAAAGTTTTAGGTCCTGGTGTCAGGTATGTAGTCTGGGTACAGGGGTGTAAACGCCGCTGCCCAGGCTGCATTAACCCCTTAGGACAGCCTTTGTCTGAAAATGGTTATTGGAAAAGTGTAGCTGCTTTAGAACAGGATATCCTTCACGTTGAAGGTCTTACGGGCATAACGATTAGTGGCGGAGAACCTTTTTTGCAAGCTGAAGCTTTAGCAAAGCTGGTTAAACTAATCAAAGAAAATAGTAAGCTTGATATTATGATTTATAGTGGTTACACATTAAAGCAGCTGCGTGAGATGCAAAACGCAGATGTTGATTATATATTAGGTCATATTGATTTACTGGTCGATGGAGAATATGTGGAAGAATTGAATCATAATACCATATATCGTGGTTCAGATAATCAGGTTATACATTTCTTGTCTTCTAAATATATTTCCTTTAGAGAAAAAATTAATAATACACATAATCGTTCTGTAGAATTCGTTTATAAAAATGACGATTTGTTTTTGGTAGGAATTCCGGAAAAAGGATTCGATGAAAAGTTTTGGCAAAACTTGCAAAAGGTTTACCTAAATAAATCAAGGGAGGATATAAAATGAGTGGTAAAAAGGGCTCTGAAGTAGCTAGTGTTTTAAAAATGGGCGAAACTGCGCGTAAAGATACTGATAAAAAGTATGACATTAAAATCAATGATTTAGAAAAAAAGACGCAGAGCACTTATGAAAAAGCACAAAACCTGGAGCATACTATTTTAGAGAAAAAGATTCAGGGTACCAAAGAAGCTCAACATATGTTTGCTTCGCAATTAAAACAGGAAGAAGAACGGTTGGCAGATATAAAAAAACAAGCTATAGTAAATTTTAAAGCAAAAGATATTAAAGGACGCTTGGCAGAAGTAAAGAGTAAGTTAGCGTTAGCGGATAATAAAGCTGCTGATATAAGAGCACGTATTGCGTATAAGCATGACTATTGTGATAATGAATATAGAGAGGCTACTGCTGTAAAGAATACTTATTCAGCATGTAGAGCCGATTATGAAAATATTTATAATACTGCTGTACAAAATCTTAATGGGGCTACAGCAGAGTTAAACAGATTAAATAAGTTGAATAGTGAAGCACAACAGATAGCTGAGCAAATCGGAAAAATGAATATTATTGCTAAAGAGAAACAAGAAAGTGACAGTTTTAGACAAAAAATTAGCGATACAGTAGCTGGTATTGATAAAAAAATCGCTGAGAAGTTTTTGGCGGCTGAATATAGTGATATAGAAAAAGGTGCCCAAAGATTTTATGCAATGACTGATAAAGAGGTCTTGAACAGCTTTAGTCAATATTACGAAAAAGTAACAGCATTTGTTGGCAGCTTGAATGCAAAATATGCTCAGTGGAAACAGGAGAAAGCTGATGCTGAAGGTTTAAAGCAGCAGGTGTTAGAGATGACAGCAGAGCAGTTTGAAGATCCATATGAATGTGCGTTAGGCAATGAGGATAGTGAGCAGCTTCCATTGTTCCAGTTTTTGAAAAAGTACGTAGAGACAGACTTTGAAACAAAATATAATGCCGGTATGAACAAAATCGAAAAACTTCTTGCTGAAGAAAAGTTTGTTGAAGCCAAACAAGTATTAAGTGAAGCTCAAAATACTGTTATTGAGGCAAACAGCTTTGCAGCTAACCTTTCAGAACGTATAAAGGCGAAAAGTGGCTTGGCTTTAGAGTTGTATAATATTATGAGCGATATGGGGTATGACGTTGGCGACGAAATTATTGATGGTAACCCTGACAAGGGATTTCGCATAACCTGTCAGGCCGGTGATGAAATTATTGATTTCAATACTGTTAACATCGATGAGGATGGCCGTGTAATAGTAGATATTGACCATACAGAAGCTGTTGGTGGAACGTGCAAGAATGCGTGGCCGAAAATTGTAAAAAAATTGAGAGAAGCAGGCATTCCTATGACCGATGTAACTAAAAATGGCAACAGTATTTTGTATTCCCAAAATGTACAGGGGACTAAAACTAATAAGCAGCAGCGGGCAAAGCTGAATTAATGGAGGGATGAAACAAATGTCCAGTGAACCGAAATTAGAGACTTTCATTAGTAGAATCAAGAAAGCTGATTTACAATTAGAAGAATTATATAATAACCCGGATAATTTAAAAGAGCTTTTATGGTTTTTTGATGAAGCGAGGGGAAACGAGGTAGCACAAAAAATTCATAAAGAAGAAGTAGCTGTACACGCTACAATTGTGAAGAATTTAGCAAGCCTGTATCCGCTTTCCAAGTATGTTTTGCATGCGTTCTATCAACAAGATGCCAAAGAAACTGATGCTGATTTTATTGACGTACTTAAAGAAAGTGGCGATATAGTTGCTTCTATTAAGTCTGTTATCGGCCATATAGAAGTAGAGAAGCCTAATATAACCACTACCTTTCAGGATTATCAAAAAAGAGTAGAGAGCTTGCATAAGGAAATAGCAGAGAAGCAGGCTTCATTGAAGGATTTGGCTGCTCAGAAGGCAGAAGTAACCAGATTACAAAGTGAGTTAGATAAAATAAGCAGGGACATAAGTGATTTAAAGAATATAGAAATCGATAAGCTGAAAAAGGATAAAACTGCTAAAGATAACGAATTAAAGCGTCTTAAAAGTGAAAAAGAAAAGCTTAGCGGTGATATTGATAAAATCGAGAAGCAGTTACAGGCTGAAAAAGAAAATATTAGTGATGAAAAAATAATTGCCAAATTAAGAGAGTTATCCAAGATGTTACCGGCGGGAGTTGAGTACTAATGGAGAATGACGTAAAGATACAGCATAGAGTTATTGATAAAATTGAAGAGAAACGCCAGAAAGGACAAATAGTACATTTCCTTACAGGTAGTGGTATTCAGGATAATTATTTCTATAATTATTTGGAAGGTGTGCTTAATCTTGCGGATAGTTTAAAGACATATTATTTGCGCAAGGAAAACGAAAAAAATAGTGAAAAATATGATTTCCTGATACATTGCTCTTATGCTGCAGAAGCTGTTTCTTATTATAAGAAAAACCTGGATGGAGAAATTGATCAAATAGATTTTAAAGATTTAAAAGCTCCCAAACGCAGAGGTGGTTTTGCGAATGCAAAGGTCAATAGAACTGATAATAAGTTACAGGAAGAAGCTCAGAAAGAAGCTGAAGATGCGACAAAAGGTCATGATGTAGCGCTAGTTACGGGTAGAATTGGCGAACTTCTAAAAGAGGGGAAAAAAATAGTACTGCTTTTAGAGGGCTTGGAATGGATCAGCAAAATGTACGATGCACAGCAGGATTTGCGCTGGATTGGCATACTGACGAAATGGGCTAAGGAAAATAATTTACTTGTTGTAGCTACAATCAAAGATTTTGAAAGTATAAAAAAATATGGCTTTGAACAAGAAGAGACTTTTATTGGGAATCCGAGTGAGTTGGAGATTCTGTATACGTATTTGAGATACCTGTTGCGCAAAACGAATAATAACTACAGTTTAGATTTAAAAGTACTGCAGGATGTTACACAGGCGCTTAGTGCTGGTAAAAAATCATTGGTTGACTGTATGCGTATCTTGAGTGCTGTGCTGGCTAAAAATAAGGTTTCTTTAGTATTTGAGGATTTTAAAGATAGTATAAATAAAAATATTCCTGAAGAAGTTAAATTGGCGGATGTACGCTTAAATTCCAAAACGAAAGAAAGTATAAAAGCTTCTGTTGATAAATTCATGGATTCCCCCAAAGAAGCCAGAAAAGGCTTCATTTTAACAGGACCGCCTGGAACAGGTAAAACAATGATTGTTAAGGCGCTTGCAAATGAAGAAAAATGTTATTTTATGGCACCTACTTTAGGTGATCTTAAGGGAGAATATGTTGGACAAAGCAGTGGCAAAATAAAGCGTATTTTTGCAGAAGCCAGAGCTAATCAGCCAACTATCTTATTTATTGACGAAGCCGATACAGTATTTCCTAGTAGGAATATGGGAAGCCAGGGAGACAGTTTTGGACTTGATATGGTTAATCAGTTCTTGCAGGAAATAGATGGTGCAACGACTGGTGAGCAGAAAATCTTTACCATTGCTGCTACTAACAGAGTAGATGTAGTAGATAGCGCTATAAGGAGTCGTTTATCGGAAGTTATTACTATAGGTTTACCTGATAAGGAAATGAGAAGATTAATTTTCGAGGATAATTTAACATTCTCCATTAAAGGTAAGTGTTATGAAGAGTATATGCTGGAGAAATCCGAAAAAATGTCCGGACGTGATATTACTAATTTTGTAAAAAAATTAAAGGAAAAAGCTAAGTTAGTAAGTATCGAGTTAGGAAAAGATGATGCTATCGATAATAAATTGATAGAAGAGTGCTTTGGTAAAAAAGAACGAGAGGCATTTGAGGAGATTCAAAGAACAGGCTTGATTGAATGCAAGACTCCGGGTGAAATAAGAAATCGCTTTTCAGATGTTATTGGCTATGACGATATAAAAACTAAAATCAGACGTAAAGCTGAATATATTTCCTACAATGAAGACGAAAAGCTCAGATTTGAGAATTTTGGCCTGGAAATCAGTAAGGGTACTTTGTTATACGGTCCTCCTGGTAATGCTAAAAGTATGTTGGCAGAAGCGGTTGCAGGAGAATTTGGTTTTTACTTTTTTAAGGTAGTCAGCAAAAATTTTGTTAGCTTGTATGCTAATGACACAATTAAAAAGTTAGCAGATATTTTCTCCCGTACTATCCAATTCTCTAAGATCATGTCTGAGGCAAAAGGCATAGTTCTGTTTTTTGATGAATTTGATTCCTTAGCAGGTTCTTTGCTTAGCCAGGATATTAGAGGTTCGCTGCTGGATTTTCTCAGTGATCAGGGAGGCTTGCGTAACAAGGACTCTAAAATTCTTTTTATGGCAGCTACCAATTATTACGAGACTATTGATGAAGCAGTTAAGCGTAAGGGGAGAATTGATGAGCATATCTTTATGGATAATCCTACTGAGGAAAACGGTAAGTCTATGCTAGCTAACTTATTTAAAAAAGATAAGCATATCAAACAACCTGTAGCCAATAAAGTTTTGACAGGCCTTTATGCAAAATTGTTGGAAATTAGCCGTAGGCAAATAAAAGAAGCAATAAAAATATATGAGAATACAGGTGATGCTGGATTAAAAAAGGTGTGGGAGCAAAAATTGGCAAATACCAGACCATCTGGTTCTGATTTGCGAAATGCGTATCAGGAGCTGAAAAATATTGCTTTTTATATGGATGGTAAAATCGAAAACAATCAATTGATTATCGATGAAGATGTATTACGTGCTTATTCTCCTGAAACAAGAAATAGTTAAGCTTAGGGTAAAAATGGCTTCTAACCATAAAGTAAGCGTCAAATAAGATTACGGCTTACTAATCGTACAATTTATTATTATACAATCTGCGTAGACATAAAGCCTGCGCAGATTTTTTCTAGGCAACAATTTTTGACGCTTACTTATTTCTTCCCAAGCAATAGATAAAATTACTACTTTTTCTGTAAGCTTTGTCTTCACCCAGTTTTACAAAACCTTGTTGACAACCATCGTCAAAAGTGCTATAAATCTATATTCGATAGATGTTTTATGTACATGAGAGGATGAGTATATCATGAGAAAAAGTTTTGCCAATTCCTTTGCAGCCACGTTTATGGCTGCAAATATTTGCCTTGCAGTCCCGGCATTTGCCGATGATTTGCAGACATACAATCTTGATACGATGGTTGTTACCGCGCAGCGTGAAAGCAAGCGGGATGTAGATACGCCTGCTTCCGTTACAACCGTTTCCCAGAAGCAACTTGTGGAAACCGGTGCTTCTAATCTTTTTGATGCTTTGCGCCTGCAAAGCGGTGTTACTACCTACTCCTATGGCGGAAGCCAGTCCCTTGGCGGTATGAACGCAAAAATCCTGATGCGCGGTGCGAATAAAGGCACTGTGGTAATGATTGACGGTGTACCTGCCAACATCAATGAAACCTATTATCTGGATTCCATTCCTGTAGAATCTATTGCACGTGTAGAAATTGTTAAGGGTGCTGCTTCTACTCTTTACGGTTCCGAGGCTTCTACCGGTGTAATCAATATCATCACCAAAAAGAAAATGCCCAACACCTTGTCACTGACCAAAGGCGAATACGGCAGGGAGAAGGCAGCACTGACATTGAATGCTGATAAGCTGAACTTTGCAGTAGCGCTGGAGCAGAGTGACCCGATGAAGGGTTATAGCAGTAACTATAAGCAGATTAATGATTTAAATAAAAAGTCCTTTACTGCCAGCTATAAGTTTGATGATAACTGGAGCTTCTCGCATCAGCATAACGACAGCAAGTATTCCTATGATCAGTATGACAAAACCTGGAGCAAGCTTACCGAGGATGCTAATTATCATTATATTGATGATTTTTCTCGCTTACAATATAAGGATGACAGCGTGAGCGCCAATTTGTTTTATAACCGCAGCAACCGCAGAAATCAGACCTACAATGTTACCGGTTCTAAATGGACCAAGTCCGATCATTTACGCTTTGATACCATAGGCCTTGATTTGCAAAAGCAGATTACCGGTAAATTCGGTGATGTTATTGTTGGTACGACGGTTTCCCGTGATTCCTATAAAAATGATATTACCGTAGCCAAAAACATCAAACCCGGTACGAAGATTAACGAATTCAGAACAAATTATGCTGTGTTTGCACAGCTTTCCAAGGATCTTGGTGCAGGCTATACTGCTACCGTAGGTGCCCGTGAAACCGTTGTAGAGGCCAATAAGCGTTATAATGCCTTTACACCGCAGTTTGCTTTGCTGAAGAAGCTGGATAACAACAGCAGCTTATATGCAAATGCGGCAAAATCTTTTAAGATGCCTACATTTACCCAGATTTACGGCGGCGGCGGTGCCAACTTTGCGGCTAATCCTTTACTGGAGCCTGAAGAAGGCTGGACCTATGAGTTCGGTTACAAAAAGACATCTAATACAAGCATGTTCAAAGCTGCTTTGTATTATATGGATTTGGATACTATTGAATATGAAGGCAAGGGAACCAGCTCCAATCCGTATGTAACACGTAATATGTCCTTTAAAAACAAAGGTCTGGAAATGACCTATGAGAAGGATTTTGGCAGCAAGTACAGCTATTCTCTGGGCGCTAATTTCTGCAATCCTATGGGCAAAAATAAAAAAGGCATTTGGGAGCGTAAATTTGCACGCGAGCAATACAATGCCGGCATTAAATATCATGATGCTAAGTTCAATGCTGCACTGACAGGCATGTTTACTACGGACAGAGCCAGCGGCTGGGGCGATTTGCTGCCGGTAAACTTTATTGCCGGCTATAAGTTCGATAAGAGCAGTACGGTAGAGCTTGGTGTGGAGAATATCTTCGACAGAGATGATATCGTAAGCAATCCGGGCTCCGCTACCAAGTATTACTGCCTGCCGCGCATGGTGCATGTGACCTATATTTATACATTCTAAACATAAATAGGCTGCTATGCTTCTAGGGCATTTGGTTTGCAAAGCTTTTTATCTGACTATATTAAATATCCATAAATTGAGCTTATTCAGATGCCAGTCAAAAGGTTATAATGATTACATTATTAAAGTGAAGGAGTGTGTCTTATGACCTTAATGAATAAAGCATTGACAATTGCCGGCAGCGATACAAGCGGCGGCGCAGGTATGGAAGCGGATATTAAAACTATGGAGGAGCTGGGCGTTTTTGGTATGCCTGCTTTGACCTGCATTGTTACTATGCATCCTACTACCTGGGAGCACAGCGTATTTCCGTTGCCTTTGGATTTGGTAGAAAAGCAGCTGGTGACAGCGATTGAAGGCGTTGGCATCAATGCGATGAAAACCGGTATGCTGGGCAGTGCCGAGCTGGTAGAACTGGTTGCAGCTACTATTGATAAGTACGATTTGCAGAATGTTGTTATTGACCCGGTTATGGTCTGCAAGGGCTGTGACCTGATTTTGGTGCCGGATGCGGCAGAATCTATCAAAAAGCTGCTGATGCCGCGCTGCGACATCATTACACCGAACACCGTGGAAGCTGCTTATCTTGCAGATATGCCTGAGGTTACTACCGTAGAGCAGATTAAGGAAGCAGCAGAAAAGATTGTTGCTGCCGGTGCGAAGAGCGTTGTTATCAAGGGCGGCGAGCGTCTGAGCGACAATTCCGCAATTGATATTTTCTACGATGGCAAGGATTTCGTAGAAATGGCTGTGCCGAAGATTTATCCTTCCTACAACCATGGCGCAGGCTGTACCTTCTCGGCGGCTATTACCGCAGGCCTGGCAAACGGTCTGAGCATGAAGGAAGCGGTACTGCAGGCAAAGAAATTTGTCACTGCTGCGCTCAAGCATGGCTTTGCTATCAATAACATTGTCGGTTGCACCAACCACACCGCATATAGAAAATACGGCGAATAAAACAAATAAAACCGTCATTTCCTCAGCTTATTGGGGAAATGACGGTTTTTGTATGCGAAAATGCTTATTACAGAGTAGTGGAATCCATAGTGCAGTCTTCCAGCAGCTTTTTGGCATCAACATATTGCGCAATGCCTGCAGCTACCTTCTTCGATTCCTTCATTGCCAGTACGACGGTTGCGGGACCGTGTACCACATCGCCGCTGCTGAAAACGCCGGCGCGGGTAGTCATGCCGTAGGGACGGTCACGTGTGATAACAAAACCCTGCTTATCAACCTGAATACCCTTGGTGGAAGAAACAATGCGTGCTGCCGGTTTTTGGCCTACTGCGAGGATTACGCAGTCGCAGGGGATAAGCTCCTGGCCGCCTTCTGCGATAAACTCACCGTTTTCGGTTTTGGTGATGTTTTGCAGCAATAAGCCGGCTAATTCGGTTTCGTCCGCTGCCGTAGCCTGTCGGCGGATATTCTTTAAGGCGCGCATCTGCTTCTTGTTGAAATAGGCGATAGGCTGTTTCAGGAAGCGGAACTGTACACCTTCGGCAACAGCGGCTTCATATTCAGATGGAAAAGCAGAAATCTCGGCTTCAGTTTTGTGGTAGACGATAGTGACGTTTTTGGCACCGCGGCGGATAGAGGTGCGGGCAGCATCCATAGCCACGTTGCCTGCGCCGACAACAATAACGTTGTCACCGGTGTGCAGCAGTGTTTCGCTGGCATCCAGCTTGCCTCCGTCAGCCAATACAACCATACGCAGGAAGTAGGTGGCAGTCAAAATACCGGACAGCTCCTTGCCGGGGATATCCAGTGTGCGTGGCAGGGAAGTGCCTGTGCCCATGAAAATTGCATCATAGCCTTGGGCAAAAAGGTCATCTACGGTAAAATCTACGCCGGCAAGCTGCTTGGTGCGGATTTCCACACCGATATGCTGCAGCTCGCTGATTTCACGGCGGACAACGTCCTTTTGCAGACGGAATTCCGGAATGCCGAAAAGCAATACGCCGCCAGGCTCGCTTTGTGCTTCAAAAATAGTAACGTCGAAGTCCATTTTTGCCAAATCGCCGGCAACGGTAAGACCTGCCGGGCCGGAGCCGATTACGGCAACCTTACCGCGCAGCTTGCTTGAAGGCTGCGTGGGCTTCAAATCATTGTTGTGGGCAAAGTCGGCAATGAACATTTCCAGACTGCCGATTTCGATACCGCATTTCTTTTTGGTCAATACGCAATGTGCTTCGCACTGACGCTCATGCGGGCAGACGCGTCCGCAGATAGCGGGCAGATTGCTGCGTTCGGAAATAATCTCGTAGGCCATACCTATATTACCTTCGCTTAAGGCACGGATAAAGCCGGGAATATTGTTTTCAATCGGACAGCCGGTGCGGCACGTAGGGCGCGCACAGTTCAGGCAGCGGCGTGCTTCCTGAATGGCTTCTGCTGTGGTCATTGTTCTGCTCATTTTTCTACCTCTTTTTAGTCAGAATGCTTACTTTGAGTGTCATAAATAAGATTTTCCAATTCCTTGAGGCGGCCGTTAATTTCTTCCATGTGCTTGGCGAGCAGCTCTTCATAATCTGCTACCGGATCGGGCAGTTTATCGTGGTTCAGGTCAATCATGCTTTCAGCATCATTGTTGGAGGCAATACGTACACCGTTGCGTGTTACAACACGTCCGGGTACACCAACAACGACGGAATTGGGCGGAACCTCTTTAAGAACTACGCTGCCGCTGCCAATTTTGGAATTGTCGCCTACCTTGAAGGAACCAAGCACCTTCGCACCGCTGGAAACAACAACATTATTGCCGATGGTGGGATGGCGCTTACCCTTTTCTTTGCCGGTACCGCCGAGAGTAACTCCCTGATAGAGCGTGACGTTGCTGCCAAGCTCAGCGGTTTCGCCGATAACAAGTCCCATACCATGGTCAATAAAAAGACCGGGGCCCAGTTTAGCACCGGGGTGGATGTCAATACCGGTAAGGAAGCGGGAAAATGTATTAAGCAGGCGTGGGAATACTACCCAGCCCTTCAGATAAAAGTGATGCGCTATACGATGGAGCCAGATGGCATGTAGCCCGGGATAACACAGTGCGGCCTCCAGTCTTGTTTTTGCGGCCGGGTCGCGCAGCATAATGGCATCAATATCTTTTTTCATCTGAGCAAACATGTCAAGACTCCTTTCTTTAATATTATATCAACATGTGCTGTAGTTGTCAGCAGTCAACTGTTTTAAGTCAGACTCTTTCTGCCGACAAATACTATTTTTATATTTTAGCACAGATAGCGGTAAAAGGTAAACAGAAAAACTGTAAAACTTAGCAAAAAAGTAGGGAGTAAACATTTTGAAGCACGTATTTAGTGGACAATATTCTGAAAACTAGCTGATATTGCATCAAACTGCACATTATAAGGCAACGATTTTTTTAGCGGATATTCTTATTTGACTTTACCTATAAGTATGCTATAATTGAGTTAAATACTTAAAATTTTTTATTAATGTACGTATTGAAAAGACAAGTACGCTGGAGGCGCATTAAGATGACAAAAGAAATTTTAAAAGAAAAGGCATGTGCGACGATTGACGCATATGCGGACAAGATAAAGGCAATTTGTGCCAGCATCAACGATGAACCGGAATTAGGCTTCAAGGAAGTCAAAACCGCTGCCAAGGTTGCAGAATTTATGCGTGACCTGGGCCTGGAGCCGCAGACCGGCCTGGCAATCAATGGTGTTAAGGGACGTGCGAAAGGCGGCAAGCCCGGACCGACAGCTGCCGTTTTAGGCGAGCTGGATGCAGTTGGCTGCCCGACAAGTCCGAAGGCGGACCCGGCCACAGGCGCTGCGCATGCCTGTGGCCACAATCTGCAGATTTCCACCATGCTTGCTGCTGCCTGTGGTATTGTAAAATCTGGCGTGCTGCCGGAGCTGGCCGGTGACGTTGTGTTCTTCGGTGTTCCTGCTGAGGAATATATCGAAATTGCGTACCGCAAAAAATTAGTGGAGTCCGGCAAGCTGCATTTTATGAGCGGCAAGGGCGAGCTGATTTATGAAGGTGCTTTTGATGATATTGATATGGCAATGCAGATGCATGCCGATAAAAATATGCCGAAGCCTACGGTTTCTATCGGCGAAAGCAGCAACGGCTTTGTAGGTAAAACCGTTCGCTATATCGGTAAAACAGCTCATGCAGCTGACGCTCCGCATGAAGGTGTCAACGCGCTGAATGCTGCCTGCCTGGGACTTATGGGCATCAACGCTTTGCGTGAAACCTTCCGCGAGCAGGATGTAGTGCGTGTACACCCGATTATTACTAAGGGCGGTGACTTTGTAAATTCCGTGCCTGATGATGTACGCCTGGAGCTGTATGTGCGTGCGAAAACCATGGATGCTATTGATTCCACACATACGCGCGTTGACGCAGCACTTAAGGCCGGCGGCGATGCTGTCGGTGCCAAGACTGTTATCGAAACACTGCCGGGCATGTTCCCGCTGAGCTGCAACAAGCGTATGAATGAACTGTTTGCAGCGAATGCGAAAATTGCTTATCCGGATGTAGAGATAAAGGATGCCGGTCATTTCAGTGCCTCCACCGATATGGGTGACGTATCACACCTGATGCCTGTTATCCATCCGTTTATCGGCGGTACAGACGGACTGTTGCACACACCTGACTTCCATATGGTAGATTTTAATGCTGCCGTGCTGCTGCCGGCTAAAGCCTTTGCGATGATGCTGATAGATTTGCTGTATGATGATGCGAAAGAGGCTAAGGCTATCCTGGCTGACTTTAAGCCGATTCTGACCAAGGAAGAGTACATTGCAAAATTGGAGAGCTATTTTAATAAGTAAAATAGAAATAATTTGTGGGAGGGAATGTAATGAAGAACATTAAATTACATGCCATAATTCTGGCGCTGATCATTGTTTCCGAGCTGATCGGCACTCATACCCTGAAGTTCGGTATCGGACGCATCGTGCTGCTGCCGATGCTGTATGCTCTGCTTCTGGGCATTCTGACAACACCTAAGTTTTTGAACCTGTCCGGCAAAAAGGAAATGCTGGATGCCAGCAGTTTGGTCGGCGTAACGCTGATGCTTTTGATGGCACGCTACGGTACGCTGGTAGGTCCTACTCTGCCGAAGATTCTGGCTGCTTCTCCGGCGCTGATTCTGCAGGAGTTCGGTAACCTCGGTACTGTGCTTTTAGGCGTACCTGTTGCCGTTTACCTGGGACTGAAACGCGAAACCATCGGTGCTGCGCATTCTATCGCACGTGAGCCAAACGTAGCGCTTATCGGCGAAAAATTTGGCCTGGACAGCAGTGAGGGCCGCGGCGTTATGGGCGTTTATATTGCCGGCACTGTTTTCGGTACTATTTTCTTCGGCCTGATGGCCAGCGTTGCTGCTTCCGTACTGCCGATTCACCCGTATGCACTGGCTATGGCCTCCGGCGTAGGCTCTGCCAGCATGATGACGGCTGCTGTGGGCTCTTTGGTTGCTATGTATCCCGATATGGCTGACCAGCTGGCAGCCTTCGGCGCAGCAAGTAATATGCTTTCCGGTCTTGACGGTCTGTATATGTCCGTATGGCTGGGCCTGCCGATGACCGAATGGCTCTATAAGAGATTCTATAAGATTAAATACGGCGTACTGCCTGAAGCTGAGAAGAAAGGAGAGGAAGCATAATGAAAATTAAAGATACAATTATCATTTTGGCTATTGTAACCTTCATGAGCTTGTTCTCCAACGTATTGGGAACCAAGGCTGATATTATCCAGTCTATTCCCGGCCTGCTGATTTTGGCGGTGATTGCTTTTGTCGGCATGTTGCTTTCGAAATATATTCCCGGAGGTATTCCGGCTGCGGCATGGGTTGTAACACTGGGCTGTATTCTGACTATCCCCGGCGTTCCCGGCAGTGATATTATCAACGGCTATGTAAAAAATGTCGGCTTTGTGGCCTTATGTACCCCGATTCTGGCTTATGCCGGTGTATCCATAGGCAAGGACCTGGATGCCTTTGCCAAGACCGGCTGGCGCATTGTTATTCTGGCAATCGTTGTCTTTGTAGGCACCTATATTGCCAGTGCGATTATCGCTCAGTGCATTTTGAAGGCTTTGGGACAAATTTAAAATAATTGCTTCTGAACCGGCATCAGTTCGATGCCGGTTTTTTAAAAGCTTCAAATTTATTGTATACATGCTTTTTTGTTGAAATAATCTGCAAGTTAGAGTAAAATATGACTATAAACCATGAGGAGGTATCACTATGTCTGAAATCTTAGCGGAAGCAACTTTTCCGAGTGTAATCCATAATAATGAAGTTTGCGAAGAAATCGTTAAATGGGGCAATAAAAATGGTTTCCCTCTGCAAAAAGCAAAATTATATAATAAAATGGATGGTTATGTAGGCTTTTCTCCTGATAATTACTTCATTAAGGCAACCCGTCTGCCGCCTGTTCCCGGTGGCTGGAAGGTTGTTGTAGAAAAATATGAGGCTGAAAGCCGCATTATTCCTTTGAATGTTAAGCCAGGTACCAATGAAGTTAACCGTTTCATTCTGAAAATGATTGATGAATATGTTAAGGAAGGCCTGAAAATGGAGCTGAGTGACGAGGTTTATGAATCCTACGGCACTTATCTGCGCGATTTGAAGGTTACCGGTCACACTGTATTGATTAACACCTTTGAAGACTTTATCGAAAACATGCGTTAAGCTATGGCCGGTGTTTTGGAAAAACAGCTGGCGCGGGCGTTGGATATGCGTCTTGCGGTTTTCGCATCCAAGGCAGCAAGCGGCAGCCTGCTGCAGGATGAAATGTCTTTGCGCGCCGCTGCCTATATGGCCAGCGAAATCATTATGCCTTGCTGCTGCATGATGTGCAACAAGGCTAAGCTGGAAGCATTGCTGTCACAGACGAAGCTTTGTGCGGAAAACCAGGAATTAACGCAGCGTCTGGCGGCGCTTGTCTATGATGATTTGGCGCGTTGTAATGGGTTAGGATAGGGCTGAGAAAAAAGTTGAAAAAAATCTCAACTTTTTTCAAAAAAGGTGTTGACAAAAGTCGCCTGATGCCTTATACTTATATTCGTTGCTGATGCACATGACGCGGAAATAGCTCAGTGGTAGAGCACCTCCTTGCCAAGGAGGGGGTCGCGAGTTCGAATCTCGTTTTCCGCTCCACTTAAAAATTTGCCCGACAGATTGCTTCTGTCGGGTTTTTTGGTATTGTCAAGAAGCGAGCATTGTGATATGATATTATGAGCGATTTGTGTCAGCACATTTTCGCTAAGGAAGGCTGACAGTTTAATCCGATTATATTATTTTTTACCCACATAAATTTAAGGGAGGATTTTATTAATGAACGTTACTGTTGAAAGAGTAGAAAATGAGGCAACTTTAAAAATTACCGCTCCGGCTGCTGAGGTAAACGCAGGCTATAAGAAGGCTGTACAAAAAATTGCTGACCAGGCAAATATCCCTGGCTTCCGTAAAGGCAAAGCTCCGCGTGCTATCATCGAAATGCACTATGGCAAAGAAGCTGTAAAACAAGAAGCTTTTGAAATCGTTGCTAACCAAGCATACAGCGAAGCTCTGGATCAGGAAAAACTGATCCCTGTATCCGATCCTAAAGTTGAAGAATCTACCTTCGAAGAAGGCAAAGATATGGAACTGACCATTAAAGTAACCCTGAAACCGGAACCGGAACTGGGCGAATACAAAGGTCTGCATGTAGAGAAAAAAGAAGTTGAAGTAACTGACGAGCAAGTTGACGCTCAAATTAAAGACATGATGGGCCGCGACGCTAAAATGGTAGTTGCTGAAGAAGGCGCTGTAATTGAAAAAGGCGACTTCGCTATCATCGATTTTGCTGGTACCGTTGACGGCGAACCGTTCAGCGGCGGCGAAGGCAAAGGCTATCCTCTGGAAGTTGGCTCCAACTCCTTCATCCCCGGCTTCGAAGATCAGCTGGTTGGCCTGTCCAAAGGCGATTCCACTGACGTAGAAGTAACCTTCCCGGAAGATTACTTTGTTAAAGACCTGGCTGGCAAAGAAGCTATCTTCAAAGTAAACATCCAAGACGTAAAACGCAAAGAGCTGCCGGAACTGAACGACGAATATGTTGCTTCCAAGACCGACTTCAAAACTGTAGAAGAGCTGCGTGCTAACTACAAAGAGCGTATGCAAAAAGCTGCTGAAGCTAACGCTAAAGCTGAATACGAGCATGAACTGATTGACCTGGCTGTAGCTAACGCTAAATTCAGCGTTCCGGAAATCATGATCGAAGACAAAATCAGCCAAATGGTTGAAGAAATGAAAATGAGCCTGGAAAGCCGTAAAATGAGCCTGGATATGTACATGCAATACACCGGTCTGGACATGGCTAAAATCCGTGAAAACCAACGCCCGGTTGCTGAAGAAAACGTTAAGACCGATCTGGTTCTGGACGCTATCGCTAAAGCTGAAGACATTCAGGTTGACATGGCTGACGTTGATGCAGAAATCGCTGCTATTTCCGCACAACACGGCGCTTCTCCTGAAGAAGTTAAGAAAATCATCAAAGGCAACGGCACCATGGGCCTGCTGCTGGCTAACATCCTGCGCCGCAAAGCTGCACACGTTGTTATCGACAGCGCAAAATAATTTTAGGTTATACTTACAGTAAAGGAGTGTGACAAAATGAATTATGTGCCTATCGTTGTTGAACAATCTAGTCGTGGAGAACGTTCCTATGATATTTATTCACGTCTTTTGAAGGATAGGATTGTTTTCGTTACCGGTCCGATTGATGACAATATGGCAAATGTTGTCATTGCTCAGTTATTGTTCCTGGAGTCCGAGGATCCGGACAAAGACATCCATCTGTATATTAACAGCCCCGGTGGCAGCGTAAGCGCCGGTATGGCTATTTATGATACGATGCAGTATATTAAGCCTGACGTTTCTACTATCTGCATGGGCATGGCTGCCAGCATGGCATCTGTGCTCCTGGCAGCAGGCGCGCCGGGCAAGCGTTTTGCATTGCCGTATTCCCGTGTTATGATTCATCAGCCCTTGGGCGGTGCACAGGGCCAGGCAACGGAGATTGAAATCCATGCCCGCGAAATCCTGCGTATCCGTGAAGAAATGAACCAGGTACTGGCAAAGCATACCGGTCAGACAGTGGAAAAGATTGCTGCCGATACCGAGCGCGATCATTATCTGACAAGTAAAGAAGCTAAGGAATATGGCCTGATTGATGAGGTTGTTTCCCGTAGTAAATCTGCAGAGTAAGATATACTATAAGGAGATTTAAAATATGAATTTTGATGAAGGACATGATGGAAAACCATGCTGTTCCTTTTGCGGCAAGCGTGAAGGTCAGGTAAAAAGACTGATTTCCGGTCGTGGAGTATTTATCTGCGATGAGTGTGTCGACTTCTGCAAATCCATGCTTGACGAGGAAAAAGAAAGCGATGCTGCCGAGCAGTTGGCGAATGCAGCTGATCTGCCGAAGCCTCAGGAAATCAAGGCAATCTTAGATGAGTATGTTATTGGTCAGGATGAGGCTAAAAAGACCTTGTCTGTAGCAGTATACAATCATTACAAGAGAATCAACTACGAAATCCAGAATCCGGAGTCCAAGCGCGACCTGGAGCTGCAGAAATCCAATATTCTGATGCTCGGTCCTACCGGCAGCGGTAAAACACTGCTCGCCCAGACTCTGGCAAAGATTCTGCAGGTTCCCTTTGCCATTGCTGATGCTACTACCTTAACGGAAGCAGGCTATGTAGGCGAGGATGTTGAAAACATTCTGCTCAAGCTTATCAGCAATGCCGATTATGACATTGAAGCTGCTCAACGCGGCATTATCTATATCGACGAGATTGATAAAATTGCCCGTAAATCCGAAAACGTTTCCATTACCCGTGATGTTTCCGGTGAAGGTGTTCAGCAGGCTCTGCTGAAAATCCTTGAAGGTACTGTTGCCAGCGTTCCGCCTAAAGGAGGACGCAAGCATCCGCATCAGGAGTTTATCAATATTGATACAACCAATATCCTGTTTATCTGCGGTGGTGCCTTCGCAGGACTGGAGCATATCATCAATGCCCGCGTAGGCAAGAAAAACCTGGGCTTTGGTGCTGATATCCGCCGTAAGGAAGAGGTTGATAACGAGGCTGTATTTGCCAAGGTATTGCCTGAGGATATCATGAAGTTCGGTATTATTCCGGAATTTGCAGGACGTATGCCGGTAGTAGTAACACTCAATCCGCTGGATGAGGCTGCACTGGTACAAATACTGACTGAGCCGCGTAATGCTTTGGTTAAGCAATACCAGCGTTTCCTGGAAATGGATGGCGTGGAGCTGGAGTTTGAACCTGGTGCTCTTACTGCTATTGCTGAGGAAGCATTGAAACGTAATGCCGGAGCGCGTGGCCTGAGATCTATTATTGAATCCACCATGCGTAACGTAATGTATGATGTTCCTTCCCGTGATGATGTAACAAAGTGCATTGTTACTGAAGCTACTATACGCCAGCATTGCGAGCCGCAAATGCTTACAAAATAACAAAATATCTAAGGGGGAAGGATTATTATACCTTCTCCCTTATTTTATCGCTATGGCAAGTATGCCTGCGTGCGTACTGCCGATAAATTTCTCTCTTGTTTTGGGAGCTTAAGGAGGGATTATATGGCTAATTTGATAATTACAAAGCCCCTTCTTGCTTTGAGGGGCGTCTTGATTTTTCCGGGCATGATTGCCAATCTGGATGTCGGCCGAGAAAAATCTATAGCTGCTATTGACGCAGCCGAAGGTACGGACAAGCAAATTATTCTGGTTGGGCAAAAACAGCCTGAGCAGGAAAATGTTGTTGCCGATGATTTATATGAATGGGGCGTTCTGGCTAATATCAAGCAAAGGCTGCAGCTGCCTAACGGTGCTGTGCGCTTGCTGGTAGAAGGCTTGGAGCGCGTACATGTGCTGAATGCGGTAGAGGTTCATGAGAATGAGCAGGATTTCTTTGTCGGTGAGGTAGAAGTAGTGCCTGCTGACGATGCGGTCGATGCCGAAGCAGAAGGCCTGCGCCGTCTGCTGCTGGATGCCTTTGAGCAATGGGTACTGCTTACGAAAAAGGTTAATCCCGATACGGTGCAGTCGCTTAAATCGCGTACTGATTTAAGCAAGGTGCCTGATATTATTGTCGGCTATCTGCCGCTGTCTTTGACCGAAAAGGAAGAGCTGCTGGAAATGGCGCCGCTGAAGCTGCGTCTGCGTAAATTATACGAGATTTTGGTGCGTGAGCAGGAAATTGCCGATGTAGCCAAAAATATTTCCGAACAGGTACACCAGCAGGTGGAGCAGAATCAGAAGGAATATTATCTGCGTGAACAGATTAAGGCTATCAGCAAGGAGCTTGGCGAAAACGAAGACGTACAGGCAGAAATTGCTGATTACAAGGAGCAGATGTCCAAGCTGAAAATGCCGCAAAACGTGGCGGAAAAAATCAACAAGGAGCTTGGACGTCTGGCGAAAATGCCGCCGATGACGCCGGAGGGAGCGGTAATCCGAACCTACATCGATTCTTTGCTGGCATTGCCCTGGGGCAAATTCACTAAGGATAATTTTGACCTGGATAAGGCGCAGGCTGTTCTTGATAATGACCACTACGGCCTGAAGAAGGTTAAGGAGCGCATTCTGGAGTATCTGGCAGTGCGTGCGTTGTCTAAAAGCACACGCGGACCGATTCTGTGTCTGGTAGGACCTCCGGGCGTAGGCAAAACAAGCTTGGCAAGCAGTATTGCCAAGGCGATTAAGCGCAAATTTACCCGCGTTTCTTTGGGCGGTGTGCGTGATGAAGCGGAAATCCGCGGTCATCGCCGTACCTATATCGGTTCTATGCCGGGCCGTATTATTCACGGTATGCAGACCTGCGGCTGCATGAACCCTGTATTCCTGTTGGACGAGATTGATAAAATGGCTTCCGATTTTCGCGGTGATCCGGCTTCAGCGCTGTTGGAGGTGCTTGATCCGGAGCAGAACAACAGCTTCAGTGACCACTTTATTGAATTCCCGTTTGATTTGTCGCATGTATTCTGGATTGTAACGGCCAATGCCGTAGATACTATTCCGCCGGCTCTGCTGGACCGTCTGGAGATTATCCAGCTGAGCAGCTATACTGATGAAGAAAAGGTTAAGATTGCTCAACTGCATCTTTTGCCGAAGGAGCTGAAGCTGAATGGCCTGGAAAAATACAAGGTAAGCGTCAGCGAAAAGGCTATCCGCCGTGTAATTCACGACTATACCAGAGAAGCAGGCGTGCGTAACTTGGAGCGTAAGCTGGCAGGCATCTGCCGCAAGGTTGCGTTTAAAATTGTCAAGGGCAAGAGTAAGGGCGCTCAGGTAACAGAAAAGAATCTGGAAAAATATCTGGGACCGGTTATTTACCTTGATGATGATATCAGTCTGAAATCAAGTGTCGGCGTTGCCAATGGACTGGCGTGGACCAGTGTCGGCGGCGAGCTGCTGAAGGTAGAGGTGCTGGCGTTTAAGGGCAAGGGCAACCTTACGCTTACCGGCCAGCTGGGCGATGTAATGAAGGAGTCGGCTCAGGCCGGTTATACCTATATCCGCAGCCGTGCGGAAGCTCTGGGGATTGCAGCTAACTTTGGTGAAACGATGGACATTCATATCCATCTGCCGGAGGGCGCTGTGCCGAAGGACGGACCTTCTGCCGGTGTAACGATGGTTACTGCCATGGTATCGGCGTTGACAGGCAAAAAGGTTAAGGGCAAGCTGGCGATGACCGGTGAAATTTCCCTGTCCGGCAAGGTATGGCCTGTCGGCGGTATTAAGGAAAAAATGCTGGCGGCTTATCGCTATGGCGTAAAGACAGTACTGCTGCCGAAGCGCAATATGCAGGATCTGGACGAGCTGCCGGAAAATATTCGTAAGGAAATGCAGTTTATACCTGTTGAGCATCTTGATGATGTTTTGAAGCTGGCATTGGAGGATAAAAATGAGTAAAGATAATTGGGATATTATCCGTGCTAAATATGTGGCCTCTGCCGTGCGTGCAGACCAATATCCGCAGCCTGCTCTTATTGAGGCTGCCTTTATCGGCCGCAGTAATGTCGGTAAATCGTCGCTTATCAATTCACTCTGCCGCCGCAACGGCCTGGCACGCGTAAGCTCTACTCCGGGCAAAACGCAGACCATCAACTTTTACGAGCTGGAGGCTAAGCGCGTAGTTGAGGGTGAAGATGAAAGGGCATCCTTTTATCTGGTAGATTTACCCGGTTACGGCTTTGCTAAAACAAATCATAATAATAAAGACCAATGGTCCGGCTTTATCAGCAAATATTTATCCGGCAGTGAAAACCTCGGTGTTGTCTGCCAGCTGATTGATATTCGTCATAAGCCTCTGGACAGTGATATGGAATGCTTCAACTGGCTGCGCAGCTGTGGCCTGAAGGTGCAGGTTGTGCTGACCAAGTCCGATAAGCTTTCTAAAAATGCGGCGATGTCCCAAAAGGCGCTCTTTAAGCGTGAAATGGGCCTGAAGGAGCATGAGATTATCACTTATTCCTCCTCACAGCATACAATGCGCGGAGAGCTGATTGAGCGTATTATGGATGCTTTATCCGCTAACGGCGTAGAGCAGGAGTAAAAGCTATGTTTTTAAACCGCTTGTTGCTTTTTATCATGGCACTTTGCTTAGGCAGCCTGCTGGTACGCATGCATCTGCCGATACCGTTTTTGCTGGGCGGCCTGTTGACTGCTCTGCTTTGCAAAACACTGACGCATCGCAGTGACGTAAGCTGGCCTAAGCAATGGCGCGAATATGCATTGATGGTTGCAGGCTACGGTATCGGTTCTACCTTTACCTCGGACACTTGGAATAACTTTCTGGCAGAGCTGGTAGGTGTAGCGGAAGCAACGATAGTTATTTTGGCTGCCAGTATCGCACTAGCCTTTGTTACGGCAAAGCTGGCGCGGGAAAACCTCAAAAGCTGTGTTATGGGTATGCTTCCCGGCGGCATGACGCTGACAATGCTGCTTTGCGAAGAGGATAAAGAAGTAAATCCCAACATTGTTATGGTGATGCAAGTGCTGCGTCTGCTGGGCGTAGTTATTACTGTGCCGTTTCTTGTTATCTGGCTGCTTGATGCGCATGTGACGGGCAGTAGCGTAGCATTGCCCAACCATGGCGGTGTACATTGGCTTGTTGTAGTGCCCTTGTCTATATTGGGCAGCTTTATAGCAACGAAAATACATATGCCGACGCCGAAACTGTTAGGACCGATTTTGGCGACGGCTGCATTTTCCGTCTTTGACGGCGGTGTGCAGCCTGTGCCTTTTTGGCTCATGGCGGCGGCGCAGGCCAGCATCGGTCTGTTTATGGGTATGCAGCTTGATGCGGATCGCATCGTAAAAACAGAAAAAATGGTGCCCTATATTCTTATCGGTACGGCGATACTCATTGTTGTGAGCATCGGTATGGCTAATGTGCTTTCCGCACGCTACGGCTTTTCGCTGGTAACGGCATTTCTGGCGATGGCGCCGGGAGGCATAGCCGAAATGTCTTTAGCCGGTATGAGTATGGGTGAGAATGTTTCGATTATCCTGACCTATCAGCTGGTGCGTGTGCTGGTGATAAATATCTTTATCCCGCCGCTGCTGGCATGGTGGTTTAAGGCTAAGCAGGTATAATTTTAGAGGATTGCAGAAAAAATTTTCATGATTTAAGAAAAATTTTTCTTGCAGTCCTCTTTGCTTTTGTATGTAAAATCCTTGTAAAATCGCATGGTGCAAGGCTTTGAAGCATTATAACCATCTATTGGGACACCAAAAGTCCATAGTGGACAAAAACGTCATAAGGTGTTATACTTAATGCATGTTAAGGCAAGACCTTAAAATAAAGCAGAAAGGATGATATAAAAATGACTTTTGAAAAATTTGTTGAAACTCTGTGCAACTTTAAATGGTATATGATTCACTGATTTCGGGAGGTGAGAATAATGCTGGAAAAATTTGTCAAAGTTTTGTATGAAATGAATTTCTACTATATCCATTAACAGGTGGTATAAAAATGAAGATTGCTAAATCGTAAGAACGCTTGCAGCTGAGCTGTAGGCGTTTTTTATTGCCTTAAAGCCTGCTGCTGATATAATAGATTTCTGATTGTATTATATGTGAATTAAACACAAAGAACAGTTAATCAGAAATGAATGCAACTACACATGAGACTGATACATACATGGAATAATAACACAAAAAATAAAAATCAGCAAAAAAGGTTGACAAGGTAAATAGTAACTGCTATAATTAAGACAACAAGTTGATATTGATATTACAGGTGCGAAAGCTCAATAGAGAAGCCGGTGAAAGTCCGGCACGGTCCCGCCGCTGTGACGTGGAGCGTGTTTTGTTTATACCACTGGAGGGGTCCTCTGGGAAGGTGAAACACGTGAAGAAGCGAAGCCAGAAGAACTGCCTGTAAGATGCATCGTCGTTTGACCTGCGAGAGACGGGGAGAGATGTCGTAGAGCTGTAGTATAGGTTTGTGCGCCTAGTAGCTTTTGATATTTCGCCGTTTTTCAAAAGTCCTGCCCATATTGGGTGAAGGATTCTTTTTGAGAAACGGTTTTCTGTTTCTTATGCCATTGAAGGTCACGTGATGGCTGTGACCTTTTGGAGAGTGGCCGGGCCATCGATGTTATCTGTCATACTTGTCCGCGATACTGGACATATCGTGTTTTTCAAATCCCATTCTCAAATTTTTCTTTTAGCTGAGAACATTTCCTTTCTCCTCTCAAGTACGACAGCGTAGGGGTGCGCTGTCGTACTGACAATCCAGCCATCACAAATGTGGTGGCTTTATTTTTTGCTGTTTAAAGGGAGGTTATTGATATGAAAGAATTATATTTGGCAGGCAAAATTGCTGAACTGCTTGCAGCCTTTGAAGGTATGAAAGGCGTTGAAGAAGTTGTTGCCGGACGTGCTAAAGCCAGCGGTGAGCTGGAAGTAAAGTGCGTACGTGTACAATATAACCCCAAAAAGACAGATATCTGCGAGCTTTTGAAAAAATACTTTAATGAAGGGGTAAATCCCTATATCATCGCAGAAGATCCATTGGAACAGGCTGCTGTTATTTACAAGGCTGCCGAAGATGTTCCGCAGATTGAATACTATGCCCGTTTTATGCAGAACCGTGGCGCAGAACCCGGTGCTGCTTTAGGCAACATGATTCTTAATGATACTATGCCTGAAGAAAACGAGCTGCGCAGAGTCCAGATTAATTACGGACGTCTGCAGGAGTTCCTGGCAGATTAAACTGCCTGTTATTTTGTTATATACGGCCTGGACAACCGTGACCGTGTATATAAATGCTGTTTGCTTCTTAAAATCTATCCAAGCAAGGATGCGGCACATGTCCCCTGATGACCGGGTGAGAGCGGTCGGATAGCAGCTGCATCGGCAGACGAGATTGGCTGGAGGTGATATGCGTTTCAGCTTGGTGCTGTGAGCTTTTTCACAGTAATGATTAAATTATTAAAGGAGGATTATTTGAATGGCTGATGAACAACAAAAAACTGCAGCAGTCGTTGATGGCGAAAGACCGTTGACAGACAAAGAACTGGAAGCCATGTTGCGTAAGTCAGAGAAAGTAACCGAATTCCCGGAGGTAACTTTTGATGAATTTACCGAACCCACCTGGGATGAATGGGTGGAGGCATGTAATGCACTGTTGAAGGGCAAACCCTTTGACAAGATCATGTATACCAAAAACTACGAGGGCATTACCTTTGACCCGATTTATACTCGTAAAGGCACTGATGCAATTCTGCCGACCAACGATTATCCCGGTATGGGCGATTTCCTGCGTGGCGCAACTGTTAACGGTTATGTACACGAGCCCTGGGGCATTGCACAAGCTTGCGATGAAACCCTGCCGGCTGAAAACAACGAGCTGCTGAAGGAAGAAATTTCCAAGGGCTCCACTGTTTACAATATCAAACTGGATACTGCAACCAAAAACGGCGTAGACGTTAAAGATGCAGAAAAACCCGGCGATATTGGCGTGAACGTTACTACTGTTGAAGATATGAGCGTTCTGCTGGATGGTCTGAAACTTGACAAATATCCTATTATGATGTACACCGGTGCCGGCGCTAAAAACCTGCTGGCTCTGACTGTTGCTGCTCTGAAGGGCGCTGGTCATGATGTTAAAACCCTGCGCGGTGTTATCGGCGGCGACCCGATCGGCGAGCTGGTAAAAACCGGTAAAACCGAAACCTCTCTGGATGCTTTGTATGATGAAATGGCTGAAACCATTAAATTTGCTAAAGCTAATACTCCGGAGTTGCGCACTGTTTTCATCAACAGTGATGCTTACACCGATGGCGGTGCAGAAGCAGTACAAGAAGTTGCTTACACCTTCGCTACTGCTGTTGAATATGTACGTCAAATGCAAAAACGCGGCGTTGAGCTGCACGACATTGCTAACTCCCTGTACTTCTGCTTCAACCAAGGTGCTAACTTCTTCATGGAAATCGCAAAACTGCGTTCCCTGCGTATGATTTGGGCAGCTATTATGGAAGCATTCGGTGCTGAAGAAGCAGACCGTGCTATTAAAGTTCATGGCCGTTGCGCTCGCTTCACCAAAACCGTTGTTGACCCGTATGTAAACATGCTGCGTAACTGCACCCAAACCTTCTCCAGCGTTGTAGGCGGCGTTTGCACTTATGACAACCCGCCGTTTGACGAGCTGATCCGTAAAGGCGACGTATTCTCCCGTCGTATCGCTCGTAACCTGCACGTAATGCTGCAAGAAGAATTTGGTATGCTGAGCCCGATTGATGCTGCCGGCGGTTCCTGGGGCGTTGAAACCCTGACCAAGCAGATCACCGAAAAAATCTGGGCTGAGTTCCAAAAGGTTGAGGAAATGGGCGGCATCATTAAAGCTCTGGAAGCCGGCTATCCGCAAGCACAAGTTGCTGACGTTCTGGCTAAACGCTTCAAAGCTCTGGAAATGCGCAGCGACCGTGCTGTTGGCGTAAACATGTACCCGAACATGACCGAAGAACCGCTGGAGCGCCGCGAAGAGGACACTCCGAAACTGAAGAAAGAACGCGAAGCTGCTGTTGCTGCTTACGTTGCCGATATCGACACCAACTACCTGGCAGGCAAACTGGCTGCAGTTGAAACTGTTGAAGGCGCAATCGAAGCATTCAGCAACGGTGCTACTATCGGCCAGGTTGCTGCTGCATCCTGCAAGGCTGAAGCTCCGGAAACCGTTGAAGCAATCGCTGCTCATCACTGGACCGAGCGCTATGAAGCACTGCGTTTCGAAACTGAAGAATATGTTAAGAAAACCGGCAAAAATGTTGAAGTATTCCTGTGCAACATGGGACCGATTCCTCAACATAAAGCTCGTGCCGACTTCTCCACCTCTTTCCTGCAGGTTGGTGAATTCAACGTTCATCTGAACGATGGTTTCCAAGACGGCGAAGATGGCGATCAATACGAAAAATGCCTCAAAGCTTTCAAAGAAGGCGACTACGATGTTGCAGTTATCTGCTCCACCGATGCTACCTATCCGGAAATCGTTCCGAAACTGGCTCCGATGATTAAAGCAGCTATGAAACCGTCCGCTACTCTGTTCTTGGCCGGCGCTGCTCCGAAAGACATGGAACAAGTTTACAAAGATGCTGGCGTTGACGATTTCATCAGCGTAAAAGCTAACTGCTTCCAAACTCTGAAGATGCTGCAAAAGAAGAAAGGGATGATTGAATAATGAGCATTAATCCGGATTTCACTAAAGTAGCCCTTCCTGATCATCCTTCTTGTTCTTATGACGAATGGAAGAAAAATCTGGAAGAAAAAATGGGCGAAAATTATGATGCCCTTTATGATACTACCTTGGAACGTATTCCTAAAGCTCCGCTGTACACCAAGGATATCTATGATAAATGTAACCATTTGGACTTCATGAGCGGTATTCCTCCGTTCCTGCGTGGTCCTTACTCCACAATGTATGTATTCCGTCCGTGGACTGTACGTCAATATGCAGGTTTCTCCACTGCGGAAGAATCCAACGCATTCTATCGTCGTAACCTGGCTGCAGGCCAAAAAGGTCTGTCCATCGCGTTCGACTTACCGACTCACCGCGGCTATGACGCTGATAACCCGCGTGTAGTTGGTGACGTTGGTAAAGCAGGCGTATCTGTTTGCTCCATGCTCGATATGAACATCCTGTTCTCCGGTATTCCTCTGGATCAGATGTCCGTATCCATGACCATGAACGGCGCAGTTCTGCCTGTACTGGCATTCTTCATTGTATCCGGTGAAGAACAAGGCGTTGATAAATCCATCATGGCCGGTACCATTCAGAACGATATTCTGAAAGAGTTCATGGTACGTAACACCTACATTTATCCGCCTGCTATGTCCATGCGTATCATCGGTGATATTTTCGAATACACCACCAAATACATGCCTAAATTTAACAGTATCTCCATTTCCGGTTACCATATTCAAGAGTGCGGCGCAACCTGCGACCTTGAATTAGGCTACACTCTGGCCGATGGTATGGAATATATCCGTACTGGTGAAGCTGCAGGCCTGCCTGTAGACGCATTTGCAAAACGTCTGTCCTTCTTCTGGGATATGGGCAAAAACTACTTCATGGAAGTTGCAAAAATGCGTGCTGCTCGTGTTCTGTGGGCTAAGATTCTTAAGAGCTTCGGCGCTAAGAACCCGAAATCCATGGCACTGCGTACTCACAGCCAGACTTCCGGCTGGTCTCTGACCGAACAGGATCCGTTCAACAACATCTCCCGTACTTGTATGGAAGCTATGTCTGCTGCTCTGGGCCATACTCAATCCCTGCATACCAACGCACTGGACGAAGCTATCGCACTGCCGACCGACTTCTCTGCTCGTCTTGCTCGTAACACCCAGCTGTACATCCAGGATGAAACCAAAGTCTGCAAGATTATCGATCCGTGGGGCGGTTCCTACTATGTTGAATACCTCACTAACGAAATCATTCGCCGTGCTTGGGCTCATATCCAGGAAGTTGAAGCACTCGGTGGTATGGCAAAAGCTATTGCAACCGGCCTGCCGAAGATGCGTATCGAAGAGTGCGCAGCTCGTCGTCAAGCTAACATCGATAGCGGTAAAGAAACCATCGTTGGCCTGAACAAATATCGTCTGGCTAAGGAAGATCCGCTGAACGTACTGTCCATCGATAACACCGCTGTACGTAACGCTCAGATTAAACGTCTGGAAAAACTGAGAGCAGAACGCGACAACGACGCAGTTGCACGCGATCTGGAAGCTATCACCCGCGCAGCAGAAACCCGTGACAACGGCAACCTGCTGGAAATGGCTGTACAAGCTGCTCGCGACCGTGCTTCCCTCGGTGAAATTTCTGACGCAGTTGAAAAAGTATCCGGTCGTTTCAATGCTGTAATCCACACTGTATCCGGTGTATACTCCAGTGAATTCAGCGGCAACGATGACATGGAAAAAGCTACTAAACTGGCTGATGAGTTTGAAAAACTTGAAGGCCGTCGTCCTCGTATCTTCCTGGCTAAAATGGGCCAAGACGGTCATGACCGCGGACAAAAAGTTCTGGCAACCTCCTTCGCAGATATGGGCTGGACCGTCGACGTTGGTCCTCTGTTCCAGACTCCGGAAGAATCTGCACAAGACGCTGTAGATAACGACGTTGATATGGTTGGCTTCTCCTCCCTGGCTGCAGGTCATAAGACCCTGCTGCCGGCAATCGTAGAAGAACTGAAGAAACGTGGCCGTGAAGATATCATGGTATGTATCGGCGGCGTAATTCCTGCACAGGATTACGACTACCTGTATGAACATGGTGCAGCAGGCATCTTTGGACCTGGTACCAACATTCCTAAGTGCTGCATCCAATTACTGCAAATGTTGGTTGACCGTGCAAAAGCTGAACACGCTGAAGACTGAGGTGATATAAATGCCTGAAACTGGTGAAAAAGATATTAGGCCGAGTTGGGTACCCCTGAAAAAAGATCCTAACTTTGCCTGCTCTGTAATGGGCGGGATTGACAGTGCCGTAAACGCTGTCAGCGAGGAGAAGTATAACCCTGTGGATAAAATTAGGAAATTCCCCTTGAGGAAAAAGCCTAGTCCGGAAGAGTTAATAAAAGGAGTCAGTGAAGGCGATCGTAAAACCTTATCTCAAGCTATTACTCTTATAGAAAGCAATGCACCGAGGGATTTTGATAAAGCACAGCGTGTTCTGCAGGCTCTCCTGCCGCGTACAGGCAAAGCTTTGCGCATTGGCATTTCCGGTGTACCGGGTGCCGGCAAAAGTACCTTTATCGAGTCCTTTGGCCAGATGCTGTGTCATCAGGGCTATAAGGTCGCAGTTCTTGCTGTCGATCCTACCAGCTCTATTACCGGTGGCTCTATTTTGGGTGATAAAACGCGTATGCAGATGCTTTCGCGTGAACCTAATTGCTTTATCCGTCCGTCCCCTGCAAAGGGTACCTTGGGCGGCGTTGCCCGTAAAAGCCGTGAAACCATGCTGCTTTGCGAGGCTGCAGGCTGTGACGTTATTTTAGTTGAAACCGTAGGTGTAGGCCAGTCCGAAATCACCGTCCGTTCGATGGTTGACTTCTTTATGTTGGTTGTACTGACCGGTGCCGGTGATGATCTGCAAGGCATCAAGAAAGGCATCATGGAGGTTGCCGACGCTATCGTTGTCAACAAAGCCGATGGTGACAATCTGCCTAAAGCTATCGTTACCCAGGGTGAGTATGAGCGTATGATTGAATTCATCCGTCCTGCTACCGAAGGTTGGAAAACTCACGCTTACAGATGCTCTGCTTTGACCAAGGAAGGCCTGCTTGAGCTTTGGGCAGTAATGCGCAAGTTCGAAAAGGTTACCAAAGAATGCGGTTCCTTCGACAAACGTCGTAAATCGCAGACTATCTCTTGGGTTAACAGCATGATTGATGAGCATTTACATAACCTGTTCTTTGAAGATCCGATGATTAAAGGACGCTTACCGGCAGTAATGGAAGCAGCTGTTAATGGCGTGGTATCCCCAAGTCAGGCTGTTACCGAGCTGATTAACGCCTTTGATATTGATCGTGCTTCAATGAGGCATCGCAATCAAAACAAATAAAGTCCGGCAAGAAAGCACCCAGTGGTGATTTTTGACCGGCAAACATAAAAGGCTGTCATTGATGAAGCTTCATCGGTGACAGCCTTTTCAATTTATAACAGTTTATAAATCATCTAAGAAATCACTGTAAAAATTTAAAAAGATAACATAAAATAAAATAGAGCGTGAAAAATTTTAACTTTGAAAGAGTAAGAGATGCTAATTCTTTTGTCGTCAACAAATGAGCGCATATTTAGTGAGATACATTCTTACAATATTTTTTTCGGGAACTTTTTCGCTAAAGTCTTGACATTCTTAATCGGACTTAGTATAATTAAAAGCAACAAATCAATATTTCGTATGAAGCGCTAATTGGTGAAAATCCACACGGTCCCGCCGCTGTAACAGGCTTGCCTGGAGTCAGCAAAGTACTTCGTACAAGCATATGCTTGACCTGCGAGCGACAGGAGAAGATGTTAACAGACAAGATACTGTTTATGTGAGAGTGGCAGCTATCTTAATTGTGCGCATTAACCGTCTTTGCTTGCAAAGACGGTTTTTTTCAACTATCAAATGTGGGTCGAAATATTGATTTCCCAAACATTAGAACAAACTAAGCAAATCGGACAATTTGCTGTTCTGTTACGTAAAGATTTTTCAAATTCTCCTTCTCCTCCAATTTTATCGTGTGTAGCTTGTTACAGGGGTGTGGCAATGCAACAATAAAAAAACCGCCAGGTAAGGCGGCTTTTTTATTGCCTTCGCAAGGAAAGCATAAGCATAGTATTATAAAACAAAAAACCGCCGTGAGGCGGTTTTTGTTTTATAACGAAGAGTTTTTCAGGACTTCATCCAGGTTGCATACCTGCTGTGAATTACGTGTCTTGGAATAGAATTTGAGGAAATGCTGGGCAACGACGGAAAGCGGTCTGTCCTTAACCTTTACTACGGTCTTGTAAACGTCTGCCTTGATGTCTGATATAGGACGGGTGATAAATTCTTCACCAAGGTCCTCTCCGGGCTCTACAGGCACTATAGAAACAGCTGCCTTGACGCGTGTCCATTCCAAAGTAGTGCTGCGGGTGGTGCTGGTGCAGGTGATACGTGGCACGATGGATGCCTGCGCACAGGCCTTGAGGAAGATTTCGGAGCAGCCGGAGCTGATGCTCAGAGGTACATCCTCTAATTCCTTAAGGGTGACAACCTTTTTGCTGTCATCCAGAAAAACAGAGTTTTTATGGAAAACGGCTGTAAGCTCTTCATCACGACGGAAGAGAACCTCAAAGTTATCCTGATGCTCTACCGGTACGCTCAAAATTCCCAGCTCGGTAATACCGTTAAGCATTTGCTGTGTCTGTTCGTTGATGCTTGCTTCGAACAGCTCACATTTGATATTAGGATAAAGAGCACAGAAATCCTTGAGGGAGGATTTGATGAATAAAGCACTGCGGGAGTTGGCAATGCTGAAGCGCAGCGTACCTACAACACCGCCCATGATGTTTTCGATTTCGCTTTTGGCAAGATCCTCCAAAGCACACATGTACTTTGCTTTTTGATAGAGGACGCGTCCTGCCTCGGTCAGGAGAATCTGACGGCTGCCGCGGGTGGTAATTATCAGCTTGGTGCCGAAATAGTTTTCCAGGGCACGCAGCTGCTTGCTGAGGGCCGGCTGAGCGATATGTACGTAATCAGCCGCACCGGTAAAGCTGCCGGCTTCGATAATTGCCAAAAAGTTTCTGTAATTGTCTAATTCCATGTTTTGCAGACCTCCAACTAAAACTAAACTTATGTAAAATAAAAACAGTAATGAATTCTAAATATAGGAATAATATAATTAGTTTATCATATTGCTAGTACATTTTCAAGAAATTCAACGATTAAGGCTATTATAGAACATATGAATGCTAAAAAGAAATAATAAAATGTCATATCTATAATTCCTATTAGCTATTTTTCTTATTAAGCAATATCTGTTATACTAAATGCGTATAAAGCAGAGGCCTTATACAGAGCAAATTGACAAATTGACTTATTCAAAGCAAAGGAGAGAACAATCATGGCTGAAACAAAAATGGCAGTCGAAAAAGAAATCGGTTTATTCGCACATCTGTGCCGTCAACGCAACGGTGCAGCAAAAGTATTCCCGCATTGTGGTGAAAAAGGCTTTGCCTTCAGCAAAAGAGTACAGGGCTTCAAACTGAGCGAAGCATCCCTGAAAGCATTAAAAAGAGGTTAAGAAGAAAGATGAGCTTTGTACTGAACTATCTCAAAGAGTTGGACAGAGAATACTATAGCAAGTGGTTTAAGAATATTTTACTTTAAGCTTGAAACAGCAGCATTATATATGCCAGTCCGCAAATGATGACGTTATAGCCTACCTCCTTGTACGTCATTGGCAGACTGGCTTTTTGTTTGCCCGAAATATTCCTGACAGGTATATGAATAATGCTACACAGGTATTTTTATTCCGGCGATAATTGTCGTATAATATAAAACTGCCTGCTATAAAAAACAAGTAGAAATTAGTTCCGAAATATATTTAATTACTTTCTGAAATATACTTAATTCATATAACTTCTATTCCAACTAGGTATTTTTATTATTTTGGAATATGTTGTATAATCTCTAACAGTGAAAGGCACTCTCCAAAAGGAACAAGAAAGGAGCTGATAAGTTTTGGACATTGCACTTATCATGAATGATGAAAAAGAAGATTCTAAGATTCGGGAGTACCTGAAACAGGTAGACAAGAAATTTTACTATCGAGCTATCGAGAACAGGAAAAAGGAAGGTAAAGTCTTCCCGCATCGAGGCGAAGATGGTAAGCTCTTTGTAAACACTTTTCAATATGTAAACCTATTTAAGAAGAAATAAGTGGAGGGAAATTTTTATGACACCAGCAATTAAATGCTTGATTTTGTTAGCAGTAGTTGCACTGTTATTCGTTACCGAAATGATTCCGCTGGCAATGACCGCGGTTCTGGCTGCTATAGCCTGCAGTGCATTGGGCCTGGTTCCTGAGAACCAAATCTTCCTTGGCCTGGCAGATTCTACTGTAGTTCTTTTTGGCGGTATGTTCGTCGTTGGCGCTGCTATGTTTTACACCGGCCTTGCTCAAAAGGTTGGCGGCGCTGTAGTAAAGCTGTTTGGTACCAATGAAAACAGCCTGATGTTTGGTCTTATGGTTATTGCAGCAGTTATGTCTGCGTTCCTGTCTAACACCGGTACCACTGCTTGCCTGATTCCTGTAGTTATGGGTATCTGCGCACAAGCAAAGCTTTCCGCTTCCCGTCAGCTGATGCCGTTGGCTTTCGCTGCCGGCCTGGGCGGTACCTGCACCCTGATTGGTACCCCGCCGAACATTCTGGCAAACGTTGCTCTGAAAGCAGCAGGCATGCCGGAGCTGCAATTTGGTTTCTTTGAATATGCCTATATCGGCATTCCTATTACTGTTGCCGGCATCGTTTACATGATGTTCCTTGGCAAATACATTCTGCCGGAAGCTAAAACCGAAGAGATTGCAGATGTAGAGCAGGAGATTGATGCTACCAACACTACTCCTAAAAAACAGATGATCTGCGGTATCATCATGGTTGGCGTTATCGGTTCTATGGCAACCAGCGTCGTTCCTCTGGAACTGGCTGCTGTTGTCGGAGCGGTACTGTGCGTACTGACAGGCTGCATCACTGAAAAACAAGCCTATAACTCCATCGATTGGATTACCATCTTCCTGTTCGCAGGTATGATTCCTGTTGCAACAGCTATGAACACCAGTGGTGCAGGCAAGCTGATTGCTGAATTCACCGTAAGCCTGATGGGCGGCAATCCGTCTCCGTACCTGGTAACTGCTGTACTCTTCGGCCTGGCAGTTATCCTGACTCAGTTCATGAGCAACACCGCTTCTAAAGCTCTGCTGTGCCCGGTTGGCATCGCACTGTCCGCACAAATGGGTGCATCTCCGAAAGCTGTACTGATGGCAATCCTGATTGCTTCCAGCTGCGCATTCGCTTCTCCGGTAGGTACTCCTCCGAACACCCTGGTACTTGGCCCCGGCAAGTACAAATTCATGGATTATGTAAAATGCGGCGGCGGTCTGGTAGCAGTCAGCATGATTGTTGCAATCATCGTTATTCCTATCGTATGGCCGTTCTTCCCGACTGCAGCATAATTAACTAAAGACTCAGGTCTTACCACCTTTCTTAAAATGTCTGCAACACTCCCGCTTGGGAGTGGTCAGCAGACGCAAATTGGATAGAGAACAATTTATTATAGACGGGGCGGAAGCTGCCCTGACGCACAAAGCTTCAAAGATGCTTACACTTACAAATTCCTTCTTTCTGTATATATTTGCTTAGGGGACATTGGCAGTATATATAGGATATAAATGAAAAAAACTACCCTTCGTCATGTTGGACAGAGCATGGCGGAGGGTAGTTTTAATTTAGCGCTGCCTATAAAAAACATACCCCTATATACAATAGTAGAAAGTTGATTTACTATTATATATAGAGGGAATATTATCTTTCGTATAACAGCTTTGCTGATATCTTTGTGCTTGCTTTCGAATTCTCTTTACACAAACACATATTGCACCAGCAGCATATAGCCTATAGTGCCTGCTGCTATCGTCAGCAGCAGATTACGCAGGGTTGCCTGCAGGATAACTGTCAGTGCTACGGCTATGGCTTCAGGCAGGCCGTGGCTGCCGGTCATAATTTGCGTATCCTTAAGGGAGTAGACAACAAGCATGCCCATAACGGCCGCAGGCAGCATTTTGCCTAAAAACGCTACTAATGGCGGCGTTTTTTTATTGGCCGGAAACAGGATGAAGGTCAGAAAGCGTGTTAACATCGTGCCTGCTACAACGGCGGCAATGGTTATGATTTGTTCGGTGAAAGTCATAATTTAATGCCTCCTTTGTAATAAGCGGTGATGAATACAAGCAGCATAAGTAACATAGCAGGTGGTATAAAGCTTTGCGGACCGATGAGCACCAGGCAAACTAGCGGAATGACAATGCCTAAAACAGCAGGAGTGTGGTTTTCTGTCGCTTGCCATTGGCTGACGAAAATTGCCGTGAAGAGAGCGACGAGGGCAAAATCCAGGCCTTTGGTGTTGATTTGCAGACTGTTGCCCAAAAGACCGCCGATGGTTGCACCTACCACCCAATAAATTTGGTTCAGCAGATTTACGCAGACCATAAAGCAGCCTTTGTCGATGCCTTCGGGGATAACGGTATTGCAGTTGATGGCGAAGGATTCATCGCACATACCGAAGATCAGATAAAATTTCTTCAGGCCGGTATTCTTATACTTTTCGAGCATGCTAAGGCCGTAGAACAGATGACGAGAATTAATCATCAGTGCCATAAAAAAGCAGTACAGCGGATTGAAGGGGCTCAGCAGCATTGTGACCAGAACGAATTCCATGCTGCCGGCAAAGACCAGCGCACTGGTAAAAAACGGATACCAGGGCGAAAAGCCCTTGCTGCAGATATAAAAGCCGTAGGAAATGCCTAAAAAAAGAAACGCTGCGCAAATTGGCAGCGTTAGTGGAAAAGCAGCTTTGAATGCTTTACTATATTTGTTGTTCATAATTAAACCTGCACAATTCTTTAATTCATAGAAACTATGTAGGCTTCATTGTACAGTATCCTGCGGTAATTGTCAACGCATGGGAGCAGTGCCGCTGCTGGAGCGGGCTACAAGACGGCATTTGTATTCTACATGGGTAATAGGCTCAAATTTACCGTGGTGCTCGTAGCTGGCTATTTCCTCCTGGAGCAGCTTGAAGGCGCTTTTGCCGCACTCTGTCAGCGAGTTGTCGATAGTTGTGAGGCTGACGCCGCGCAGATGCGAGGGGAAGATGTTATCAAAACCGCAAAGGCTGATATCCTCGGGAATCTTCAGGCCTCTGTCGATAATTGCATTATATGCACCGTAGGCAACCATATCGTTGATAGCGACCATGGCTGTGGTTTCCGGCGCCGCTTCAAGACAGCGCTTGGCAAGCTCATAGCCTGTACTGTATTCTACTTCAACATGCGAAAGCTCATAGTCAGAAGTAATCTCTTGGGTAAACAGGGCAAGCTTGGCACCTGCTTCCTTGCAGGCATCCTCCAGACCTTGATAGCGGCGCACACGCGAGGTGTGCTGGTCGTTGAGAGTTGTAGAAAGATAGGCAACCTGCTTATGTCCCAAATCCGTAAGATGCTTGCCGATGAGCTGGCCTGCGGTAAAGTTGTTCATGTCTACAGTAGCAAGCTCCAAATCACTGCGTCTGTCACCGATGGCAACAACGGGCAGATATTTGCTCAGCTGATATGCCAGCTGCGGCTGTTGGGGAATCATGGCAAAGATGACACCTGCAACGTTGAATTTGCGGGCCTGTTCCATGATAAATTTTTCCGTATCAGTATCCCAATAGGTGGTGCGGACGGAGGTGACAAAGCCCTGCTTACGGGCAAGGCTTTCAATACCCTGGATAATAGTAGTATAGAAAGGATTGAATAATGAAGGACAGATAATAATGATTAGTGTATCTGAGGGCCTGACGAGGGCGTAGGCTTTTTCCTTGCTGCTTTTATAGCCGAGCTCAGTGGCGATAGCGTAGACCTGCTCAACAGTTTCTGCGTTGAAGCGGTCAATACAGCGCCTGTTGAGAATCATCGATACGCTGGCAGGCGAAAGACCTGCCTTGGCAGCAATATCCTTCAGGGTAACCTTCTTAGGCATAAACACAATCCTTTCTAATTTAATTATGTATCAGGTGGCTGATATAAATTATCTGCCTAAAACCTTTGCGGCAATGTCAGGATAATTGGTAATCAGAACGTCAACACCGGCATCAACCAGCTCCTGCATCATTTCAGCATCGTTAGGAGTCCATGCCTGCAGAGCGATGTTGTGTGCGTGCAGCTCAGCAGCAACGCCTTCCTTAGCACAGAAATAGGTGCGGGCATTTACGCTTGCAGCGCCTTGGGAAGCAGCATATTCACCGATGTTCATCAGCCAGGTGTCGGTTAAAAGACCGCATTTTGCTTCCGGCATCAGTTTTTTGATTCTGGCAACAGTGTAATGGTTGAAGGAAGAATACCAGATCTGGTCTTCCAGACCGAATTCCTTGACCATAGCAATGAGCTTTTCTTCAATGCCTTCATATTCGAAATAGCTGGTTTTGAGCTCGATATTGGTAATCAGCTTGGTAGTTTTCAGCCAGGTGAAATATTCGCGTAATGTAGGAATGGTTTGGCGGGGGAAGAAGCCTTTGACATTAACGCCTACAGAAAGCATTTTCAGCTCTTCCAGGGTATGGTCTTTCAGCCAGCCGCTGCCGTTAGTGGTGCGGTCGAGCATTTCGTCATGCATGATAACGATTTCACCGTCTTTGGTGAGCTGGATATCCAGTTCAATGCCGTCAGCAACAGTTTCTTCTGCTACCTTTTGGAAAGCAAGCATAGTATTTTCAGGATAATAGCCGCTGAAGCCGCGGTGCGCAAAAATTTGAACCATTTCTATTCCTCCTTGAAATTTTCAATGATGTTCAACACTATCTTAGCATAAGATAAGCGAAAAAACAAGTGGGACGTAATAAGGCCAATAGGGATAAAAAACGGCCAAAAGCCAGACTACAAGTACATTTGCTAAATATGCGTAAAATTATTGACAATTCTGTGTCACTCTGTTAATATGGTATCAGATTCAAAACGGGAATCTCTAATACATTAAATTTCAACAAAATTCAACAAGGGATTTAGGAGGATGAACATGAAAAAGATCGTAGCTCTTCTGTTAATGTCTGTAATGATGTTGGCTCTGACCGGTTGCGGCGGTTCTGACAAAAAGGATGAAAAGGCAGCAGGTTCTGACAAAAAGGTTGTTTTGAAGCTGAGCCATGTATTTTCTCCCGATGAGCAGCTGTACAAATCCATGGAATTGGTTGCTGAACGTATTAACAAGAAAACCAATGGCCGTGTAGAAATTCAATGCTTTGGTCAAAACCAGCTGGCTTGCTACAAGGATGGCCTGGAGCAGGTTGCTAACGGTGCTAACTTTATTTCTGTAGAAGACCCGTCTTATCTGGGTGACTACGTACCTGATTTCAAACCTTTGGTTGGCCCGATGCTGTATCAATCCTATGACGAATATGAGAAGATGATTGAAACTCCGTTGGTTAAGGACATGGAAAAGAAAGCTGAAGAAAAAGGTATTAAGGTTCTGGCTCTGGACTACATCTTCGGCTTCCGTAATGTTATGACCAACAAAGTTATCACCAAACCTGAAGATATGAAAGGTCTGAAACTGCGTACTCCCGGCAGCAAGCTGTTCATTGACACCATCAATGCTATGGGCGCTACCGCTACCAGCCTGCCGTTCTCCGAAACTCTGTCCGGCGTTTCCCAAGGCGTTGTAGACGGTCTGGAAGGCTCCGAATTCACCAACATCGGTACCAAATGCTATGAGCACGTTAAAAACGTAGCTACCACCAAGCATTTCCTGGGTACCTGCGGCGTATACATTTCCACCAAAGTATTCAACAGCCTGTCTCCGGAAGATCAGAAGATTGTTGCTGAAGAATTTGCTTACGGCGGTAAAGAAATGACCAAGATTTCCACCGAATCCTATAATAAGGTTTATAAGGAACTGGAAAGCAAGGGCGTAAAATTCAACGATGTTGACCATGCTGCTTTCGAAAAAGCTACCGAGCCTGTATTCAAACAGATGGAAGAAAAAGAAGGCGCAACTCCTGGTATCTATGAAAAGCTGAAAGCTGAGCTGGCAAAAATCCGCGCTGCAAAATAAGCTGTAGATTTTTTCAACATTACTAAACAGTTATAATGAAACACTAAGGAGCTACCACGCTGCATGCATGCGGCGTGACAGCTCCTTCCTTTGCATAAGTATTACTATAAAAAATGGAGGTAAAATTTTGGGTAAAAACCTGAGCTTCGTGCTAAATAATCTGGAAGATTTAGTTGCTGCATTTTTCATCAGCATTACTACTATCCTTGTTGTCATCAATATTGTTCTGCGTTATGTTTTTAATTCCGGCCTTGTTTGGTCTGAAGAAGTTGCTACCGGCTGCTTTGTCTGGTCGGTATTCATCGGTGCTGTTGCTGTGTTCAAGCATCGCGGTCACGTTGGCGTTGATATCATCGTTAAAAGAATGCCCCAAGGTATGCAGAAGGCTATCGGCCTGATTACCGACGTTATTCTTGTAGCGCTCAATGGCTACATGTCTTATCTTTCTGTTATCTATATTTCCAAATCCTATACGAAAATGACCCCGGTACTGGGTATTTCTTCCGTTTATATCAGTGCTTCCGTACTGATTGCGTTTGTACTCATGACCATGTATTCTATTAAATTTGTCTGGCAGGATGTTACCGGTTACGGAAAGGAGGAAAAATAATGGCTTATTTGCCCGTCATCATTGTTTTTGTGCTTTATTTTTCCAGTATTCCAATCGCTTATGCCCTGTTCGGTGCAACGATTTCCTACTTTACCTTTTTGGATGCGACTTCTCCTGCGCATCTGGTATTCCAACGTATTATTACCAGCACGCAGTCCTTCCCGCTGCTGGCAATTCCCTTCTTTATTATGGCAGGCTCTATCATGAACTATGCCGGTATCAGCGATAAGCTGATGAAATTTACTGACGTGCTCATGGGTCATATGACCGGCGGTCTGGCTCAGGTTAACGTACTGCTCAGCCTGCTGATGGGCGGTGTTTCCGGCAGTGCTAACGCTGACGCTGCTATGCAGAGTAAAATGCTTGTTCCGGAAATGGAAAAGCGCGGTTACGGCAGAGCCTTCAGTGCTGCGGTAACAGCTGCGTCCTCTGCAAGTACGCCTGTAATTCCTCCCGGAATTAATCTGATTATTTATGCGCTGATTGCCAGCGTATCCGTAACCAAAATGTTTATGGCAGGTTATGTGCCCGGCATTCTTATGGCAGTATCCATGATGATTGTTGTTGCTATTGTTTCCAAGAAGCGTGGCTACAAGCCTTCACGTGAAAAGGCTGCTACCTTCGGCGAAATTATGACTCAGCTTAAGGAATCTATCTGGGCGCTGTTGTTCCCCTTCGGTATTATCGCCGGCCTGCGCATGGGTATGTTCACTCCGTCCGAGGCAGGCGCTGTAGCAGTAGTATACTGCATCCTGGTAGGTGCCTTCATCTACAAGGAGCTGAAGTGGGAATACGCATGGCCGATTATGAAAGAAACTATTTACGGTACCAGCTCCGTTGTACTGATTATCGTAGCAGCTTCTTTCTTTGGCTATTACCTGAACTGGGAGCGCATTCCGCAGCATATCACCTCCGCAATGCTTGACTTTACCCGCAATCCGTACATGATGCTTATGCTGGTAAATATCCTGCTGCTGATTTTGGGCATGTTCCTGGAGGGTGGCGCTGCACTGATTATTCTGGCTCCGCTGCTTGTTCCTGTTGTAACTAAGCTGGGTGTTGACCCTGTACACTTCGGTATTATCTGTATTGTTAACATTATGATCGGCGGTCTGACGCCACCGTTCGGTTCGATGATGTTTACGGTTTGTGCGATAACGGAAACGCCGCTCGGCGAATTCTTCAAGGAAGTTTGGCCGTTTATCGTAGCACTGCTTGTTGCACTTCTAATCGTTACATATGTTCCGGGTTTGGTAATGTTCCTGCCTAACTTGTAAGACGTGCGATAAGGCACCATATACTTCATCAGGGTTCCTAGACGTACTAAAAGTACGCCGTCGTCACCCTTCTTCGTCTCCGTCACCTTCTCCCACGTCTTTGGCGAAGGGTTCGGGCGTGCGATAAGGCAGCGTATACATTATCAGGATTCCCAATCACATATAATTAAATATGCTTTTTTAGGAGCTGCTACGAAAGTGGCGGCTCCTTATGTTTTGTGTTATACTTAAAAATATCAAGGAAAGGTCGTGAAAGCATGAAAAATAAATATATCATGGCACTGGATTTGGGAACTACCAGCTGCCGCTGTATTTTATTTGACAAGCATGGAGAAATCTGCAGCGTAGCACAAAAGGAGTTTACGCAGTATTATCCGCAGGCAGGCTGGGTAGAGCACGATGCCGAGGAAATCTGGGCTACTCAGGTAGGCCTGATGTACGAGGCAATGAGCAAGCTGGATGTTACTCCGGCTGATATTGCCGGTATCGGTATTACGAATCAGCGCGAAACTACCATAGTTTGGGACAAGAACACCGGTCGTCCTATCTGCAAGGCTATTGTCTGGCAGTGCCGTCGTACCGCTGAATACTGTGATCTGCTGAAAATCCGTGGCTATGCCAATATGTTCCGCGAAAAGACAGGTCTGGTTCTGGATGCTTATTTCTCCGGCACCAAGCTGCACTGGATTTTGGAAAACGTACCTCATGCACGCGAGCGTGCGGAAGCAGGCCAGCTGCTGTTCGGTACTATCGACAGCTGGATTATTTGGAAGCTGACCGGCGGTAAGGTTCATGTTACGGATTATTCCAATGCTTCCCGTACATTGATGTTTAATATTCATACTCTGCAGTGGGATGACGAAATCCTGACTGTTTTGGGCATTCCGCGCCAAATGCTGCCGGAGGTTAAGCCGTCCAGCTGTGTATACGGTTCTACCGATGCGAAGCTTTTTGAAGCTTCTATTCCTATCGCCGGCGCTGCAGGCGATCAGCAATGTGCGCTGTTCGGACAGACCTGCTTTGCACCCGGTGAAGCAAAAAATACCTACGGTACGGGCGGTTTTATGCTGATGAATACCGGCGAAAAGCCTGTAGACAGCA
The DNA here is from genome assembly GCF_017968825.1 of Phascolarctobacterium sp. Marseille-Q4147. Lineage (NCBI taxonomy): Bacteria > Bacillati > Bacillota > Negativicutes > Acidaminococcales > Acidaminococcaceae > Phascolarctobacterium > Phascolarctobacterium sp. Marseille-Q4147. The sequence continues at coordinate 547,856 of NZ_CP072874.1, read as the reverse complement.
AAAACGGTCTTGTTACAACTATTGCCTGGGGTGTAGACGGTAAGGTAGAATATGCACTCGAAGGCTCTATTTTCGTTGCCGGCGCTGCTATCCAATGGCTGCGTGATGAGCTGGGACTGATTCGCAATGCTGCCGAATCCGAGGCTATGGCGAAATCTGTACCCGATTCCAACGGCTGCTACATGGTTCCTGCTTTTGTAGGCTTGGGCGCGCCGCATTGGAACCAATATGCGCGTGGTGCGATTGTAGGCCTGACGCGCGGTGTTAACCGTAATCATATTGTGCGTGCAACGCTCGAAGCCATTGCCTATCAGGTGTACGATGTGCTGAAGGCTATGGAGGAGGACAGCGGTATTAAGCTGAGCTCGCTGCAGGTTGACGGCGGTGCCTGTGCCAACAGTTTCCTTATGCAGACGCAGGCGGATATTATCAACGTTAAGGTAGAACGCCCGAGCTGCATTGAAACAACTGCTATGGGCGCTGCTTATCTTGCAGGTCTGGCAGTAGGCTATTGGGATAACAAGGAAATGATTAAGGGCAATCACGTTATCGAGCAGACCTTTATGCCCGATATGGATGAAGAAAAGCGCAATCATCTGCTGCGCGGCTGGCACAGGGCAGTGCGTGCGTCCTGCATTAAGCTGCATCCGGAGGATTAAGCTAAATATAAAAATACAGCAAAAAAGCCTTGCAGTTTGGACTTACTGCAAGGCTTTTCTGCTTTTGATGAGTTGAGTGTTTGTTCGCCGGCGTTAGGGGATGCCGGCTGATAAGGAGTATTATAGGAGTATTATAAAAAGAGTATTGTAAGGGGTGTGATATATATAAGCTGTTAGCTTTTAGCTGAGTTAGGGGTGTTTTAGGATTGTTTTTCGATATCGCCGAAGTAGAAGGTGATGAGTCGTTTGTATTCGCCGCTCTTTTTATAGTCGCTCAAAGCAACGTTGAATTTTTTAATCAGCTCTTCATTTCCTTTTTCAGCGTAGACAACAAGGTCATCCTGGCGTTCGGAATGGCCTACAACCTGCAGGCAGTTGTCGTCATCGGTGTGAGTCATATAGAAAGCAGTAGTGAGGTTACCGCAGATAGCGTAGTCAGCTTCGCCGGTTTCTACTGCATGTAAAGCACTGGCGTTTTCCGGATATTCAACAATGATGCTGCCGGGGAAGGATTTTGCTACACGTACAGCAGAAGCACCTTTTTTGATGGCAACCTTACGGCCGTTCATGCTGTCGATATCTGCTTTGAGGTTGCTGCCTTTTTTGGCAACGATAGAGAAAGCAGCCTTGGCATAGGAATCACTTGCAGCATAGTCAATGGAACGTGCCTTGGTTTTGCTGAAGTTGTTCATTGCGATATCATATTTTTTTTGATTCAGGCCGGGCAGAAGCTCGTCGAACGGGGTGTTAACAAATTCAACCTTGTCATAGCCCATTTTTTTAGCCACATCGTTGATTAAATCGATATCAAAGCCGGTAAATTTATTTTGCTCTTTGAGATAAAGCTCAAAGGGCGGAGAAGCAGGTGATGTTGCTACACGCAGTACCTTGTCGGCGGCAGGTGCTTGCGCTGCCTGTTTGTCGCTGCCGCAGCCGGCGGATAAAAGCAGGCACAGCATGCTGACAAGAATAAATAATATCTTTTTCATTAGCAGATACCTCCAGATAATTTATTAAATTAACTACTCATATGAGCAGTTGCTCATTGGTTGCCTAAATTATATACCCCCTTTCTAGGGATTGTCAAGAGGGTATATCAAAAAATATTATTAAAAATTATTGTGTATATAATTAAGAAGCGTTTGTTTAATTATGCAGATTGTGCGGACGCAAATCCGGCGGCAGCATAGTGCAGGCTTCGTGGCTGTCCTCGCTCAAAGGATTGACATGAACCATGCAATGTTTTACCAGCGGGAAGTTGGCTTCAACGGCAGTATGGACCATTTCAGCGATGTGATGTGCCTGCAGCAGGGTAAGGTTATCCTTGACGCTGATTTCAATATCAACATAAATACGGCTGCCGAAAAGACGGCTGTGCAGACTGTCAAGGTGCTCTACACCTGGAACGCGGGAAACAAGCTCTTCCATAGCAGTTGCTGTTTCCTCATCACAGCTGCGGTCAACCATCTTATCCATAGAATCCTTGAAAACCTCATAGGCAGCATATAAAATCATCACGCAGATTACTAAGCTGGCGATGGGGTCTAAAATAGGATAGCCCATGCGTGCGCCCAAAATACCGATGAAAGCGCCGACGGAGCTCATAGCGTCACTGCGGTGATGCCATGCTTCCGCCATCAGTGCGCCGGAATTGATTTTTTGTGCAGCGTTGCGAGTGTACCAGAACATTGCTTCTTTGGCAACAATGGAAATAATTGCTGCCCACAGAGCAAGCTGTCCGGGGACCTCCAGCTCAGCCGGGTCGCCTACGATTTTTTCGTAACCGCTGTAGCCTATGAGCAGGGCGATAATCGTCAGGATTATTGCCAAAAGAATAGCTGCAATGCATTCAATACGCTCGTGGCCGTAGGGATGCTCTTCATCCGAAGCCTTGTTGGAAAATTTTACGCCGGCCATAACAATGAGGGTACCGAAAACATCGGACGCGGAGTGGATACCATCAGAAACCATAGCGGCGGATTGGGCGACAAAGCCGGCAACCAGTTTACCTAATGATAAAAGCAGATTACCGATAATACTGTTGATGGAAACAATCATAGCGATTCTTTCAGCATCGTTTTCAAATTTCATAATAAAACCTCCTAAAGTGGTCTTTGCATTTGTGCAGGCCTTTTACATACAAAAAACGCCTGCGAGATAGTAGTTAACTGTCCCGCAGACGTTGCGTCAAAGTCTGCTGCCCAGAGGGCCCGGCTGCAAAAACCCGGAAGAAGGTTTACCGCCTGATCAGTTTGTACTGTAGCTAAATTGCAGTGCAAAGAGATTATCTGAATTATAAGCGGTTAGCAAAGGCTTTGTCAAGCGGTTTTTGCAAAATATTTTACAGTTTTCAGAGAAAAATTTCCTGCATAGAGATTAAGTGCTAACTTAAGTAGGAGGGTACCTATGGCTAATCGATAAAGGCCATAGAGCAATTTTTATTCTTCGTCATCAAATTCCTTGATGGTGCCGTAGGCTACAAGAATAGTGCCCTTGGGAGATGCCAGCGCCGGGCAGACGTAAAGGATTACACCTGTCTGCTCTGCGTAATAGGTTGTCAGCGTGTTGCCGAAAACGTCGGTGATGCGTCCCAAAACCTGGCCTTCTTCAACAAAATCGCCGCTGTGGATGTGGTGCAGCCAGCAGCCTGTTTCCAGTGCTTCCAGATAAATCAGGTTTTCTACATCACGCGGAGAGTGATGGCGTGGCTTTACAGGCAGGGAGAACATTTTCAGCTTGCGCAGGATATTGCGGATATCGTCCTTGTAGGCTTCAATGTCTTCGTGCAGGCAGAGGCCGGCACCGCCGCGTTCAATAAGAATAGAAGGAAGTCCGGTGCTGGCGGCGTAGTTATAGGCACCGCCTGTTGCCAGCGAGCGTACCATATATTCCATATCGAGTACGCGTGCCACGGAACGGGATTTCTTTTCTACTTCGGCAGTAGGCTGGCCGGGATAGTAAACGTAGGGATGCAGGCTTTCGTGGATATCACCGCTGTGCATGTCTACATAAAAATCAGCAATCGGGAAAAAGTTGTTACTGATTAAATATGCAGTTTTATCGGCAAGCGTTCCCGTGGGATCGCCCGGGAAAACACGGTTAAGGTTTTTGCCGTCTTCTGGCACAATCATTTCGCGACGTGCCCAAAAGCCTTGGATATTGACAGGGTGCATCATAATCAGGCAACCGGTAACGTGCTCGGGCTCAATATCGCGGCCCAGCTCCATTGCTGCTGCGATACCGGGATATTCGCCGCCGTGGATGCCTGCGGTAATAAGCAGTGTAGGGCCATCGTTTTCGCCGTTGATAATAGTCAGGGGAATTTTTACATTGGTGTCCGGGACAGGCAGATACGTGCGCAGTTTAGTGCCGCGTTCGATAGTCAGTCCACATACCTTTAGTGTTTCAGACATGTGCTCACTCCTTTGATATATTTCTCATACTTTTTATAATATTTTTTCTATTAGCGTTAGCTAACTGAAGCCTAAAAAATTAAGCAATAGCGTATAAATTTTTCTTTTGCGAAGAATGGCAAAATTTCCGCAGAAATATTTTTGGCAATTGCTACTTTTTTACTTGCAATAAATTATAACATATGATAAGCTATTCACACAAGATGTTTTCTAAAAATAAAATTTAGTGCGAATAAACAAGGGGGGACAGATAGAGTGAACCTTCTGACTGATAGGGAATACTTGGGACTGACAATACCGTTTATGCTGTCGACAATGACGCAGCCTTTAATGGGTGCGGTGAATACGGCAGTTATGGGACAGCTTCCGGATCCTAAATATATTGCAGCAGTTTCTCTTGGAGCTATCTTGTTCAACAATTTATATTGGTTATTTGGTTTTTTACGTGTGAGTACTACCGGTTATGCGGCACAGGCCTTTGGCGCTGCCGATAAAAGACTTGGTATGCTCGCATTTTTTAAGCCTTTGGTTCTGGCAATGCTGATAAGTGCCTGCTGCATTTTGTTTCAAAAGCCGATTTTAGAACTGTATCTGGCCATGATTGGTGCTGCACCGGAGGTCAACGAGCTGTGCCGTGATTATTATTACATCCTTATCTGGGGGGCACCGCTGGTTTTTGGTAATTATGTGGCCCTTGGTTGGCTCATGGGGCAGACGCGGGTGCGGGCGAGTGTGTTTATGCAGGTTTCCATGAACGTGCTGAACATGGCGCTGAGTATCTGGTTTGTTTTTTGGCTGCATATGGATATTACGGGCGTGGCTTTTGCTACTTTGCTAAGTCAGCTTTACGGCGGTATTTTGAGCATAGTACTGATGTACTATTACGGTGATTTTGATTACAAGGAGCTGCCTTGGAGCGAGCTGCTGGATTGGCGTGAGTTTATCGGCATGCTGCAGGTGAATGTCAACCTGATGATTCGTACTGCCTGCCTGTTGACCGTAAACAACATTATTGCGGCAGTCGGAGCTTCCTTCGGTACTGTGGTGCTGGCAGCCAACGCTGTGCTGCTGCAGCTTAAGGATATTATGAGCTACCTGATTGACGGTATGGCGAACGGCGCGGCGATTTTCAGCGGCCGTGCGGTAGGTGCAAAGAACGGCAAGCTGTTTGCAGCTACCATAAAAATGACCTTCAAATGGCTGGTAGTGCTGGCTGCTATCCTGATGCTCGGCTATCACTTGAGCAATGAGTTCTTTATCCGCCTGTTTACCAATATCGAAGAGGTTGTAGCGATGGCTATGACCTACAATGTGTTTGTTTTATTCTATCCTGTTTGCGCCGGTATCGGCATGGTGCTTTACGGAGTTTTCTGCGGAGCTACCAAAACCGCACCGGTACGCAACATGATGCTGATGGCACTCTTGGTATTCTACCTTTTGCAGTGGCAGCTGGTGCCGCTTTGGGGCAACAGCGGACTGTGGCTGGCCTTGCTGGGCTTCATGTTGTCGCAGTCAATAATACTTTTATTCTATTTGTCTTCTTTGAGAAGAGAGTTTGCATAAGCAACACCTTTGTAACAAATTTGTTGCAAATAATGAGAATTAGTGTTATTATAAATTTATAAGTGTTAGCTTATTTCTTTTTGCCGATATAAAGACCTTTTACAAATCTATACTCTTCTGAGGTGCCTGCCTATGCAGGTAATAATCGGAATACGGTGCAAATCCGTAGCGGTCAAGCCACTGTGATGCCGCAAGGCTAAGTCAGGTTGATTTCCTCAGTTGATATATTCCTGCTAGCGACGGAAATATATATATAATTACAATTGTGCACATTGTAAGTATGTATCCTTTCTGCGCTCATTTTGCAGGAAGGGTAATTTTTTTGATGGAGATGATGTGCTTTGACGAAAAAGCAGCTTCTGTCCCGACTGGGGCAGATCATCCTTGTTCTGCTTGGTATCAGCTTTATTACCTTTGCTTTGGTAATGCTGGCCCCTGGCGATGTAGCTCGCCAGATGATTGCAGGTAACGAGGATATTATTGTAAGTCAGGCCGAAATTGATGCACTGCGTGCAGAATTAGGTCTGGACAAGCCCTTCTTCTTCCAGTATCTGGATTGGTTGGGTCGTGCGCTGCATGGCAACCTCGGTTTCTCCTTTATGGCTAAAAAGCCTGTTGTTGAGGAGCTGTTCGAGCGTTTGCCCGGTACTATCCTATTGTCTCTGGCTTCCCTTGCAATGATGTTGGTGGTATCTATTCCTGCCGGCATTTATTCTGCAGTTAAGCGCGGTGGCTGGTTTGACTATATAGTACGCAGCTTTACTTTCCTTGGCGTATCAATGCCGGGCTTCTGGGTTGGCTTGATGCTGCTGTGGATTTTTGGTCTGCAACTTGACCTGTTGCCTATTGTCGGCGGTACGATTGGTGTTGACACGATTATCCTGCCTGCGGCAACGTTGGCCTTTGCAATGTCTTCCAAGTACACACGTCAGGTGCGTGCTGCTATTCTGGAAGAGCTGCATCAGGACTATGTTGTCGGTGCACGCGCGCGTGGTATGAGTGAAAGCCATATTCTGTGGAAAGAGGTTCTTCCGAACGCTCTGCTGCCGCTGATTACGCTTTTAGGTCTGTCTTTAGGTAACCTTCTGGGTGGTGCTGCGGTTATCGAGATTGTTTTCCAATGGCCCGGCCTTGGCCGTCTGGCAATTGAAGCAATTACCTACCGTGATTTCCAGCTGGTACAAGGTGTTGTTGTGTGGATTGCGTTGATGTATATGGTTATCAATCTCATTGTTGATATCTCTTATAACTATCTTGATCCGCGTCTGAGAAAGGTAAGGTAAGAGCAGATGGAAACAATTATTAATGGTTTAAAAACCAACCGTGCTTTTGCCGTAACCTCAGTTCTGGTATTGGTGCTGATTGCTATTGCTTTTGCGGCACCTGTTCTTGCACCGTATGATCCGACTCATGCAACAATGCAGGATGCTTTCATGGCACCGGGCGGAAGTCATCTGTTCGGCACAGATAAGCTGGGCCGTGACTGCTTAAGCCGTGTGCTTTATGGTGCGCGTGCTTCCCTGAGCGGTGTATTGTTCCTGGTAGCCAGCGTATTTATCGTTGGTACTTCTATGGGTGTTATTTCCGGTTATTTCGGCGGTAAGGTTGATATGGTTATCATGCGTATTTCTGATATGATGATTTCCTTCCCTGGTATGATTCTGGCTATCGCTGTTGCCGGTATTATGGGTGGCAGCCTTGTCAACGCCGTAATCGCGCTGACGATTGTAAGCTGGACAAAATATGCGCGTTTATCCCGCAGCCTTGTACTGCAGATTAAACGTCGTGACTATGTAGAAGCAGCAATCGTTAACGGCGGTACCTCGCCTCATATTCTGTGGGTACATATCCTGCCCAATATTTTGCCGATGATGGTTATTACCGCAGCAGCAGATATCGGTGCTCTGATGATGGAGCTTGCAGGTCTGTCCTTCCTGGGCTTCGGCAGCCAACCGCCTGCTCCTGAATGGGGCCTGATGCTGAATGAAGGTCGTCAGCAGCTGCAGACTGCACCGTGGCTGATGTTCTTCCCCGGTTTGGCAATCTTTGTTACCGTTATGATTTTCAACCTTTGGGGCGATAATCTGCGTGATGTGCTTGACCCGCGTAATGACGTACAGGATTAATTATTTTTGCCTTAGTTTTTGATATCCGGCAGAAGTCTGCCGGGTTAAATGAGTATATGAAATGGAGAGATGACTAATGAAAAAAATGTTTAAAGCTACCGCAGCAGCGGCTATGATCGGTTTACTGGCATTTGCAGCAGCAGGCTGTGGCGGCGACAAAAAAGCTGAGCACAAGGAAGTTGTAAAATTTGGTGTTACCAACTTCGCTGACTCCCTGGAAACCACCGATAACTACTTTGGCTGGATTGTAATGCGTTACGGCCTGGGCGAATGCCTGGTTAAATTCGATAAAAAAATGAATGCTGTTCCTTGGCTGGCTGATAAATGGACCGTTTCTGATGATAAGCTGACCTGGACCTTCCACATCAACGATAAGGCTTGCTTCTCCAACGGCACCAAACTGACTGGTGAGCTGGCAGCAGCTTCTATCCAACGTACCTTTGAAAAAGCAGCTCGTGCAAAATCCATGTTCGAATATGAATCCATCAAGGGTGAAGGCCAGAACGTAATCATCAAAACCAAAAAACCGGTACCGACTCTGCCCGGTATGCTTGGTGACCCTCTGTTCATTATCGTTGATACTCAAACCATTAAAGACCGTGATACCGCAAAACAAGGCGCTATCTGCACCGGTCCTTATACAGTAAAATCCTACAGCAAAGCTAAAGCTGAAATGGTTAGAAACGAAAAATACTGGGATGGCGCAGTTCCGTTCAAAGAGGTTGATATCCTGACCATCGACGATCCTAACACCCGTGCTATGGCTCTGCAAAAAGGTGAAATCGACTTCGCTATTAACATTGCAGCAGGCGACCTGCAGCTGTTCAAAGACAAAAATAAATACAACATCTCCAATATCGCTTCCCTGCGTGACGTACTTGCTCGTCTGAATGTACGTCCGGATAAACCGTTGGGTGATATCAAAGTCCGTGAAGCTCTGCTGCGTTCTCTGGATCGTGTAACCTACAACAAGGTTCTGCTGAAAGACACCTTCGTTCCCGGTGGTCCGTATCTGCCTCCTTCTGTTGACTACGGTTATGATGAACTGTACAAATACGATAAAAACCAATACAATGTTGAAAGCGCTAAAAAGCTGCTTGCTGAAGCTGGCTGGAAAGATACCAACGGCGACGGCTTTGTTGATAAAGACGGCAAAAACCTGGAACTGAACTTCGTATTCTACAGCGGCCGTGCTGAGCTGCCTCTGTATGCAGAAGCTACCCAGGCTGATGCTAAGAAAGTCGGCATTAAAGTTAACCTGAAGAACGTTGACTACAACGTACTGGATGGTATCGGCCGTAAAGGTGATTATGACCTGCTGATTTCCAACGTACTGACTCTGCAGGCCGGCGATCCTGAAGTATTCATGAACATGTACCTCAAGACCGGTCAAGAACAGAACGGTTCTGGCTACAGCAATCCGAAATTTGATGCTCTGTCCGATAAACTGGGCGTAGAATTTGACCCGGCTAAACGTCGTGAGCTGGTTATCGAAATGCAAAAGGTTATCCTCGACGATGCAGCTTCCCTGGTATTTGGTCATCCGCAAACCAACATGGTTTCCAACAAGTCTATTGCTAACGCAGAAATCCTGCCTTGCGATTACTACTGGCTGACCAAAGATATCAAATCTGCTAACTAATAATTTACAAAGAAGGTAACGCTTAATGCTACTTGAAGTAAAAGATTTAGACATCAGCTACGGTGACAAGCTCACCGTAACCGGTGCCAGCTTAGAATTGGATAAAGGCGAGATTATGTCCATCGTTGGCGAGTCCGGCAGTGGCAAAACTACCGTTATCCGCGCTATTATGGGTTGCCTGCCCGGTGCTGGCCGCGTTAGCCGCGGCAGCATCATCTTTGACGGCAAGGATGTATTGCAAAATACTCCCGATGAATGGCGCAAAATGTATGGCAGTGAGATGTCCATGATTTTCCAGGACAGTGGCAACATGATTAATCCTATCCGCCGCATCGGCCAGCAGTTCATTGACTATGTTCAGGCTCACCAGCCGGACAAGTCCAAGGACCAGGCTTATAAGATGTGCTGCGATATGCTGACTAACGTGCGCCTGCCGAACCCGGAAAATATCATGAACAGCTATCCGTTTGAGCTGTCCGGTGGTATGCGTCAGCGTGTAGGTATTGCTATGGCTATGATTTTCAGCCCGAAAATCCTTCTGGCCGACGAACCTACCAGTGCGTTGGACGTAACTACTCAGGCTCAGATTATCCGCCAGATTGTTGATATCCGTAACGAATATGGCGTTGCCGTTATCATGGTTACACATAACCTGGGCGTTGCTTCCTATGTATCCAACAAGCTGATGGTTATGAAGGGCGGTCATGTTGTGGAATATGGCAAGCGTGAGGACGTTATTGCTAATCCGCAGGATGAATATACAAAACAGCTGCTGAAGGCAGTTCCGGTCATAGGAGGTAAGACATATTATGAGCAATAATGAAAAACCGGCCTATGAGCGTAATAAACTGGTACTGGAAATTAACCATCTTACCAAAAAATTCGCAGTTGATGGCGGCAAGTTCCTGACTGCCTGCAACGATATCAACCTGCGTGCCTATGAAGGCCGTACCCTGGGCATCATCGGTGAATCCGGCTGTGGCAAGAGTACCCTGGTGCGTACTCTGCTGCGTATTCACCCTGCTACCAGCGGTGAAGCTATTTTCGAAGGTCATGATCTGATGAAATCTAACGGTGAGCAGCTGCGTCAGGACAGAAAGAACATCCAGATGGTGTTCCAGGATCCTACTGCTGCTTTCAACCCGAAGATGCTCGTTAAGGATATTCTCACCGAGCCTTTGAAAAACTTCGGCCTGATTAAAAACAGCGAGGTAGACGCCAAAGCAGCAGAGCTACTGGAAATGGTTGAACTGCCTGCTGAATTTAAGGATCGCTATCCGCACAGCATGTCCGGCGGTCAGCGTCAGCGTCTGGGCATTGCCCGCGCTTTGGCACTGGAACCGAAGATTATTGTCTGCGACGAAGCAACCAGTGCATTGGACGTTTCCGTACAGGAAAAAATCTGCGAGCTGCTGTGCCGCATTCAAAAAGAAAAAAATATTACCTATCTGTTCATTGCCCATGACCTTGGTCTGGTAGATTTGATGTGCCATCAGGTTGCGGTAATGTACTTGGGTAACGTTGTAGAATGGCTGGAGCACGGACGTATTGCAGAAAGCTGCAAGCATCCGTACACCAAGGCACTTATGGGTGCTGTATTTAAGGTAGATTTCAAACCGGGCGAAAAGATTGAGCCGTTGGAAGGCGAAATCCCGAGTCCGCTGGACCTGCCGCCTGGATGCCCCTTTGCCAGCCGCTGCGAGCACTGCACCGAGCATTGCGTGCAGGTTAAGCCTGAGCTGAAAGAGGTTGAGCACGGCCATTGGGTTGCTTGTCACTTGTTTGACTAATGCAGTCCTGAAGCGATATGCACAAGTATAGAGCTTCTCTTTAAAGTAATTTTCTCCATCAATTTTTATAGTGGGTACAGCGAATGCTGTACCCATTTTTTTCTTAGGAATTTTTATCACTAATTTTACGAGTGAGTATTGACTCATACGTTATTTATGTTATAATATAAGTATCAAAGAATTTACTGAAAGGTGCTGTCACCTTTCCTATTATTTTTTACATAATATATGAATGAATACTCATATGAGTAGTGAGACAACCTGAAAAGAAAGGTGGTAGATATAATGAAGCAAGATTTAGAGGATATCCGTAACGGTGCCGGTGATGTAAGAGCTTTCAGACACATCGACGGTCATATTAACAGCGTAGAAGATTACAGCAAGCATCCGGAAGGCTGCACCTGCGGTCACTGCGGCAAGGACCATGATCACAAAACTATGGGACATGTGCCCAAGCATACTCATGGTGATGCCTGCGGTTGCGGACACGATCATGAACATGACCATGAAGAACATTCCCATGAGCATGGAGATGATTGCTGCTGTGGTAATGAACATGAGCATAATCACGGACATGAGCATGAAGAACACGCTCACGCACACGGCGACGAATGTGGCTGCGGACATGATCACGGCCATGAGCACGCTCATGCACACGGTGACGAATGCGGTTGCGGACACGACCACGGACATGAACACGAGCATGAACATTCCCACGCACATGGTGACGAATGCGGTTGCGGACATGACCATGAGCACGAACATGCACACGCTCACGCACATGGCGACGAATGCGGTTGCGGACACGACCACGGCCATGAACACGAACATTCTCATGCACATGGCGACGAGTGCAGTTGCGGTCACGACCACGGCCATGAACATTCTCATGTATACGGACATCACGTGCCCGGTCATCCTGATAATTGCGAATGCGAAATCTGCCATCCGCATGAGGAATACTGCGATGTATGCGGCGAAAGCCTGGCTAATTGCACCTGCCGTATGCCGGATGCCGACAAGGTAAAACGTGTATATATTCTGCAAAACCTTGGCTGTGCTAACTGCGCTGCCAAGATGGAATATAAAATCAAAGAGCTGCCGGGCGTAACCTATGCCAACGTAAGCTTTGCTACCAAGCAGCTGCGTCTCAGCGCTGCTGACCACGAAGCTTTGCTGCCGGAAATTCAGAAAATCTGTACCTCCATTGAATCCGACGTAGTGGTAGTACCGCGTGACCGCCGTCCGCAATTAGGCGGCAAGAGCAGAGTATATCTGGTGCAGAATCTGGACTGCGCTAACTGCGGTGCCAAGATTGAACGTGCGCTGAACGCTATGCCTGAGATTGATGAAGCTACCCTGACCTTTACTACGAAAAAGCTGCGCGTAAGTGCTAAAAATTACAACGGTCTGCTGGAGAAAATGCAGGCTGTAACCGATAAGGTAGAAGAGGGCGTTGTGCTGCTGGAGGCTGAAAGCAAGCCTTCTCTGGCTCCCGAGCTGGAGGAACGCAAAAAATCCGGCGGTATCTTCTCCGAGCTGAGTGAAAAGCAGACAATTATCGAAATTGTACTGGGCGGTGCAGTATTCATCATCACCGAATGGCTGGGACTGGTACCGGAAGCGTACCATATGTACTTCCTTATTTTTGCCTATATTCTGCTTGGCGGACGCATTGTGCTGACTGCCTTGAAGAATATTGCTAAAGGTAATGTGTTTGACGAAAACTTCCTCATGACCGTTGCAACACTGGGTGCGTTTGCTATTCAGGCTTGGGAAGAGGCTGTTGGTGTTATGTTCTTCTATCGCGTGGGCGAATATTTTGAGCAACGTGCGGTAGAAAAGAGCCGTGGCCAGATTATGGATGCTGTTGACCTGCGTCCGGAGGTTGTCAACCTGCTGGTAGGCGAAGATATGAAGGTTATTCCTGCCGCTGACGCACACGTAGGCGACATTCTGCTGGTGCGCGTAGGCGACCGTATTCCTCTGGATGGCGTTGTTATCGACGGCGAAAGTCTGGTAGATACCTCTCCGGTAACCGGCGAGCCTGTGCCTGTAAAACGCAAATATGGCGATGAGGTTGTTTCCGGTTGTGTAAACACCTCCGGTATGCTGAAAATCCGTGTAGAAAAGGTTTTGGAAGAATCCATGGTAACCCGCATTCTGGACAGCGTGGAGAACGCTGCTGCCAGCAAGCCGACCATCGACCGCTTCATTACCCGCTTCGCACGTGTCTATACTCCGTTTGTTGTTGCTGCCGCAGTACTGACTGCTGTGATCCCGTCCCTGATTACCGGCGACTGGAATAAATGGATTTACACTGCGCTGACCTTCCTCGTTATCAGCTGTCCCTGCGCACTGGTACTGAGCGTGCCGCTGGCCTTCTTCTCCGGCATCGGCGCCGGCTCCAAGTACGGCATTCTCTTTAAGGGCGGCGTTGCTATGGAGGCTTTGAAAAACATTGCTGCCGTAGTTATGGATAAAACCGGTACCGTTACCAAGGGTAACTTCGTACTGCAGAAGGTTAATGCTGCCGAAGGCATGAAAGCTGACGAGCTGCTGCGCCTGTGCGCAAGTGCAGAGCTTGTTTCTACCCACCCGATTGCCGTAAGCATCGTAGAGGCTGCCAAGGCTAAAAAGCTGGAGCTGGTACGCCCCGATAAATTTGAAGAAATTGCCGGTGAAGGCCTGGTTGCGTACTTTGGCGCACGTAAGGTTCTGTGTGGCAACACCAAGCTGCTGCAGCGCTTTAATGTTGAATACGGCGGCTATACTCCTACCGAAAGCGGCAGTGAGGTGCTTGTTGCCGACAATGGCTTATACATGGGCCAGCTGCTGATTAACGATACTCTGAAGGAAGATGCCAAGGAAGCAATTGCTTCTTTGAAGGCACAAGGCCTGGTAACCGCTATGCTCACCGGCGATGCGCAGAAGGAAGCGCAGGCTGTGGCCAAGGCAGCAGGTATTGATGAGGTACGCGCTCAGCTGCTGCCGCAGGATAAGCTCAGCGAGCTGAACATGCTGCGCAACAAGTACGGCCCTGTTATGTTCGTTGGTGACGGCATTAACGATGCGCCTGTACTGGCTGGTGCGGATGCCGGCGCTGCTATGGGCAGCGGTGCAGATGCAGCGATTGAGGCTGCCGATGTTGTCTTCATGAATTCCGAAGTGAAGGCCATTCCGCAGGCGATTGCGATTGCGCGTGCAACCGGTGCGATTGCCTGGCAGAACGTAATTTTCGCTCTGACTGTTAAGGTTATCATAATGATTGCAGGTCTCATGGGCTATGCTTCTATGTGGGCGGCAGTCTTTGCGGATACCGGTGTATCTTTGCTGTGCGTGCTGAATTCTATCCGTATTCTCTACAAAAAGATATAATAAAAAGCTATAGCTAATATGTTGATTTGGTTTACGTCGGCTGACTATAAGGTCAGCCGATATTTTTTGTAAACATAACAGCATAAGCTAACTAATTTTGTAAATTAGCGTAGGATTTTACAAAAAATGCTTGACAAAAATTTATAGCTGACGTAAACTTTCAATAGTAGTTAGGAATACCTAACTACTAAAAAAATCGTGTCAAGTTAGTATCTGCTAACAAATTCTTTGGAGGGAATTATGATGCCTTTATTAATGGCCCGTCGCGGCGAGACTAACAAAATCAGCGCTGTTCGCGGCAAGGATGAAATCAAACGCTTTCTGGCTAACCTGGGCTTTGTAGAAGGCTCAGCTGTAACTGTTATTTCTGAAATTGACGGCAATCTTATCGTCAATGTGAAGGATGCCCGCATTGCCCTGAGCAAGCAGATGGCAGCCAAAATATTTATCTGAAGCAAGTGGAGGATGTTATGAAAACATTAAAAGAAGTTCCTGTTGGTGAAACAGTTACCGTTGCTAAGCTCGTTGGCGAGGGTGCGGTAAAAAGACGTATTATGGATATGGGCGTGACTAAAGGTGTGAGCGTATTCGTACGTAAGGTTGCACCGTTGGGTGACCCGGTGGAGGTAACTGTACGTGGATATGAGCTGACTTTGCGTAACGGCGAGGCTGAACACATCGTTGTAGAATAATTTGGAGGGAAAAGATGAAACAGATCAAGATTGCCCTGATTGGTAACCCTAACTGCGGCAAAACAACAATGTTTAATGATTTGACCGGTTCTAACCAATATGTTGGTAACTGGCCTGGCGTAACTGTAGAGAAAAAAGAAGGCAGCCTTAAAGGTCACGATGATGTAATTATTACCGACCTGCCCGGTATTTATTCCTTGTCTCCGTACACTTTGGAGGAGGTTGTTTCCCGTAACTATCTGCTGCAAAATGATGTTGACGGTGTACTGAATCTGGTTGATGGTTCCAACATTGAACGTAACCTGTATCTGACTACTCAGGTTATGGAAATGGGTTATCCTGTAACTATTGCGTTGAACATGATTGATATCGTGCGCAAGAACGGCGATAAGATTGATACCGCTAAGCTGGCTGCCGAGCTTGGCTGCGAGATTGTGGAAACCTCCGCACTGCAGGGTGAAGGTACCGGTGAGGCTGCCGAAAAAGCAATTAAAGCTGTCGGCGGTGCTGCACCGAAATATATGCGCTTCTGCAGCGAGGTTGAGGATGCTCTGACTGCGATTGCCCGCGAAGCAGGCAACAAGGTGCACGGTATGAGCGAGCGTTGGCTGCTGGTAAAACTGTTTGAGCGTGATAAGAAAATTACTGATGCTTTGGGCCTGAGCGAAGGCGAGCAGGCTAAGATTGAAGAAATCGTTGCAGCCTGCGAAGAAGCACTGGATGATGATGCCGAAAGCATTATTACCAACGAGCGTTATAACTACATTGGCGAGCTGATGAGCAATGCAGTTGTCAAAGGCCATACCGGTCTGACTATTTCCGATAAAATCGACAGCATTGTAACGAACCGTTTCCTGGCTCTGCCGATTTTCGCGATTATCATGTTCCTGGTTTACTACATTGCTGTAGAAACCGTAGGTACTGTTGTAACCGATTTCACCAATGATACACTGTTCGGCGAATGGATTCAGCCTTGGGTGCAGGAGCATATGGAGGCTGCCGAATGTGAGGATTGGCTGGTATCTCTTGTTGTTGACGGTATCATCGGCGGTATTGGCGCACCGATTGGCTTTGCTCCGCAAATGGCGATTGTCTTCCTGCTGCTGAGCTTTTTGGAGGACTGCGGTTATATGGCGCGTGTAGCCTTCATTATGGACCGTTTCTTCCGTCAGTTCGGTATGAGCGGCAAAAGCTTCATCCCTCTGCTGATTTCTGCAGGCTGCGGCGTACCGGGTATTATGGCTTCCCGTACTATTGAAAACGAAACCGACCGTCGTCTGACTATCATGACTACCACCTTTATTCCCTGTGGCGCTAAGCTGCCTGTTATTGCTTTGCTTTCCGGCGCTATTATGGGTGGTGACTGGTACATGGCTCCGATTATGTACTTCGTTGGCTTCTTCGCTGTTATTACTGCCTGCATCATTCTGAAAAAGACTGAGCTGTTTGCCGGCGATCCTGCTCCGTTCGTTATGGAGCTGCCGCCGTACCATCTGCCTGCTGCTAAGAACGTACTGCTGCATACCTGGGAGCGTGTTGCAGGCTTCCTGAAAAAAGCCGGTACTATTATCTTCCTGTGCTGCGTTGTTATGTGGTTCTTGGCAAGCTTTGGTATTGATGAAGGCTCTGTTGCTATGGTTGATACTGAAAAGAGCTTTGTTGCTTACATTGGTAATGGTCTTGCTCCTATCTTCGCTCCTCTGGGCTTTGACAGCTGGCAGGCTGTGGCTGCTGCTTTCTCCGGCTTTGTGGCTAAGGAATCTATCGTCAGCACTATGGCTATTCTTTCCGGTCTGGCTGATGCAGCTGAGGATGAGCCTGATTTGTGGACTGCTGTTATGGCGTTCTTCCCGAGTGCTGTTGCAGCGTTCTCCTTCCTGGTGTTCAACCTGCTGGATTCTCCCTGCCTGGCAGCGATTTCCACTATGAGCCAGGAGATGAACAGCAAGAAGTGGACCTGGGCAACTATCCTCTTCCAAAACCTGTATGCTTATAGCATCTGCCTGATGGTTTACCAGTTCGGCAGAGTATTTGTCGGCGGTGAAGCGTTCAGCTTCGGTACCGGCGTGGCTGTTGTTTTCCTGATTGCGTTCCTGTATCTGCTCTTCCGTCCCGCTAAAAAGTATGATAAAGAGACGGTTATGAGCATTGATGCAAAATAAAAAGAGGTGTTTCGTATGGCAACCTGGATTATTGGTCTGATTATTGTTGGTTGTGTGTATTTGGCATCCAAGCAGGTCATCAAGGCACATAAAACCGGTGGCTGCATTGGCTGTGATGCCGGCGGCGGTAAGGCTTGCTGCCCGCATTGCAAGCATACGACAACTGTAAATCTTCGTAAGAAATAATTTTAGTATGATGAGTATTGAAGGGCCGCGCGTTCGCGCGGCTCTTTTTGTGTTTGTATGAGTTTTAGCTTAACCTTCTTGCCTCTCCTAGGGGAGAGGTGGCATCGCGAAGCGATGACGGAGAGGGGAATGTGTGCATCGCATTTGATATATCGCAACCATTCCGTCTGCTCGCAAAGCTCGCAGCCACCTTCCCTTTCAGGGAAGATATAATGATATATTGAAACTCTAACTTTCTATATGCTCCCTGCAAGGGAGCTGGCATCGCCGCAGGCGATGACTGAGGGTTGTTTCATTTTGCAGTTAACATGTCTTTGACTTTAGGCTTTCTTCTGGCCTCTCCTTGGGGAGAGGTGGCATCGCGAAGCGATGACGGAGAGGGGGTGTGTGTGCCTCGCAATTAATATATCGTGAAGTGGTAAACTTATTTTAGACACAGAGGGGGTATTTCTTGTACAGATGATATATAATGGAATACACCAATATATATATCAATAGACAAGCAATACTTCGGTCTAAACAGGAGGTTTACCATGAAATACACTAAACAAGAAAAATTAGACATTGGTCGCCGAATATATGATAGCGAGATTACTCGCTATCAAGCAGCAGAGTTATACAATATTTGCGAAGGTACAGCACGTACCTATATGCGTATGTACAGAGATGCGAATAACCTGCCTGCAAAAAATTGTAAACAACAAAAATGTAATATAATACGTCCCAATGCACCTGCACTTTCTGCGAACACGGATGATTATCAATCTATGACCAAGGAAGAATTAATTCGTGAGTTGCTTAAAGCAAGAATTGCAGAAGCTAGATTAAAAAAAGGCTATGCGGTGAAAGGGGATGGTACAGTAATTCTATACGGCAACAAGAATACCAAGTAATATTAGAACTCTCTGGCGAATTTCCGGTAAAACTTATATGCGAAACAATGAATGTACAGCGTAGCAGCTTCTATGCATGGAAGAAGAAGCTCTCACATCCTTCTACAAAAATGCGGAATCTGCTTAGTAATATTTTGCTTTTTAATGAATACCATGCTAAATATCCTTCTCACGGATATCGCTGGCTTAACGCTAAGATTCGTCTGGATACCGGTCTTATCCTTTCGGATGCATATGCACATAAGTGTTGCAAAATTACTGGTATTAAAAGTCAGGCTAAGCATTACAAATACAAGAAACCAGGGGATTCATACCGGATTTTTCCGAATCTGCTCATGAAAGAAATGCAGATTGATGGACCGCTACAATGTATTGTAAGCGATATGACTGCTTTTCATGTTAAAGGGATTTATTATGAGCTGACATTGTATATGGACCTTTGGAATAATGAAATTGTAAGTCATTCTCTTTCTTCTAAACGAGGTGACCGCATGACATATATTAGCGGTTTGGAGGATTTAATTGCTTTAAAGAAACAATATCCAGAATATGAAATGATCCTACATTCAGACCAAGGTTCCGTTTACGCGTCTAAGGCATTTAATGACTTGTTGCCAATGTATAGCATTACTCATTCCATGTCTCGTGCCGGAACACCTACCGACAATGCAGCAATGGAAGCGATTAATGGTTGGATAAAGGCAGAAATGTTTACCGATTTTCATGTAACAGGCGAAAGGCCTGTTGTAGATGAAGTAAAAGAATATATTCACTTCTTTAATGAACAGCGTCCAGCTTATTCGTTAAAATATCTGACGCCAACTCAATATCGCAAGTTGCATTACGAACGGATATCTGACTAACAGAGAATTTTTTGTTGTATATTTTTTTATGATTTGTGTCTAAAATTTGTTGACTAGTGCAGTTAGCATTTGGCAAGAAGTTAATATCTCCCCTGAAAGGGGAGGTGGCTGCGAGCGAAGCGAGCAGACGGAAGGGTTGAGGTTAAGTGAGAGCGGAGCACAACCCTCAGTCATCGCCTGCGGCGATGCCAGCTCCCTTGCAGGGAGCATATAAAATGTTAGCATGCTTGCGAACAATATAGTATTAGCGAACTATTATATCTCCCCTGAAAGGGGAGGTGGCTGCGAGCGAGGCGAGCAGACGGAAGTGTTGAGATAAAAGTTGATGCGTGTGGGTGGGGGCAACCCTCAGTCAAAATCACTGCGTGATTTTGCCAGCTCCCTTTCAGGGAGCATAAAAAAGTTCAGTGAGCTTGCGAAAGTTAGCATTTGGCAAGAAGTTAATATCTCCCCTGAAAGGGGAGGTGGCTGCGAGCGAAGCGAGCAGACGGAAGGGTTGCGCATTTTAGTTGACATTTAACGCTTCATATAATAAAATAGAATAGAATAAAATTTCAGAAAATTACAAAATGAGGTATGACGATGAAATACAATAAGCGACTTTTTAACGGATATGATAAAAAGCTAAAATCACGAGCAGATGAATTAAGGAAAAATATGACACAACAAGAATGGAATTTATGGTATTTTTATTTAAGAAACCATAGATTAAAGTGGTACAGACAACGTATTATTGACAGATTCATCGTCGATTTCTACTGCCACGCAGCCAAACTTGTTATAGAAATTGATGGCAAGCAGCATTATACGGAACAGGGAATAGCTTATGATGTGGAACGTACGCAGGTTTTACAGGAATATGGCTTAAAGGTGTTGCGTTATACCAATCAGCAATTGGAAGACAATTTTCAAGAGGTTTGTTGGGATATAGAACGCAATTTACTCCAATGACTACCTAGTCAGAAAATTTTAAGCAAACACTGTATTTTTCCCTAAATTTATGCTAAAATATACCTATATTCTGCATTATACTAATGCGTCTGGAGGAATAAGAATGAAAAAAGTTTTACGTTATTTATTGATGACCGTTATGGCTATCTGCTTCAGCATTCCTTGCTTTGGTGCTGCTGAAGCTGCAAGTGTTGCTCTGTTGCCTTTGATCAACAATGTTGAAGGCGGGGATGAGCTGGCAAATCAGGTTTTCTACAAAAACGCTCTGTCTGTTCTGAACAGCAAAAAAGGCTTTGTAGTAGTAGAAAACGATAAGCTGACCGCTGTTATTGATGCTGCTAAGATTGGCAACAAGGTTCCCAGTGCTGCAACTCTGGAAAAGATTGCTAAAGATGGCGATGTTGACATCGTTATCGCTGTTCAGCTGGACAAGCTGGATGACAAAGCTATTGATTCCAGCGAAGAACGCAGACTGCAAATCGATCTGCAAGGCTATGCAGTTGCTTACAACAAGCTCACCGGTAAAGCTTACGAGCATCGCATTTACAGCGACAAAACCATCCCTGAAGCTCTGACCAGCCGTTGGGATTGGACTCATGAAGAATTCGGCCGTGCAGTGCGCATCGAAGTAGACCGTGCTCTGCGTGTTAAATAATTCTTATACTGAGTTAGTTTAAACATCGAACCGCCTCTGCAATTATTGCAGAGGCGATTTTTAATTGCGAGCAAATAGCTTCGAAGGAAAGTTATTATATAAATGATTATTTGAGAAGGAGAGCTTCTCTATTTGCCAAATTTAAGAAAAATTTGTGAAACCCTTGTAGTATAGTTATAAAAGTGGTACAATAGAGTCATGAAAAATTTGCTTATGCTAACTGCTGAGGGCAGCGAAAAACGCAGACTGCAAGGAGTATGGTAGAGGAAACAAGGCAACTCTTACTGAAAGATGCGGCGAGCCGAGTATCAAAGCCAAGGCGAAGAAGCGTAGCAGAATTTTTCAAATGTATTTTCCTAAAGGAGGAAATTAAAATGAAAAAATCTTTAGTATTAGCTATGGCTATGGCTCTGGGCGTAACTGCTTCCGCATACGCTGCTAACCCGTTCTCTGACGTTCCTGCTGGTCACTGGGCTTATGACAGCATCAACAAACTGGCTGCTGCCGGCGTAATCGAAGGCTACGGCGACTCCACCTTCGGTGGCGACAAACTGATGACCCGTTATGAAATGGCTCAAATCGTTGCTAAAGCAATGGCTAAAGGCGCTAACGTTGATAAACTGGCTGCTGAATTCGCTGACGAACTGGACAACCTGGGCGTTCGCGTTGCTAACCTGGAGAAAAAAACTGACAACGTAAAAGTAACCGGCGAACTGCGTTACAAATACATGAGCAAAGATGTTGATGGCGAAAATGGTAATGACAGCAACCATGAAAATGATCTGCGTTCCCGTATTTGGGTAACTGGTCAAGTTAACGATGACTGGTCCTACACCGGTATGATTGAGAACACTCAAGATTTTGACAACAATAATGGCGAGGAGGATACTTCCTTTGCTCGTGCATATGTTGAAGGTAAACTGGGTGGCTTGGCTGTAACTGCTGGTCGTTACAATGCATTCTTGGCAAATGGTAACCTTTATGATGCTCGCGTTGATGGTGTTGAAGTTTCCTATGGCGATAAAGTTAAACTGACTGGTTTTGCTGGCAAAGCAACTGATGCAGAAGTAGCTAATAAATTCGGTGAAGCAAGCAGTGCTTCTTATGGTAACTATGCAGGTGCAGAATTAACAGCTGCTATGGGTAACTTCAATTTCATGGGTGGTTATGTAAACTTCAAAGATATGTATAAAGATGGTTGGAGTGACGACACTACTGATGGTAGTTATAAACAAATTGGTGAAGGCTACGACAATGCTATTTGGTATGTTGGTGGCGATTATACCATGGGTGACTTTGTTCTGTCTGGTATGTATCTGAAGGGTGATGCAAGCTATAAAGACGAAGATGTTAAAGGTATTGGGTCCGACGGCTGGACTGCTGGTTTGGCCTACAAAGGTGCTGAAGCTTCCGAAGCTGGTTCTTGGGGTCTGTTCGCTAATTACTATGATCAAGGTGGTATGACTTATGTTGCTCATACTACTGATGCTAATGTGTTTGCTGATTATGCGAACGATGGCTTCAAAGGCTATGGCGTTGGCGCTAACTACACCTTCGCTAAAAACATCGTTGGTACTGTAGTTTACTACGACACCGAAAGCAAACTGGACAGCAAGGTTGATGACCAACGCGTTTGGGCTGACCTGACCTTCACTTTCTAATTTAACGATTAGCAAGTAACATAAAATAATACACGCGCGTATAAAGGCCCCCTCGCCGAAAGGTGAGGGGGCTTTGTGTTGCAAAATTATTTGGATGTGGTATAATAAAAATAGAAAGACAACCGCCCACAAGGTGGGTTGCCAATTCAAAGGGTCAGAAAAATCCGCCTCGGTGAACAGCAAATTACAGAGGCGGTTTTTCTATGTGCATTTTACTTTTTGTTCTTAAAAATGAACGTCAGCAATGCCAGTATAAACATACCAAAAATCATAAGATCCTGGAAGGTGTAATATACCATAGACATCACCTCCATTCCAACGGAATTTCGGCAACGCCACCCTGCAACACGGTTGTCCTTATTATTGTATCATGTAAACAAATTTTTGACAAGAAAGACAAAAAACTACCGCCCTCACAGCTATGCTGCGCAGGACGGTAGTTTTGCTTTGTTAAATTACAGGCCGGCCTGCTCAATACCGCTGAACAGGAAACCTAAATGATTGGTGGAGTTCAGCAACACTACGCGCCAAATACCATCGTTATATTCTAATACATTGATACAGGTGTTATCCTGCTTAATCTGCCAGAAGTGCGACATATCAAGGCCCAGCAAATCGCAGATAATCGCCTTATTTACTGCATCATGTGCGGCAACCAGCACTGTTTTGTTGGCATATTTTTCTGCATAGTCATCAAAGGCAGCGCGCGCACGCTTGCGTACATCCTCCAGGCTTTCGCCTCCGTCAGGCATTTGTACCAGGTGCGGCTGGGTGTGCCACAGAGCAAACTCCTGCGGAAATTGCTTGGCAATTTCCGGCGCCAGTACGCCTTCCCAACTGCCATGATTGATTTCCAGCAGACGCTCATCTGTCGCCACCGGTAGCTTGTGCAGGTCAGCGCAAAACTTACAGGTCTGATAGGAGCGCTGCAGCGGGCTGGAGATGCACACATCAATAGGAATGTGGTGCAAACCCTCGGCCAGCAGGTGGCCTTGGCGCAGGCCACGCTCGCTCAGCGGCGTATCCTCCTGCCCTTGGTATCTGCCTTCTATATTCCAGGTTGTTTCACCATGTCGGACTAAAATTATTCTCATAGAATTTCCTCGCTGTAATTTATTTAGCTAACAGTCTTAGCCTTCGCAGTTGATAAGCTTAACGTCAATAATGCCTTCCACACCACGCAGCTGCAGCATGATATCGTTCGGAATGTCATCGCCAACAGCAATCGCCATAATGTTGGTGTCGGATTTAGGAGTGCTGCCAACCTGCATGCCGTTGATGTTGATGCCTGCGCTGCCAAGAATAGTAGCCATCTGACCGATCATATTAGGCTTGTTGATGTGCGGTGCCAACAGCAGGTAGCCTTCGGGATTGAAGTCAACATGATATTGGTCGATTTGTACAATCTTAGGCTGCTTGCCGTCGAACAGGGTGCCTTCAATTTTATGTGTGCCCTTGGCAGTAGCAATTTTTACATTGATAGCAGTAGTGAAGTAACCAGGCTTGTTAGCCTTAACCTCTTTAACCTCCAGATTGCGTTTTTTGGCGATGCCGGGAGCATTGACAAAGTTAACGCTTTCCTGCAGAATCGGGTTCAGCAGGCCTTTGAGGAAGGCGGTGGTGAGTGCCTGGGTTTCTGTTTCGGCAAGCGCGCCGGTGTATTCCACCTCAACACTCTTAATCGGTCCGTCTGCCAGATAGATGCCAACAGTGCCCATGCGTTCTGCCAGTTTGAAGTACGGTTGGATAACTGCTGCCACGCTTTTCGGAATAGGCGCCATATTAACGGCGGTCATAACCGGACGGCCTTCGAGAGCATCGATTACGCCGTAAGCAACATCAACAGCTACGCCGATTTGTGCTTCGATGGTAGAAGCACCGAGATGCGGAGTTTGTACAACGTTGAACAGGCCCAGGAAGGGGTTATTTTCTTTAGTAAGCGGTTCGGTCGGATAAACGTCGATAGCAGCGCCGGCAATTTTACCGGATTTTACGCCTTCGGCAATAGCTTCGGGATCCATGCAGCCGCCACGGGCGCAGTTAACGATACGCACGCCGTCCTTCATTTTAGCAATAGCTTCGGCGTTCAGCATTTTTTCCGTTTCTTTGGTGAGCGGAGTGTGAATGGTGATGTAATCGGATTTAGCCAGCAGGGTGTCAAAATCAACCAGCTCAACGCCAACCTGATGCGCACGTTCTTCAGTAATATACGGGTCGTAACCAATGGTGGTCATTTCCATAGCCTGCATACGTTTGGCAACACGGCTGCCGATACGGCCGACACCAATGATGCCCAAGGTTTTGCCCTGTACCTGAATGCCGTCAAAGGATTTGCGGTCCCATTTGCCTTCCTGAATGGATTGATGGGCCTGCGGAATGTGACGAGTCATAGCCATCATCATAGCAACGGTGTGCTCGGTAGCTGCCATGGTGTTGCCTTCCGGTGTGTTGAGTACAACAATGCCTTTAGCAGTAGCGGCAGGGATATCGATGTTATCGACGCCAACGCCGGCACGGCCGATAACCTTCAGACGGGTGGAGGCTTCAATAACCTCTTTGGTTACCTTGGTCATGCTGCGGGTTACCAGACCATCGTAATTGTTGATAACTTTGATAAGCTCATCCGGTTTCATGTTGGGCATTACATCTACATCAAAATGTTCGCGCAGCAGAGCCACGCCTTTTTCGCTGATATCGTTGCTGACAAAAATTTTCATGGTGATTTATCTCCTTTATGTATAATTTGTAGGTTATTGAACAACCCTCAGTCATCGCCTTTGGCGATGCCAGCTCCCTTGACGCTAAGGCCCAGTTTGTCGCAAGCTATGCGCCGCGAGAAACTGTTGGTCGTGCTAATGTCGCTTTGCGACGCAGGGAGCATATAACAGATAGGCGAGCTTGTGAACGTCAATATTGGGCAAGAAGTTTATATCTTCCCTGAAATACTCTTCGAGTATAACACGACCAGCATTTTTCATTGCATGAAAAATGGGTCTTAGTATAGCGAAGGTGGCTGCGAACGAAGTGAGCAGACGGAAGGGTTGTGTATATCTGATAGATTATGAATTGAAAATTATTTATTAGTTTTGTTTTCCTTCATATATTCTTCCATAAACTTTGCTAAAGCCTTGCAGGCCTCCAGCGGCACAGCATTGTAGGCACTGGCGCGGCAGCCGCCGACCAAACGATGACCGCCGATACCGACAAAGCCTGCAGCCTTGCCCTTAGCTACAAAATCCTTCTCCATTTCCGGCGTAGCCAGATTGAAGGTAATGTTCATATTGCTACGAGCTTCGGGAGCCGCATGACCCTTGTAAAAACCGTTGCTGTTATCGATAACGTCATAAATGAGCTTAGCCTTTGCTGCATTATTCTTGGCAATAGCATTTACGCCACCCTGCTTTTTAATCCAATGCAGAGTTTTGTTAACCATATAAATGGCAAAGACAGGCGGTGTATTGTACAAAGAATCGTTATTGGCGAAGGTGCTGTACTTCAGCATAGTAGGCAGATCCTCACGCGCTGTCGCCAAAAAGCTTTTCTTGGCGATGACGATAACTACGCCTGCAGGACCAAGATTCTTTTGCGCTCCTGCGTAGATAAGATCAAAATCCTTAACGTTCACTTTGCGCGAAAGAATGTCGCTGGACATATCGCAGATAACGGGAACGTCGAATTTGGGAAATTCTTTGTACTCGGTGCCGTAAATCGTGTTGTTGGCTGTAAGGTGTACATAAGAAGTATCGGGGAGGAGTGTGAACTCCTGCGGAATGTAGCTGTGGTTTTTGTCGGCGCTGCTAGCAGCTTCGTAAACCTCGCCGTAGAATTTTCCTTCCGCCATGGCCTTCTTGGCCCAAACACCGGTGTTAACATAAGCGGCATATTTTTTAGTGTGGAAATTGGCAGCTGTCATCAAAAATTGGGTACTGCCGCCGCCTTGGATAAACATAATCTCGTAGTCCTCGGGGATTTCCATCAGCTCGCGCAGCAGCTGTTTTGTTTCTGCATGCATGGCAGCGTATTCACTACTGCGATGGCTCATTTCAATGATGCTCATGCCGGTGTTTTTGTAGTTTAAGAATTCTTCCTGCGCTTCCAGTAATACCTCGAGCGGCATAGCGGAGGGACCGGCGTTAAAATTATATGCTCTTTTCATATATTCTTTCCTTCTTCCTGAAAATAAATAAGGCAAGCACATCCCTTTGGGACGAGCTTGCCTTTATCTCGCGGTACCACCCAAATTGCCATTGCCAAATTGCTTTACCTAAAAAAATAAGCCCTTCATCCCTATCTTGGGACGAGGACTGCTCGCGGTGCCACCCAATTTGCCTATGGCCAACTTTGAACGCTGTATCGGGCGCACCCGTCAAATTCGTCATTTGCCGCTTCGGAGCGGAACTGATGTGCTTCGCTGCTGCCTTGCATCAACCGCCAGCTTTCTGAAAAGACCTGCACATTGCTTCTCCATCATTGCGTTGCGTAATGTGATTTGTAGATGATTATAGCACGCCTGTTTTTAGAGTCAAGTGTTTTTATAAAGATTTTTTGTGTATACACTTTTTTTAGCAGATTTGTAACGTAGGTTACAGAGTATTGCTAAAAATATGTTTATGTGATAAAATGATTTTGACAACTGTGGTACAGGGTGGTGTTGCCTTCATTCTTAAAGAATGGAGGTGATGTCTATGGTATATTTTACATTCCAGAATCTTATGATTTTCGGTATGTTTATACTGGCATTGCTGACGTTCGTGTTTCAGAACCGTAAGTGAAATGCACATAGAAAAGCTGCCCCAATACTTTGACCGGTAAGGGCAGCTCTTCTGTTTCTTAGCGGGCAACCCACCTTGTGGGCAGTTGTCACTTTTCATCTATAATATAGCACACTGCCAGTTTTTTTGCAAGTTGTGCATATTTAACTTGCGTATTTTCGCTGTTCATGTTAAAGTAAGCATGTAAACAAAATAACGTAACCGCTAGGGGCGCAATTTGCTGAGAGGACTGATGTCCGACCCTTTGAACCTGAATCTGGTTAAAACCAGCGTAGGAAAGCGAGCAGATTTCTGCAAAAAGACAATTCAACCGCTTTCCGACAGGAAGGCGGTCTTTTAATTATTAAGGAGGAAAAAATATGGCAACACAAATGCAATTAGCACGCCAAGGTGTGATTACCGAAGCAATGAAAATTGTAGCAGAACAGGAGCATGTAACTGCGGAGTTTATTCGCGAAGGCGTAGCAAACGGTACTATTGCTATTCCCTGTAACATCAATCATAAAAATATTATTCCGCGCGGTGTTGGTACCGGCCTTACCGTAAAGGTTAACGCTAACATCGGTACTTCCAGCAGCTATCCTGATCCGGAACCGGAGCTGGCAAAACTGCAGGCTGCTATTGACGCAGGTGCGGATTCTGTTATGGACCTTTCTACCGGCAACAATATCAGTGCATCTCGTCAGGCAATTATTGCGGCATCTACCGTAATGGTTGGCACTGTACCGATGTATCAGGTAACTGTAGAAACCATTAAGAAGCGTGGCGCAGTGGTTGAGATGACTAAGGAAGATATTTTCGATGTTATTCGCCAACAGGCTGCAGATGGTGCTGACTTCATGACCATTCATTGCGGTATTAACAAAAATGTGCTGAAGGCACTCATCGACGAAGGACGCGTTATGGACGTTGTCAGCCGCGGCGGCAGCTTTATCACCGGCTGGATGCTGCACAATGAAGCAGAAAACCCGTTGTATGAATACTATGATGAAATTCTTGATATCTGTGCCGAATATGATGTAACCATCAGCCTTGGCGATGGTCTGCGTCCCGGCTGTATTGCTGATGCTACCGACAGAGCGCAGATTCAGGAGCTGCTCAATCTGGGCGAATTGACACAACGCGCTTGGGATAAGGGCGTACAGGTTATGGTAGAAGGCCCCGGCCACGTGCCCTACAACCAGATTGCTGCGAACATGCAGCTGCAAAAACGCCTGTGCCACGGCGCACCGTTCTATGTGCTCGGACCTCTCGTAACTGACGTTGCTCCCGGCTATGATCATATTACCAGTGCTATCGGCGGCACTCTTGCTGCTGTCAGCGGTGCTAACTTCCTGTGCTACGTAACTCCGGCAGAGCATTTGGGCCTGCCTGACTTAAATGACGTGCGCGAGGGTGTAATCGCTACCCGTATCGCTGCTCATGCCGCTGATTTGGCTAACGGCAACAAGCAGGCATGGGAGTGGGACCTGAAGATGGCAAGAGCACGTAAGGTTCTTGATTGGCCGGCTCAGCTTGATCTGGCTATCGACCCGGTAAAGGCTAAGGAATATCGCTGCCGCAAGAACAAATCCGATGATGAGGCTTGCTCCATGTGCGGTGATTACTGTGCAGTTAAAATTGTCGGTCAGTATCTCGAAGAGCATATGAGAAAGCACTGAGTCATTACTTGAAAAAATAGTATGAATGTGATATATTAAATATAGAAAAAGACAACCGCCCGCAAAGGTGGGTTGCCAGTTGAATTGACTTGAAAAGCCGCCTCGGAATCTGGTAAATTACAGAGGCGGTTTTTCTATGTGCGATTTACTTTCGGTTCTGAAAAATGAACGTCAGCAATGCCAGTATAAACATACCGAAAATCATAAGATCCTGGAATGTAAAATATACCATAGACATCACCTCCATTCTTAAGTGAATGAAGGCAATACCACCCTGTAAAACGGTTGTCATAAAGATTTTAACACATAAACATATTTTAGCAAGAATGCTTGATGCTTATCATTCTGAACTATGCTATAATATAGATAATTATAATATTTCTAGAGGTAACTGATGGACAAGAATATTTTAGAATATGTCGGTAAAAGATTATATAAGATACATATTTTGAAGGAAATGAAGCGTTATGTTGTTTTCCGTGCGCGTTGTGCTATGCATAGCAGCTCGGTTGATAGCTTACTGAATTTTTTTGATGCTAACAGTAATCGTCAGGCTTGGCTGCAGGGAGCACCTGCGCTTTTGGAACAGACCACCAGAGCATTTTTTTACAAAGGCTCAACTTGGGACGAACGTGTAGAACTGGTGCAAAATCATCTGCTGATTATGGAAGAGCTGTTCAAGCCGGAGCTGATGGATAAATTGTATAGCAAGGGTGAAATGGTGCAGCTGTGGGAGGATTCCTACGATGACAGACCTCTGACGCTGCAGCTGTGGTTTCATGCCGGCCAACGCAAGGAAGGCTGCATGTCTTTGGCTTTATTCTATGAAGGTGAGCCTTTATACCAGATCATGTTCTGGCTGGCAAAAAATAAAACAGACGGCAAGAATGTTATTTATATTGGTGCCCTGCAGGGACCGCAGAACGGTAATGAGCTGATTAAGGGTATGACAAAGGCTTTCTTTGGCTATCGTACCAAAAACCTGATGTTTTATGGCTTACGCTGCTTTGCTAAGGCTATAGGCGTTGAAAATATTTTCGCTGTTACTAATGACGGCTATTACGCTATGAACCATGTACGTGTAGACCGTAAGCTGAAGACTGATTTCGGTGCCTTCTGGCAGGAGTGCGAGGGTGTTATCTGCTCAGATCGCCGCTTCTACATTATGCCGACTGCGGAACACCGCAAATCTATGGAAGAGCTGAAGCCGTCAAAAAGAGCACAGCACCGTCGTCGCTTTGCTAAAATGGATGAAATGAAGGCTGCTGTTAAGGCTGCTGTTGACAGCTATAAAAAATAAAATATTACTTGTTTGGTTTGTAATATAGGCACAAAAGCTGTCTGCAATATTATTTATAGTAACAAATGATGCAAATTTTACATTGGATAAAGCAGAGGTTCAGAAGAGAACCTCTGTTTTTTTTAGACAAAACATGCTATAATAAAAATATATAGCTCTGATTGGAGGTAAGAAAATTGAAAAAACAGCTTGCAACTTTATTGTTGACCTTTATCTTTTGCTTTACAACGGTAATCCCGGGCTTTGCAGCTGATGCTGCTGTTCCCATGGCTGAAAAAATTGGTGCCATGGAAAAAATGCTTTATGGTACGGAGCAAAGCGGTTCCCTGCTGCAGCGTATGGACAGTCTTGAGGATGACGTTTACGGAACTATTACCAGCGATGCTATTATAAACCGCGTTGATAATATGTACGATTACCTTGAAGGTACTCCTGATAACGGAGAGGCTTCCTTTGCTACTAAGCTTAATGTAGTAGAATGGAAGATGAACGAAAGCATGTCCGGTGGCGCAGCCAAAAACCGTATTGAAGCTACGGAAAAGCTGCTTTATGGTCAGAACCAGACAGGTTCTTTGAGCGGTCGTCTGGAAAGTCTGCTGAAGCTCGCTTCTTATATTGATGGCAATGTGCCTGTACAGCAGGTAGTGCTTCCGAAGGATTCTGTTTTTAAAATTGCTTTTACCTCTGAGCTGAGCACTAAAATGAGCCGTAAGGGTGATGTAGTTCATTTTAAGGCAGCGGATAACCTGTATGTAAACGACGTACTGGTGCTGCCGAAGGGGGCAACCGGTATCGGTGAAGTTAAGAAGGTTGTTCAGCCCGGTATTTTCGGTAAGGATGGCCGCATCGATATTGACTTTACCTGCATCTATGGTGTGGACGGAACCAAGATTCCCGTTACTGTAGGCGAGCTTGCTAAACAAAAGGCTGAAAGCATTGCCGGTGCAGCCGGAGCTGCTATCGGCGGTATGATTATTCTTGGTCCTGTAGGCCTGGTTGGCGGTGCCTTTGTTAAGGGAAACAGTGTGACTATCCCGGTTGGCTGTGAAACCTATGTGCAAACTGCTGCAGATACTACCCTGCAGGGAGCAGTATATCAGGAATAAAATCGAAAATTATACGTGAAAAGCTCACTCTTTCGAGTGAGCTTTTGCTTTTTTTATGGTATAATGTTAAGTGGATTATTATGAAATTTTTCATTTGCAATTATAGAGAAGGAGTTTTTTCGTATGAATAAGACTTTTATAGCTGCCACATTAGCTTTGGGCATGTGTATGCCTGTTTATGCAGAACAGTTTAGCAACAGCAACAGCGATAGTATGCTGAGCCCGGTTTCTGTCAGTGAGCCGAATGCTGCATTGCCTCATCGCGAGAAGCTGGATGCAGAAAAGCAGCAGGGGCTGCCGATTCGTCTGACCGGTGAACATGCCGAATATGATACTGTCAGCGGTGATTTTCATGCCGAGGGCAATATCAAGGTATCGCAGAACGGTCAGGATATTTATACAACGCAGGTCAAAGGTAATATGAAAACCGGCGATATCTGGCTGCTGGAGGGTGGCAAGCTGGTAGAGGGTGCCAGCGAAACACAGGCTGCCTGGGGCCATTATAACTTTAACAATAAAACCGGTGAAATGAAAAAATTGACCGGTAAGAACGGCAAAGATTTCTTTGCTGCGCCTCATGCCGAAATTTATCCTGATAAGATGGTTCTTGATGAGGGAGGTTCTACGAGCCGTTGTCCGGCAGTAAAGCATCCTAAATGTCTTGAAATCAAGGCAAAGACCTTTGAAATTTATCCTCATGATAAAATGGTAGCCCGCGATGTCAAGGTTTATGTACGCGGCAAGCATATCTATTCCCGTGATTATTGGGAAAATAGCCTGACGGAAAAATCCAAGGAACGTATTCTGCCGCATATCGGCTTTAAGGACAGCGACAAGGGTACCTATGTAAATCTTTCCTACGAGCGTCCTTTAGGAGATAAAGACATAATTTACGCTGATTTGAATTATTACAGCAAGGCCGGCTATAAGCCTGTTTACGGCCTGGAGCATAACGAGCGCAACTTTAAGGTTACCTATGAAAACGGCTGGTATGAGGACGATGATGAATGGGTAGAGAAGCAGAACAATATCCGCTTTGACTATAAAAATCATCATATTGCACCAGGTTTGCCCTTATCCTACAGTGCTTACTTTGAACGTGGTCTGTGGAAAAATGATGATACCGGACGTAAGAGCTGGCATACAGAATATGGTGCCTTCCTTAACCATGACCGCATTTATCTGTTCAACAGTAAAAAAACCTCTTTAGATTTGACAAT
Source organism: Phascolarctobacterium sp. Marseille-Q4147 (assembly GCF_017968825.1). Lineage (NCBI taxonomy): Bacteria > Bacillati > Bacillota > Negativicutes > Acidaminococcales > Acidaminococcaceae > Phascolarctobacterium > Phascolarctobacterium sp. Marseille-Q4147. Next base: position 515,163 of record NZ_CP072874.1, on the reverse strand, counting down.
CGGTAAGAAGTGGACACGCGAGAGCGCAGATGATTCTGTAGAATCCACTAATGTTTATTATGCAACCTTAGCCCAGAAAATCAGTCCGCATTGGAATACCTGGGTTGGCTATTATCGTGAAGATTTTACGACAGATGTATTTACCTACGATCAGCCTGATATGGCAAAAGAGCTTCGCAATGGCCTGCAATATATTATGGATGACAAAAACAGCTTTACCATTGTCAACCGTTACGATTTAGACCAAAAGAAAAATTATGAAACAAGATACAGCTGGACGCATAAGTTCTGCTGCTGGCAGCTTTCCTTGATTTACAAGCATAAAGATACTGATAATAAGGACAGTGCTTTTGAAGCTAAATTTGATTTTGTAAACTGGTAATGAGGTAGAAAATGAAAGAGATTATTAAGCAACGCTTTCTGGACCATCTGCAGGTGGCAAATGCTGTGATGAACAGCGATATCCTGGCACAGATTGAGCGTATTGCTGCAGAAGTAAAAAAGGCGCTGGCCAATGGCAACAAGGTTTTGTTCTGCGGCAACGGCGGCAGTGCCGCTGACAGCCAGCATCTGGCTGCTGAATTTGTAGGCCGCTTTCAAAAGGAACGCGCCGGTCTGCCTGCTATCGCACTGACGGTAGATACCTCCATTCTGACTGCTGTCGGCAACGATTACGGCTATGATAAGGTTTTCGTACGTCAGGTGCAGGCACTCGCACGTCCGGGAGATGTGCTGGTAGGCATTTCTACTAGCGGCAACAGCGCTAATGTTGTGGAAGCTGTTGAGCTGGCCAAGAGCATGGGTGTTTTCTGCGTAGGCATGACGGCTGAGGGCGGCGGCAAAATGAAGCTGCTGTGCGACGAATGCATCGCTGTGCCGGCGAAGGTTACTGCCCGTGCGCAGGAAATGCATATTTTGATAGGCCACATTTTATGTGAGCTGGTGGATGGTGAATAATTTGGCTGATTTAGCTGTAACAACTTTTTTAGCGGAACAGATTAAAAATGTACGCATTGCTGTTATCGGCGATGTGATGCTGGACAGATATTTCCAGGGGGAGGTTAAACGCATTTCTCCGGAAGCACCTGTACCGGTAACACGTATTACAAAGATAAATTCTGTGCTGGGCGGTGCGGCCAACGTTGCTGCCAATCTGGCGCATCTGGAATGTCAGGTTTTTATGGGCGGTGTGACAGGTGATGATGAAAACCGTCTGCTGCTGGAAAAGCTGATGGATGATGCAGGCATCAATCATCAGGGACTGGTGAAAAGCAAACGCCGCAAGACTATTACCAAGCTGCGTGTTTTGGGCGGCAATCAGCAAATGCTGCGACTTGATTTTGAAGAAACCGGCGATTTGTTCCCCGAAGAAATCATAGAGTTGCGTCATTGGTTGGCAGGTTTGCTTGATGAAGGCTTGGATGGAATTATTGTTTCCGATTATGCCAAGGGTGTCTGCTCGGATGATTTTTGCCAATGGGTGATTGCTCAAGGCAAGGCCTATGATATACTGGTGTTGATTGATCCTAAGGGAGCAGACTGGTCTAAGTATGACGGCTGTGATTTTATTACGCCTAATTTAAAGGAAATGTGTGAGGCTGCCGGCTGTCAGCGTGAAAACTCTGATGAAGCCGTTGTCAGCATGGCGCAGGCTGCACGCGAAAAATTCCATATCAAAAATGTTGTTGTTACCCGCAGTGAGCGCGGCATGAGCCTGGTTAACGCTGAGCAGGTGCTGCACAGCCCTGCTACCGCCATTGAGGTGTTTGATGTTTCCGGTGCTGGTGATACGGTGGCGGCTACGCTTCTGGCAGGTGTTGCAGGCAAGCTGGCGTTGGCTGATGCTGTTTATATGGCAAACCGTGCTGCAGGAATTGTTGTGGCCAAGGTTGGCACTTATCCGGTGCACCGTGACGAGCTGCTGAAAGATTTGCTGACGGAGGAACGCAAGCAGGGCCGTGGCTATCGCACGCTGAGCTGGCAGGAGATTGCTTCTCTGGCAGCAACCTGGAGAGCATGCGGCGAAAAGATTGTGTTCACCAACGGCTGTTTCGATATTCTGCATGTAGGCCATGTAACATATCTGGAGAAGGCGCGCAACCTTGGCAAGCACCTGATTGTCGGCCTGAATACGGACGCCTCCGTACGCCGTCTGAAGGGCGAAACAAGACCTTTGGTGCATGAACTGGACCGTGCGCGTGTACTTGCAGCGCTGGCCTGCGTAGATGCGGTAGTGCTGTTTGATCAGGATACTCCGACTGAGCTGATTGAGAAAATTCGTCCCGATATTCTCGTCAAGGGCGGTGATTACAAGCCTGAGGAGGTTGCCGGCCGTGAATATGCCGGTGAAGTGCGCATTATAGAATTTGAAGACGGTTATTCCACAACCGGTGTGGTGGAAAAGATTGCCAAAATGGTTAAGGAGGGCAAATTATGATTATCGTAACTGGTGGTGCCGGTTTTATCGGCAGTAATATTGTTAAAGGCTTAAATGACCGTGGTATTGATGACATTCTTGTTGTCGATAACCTGACCAACATGGTTAAATTCAAAAATATCCAAGGCCTGAAGGTTAAGGATTATATGGATAAGTATGCTTTCATGGATGCACTGAAGGCAGGCAAATTCAATCATGAAAAAATCGACGTTATTTTCCATGAGGGCGCTTGCTCCGATACAATGGAATATAATGGCAAATACATGATGGAAAACAACTTTGAGTATACTAAAAATGTGCTGCATTTCTGCCTCGACAGAAAGATTCAGATGATGTATGCTTCTTCTGCTTCTACCTATGGTAGCGGTGCTCATGGCTTCCGTGAAGAGCCTGCCTGCGAGGAAGCACTGAATGTTTATGCTTTCTCCAAGCTGTTCTTCGACAACTATCTGCGCCGTCTGCTGCCTCAGGCACAAAGCCAGGTAGTAGGTCTGCGTTATTTCAACGTATATGGCCCCCAGGAGAATCATAAGGGCAAAATGGCTTCCATGATTTACCAAATGTATAACCAATGGAAAGCAGAACATAAGGTACGCCTGTTTGGCGAGTACGCCGGTTATGGCCCGGGAGAGCATACCCGCGACTTTGTGTATGTAAAAGACGTTGTTAAGGTAAACTTCTACTTCTGGGATCATCCGGAAATCAGCGGTATTTTCAACTGCGGTACCGGCCATGCGCATCAGTTCAATACTCTGGCGAAGGCTGTGCTGAATCACTTTGGCAGCGGCGAGCTGGAATATGTACCGTTCCCTGAAGTACTGAAGGGTAAATACCAGAGCTTTACTGAAGCAGATGACACCAACCTTTTGGCAGCAGGCTATGACGGAGGCTTTACTCCGATTGAAGAAGCTGCCGAGGAATATTGCCAGCTTCTCGACAAGACCGGCGGTTACTACGTTTATGAAGGCTAAGGCGGTATTTTTCGATAGGGACGGCGTACTCAATGTTGATGTAGCCTATCTCTACAAAATTGAGGACCTGCGCTGGATTGACGGTGCACGCGAGGCTGTGGCGTATCTGTCGCAGCTTGGCTATAAAATTTTTATTGTAACGAACCAAAGCGGTATTGCGCGTGGTTATTATACAGTAGAGCAGATGAATGAGCTGCATGCTTATATGCAGCGTGAAATTACTGCGGCAGGCGGTAAAATAGAAAAAATCTATTACTGCCCGCATCATCCCGAGGGCAGCGTGCCGGAATATACCGGTGTGTGCGATTGTCGCAAACCCAAACCGGGAATGCTGCTGCAGGCGCTGGCAGAATATGATATCGACAAGGAGCAGAGCTTCTTAGTCGGTGACAGTAAGCGCGATGTGGAAGCAGCGGAGGCTGCCGGTGTAGAAGGTTATCTTTACACGGGCGGCAATCTGCTGGATTTCGTAAAAAATATTGTAAGCGAGAGATGATAATGGAGTATCGGAATATCCTGTTAATCAAAATGAGTTCCTTGGGTGACATCCTGCACACTTTGCCGTTTGCGGCAGCGCTGCGCAAGCGTTATCCCAAGGCAAAAATCACCTGGCTGGTACATCCGCAGTTTGCCGGATTTGTACCGGATCCGCCGGTGATTGACGAGGTGCTTTATTTTGATAAGGTAAAATTTAATAAGCTGGGCTTCAGTGATAAGCTGAAATATTTTTGCGAAATGCGCTCTTTGCTGCATAGCAAGCATTTTGACCTGGTGATAGATATGCAGGGCCTTTTCAAAAGCGCAGTACTGGCTGCTATCAGCGGTTGCGATAATCGCATCGGCTATTGCGAAATGCGCGAGGGCAGCGGCCTTGTGAGCAAGGCGATTGGCGGAAGTCATAGCAAGGACCATGTTATTGAGCGCTATCTTGACGTAGCTCGTTATCTTGGTGCTAAGGTTGATTCGTTGGATGATGTGGAATTCCCGATGCCGGATTTGAGTAAGGAAACCGCTTCTGTGCAGCATAAGCTGCAGGAGGCAGGTTGGCAGGGCGGCGATTACGTTGTGATTGTTCCCGGAGCACGCTGGTGGACGAAGGAATGGCCTGTCGAGCATTATATTGAGCTGGCGAAAAAGCTGACGGCTGACGGTACTGCTGTGGTGCTAGCAGGCGGACCTGATGATGCTGTCAAGGGGCAGAAGATTGCCGAAGGCACAGCGAGCTCGCTGGTTATCGATTTGACGGGACAGACAAGCCTGCGTGAGCTGGCGGCGCTGATAAAGGGCTGCAGCTTCTATATCAGTGCGGATACCGGTCCGCTGCATTTTGCGGCGGCACTGAAAAAGCCGCTCGTGGCGATGTACGGACCTACGAAGGCTGACCGCACCGGACCATACGGCAGCAAAAATTCCACGGTACTGCTTTCACCGGCAAAATGCGCAGGCTGCTTAAAGAAAAAATGTGATAACTGGCATTGTATGCATGATATAACGCCGGAAATGGTTTATAAAATTTATCAGGAAAAGGTGGCAGAAGGCTGATGGCACAAGCTGTAGAATTAAATGGCAAAAAAATATTGGTAACATTTTTGATGCATTTGGGAGACCTGACGCTGACCACGCCTTTTATCCATGCGCTGCGTAAGGCGGCACCGGATGCGCATATTACATTTCTGGCAGATGAGAAGCTGAAGGATGTAGTGTTACACAATCCTTATTTAGATGAGGTTATCACGATTGATAAGAAGGGCAAGGACAACAGCCTGCTGGCGCTGATGGCCTGTGCCCGCCGTCTGAGCAAGATGGACTTTGATGTGCTGATTAACCTGCATCCGAATGAGCGTTGCAGCTTTATTGATGCTTTTACCAAAGTGAAATTGCGGTGCGGTACAACGCACACCATGTTCAAACCGCTTTGGGATGTGTTTACACCGCTTAACCGCAAAATTCACGCGGCGGATATGTATCTTGATGTGCTGACGCAGCTTGGCGTCAAGAAGCTGGAGCATAACGGTCTGGAGATTTTCCCGAGCGAGGAATATAAGCAGCATGCAGAAGATTTCTGGCGCGAGCACGGTGTGTTCGCTTCGGACAAGCTGGTGGGCTTTAACATCGGCAGTGCTGTTGTTACCAAGCGCTGGGCGCCGGAGCGCTTTGCCAAGGTAGCGGATATTCTTGCGGAAAATGGCTATAAGCCTGTATTCTTCGGTGGTACGATGGACGAAGAAATGGTGCAGGAGGCAGTCAGCTTCATGAAGACAACTCCTGTTGTAGCAACCGGTTGCTTCCGTATCGGCGAGCTGGCGGCGGCAATGCGCCGTTGCAGCCTGATTATCACGAACGACAGCGGCCCGATGCACGTAGCTATCAGTCAAAAGGTGCCTATCGTGGCAATGTATGGTCCGTCCAGTCCGAAGCTGTACGGTCCTTATACCAAGGATGCAACGATTGTGACGGCGCTGCCGCCTTGTCCCGGTTGTGCGGATGGCATGAAGCATAAGTGTGACGATATGCAATGTATGACACGTCTGACGGTGGAGCAGGTAGTGCAGGCTGCCGAGCAGATGTTGGAACAAAAGGAGAAATAAATTGAGTAAGCAAAGCATTATTACCGGTGAGGTTTTATTGCTGTGTGAAAGATTGGAGATGGCGCAGTTTATGCATGCCTATCTCCGGCATTTATTTAAGCAGGGTATCAGCTTGCCTAACATGCAGATTATAAATTATCAGAGTATCGATAAGTTAGACTTGCTGACTAAACGCCTTATACAGCTGGAAGGCAGAGAAATAGTGCGCAAAGCAGTATTCTTTGCCGACGCGGCTGATGAGCGCGAACGCCGAATGCAGAAATTTTTTGCAGTGCGTGACAATACTTTCTTTAGAGAAGTGGAGTATTGCACGCACTTTTTCTTTCCCGGCAAAAAAGCTACTAAACGTTGGCAAAAAGGCTATCTGGAGGATATGCTGTTGCAATCGCTGCGGCAGGAAAGCTCCGAATGCAGCGATTACTATAATCTTTATAATGTGAGTGCGGAATATCTGCAGACTGTAAATTGCTGCCGTGGGCGTGAGAACGGATTGCTGAATTACAGCAGGCATTTATTGTATACATATTTCGCGGGCACTGACCGATATGTCGGCATGCGTCTTGGTGAGGCAGCCCTGGCAGGAGCCTTTGATCTCGAGCATCCCTGTTATAACAGTCTTAAGGAATGCTTGCAAGGCTTAAACTAGAACAGCAGAATGCGAGGTTATCAAAATTACTTAATTGATTTAATATATAGTGCTAAAGTGTTAGCTTTACAGGCTATCGTCCTTTCTGAATTTTGGAAAAGCAAATAAATATGTTATAATTAACAAACAAACTAAAAAAGGGGGAGCAACATTTATGTTCGGAGAAATTATTGGAGCAATCAGCAATTTTATGTATAGTTATTTGCTGATTATCATGCTCATCGGTGTAGGCCTGTACTACACTCTGCGTACTCGTCTGGTGCAGGTACGCATGTTTAAGGAAACTATTAGTGTTATTTTGGAGAAGCCTGTTGAATCCGGTGCGGTATCATCCTTCCAGGCTTTGATGGTATCTACTGCGTCCCGTGTAGGTACCGGTAATATTATCGGCATTTCCACAGCTATCTGCCTCGGCGGTTATGGTGCTGTGTTCTGGATGTGGGTTATTGCTGTTGTCGGCGGCGCTTCTGCTTTTATTGAAAGCACCCTGGCACAGATTTACAAGAAACGTGGTCCGCACGGCAGCTACGGCGGCCCTGCATATTACATCGAAGCTGCTTTGGGCAGCCGCGGTCTGGCAGTGCTCTTTGCTCTGGCTTTGATTGTAACCTATGGCTGTGGCTTTAATATGCTGTGCTCTTACAATCTGCAATCTACCTTTGCTGCTCTCAGCTTCTATAATCCGGATACAACTCCCTGGATTATCGGCGCTGTAGAGGCTGTGCTCGTAGGCTATTGCCTGCTGGGCGGCGGCAAGCGCGTTATCAAAGCAACCTCTACTCTGGTTCCTTTGATGGGCGTTATCTACATTTCCGTAGCATTTATCCTTACTATTATGCATATCAACCTGGTTCCCGGTGTTGTAGGAAGAATTTTTGCTGAAGCATTTGATTTCAGTGCAATTTTCGGCGGCTTTGCCGGCAGCTGCATGATGTTTGGTATCAAACGCGGTCTGTACAGCAACGAAGCAGGTGTTGGTTCTGCTCCGAACGCTGCTGCTGCTGCTGACGTTTCTCACCCGGTTAAGCAAGGCCTTGTACAGATGCTGTCCGTATTTATTGATACTCTGCTGATTTGCACTGCTACCGCTTTTATGTGCCTGAGCTCCGGCATCGAGCCGACTAAAGAACTTGCCGGTGCGCCCTATGTACAGGCAGCTTTGGCAGCAAGCATGGGCGATTATGCTAAGCTGTTTATCACTGTATCCATGGTACTGTTTGCTTTCACTACTTTGCTGGGCAATCTGTATTATGTAGATAATGCTTTCGCTTATGTTCTGAAGCATGTTCCGGGCAAAACCTTTACCCTGTGCTACCGCATTCTGGCTTGCGTACTGATTTTCATCGGTGCCGGCTCCAGCATGGGTACTATGTGGGATCTGGCAGATGTTACCATGGGCTTCATGGCAATTATCAACTTGCCGGTTATCTGCATTTTGGGCGGTCCTGCTCTGCGTGCGCTGGATGATTACACCGAGCAGCGCAATGCCGGTAAGAATCCTGAGTTTAAGGCCAGCAAGATCGGTCTGACTCAAAAGTTGGATTACTGGCAGGATTAATATTTGTTTCTTTGAGCTGTTACGAGATTTCGTAGCAGCTCTTTTTTTATTGTAAAGTTAATTTGGATATAGGATTAGCTTCTCCTTAGGGAGATGTGGACGTCGGTATATAACAAAACTTCGGTGAAAACAACATCGCGATGCTATTTTTACCGAAGTGTTAAAGGTTAAATCAGATATACAGGTATATAGTAGGTTTGCTCATTGATAGGTCTTATCTTATCGCAAGAATCAATAACTAAACCGGTAGCAATATTAAGATGATACTTATCAAGAACGCTAAAGTTTTTTGTTGCTTTTTTAGGCGCTATACCTTGCTTTATTTCAATTGGACAGATGGTAGAACCGTCAACATATAATAGATCAATTTCCTTTTGGTCAGTATCCCGATAATAGAACAGGAAATCCTTAGGAGTTTTACCATGTGCGTAAAAATTTTTGACGAGTTCGCTGACAATATATGTTTCGTAAAAAGCGCCGCTCATAGCGCATTTCTCCAACATTTCCGCATCAGGCCATTTGCAGAGATAAGCGCAGAGTCCCGTATCTAAAAAATACATTTTAGGTGCTTTAATAATGCGGTTAGAAATGTTAGCCATATATGGTTGCAGCAGGTAAATAATACCGGATGTTTCTAAAATCGAAATCCATTTTTTGCATGTTCTTACGTCTATGCCGACATTGCGGGCGATTTCGTCATAATGCAGCTCTTGCGCAGTTCTTAAAGCAACAATAGAAATAAAGTTTCTGAACTGCATTTCACTGGAAGCAGCAATAAGCTTACGGACATCTTTTTCAATATATGTATCGACATATGCTTTAAAATAAATATCTCGTTTAGAGATGCCGGTAAAAATATCTGGCATGCCGCCATTAAAGATATCCTGATAAATTTCTCGCCTGGTTCTATAAGAAATTTTTTTGCTGCGTTCCAATGCTATTAATTTTTGGATATCAGCAGAAAACAGGTTATTGGGATAAGCATATTTTTCTGCCTGGGAAAGAGAAAGCATTTCGATTACTCCACATCTGCCTGCAAGGGAATCGCTGATACCTTCCTGTAGCTCAAAACGGTTAGAACCGGTCAAAATATACATAATTTGTCTTTTTTCGTTGTTACGCAACCAGATCAAACGCTGTTCATCTATTTTTATTTTTATTTCATCCAGCAGATTAGGTGCTTTTTGAATTTCATCAATAATTACGGGCCAGCTGTATTGTTCAAGAAACAAGCGTGGATTATTAATGGCTAGAGCGCGATCCTCTGCATCATCAAGAGTGACCATAGGAAATTTATCACCGAATAGCATATTAATTGTTGTTGATTTGCCGACTTGTCGTGGTCCATAGATGACTATGCAAGGGAACGATGCTGCTGCATCAAGGATGGTTTGCTCAACATAGCGTTTGATATACATGACAGATCCTCCTTTAGAAATATATAGAACGATAGCTGTTTCTCATTATTGCAAGTTCATTATATAACAAAACCTCGGTGAAAACAACATCGCAATGCTGTTTTCACCGAAGTTTTGCTGTGGTTGCGTGCTATGGTGTTTTTGCCCTACCTGTTATCGTATAATATGCTCATAAGGTTCTTTGAAAACTAAATAGCACAAAACATATTTAGTGAACTACTATTTTTGCCCTAGCATGCTTGTTATAATGAATGCAAGAAGTAAGACAAATACTGAGTTGTTGGTAGAAGTTTTATATGTATGAGATAAGAGAGGGTGCAAAACATGAACTTAAAAAAGGCATTTCAATATCAAAAACAGATTGGCAAACTTATGACTGATATTGTTGGTGATGACTTGGAGATTATAAAAACACCTGTTAACACTAAAACAACAGCAGCTGCTAATCCCAATAAGTTTCTAGTGAATAAGGAAGTTTATAAACGTAGCGAATTAAACTACCTTTTTCCTACGGAGCAGCAAATCTATAAGGATGAAGTAAAGGTATTAAAATCATATAATACCAAAGGTTATGCATTGCCAAAACTGATTGCTGTTTATAATTATTTGGCAGATTGCCGCAGACTTTTGGCGGAAGCGATTGCTGAAACTAAGCTTAGTTTAAAGATTGGTGCTAATGCTTACAGTTATGATGCAGCTGTTATTTATGCTAATGATTTGCGTAAGACGCTTACATTATACGATTGTATTGCAAATATGGGCGAAACGGAAAAGGACGAGGTTCAAAAGCTTGCCTTTAGCCGTAATAATGAGAAGCTGATAGCAGAATATACAGTAACGCATGTTAAAACGCCTATACTTGAAGCGGTACAGGCTGCTAAAACTGAATATGACCGTCTTTTAGAGCTGACGAGTGAGTTGAGTGATGCGATTGAAGCAGCTGCGCTCACAAGCAGGATAGATAACAAGGCTGTGCCTGCTTTCCCTGTTACTGCTGATCTTGATTATATTTACACACATCTGGAGAAGCTGCAAAATAAATAAACTTGTTTATACGTAGGCGTAATTTGTTTATGTCTGCAAGCAATTAAATATTGATAGTAAAGCTAACTGCAAACAGCTTTTGATTTATAGATTGCAACCATATTTCTTCCTAAATTATGGGAAACAAAGAAATTTTGGCTATATTAAGCTGTCTTGGCGGAGAGGTTAAGATACCTATGCTATGATTATTGGTCGTTAAAAGTGGAGAGCTAGGATAAAAATCGCAACTTGCTTGATGATATAATAAATATGCTAGATGCATATTATTATACTGCTACTGCCAAACACCAAGCGACTAAACACGATAATCGTTATTCGTAGTTACGTTAAGCGTAAATAGCTAATCTTTGGTTTACATGATATACAGAAGCTGTTTTGCAGAGGACTTTATTATAACTGCTGGACGTGGGATGGGCAAGTCATCCTGCGTCTGGCTTTTGTTATTTTGCGGATTGCGTTTTGTTTACCGAAAATAAGCAAACATTATACACGTTACATCGCGCCATTTTTGCCACAGCTGTTGCGCTAAAATTAAGCTATAAAAATTTATTGCAGAAAATAGCTCAAGGAGGTCGCGCAATGCTGATTAAAGGTTTAGGACGTGTAGAAGGAACGGTAGAAGATTTACAACCTGTAACATTGAAGCAACTTATTCCGCTAGATTTGCTTGATTCGTTTATAGGGATTTATTGGCACGTAGGCAAGGGTAAGTTTATCATTTATAAAGCTCCATTGCTTGATGCAAAGTATGCTGTGTTGGAGATGGGGCAGGATTATGATGAGCAGAGCAATACAGATGATTTACAGATAGATTATAATGTCTTTCATATGGATATCTGGTATGAGGATGTATTGAAAAAATATCCGGAGTTTGTTGGCTGTGAGTTTGATTATTTTTCGCGTGGCAGGATACTTTATGAAGTGCAGCAGAAGAAGGTTGTGATTTATGGTTCTAAGAGGTTGTTAAATTCTGCAAAGGTAGTGGAATTTTTGGCGCGGGAGTTTATGCTGCCAAAAGGCGGATTTTTGGTTAATGATAAGATTTATAAGGATAAAGATGATGTGAGCAGTTTGGGGGAGAGGGATTGCAGGAGTTTCAGTTGATGGCAGAGAATATGTAAGTAGTTTGTTGCGTAAGGAGGTTTTGACGATGGCAACATATGAAGATACTATTGAGAAGGTAAAGAAATTATTGGTAAATAATCAGGAGTGGAAGAATCGGTATGCTGGATATATAGATGATATTATTTTATCGTATAAGTCTGAGATAATAAAAATTGCAAGAAAAAAGTTTAATGTTCCATCGCAGTTTACTTTACATATGTCAGTGTCTAAAGCTACTGACGTAACGAAAAATATCGTGAAATTTGATTTGAGATATCATGGGCATAATGTTGCTTGTCTTAAAGTAAATGTAAATAAAGAAACTGTTGAAATTGAAGCCGTAAAAAATAATGATATCATTTCAGCGATTAATAAAGATGCTATATTCGATGAAGATAAATTAGAGGGAAAGAGTAACTGGAATGAAGCTAGTGAATTGAGAACAATATATGCTAAGCTAGAAGAAAGTATTCAAAATAGTAAGGCACAACTTACTAAGAATAAAGAGCATGAATTAGAAAGTGAGTTGCTGAAGAATTTTAGTAAAAAAAGCTCTGATGGAAAAATTATATGTAATATTAAGCCTGTAACGATGCTGAAAGAATCGTTGTTTTTTCAAATGCCTACGCCGTTAAAAGCAAGTAATGCTAAAAGTGGCATTATTGAATATTCTGCTGAAAAAGGTGGTGGAATTGATATTCTTGCACGCATAGGGAGTGGAAGAAATACACATTTAGCGATTATTGAATTAAAAGATAAGTATGAGAAAAATGAGCCGCCAGAAAAAGCAATTTGTCAAGCAATTGCGTATGCTACTTTTATACGCGAATTGTTACGTAGTAAAGAAAGTGGCGAAAAATGGTGGAGTTTTTTTGGATTTGGTGGAGACGTACCAAAGTCATTAAAATTATTTGCTATAATTGCTATGCCTAACAGTAAAAATGCTAATAAAAATTTTGTATATAATCATGATTATGATGGTATAAACTTATCGTTAGACGGAAAGGATAAGTTGGAATTAGGATACATTTATTTAGAAAATGCTGACTTGCCACAAGAGATTTCAAAAAATCTTCCGTTAAAATCTAATAGTTGATTTACTATCCACTCGCTGCGGCTTAGTGCCGCAGCTTTTCTTTACCGAAAAGCAAGCATCAGCTATACCATTTTTGCCATACCGCTTATCGTATACTATCCTTACAAAGTTCTTTTAAAACAGCATAGCAAATATAACTACTAAAATGTTTTTTGTTAGGAAGGATGGAGATAAAATGCAAAAGATAAATTTTCATAAAAATGATAATACAGAACAAAAATGTGAGCCTGATTATATCACAGCGCATGAATATTCTATGTTTAACAGAAGATTGCTTGAACATGATAAAAGATGTGGATGTTTTCATTGCCTTAAAGTTTTTGACACTAAAGAGTTAGAATGGGTTGATTTTGGCTTAACTGCACTGTGTCCATATTGTGGCATAGATGCTGTTATAGGCGAGAGTGCAGGCTATCCATTGACAGAAGAATTTTTGCAGAAGATGAGAGATTATTGGTTTAGCTGCTAAGATACAATGATAGTTTGAGATAAATAATAGGGAGCGATAAGATGTCTACCAACATAGAATTTCTTCATGCCGACCAGATTGGCGGCTGCGTAACTTTGATTAGCACAGACACAACGAAGATTTGCATTGATTTTGGCGAGAATCTGCCGGGCAGCAAGCATAAAGAAGCGCTGGAGGTCGAAGGCCTGACTTCTGGCGAGGTGCAATACGACGCAGTATTCTTCACGCATTATCATGGCGACCACATCGGGCGGTTCAATAAAATACTTCCGGGGATTCCACTGTATATGAGCCAGATGTGCCGCTATGCGCTGCTCAATATTTATCACGCTTTGGCGAAGCACGATGCGCAGTACAAGAAGCAGATTGAAATTTTGGAAGACAAAACGCTTAATCATGTGCTCTGGCCTCAGCAGGCTGTGCAGGTTGGCGATATTAAAGTCACGCCTTACACCATCGACCATTCGGCAGAGGCGGCGATGATGTTTCTGATTGAAACGCCGGATAAGCGTATTTTGCATATGGGAGATTTCCGCACGCATGGCTTTATGGGCGAGAAGCTTAAAAAGCTGTTGCTACATTATGTCTTGGGCTTGCAGCTGCATTATAAGCCTGTGGATATTCTGATTACCGAAGGCACGAACATGACGCGTGAGGAGCAGGGCATGCTGACGGAAAGTGAGCTTTTTCAGCAGGAGTGTGCGTTGCTGTCACAGCATAAGCTGGTCTTTTGCATCTGTTCGTCGACGAATTTTATCCGCTTGCGCAATTTTTATCGTGCCGCAAGGCGTGCGCATAAAATTGTGCTGGCAAGCAGATATATGCTGGAGCAGGTGCAGAGTTATTATCAATATAAGCTGGATTTGTATGCCTATCTGAATGATTCCAAACAGGACAGGCAGGTCAGATTGCCGGGAATGTACAGCCTGCTGCTGGACAAGTATGCGTTACAGGATAAATTGACCTACAAGTTACAGGAAAAAAAGCTGCGTGAACGTGGCGCGCTGATTTTTCTGAGCGGAACACAGGCTGCGGAGAAGCTGCAAAAGCTAGCGACGCAATATAGCGACCTGCAGCCGCTGGTAATTTATTCCCAATGGTCAGGCTATATTAAGGACAAAGGTGCAGAGTATTATAATGTGGAGCTGGCTGAGGCATGTGCTGTCTGCAATACAGTGCAGCTGCATACGAGCGGGCACGCGTCAAAAGAGGTAGTGGAGGAGATTATCAAGTTTGTGAACCCACGCGAGTATGTGGCGATAATTCATTCAGAGCAGGCGGAAATCAGGTACAGACAGTATTGATTTTCTTAGCAGTTGCGTATATTATAAAAAAGCAGAGTAGTTTGTTATTATCTACGCAGAGCGTTTCACTGGAAGTGAGGTTGATAGCATGGCAGAGCAGAACGCAAAATATCTTAACAAATGCCGTTTATTGCGCGTGTTTGAATATATGCAGAACACGGATGAGCAGCATCCGCTGAACATTACGCAGATTATTGCGAAGCTGCTGGAGGACGGTGTGTGCGATCATGAGCCGGACCGCAAGTCGATTATGCGCGATTTGCAGACTATTGAGGCGTGTGGTTACAAGTTGGAAGCCTGTGAAAACCATAACGATGGCAAGTATCTAAATTATGAGAATAAGCCGTTCGGGTGTGACCAGCTCAAGATGTTGGCAGACGCAGTTGCTTCAGCCCGCTTTTTGACAGCGGAGGATGCGAAAAAGCTCGTGAATAAGATTTTTCAGTTGGGTACACCTTCCGACAGGAAGTTCCTGAAGGAGGCTGTTATTTGTGATGCAAGTCTGAATGTGGCTCTAAGTAAGACGAAGTATAACTTTGATAAGATTATGGAGGCGATTAGGGATAAAAAGCAGATTAGCTTCCAATATAACTATAAGTTTGTGCCCAATCCCCAGCAGAAGGATTTGAGCCATGAGGGAATGGAATATTTTGTGAGTCCGTATTATTTCGTGCCAATGAATGATGATTATTATGTCATTGGCTGCACGGGTGAGTACAAAAATTTCAGTCATTACCGCCTGTCGCGTATGGTAAATGTGCAGGTGCAGGGAAAAGCGGCGAAGAAGCTGACGGATAGCACAGATTACAAAATGCTTACGGATTCTGGCAAAAATATCCGTGATTATCTGCGCGAGCATATTAATATGCGTTATGGTGCGACGCAGCTGGTTAGTCTACACTGTAGGCAGAAATGCCGCCTTGATATTCTGGCAAGGTTTGGTAATAGGATTAACATGTACGACTGCCCGGGTGATAAGGAATATTTTTCTACGAGCGTTGATGTGCAGTCTGACGCGGGATTTTTGGGCTGGGTGGCAGGTTTTGACGGCGATGTAATTATCGCTGGCCCCGACAGTGTACGTACGGCGTATAGGGAATATTTGCAAAAGCAGCTTGAGCTGTATAACAGCTAAGCTAAATAAAGTTATCAATAAAGCATCGTTTGTACTGCGTTTTTGCAGTGCAGGCGGTGCTTTTTTGATGTGGATAATTTGCGCTTTTACAAGCTTATAGCAATCACGCGTAGTGCTCCAATATGTTGCAGGCATTATTTCAGAAAATTTTTCTTTGCTACTAGCAGTATTTTCAGAATTAATGTAGAATAGATACGTAATAAAGCAATTTTTTGGTCAAGGTTGTTTTATGTCCTTTGCGAAGGAGGGAAAGACGATGATTTATAATTATTATCCTGGCTGTACGCTTTCTACGAAGGCGAAGCAGCTGGATATGGCAGCACGACGCTGTGCTGAGGTGTTGGGCTTTCCGCTGGTGGAGCTGCCGGAATGGCAGTGCTGCGGCGCGGTTTACCCGATGGCACCTGATGCTATTGCCGAGCGTCTGAGTGCGGTGCGTGCGCTTGTGGCAGCGCGTGAAAACGGCGGCGTTCTGGTGACGCTGTGCAGTGCGTGCTACCATGTCATCAAACGTGTGAACCACGATATGGCAACGAATGCGGAGATTCGCCAAAAGGTGAATAATTATCTGCAATTGGAGGAGCCTTATGCCGGTGAAACACGGGTTTTGCATTACCTGGAGGTTTTGCGTGATGAAATCGGTTGGGAAAAGCTGGCGCAGCTTGTGAGCCATCCTTTGAAGGAACGCAGGGTTGGCGCTTATTATGGCTGTATGCTGCTTAGACCGGGAGCGGTTTTGGCCCTCGATGACGTAGAGAGTCCAACTGTTATGGAAGCCTTTATTAAAGCGCTTGGTGCAGAGCCTGTTATTTACAGCATGCGCAACGAATGCTGCGGCGGTTATCTGGCACTGAAGGATAAGGCGCAATGCGAAAAGCTCGTCAGCGAAATTAAAAATAATGCTGCAAGCTGTGGTGCGCAGGAGCTGGTTACGGCCTGCCCGCTGTGTGCATATAACCTTACAGCCAATGGTGCCGCAGGCAGCCTACCGACGCGCTACTTTACGGAGCTTCTTGCTGAAGCGCTTGGTGTTGCGGAGAGTGAAGGAGGTGCGGAATAATGGCTGTTGATGAAAAGCAATTGACAGAGGATATTTTGCGCCTTGCTGCTACCGACGTGCGTCGCTGTATGCAATGCGGCCGCTGCAGTGCGAACTGTGAAGCTGCGTCTAAAATGGATTTGCTGCCCCACCGCGTAGTTTGGGACTTAAACAGCGGTTATGCATCCGAGCTGTTGGAGGCTGACGCACCGTGGCAATGTCTGTCCTGCATGGCGTGCGAGGAGCGCTGCCCGCGCGGAGTGAGTCCGGCGCGCGTTATGGAGGCGTTGCGCCTGCTGCAGATTCGTCAGCAGGGCAAAAATAAACTGCCTGCCGAAAGCGTGGAGTATTATCCTAGCGATATGCCGCAGCAGCTTTTGGTTGCAGCCTTTAGAAAATACAATAAATAGGGGGAAGCTACGTGCAAAAGATTGGTGTTTTTGTTTGTTGGTGTGGCAGCAACATCGCCGGCACGGTAGATGTTGCCCAGGTGGTAGAGGCAGTGCGCCAAATTCCTGACGTTGCCTATGCTATCGATTATAAATATATGTGCTCCGAGCAGGGCCAGGAGCTGATTCGCAAGGCTGTGGCAGATTATAAGCTGGACAGACTTGTTGTCTGCAGCTGCTCGCCGCGTATGCATGAGGCAACCTTCCGCAAATG
Source organism: Phascolarctobacterium sp. Marseille-Q4147 (assembly GCF_017968825.1). NCBI lineage: Bacteria > Bacillati > Bacillota > Negativicutes > Acidaminococcales > Acidaminococcaceae > Phascolarctobacterium > Phascolarctobacterium sp. Marseille-Q4147. The sequence continues at coordinate 497,691 of NZ_CP072874.1, read as the reverse complement.
TGCGGAGGGCGTTGGCATCAATCCCTACATGGTAGAGATTGCCAATATCCGCGAGCAATGCTCCTGGGTGCTGAAGGATAAGGCCGAAGCGACAGCGAAGGCGATTAAATTAGCTAAGGCAGCAATTGCCAAGGTGCGCTTTAACGGAGCACTGAAGCCCGGCGAAAGCCAGGTAGTGAAGCGCGCACTGGTTATCGGCGGCGGTATCGCCGGTATTCAGACGGCGCTGGATATTGCGGAAGCAGGCTACAAGGTAGATATTGTGGAGAAGGAGCCGACAATCGGCGGCCGTATGGCGCAGATCGACAAAACCTTCCCGACACTCGACTGCTCTGCCTGCATCCTGACACCGAAGATGGTGGATGCAGCAAACCATGAAAATATTACGCTTTATACTTATAGCGAGGTAGAAAGCGTAAGCGGTTTCGTGGGTAATTTCGATGTGACAATCCGCAAAAAGGCACGCAGCGTGAAGTCTGATATGTGCAGCGGCTGCGGTATCTGTACCGAAAAATGTCCGTCCCGCAAAACTCCGAGCGAATTCGATATGGGACTGAAGAATCGCGGCGCAATCTATATTCCCTTTGCGCAGGCCATTCCTAAGGTGCCTGTTATCGACCGTGAGGCCTGCATCAAGTTCAAGACAGGTAAATGCGGTATCTGCTCCAAGGTTTGTCCGGCAGGAGCAATTGATTATACGCAGACCGATGAGCTGATCACGGAAAAATACGGTGCAATTGTATTGGCAACAGGCTTTAAAACGATTTCTCTCGATAAGTTTGGCGAATATGGCTACGGTGCCAGCAAGGACGTTATCACCTCGCTGGAGCTGGAGCGTCTGACGAACGCAGCAGGACCGACTGAAGGACATCTCGTTTGTCCGTCTACCGGTAAGGAGCCGAAGAAGGTTATTATCGTTTCCTGCGTAGGCTCGCGTGATGTGAGCGGTCGCGGCAAGAGCTACTGCAGTAAAATCTGCTGCATGTATAATGCCAAGCATGCGATGTATATCCGTGAAAAATATCCCGATGTTGATGTAACTGTATTCTATATAGATGTGCGTACTCCGGGTAAGGGCTTTGACGAGTTCCAGCGCCGTGCAGTGGAGGAGTACGGCGTGCATTATGTACGCGGTCAGGTAGGCAAGGTTGTTGTTGACGGCGATGGCAAGCTGACGGTTTTTGCCAGCGATTTGAACAGCGGCCGCAAGCTGATGCTGAATCCTGATTTAGTAGTGCTGGCGACGGCTGTGCAGCCTTCGCCTGATGCACGTAAGCTGGCGACGATGCTGACTGCCAGCATTGATAACGATGACTTTTACGTAGAGGCGCATCCGAAGCTGCGTCCTGTTGAAAGTCCGACAGCTGGTATTTTCCTCAGCGGCATGTGCCAGGGACCGAAGGATATTCCGGAAACTGTTTCACAGGCCGGTGCAGCGGCTGTTAAGGTGGTCGGCCTGTTGGCGAAGGATAAGCTGCTGACGAACCCTTGCACTGCGCAGTGTGATACGAGCATTTGCAGTGGCTGTCTGGCTTGCACGCATGTCTGCCCCTATGGTGCGATTACCGGCGAGAGCAAGCAGGTTATCACGAAGCTGGGCGTGCGCGAAACACGCACCGTTGCTGTGGTAAACAATGCGCTGTGCCAGGGCTGCGGTGCCTGCACGGTAGCCTGCCCCTGCGGTGCTATGGATTTGCAGGGCTTTACTAATCAACAAATTCTGGCAGAGGTGGATGCATTATGCTAGAGAAGAAAAATTTTGAACCGAAAATCGTGGCCTTCTGCTGCAACTGGTGCAGCTATGCCGGTGCTGACGGCGCCGGAACGGCCCGCAAGCATTATCCTGCTAATATCAAAATCATCAAGGTTCCCTGCTCCTGCAGAGTGAATCCGCTCTTTATCCTGCGCGCGTTTCAGCGTGGCGCGGACGGTGTCATCATGTGCGGTTGTCACCCAGGTGATTGCCATTATTCGACAGGCAACTATTATGCACGCCGTCGTATGACGCTGCTGCTCAGTATGCTTGATTATCTGGGCGTGGCCGGTGAACGCTTCCGTGTGGAATGGGTTAGTGCGGCCGAGGGCGCACGCTTCGCACAGGTGATGAACGATTTTGCCGAGCATATTGCGGCATTGGGTGAGAATGTAAAGTTGAGGGATTTGCGATGCAAAAAATAGAAAAGCTGCTGCAGAAGCGTGCAGCTGAGCTGTTGGCAGAGGGCACAGTAGAGCGTGTACTGGCCTGGCAGGCAGGCGAATTCTTTTACGATAACGCACCTGCTGCCGTAAGCAGTGCGGATGAATGCGACAAGCTTGTCTATAATGAGTTCTGTCCTGCCAATCTCTGCAAATATTTAATCGAAACAAGCCATGCAGGCAAGAAAACGGCAGTTTTCTTAAAGCCCTGTGATACATATGGCGTGAACCAGCTGCTGAAGGATAACCGTATTAAGCGTGAGCTTGTGTACGCCATCGGTACACCCTGCAGCGGTATGCTGGATGTCAAAAAGATTAAGGCTGCCGGTGCTAAGGGTATCATCAGCGTGAGCGTAGACGGTGACGAGGTTGTTGTCAACACCGCTTACGGTGAAAAGCGTCTGGCAAAGGCTGACGTGCTGCTGAACAAATGCCTGATGTGCAAGGGCGCTGCTTATAAAATTGCGGACGAGGAGCTGGCCGAGCCGTTGCCTGTACCGCAGTTTACCGGTGATAAATTCGCCAAGGTCAAGGAGATTGAAGCGATGAGCGCGGAAGAGCGTTTTGCCTTCTGGCAAAGCGAGCTTTCCAAGTGCATCCGCTGCAATGCCTGCCGCGATATCTGCCCGGCGTGCAGTTGTGAGCAGTGCATTTTTGATAAGCCCGATACTCCGGTAGCAGGCAAGGCGTATGCCGACGAGGTTGAAGAGCAGATGTATCATATCATCCGTGCCTTCCACGTTGCCGGTCGTTGCACTGGTTGTGGCGAATGTGCGCGTGTTTGTCCGCAGGGAATTCATCTGGAGCTGCTGAACATGAAGTTTATGAAGGATATCAACAGCTTCTTCGGTCAGTATCAGGCTGGAGCGGACAGCGAAACACCTGCACCGCAGGTAAGCTTTAAGCAGAATGATCCCGAGGCCAACAGTGCGGTAGAAGGGAGGGAGCAGCATGTATAAGATAGCAAAGGATAAGCTGCCAAAGTTATATGACGCCCTGCAAAATATCGGTACGTTGCTGCTGCCCTGCAAGAACAAGAGCGGTCATGCGGACTTTGCTCCCTATCGCGAGGATGCGGAGGTTGCATTGGATGCGCTGCTGACGAACCGCAGCGCGAAGGACGTTTTCTTCCCGCAGGTAGAAAATCTGCTGACCTTTAAGACGAGCGGCAAGGAGCTGGCGTTGGAGCAAAATGTTCCGCCTGCCGGCGTGACGATTGTCATGGGCGTGCGTGCCTGCGATGCGCGCAGCTTTAAGATTTTAGATAAGGTGTTTTTAAAAGCACCTGTTGATACATATTATAAGACAAGACGCGAGCAATGCGTGCTCATCGGCTTAGGCTGCAGTGCTCCCGAAGAAACCTGCTTCTGCCATGCCTTTGGCATTGACGCAGGCGCTCCGGAGACGGATGTGCAGACCTGGCTGGTAGGCGAGGAGCTTTGCTGGCAGGCTGTAACAGCTAATGGCGAGGAGCTGACAGCTAAGCTTGTCGATGGCGGTGTACTGGCGGAGGCAGCTGCGGATGCTGCGGCAGCGGTCAGCGAGCAGCAGGAGCAGACGCAGAAGATTTTGAGCGTACTGCCTTTGCATGATTTCAAGATTAATGATGCGCTGACGAAGGATGAGCTCAAGGCTTTCCACAGTAAAATTTGGGAGCAGATGGCTGCAGGCTGCCTGTCCTGCTGCACCTGCACCTATGTGTGCCCGACCTGTCATTGCTATGATATCCGTGATTATCAGGAGACAGAGGAGCGCACGCAGCGTTATCGCTGCTGGGACAGCTGCATGGCGAAGGATTTTACGCTGATGGCGCATGGCAGTCCGCGTAAGACGAAGGTGGAGCGCTTCCGCCAGCGTTATATGCATAAGCTGGTATATTTCCCGGAGAACAATGAAGGTGAATATGCTTGCGTTGGTTGCGGACGCTGCCTGCAGAAATGTCCGGTGCAGCTGAATATCGTCAAGGTTGCCAAGGCCTTGGAAAAGCGGAGGTGAAGCAGGATGTGTAATTGTCAGGATACTTTGATTCCGCAGATTGGCGTGGTGACGGATATCTGCACGGAAACAGCTGATGTAAAAACCTTCCGCGTGGAGAAAATCGGCGGCGGTAAGCTGTTTGAGCATATGCCGGGACAATGCGCTATTCTTTCCGTTCCCGGTAAAGGTGAGGCGATTTTTTCCATTACCTCCTCTCCGACGAACGAGAAATATATGGAGTTCAGCATTAAACGCTGCGGCTCAATTACGAACTTTTTGCATTTTGATATTGAACCGGGCCAGCAGATAGCAGTGCGCGGACCTTACGGCAATCATTTCCCGGTTGAGGATAAATTAAAGGGCAAGGATTTGCTGTTTATTGCCGGCGGTATCGGTTTGGCGCCGCTGCGCAGTGTAATCAATTATATGCTGGATAAGCGTGAGGATTACGGCAGCATTGATGTTGTTTATGGCGCTCGCAGCAAGGAAGATTTTGTGCGTTACGATGAGCTGACGAATGTATGGCCGGCGCAAAAGGATACGCGCGTGCATCTGACGATTGACCGTGCGCAGGAGGGCTGGACTGGCAATGTCGGCTTTGTGCCTAACTTTCTGAAGGACCTGAAGTTTACGCCGGATAAGACGGTGCTGCTGTGCGGTCCGCCGATTATGATTAAGCTGTGTCTGGCGGCGTTGATTGAGATGGGCTTTGAGAAGAAGCAGGTTTATACGACGCTGGAGCTGCGCATGAAGTGCGGTGTGGGCAAGTGCGGTCGCTGCAATATCGGCAAGAAGTATGTGTGCAAGGATGGGCCGGTGTTTACTTGCGATGAGCTGGACGAGATGCCGGACGAATATTAGTATGACCGGCGATAGCACGCCATAAGTCAATATTATGCGTCGCCATAAATATATCGTTCCAGTCAGGAGCAATTTTCCTATGCCTTATGGCATAACGCAAATTTCGTGCGGAAGCAAGACGGAACTTCGGTAAAATTTGTAAGACGGTAACAGTAAGTTACGTACCCTTGTTCCTATGCTTCCAAGCACTTATTTGCTAAAATTGCTATTCCTTCCACGATATATTGATGGCTCATATGCCAGTCATAATTAAATATTATGCGTCACCCTAAATATATCGTTTCTGTCAGACGCAATCTACGATATGTTTAGGGCTCGTATGGATATAGAATAACGAAGCTGTTTTGTTTATAGCGGATTTTAGCTTTGAAATTCTTAAATACGTTTTTGGAGAAGAAAATATAAGGAGCAAAAATATGGAAGAAATGGTAACTGTTTACCTGCTGGGCAAAAAGTACAGTGTCCCGGCAACCCTGACCATTATGGATGCCATGGAATATGCAGGCTTTAAGCTGGTGCGCGGCTGCGGCTGCCGCAGCGGCTTTTGCGGAGCCTGCGCAGTAATTTATCGTTTGAAGGGCAGCACGGAGCTGAAGGTTGTGCTTTCCTGCCAGACGAAGGTTGAGGAAGGCATGTGCGTTGGCAAGATTGATTCCTTCCCGATTAACAAGCGCACTTTTAATATCGAAGAGATTAAGGCAAGCGATAATATTGTCGGTCAGCTGTATCCGGAAATTTTCAGCTGCATCGGCTGCAATGCCTGCACTAAGGGCTGTCCGCAGGGCTTGAATGTTATGCAGTATATTGCTTATGCTCAGCGCGGCGAATATGAGAAGGCAGCACATGCTTCCTTTGACTGCGTTGGCTGCAACATCTGCGCATCCCGTTGCCCGGCGCAAATCAGCCACAGCGCTGTCGGCCTGCTGTGCCGTCGCCTGACGGGCAAATATATTGCGCCGAAGTGCGAGCATCTGGCTCAGCGTGTTGCCGAAATTGAAAACGGCGATTATGTAACGCTGCTGGAAAAGCTGAAAAATATGCCTTTGGACGAAATCAAAGACCTGTATAACAAGCGTGAGATTGAAAAATAAGGAGGTGCGGCAAGGTGAGTGCATTTACTGAAGATATGTTAAAATCTATGGCTAAGGTTGAAGCTACCCGTGCCCAACGTCTGCACGCTTCTATCGAACGCTTTACGGCAGAGGAAAAGGACGAGCTGCTGAAGGAGTTCCATCCGGACTACAGCTCCAAGGGCTTCAAGGTGCTGGAGGTTGGTCCCAACAAGGGACAGAAGGTGCCGGTAGAATTGGCACAGCTGCTGGAGGGCAAAAGCCGCCTGCAGGATGTAGAGCTTGATTTGGAAAAAGTGGACTATGACGTTGATGTTTTGGTTATCGGTGGCGGCGGCGCCGGTGCTTCCGCTGCGCTGGAAGCACATAACGGCGGTGCTAACGTCCTCGTAGTTACAAAGCTGCGCATGGGTGATGCCAACACGATGATGGCCGAGGGCGGTATTCAGGCTGCGGATAAGGGCAACGATTCCCCGGCGCAGCATTATCTGGATGCTTTTGGCGGCGGTCACTACAAAAATATTCCTGAGCTGCTGGAAGAACTGGTAACCAACGGACCTTTGGCGATTGACTGGCTGAGCAAGTTGGGCGTAATGTTCGATAAGGAACAGGACGGCACTATGGTAACGACGCATGGCGGCGGCACGAGCCGTAAGCGTATGCATGCCTGCGCCGATTACACCGGTGCTGAAATCATGCGCGTGCTGCGTGACGAGGTGCAGAACCGCGGTATTCCGGTGCTGGAGTTTTCACCCGCAGTCGAGCTGCTGCTCGACGAGGAGGGTAAAACTGCCGGTGCGGTGCTGTGGGATTTCGATGCGCAGGAGTACAAGGTTGTACGTGCAAAATGCGTAATTATGGCAACCGGTGGTGCAGGACGCCTGCATTATCAGGGCTTCCCGACCTCCAACCATTACGGTGCGACTGCCGACGGCCTTGTTATGGCATACCGTGCCGGTGCGCCGTTGATTTATGCGGACGCAATTCAGTATCATCCGACGGGTGTTGCTTATCCGGCGCAGATTTATGGCGCGCTGGTTACCGAAAAGGTGCGCTCGATTGGTGCGCAGCTGGTAAACAGCGAAGGCGAAATCTTTATGCATCCTTTGGAAACTCGTGATGTGGCGGCTGCGTCCATCATCCGCGAGTGTACTGCCCGCGGCAAGGGCGTGAAGGCGCTCGATGGCGTGGCGCTGTGGCTCGATACGCCGCTGATTGAAATGCTGCATGGCGAAGGCACGATTGCCAAACGCATTCCGGGTATGCTGCGCATGTATGCTAAGTTCGGCATTGACCTGCGCAAGGAGCCGATTTTGATTTATCCGACGTTGCATTACCAAAATGGCGGTATCCTGATTGACAAGGATGCGGAAACCAAACTGCCAGGACTGTTTGTTGCTGGTGAAGCTGTTGGCGGTATTCACGGCACCAACCGTCTGATGGGCAACAGCCTGCTGGATATCATCGTCTTTGGCCGCATTGCCGGTACTAAGGCTGCCGAAGCAGCGAAGGCTGTTAAGCTGGGCAAGCTGAGCCTGGAGCATGTACGTCGCTATGCTGAGGAAGAAAAGGCTGCCGGCGTGCAGGGCGAGCTGTCGCCGAAGCTGTTGCCGGTTTATACTCATGGCAGAGATGTAAGGTAAAAACAAAATATAAATAAAAAACAAAATATAAATAAAAAACATACAACGGCAAACTTCACAGCTTGTTCGTTGTATGTTTTTGTTTTATATGCTAAAATATGTTGTAAGACAACCGTTTACGGGGTGGCATTGCCGAAATTCTCTAAGAGAATCGAGGTGATGTCTATGGTATATTTCAGTTTTCAGGACTTAATGTCTTTTGGAATTTTTATCGTAGCATTGCTGACGTTCATTTTTCAGAACAGAAAGTAATCTCGGACATAGAAAAACCGCCCCAAAACTTTGCAGGTTTGGCGGGGCGGCTTTCTAGCTAAACACCAACAGGCAACCCACCTTGTGGGCGGTTGTCTTCTTTACTATAATATAACATAAAGCATAGTTTTTTTCAAGGAATTACTTGTGAACTTTTGGGGTGGGCGCATTGGTAATGGTGCGCCAGTTTTGGCTATGTGATATAATGGGAAGAAAACGAAAGGAGCATACTTATGCAAAAACTTTTAGCGTTCTTCCTGGCGATGCTGCTCAGCGTTAGCGTAATTGCAGGCTGCGGCAGTAACAGCCCCAAGACCGATGATAAGCAGACAACCCAGACAACAACTGTTAATACAACCAAGAGCAACAACGGCCAGAATACTGCGGCCAACGTCAAGGCCAACAGCGGCAAAATCAAAATCAGCGAAAGTGCTGCCTATACCGACAAGGAGCACGTTGCTGCCTACATCAACGAATATAAGCGCTTGCCGCACAATTATATCACGAAAAATGAAGCCAAAAAGCTGGGCTGGCAGACTAAAGGCACACTCGACAAGGTTGCGCCGGGTAAATCCATCGGCGGCGACCGCTACGGCAATTACGAGGGTAAGTTGCCGAAGAAAAACGGCCGTAACTGGAAGGAATGCGACATTGATTATGTGAAGGGTAATCGTAACGCGAAGCGAATTGTCTTTTCCAACGATGGCCTGATTTACTACACCGGCGACCATTACAAGTCCTTCAGCAATCTTTACGGAAAATAAGGAGATTATTATGAGAACAATCACATTAGACCTTGAGCGCATGACATCTGTGCCTGCGCTGCATAAATATCTGCACAGCGCGCTGGCATTGCCTGTGTACTACGGTGCCAATTTAGATGCTCTGTATGATTGCCTGACAGAAATCGTCGAGCCGACGCAGCTCATTGTGCCTGCTGATATTACCGACAATGAAAAGCTTGGCTGGTATGGCGAGCAGCTGCTGCAGGTTTTGCAGGACGCAGCGGAAGAAAACGATAATTTACAGGTAACGGTAAAATAGCAATACGAAGGGCGAGCCTTGCGGTTCGTCCTTTTTACTTTTATCCGCAGGCGTGATATAATTTTAGAGTGTAAATTTTTTACAGGGAGATAAGTAAAATGATTTTAAGTGCAGAGGATTTGTCGTACAGCTATGGCGACAGATTGTTGTTTGAAAATATTACATTTAATGTAGAAGAGGGCGACAAGTACGGTATTATCGGTGTCAACGGCACAGGTAAAAGTACCTTGCTGCGCATGATTGCCAATCATGAGGCCGGTGACGGCAAGCTGACGATTCCCGGTGGCGTGGTGATGGAATATCTGCCGCAGGACCCGCCGTTTGAGGCAGATGCAACTGTCTTGGAGCAGGTTTTTAAAGGCGATTCGCCGCTGATGGTGCTGTTGCGTGATTACGAAACTGCGGTGGAACAGGCTGCAGCGGAGCCTGATAACAAAAAGCTGCAAAAGCATTTGCTGGATTTGCAGCAGCAGATGGATGATAAATATGCCTGGCAGCTGGAGAGCGAAGCGAAGGCCGTGCTCACGCAGCTTGGCATTACTAATCTGCAGCAGCAGATGGGCGAGCTGAGCGGCGGCCAGCGCAAGCGCGTGGCCTTGGCCGGTGTGCTGGTGCGTCCGTCGGACCTGTTGATTTTGGACGAACCTACCAACCATATGGATAACTCCACTGTTGCCTGGCTGGAGCAAAAGCTGTTGGCACGCAAGGGCGCTTTGCTGATGGTAACCCATGACCGTTATTTCTTTGACCGTGTTGTTAATCGTACTTTGGAGATAGATGGCGGCAAGGGCTATGTTTATGTCGGCAACTATAGCCTCTTCCTGCAAAAGCGTGAGGAACGCCGCATTGCGGAGGCCTCTGCTGCGCAAAAGCTGCGCAATATCTATCGTCGTGAGCTGGCATGGATCAGCCGTGGTGCGGAAGCACGCCGTACTAAAAAGAAGGACCGCGTGGAGCGCTTTGCTCAGATTGAAGCGGAAGTAAAGAACGTCAAGACGGAAGCAAATCTGGAAATGTCCTCCGTCAGCAGTCGTCTTGGCAAAACAATCATCGAGCTGGAAGATATCGGCATGGTGTGGGACGGCAAGGATTACATCAAAGATTTCAGCTATATCTTGCTGCGTAATGACCGCATCGGTATCGTCGGTCCTAACGGTGCCGGCAAATCAACGCTGATGGATATCATCGCCGGCAAGCTGCAGCCTACGAGTGGCGAAATGCGCGTGGGCCAGACTGTGAAGATTGGTTATTTTGCACAGCACAGCGAGTTTCCGGACAGCAATATGCGTGTACTGGAATATATTAAGGAAGCGAATAATTATATTGAAACGGCCGACGGTCAGCGTATAAGTGCGGCGCAGATGCTGGAACGCTTCCTCTTCCCGCCGGAGCTGCAATGGGTGTCGGTGTCCAAGCTCAGTGGCGGTGAAAAACGCCGTCTGTATCTGTTGCGTGTGCTGATGACGGCACCGAACGTACTGCTTTTGGACGAACCGACAAATGACCTGGATATCCCGACGCTTTCTGTTTTGGAGGATTATCTCGACAGCTTTGCCGGTGCGGTTATCGCCGTGTCCCATGACCGCTACTTCCTCGACCGCTTTGCACAAAAGATTTTCGCGTTGGAGCAGGATGGCAGCATCAAGCCTTATATCGGCGGCTACAGCGATTATGTGGAAGCATTGCAGGAGGAAAGCGCGCAGCAGGCGCAGCCTGTCAAGGCTAAGCCAGTGGCTGCGGCAAAGCCTGCCGAAGAGCCTGCGAAGAAGAAAATGACTTATGGTGAGCGCCTGGAGCTGGAGCGTCTTGACCAGGAGATTGCGCGCAGTGAAGCTGAGCTGAAAATGCTGGGTGCGGAAATCAACCAATGCGGCAGCGACTTTACCCGTCTGGCAGATTTGACGAAGCAGCAGGAGGCTGTACAGCAAAAGCTGGATGAGATGGTGGACCGTTGGGCTTATCTTTCCGAATTGGCAGAAGCAGAAGGCTGAGCTTGACAAGCAGGCTGCTTATTGTTAAAATTAAATTTGAAAAATTGTTGTGGATTTTTTCTGATTCAATAGTCATCTTTTCGCCACACGACTGTGTTTGCAGCCGTGTGGCTTTTGTTATATTAGGGAAAATGGGAGTAAGGATATGCTAAAAATTTTACACAAGGATTATAAGGATAAGGTTAAGCGTCTGCTGAGCGTTATGTTGCCGATTATCGGTACGCAGATTGCGATTATGGGCATGAACTTTTTTGATGCCAGTATGTCCGGTCAGGCAGGCGATGCGGATTTGGCCGGCGCTGCTATTGGCGGTAATATCTGGATGCCGGTGCAGACCTGCTTTGCAGGCATTTTGCTGGCGGCGATGCCTTTGATTGCCAACCTTTTGGGTGCAGGAGAAAAAGAAAAAATCTCTACGGTAGTACGTCATGGCATGCTGTTGGCTGTAGCCTTTTCTGCGCTGATAATTGTCGGCGGTATTATCTTCTTGCCGCCGTTTTTGCAGGGCATGAGCCTGGCGCCGGAGGTTTATCACATTGCGCTCTGGTATATGGCCGGACTTGGCATAGGCGTATTGCCGTTCTTTCTCATTACGCCGCTGCGCAGTCTGGTAGACACTTTGGGCTATACGAAGCTGTCGATGAAGATTTATCTTTTGGCGCTGCCGGTGAATGCTTGCCTGAACTATGTGCTGATTTTCGGCAAGCTGGGCTTGCCGCGCTTGGGCGGCATTGGCGCCGGCGTAGCGACGGGAATAACCTTTTGGCTGCTTTTGGTGATGTTCGCGGTGGTGGTGACGAAGTTGTCACCGTTCAAGCAGTATGATGTGCTGGGCTTTGTGCGCCCTGTTAAGCAGCTGGTAGCGGAATATCTGCGCATTGGCGTACCTATGGGCGTGGCTATTTTTATGGAAACGAGCATCTTTGGCGTTGTGGCGCTGTTTATTGCCAAATTTGGCACGGAGGTTATCGCTGCGCATCAGGCGGCACTTAACTTCTCTTCGCTCATCTATATGTTCCCCATGAGCTTCTCGCTGGCGCTGACGATTGTGGTGGGCGTTGAATACGGTGCGAAAAACTATCAGGGAGCGCGTGATTACACGGCGCTTGGCCTGGAGATGAGCCTTTTTATCGCTATGATTTACATGGTGCTGGAGCTGGTGGCACGCGAATATATCGCGCTCATTTATACAACGAATCCGCACGTTATTGAGCTGGTGAAGGTGTTTATTATCTACGCTATTATGTGGCAGGGAGGCGACGCAGTTGCGGCGCCGATTCAGGGCATTTTGCGTGGCTACAAGGACGTTAACGCTACGTTTTGGTGCAGCATGCTGGCCTATTGGGCGATTTGCCTGCCAGTGGGCCTGCTTTTGGATTACAAGTTCAATAATGGGGCCTTTGCTTATTGGCAGAGCCTGGATATCGGTGTAATCTGCAGTGCTGTTGTTTTATCGCTGCGTCTTGTTTTGCTGCAGCGCAGGATAAAGAAGTATGAAGAATGATTGAGGAGCGGCGCAAGCTGCTCCTTATTTTGCATTTTAAATGTAGTTGTATAGTAGAACAATGTGCGCACATAATATTCGTTAGGAAAAATGTAATTTATTGCATTTTTTCGTATGAAAAAGTGCAATAAATTACATTTTTCTGGACGAATGCCTAAAATTAAGCTTTTGACTCAAAATTAGCATTCTTCTAAATCGTAAGCAGATGTTAAGCGAAAAGTATGGTATAATTAGTTATATTTGCATAAAATATGGGGAGATGAAAGCTTTATATGAATTCTTACGCAAGATTTTTTGAGAACCTGCAGCAGGATCTCAAATCATTTATTTATTGGTGCCTGGTTTTTACGGTATTCCGTATAGCGTTTATTGCTATTTATAGCGGACAATTGAATGGAGATTATAGCGATATTCCGATGGCTTTATTGTTAGGACTGCGCTTAAGCTTAAAGACTGCGGGCATGATAGCTTTGATTGGCTTTGTGTTTGCAACACTGCCGAAGCTTATTTTGAAAAATTGGCCGGCAGATAAGCTGCGTTTTGGCTGGCATGCTGTGGCCTTAGTTTTCTTTGCGGTTTGCTTTATGACGCGCATACCGTATTACAAGATTTTTAATGCAGCCTTTAATATGATGCTGATAAATGGTGCGCATGATGATATTTATGCAATCTTGGTGACTGCGGTTAAAGAGTACCAGTTATTGTGGCGTTTTCCGTTGGCTCTGGTTTTGGGCATTGCTTTGGCTTATGGATTGCGTATATGGTTACGCAATTTGCCTGGCAAATCTTTTGAAGTTGTACAGCATAAAAAACTGACCGCCGTATTGACGTTACCTGTTCTTGCGGTTTTATGCGTATTTGTGCGTTATGGTGGTGCTTTTAACTATGCTCATTCTATCAATTGGGAAAGTGCCGCACGCTTAAAATCTAATCTTTTGAACGAAGCAATTTTAGATGATGGCCAGGCCTTATACCGTGTGCGTGATATGAAGCGTAAAATTGATAAGGTGACAAATATCAACATTACAGTTGCACAGCTACGTGAAAAAATTGCTGCAAGCGGTGGCAATGAAGCTGCGGAAAGCATTGATAAGGCCTTTATGCATACTGTTAAACAGCCTAAGCTTGCTAAGCAGCCACGTAACATTGTGCTTATAGTTGGCGAAAGCTTTGGTAATTGGCCATTTTTACCTAAGTACAAGGATTTGGGATTAGTTGATAATATGCTGACCCTGCAAAATTCCACTGATGCTGCTCACGTTGCTACTATGTTGCCTCATGGCAGCGGAACAATTTCTGCTGTTAATGGTTTGGTAAGCGGTATTCCTGATATGGGTTTATATGAAAACTATCAGGCAAACAGCTTTAATGGCAAGTATGCTACCGGTATTGGCTATATTATGAAGCAGCTTGGTTACAAGACTGTTTTTTGGTATGGTGGCTTTTCCGGATGGCAAAATATCGGCAAATTTACTAAAGCGCAAAGCTTTGATGAATTTCATTGTGCAGATGAATTCAGTGATAATAGCGGTAATGCCTGGGGCTGTTCGGATGCTGTTTTGTTTAAGCAAATTGAAGCTTATATGAGCAAGGAAAAAGAGCAGGAAAAGGTTTTCCATGTTGTATTAACAACAAGTAATCATCCGCCTTACAGTCTTGATGTGGATGGTATGGGCTTCCCCAGAGCACAGGTTAAGAGCAAGCTGCCTGCAGATATTGCCAGTGATGAAAAAACACTTACTGAGCTTGGTCATATTTGGTATGCGGATAAAACTATGGGTGATTTTGTAAAGCAGGCGCAAAGTATGTACAGTGATACGCTTTTTGTTATTACCGGCGACCATTCGGAGCGCTTCAGCTTTGCTAAGGAGCAGGATACGCGCACTTTGTCGTCTATACCGTGTATTTTTTATGGTGCCGGTGTGCAGCAAGCATGGTTTAATGATAAATCTGTTGGGAACCATATGCAGTTGGCAGGAACATTGGCTGAAATTGTTGGATCTGCTGGCTTTACTTATGCTGCATTGCAGGCAAATATGTTTGAAAATCAAGACGTGGTGTTTAATCACAGGCTATATGCTGCAGATGGAAAAATTTATACGCAAAGTTCTAATACTGATAAAAAAATCACTGATTACATCAACAGTATGCGCGGAGTAGGTGCTTGGCGTGTGCTTAAGGGTGATGCGGTGAAGTAAAAAGGAAGGCCATAGTCGTAATTTATTGCGGTCTATGGCCTTTTTTGCCAGGAATTTCAAGATTTACTCACAATGTTATGCAGTGATAGCTTACATATGGTATAATTATTGCTAAGCATAGGTTATTTCAATGATAATAATACATGTGTCTGCTTAGAATATAATGAGAGTTTTACGAAATATACACTTGAAAGGTGTCAAGTACAGATGAATAATAATCTTACGGTAGTAGTTTTAACTAAAAATGAAGAAAGCAATATAGTCGCTGTTGTGCAGAATGCTAAGCAGGCTGCAACAGAGGTGCTGATAGTTGATTCCGGCAGTACGGATAAAACGGTTCGATTAGCAGAAGAAAATGGCGCAAAGGTCGTTTATCGTGCTTGGGATAATGACTTTGCGGCGCAGCGCAATTTTGCGTTACAGCATGTAAAAACTGAATGGGTGCTGTATCTTGATGCAGATGAAAGAATGAATGATGAATTGTTAGCTTCCGTCAAGAGCGTTGTTGAGCAAGATAAACTATGTCAGTATTCGATTAAGCGTAAGTCTGTAGCTTTTGGTCAGGAATTTAATTATGGGGTTTTAAAGCCTGATTTTGTTCCGCGCTTGTTTAAAACCAAGAATGTGCATTGGGTTAATAAAGTGCATGAAAAGCCGGTGTGTGATGATAAATTAAATGTCTTAGCTGGCTATATTGAGCATTATACGTATACCGGATGGAAGCAGTACTTTAACAAGTTTAATCAATATACGACTATTTGGGCGCAGAATGCTTACGAAAAAGGGAAAAATGTCAGTTATCTTACCGCATATGGTCATGCTTTTTTTTCGTTTATTCAGATGCTGTTGCTAAAAAAAGGTCTTCTTGATGGTAGATTAGGAATAACCTTATCTATATATCATTTTATGTATACATTGACTAAATATATTAAGCTTATAGATTTGCAAAGAGGTAAAGCAAAATGAAAATAGCGATTTTAGAAAGTATCATTATGCCAGCAGGTCATGAGGTTGAGTTTGACCGTATTTTGGTTGATGAGCTGAATAACCAAGGGCATGAACCGGTGATGCTGGTTCCGGAAAATTTCCCTTTTAAAATTAAATATAATGCTAAGGTTAATTACCTTGAAGGTGGAGAGGTTGTAACTTATGCAGGTGTCAATAAGTTTCAAAAGCTGTGGTTATCTGTAAAGCGTGAAAGCCGGCGCAGAAAGTGGTTTAATTCTGCTTATAAAAAAAGCAGCGAAAATAATTATGATGCTATCATTATTCCTACAGCAACCTACAGATATTTGCGCGCAATTTTGGATACTGACTTAAAGAACAGCAAGATACCTGTATATATTATTTTCCATGGTATTAACCCTCAGGAAAAAGCTAATTTTGTGAAACAGGCAAAGCGTTGTGAACGCTATCCTAATATTCATCTGAAGGTTATTACCTTGCGTAATGATTTTGCAAATGATGGCTTGAAAAATGTAGATTTGATTGTTCCACCTGTGTTTAAGCCGCAGGATTTGCCTGTAGATAAAAATTTGACGTATATGGAGCCGTTGACCTTGGGCTTTTTTGGTCAGTATCGTCGTGAAAAGAATGTACGCTTCTTTTTAGATGCATTTAAGCGTGCTAAGTTTACTGTTCCTGTAAAGCTGATTATGCAGGGAGCGACGGCACGTACAGAGGACAGTGAAGAGTTTGAAAAGATTATCAGTGAATACAGGGATGTTCCTGGTATTGAATTTTGGCATAAGAATCTGATTGGTGAAGAGTGGCAAAAGGCGTTGCTTGGGGTTGATGTTATTATAGCGCCTTATGCTGCAGAGCGTTATCGTTATCACTGGAGTGCAATGTTGTTTACTGCTATTGGTTTTTATAAGCCAATTTTGCAGTCACCGGAAATGAATCCGGAGGTTTTGCAGGCATATAATGTTGGTGAGGCTGTCGCACTGGATAGCGTGGAGTCCTTTACTAAGCAGTTGGAAGCATTTGTTAACAGTTATCCGGAGAAGCATGGGCAGTATAAGCAAGGGTTGATAGAAGCTAATGAGGCTTATAGCCATGAGAATTTGATAAAAGCAATTTTGGCATAACATTGCTGAAGGATGGGGTATAATGAAGATTTTACTGGCTAATTTCACAAAGATGGTCAACGATAGTGGTGGTTTGGCGAAGGTAACTAGTGCTTTTGCTAATGAAATGGCAAGCCGTGGACATAATGTTAGTATTTTGTATAGCGACGAAAGCCATGGAGATTTCTTTTATCCTGTGAAAGAAACTGTCTATTGTTATAATTTAAAAGATAATGCTGATGGAAGTCATATTAAATTTCCTTTGTATTTAAAAGCAGTTCGTGAAATGTTGCGTGCTGTAGGTAAGCGTCCTGCGAGGACTGTAAATAGCTGGTTTGAAGAGCATTATTTATTGAATAATGTAAAATACTATCTTAATATAATTAAACCGGATATAATTATCAGCTACCAGCCAGCTGCCAGCAAGCTGCTGTTATGTGATGCAGGTACAGATATTCCTGTAATTACTATGTCTCATGGTGATCCGGAGGATTATTTTCACATTTACCCTGTTAAAGAAATACCAGCACTCTGCAAGAGTGCTGTTTGCCAGGTATTAATGCCTTCGTTTGAAGCGCATATAAAAAATCATTTACCAGATACAAAAACAATAACAATTGGTAATGCAATTCCGCAATTTGATTTTAGTGCTGATTTGGTTAGCTACAAAGAGCAGCATAAAATTATTTTTGTTGGTAGATTGACGAAAAATCATAAGCGTCCGCATTTATTAATCCAGGCATTTATAAAGTTAGCTGCAAAATATCCTGATTGGATTGTTGAGCTGTGGGGGGCCGAGGAGAAGGCTGCTTATTATAAAGAATTGGAGTATATGATTAAATCTGCCGGTTTACAGAGAAGGGTTTTCATAAAGGGATCGACAGATAAGGTTCCTGAAAAATTACGTGATGCTGATATTTTTGCTTTTCCTAGTGCTTTTGAAGGTTTTGGTATGGCGCTTGCAGAAGGCATGAGTGTTGGCCTGCCTTCTGTTGGTTATAAAAATTGTCCGGCTGTAAACGAGTTAATTAAGGATGGAGAAACTGGATTCTTATGTGATGATGGTGTAGAACCACTAGCGCAGGCACTTGATAAGCTGATGGGTGACAAGGAGTTGCGCGTACAAATGGGCAAGGCTGCTAAAGCAGATATGGCGCAGTTTGCACCGGAGAAGATTTGGGACCAATGGGACGATTTGATGAAGAAGGTTGCAGAAAAATAATAGGTTTATGGATGGTGTAAAGATGAATAGAAAAATTTTAGTTATATCTGAAACAGTATTTTTCAATTTGTATAAAGATGGATTATATAAGTATGCGAAAGATAACAGAGATATTATAGATTTATATTATCTGGACTATCCAAAAAAAGATTTAAACATTATTAACAAAGCAAGATACAAATACAATATAAATGATTTTAAAAGAAAGTATTACGCAAAAATAAGAGATAAACTTGTTTCTAAAATCGAAAATTACGATATAATATTATTTATAAATCTCTTCTATGATGATGAGTATTTCATTCAAGGAGAATTTGCTGAAGCATTAAAGAAAAAAGATACTAGGGTGTTTTTTGTTGATAGCATAAAAACTATAGATCAAAAAATAACTTTTTTTGATATTTTTAATGATGTTTATTCGTTTGAAGAACAGGATGTTGTATATGGAAAAGAGAAGTTTAATGTCAATATTAAATATACGACTATTGGTACTTTGTACAAAATGTTCTTGCAAGATGAGAAATATTCTAAGGATATAGATGTGTGTTTTGTTGGCATTGGTACGGAGAAGCGGTTGAAGTATCTAGATACTATTGCTGAATATTGTGAAAAGAATAAGCTTCGTTTTTTTGTAGCAGGGCATTTTTGGCATGATAATAATTGGCTTAATTATCATATTGGGCAGTGGAAATTAAAAAAAAGACATCCTGTTTTAGCTAAATACGTAGAAAATAGATTTATTGTGCCAAGGGACTTAGCTAAGATTTATGCAAGAAGTAAGATTGTATTAAATATTAATGTAGCTTATCATAAAAGTTTAAATCAAAGATGTTTTGATGTTATGGTTTGTGATAGTTTATTGTTAAATGATAAGCAAAATATTGGTAATCTACCGCTTATTGATGGTAAAGATTTTATTATGTGTAAAGATGAAGATGATATGGTTCGTAAAATTGATTTTTATCTAAACCATCAAGAAGAATGCAATGAGATAATAAATAGCGGTAAGATAAAAACAGAGAGAGAGTTTTTATTCTCAAATACATTAATGAAGTTACTACATTAAGGAGACAAGTATGGATAAATTGCAAAAAAAATATGGGATTTCTAAATACGAAGTTTTATTGTGCTGTGTCATAAGAAACCTGAAGAAATCAAATAAAGTTCCTAAGTTTTTAAAAAAATTAAGTAAGAAAAAATATGGATGGGAAGATAATTTATATAGATATTATCTAGAAAAATATTTAGATTTACAAGTAGGAAGATATACGTATGGTTACGAATATATTGGTTTGGAATTCTTTAAAAAAATAGGTTCATTTTCTTCTATCGCATTAGGAAATTGTAGTGTACATGGGAATCATCATTTAGAGTTTGTTACAACTAGCCCAATACTTACATATGAGGAGTTTAAATTTGAGCGAGGATGGAAAGAAAAAGATTATTTTCATAGTATAGAATTAGGCAATGATGTGTGGATTGGAGCAAATTGCTTGATTTTTCCTTTTGTGAAAATAGGTGACGGAGCTGTTATTGCAGCAGGTAGCATTGTCAGGAAAGATGTCCCACCGTATGCAGTAGTTGGTGGTGTCGATAGAATAATAAAGTATCGTTTTGATAAAGAAACTATTGAGAAACTATTAAAGATAAAATGGTGGAATTGGGATGATGAAATAATTAGAGAAAATATTGATTTGATGAGAAATACAAAAAAATTTGTAGAAAAATTTTATCATATTGATGATGAAAGGTAGTTAAAATGAAAAAAGTCATATGTATTATTCCTGCTGAGGGAACAGAAAGTTGGTTTTATAAAGATCCTGGTATGATAATATATAGTCTAAGCAAATATTGTAACTATAGTGGAACTTTAGCATATTTTGGAAAAGAATATCACAATAAAGAGTTTGAAAAATATGCAAAAGTATTATCGTTAGGCAATTTGAAGAATACACGCAAAGAATATATATATGAAGTAAAGAAATTTATAGAAAAAGAAATCAAAAACTATGATATTGTTATGTTCTTCAATTACGGTAGCACTAATTATAAACTAGCAGCTTACTGTAAGAATTACAATCCTAATGTAAAAGTTTATTGTAAATTAGATATGGGAGATGGCGGATATACC
Source organism: Phascolarctobacterium sp. Marseille-Q4147 (assembly GCF_017968825.1). Lineage (NCBI taxonomy): Bacteria > Bacillati > Bacillota > Negativicutes > Acidaminococcales > Acidaminococcaceae > Phascolarctobacterium > Phascolarctobacterium sp. Marseille-Q4147. The sequence continues at coordinate 477,533 of NZ_CP072874.1, read as the reverse complement.
CATTTCTACGAAACTAGTATTAGTAGAAAAATAAAAAATCATATAGAAAGATTTAAGTCAAAATATGTAGATTTATTTACTGTTGAAACGTTAAAATACTATAATGACTTGAAAGATAATGCGATGTTTGAAGGTAGAAGAATGCGCTATCTTACCAATGGAGTATCTAATCTTGGGATAGATATAACAAAAATGGATAATATAGCTAAAAAAAATATTGTACTTACTGTAGGAAGATTAGGTATATATGAAAAAAATAATGAAATGCTTTTAGAAGTTATCGCTCAACTACCAAAAAGCTTGATTGAACAATGGAAGTTCTATTTTGTAGGTCCTAAAACAGATTCATTTGATATATTTATTGAAAAATTTTTTGAGCAACACGATAATTTAAGGAATTATGTTGTTTTTACTGGACCTATAACAAACCGAGAAGAACTGTATACGATTTATTCTAAGTCAAAAATTTATTGTTTAACATCAAGAAGTGAAGGCTTTAACATATCAGTATTAGAAGCTATGTATTATGGATGTTATCCAGTACTTTCTAATTATGGTGTATCAGCATATGATGTAACCAATGATGGTGCTATTGGTGCAATCTGTGAACAGGGAAATATTAATGAGTATGTTAATAAGCTACAGGCGGCAATATTAACTTACAATAATGAAACAGCACTAAACATCAAAGAAATTGCAAGGAATAAATATAATTACCAAAAAATAGCTGAGACACTAGATGATGCGATAAGTTGTTTAAAATAAATAATCTATTAATGGTTGTGCGTTTTACATGAGGCAATAATTATACATAGGAGAAAAACATGAAAGGCATAATTCTCGCCGGAGGTTCCGGCACACGTTTATATCCGATTACCATGGTAACAAGCAAGCAACTGTTGCCTATCTATGACAAGCCAATGATTTTTTATCCGCTGTCTACATTGATGCTTGCAGGCATCAAAGATATCTTAATCATCTCTACGCCGCAGGATCTGCCCAATTTTGAACGTCTTTTAGGCGACGGCAGCAGATACGGCATTAATCTGAGCTATAAGGTTCAGCCTTCCCCTGATGGCTTGGCGCAGGCTTTTATCTTGGGTGAAGAATTCATTGCAGGCGATAAGTGCGCTATGATTCTTGGTGATAATATTTTCTATGGTGCAGGAATGACAAAGCATCTTCAGCAGGCTGTAGCCAATGCGGAAGGGGCAACAGTATTTGGTTATTTTGTCAATGATCCAGAGCGCTTTGGCGTTGTAGAGTTCGATGCTGAAGGCAAGGCTATTTCGCTTGAAGAAAAACCTGCGCAGCCTAAGAGCAATTACGCTGTTACCGGTTTGTATTTTTACGATGAAAGGGTTTGCGAATATGCAAAGAGCTTAAAGCCTTCTGCTCGTGGAGAGTTGGAAATCGCAGATTTAAACAGAATCTATCTGGAAGATGACAAGCTTTCTGTAGTAACCTTAGGTCGCGGATATGCATGGCTTGATACTGGTACTGTAGCAAGTCTTAATGAGGCTTCTGACTTTGTAAAAGCAGTACAAGAAAACGCAGGTATTCCTATTGCGGTTCTGGAAGAGATTGCATATCTGCATGGATGGATTACGAAAGAGCAGCTTCTAGAGGCGGCAAAAATGTATGGTAAATCTCCTTATGGCCAGTATCTGCAAAAGGTTGCTGATGGCAAAATTATATACTAAGGATAGTGAAAAATAATGAAGTTTGAAAATACCAAATTAGAAGGCGTTGTTATTATTACACCCGACGTTTATGGTGATCACAGAGGCTTTTTTATGGAAAGCTGGAGTCAAAGGAAAATGGAAGAGGCTGGCCTGTTCTATAATTTTGTGCAGGACAATCATTCCTTGAGTACCGTAAAAGGCACACTGCGTGGTATTCATTTCCAAAAGGGAGATAAAGCCCAGGCTAAGCTTGTACGATGTGTGCGTGGCGCCGTACTTGATGTAGCAGTTGATCTGCGTCATGATAGTCCGACCTATAAGCAGTGGGTGGCGGTAGAACTGAGTGCTGAGAATAAAAAACAGCTTATGATTCCGCGTGGCTTTGGTCATGGCTTTGTGACATTAACTGATGAAGTAGAATTTTTATATAAGGCAGATAATTATTATGCACCTGAAGCTGATGGCGGTATTCGTTGGAATGACCCGGAGATTGGTGTTGATTGGGGTATCGAGAATCCTATTCTTTCTGAAAAGGACAAGAAAAATCCGTTTTTGCATGAAATTTTTTAGAAAATGTCAATGAGGTGAAAAATGGCTAACGAAGAATTGTTCAAAAAAATATGTGATGGAACTGCTATTTTAATTACTGGTTCAGGTGCACACATAAATGTGGAAAATCCAGATGGTCATAAGTTTTTTAGTGGAATCGACTTGACAAATTATTTATATAAACAAGTAGGAATATCTCAGGACGAAATGGATGATGATTTGAGTAATGCTGCTCAAACATATCTAGAGAAAAAAAGTGCTAATTCGTTAATTGAAGAGTTGAAATTATTATTCTCTGTAGGAAAAATAAGGGAAGAACATAAAAACTTATACAGGCAAGAATGGAAAAGAATTTATACAACTAATTATGATGAAGTACCAATATGGGCAACTAGAGAACAAGAAGCGAACAGAATTTATCCGATAACACTTTCAACAAAGTATAATAGGCGGTTATTAAATAAAAAACTATGTATATATATAAATGGATACATTGGTAATTTAAATGAAGAAACACTTGATTCTGAGTTCAAGTTAACTGAAGAAAGCTATATGAAAGCGATAGATTTTTCTCGATCATATTGGGGGAATATTTTTAGGGAAGATTTAGAAAGCAGCAGTGCAATTGTGGTTGTTGGATTATCGTTAAAATATGATTTAGACTTAAAGAGATTTCTAAGTAAAAAAACGATAGATAATAGGGTTTATTTTATACAATCAAAAGATATAAAAAACAATCTAAAGAGACAACTTGAAAGACTGGGAACGGTGTTATCTGTTGGAGTGGAATCGTTTAGTAGTGAGTTAGCAACATATGCTCAAACTTATAGTAAAAACAATATAGAAACTACTTTTGAATATAAATCGTTTGAAGAATATAAAAATGAGCCAGCGTTAGAATCTGCTAATATATTTGCCGTATATGATATGTTTATGTATGGTAAATTATCTAATAATTTATGGCATAAATCAGGTAATAAATATGATGGCATAGTATATAGAGATAAAATTAATAAAGTCATTGAAGATTTAGATAATGGTAGCAAAGCGATTTTTATACATGCTAATTTAGGTAATGGGAAAACCTTTTCCTAGAATTACTAAAACATAAGCTAAAAGAAAAAAATTACAAGATATTCACATTGAAAGAGGCTTTCGAAAGTATAACATCTAGAGAAATAGCACATATTACTTCGCTAAAGGATAAATTAGTAATCATTATAGAAAATTATTATAATTATATAAATGAAATAGAACAGTTTTCTTTACATAAAAGAAAGAATATACAATTTATATTTTCTTCTAGAAGTGTAATGTATGATGTCAGAATGAGAGAAATCTGTAGTGTATTGGAATTAAATCAAGGAACCAGTGATATAATAAACTTAAATTACTTAAATGATAAAGAGGCAACTGAATTATCAAATATATTTGATAAAAATGGTCTATGGGGGAATAAAAGTAATTTATCTAATAATCAAAAGAGAAAATTATTACTTTCAAAAAAATACGGTAATGGGCAATTACAAGTAATCTTATTAGATGTAATAAAATCGGATCTAATAAAAGATAAAATCGCAAATTTAATAAAAAACATTTCAGAAGAAGACGATAGAAAATTAGAAATTTTAATATTAGCATTATTAGTAAAAGTAATGAGCTTAAATATTAGACCTAAAGAAATATCAAATATTTTAGGAACAAATGTTGCTTTCGATGTACCATTCGTAATTGATAAAAATGTAAAGGAAATTATAGATTTTTCAGGAAGTAGTGGCGAATTTACCCTCAAGTCTTCTATTACTGCAAATTATATTCTACAAACGCTAAATTGTAATGGAGAAATAATAAATGCACTAGTAAAAACAGCGAAATACTTCAATGATTTTTTACATATAAATAGATGCGAAAATATATTAAAAAACATTGTTTCGTTTTCCCATGTAAAAACTTTCTTAGTATGGAATACAAAGAAAACAGAATTCATCCTTGAATATTATAATAAAATTAAAGAACTACAATATTATAAAAGAAATACATTTTTTTGGTTACAATATGCTATCGCTTGTATGAATTTTAAACGATATGATTTAGCACAAACGTATTTGGATAACGCATACTCTTTCTTTGAAGACGGTAACGATAATAATCCTTTTCAGGTTGATACGCAGCAAGCAAATTTGTACTTATTGATGATTAAAAACAATGTTGATTGTAATGTAGAGGATATATTCAAAAAAGCACATGGTTTATTAATGAGACCTCGAACTTCTCGAAAGGATAATCCGATAAAATCATTGTTGCTTTTTCAGTTTTACACACAAAATGAATTTATTAATAGGATAAAGTCAAGTAGTTTAGATGATTTGTATTATGATTTTTGTCGTGATGCATATAACAAACTTGAAGATTATCTGAAATATACAAGTATTGATATAGAAAACAATAGAAAAATTAAAAATATATCTAAGAAACTATTTCACATTACATGTAAAAAAACTTCAGAAGGGGGAATATAAATGAACATAATCGTAACTGGTGGTGCAGGTTTTATCGGCAGTAATTTTATTTTTCATATGCTGAAAAAGTATCCGGACTACCGCATTATTTGTCTGGATAAGCTGACATATGCAGGCAATCTTTCAACATTAGAGCCTGTAATGGATAATCCTAACTTCCGCTTTGTCAAAGCAGACATCTGCGACAGAGCAGCGGTGAATAAGCTTTTCGAAGAAGAAAAGCCTGATATTGTGGTAAACTTTGCTGCTGAGTCGCACGTTGACCGTTCCATTGAAGATCCTGGCATCTTCTTGCAGACGAACATCATGGGCACGGCAACACTTATGGATGCGTGCCGCAAGTATGGCATTAAGCGCTATCATCAGGTTTCGACAGATGAAGTGTATGGCGATTTGCCGCTCGACAGACCTGACCTGTTCTTTACGGAGGAAACACCGATTCATACAAGCAGTCCTTATTCTTCCTCTAAAGCTGGCGCAGACCTGCTCGTAATGGCTTATCACAGAACTTATGGCCTGCCGGTGACCATTTCTCGCTGTAGCAATAACTACGGACCGTATCATTTCCCTGAGAAGCTGATTCCGCTTATGATTGCGAATGCCTTGGCAGACAAGCCGCTGCCGGTTTATGGCGAAGGCTTGAATATACGCGATTGGCTGTATGTCGAAGATCACTGCAAGGCGATTGACCTGATTATTCATAAGGGCAGAGTAGGCGAGGTATATAATATCGGCGGTCATAATGAGATGCGCAATATTGATATCGTGAAGCTGATTTGTAAAGAGTTAGGCAAGCCGGAGAGCCTGATTACGCATGTAACCGACCGCAAAGGCCATGATATGCGTTACGCAATCGATCCGACTAAGATTCATAATGAGCTGGGCTGGCTGCCGGAAACAAAGTTTGCTGATGGCATTAAAAAGACCATTAAATGGTATCTTGAGAACCAAAAGTGGTGGAAGGATATCATTAATGGCGAGTATCAGAATTATTATGAGAAGATGTATGGAAATCGTTGAGGAGGGAAATGATTGAAAATATTGGTGACTGGTGCCAATGGTTTCATTGGTACCCATGTTGTAAATGAAGCGCTATCTTTAGGACATGAAGTTATAGCAGCAGATTTTAGCTTTAATAATTTGAAGCCTTCAGTCAAAAAATGTGAAATAAACTTATTTAATGCTGAACCTGATATTTTTCAAAAGATTGGCGCGCCTGAGGTATGCATTCATTTAGCTTGGAGACAAGGATTTGTTCATAATTCCAAAGCTCATATGGAAGATTTATCTAAACATGTTACTTTTTTGCAGAATATGATAGATGGAGGATTAAAATATCTATCTGTCATGGGTACTATGCATGAAATTGGTTATTGGGAAGGTAAGATAGATGAAAAGACACCTTGTAACCCATTATCACAATATGGGATTGCTAAAAATGCTTTAAGAGAAAGTCTTTTATTGTATGCAAAAGATACTGCTTGCGCTTTGCATTGGTTAAGAGCTTATTATATTACTGGAGATGAGCATAGGAGCAACAATATTTTTTCTAAAATTATGCAAGCTGCTGAAAATGGTCAGAACAAATTTCCGTTCACTTCTGGCAAGAATAAATATGATTTTATTGAAGTTGATGAATTAGCTAAAATGATAGTGTTAGCTAGTATTCAACGAGAGATTAATGGTATTATAAACGTTTGCAGCGGAAAACCGATTAGCTTAGCAGAAAAGGTTGAGAATTTTATAAGAGAAAAAAATTATACCATTAAATTGGACTATGGTGCATTTCCAGACAGAGATTATGATAGTCCTATAGTATACGGTGATGATAGTAAGATAAGAATGATTATGCAGTAAAAGATAAAAAGGCAGAATAGTAATGATGCTATATTTTAGTTTGTCCACAATTAGTTCTTAAATCTTCACGCTTATACTTAAATTTTTCTGATGCCAGCGAATTAGTTTCATCAAAGTGATTCGATTTGATATCCAATATACTGCATAATAGCTCATAGGCTAAGTCATTAGTCCAATAAAAGTTTTCATGCTTTTTCAGTGTATCGTATACTTCTTGATGCCGTGCTATATACTCATCAGCAAAATAAGTAAAAAACGGAATCCTTACGCTCGCCAGGCCTTCAAAGTTTGGCGAGCGTCTTTTGTCTGGAACAGTGGCATGATCAGAGAAGTAGACCATCGCCTGTAGGTTAAGGTTATCCTTAGCATAGTTGAAAATTTGCTCAAGCACGGAATCTGTATAAGCAATGGAATTAGCATAGTTTAATTCTAGTTCATATTTTCCAGCAGTACCCAATTTAGTAAAGCTTTCAGGATAACGATTAAGAAAATTAAAATGGCTTCCTTTTAAGTGGACAACAAGAAAATTATTTTTAGTTGTATCTAATTCTCCTAAATAATCTAATAAAGATTCGTCATATTGAATTTGATTAAGTTCCTGTTTCGTCCATTTTGCAACATCTGCAGTATTGGCAATTAATGTGACCGGGGTATCAGCACTACCAAGGTGGCCTTGATTGCTGTACCAATGTACCTTATAGCCTGCTGCATGGGCTATATCAATAATAGAGCATGATTCATAAAATTTTTTATCATTATATTGGTTTATTTCTGTCATAGCATTAGATACAGCTAAGACTGTGTTTGCACCAATTGAGAAAGCATTAGGAAAAAGAATAAAATTTTTGCTTTGAGCCATCCTGTCGAGCCAAGGAGTGGTATCATATTTGTACTCTTTATTGAAGGCTTTCATATAGTCGCGTGATGCAGATTCTCCGATAATCAAAAGAATAGTGTGCGGTTTATCTGTCTTGTTCAATAATGTAACCTGTAATTTGCTGATGCGTTTCTGCATATTTTGGCTGTATTGCAGATTAGTTGCCAGATATTCGTTGACATCTAAATAAAATTCTACAATGGCTGTGCGAACAAAAACGCCATGCTTTTTCTTCCAAAGATAGGTAGATAAAAAGATTGCTATAGCAACGATTATTGCCAGATTAAGGATGGCAGTATTCTTTTGGATTACCATTTCTTGATAATTTACGAAGAGCATAGTAGCTGTGACGAAAATACTGCCCAAGAAAGTAATGATGTTAAGCATGATAGGCATGGATTTAATATACTCAATAATTTCGTTGTAGTGAGTTTCTTGAATCATTTCCATACCATTTTCGTTAATGCAAGCTTTGTAAAGGCCATAGTAAATCAATTGTGCTATAGGGATAGCGAGCATAATTAACTCTGCAAGAGTAATAAATATAGTGGCAGGAATAGCGAGCCAGCTAACTTGCTGCGCTAGAATACCAAGAGAAGAAATCCATGCGATAAAATATAAGCCGAATACAGCTTCGAAGTGAAATTCAAAATCAGAAGAAACCTTGTGATTACTGATGAAGTAAAGAGTGGGGTACGTAAGAATCCAAAGTACTGCTATAACTGCTGGAATTAAGAACAGCGGTGAAGATAAGGGCAAGCTGGCGAGAGCAGCTGGCAGTACCGCTAAAATGGCGCAGGGAACAAAACGTCGCATTTGCAGATAAGTTGCTTTGTTTCCTAAGCCGTGGGAGATTTTTAAGTAGTAGATGTAGGAAAACAGGTAAAACACAATCGCTGTTATAATATATGTTGTATGGATGTAAATCATAATATCAGAACTCCTCTGCAGACTAATATTCAGTTAATTTAAAAACATCTTTATCATAGCAGAAAACTACTATAGAGTCAATTTTAGAGTGGTTAAATTGATGACGTATAATAAGTTGCACAAATTCAAAAAGATAGACATAGAGACTATCATTCCTTACAATGATTCTCTGGGGACAGAATATTTCTGCAGGAACAATTTATGAATCAAAAATGCTTTGCTCAAATGTGAAATTTCCGTTAGTGTATTGGCCGCGTGTACGTATCAATATTGACAGTACCTGAAATTCAGTATCCACTATTATGCAAATCTCTGATATAATTTACTTGGGATATTGTGAGCATCTACATTTCCGCATTTATTCGTAGTAGCTGACAAATAAAGGACAAATTATTTGGTGTTTTTTGACAAGGTGTTCCGCTTTTTTGGAAAATCCCCTTGTATTGCCTAAAAAAGCATTCAGAGTCATATTTGTAAAATTATAGATGGCGGTCAAGAAGCCTTTAACTTACGCAAGCAAAAATATAATATTAGATGAACAATGAGGAATGGTTATCATGGAAAATATTGAAATAAATCTATTTGAATTAGATGAATTACCAAGATATGTTGAAATAGCTTATAAAAAATTAAAGAACAGTATTTTCTTTGATAAATCCAATGTTATTACACGAAATGATCTCGTTGAATTTGAATATGGTGATCAGTGGGAGAATAAGCTCAAAGATTTAGCAGCATCACTTACTGATTCCGCAAAATGGGAAAGTAAAGAAAAAGAGATTTTAGAAGCTATAAATATTTTTATTCTTCCTAAAACAATAAATAATACTACAGATAAAGAGAAAAGTAAGGTCATTTTCAATAAGAATCATAATGAAAAAATCAACATTAAAGATTTTCAATATATGATTGACATGCCTATAGAAGGACATATTTTGGGCGTTCTGTGGATTTTACTTATCGGTCGTTATCTTGATGAAGATGGTAAGATGTATAAGCATTCTTATGGTAATAGATTGCGCAGGAGTATGTTTAAGAAGGGTAAAAAACCTACATATTATCCAGGAATGTTTGAGCCTTATTTTTCTCAATATACTGCTTGGCGTGATAATGGTATAGATATTGCCAGAGAACACCTTGATAAAGGTGATGACATAATTATTCTTACTATGGATTTACAGCGATATTATTATTCTGTAAATTATCAAGAGGACGAGTTTGATAATTTGCTCCAAGCTGTAAAAGGAGAAAATGATGATGAGAAATCCGAAGCAACTGATGTATTAACCCGTATTCATAATTTTGTGTTTAACGTGATACAGAGTTATTCCTCTAAATTGCATAGTGTGTGTAAGGGCGAAGATTTATGGATAACAAAAGATAGTATTAAGCAAACTAGTAGAGAGCATGCTAACAATGTTCTTCCGATAGGCTTTTTACCATCTTGCATTCTAGCGAACTATCGCCTCAATGTTTTAGATCAACAAATAAATAGTCGTTGGAATCCTTTGTACTATGGTCGTTACGTAGATGATATTATTATTGTTGATAAGGTAGAAAAGAATAGTGAGCTGTATAAGCTGATTTATAATCAGAATACAGAGGCTTCTGATATTATAGAATTATATTTGACAAACTGTAATGCAAAAAAATGTGAAGCTTGTTTTAATCAATCTGAAAGAGCTTTATTTTGTCATAGTAATATTAAACAAAATGATGATAAAGATGATAAAAATGTCGAAGATCAAGATTATTATTATCTTAATCCTGAATTTTTAAAGGTGCCTCTTGCTAGTAAGAGTAGTCAAAATGCTGAACCTGGTACAATGAAGGTTAATGGAGATGTGTATATAAAGGTTCAGAATAAAAAAGTTCGCTTATTTGTTTTTGATTCTGGCTCATCTGATATGCTACTACGATATTTCAAAAATGAAATCTTAAAAAATTCCAGTGAGTTTCGATTTTTAGCACCAGCAGATACGATATATAGCATTGATGCTTATTGCAAAATATTTGATGTAAAGTATTCGGACACTATCAATAAAATAAGCTCTTTAGAGGATATAGCAATAAACAAATTTGAGCTATCAAAATTCTTAGGTAAGCAGATGTCTATTAGTATGCTTACAGACAGTAAGGATAATCCTAATTTTTGTGAGCTTCTGAAGTTAATGGTTGATGATGTTTTAATAGAAAATTACATACTTTGGGAAAGAATTTTAGAAGTATTAATATTGAGGCATGATAAGAAAAATTTACTTCGCTTTACTCAGAATATATTAGATAGCTTACGCAAATTATCTTATAAAGGTGATGCTTCGTCTGATAAAGCTAAAATTTGTAGAAGGGATTTAGTAAGGGTATTCTATTCTAGTCTATGCAGAGTTATGGCACTTGCATGGGGGAGTAGCGCAGATAGAGCAATAAAAGATGTCTGCAAGATTTTCAAAGAAGTGCGGCTTGCAGATGAAGTAACTATTTTGGATGAAAAGACTATCTTCCGCTTTAGAAAACAGTATTGTTGTTCACGTATGCTGAATAAATTTATGGTTCCATTGTGCGTTGAAGGTATCATAAATAAACTGCAAGAAAAGATAAAGGTAATGGAAGATGAACTAGAAAAAGAGAATTACAAAGATGAACAGGAGAATATTTTTCTTTTTGATCTCAAAAATTCTCTAAGCTTAATTAGTGAAATTGATTTATCAACTAATAAGTACTATTATTCTCCTACAGTTATAAAACCAGAAGAATTAAAGTTTTCAATGTATACAGCTCAGATGTTCAGTAAAAAGAATAAACTGGAAGTAGATGAGAAAATTAACAAGCTTTACGCATTATTAAATTATAACTATAAGTTTAATAATGGAAATACAGGTGGCGATGATTATGACGGAGATAGGTTAGACAACGTTGTTACTATTGTTTCTTCAAATCGACCAGATACAGATAAAGATATATATACATATTATCCTGATGATGCAATAGACAAAACTTTTGTTGCTATCAAAGGTGAAGCTAAGAAAAAGTTGCGTGTTGCTATAGCTAATACAAAAATAGATGGAAGATACTTTGAAAATGTCTTAAAAGCTGTTTATAATCGCTCATTAGATAGATATGAAAAGCTTGAAGAGATCCTAAGGCTGGCGGTTAAGGAAAAAGTAGATATGATAGTCTTCCCGGAATGCTATTTACCTTATGAGTGGCTACCAAGGTTATATAGGTTTAGCGCTACGAATAAGATAGCTATCATTTCCGGAATTGAGATTATAGCCTTGAATCATTCTGATGAAAATAGCTTTCAAAAGGATATTTTAAATTTAACGGCAGTTATATTACCGTATAAGATTAATAATTATAGCTTTGCGTATATGGCATTTCATGAAAAGATTCATTTCTCGCCAGAGGAACAAAGGATGGTAGTAAACTATAGCCATTTTCCGCGTGAAGGAAAAACCTTGCAAATGTTTTATTGGCATGATGTTTTCTTTTCTGTATACTGTTGTTTTGAAATAGCTTCAATTTCTTTACGTAGTGCCTTTAAAAATTATTTAGACTTATTTGTTGCAGTAGAATGTAATAAGGATATTAATTATTTCTCTAATGTTATGGAGTCATTGTGCAGGGATATGCATTGCTATTGTTTACAGGTCAATACGTCTGATTATGGTGATAGCAGATTAATTAAACCGGCATCATCTGTTAAAATGAATATGATGCACATAAAAGGTGGTTGCAACGAAGCTATTTTAGTAGAAGATGTAGACATAGATGGGTTGAGAAACTTCCAACGTAAACAATATGAATTGCAAAGGGATGAAAAAGATAAATTTAAAACAACACCTCCAGGCTTTGATGTAAGTATCGTGGATGCGAAACTTCATAAGCGATTGGTGAAGCGAATTCAAGAGGAGTTAAGAATGAACTAGAGAAGGACTAAAAAAGGCATTGGTCCCAATTTTGTGGTCGACCTAGTCCATGCTATTGGGGGTTAATGGCTGGAGCGCATTACTCCAGCCATTTTTGCAAGCGTAAAATCCGCCGTATACAAAAAAAATCAGGACCGCTTTTGCGGTCCTGGTCAAAATCTTCATTTCTTGAAATTTAAGCTACATTTAGCTGGTGTATTTTTTGTAGTAGCAAATCGACATTGCTCTTTTTGACTAAATCTACTTTGGGTTAGCTGAAGCTTACAGCTCCTTATCTAACAGGTCCTTAAAGTATTGACGTTCTTCGGGTGGGGTTTTTAAAATATCCATGGCTTGGTCGATGGAGACATTCAGTGTAGACATAAGATTTTTGATGCCTACAGCTTTGCCTTCAGCCAAACCTTCAGCCTTGCCTTCAGCTCTTCCGTCATTAATGCCAGCTTCATAAATTTGTTTGCTGAAATTATCCATAGTTGTGAGTCCCTCCTTTGTGGTTTTGAGATTATTGATGCATTGTGAAAGTTTTCCCTGGCTAAAATCATCTGCGGCTGCGGTAGAAAAATATTGCATAAGTTGTGCAATATCACTGCTATCGTTAACCTCTGCGTTGATATAGCACATATGCAGGCCATCGTTGTAGGGAGTAGTGGTATCGCCTAAAAACTTTAAAATAGGGTAGCAGGTTTTACCAAGCTTCCAGATATCTGTCTGGCTGATATAAAAAATGTGCAGCTCGGGTACAGATGCATAAGTTTGATCACCTTTAAAAAAGTATTCATTGATGATAGTTGATGCGTAATAAAGCATCCGTTTTTCGTGTGCAATACCACCATCTGCCTTCTGAATTTCAATTTCATAAAGCTTGTTGTTGGCATCTTCAGCGAGTACATCCATAATGATGTTGTGCGAGGAGAGCTTGCTGATGACATACTGCGTTTTGTTCTTTTTGATTACCAGGGTTTTGATACCGGTAAGGATACGCAGGATGTGCTCACAGGCCTCTTTGTCCTCTAAAACAGCTCTGGCAAGCAAGTCGTTGAACAAGGTCATGCCTAAGATGTGCTTTTGCAGCTCTTCCTGTGTCAGCAGGAGACTGCTTTCGGATAGTTTTTTGGTCATAGTTTCCTCCTTTAATTATAATATTTGCTCCGGCAAAATACAACATAAGCTGCCAAACAAAAAAGCAGTACACATAGCATCCGAAAGTACGGATACCATAGGTACTGCTAAATTACTACCGACATGAGCCGGTAGGTACTGCTTATTTTGTTGTAAATGTGAAGCTAAGATAAGTATATAGAAAAGGGTAAACATAGTCAAGAGAAAATTCTGAAAATAACAACAATGTCATCTGTCGCACAGGTGATGTAGTGGATACCGATGTTTTATCCAAATTTCTGTAACCTACTTTACAAAATCTGCGCTATATACTTTTTCTGCGAGAAAAGTGCAACTTTTTGTTGACAGTTACAAAGAATTACTGTATTATCATGCACATAACTTAATAACGGGCGATGAAGAGAAGAGTAAATGTACGAGCCTGGCAAAGAGAGCCTTCGTGATGGTGCAAGAGGGAGCAGGTGGTGACATTGAAGATGGTCTTGGAGCCGATGGGCTGAGATGCATGCATTTAGGCCGTCCGGGTGCACCCGTTACAGTGCTGGAGTATTAAAGGGTAAACAACCCCTGCGTACTTGATGAGGTCCGTGTGGTGACATATGGATGAATTAGGGTGGTATCACGAAGCGACGCTTTCGTCCCTGTAGTTTTACAGGAACGGAAGCTTTTTTTATTGCTCATCCTCCTGTAGCAAGTCGAAAATCTAAGTTAGGAAATGTAGGAGGAACAAACAATGCCGATTAAAATCAATGACCATTTATCCGCTATCTGCCAACTGCAGGAGGAAGGAATTTTTACCATGACTGAGCAGCGCGCGACAACGCAGCGTATTCGTCCGCTGAAGGTATGCGTGCTGAACCTGATGCCGCTGAAGAAGCCGACGGAAATTCAGCTGCTGCGTCTTTTGGGCAATTCTCCGCTGCAGATTGAAGTCGATTTCTGCCGTACTGTGAGCCGTGAAACTACGCATACCGATAATTCGTATCTTGATCGTGCTTATCTGGAGTTTGACGATGTTAAGGACCGCTATTACGATGCGTTCTTAATGACGGGAGCGCCGGTAGAAACTATTCCCTTTGAGGCTGTAGATTACTGGAAGGAAATCGAAGCTTATCTGGACTGGGCGGAATATCACTGTTATTCTACGATGACACTTTGTTGGGGAGCGCAGGCTGCTTTGTATCATTATTACGGCGTTAATAAGACGATTTTGCCGGCGAAAATGTTTGGCATCTTCCCCTACGGCCTGACGGTAAAAAATCATCCGCTGCTGCGTGGCTTTGACGACAGATACTTTATTCCGCAGTCACGTCATACTGCAGTTGATGATGATGCGATTGATGCCTGCAAGGCTCTGCAGGTGCTGTCACGTTCGGTAGAAAACGGTATCAACATCTGCGCTACCAAGGATTTGCGCCGCATTTTCGTTTTAGGTCATTTCGAATATGATCGCTATACCTTGGCTAATGAATATTTCCGTGATAAGAAAAAGAATTTGCCGATTGATTTGCCGGAGTTCTATTTCCCCGATGGCGATACAACGCAGGAGCCTGTATTTAAATGGCGCAGCTACGCGCATCTGTTCTATATGAACTGGCTGAACATTGTTTACCAGGATACGCCCTATGATTTGCACGAACTGGCACCGGCAAGCGGCAATAAGCTGGACAAGGCTTTGGGCGACTATAATAAAATTCTTTTGCAGCTGCAGCGCATGGGTGCCGCAATTCCTGCTAACCAATAATATAATGATAAATTGTTAAAGGAGCGATAGAAAATGAGTAATTTCAAGATTAATACAAAATGCTTAGTAGGCGGTTACAAACCGGGCAATGGTGAACCGCGCCAGATTCCTATTATCCAATCCACTACCTTTAAATATGATACAAGTGAGGCGATGGGCAAGCTCTTCGACCTGGAGGCTACAGGCTATTTTTACTCCCGCCTGCAAAACCCGACCTGCGACTACGTAGCGGCAAAAATTGCGGAGCTGGAGGGTGGCGCTGCAGCAATGCTCACTTCCTCCGGACAGGCAGCGAACTTCTTTGCCCTGTTCAACATCTGCGAGGCAGGCAGCCACATTGTTGCTTCTTCTTCTATTTACGGCGGCAGCTATAATCTGATTGACGTAACGCTGGCGAAGATGGGTGTAACAGCGACCTTTGTTTCGCCCGATGCTACGGACGAGGAGCTGGACGCTGCTTTTCAGAACAACACCAAGGCAGTGTTTGGCGAAATTATTGCTAACCCCGCACTGACGGTGTTGGACATTGAAAAATTTGCCAACGCTGCACATCGTCATGGTGTGCCCTTGATCGTGGACAACACCTTCCCGACACCGATTAACTGCCGTCCTATTGAATGGGGTGCAGACATTGTAACGCATTCTACGACGAAGTATATGGATGGTCATGCTGCCTGCCTGGGCGGTGCGATTATCGACGGCGGCAAGTTCGACTGGCTGGCGCATGCCGATAAGTTCCCCGGTCTGTGCGCACCGGATGAATCCTATCACGGTATTACCTACGCCGAAAAGTTTGGCAAGGAGGGCGCGTTTATTACTAAGGCAACGGCACAGCTGATGCGTGATTTCGGCGCAATGCAATCGCCGCAAAGTGCGTTCATCCTTAATCTTGGCTTGGAATCCCTGCATGTGCGTATGCCGCGCCATGTAGAAAACGCTCAGGCTATAGCAGAATTTTTGGAGCAGCAGCCGCAGGTGGAATATGTCAATTATCCCGGACTGCCGTCCAATAAATACTATGCTTTGGCGCAAAAATATCTTGGCAACGGCGGCTGTGGCGTAGTTTCCTTCAACCTGAAGGGAGGACGCAAGGCGGCGGAAGAATTCATGAAACGCTTACAGCTTGCAGCGATTGAAACGCATGTTGCCGATGCGCGCACTTGCTGCCTGAACCCGGCAACTACAACGCATCGTCAGATGACGGATGAGCAGCTGGCGGTGGCCGGTATTCCTGCAGGCTTGGTGCGCCTGTCCTGCGGCTTGGAGGATAAGGAAGATTTGCTGGCAGATTTGCAGCAGGCTTTGGCAGGTATTACAGAGTAAAGCGTGTTATCATTATAATAAAGTTTGAAGGCCGGTCCTGTGGGCCGGTCTTCTTTTTTACATAGTTATGCTATACTATTTATTTACATCTTGCTTATTAAAGTGTACAATAAATGTAATCAAGTCTGGCAAAAAAACAGATATTTTGCTTAGATAAAAGCTGTAATAAATGGAGGAAGGGGCTATGTGTATGGATTTGTATAATGTACAAAAGCTGCTGCAGGCCAAGATTCTGACCGGCAGCGAGCTGATGCACCGCCAAATTGAGTCCTGCTGCGGCAGTGACATGATGAGCGATGTTCTGGCCTTTACCAAACGCAACACCTTGCTGTGCACAGGACTGACAAATATGCAGGTAGTGCGCACCGCCGATATGACGGAGCTGAGCGCGCTGGTATTTGTGCGTGGAAAGGTGCCTGATGCTGATATTGTGGCAGCGGCGGCGGAAAACAATCTGCCGGTTCTGGCTACCGATTATACCTTATTTGAAGCCTGCGGCATTCTTTACGGAGCAGGTATCCGTGGCTGCAGCAAAAAGGAGTAAAGCAAAATGACAGACAGTAAATCAGTAAAATTAGCCTTTGACTGCGTTGGCGGAGATTTTGAGCGCGCAGGCGAAGCTTCTTCTAAAATAAAAAAGATGCTGCAGCGCCTGGGCATTCCGGCAGATATTGTGCGCCGTATTGCTATCGGTACCTATGAGGCGGAGATGAATGTTATCATTCATGCCGGCGGCGGCAATGTAGCGGCCGAGGTTTTCCCGGATGCTACGGTGATTACGGTAACTGACCACGGCCCCGGCATCCCGGATATCAACAAGGCTTTGCAGGAGGGCTGGTCTACCGCGCCCGATTACGTGCGTCAGATGGGCTTTGGCGCCGGCATGGGCCTGCCTAATATGGTGAAGTGCTCCGATAAGTTTGATATTCAGTCCAAGGTGGGTGAAGGAACCTGCATTACGATGCAGTTCAAGCACCAGAGCGAGGATTTATAAGAGATTTTAGGAAACGAGGTGATACGCAATGGCTCCTCAACCAACAACATATTTCCATTCGGTGGAATTGCAGCGGAATAAATGTCAGGGCTGCGTATCCTGCGTCAAGCTGTGTCCGACAGAGGCCATCCGAGTACGCAACGGCAAGGCGGAGATTTTGGGAGACCGCTGCATTGACTGCGGTGCCTGTGCTGCAGGCTGTCCCTATCATGCTTTTAACGTAAAAACCGACACGCTGGATGGATTTGCAGATTATGCTTATAATATTGTGCTGCCTGCGCCTTCGCTGTATGCGCAGTTCCCGGATAATATTCCGTTGGAAAGCATCTGGCAGGGCCTGCATAATATAGGCTTTGATGAAATTTTTGATGTTTCACTGGCTTCGGAGTATATCGCCCTTGAAATAGAAGAATATGTAAAAAAGAACAGCAACGGACGCAAGCCGTTGATTTCATCTACCTGCCCCGCAGTTATGCGTCTGATTCAGGTAAAGTTTCCCGAGCTGATTAAGCAGGTGGTGCCTGTACTGCCACCGGTAGAAGCTGCTGCAATTTACGTGAAGCGTGAAGCAGCGGCGCGCAAGCAGTTGCCGAAGGAGCTGATAGGCGTATGGTTTATTTCGCCCTGTCCGTCCAAGGAAACGAACATCCGCCAGTCGGTAGATGTGCATCATACAGAGCTTACCGGCAGCTTCAGCTTGTCGGAGATTTACGGCCTGCTGCTGAAGAATCTTGGCGGTACGCATGAGCTGAATGTGCGCACCGGTTCATCCTACGGCATGGCCTGGGGAACCTACGGCGGCGAAATTGAAAGTGCCGGTATTACCAACGGTCTGGCAATTCACGGCATTGATAATGTGTATGACCTGCTGGAGCAAGTTTCCATGAATAAAATGCCGCAGCTTGATTATGTGGAATGCAGTGCCTGCAAAGGAGGCTGTCTGGGCGGCCTTTTGGCAGCAGAAAACAAGTTCGTGGCCGAATGCAATTTGCGCAGGCGTATCGCAAGCCTGCGGGAGCAGGAGCCGGCGGACAGGCGTGAGGCCATGGCGCGCACGATGGTGCTTGAGGATTTCCCGCATTCGGAGGCTTACCGCAAGAAGCTGGTGGCGCGTCCGATGATGCAGCTTGATGATGATATCATGGAAGCGATGAAAAAGTTCGAGCGCATGGAAGAAGTACTCTGCTCCTTGCCCGGTCTGGACTGCGGTGCCTGCGGTGCACCCAGCTGCCAGGGCTTGGCGGAGGATATCGTGCAGGGCAAGGCGCACGAGATAGATTGTATTTTTAAATTGCGTGCCAGTGTACATAAATTGTCACAGGGTATGCTGGAGCTGGCTAAGCAGATACCTATTTATCATGAGCCGGCAGAAATAAATAAAACGGAGGCAGACAACGATGAAGGTTAAAGAGATGATTGAGAAGCTTGATTTGAAGCTTCTGACTAAGGATGTAAGCGAGGACGCTTTATATGCAGAGGTAGAAGGCGGTTATGCTTCCGATTTACTGAGTAATGCTATGGGCCAGGGCCAGCCCGGTATGGTTTGGGTAACGATGCAGGGACATCAGAATGTTGCTGCTGTTGCTTCCCTGATTGGCTTTGCGGCAGTTATTGTAGCAGGTGACGGTCCGGTTGCGGAGGATACGCTGCATAAGGCAAATCTGAATGATGTTGTAGTTGCGGCAACCGAGGAGCCTGCCTTTGAGGTTATCGGTAAGCTGTATGAATTGGGTGTTGGCAAGAAGGACTAAACAATGCAGACAGTTCTGGCGGATTTACATGTACATACGCTGCTTTCGCCCTGTGCTGAGGTAGAAATGACACCGCATCACATCGTGATGCGTGCTGCCGAGTATGGCATTGGCGCTGTTGCTATTACAGACCATAACGCCAGTGCCAATGTGCCGGCTGCGCTGGAGGCAGCGCAGCGCTACGGCGTGAAGGTGTTCCCCGGCATGGAAGTGGAAAGCAGTGAAGAGGCGCATATTGTGGCGCTGTTTGATACGCTGGAGCAGCTGCAGAGCTGGCAGCTGCTGGTTGATGAGCACATGAACGGTATGCTGAATGATGCGGAACGTTTCGGTGCTCAGTATGTAGTAGATGCCGAGGACGAGTTTGTGCGTGAGGAGCAGCGTCTGCTGCACGCACCATTGTCGCTGACAGCGGCGCAGGTTGTGCAGCAGGTTGAAGCCTTGGGCGGCCTTACCATTGCTGCTCACATCGACCGTCCTTCCTACAGCATTTTGGGACAGCTTGGTTTTATAGAGCCGGACTTCGGCTTTGCTGCGGCCGAAATTTCTACAGCGGGCTGGCAGCGTAAGATGCAGTCCAAGCTGCAGCGTCTGACAGGCTATCTGCCTTTTGTTACGGATTCCGATGCACATAATATTTATGATTTTGTGCAGGGACCGAAAAACCTGTTAAAGGTAGAGAAATTAACAATAGCAGAGCTGAAATTGGCTCTTGCAGGCAAAGGGATGCGCAATGTCCTGGCGGGACAATTTTCAGACTTTTGTAAAGAATGATATAAATAGAGTACACTATATAACGAAAATAACGCAAATAGTATTGTGTAATTAACTGCAAAATGGTATACTGAGTGAGTAAGTTTACAAAAAATCCTTTAGAGGAGGGGTAGTATGAACAATAGTGAAAACCGTCTTGAGCGTAAATGCAGCTACTGCGGCGGCGATAATCCGGAAAAGCAGCGCATAGATGCTATTCTGGAAAAATACGCAGATGTCAAGGGACCGTTGATTCCTATTCTGCAGGAAGTGCAGAACCTGTACAACTATTTGCCTAAGGATGTACTGGAGTATATTGCCGATAAAACAGGTACGCCGATTTCCGAAATTTACGGCGTAGTAACCTTTTATTCATTGTTCCATCTTAATCCGCGCGGACGCAATGTTATTCGCGTGTGCCAGGGAACTGCCTGCCATGTGCGTGGCGGCAAAACAATTCTGCAGGCTTTGGAAAAGCAACTGGGCATTAAGGCCGGACATACGACCGATGACCTGCGCTTTACTCTGGAAACTGTAGCCTGCATCGGTGCCTGCGGGTTGGCGCCGGTTATGCAGATTAACGATGATACGCATGGACGCCTGACTACCGATAAGCTGGCAGGCATTTTGGCAAGGTATAAATAAAATGCGGGAGCTGGCATTACACATCTTGGATATAGCCCAAAATTCTGTGGCTGCCGGTGCCCGTCACATCTGGCTGACTGTCAGCGAAAATGAACAGGGATACTTTGTTTTCAGCGTTCGCGATGACGGCAAGGGTATGGACAGCGAGATGCTGCAGCGGGTGCGTGACCCCTTTGTTACCAGCCGTACTACCAGAAAGGTAGGTATGGGGATTCCCTTTATCGATATGGTTACGCAGCAATGCGGCGGACATTTGGAGCTGCAATCTGCGCCCGGAAAGGGAACCGAGCTGACTGCATATTTTGCGGCAGATAATATTGACCGGCCACCGCTGGGAGATATTGTGAGCAGCGTGCAGGTGCTGTTGGCGGGGGCGCCGCAGCTGGAGCTGGAATTTGCCTATAACGGAGCCAACGGCTCGCTGGTGTTCAGAACGCAGGAGGTCAGAGAAATATTAGGCGAAGCGTGTGACTTTGCCAATCCTGAAATATATGCCTGGCTGGGAGCCTATTTACAGGAGCAGCTGGCACATGTACAGGGTGAGGAGGTATAAACGAATGAAAAGCTTAGCGGATTTACACGCTTTGAGAGATAAGCTGAAAGCAGATATCAAGCTGCGTCAAAGTTCCGGAACTAAAATTATTGTAGGTATGGGTACCTGCGGTATTGCTGCCGGTGCGCGCGAGGTTATGAGCGCTATCCTGCAGGAGCTGAACAAGCGTCATTTATTTGATGTACAGGTACAGCAGACAGGCTGCATCGGTATGTGCGAAAAAGAGGTGCTCGTGGACGTAGTGCGTCCTGGTGAAGCGCGTATTACTTATGGCAAGGTAACCCCGGAGGATGTTCCCAAAATTATCGCAGAGCATGTGGTAAACGGTCATATTGTGGAAGAGCTTGTCGTAGGCAGGCTGGATCAGGAATAAGCCGCAGGCAGGGTACACAGTTGTTGGAGAAGCTGATGTATCGTAGCTTGTAAACAAAACAGGTGGAGGAAAAATATTATGCAGCATATAAGAGCTCACGTTTTAGTGTGTGGCGGTACGGGCTGTAAGGCTAACGGCTCGAAGGAAATCCAGCTGACTTTTGCCAGAGAGCTGCAAAAGTTCGGCCTGCAGGATGAGGTGATGGTTGTTGAAACAGGCTGCCATGGCTTCTGCGAGCACGGACCGCTGGTTATCGTTTATCCGGAAGGCACCTTCTATTGCGGTGTAAAGCCGGAGGACGTTAAAACCATCGTTGAAGAACATTTATATAAAGGACGTATCGTACAGCGTCTGCTTTATCGTGAACCCATCAATCAGGAGCAGGTTCCGCGTTATTCGGAAATCGGCTTCTATAAAAAGCAGCATCGCCTGGTACTGGCTAACTGCGGCGCTATCAATCCGGAAGCTATTGAAGAATATATCGCCGTAGGCGGTTATGAGGCATTGGCTAAGGCTGTTACGCAGATGACTCCGCAGGAGGTTGTGGACGAGGTTAAAAAATCCGGCTTGCGCGGTCGTGGCGGCGGCGGCTTTCCGACCGGTATGAAATGGCAGTTTGCCAAAAACTCCGAGAGCGATAAAAAGTATGTTATCTGTAATGCGGACGAGGGTGACCCGGGCGCATTTATGGACCGCAGCGTATTGGAGGGCGACCCGCACCGTGTATTGGAAGGCATGGCTATCTGCGGCTATGCTATGGGTGCTGATGAAGGCTATATCTATGTACGTGCGGAATATCCGCTGGCTATCAAACGCTTGCGTACCGCTATTGCTCAGGCTGAAGAAATGGGCCTGCTCGGCGAGCATATTTTTGAAAGCGATTTCAGCTTTACTATTCATATCAAAGAGGGCGCAGGTGCCTTCGTCTGCGGCGAAGAAACCGCACTGATGGCTTCTATCGAAGGTAAGCGCGGTATGCCGCGCCCGCGTCCGCCTTTCCCTGCGGTCAGCGGCCTGTGGGGCAAGCCGACTAACATCAACAACGTAGAAACCTTTGCCAATGTTGCGCAGATTATCGTTAACGGTGCAGATTGGTACTGTCAGCTTGGCACCGAAAAATCCAAGGGCACCAAGGTTTTTGCGTTGACCGGCAAAATCAATAATACCGGTCTGGCAGAAGTGCCGATGGGCATTACCATGCGCGAGATTATCTACGATATCGGCGGCGGTATTACTAACGGTAAAAAGTTTAAGGCTGTACAGATCGGCGGTCCGTCCGGCGGCTGTCTGCCTGAAAGCATGCTGGATTTGCCTGTTGATTACGATTCCCTGATTGCTGCCGGTGCTATGATGGGCAGCGGCGGTCTGGTTGTTATGGATGAGGACACCTGCATGGTTGACGTTGCCAAGTTCTTCCTGAACTTTACGCAATCGGAATCCTGCGGCAAATGCACTCCCTGCCGCGAAGGCACGAAGCGTATGCTGGAAATCCTTACCCGTATAACGGAAGGCCAGGGACGCGAGGGCGATATCGAGCTGCTGGAAAACCTTGCCAAGAATATCAAGGAAACAGCTCTTTGCGGCTTGGGACAAACAGCTCCTAACCCTGTTTTGAGCACCCTGAAATATTTCAGAGATGAATACGAGGCGCATATCAAAGAGAAGCGCTGTCCTGCAGGCGTCTGCGAAAAGATGCTGCATTACGAAATCAGCGATGCCTGCCGCGGATGCGGTCTGTGCGCACGCCAGTGCCCGGTACAGGCTATCAGTGGTTCGCCGAAAACAAAACATGTTATTGACCAGAACAAATGCATTAAATGCGGTGCCTGCATGACAGCGTGCCCGTTTAAGGCAATCAGCAAGGCATAAGGAGGGGACTGATGATGCAGATGGTTAATTTGACAATTGATGGAAAACAGATTCAGGCCCCCGCAGGCTCCAGTGTTCTGGAGGCTGCACGTAGCGCAGGTATTTATATTCCTACGTTGTGCTATCATCCGGACCTGCGTCCGGAGGGTGCCTGCCGCCTGTGCATGGTAGAAGCCAGCGGTGCGCGCACTCTGGTTGCTTCCTGCGTATATCCCGTAAGCGAGGGTATGGTAGTAAAAACTAATACCTCCAAAGTACGCGAAGCACGCAAAACAGTGCTGGAGCTGCTTTTGACAAATCATCCGAAGGATTGCCTGTGCTGTCAGAAGAACGGTGACTGCGAGCTGCAGAAAATTGCCGCTGATCTGGGCGTGCGTAAGCTGCGCTTCGAGGGTGGAGAAACAAGAGCGCGTACTATTGATAACAGCAATCCGTCACTGGTACGCGATCAGGAAAAATGCATTCTCTGCGGACGCTGCATTCGTGTCTGCCGTGATGTGCAGGGTATGAGCGTTTACAGCTTTGCCGGCCGTGGCTTCAACACCATGGTATCTACAGCCTTTGAGCATGATTTGCTTAACAGTGCCTGCACCTATTGCGGCCAGTGTGCAGATGTCTGCCCGACAGGTGCTATCGTGGAAAAGGACGATACAGACAAGGTTTGGGATGCAATCAATAATCCTGAGAAGGTTGTTGTAGTACAGACAGCGCCTTCCGTGCGTGTTGCCCTGGGCGAGGAGCTGGGAATTCCGGCAGGTCAGGTTGTTACCGGCAAAATGGTAGCGGCATTACGTCATTTAGGCTTTGATAAGGTTTTTGATACCAACTTCTCTGCCGACCTGACTATTATGGAGGAAGGTCATGAGTTTCTGCAGCGCTTGCAGAACGGCGGCGTGCTGCCGATGATTACCTCTTGCAGCCCCGGCTGGGTAAATATGATTGAGCTGAAATATCCTGAGCTGCTGCCACATCTGTCTACTGCCAAATCTCCGCAGCAGATGTTCGGTGCTGTTGCCAAAACCTACTTTGCGGAACGTGCAGGCATTGACCCGGCAAAAATTGTCAGTGTATCGGTAATGCCCTGTACCGCGAAAAAGGCAGAGGCTGCGCGCGAGGAAATGTGCGCAAGCGGCTATCGTGATGTAGATGTAGTTATCACTACACGCGAGCTGGGACGCATGATTCGCGAGGCGGGTATTGATTTTAACGCGTTGGAAGAAGCTGAGTTTGATTCTCCTCTGGGAACTGGCACCGGTGCCGCAGTTATCTTCGGCACAACCGGCGGCGTAATGGAAGCGGCTCTGCGTACCGTGGCTGAGGTTGTTGCCGGCAAGGAGCTGCCGAAGCTTGAATATAATGAGGTGCGCGGCATGGAGCAGACACGCGAGGCTGTTATTGATGTAGCAGGCGTATCCGTGAAGGTTGCTGTAGTACATACGCTGAAATCTGCCAAGATGATGTTGGAACGCATTAAAGCAGGTACCGCGGATTATCAGTTTATTGAGGTTATGGCCTGCCCAGGCGGCTGCATCGGCGGCGGCGGTCAGCCGGTTCCTGTGGATGCTTCCATCAGGCAAAAACGCCGTGAAGCGATTTTTAATTGCGACCGTACAAGCGAATTACGAAAATCGCACGAAAACCCGGAAATAAAAACACTTTATGATACTTGGTTAGGTAAACCTCTTTCTGAGAAAGCGCATAGTCTATTACACACACACTACCACGCGCAAAACCGTTAATTGTTCTATCTGGATAATACAAATCCCCCTTTTTTTCCTTGAAAAGAAGGGGGTGTTTTGTAAATTTGTAAAGAAAAAGCTTGCAGTGTTACAATTTTATTGGTATTATATATATCGTTGAGTGCAATTTGCCTGCTATGTAAAACACAGGAAAAATTTGACAGAAAAAAGTGAAGTTTTTCTGAAAATGTGTTATAATTGTAGCAGATAGTAAAGAAGCCTTTGAAAAAATATTTATAGTATAAGCAGGAGTTTTCTCTTATATGTCGAAATGACTAAATAGTCAAGTATGAAATATTTGTGAAGAGCTTGATATACGGTAATATCTTATTCGTAATGCCGCAAGGTATTGCTGATAAGTTATATGCAAAGGGGTAACACCCTTATAAAAACTCAATGTCCTAATTAAAAGGAGGAAGGTAAACATGATCGATATTAAAGATCGCATTTGTGACGTAGTAGCTGACAAAGTGATGAGCGCTGAAGCTGCTGCAGAATTCGTAAAAGATGGTGACAATTTAGGTGTCAGCGGTTTTACCCCGTCTGGCTATCCGAAAGCTGTTCCTCTGGCTCTTGCTGAAAAGGGCAAAAAAACTCCTTTCAAAGTTAACGTTTGGACTGGCGCATCTGTTGGTCCTGAAATCGACCAAGCAATGGTTGAAGCTGGCATTATTGACCGTCGTCTGCCTTACCAGACCAACGGCACCATGCGTAAAGCTATCAACGCTGGTAAAGTAAAATACGCTGATATTCATCTGTCTCACATGGCTCAAATGGTTCGCTATGGCTTCATGGCTGGCCGTCCGACCGGTCCGGATGTTGCAATCGTTGAAGTTTGCAAAATCAACGACCTCGGCGATGGCAAAGTAGGCCTGATCCCGACCACTTCCATGGGCAACAGCTCCTCTTATGTAGCTGGCGCTAAAAAGGTTATCGTTGAAGTTAACGTTACCCAACCGGTAGGTCTGGAAGGCATGCATGACTCCTATGTTCCTCTGGATCCTCCGTACCGCAAAGCTATTCCTGTTGAAAAACCGGAAGACCGCATCGGTACTACCTACATTCCTTGCGAAGTAGATAAAATCGTTGCAGTTGTACCTTGTGACATTACTGATAAAGTTCGTCCGCTGGGCGAAATCGACGAAGACGCTAAACATATGGGCGCTAACCTCGTTAACTTCCTGAAAAACGAAGTTAAAGAAGGCCGTCTGCCGAAAAACCTGCTGCCGCTGCAATCCGGCGTAGGCTCCGTTGCTAACGCAGTTATCAATGGTCTGGTTAACTCCGATTTCGAAGACCTGACCGTTTACACTGAGGTTATTCAAGATGGTATGTTCGACCTGATCGACGCTGGTAAACTCCGCGTTGCTTCCGGTACCGCTCTGACTCCGTCTCCTGAGTGCCAAAAGAAATTCTACGAGAACGTAGAACACTACAAAAAATACTTGCTGCTCCGTCCGCAAGAAATCTCCAACAGCCCTGAAGTTGCTCGTCGTATCGGCGTAATCGCAATGAACACCGCTATTGAAGTTGATATCTATGGTAACGTAAACTCCACCCATGTTTGCGGCACTAAGCTGATGAACGGCGTTGGCGGTTCTGGCGACTTCGCTCGTAACGGCTACCTGACCGTATTCTTCACCAACTCCTTGGCAAAAGGCGGCAAGATTTCTTCCGTAGTTCCGTTCTGCAGCCATATCGACCATGCTACTCTGGACGTTGATGTTATCGTTTCCGAACGTGGCGTTGCTGACCTGCGTGGCCTGAGCCCGAAAGAAAAAGCTCCGATCATCATTGATCAGATTGCTAACCCGAAATATCAGCCTTGGCTGTATGATTACTTCAAACGCGCTTGCGAAGCTTGCGGCAACAGCCAAACTCCGCATATCCTGAGCGAAGCATTCAAATGCTATGAAGTATTTGCAGAAACCGGTTCCATGGAAGGCATGGTTGAAGGTAAATAATTAAAAAAACTTTGCGAAACCCCTTGTTAAGTTTTGCAAAATAGGTTAAACTATGTAATGTGCTTGCCGGTGGGTGAGATTCCCGCCGGCAGGTATACATAGACAAAGCCTCACCTAAGGCTTTGCCAAATAAAATCAGTTGACGAAGTCTCACCCTAGACTTTGCCATATATAGCCGTCATAGACGGAACACTCTCACCATCATTTCGGAACCGTCCAATCCGAAATATGAAACACAAATATTTTAAGGAGGATTTGAGAATGGCATTTGAAAACATTAAAGCTGGTTTAGAGAAATATCATGCTGAAGTTGAAGCTAAACTGGCAAAATTCCCTGAACGCGCAAACCTGGTTCCTAACAGACTGTACACCCCGGTAGATCTTGGTGAAAACTTTGACTACATGACTAAACTGGGCTTCCCTGGTGAATATCCTTACACCCGTGGTGTTCAACCGACCATGTATCGTGGCCGTTTCTGGACCATGCGTATGTACGCTGGTTTCTCCACCGCTGAAGAATCCAACAAACGTTATCGTTACCTGCTGGCTAACGGTGGTTCCGGCCTGTCCTGCGCATTCGACCTGCCGACCCAGATCGGTTATGATTCCACCGATCCGATGGCTGAAGGCGAAGTTGGTAAAGTAGGCGTAGCTATCGACTCCCTGGCTGACATGGAAATCCTGTTCGACCAAATTTCCCTGGATAAAGTATCCACTTCTATGACCATCAACGCTCCTGCTTCCGTACTGCTGGCTATGTACATTGCAGTAGCTGAGAAACAAGGCGTTTCCGCTGACAAACTGCGTGGTACCATTCAGAACGATATTCTGAAAGAGTATGCTGCTCGCGGCACTTACATTTTCCCGCCGAAACCGTCCATGCGTTTGATCACCAACATTTTTGAATATTGCTCCAAGAACGTACCGCTGTGGAACACCATTTCCATTTCCGGTTACCATATCCGTGAAGCTGGTTCCACCGCTTCTCAGGAAATCGCATTCACCATTGCTGATGGTATCGCTTATGTAGAAGCTGCTATCAAAGCTGGTCTGGACGTTGACGCATTTGCAGGCCGTCTGTCCTTCTTCTGGAATGCTCATAACAACGTACTCGAAGAAGTTGCTAAATTCCGTGCTTCCCGTCGTGTATGGTCTAAAGTTATGAAAGAGCGTTTTGGCGCTAAGAAAGCTAAATCCATGATGCTGCGTGTACATACCCAAACCGCTGGCTCCATGCTGACCGCTCAACAACCGAACAACAACATCGTTCGTGTTGCTCTGCAAACTGCTGCTGCTGTAATGGGTGGTACTCAATCCCTGCACACCAACTCCAAAGACGAAGCTTTGGCACTGCCGACCACTGAGTCTGTAACCATCGCTCTGCGTACCCAACAAATCGTTGCTTACGAATCCGGTCTGGCTGACACCATCGATCCGCTGGGCGGCTCCTACTATGTAGAAGCTCTGACCGACAAGATCGAAGCTGAAGCTTGGGAATACATTAAGAAAATTGACGAAATCGGTGGCGCTCCTGAAGCTATCGCTAAAGGCTACATCCAAAAAGAAATCCAAGACTCTGCTTACAAATGGCAGATGGAAATCGAAAAAGGCGACCGTATCATCGTTGGCGTTAACAAATTCACTCAAGAAGAAGAAGCTCCGAAAAACCTGCTGCGCGTAGACGGCTCTGTAGGCAAGCTGCAAGCTGAAAAGATTGCTGCTCTGAAAGCTCGCCGTGACAACGCTAAAGTAGAAGAAACTCTGGCTGCTTTGAAAGCTGCATGCGCAGACGAAAATGTAAACCTGATGCCTTACATCCTGGATGCAGTTCGTGCATATGCAACTGAAGGTGAAATCTGCGGCGTTATGAGACAAGTATTCGGTGAATACCAACCTCATACTGCACTCTAATTTGTAAACTCAACCAATATACGGAGGTAAACTATAATGGCAAACGTTAAAGTTTTAGTTGCTAAACCGGGTCTGGATGGCCATGACCGCGGTGCTAAAGTTGTAGCTCGTGCTCTGCGCGACGCTGGTTTTGAAGTTATCTACACCGGTATCCGTCTGACTCCGGAACAAATCGCTGAAGCTGCTCTGCAAGACGACGTAAACGTTGTTGCACTGTCCCTGCTGTCCGGCGCTCACAACACCCTTTTCCCGAAAGTAGTTGAACTGCTGAAAGAAAAAGGCCTGAACGACGTTCTGGTTATCGGCGGCGGCGTTATTCCTGACGCTGACATCCCTGGCCTGAAAGCTGCTGGCATTGCTGAAGTATTCACTCCGGGCACCCCGACCAGCAAAATTGTTGATTTCATCAACGCTAACGTAAAATAATTCTATCCCTTAAAGCAAGCCGGGTTTGTCCCGGCTTGCCTTATAAAATATTCACTATCCAAAAACAAGGCGGTGTGAATTATGGAAATAGTAGATAAATTATTAAATCATTCTCGTCTTGCATTATCTAAAGCAATCACTGCTGTTGAAAATGAATACGATGATGCTGTCAAAATTATGACAGAGATTTATCCTCATACTGGTAATGCTTATGTAATTGGTATCACCGGCCCTCCGGGTGCTGGTAAAAGTACTCTGACTGACAAATTGGCTAAAGAATACCGTAAACGCGGCAAAACCGTAGGTATCGTAGCAATTGACCCCACTAGCCCGTATTCTGGCGGTGCTATCTTAGGCGACCGTATCAGAATGATGGATTTGACCGCAGACGAAGGAATCTTCGTACGCTCTATGGCAACACGCGGCAGTCTTGGCGGCCTGTCCCAAAAAGCAGGTGACGCTGTTAAATTAATGGATGCTTTCGGCATGGATGTTATTATCGTTGAAACTGTAGGCGTAGGACAATCTGAGGTTGACATTGTTAAGACCGCAGATACTACTATGGTAGTAGTAATTCCTGGCATGGGCGACGATATCCAGGCTATTAAAGCAGGTATACTTGAAATCGGTGACCTGTTCACGATTAACAAAGCTGATCGTGAAGGTACAGACAAGCTCAACATTGAGATTGAGATGATGCTCGAATTAAATCCCGAACATGTTGGCTGGCGTCCTCCGATTAACAGGACCATTGCCAGCAAGGGTGAAGGTATAGAGGCTGTTGTGGACTCTATTGAGGCTCACAAGGCATATTTGATTGAGAGTGGTAAATTAAACGATATCCGTAAAGCTCGTATTAAAAACGAGGTTACCGCTATGCTTAATGACCATGTAAATCGCTACATCGACAAGAACGTCATTCAAACGGAAGAATTTGACAACCTGGTTGTTAAAATGCAGTCCCGCGAGATTGAGCCGTACTCTGTCGTTGATGATATTGTTGGTAAGGTTTTAAAATAAACCACCAATAAAAACAATTTTAGGAGGAATTTATTATGGCATTCAAAACTATTTGTGTTGACCATGTAGGTATCGCTTGCGCTGGTACCTTGGAAGAAGCTGCAAAAATTTACACTGAGGTACTGGGCCTGAAAGCTACCGGCACTGAAGAAGTTAAAGAACAAGGTGTTGCTACCGTATTTGTTCCCTGCGGCGAAACCCTGATTGAGCTCCTTGTTGATATCACTGAAAACAACGATGGTCCTATCGGCAAATACATTGCTAAAAACGGCCCTGGCATCCAACATATGGCTCTGCGCGTTGACGACATCAAAGCAGCTATCGCTGACCTGACCGAAGCTGGTGTTCGCATGATCGACAAAGCTCCTCGTAACGGTGCTGGCCAAATGAAAATTGCTTTCGTTCATCCGAAATCCGCTGGCCTGCTGCTCGAGCTGTGCCAACCGGCTGCAACCTACAAAGACTAATTTATTAGTTGCGTAGATTCAGGGCGATTTAAGGTCCCATAATTTAAGCTACATAATGCTGGAGATATACAAGTGATATATCTTCAGCATCTGTGTATAAATTTGTTCTCCCAATAATGATGGAGGTGTAAGATTTGTCTACTCAAGAAAAAATTGAGAAAATGCTCAAAAAAGCCGAAGTAATTCTGGCTGCTGGTGGCGAAAAACGTGTTGCTAAACAACATGAATCCGGCAAAATGACTGCTCGTGAAAGAATCGCTGCTCTCCTCGACGAAGGTTCCTTCGTAGAACTCGACCGTTTTGTACGTCATCGTTGCTACAACTTCGGTCAAGAAAAGAAAGAACTGCCTGGTGAAGGCGTAACCACCGGTTACGGCACCATCGATGGCCGTCTGGTTTATGTATTCGCACAGGACTTCACCGTTGAAGGTGGCTCCCTCGGCGAAATGCATGCTGCTAAAATCGTTAAAGTACAACGCCTGGCACTGAAAATGGGTGCTCCGCTGGTTGGCCTGAACGATTCCGGCGGTGCTCGTATCCAAGAAGCTATCGACGCTCTGGCTGGCTATGGTAAAATCTTCTTCGAGAACACCATTGCTTCTGGCGTAGTTCCTCAGATCTCTGCAATTATGGGTCCTTCCGCTGGCGGCGCTGTATACAGCCCGGCACTGACCGACTTCATCTACATGGTAAAGAACACTTCCAAAATGTTCATTACCGGCCCTGCAGTAGTTAAATCCGTTACCGGTGAAGATGTAACCCAAGAACAACTGGGTGGCGCTATGACCCACAACAGCACTTCTGGTGTTGCTCACTTCGCTGCTGAAAACGACGAAGACTGCCTGCAACAAATCCGTTACCTGCTCTCCTTCCTGCCTTCCAACAACGTTGAAGGTGCTCCGATCGTAGAGACTGGTGATGACCCGATGCGTACCGACGACAGCCTGAACACTCTGCTGCCGGACAACTCCAACCAAGCTTACGATATGTATGATGTAATCAGATCTATCGTAGATAACGGCGAATTCTATGAAAACCAAAAATACTGGGCAACCAACATCATCACTTGCTTCGCTCGTATGGATGGTCAAACCGTAGGTATCATTGCTAACCAACCGAAAGTTATGGCTGGCTGCCTGGATATCAACGCTTCCGATAAATCCGCTCGTTTCATCCGCTTCTGCGACGCTTTCGGCATTCCTCTGCTGAACCTGGTTGACGTTCCTGGCTTCCTGCCTGGCTGCAACCAAGAATACGGCGGCATTATCCGTCACGGCGCTAAGATGCTGTATGCTTACTCTGAAGCAACTGTTCCTAAAATCACTCTGGTTACCCGTAAAGCTTACGGCGGTTCCTACCTGGCAATGTGCTCTCAAGACCTGGGCGCTGACCAAGTTATCGCATGGCCGACCGCTGAAATCGCAGTTATGGGTCCTGCTGGTGCTGCTAACATCATCTTCCGTAAAGATCCTGATGTTGAAGCTAAGACTAAAGAGTACATCGACAACTTCGCTACTCCGTACCAAGCAGCAATGCGCGGCATGGTTGACATGGTTATCGAACCGAAAAATACTCGTCCCACCATCATCAACGCTCTGCAAATGCTGGAAAGCAAACGCGAAACCCGTCCGGCAAAACGCCACGGCAACATTCCTTTGTAATTCACAAGCAGTTGCTTAGTGCTTAAACAACCTATTTTAAGATAAGATGAGGTGAAATAAATGGGTCCTGTTACTACTAATCCTTGGTTGATTGCTTTAATCAATATGACCATCGTATTCGGCGTACTGATCGCTCTGGGCATATTGATGAACTTACTCCAAGTTATCGATCCGACTAAAAAAAAAGTTGCTAAACCGGCAGTAGCTCCTACACCGGCAGCAGCTCCCGCTGCAGCTCCGGTTGCAGCAGCTCAAGATGATAGCGAAATTATCGCTGTTATCGCTGCAGCAGTAGCAGCTTGCGGCGTTAGCGCAGACCAAATCGCTTGCGTACGTCGTATTGATGCTAAATCTGCATGGACTGTAAGCAGTCGTGTTGAAGCTATTAGCGTTCGTAAAGAATGCTTCTAATGCATATAGTTTGCAATTTTAATTAAAAAACGAGATTTTAAGGAGGATTATATCCATGAAAAAGTATACTATCACCGTAAATGGTACCGCATACGAAGTTGAAGTTGAAGAAGCAGGCGTTGTTGCTTCCGCTCCGAAAGCTGCTCCGAAAGCTGCTCCGGCTCCGGCTGCTGCTCCGGCTCCGAAAGCTGCTCCGGCTCCGGCTCCGAAAGCTGCTGCTCCGGTTGCTGCTGGTGCAACCACCGTTTCCGCTCCTATGCCGGGCAAAGTTCTGTCCGTTAACGTAAAAGCTGGCGACGCTGTTAAATCCGGCGACGTTCTGCTGATTCTGGAAGCTATGAAAATGCAAAACGAAATCATGGCTCCGGCTGATGGCACTGTTTCCGACGTTCGCGTTTCCGCAGGTCAAACTGTTGCTACCGGCGACGTTATGATCGTTCTCTAATTCTTACTCGATAGTTCGCAATATCAGTAAGTCTTAAATACCCTTGATCTTTGGAGGGGGCTTTTCGCAGAGCCCCTTCCACAAATTGAAAATTGGGAGGATATTAAATGGAAGCATTTCTCGTTGCTTTGTCTTCCGTATGGGCAGATTCCGGTTTCTCTGCACTGACAGGCGGTCACGTAATCATGATCGTTGTAGGTCTGGTTCTGCTTTATATGGCTATTGGTAAAGGTTTCGAACCTTTGCTGCTGTCCCCGATCGCATTCGGTTGTATTCTGGCTAACATTCCTAAAAACGGTTTCGAAGAACCTGGTGTTATGTCCGTTATCATGTATGGTATTCACCACGAAGTATTCCCTCCGTTGATCTTCTTGGGCGTAGGCGCTATGACCGACTTTGGTCCTCTGCTGGCTAACCCGAAAACCCTGCTCCTGGGCGCTGCTGCACAGGGCGGTGTATTCGTAGCTCTGCTGGGCGCTATGCTCCTCGGCTTCACCGTACAAGAAGCTGCTGCTATCGGCATCATCGGTGGTGCTGACGGCCCGACTTCCATCTACCTGGCTGCTAAAATGGCTCCTCAGCTGTTAGGTGCAATCGCAGTTGCTGCATACTCCTACATGTCTCTGGTTCCGCTGATTCAGCCTCCTATCATGAAACTGTTCACCACTGAAGCAGATCGTAAGATCGTTATGCAACAGCTGCGTCCGGTTTCTCACTTTGAAAAGGTTGCTTTCCCGATCATGTGCACCATCGTTATTTCTCTGCTGTTACCTTCTGTAACCGCTCTGATTGGTATGCTGATGCTTGGTAACCTGTTCAAAGAAGCTGGTTGCCTGGATCGTCTGTCCGACACCGCACAAAACGCTCTGATGAACACCGTAACCATTATGCTGGCTACCGGTACTGGTCTGACCATGAGCGCTGAGTCTTTCCTGAACGCTAAGACTCTGCTGATCATCGTTCTGGGCCTGGTTGCATTCGTAGCTGGTACTGCTGCCGGCGTTATCTTCGGTAAGCTGATGTGCATGGTAGACGGTGGCAAGACCAACCCGTTGATTGGTTCTGCTGGCGTTTCCGCAGTTCCTATGGCTGCTCGTGTATCTCAAAAAGTTGGTCAGAAAGCTAACCCGGCTAACTTCCTGCTGATGCACGCTATGGGTCCTAACGTAGCAGGCGTTATCGGTACTGCAGTTGCTGCAGGTACCATGCTGGCTATGATCGGTCCTGTAGGCAAATAATCATTAGCTAACTTCAAGAGCTCACACATTAGTGTGAGCTCTTTTTTGTATCTAAAATGTAAATTTTATTGTCGGCGATACTATTAGCCTAATATTTATAGTATAATAAAAAAGAACTGTTCAAGAACTGAATAGCATTTCTTTACAAGAGGAGTCTTGAGTATATGCAACGTTTTAATTTAACCAGACAGTTTTTTAGGGATGTCTGGTATCTTACGAAAAGCTATTGGCAATCCGAAGAGAAGAAAAAGGCTTTCTTTTTATTAGGCTGTATTATAGCGCTGACACTTGGCGTGGTTTATATGCTTGTTCTGCTTAACCAGTGGAACAATAGCTTTTACAGTGCATTACAAAACTATGATGCAAAGAAGATTTTTGACGAGCTGATTCATTTTTCGTGGTTAGCTGCCATTTATATCTTATTGGCAGTATACTCATATTATTTGCAGCAGACACTTATTTTAAATTGGCGTCGCTGGCTGACGACACGCTTTATTGACATCTGGCTGCAAAACAAAACCTATTATAATCTGCAGATGTTCGGTAAGGATACGGATAACCCTGACCAACGTATCAGTGAGGATGTGCGTCAGTTTGTCGAAATGACTTTGAGCTTTGGCATAGGCATCCTCAAGGCGTTTTGCACGTTCGCATCCTTTGTTGTTATTTTATATAATCTTTCCGGCAGTCTTAGCTTTACCTTTATAGGTAAAACGTGGACCATAAATGGCTACATGCTGTGGGCATCACTGCTTTATTCTGTAATTGGTACCTATATTACGCATTTAGTCGGTCGTAAGCTGGTAAAAATCAACTTCATCCAACAGAAATATGAAGCGGATTTCCGTTTCAGTATGATTCGCTTGCGTGAAAGTGCGGAAAGCGTTGCCTTCTACCGTGGTGAAGCACAGGAAGGCAGTGTATTCAAACAACGCTTTAAAATGCTTTTGGATAACTTCTGGAAGCTGGTTAATAAACAGAAGCAGCTTGTCTTTTTAAATTCCGGTTATTCGCAAATCGCTATCATTTTTCCCTTTGTTGTAGCAATGAATCGTTATCTTACGAAAGAAGTAACACTCGGCGGACTGATGCAGGTTGCCAGTGCTTTCGGTCGTGTGCAGGATTCGCTTTCATACTTTGTTGATATGTACAGCAGCATTGCTCAATGGCAGGCTGTTGTAATGCGTTTAACTTACTTCGGCCACCATATGCATGATGTTTCCCAGCAGGCGGAACGCTTTCATGTGGAACGCTTTGCTGCTGCCGATGTTGTTGAGGCCGACAATATGCAGATTAATTTGCCTGACGGAAAGCCGCTCCTGGAAAATATCAGCTTTACACTGCATCCGGGGCATAATGTTTTGATTAAGGGTGTCAGTGGCAGTGGTAAAAGTACTCTGCTGCGTGCTATCTCAGGTATTTGGCCCTTTGTCGACGGTAAAATCTTTTTGCCGGAGCGTGATAAGCTGATGTTTATTCCGCAGAAGCCTTATCTGCCTTTAGGCACTCTGCGTGCTGCGCTTAATTACCCGGGAAATAAACCTATAGATGATACTGAATTGATTTATCTGATGGATTTGTGCCAGATTGGTTATCTTAAGGATAAACTTGATTTGGAAGCTGATTGGAGCCATGTGCTTTCTGTTGGTGAGCAGCAGCGTTTGGCCTTTGTACGTGCTCATATCCAGCAGCCACAGTGGCTTTTCCTGGATGAAGCAACCTCTGCTTTAGATGAAGACACTGAGGCGACTATGTACAGCCTGCTACAGGAACGTTTACAGCAGACTACTGTTGTAAGTGTCGGTCATCGCAGTACGCTGAATAAATATCACGAGCTTGTTTTACGCTTAAATAAATCAACTCGTCAGGTTACTCTTGAAAAATTATAAGGAGGGTTTCTTATGCTGCCATTGCAAATTGTAGAAAACATTTATGACGTTGGTGTTCAGGATTGGGCTGTGCGTGATTTTCACGGCTACAAAACAGAGAGAGGTGCAACCTATAACTCTTATCTGATTATGGATGAAAAGATAACCTTGATTGATACGGTTAAAGCGCCCTTTACCGAAGAGCTGCTTGCTAATATCAGCAAGGTAACACCATTAGATTCCATTGACTATATTGTTATCAACCATGTTGAACCTGACCATTCCGGTGCTATGCCTGCGTTGGCTAAGGCTTGCCCTAAAGCAAAATTCTATATTACTATGCAGGGCAAAAACGAAGCTATTCAGCATTACGGAGATATTTTCGATTTTGAGGTCGTTAAAGACGGAGCAACCTTAAATATCGGCAAGCGCACCTTGACCTTCGCTTCTATGGCAATGCTGCATTGGCCTGACAGTATGGCTACCTATAGTGAGTATGATAAAATTCTTTTTTCCAATGATGCCTTCGGTCAGCATTATGCTACCAGCAAGCGCTTTGACACCGAAGTAAATCAGGACGAGTTATTCTACGAAGCAAAAAAATATTTTGCCAACATTCTCTGGCCTTATGCAAAGCTGATTGGCAATGCGTTGAAAAAACTTGGCGGTCTTGATATTAAAATGATTGCGCCTTCCCATG
The DNA here is from genome assembly GCF_017968825.1 of Phascolarctobacterium sp. Marseille-Q4147. NCBI lineage: Bacteria > Bacillati > Bacillota > Negativicutes > Acidaminococcales > Acidaminococcaceae > Phascolarctobacterium > Phascolarctobacterium sp. Marseille-Q4147. The sequence goes on along the minus strand of NZ_CP072874.1, from coordinate 440,213 downwards.
GTGTAATCTGGATCGAGCATATTGCCGATATCCTGCGCTGTTACAGCGAATGGGGCAGCGGTGTACAGGACGGCAGCCTTGTTATTGCCTATGACAGCATGTGGGGCGGTACGGAAAAGCTGGCGCGGGCTATTGCGCGCGGAGCTGCTAATGCCGGCATTGTCGTTAAGGTATTTAAAATGGGCGCTACACCCAACAGTACGGTAGCAGCAGAGCTCTTTACTGCCTCCGGTTTTTTGGCAGGCTCTTCAACGCTTAATTGCAGCATGTTGCCGAATATGGGTTCTTTGCTGATTTATCTTAAAGGCTTAGGCGCTAAAGGCAAAAAGGCTGCAGCCTTCGGTACCTTTGGCTGGGCCGGCGGTGCGCAGAAGGATATGGAAGAGCTGTTGGCAAAAAGCTGCTTCGATGCCGTAGAACCCGGCTTTAACTGCAAGTGGACACCGCAGCAGGCAGAGCTTGAAGCCGCAGAAAAATATGGTTACGACTTTGCGCTTAAATTAAAGGCTGAATGAGCTGCGAATTTTGTGTAAAGAAAATATTTTTTCTAATAAAAAAAGTACACAAATAGCGATAATAGTGTATAATAGTAGTATAACAATGAAAGCGAGGTCTTATGATGAATAAGAAAGCTGAAGTTTACAAGAAATTCCTTGAAGAAAACAAAATTAACTGGGGAGAGGTATTCGAAGTACCCAAGGCAGACGAAGCTCCTGAAGAAAGCTTCATGCATCCGGTTGTTTACCGTTCTGCTATCGGCATCCAAGGTCAAAACCTGCCGACTATGCTGGTAATTGATGACAGCATTTATGTAATGCTGCAGGTTCGCGTAGGTGCAGGCCTGGTTAAAGAAGCCAACAAGGCTGCAGTTCTGGAACATCTGAACGCTTTGAACGAAAACTACAAGGTATTCAAATATTATGCTGACGAAGCAGGCAATATCATCATTGAAAGCTGCATTCCTTCTACCGACGATCAATTCGTACCGCAAATGATTCATGCAGTAATCGATGTTATTGTTGACCACCTCAACTCTGAATATCCTAAGCTGATGAAAGCTGTTTGGGCTGAATAACCTGAATAAAAAAATATGGGACTTTCTTAAATAAGGGGAGTAGCCGGCACAAGCCTTAGGGCTGGTGTTTACACTGCCGTCAGTACGATTCGGAAGAATCCGGCTTTGTAAGTAAGTGGCGAGACTTTGTTGTAAAATATTTTTATTTTACAGCATTGTCTCGCCTTTTTTTAATATATAATATAAGGTGAAGAGTGTACTTGCACGATTTACCGTAATTTTCGACAAGTAGCAGACGTAAGGTCAAAGGAGGAAGAAATGAGTAAATATGGCTTAAGCAAAGAGCAGATTGAAGAGTCTCGGCGCAAGTACGGTGATAACACGTTGACGCAGCCGCCGCGGGAAACCTTTTGGAGCAAACTGCTGGGTAATTTTCAGGATCCCATTATCCGTATACTGGTAGTAGCGCTTCTGGTAAATGCTTTTTTCGTGTATCTTGGTCACGGCGATTGGATTGAAACAATAGGTATTTTTCTGGCAATAATTTTGGCAACCTTTGTTTCTACCTGGTCCGAATACAGCAATGAGAATGCCTTTCAAAAGCTGCAGGAGGAGGCCAGCCGTATCCGCTGCAAGGTATGGCGTGACGGCGAGCCGCAGGAAATTGCTATTGATGATGTTGTAGTCGGTGATGCAATTATTTTAGAGGCCGGCGATAAAATACCGGCAGACGGTATTTTGCTGGAAGGAACTCTGAAGCTGGATCAGGCAGCGTTGAACGGTGAAAGTGAGGAAGCTAAAAAAACTGTTGCACCTGCTGAGTTCCAATGGGATGACGGTAAAATTGATTTTCTGGATGAACATAAGCTGTTCCGTGGCAGCGTTGTGGTAGAAGGCACCGCTGTGATGCAGGCTGTGAAGATCGGTGATAATTCTGTTTACGGCCAGCTGACGCAGGAGCTGAAGGATGATGAACGTGATAGTCCGCTGAAGCTTAAACTGAAGGGATTGGCAGAGCAGATAAGTAAATTCGGTTATGCCGGCGGTGTGCTGATAGCAGTTGCGGTAATACTGCATAAGATATATCTGGCAGGCAGCTTTGCAGCTTATTTTGCCGATATGACAACAGTAATTGCCGATTTAGTGCAGGCTGTAATCTTGGCGATTATTATTATTGTTATGGCAGTACCGGAAGGCCTGCCGCTGATGATTGCGATAGTTTCTTCGCTTAATATGCGCAAAATGCTGCATGACCATGTATTGGTGCGTAAGCTTGTCGGCATTGAAACGGCAGGCAGCCTGAACCTGCTGTTTACCGATAAAACAGGCACTATTACTAAAGGACAGCTGGAGGTAGTACGCTTTTTAACCGGCGATTTACAGGAAATTACTGATTTTACATCATTGCCTGCGCGTCTTAAGGAGCTGACCTGTCAGCAGGTTCTGATCAATACATCATCTACCGTTACTGACGGCAAAATTGTCGGCGGTAATATGACGGAAGCAGCATTAAACAATTATGTCGGTGCTTATCGTTTGCCGCAGCTGCCGCAGCGTCAGCGCTTTACTCCGTTTAACAGTGCCAATAAATATTCCTGGGCGCAGGTTGCTCCCGCTGACGGCGGCGCAGCATATTGCCTCATTAAGGGCGCACCGGAAAAGCTGCTGCAGGCTACCGATTGGTATTGGTCAAAAGATGGCAGCCGTTTGCCGTTGACTGATGAGATGAAAGCAGCTCTGGATAACAGAATGCTGGAGCTTGCAGGACAGGCTATAAGAATGCTGGCCTTGTGTACGTATGAGGGAGTACCTGCTGATAACCTGCCGGATAAGGGACTGACGCTTGCAGGCGTTGTAGCAATCCGTGACGATGTACGTCCGGAGGCAGTGGAGGCTATTAAGGCTGTACAGCAGGCCGGTGTACAGGTTGTAATGATTACCGGTGACCGTAAAGAAACCGCGGTTGCCATTGCTAAGGATGCAGGCCTGCTGCAAAGTGCGGAGGATGTAGTCTGGACCTCCGACGAGCTGGCACAGATGAGTGATGATGAGGTCAAAGCTAAGCTGACGCATCTGCGTGTAGTGGCACGTGCTCTGCCGATGGATAAATCGCGTTTGGTGCGCTTGGCGCAGGAGCTGAATTTAGTAACCGGTATGACCGGCGATGGTGTAAATGATTCGCCGGCGCTGAAAAAGGCTGATGTCGGCTTTGCTATGGGCAGCGGTACAGAGGTAGCCAAGGAAGCAGGCGATATCGTTATCATGGACGATAATTTCCTGAGCATCAAGCAGGCGATTTTGTACGGAAGAACGATTTATAATTCTATCTGCAAATTTATTGTTTTCCAGCTGACGATTAACTTTTCGGCTGTGGCAATTAACTTTATTGCTCCCTTCATCAATATTGATGAACCGCTGACGATTACGCAGATTCTGTGGATTAACCTGGTAATGGATACCCTTGCTGCGCTTGCTTTCGGCGGCGAGCCTGCATTGGCGCAGTATCTGCGCGAGGCGCCGAAACGCCGTAGTGCGCCGCTTGTCAGCAAAAAGATGCTTACGAGTGTTATTATCAGCGGCCTGTATATGACTATTGTCGGTATCGCCTTTTACAAGAGTGCGTGGGTTGACCATCTATTCCGTGATGCAGATAATCATATCTACACCTACACGGGCTTCTTCTGCGCCTACATTTTTATGGCAGTAGCCAATGGCTTTAATGTGCGTACCGATGGTTTGAACCTTTTGAAGAATATCAGTCTGAACAAGGGCTTCTTACAGGTAATGGCGCTGATTGTTGCAATTCAGGTGCTGCTGACCTTTGTTGGTGGGCGTGTACTGCGTACAACACCGCTGAATGCGCATGAATGGTGCGTTGTTGTTCTGTTTGGCGCTTCCATTATCGTTGTTGATTTACTGCGTAAGCTCATCAGCAGCAGGTAAAGTTATACACAGTTGTTGATAAGTCTGTTGATAATCTGTGGGTAAAACACATAAGCTGTGGATAAGTATTCGAGGATAGAAGCACACTAATTGCTGTTACATTGTTTACAAATTTGCTGCAAAAAAATAAATTTCAGAAAGATTGTTGACAATTAAAAGCAGAGTGCGTATAATAGCATTCAACGAATCAAATATCGTCCCTAAAAAAACGGTGAAGGGAAGAAGATATGACCGGATGGGCTAAGAGAGTCGCTGGCTGGTGTAAAGCGATGTCAATGGTTATATGCATACTGATCCCGGAGTTGCCTTTCTGATATGTAGGGAAGGACGTGTGGTCACGTTACAGGCAAAGGCCTTGTTGGAGGCTGAGAGGACAGCATTGCTGAAGTGCTGTTGAAATAGGGTGGTACAGCGTGGAATTGTTCCCCGCCCCTAATTGTGTTATAAAAAACACAGGTTAGGGACGGGGATTTTTGTTTATAATCGCTAAGAAAAGCTAGGGGGAAATTAATCATGCAGCAGGAGAAAAAATATATTCCGTTTGAACAAATAAAAATTACCGACCGTCAATGGCCTGATAAAACGATTACCAAAGCACCTGTATGGTGCAGTGTTGATTTGCGCGATGGCAACCAGGCTTTGGTTACACCGATGGGTATTCCGGAAAAAATCCGCTTTTTCCACACCTTGGTAGATTGCGGCTTTAAGGAAATCGAGGTTGGCTTTCCTTCCGCATCGGAAACAGAGTACGAAATTCTGCGTACCTTGATTGAAGGCGGACATATTCCTGATGACGTAACTGTACAGGTTCTGGTGCAGGCGCGTGAAGAGCTTATCCGCAAAACCTTTGAGGCAGTACGCGGTGCCAAGAATGTTATCATCCATTTTTACAACTCCACTTCAACACTGCAGCGTAAAATTGTTTTTGGCAAGGATATGGACGGTATCACCGATATCGCTGTGCAGGGCGCGCGTCTTATCCGCCAACTGACGGAAGAAGAAGTTGCCCGCAGCGGTATGAATATCCGCTATGAATATTCCCCGGAAAGCTTCTCCGGTACGGAAATTGATTTCTCTGTGGCAATTTGCGAAGCAGTAATGCAGGAAATGGGCTCTACCAAAGAAAACCCCATTATCCTCAACCTGCCTTCTACTGTCGAAATGTGTACGCCGAACACCTATGCCGACCAGATTGAATACTTCTGCCGTCATATTAAAAACCGTGAAGCAGCAATCGTCAGCGTGCATCCGCACAATGACCGCGGTACCGGCGTTGCCTGCGCAGAGCTGGCGCTTTTGGCCGGTGCGGACCGTATCGAAGGCACCTTGTTCGGTAACGGCGAGCGTACCGGTAACCTTGATATCGTAACTGTAGCCCTCAACATGTTTACGCAAAATGTTGATCCGGAGCTGGATTTCTCTCATATTCTGGATATCAAAAAGGTTTATGAGGAATGCACCAGAATGCATGTGCCCGAGCGTCAGCCGTACGCCGGCGAGCTGGCCTTCACCGCTTTCAGCGGTTCGCATCAGGATGCTATCCGCAAGGGCTATGAATACATGAAAAACAGCGGTACAGAATATTGGGAGGTACCGTATCTGCCTATTAACCCGGCGGATATCCATCGTGAATATGAGCCTGTTATCCGCATTAACAGTCAATCTGGTAAAGGTGGCGCTGCCTTCGTGCTGCAGCATACCGTTGGCTATAATCTGCCGAAGGAAATGCATCCGGAATTTGGCAATATCGTGAAGGCTGCTGCTGACGAATACGGCGATGAGCTTTCCAGCGAGCAGATTGTGCAGCTCTTCCGCAAGGAATACATCGACTTTGCCGGCAAATATCAGCTGCTGCGTCATCGCTTCACCGAGCTTAACGAAGCTGATGGCAGTATCCACAGCCGTTTTGAAGGCGAGATTGCTGTGGCAGGCGAAAATAAGAGTGTTGTTGGTGTAGGCAACGGTCCTATCGATGCCTTCTTCCAGGCGCTTACCGGTGTCGGAATTAATGGCTACGAATTCGTCAACTATCATGAGCATGCGATTTCCAAGGGTTCCGATGCGAAGGGTATTTGCTACATTGAGTTGAAGCAGAAAAACAATGGCCACATCTTCGGTGTAGGCATTCACTCTAATGTTAACGTAGCAGCGCTGCGCGGTATTATCTGCGCTATCAACCGCGCCGAGAAGTGATTAGTAGTCAGTGAGCAGTTGTTAGTGGTTAGAAAATAGTTGGCAGTACGGGGCAAAGAGAAAAAATATTAGAAAAATGCTCCTGTATATATTATTTTGCTAAAGGTCGGCACCAGAAAAACAGATAAGCCGGCTTTGATAACCTCCAAAATAAGGGAAAGATTTTTTGGAAAACAAGGGAAAGAAGTAAAAATAAGGGAAAGAAGCAAGCGCCGTCGGTCATAAGGCTGGCGGCGATTTGCTTTAATAAAAATATATTGCGGAATTTTCTGAATTATGATAAAATACGTCTTAGGTACTGGAGATGTATCTAAAGCGTTAAGGAGTGATACTTGTAGTGAGTGTTGCTCCAAATTTTTTAACGAAAAATGCAACTAAAAATAGTTGCATAGACGCTCGGGAAAGTTTATAATAGAGGTGAAAAGATGGGACAAAAAGAAAAGCTCATAAAAAAGTTAATGAGTAAACCAAAAGACTTTACGTTTGCGGAAGCAGAAACATTGCTTAATTATTTTGATTATGTTAGAAGCAACAAGGGTAAAACCAGTGGATCACGGATAATATTTATTAAAGAGGGATGTCACGCTATTTTATTGCATAAACCGCATCCACGCAAGGAGTTGCTGGCATATCAGATAAAAACTCTGATTTCTGCATTAGAACAGGAGGGATTACTGTGAAGAATACTATGCAATATAAAGGCTATATCGGGTCTGTGGAATTTTCGGAGGAAGATGGACTTTTCTTCGGCAGGGTTTTAGGTATACGTTCTGTAATTTCCTATGATGGTAAAAATGCACAGAAATTAGTCGAGGATTTTCATGGAGCGGTAGATGATTATTTAGCTATGTGTGCTGCCGAAGGTATTACACCGGAAAAGGCGTATAAGGGAAGCTTTAATGTGCGTATTCCCGCTGAGATGCATAAACAGGCGGCGATTTGCGCATTACAGAACAACATTTCCCTGAATAAAATTGTGGAGCAGGCTTTGCAGCGTTTTTTGCTGACAGAAAATTAAATATATGAAAAACAGGTATAGTGGTATGATATCTGGCCAAGTATATTACGCCAGACTAAGAATATAGTTGTATGTTGGTTGACGTATAATTACAATATAATAATGCTTTAAACATTCGGACTTCGTTTTAAGAGATGGAGTCCTTTACTTGTGTACAGAGCGAGTGCTTTGTACACTTTTTTCTTGACGTTTTTGTGAATAACATGCTATAATGCTAACTGTAAACTATTTTGTAATTAAAGTAAACACAAAATAGTGAAAAAAGCAAATATACAAAGTGGATAATATGCAATTTTTATCTGCAAGCATCTTAAATCAAAAAGAGCATGGTATACAATAGAGTATAGCAGATAAGCTGTTAAGAACCTAACGAGAGAACAAGAGAATAAAAGCGTATCAGGTGTATTTATACTTAATAGGTAAACAGGTGCAAAACCTGTGCTGTCCCGCAGCTGTAATGTGGAGCCGGCTTTATAATGTCACTGGGGAACCGGGAAGACAAGGCTGGCAATTAAGCAGAGCCAGAAGAACTGCCTGATATAGGGCCTTTCAAACAACCTGCGATGTACAGGATTGCGCTTTCCCAGGGATAAGTGCGTCTTGCTGTCACAGTACGGCAAGACGCTTTTATTTTGGCTGCAATATTTGCATAAAGTATATTTATTATTCTTGCATATTAACATCTGACAAGCGGAACAAGGATAGCTTGGTCAGATGCTTTTATGAAAATAAATTTTGTCCCAGTATGCTCAAGAATTACGAGAGAAAGGAGGAGCTATGAAAAGGATATTTATGCTGCTGACCTTAATTTTGGCGCTGATGTGCCCAGCACTTGCCGGTGCTTCTGAGGTATCAAGTGACAAAATGATTTTGGATTGGACAACATCCAAGGTATGGGTTAACGGCGGCGAACTGTGTGTAACAGGCACCTTTGTCAACAAGCGCAGTGATTTGACCATCACTAAGCTGAATGACTTTATTATGCGTGTTACCTACACAGACAAAAATGGCGAGCAGAAGCAGTTTACCGGCAGACCGGTAAAGTTTCCGCTGTGCAAGATTCCTGCCAATGGTTCGCGTAAGCTGAATCTTAATTTTGGCAAATTTGCTGACGAAAGCGTTGGCAACTGGGTAACGGCGCAGACCTATACGTTTACGTATATTAACGGCGCGCGGTTCTGATAATGTTTTTTGATGAGTATTAGGCGTTGAGTTTGCAAGAAACTCAAATTTTACAGAAAGAAGTGTATGAGTAACATGAAGAGAAAATATACAGCTGCGGCTGCTATGATGATGGTAATGGGCCTGTGCGCAAGCGCAAGCGCAGCATTTGACGAAAACCTGAACGATTATACCCTGGATACAATGGTAGTAGAGGCTGATGCAGTTAAAAACAAGTTCGGCGATACTATTACTGAGCAGTCCTACTATCGTACCGGCGGTGACGTAAAGGTTATTACTCGAGAGGAGATTGAAAAACGTCATTATACTGATGTAAGTGAAGCAATTAAACGTATTCCTGGTGTAACCTTCCAAAACTCCGGTTATCGTGGCGGTGAATATGGCTACAGCTTCTTTAATAATAGCATGTCTATTAATGGTGATAGTCGAGTAGTTATTTTGGTTGATGGTCGTCGTGTAGATAACTCTGTAAGTACAAAATTTGGTTCTGGAAGTGCAAATGCAACTAAAACAATGGCTGATTTAAACGCTATTGTAAACATTGAAACCATTGATAAAATTGAGGTTATCAAAGGACCTGGCGCTTCTGTATATGGTACTGACGCAACTGGTGGTGTAATCAATATCATTACTCGTAAAGGTGGTACTGAGAATCATGGTTCTATAGATTTACAAACTGGTTCTTGGCATAAACATGTTTACAATTTAACGTATTCTGGTGCTGCAGGAGAAGATAAGTCTTGGCGTTACTTTATTTCTGCTAGCCGTAATATGGCACAAGATAGTAAGTATAAGGATGCTGTTTCTGGCGGTAATCGTACTTATTTGAACACTAGATATAAAGAAGAAAGTACTAATATTCGTGTAGATAAAGACTTTAATGAAAAACAAAATTTAAAAATCAGTTATAATCACCAAAATGGTGTAGATCATTATCCTATTCTTGCTCCTAACTATGATTATTGGAGCGAAGCTGGTTGGAAAGATATGTATGATAAATATTATGGTGGTGTATCAACTAAGAATAATCCAGCATATAGAAACTTTTTTATGCTCGATGCTCTGAGCAATTCTTATAATGCTTATCGTAAAAATGATATTGATATCAGCTATACTTTTGATAAAGAGAATGGTATGGAAAGCTTTATCAGAGTATATCAACAAAAGCATCATTATGATGGTTTAGACCATTATCCTCAGTGGATTCAACCGGATGGTAATCGTGTCCCGTTCCCAGGTGGCCCAGATTGGGAAAAATTCTTTAACAGCAATTTTAAATGGCAGTCTGATAAAGATTTTACTAAAGTGAGTCATTATCTGGACGAAAATAAAGGTGTTCAATTCCAATATGCAAAAGCAGTTGGTGTAAATGACTTGATTTTTGGATTAACTTATGATAAATCTGAATCCTCTAGTAATGAACCTGTAAGAAATAGTGATGCACGTACTACTAGCAGTGTTAAACGCGATAGCATTATGGGTTTTGTTCAGGATAAAATTCATGTTAACGACAAATGGGATTTGACACCTTCTGTTAGATATTTGCATATGAGCAGCTATGAGAATACAAATGAAAATGGCAAAACTTCTGAAGTAGCTGATAGTGACATTAGTACTGTAACTCCTAGCATTAATACACAGTATGCTTTTGATGATACAACGAGTGCTTATTTTGGTTGGTCGAAAGTTTATAGACCTGTAAAAGCAAGTGACCTTACTAAAGCTGATAAGTATCTTTTTAATGGTCAGAGATTGGAAGACGAGAAAGGTAATGCTTTTACCATTGGTTTCAAAAAGGATCTTTCTGATAAAACAAGTGTTGCTGTACACTATGATTATACCGATATGAGCAATGCAGTTACGCAGTATCGTGTTTTTATAGCATCTGAGAACGATTATAAGCAAAAATTTATTAATGCTAAAGAGAAAAAGAAATCTTTCAATTTAACTGCTGATCATACATTTGATGATCATTGGAATTTAAGCCTTGGCTATTCTCATCTTAAGGATGAATGGAGTGCAAAAAATGGCATGACATTTGATCCTGATTTAAACTGGAGTGGTACAACTAATGTTAATACAATGATTAACAAATATAGACCAACTAACCATTATACAGCTAATTTGTCTTATGAAAATGATAGCTTCTATGCTGCATTGTTAGCTAACTATTTTACTGGATGTGATAGAACTGTATTTACTGATAGTCGTTTTATGGTTTTTGATTTAAGCTTAAACTATGCAGTAAACAAGGATTTAACTACATACCTTACAGTAAACAATTTAACTAATACTGCGTATGAGAATGCAGCATCATATGTATATGGTCCTGGCGCTGCTCCGCAAGCTGGCCGCTGCATTATGGTTGGTATGAAATACAGCTTCTAACTTTTAACTGATACATCATACTCTATCTCCTTTTAGGTAAAGCACTACTGCTGGCGCAGTAGTGCTTTGCCATATTCTTGCTAAAACGAGGAAGTAAATGAAAAAAATATTAACAGGAGTGCTGCTGGGAGTTTGCTTGTTGCTCACAGGCTGTGAACGCAACATTTTTACGCTTCCGGTACACGAAAACCCGGAGGCTTTGGTGCGCTTCAATACGCCGGTGCAGTACGATTATAATCCTGCGCACTACCCCGTAACTATCGAAAATTACAATACTCAGGGCGAGCCTGAGAAGATGACATATACAAAGCCGCCAGAGCGAGTGGTGGCAGTCTGGCAAAACAGCATTGAAACACTGCTGGCTTTGGGTGTGGGCGACCGCATTATTGCCGGTAACGGCGTGCCGGACAAAAAGTTTTTCCGCAAGGAATATCAGGAGCAGTACAGCAAAATACCTTATACCGGACTGCAGCTTCTGGATGTGGAAACAACGATGATGCTGAAGCCTGATTTGCTTGTCGGCTGGCATTCTACCTTTGGTCCCAAGGTGTTGCGTACAACCGATTTTTGGCATAAGCGAGGAGTTAATACCTTTATCGCACGCTCGTCTATAGGTGACGGAAAACCGCGTACTCTGCAAAATGAATATAAGGATATTCTTGATTTAGGTAAAATCTTTGATAAAAATGAAAGGGCGCAGCAGCTTGTCGGACAAATGCAGCAGGAGGTTAATTTTGCCATCAGTCAGACTGCCAGTTATAAAAAGCGCCCGCGGGTTCTGGTGTTGGAATTTTTAGGCAAGGAGCCGACGGTTTATGGTGAAAAATCACTGGCAGGCAATATCGTCAAAGAGCTGCACGGCGAATTGCTGGCAGAAAAGCAGCGTTCTATTGGCTTCGAACAGGTCGTGGAGCTTGATCCGGATGTTATCTTTGTGGTTGTGATTGAATCGCATTACGGACATGAGCAGGATATGGTTGACCGTGTTACAAAACACAAGGCACTAAAAAATTTACGCTGCGTGCAGCAGGGACGTGTGATTCCCTTACCGTTTTACGGTATTTACAGCTCAGGCGTGCGTACCTATGATGGCATAAAAATTATTGCGGCCGGAATGTATCCGGATTTGTATAAGGAGAAATAATTATGGTTGATTTTTTGAAGAAGCAGGGGTACCTGTTCATCTGCCTGGGATTGCTTGCTTTGCTGGTAATTGCCTTGTTTTGGGCGTTGTCCATTGGTACAGTTAAGCTGCCGCTGGTAAATATTTATAATACGGTTATAGAGCAGCTGTTTAGCGGACAGCCTATTGAAGGTGTTGACTGCGGACCGGTGCATGATATTGTCTGGCTGCTGCGCTTGCCGCGCCTGGTGCTGGCTGCCTTAGTAGGCATGGGCCTTTCGGTCTGTGGCGTTATCATGCAGGCTGTAGTAAAAAACCCCTTGGCGGACCCATATATTCTGGGCATTTCCTCCGGCGCTTCGCTGGGTGCGACGGCAGCAATTCTGCTGGGTATCGGCGTGGCGCTGGGTGAAAACTTTGTCGGCATTGCAGCCTTTATCGGTGCCTTCGCTATGTCGCTGGGTGTACTGTTTATCTCTAACCTGGGCGGACGCAGCAATTCCGTTAAGCTGCTTTTGGCAGGCATGGCGCTGAGCGCAGTCTGCGGTGCGTTTTCCAGCTTTATCGTTTACTTTGCCAATAATAAGGAAGGCATGCAGACTATCGCTTACTGGATGATGGGCAGCTTTGCCGGTGCTAAGTGGGAAACACTGGCAGTTATCGGACCAATCGTAGTGTTGGCAGTAATGTTCTTCTGGACGCAGAGCCGTATGCTCAACCTGATGCTTTTAGGTGATGAATCGGCGCTGACACTGGGAACGGATTTACATATTTACAGACAGATTTATCTGCTGGTAAGCTCTCTTATCGTAGGCTTTGTAGTATACGCTGCAGGTATGGTTGGCTTTGTCGGCCTGGTAGTACCGCATGTTATCCGTATGCTGGTAGGCACCGACCATAAAAAACTGATACCTGTTTCCGCTTTAACAGGTGCAGTATTTTTGGTAATTGCGGATGGTCTTTGCCGTGTAATTATTCCGCGTACCGAGCTGCCAATCGGTATTTTGATTTCGCTTATCGGCGCGCCCTGCTTCGTTTACCTGATGATTAAGAAAACCTATGGCTTTGGAGGTAACTGATAATGGAGATTTTAGCAGAAGCAGTAAAAATGGCCTTCGGACCAAAGGAAATTCTTAAGGGAATAGATTTCAGCCTGCATAATAAGGAATTTGTGGGCATTATCGGGCCTAACGGCAGTGGCAAGAGTACCTTTCTGAAATGCGTTTACCGTGTGCAGAAGCCTACGGATGGTAAAATTACCTTCAACGGAACGCCGTTGGACGAGCTATCCTACCGTGAATCGGCACTGCAGCTGGCGGTAGTAGCACAGCACAATGTCTACAGCTTTGATTTTTCGGTGCTGGAGGTTGTGCTGATGGGACGTTCACCGCATAAGAAAATGCTGGAGCGCGACAATCTCAACGATTACCGGATTGCGCGTGAAGCGTTGGCAACCGTAGGTCTGGCGGACTTTGAAGAACGCAGTTTTGCTACCTTGAGCGGTGGTGAGCAGCAGCGTGTAATTTTGGCGCGTGCGCTGACGCAGCAGACGGAATGCCTGGTGCTGGATGAGCCGACGAACCATCTGGATATCAAGTATCAGCTGCAGATTATGGATATTGTAAAATCACTTGATCTGACTGTTGTAGCAGCGGTACATGATTTAAATATTGCAGCAATGTACTGTGACCGTCTGGTTGCGATTAAGGACGGACAGATTGTTGGCATGGGAACTCCGCGTGAGCTGCTGACGGAAAAGTTTATTTATGATATGTATGAGGTGCGCTGCAGAGTGGATGAGGATGCGTCCGGAAGGATTAATATTGTGTATCTGCCACAACATTGGATGTAGTACTGAGGCGCCTTGCGTGAAAATAAGGGTTGTAGTAGGACGGCGGCGGATAAGGCACAATCTGCGGCTTCACAGCCACTCGAAGGATTTTTAGTTTTTTGACCTACTATAATATTTTTTTGTTCAAGGAGGGTTAAAATGAAAAAGCTTTTATTGATTCCGGCAGTTATGGCCATGTTCTTTGCCGGCAGCGTAGCAGCTCCTGCTGCCTTCGCTGCTCAGCCTGCACCGCCGCAGGAAAGCAAAATGATGCTGCCGCCGCCCAAGGACGGCAAGCGTCCGCCGATGCCACCGCGCATGCGCCGGCCGCAGCTTTCCAATGCAGAGGCTGCGGAAAAACTGCAGTCCGCATACGGCTATCGTTACTCTGATATGCTGCGCTTGTTGAATATCGGTCATAGCTATGGCGATATGAACACAGCTTGCTTGTATGCGTATCTGTCCGGTGAGCCGGTAGAAAAGGTGCTGCAGCTGCGTCAGCCTGCAACCTGGGGCAGGGTGCGTGCACAGCTGGGTCTTACGCCTAAGCTGTATGCTGAAAAATATATGGAATATCAGGCAAGCTATCTGCCTGCCGACAGCCCGGTAGACAGGGAAACGGCGCTGAAATATCTGCGACAGGGCTATCCGCTGGGCGATATTCTGCAAGCTGCCAAGCTGGCTAAGGAAAGCGGTAAAACTTTGGCACAGGTGCTGCCAATGCGCACTGTTACCTGTGACTGGGAGCAGGTTAAGGCAAAGCTTGGCTTGCAGCAGGAAGCAAAACAGGACCAGCCTTTCGCCTTCAGAGGACGCGGCCAGCGTAGCGGCGCAGGCTTTGCCGGCTTGCATACACGCAACATGACGGTAGAAAGAGCTGTAAAGATTTTCCACGCTGATTATCTTTTTGATGAAGCAGAGCTGCTGCCGCTATATGAAAAGTATGGCTTTGAAGGCTTGGAGGATATCTGCCTGCATGCCTACATGAGTAAAAAATCCTTGCAGGAAATTATTGACCTGCGCGATAAATATTCCTGGGAGCGTATGAAATATGTGCTTGGCTTGACACCGCAGCTATATTTTGACCGCTGCGTGGATTATCAGGCACGACGTCTGGCAGAACGCATGGATATCCCGCAGAAGGTAACGAAGAAGTATATGCATATGGGCTACGCAATGCATCATATCAACAGTGCTTATCTGCTGGCACAAAAGGCCGGGTTGGATATTAAGGATGTTATTGATTTGAAGACGCCGAAGAACTCCTGGCAGGATGTGGCGCTGAAAATCGGTCTGACTGTTGAAGATTGCCGTGAGGTTAAGAACAAAATCAGTAAGGACTTTGGGAGGCATGAATGAAACGTATTGTAATTTTACGCTGCTTGCGTTCAAATAATGTTTGTACAGGCGCAGCTTGTTTAAAGGCATTTAATAAAAAAACCGGTGCCTTCACCAGATATGGCGAAGAACCGCTGGAGCTGGAGGCTTATTGGAGCTGCAACGGCTGCGGTGACTGTCACTTTAAATACCAAGAGGGTATCGAAGAAAAGCTGGAGTGTATTATCGGGCTGAAGCCTGATGTAGTGCATGTTGGTGCTTGCGTTAAGCAGCGCACGCAGGAGGGTCAGGTTGTTACTTGCAAAAAAATAGAAGAAATTTGCGAGCGTCTGGAGGCTGCGGGACTGACGATTGTGGAAGGTACGCATTGATGAATGGACTTAGATTTGCAGAATACAAGACCTACAATGAAGCCGAAATTATGGCGTTATATAGTAGTGTTGGCTGGAGTAATTATACCAATAATCCGGTAATGCTAAGGAAAGCTTATAAGAATTCACTTTATGTTTTAGCGGCTTATGCTGATGACAAGCTTGTGGGGTTACTCCGTGCTGTCGGTGATGGTTCTTCTATAGTTTTCCTGCAGGATTTAATAGTACTGCCGGAGTATCAGCGACATGGTATTGGTTCACAGCTTATGCGAAGAGTTATGGAAAAGTATGCAGACGTCTATCAACTGCAGCTCCTTACGGAATCAAGTGAAAAAAATATTGCTTTTTATGAATATGTTGGGTTAAAAAGAGTTGAAAAGTATGGCTGCTGTGCGTTTATGAGATGAGAATGCTAAAATCGGTTATAAGCTGTAAGCAATGTAACACTATTGCAACAAATCTAAGCAAATTAGATAATTTTTGCAAACTTTAGCAGGAGTTTTCGCCTCTATAGCGAAATATAGAAGCAAAGGGATAAAGCCCGAGCCCTTGATAGAAAAATGGTAGCACCAAAGCGATTTGGCGACATACCAAAGGAGGCATTGATTATGAGTGTAAACGTAAAAGGCAGAAACATTGATGTGACCCCGGCTCTGAAAGAGTATGTGGAGAAAAAAATTACCAAGGTTACTAAGCAGTTTAAGACTGTTGGTGACATTTCTGCAGTACTGAAGGTTGAGAAAGGTAACCATATTGTAGAAATTACGGTTCCTGCAAGCGGCATTCTGCTGAGAGCACAGGAAACCACGAAAGATATGTATTCCTCCATTGATTTGGTTGTAGAGAAAATTGAACGTCAGATTCACAAATATAAAACTCGTCTGATGAAGAGAAAATACAGCAACTTTGCTGATACCGCTGTTCCTGCTCCTGCTCCGGCTGCAGAAGCTGCTGATGAAGGCGAATTCGAAATTATCAAGAATAAACGCTTCATAATGCATCCTATGACTCCGGAAGAAGCAATCCTGCAAATGAACCTGTTGAACCACGATTTCTTCGTATTCTACGATCCTGATTTGGGTGCTACCAATGTAGTTTACCGCCGTAAGGATGGTAAATACGGCTTGCTGAGCCCGGAACTGAAATAAAACAAATATTTTAACCTAAACTTCACAAAAAAGCACAGGAAATTCACCTGTGCTTTTTGCTTTTTAAGAGAGATTCTGCTATAATTTAAAATTAGGTGTATAGTCTTTTCAAACACCATAATTTTAAGGAGTGATCGTGTTGCTCGAAGGCATTTTAAAGAAAATTTTTGGTGACCCCAACGAAAAAGAAATCAAAAACATTCGTGTAATCGTAGATAAGATTAATAGTCTGGAAAAGGACATGGAAAGCCTTAGCTCTGCTAATTTGGCAGCCAAGACCAGCGAATTTAAAGTACGTTTGCAAAAGGGTGAAACCCTGGATGATATTCTTCCGGAAGCATTTGCCGTTGTCCGTGAAGCATCCAGACGTGTTACCGGCATGCGTCATTTTGATGTACAGTTAATCGGCGGCGTAGTGCTGCATCGCGGCAAGATTGCCGAGATGCGTACCGGCGAAGGTAAAACTCTGGTAGCTACTGCGCCTGTATATCTGAACGCACTGACCGGCAAGGGCGTGCATGTTGTAACTGTCAATGATTATCTGGCACGCCGCGACAGCGAGGATATGGGCCGTATTTACAAGTTCCTCGGTCTGTCTGTTGGCCTGATTGTGCATGACATGGATTTCCCCGACCGTAAAGCTGCCTATGCTGCAGATATTACCTACGGTACCAATAATGAATTTGGCTTTGACTACCTGCGTGATAACATGGTAGTTGATGAAAATCAGATGGTTCAGCGTGAGCTGAATTACTGTATTGTCGATGAGGTCGACAGTATCCTGATTGACGAAGCGCGTACCCCGCTGATTATCTCCGGCCCCGGTGAAAAATCCACTGAGTTGTATCAGGTCCTGGCCCGTGTTGTTGCCAACATGGAAGAAGGCGAGGACTACACTGTTGATGAAAAACAAAAACAGGTAGCACCTACCGAAAAGGGTATTGCCAAGGCAGAAAAAATGCTGGGCATCGGCAACCTGTATGACAATGAGCACGGTGTGGACTATTCCCACCAGATTATGTGCGCTCTGAAGGCTAAGGCTTTGATGCACCGTGACCGCGATTATGTGGTTAAGGATGGTCAGGTTATCATCGTTGATGAATTTACCGGCCGTCTGATGTTTGGCCGTCGTTTCTCCGAAGGTCTGCACCAGGCTATCGAAGCTAAGGAAGGCGTAAAGGTAGAACGCGAAAGCCAGACTTTGGCAACCATTACCTTCCAGAACTACTTCCGTATGTACAAAAAGCTTGCCGGCATGACCGGTACCGCTAAAACCGAGGAGCAGGAGTTCCAGAAGATTTATAATCTGCCGGTTGTTGTTGTACCTACCAATAAGCCGATGATTCGTGTTGACTATCCTGATGTTATCTATAAAACACGTATTGCCAAATACAAGGCAGCAGTCAACGAGATTGAAGAATGCCATAAGTCCGGTCGTCCGGTACTGGTTGGTACTACTTCCATCGCTCAGTCCGAAGAGCTGAGTGCTATGCTCAAACGCCGCAACATTCCGCATAACGTGCTGAATGCTAAGTACCATGAAAAAGAGGCTGAGATTATTTCTCATGCAGGTCAATACGGTGCTGTAACTATTGCTACCAACATGGCAGGCCGTGGTACCGATATTACCTTGGGTGAAGGTGTTCCTGAATTGGGCGGTCTGCATATCATCGGTACCGAGCGTCATGAAAGCCGCCGTATCGATAACCAGCTGCGCGGTCGTTGCGCCCGTCAGGGTGACCCCGGTTCTTCCAAGTTCTTCCTGAGCCTGGAGGATGATCTGATGCGTCTGTTCGGCAGTGATAATATTGCCGGCATCATGGATAAGCTGGGCATGGAGGACGATGAGCCGATTGAACACAGCCTGGTTACCAAGTCTATCGAAAATGCTCAGAAGAAGGTTGAAGCACGTAACTTCAGCATTCGTAAGCATGTCCTGGAATATGACGATGTTATGAACCAGCAGCGTGAGGTTATTTACTCTCAGCGTCATAAAATCCTGCATCAGGAAAACCTTAAGGATACCATCAAAGAGATGGTTGATGAAACCGTTGAACGTACTATGACTATGTACGCACCGCCTGAGGTTTACTCCGAGGATTGGGATCTGCAGGCTCTGATTAACTACGCTGAGGACTTCTATGCTCCGCGCGGTCTGCTGACTGTAGATTATCTGCAAAATCTCAGCCGTGAAGAACTGGCTGAATACCTGCAGAAGGTTGCTGATGACAACTACCAGGCACGTGAGGACGCAATCGGTCCTGAACTGATGCGCGAGCTGGAAAACCTGGTTATGCTGAAGGTTGTAGACAACCACTGGATGGAGCATCTGGATGCTATGGATATGCTGCGTGAAGGTGTTGGCCTGCGTGCATATGGTCAGAAGGACCCGTTGGTTGAGTACAAATTTGAAGCCTACGATATGTTTGAAGCTATGATGGAGGCTATCAAGGAAGACGTTGTCCGCTATATTTACCGCGTCAATGTTATTACCCAACCGCAGGTTGAAGACCCGCTGGAAAATGCTTCCACCAATAACCCGACTCCCGAGGGTGACGAGGGTAGCTTAAAAGCTGAACCCAAGAAATAAATTTTAAGTCAGCAGCCTTGGCTGCTGACTTACTTTCGCCTTGTTTGCAAGAACTCGGCAAAACGGCTTAGGCCGTAAATAACTAATATTTGCTACACGAAAGGTTGTGAGGAATTTTGTTGATTGAAGAATATAAGCCTGAAATTACAAATCTGCAAGCAAAATTAGAGGAAATGAGGGGATCTCTTTGACATCGCTGTCAAAGAAGATCGTATTGCAGAATTAGAACATAAAATGGGTGATCCTACTTTTTGGGATGATCCGGAAAAGGCACAAAAAACTGCGCAGGATGTTAACAGCTTAAAGGAAGAGGTTGACGGTTTCCATAAATTAAGCGCAGGTGTTGATGATTTGGAAGCTTTGCAGGAGATGGCTGCCGAAGAAAATGATGAAAGCCTGCTTCCTGAAATGGATGAGCTGCTGGCAAAATGCCGCAGCGAGCTGGAGCATCTGGAGCTGGGTATGCTGCTCAGCGGTGAATATGATGCCAATAATGCTATCCTGACACTGCATGCAGGTGCCGGCGGCACCGAAGCGCAGGACTGGACCAGCATGCTGCTGCGTATGTTTACCCGCTTTGCGGAGCAAAACGGCTTTGCGTTGGAAATGCTCGACTATCAGCCGGGTGATGAGGCCGGTGTAAAAAGTGCTACCATTCAGGTTAACGGTCATAATGCTTATGGCTTCTTGCGCTCTGAAAAGGGTGTACACCGCCTGGTGCGCATTTCTCCGTTTGATGCCAATGCCCGTCGTCATACCTCCTTTGCTGCGGTAGACGTAATGCCGGAGCTGGATGATACTGTTGATGTAAATATTAATATGGATGAGGTGCGCGTCGATGTTTACCGTTCCAGCGGTGCCGGTGGTCAGCACGTCAACAAAACGTCCTCTGCTGTACGTATGACACATGAACCGACAGGTATCGTTGTTCAATGTCAGAATGAGCGTTCCCAGATTCAGAACCGTGAGCGCTGCCTGCAGATGCTGCGTGCAAAATTATATGAATACGAAAAGGCTAAGCAGGATGCTCTTGTCAGCGATATTGCCGGTGATTACCAGAATATCGAATGGGGTAGCCAGATCCGTTCCTATGTATTCCAGCCTTATACTATGGTTAAGGACCATCGTACCGGCTGCGAAACCGGTAACATTCAGGCTGTTATGGATGGCGATCTGATGCCGTTCGTAGAAGCATATCTGCGCAGTCAGCAGAAGAAGGTTTAATAAAGCGAGGTCTGGACAGGTGAATTTTATGAAAAGCCGATATAATCCTTTGCTTTTGGCAGTAATCGTAATCGGTCTGGTTTGCGCCTTATGGCTGAACGTTGTCCGTCACGATGTCGAACAAAAAAACAATACTGTAGAAATGGCTATGGAGTACGAGGGCTTACGTAAGCTGGCTGCTTTGCAGGGCCTGCCGGAGGAGGATGTACTGCGTCAGTTTAAGGATGCAGGCATCAACTCGCTGATGATTTTTGATACTACGCTGGAGCGCCTGACTAACAATGGCGAAATCCAGACGGTAACAGGCGGTGAGCTGCGTCAGGCAGCTGCGCTTGGTTCCGGCATGGGTGTTTTTGCTAATGTGGGCGCCGGCGATGTTGAAGAAAATGCTGCTTACGTTGCTGCTACCGACAAGCAGTCTGTCTTAGATGATGTAGAGCAGGATTTGTGCCTGCGCTACGGTGCTGACCGTGTAAAGGTTGTAAGCGAAAATCCGCGTATTATCAAAATCAAGGGCAGCACTACACCTTTGCCTGAGGGCAAGTATGATGAGCCTCAGGGACTGCTGCAGGCTCCTTTAGGCTTGCCGGTGCAGGATATGCGTAAGGTTGCTGCTTTGGGCTTCAAAATTATCGTACGTCCGCAGAATTATGTGGATGTAACTGATGAGCAGATTGACGGCATTTTTGCCCGCATTAAAGAAGCCGGTGTACCGGTTGATGCTTTGATGCCCTGTGGTACCGAGGTTGTTGGCTATCCTAATAAAATGAAGCATTTGGGCGAGCGCATGCAGGAAAACAACATGACGCTAGTAATGCTGGAGCATTACACCCAGCTGCAGTTTGCAAAAATTGACGGCCTGTTGCCTTTGGCTGAGTTTAATGACTACAAGGCTGCCCGTTCTTATGTTATCGACCCGACTGAGCAGAAGAAAATCAGTGTGGGCGAGGCTCTGCGCCGTTGGGCGCTGACGGACGAGGAGCGTAATATCCGCGTGAACTATATCCGACCCTTCCTGATGCCTGAGGGTGGTCAGGATATTATGAAGACTAACCTGAAATATGTGCGTGATATTAAGGCCAGCGTTGAAGCGCGTGGTTATACTATCGGCGAAGCAGGTGTTTTCAGCGCCGAAAACAAAGATGGCTTTGCACCGTACTTCCCCGCTAAGGTAAGCTTTATTCCTATTGTATTGGCGATTGCCGCAGGTGTAGTGCTGTATCTTGCGCTGCTCTTTAACTTGGGAGGTAAGCAGCAAATAGCACTGTGGGCTGTTTTTTCTGCCGGAGCTCTGGCACTGCTGTTTATCGGCCGCGGCCTGTTTACACGTCAGCTGCTGGCTTTGGCGGCAGCAAGTGTTTTCCCGGTGCTTTCGATGAATGTTATCTTTAACATTTGGGATAAAAATACGAGTGATAAGCACAGCCTGCTTGCTATCTGCTGGAACGGTATCTGGCAGCTGGCACTGGCTATTGCTTTGTCTTTGGTGGGTGCAGCCTTCCTGTCCGCTATTTTGACAGACAGCCGCTTCCTGCTGGAGATTGACATCTACCGCGGCGTAAAATTAACCTTTATTCTGCCGGTTATGCTGACAGCTGTTCTCTTTATGAAACGCTATGACCTGCTGCAGGTTGTGGGCAAGGGTTTGAAAACTCTGTGGGAGCGACTGAACGGTCTGCTGGATACAGGGATTACCTTCCGCCATGTAGCAGTGCTTGCGGTGCTGCTGTTTATTGCTTATTATTTTGTCGGCCGCAGCGGTCACACCGGCGGTGTGCCTGTGCCGGCAATTGAATTGAAGATGCGTGCTTTCTTAGAGCAGCTGATGTATGCACGTCCGCGCGAAAAAGAATTTATGATCGGTCACCCGGCATTTTTCGTGGCAGTGCTTGCTGTTTACCGTTGCGCACCGCGTTGGTGGCAGTTTGTACTGACCTGTGCTGCCGTTATCGGACAGGGAAGTCTGGTGCAGACCTTCTGTCATATGCGTACACCGGTTGTTATGAGCTTTGTACGTGCTCTCGACGGCTATGCTGTTGGCGTTGTATTCGGCGTAATTGCCGTGCTGGCGCTTGGCATGCTGTTACCCTTAGTTGTTAAGTTTAAAAGGAGATACCTTGAAGAATGAGTAAGATCGTGATTTCCGGATACTATGGATTTGCTAATGCCGGAGATGAAGCTATGCTGACCGCGATCATTAAGGCTTTGCGCAGTACGGAAAAGACCGTGGAGCTGACGGTTATCTCAGGCAATCCGCCCGCTACTGCCGCAAGACACAAGGTGAATTCTCTTCATCGTTTCAGCTTTTGCAAAATTTTTGCTGCCCTCATGGACTGCGACCTGCTGCTCAGCGGCGGTGGCAGTCTGCTGCAGGACGTTACCAGCAAGCGCAGTCTGTTATATTATCTGTTTATCCTGGCTTTAGGCCTGCTGCTCAAAAAAAAGGTTATGCTTTTCGGTCAAGGTATAGGACCTATCCATAACAGACTTATGCGCAGGCTGACTAAATTTATCTGCAGCCGGGTGGATTTAATTACCGTGCGTGACCAGGATTCTTTATATGAACTGCGTCGCATCGGTGTACCGGCGGAAAAGGTGCAGCTGACAGCCGATTCTGTGCTGACCTTGCCGCAGGAGAGTAAGGAAAAAGGACTCGAACTGCTGCAGCAGTTTGGCATTCCCAAAGATAAAATGCTGATAGCTATAAGCGTACGTAAATGGCAGGAGGATGACAAGTACCTGCTGGAGCTGGCTAAGGCTGCGGATATTCTGTCCAAGGAATATAAAGCACACATTGTGCTGTTGCCGCTGCAATATCCTGTGGATGTTGCTGCCTGCAACAGATTACAGCACTTTATGAGGCGCAAAGCAGACAGTACTGTCTTGGAAACCGGCTGTGATACCGAGCAGTTTTTGTCACTGATGGGTAACTTTAATCTGCTTATCGGTATGCGTCTGCATGCATTGATTTTTGCTGCAGTTATGGAGCTGCCTTTTGTGGCTGTATCCTATGACCCCAAAATTGACGGCTTTGTCAAAGACATTAACGGCATCAGCGCAGGAGCTGTGGAAACATTGCAGGCTGCGCAGATAGTTGCGTCTGCGCGCAAGGCGCTGGCCTCTGCCAATGCTGCTCATGGACTTTTGGATACATTGAGAGCGAAAGCTTTTTTAAATGCAAAGGAAGCCTTTGATTTATTAAATTGAGAGGAGATTGAAGGTAGTGCTGAAAATGACTGATGTAAGCAAGGTATATCCCGGTGGGTCTGTTGCCTTGCAGAACGTCGATATTCATATTGAACCAGGCGAATTCGTCTTTGTTGTAGGACCTAGCGGCGCTGGTAAGTCTACCTTTATCAAAATGCTGTTCCGTGAGGTTCTGCCGACCACGGGCAGCATTTTTGTTAATGGCGTGGATATTTTATCGCTGACACCCAACGAGATTCCTTATATGAGGCGTCAGCTGGGCATAATTTTCCAGGATTACCGTCTGCTTCCGGACCGTACTGTTTATGAAAACGTAGCTTTTGCTATGGAGGTAATAGAAACACCGCGCCGCAAGATTAAGCGCAGAGTGTTGAACGTATTGGATCTTGTAGGTTTGCGTCACCGTGCCGATGCTTATCCTAATGAGCTGAGCGGCGGCGAGCAGCAGCGTATCGCTATTGCCCGTGCTATTGTCAACGATCCTATTATGGTAATTGCCGACGAGCCTACAGGTAACCTGGACCCGGAAACAAGCTGGGATATTATGGAAATCTTTAAGGAAATTAATGCTGAAGGAACTACGATTGTTATGGCAACTCACGATAAAGAAATAGTTGATGCCATGGGCAAGCGCGTTATAGCCATAGAGGACGGGCATATCGTACGTGATGAAGCAAGCGGGGTATATGGCTATGAGCTTTAGTACAAAAGAATATTTTGTTAAGGAAACCTATAAATCTATCAGGCGTAACGGCTTTATGAGCTTTGCTTCTATTTCGACTGTTGCGGTTTCGCTGTTAGTGCTGGGAATGTTTCTGCTGATTTTTCTCAACACCAACAATTTGGCACAGTATCTGGAAAGTCAGGTACAGGTGTCGGTCTATATGCAGGATAATGCCTCTGCGGAGGAGCTGAAAGCAGTAGAGGCGAAGCTGAAGAAGATGCCCGGTGTTGTTAAAGTAACGCCGGTAAGCAAGCAGCAGGCTCTGGCACGCTTCAAGGAGCGTCTTGGCGATCAGGAGCAGCTGCTCAACAGTTTGGGTAAGGACAATCCTTTCCCAAATTCCTTTGAGGTGCAGGTGGATAGTCCGGAGCGCATTAAGGTTATCACGCCTTCTATCGGACAGCTGCCTAAGGTAGAAACAGCTAAATTCGGTCAGGAGGTTGTGGAGCATTTATTTTCTCTGACCAAAATATTGCGCTTCGGCGGCATTGTGCTGGTTATATTTTTAGCTATGGCAACGCTGTTTATTATTTCCAATACTATCCGTCTGACGGTTTTTGCCCGCCGTAAGGAAGTTGTCATTATGAAATATGTCGGTGCAACCGACTGGTTTATCCGCTGGCCGTTTTTGCTGGAAGGAATGACCTTGGGCTTTTTCGGCGCTGTGATTGCATCTGTCTGCATTAACAGCCTTTACGCCGGGCTGTTGGAAAGAATCCATGCTACTCTGGCCTTTCTGCCGTTACTGCCCACATCTCCCTTATTGTTTTATGTAACAATATTTTTACTGGCGGTAGGTACCGGTATCGGCGCTTTGGGCAGTTATATCTCCTTGCGTAAGTTCTTGCGCGTTTAAGGGAGGCAGAAGTGATGGAAAAAAAGAAGCTGGGCGGTCTGCTGCTGGCATTATGGCTGGCGGTGCTGCCGCTTTACGGAGCCATGTGCTTTGCCGATACTGCTGATGACAAGCGTGCCGAGCTGAATGATGTACGTCAGCGTATGGAGCGGATGCAGACCCGCAAGGAGCAGGCGCGCAGGAAGGCTGAAAGCGCCAGCGCGGAGCTTAGCGAGGTTATGGGCAGTCTTAACGAACTGCAGGCACAGGCTAATAGTCTGCAGAAAAAAAGCGATACTCTGCAGGGAAAAATAAATGATAACCAGGCTAAGCTGGAGAAAAAGCAACAGGAAATGCAGGAGCGGATGCTGATTTACCGCAAGCGTCTGCGTGATATTTATATCAACGGTCAGATAAATTATCTGGATGTGCTTTTGGGTGCCAAGGATTTCAGTGATTTTTCCTCGCGCATGTATTTGCTGCAGAAAATCATCAGCCGTGATCTGGAGCTGTTGGAAAAGCTGAAGCAGGATGCTGCGGAAATCAACAGCCGCAAGGAGCAGCTGGCAGCTGAAATGAAGGAAATCAAGGCTACCCAGACAGAGCTGGAAGCAAAAAAGGCAAAAGTAAATAAGCTGCGTGAGCAGCGTGCCTATATGCTTTACAAGGCCCAGGAGGAAGAACAGTCCAGCCAGGAGGAATATGAGCGTCTGCTGGCTATTTCGGAAAATATCGCCTCTATGCTGCGTAATATGGAAAACTCAGGCGGCGGTGCTCCTGCAGGACAAGGCGGTACAGGTCAGTTTATGTGGCCTTGTAACGGTCCGATTACCTCCTACTATGGTTGGAGAACGCATCCGATTTTCGGTACAACCAAGTACCATAGCGGTATGGATATTGCTGTTGATTCAGGAACGCCGATTCACGCTGCTGACAGCGGCACGATTGTTTATAGCGGCTGGCTTGGAGGTTACGGCAACTGCGTAATGATTGACCATGGCGGCGGTCTGGTAACGCTTTATGCACATAATTCGGCGTTAAATGTTGGTGAGGGGCAATATGTAAGCAAGGGCGCGGTAGTTGCCTATGCCGGCAGTACCGGTTATTCTACCGGACCGCACTGTCACTTTGAAGTGCGTCTGCATGGCGAGCTTACGGAGCCGTTAAATTATTTACCGTGACAGATATAAACGGAGGCAGGAAAAGTGTTTAGAAAAAGAAGATGGCAGCTTGCAGCCTGCTGCCTGCTTACAGCATTGCTGACTACCGCAGCGGTAGTGGGAACAGAAGCTGTGCTGTTAAACAGGTTGACGGGCAGTGCCTCTGAATCGGTGCGTTTTTTGCGCACTATGAACCTTTTAAAGCGTAACTATAATGGTGAGGTAGATAATCACCAGCTGTTTGACGGCGCAATAAAAGGTATGGTGGAAGCTGCAGGCGATCCCTATACAGTTTATCTTAACAGTAAGGATTTTCAGCAGCTGAGTGAAATGACAGGGGGCAGCTTTGGCGGTATCGGTATCGTTTTTGGCAAACGCGGTAATGACTATGTAGTTATTTCTGCTTTAGAGGATAATCCGGGCGCAAAAGCTGGTATTAAGAGCGGCGATGTTATTACTGCGATTGACGGTAAACCGACGCGTGATATGAATATGGAGCAGGTAGCCAACAAAATCCGCGGCAAGCATGGCACTGTTGTCAAACTGGAGCTCAAGGGCAAGGATGGTAAACTGCGTACTGTGAGCGTTGAGCGTGGCGAAATCAAAAATCCGTCTGTCGGCGGCCAGCTTTTGCCTGATACCAAAATCGGTTATATCAGAATAGCCGTATTTAATGAAAATACCGGTGATGACTTTGCCAAAAAATATGCAGAGCTGGAAAAGCAGGGCATGCAGGCCATGGTGCTTGATCTGCGCGGCAATCCCGGCGGTGTTTTTGATGCAGGTGTTGCCGTTGCCGGTATGCTGGTGCCCAAGGGACCTATTGTTTCTGTTGTAGATAAAAATGGCAACAAGTATGAAGAAACCTCCAGTCTGGAGAAGGTGAAATATCCTTTGGCCGTGCTTGTTGACCATGGCAGTGCCAGCGCTGCGGAAATTGTTGCCGGTGCGATTAAGGATACCAAAAGCGGTAAGCTTTTCGGTACCAAAACCTTCGGTAAGGGCAGTGTGCAATCGGTATACCGCCTGGACAGCAATACGGCAGTAAAAATTACGGTAGCCAAATATTATACTCCGTCCGGGGTTTCTATTCATAATGTAGGCATTGAGCCTGATGTGAAGGTAGAACTGCCGGAGGATGCTACTGTCGATATTCAGCTGAAGGCAGCGGAGGACTATCTGCTGCAGCAGCTGCAGTAAGGAGGTACGAAAATGTTATTTATCTGTTACCCGAAATGCTCCACCTGCAAAAAGGCAGAGCAGTATCTGCAGGCTAAAGGCCTGAGCTTTACTGTGCGGGATATCAAGACTGATAATCCGACAGCTGACGAGCTGCGTACCTGGTATGCAGCCAGCGGCTTGCCGCTGAAACGCTTCTTCAACACCAGCGGTAATTTGTATAAGCAGTTGGGACTGAAGGATAAGCTGCCGACAATGAGCGAGGATGAACAGCTGGAGCTGCTTGCAAGCGATGGTATGCTTGTCAAACGTCCGCTGGTAATTTATGACGGCGGCGTGCTGGTTGGCTTTAAGCAGGCTGAATATGACGAGAAGCTCTAAGATATTAATTTAAAAATAACTTTGGAAAAACAGGCAGAACTTATGCGACAGGTCTGTCTGTTTTTCTGTTTCGGAAGTACAGTTACTTTGCCGTCATGAAAACAGCAAATGTGCTAAAATATACTTAGAATTATTTTTGGGAGGGGTTTAATGAAAAAGTTGTTATGCATATTATGCAGTTTATTGATAGTGCTGTTTGCGGTAACAGGTTTTGCGGCAGGCAGGGAAAAAAGAGTTGTATTAGGTATTGAACGCATTGATGAGCCATTTGCTAAGCAGCTGCTTGCAGGGAAAAGGCTGGGATTGTTTACTAATCAGTCCGGCGTGGACAGCAAGCTTCGCAGCAGCACAGAGCTGCTGCAGAAGAGCTATAATCTGACGGCAGTGTTTGTGCCTGAGCATGGATTGTTCGGCGCTGTGGCGGCAGGCGAAACCTTTGAGAGTCACACTTATAAGGATATACCTGTACACAGCCTTTATGGAGAAAACCGCAGGCCTACGGCAAAAATGCTGGATGAGATTGACACCATGGTGGTTGATATCCAGGATGTAGGCATTCGTCACTATACATATTTTTCTTCGCTTGCTTATATAATGGAAGAATGCGCCAAAGCGAAAAAGCAGGTTGTTGTTTTGGACCGCCCCAATCCTTTAGGCGGTGCTGTGCAGGGACCGGTTCTTAAGCCGGAATATAAAACCTTTATCGGCCTTTACGAGCTGCCGTTGCGTCATGGCCTGACTATTGGTGAATTTGCAAGCTATATCAACAGTACGCAGCATATCGGCTGTGAGCTGGCGGTGGTGCCTATGAAGGGATGGTCACGCAGAGAGCTGTGGCAGGATACAGGCTTGCCATGGGTACAGACGTCTCCGCTGATTCCTACGGCGGCGACAGCTTTCCTGTATGGCGCTACCGGTGTAAGCGGTGACAGTAATCTTTCCGTGGGGGTCGGGACAGCCAAACCGTTTTATTTTCTGGGGGCACCTTTTGCTGATGCGGATGCAGTAAAGGCAGCCTTAGATGAAAAGCAGCTTGCAGGCGTGGCTTTTAGAGCAGCGCGCTTTACACCGCGTTACGGCACCTACAGCGGTGAGCTGGTGCAGGGTGTGGAGATTTATCTTACGGATTTACGTAAGGTTAATCTGCCTGAGCTGGATTATATTTTGTTTACTACATTTAAAGGATTATATCCTGAGCAGGTAAAAACGCCGGAGCGCGGTTATGGCAGCAATGGCTATAAGCTGGATATTGCGCTTGGAGAAAGCAGCCTGCGTGAAGGTGAAGCGCCAAAAACAGCTTTTGCACGCTGGCATCAGGAGTGTGCGGCCTTTGAGCAGCAAGTAAAGCCTTATCTGCTGTATAAGTAAAACTGCGGAGAAATTAACATTTTTGTTGCATTTTCCGGCAGGATAATAACGCCGCAGGCAAGAATAAAATTAATATAGCGTAACAGCCTAAAATTTTATTTTATTAACGATAAGGAGCTGACATATAATGAATGCAGAATTACAGGCATTAAAGGAACGCAGAAGCGTGCGCAAATATAAGGCAGATATGGTACCGCAGGAGCTGATTGACCAGGTTATCGATGCCGGTCTTTATGCTGCCAGCGGTCATGGCGAGCAGGATTCGATTATTGTTGCGGTTACGAATAAAGAGGTGCGCGACAAGCTGTCGCAGATGAACCGTGCTATCATGGGTACGAAGAGTGATACGTTTTATGGTGCGCCTGTTGTTTTGATTGTGCTGGCGCCGAAGAGCAACAAGAACAGTATTTATGACGCAAGCCTTATCATGGGCAACCTGATGCAGGCAGCTCATGCTGTAGGACTTGGCAGCTGCTGGATTAACCGTGCCAAGGAAGAGTTTGCTTCCGAAGAAGGCAAACAGCTGCTGAAGGAATGGGGCATTGAGGGAGAGTATGAAGGTGTAGGCCACTGCATCCTCGGTTATGCTGACGGACCTGTTCCACAGGCTGCTCCGCGTAAAGCGAACCGTGTATTTTACGTAAAATAAAAGCGTCCTTAACGAAAGGGGGAAGAGGAATGCTGAAAAAAACTGTTCTTTGCTTAAGTCTGCTGCTGGTGGCTGCATTTCCGTGTATCGCGGGAGCTGCTACGCCTATCAACAGCGCAGGCTATTACAAAAATATCAAGCTGTGCGGTAAAGTGAAAATTGTTGACAGCTTTCCCGATATTAAGGTAAAGGTTGTCGACAGCTTCCCGGATCTTAAGGTAAAGGTTGTCCAAAGTTTTCCCAATAATATAGGCGAGTGGCAATTTGTAGAGTACGGCGAAGATTTCAGGGTTCAGTTTGTTGATAGTTTTCCGGATATAAAAATCAAGTATGTTTCTTCTTTCCCGGGCGTTGCAAAATAATATACATATGAGCTGTCAGAAGTATTGGCAGCTCTTTTTTTATGCAATATTTCAGGTGAAAGCTCTGTTGAAAAAGTACTCCTTGGGTGTACTTTATGTATGAAGAAACAGTCAATGAAACACTTGGCTACGTGTAAAGAAAGAAGCGCATTAACACGGCAGAAAGCGCTACTAATTTTTTTAAAAAAGTTGCTAAAAAGTGTTGACAGGCTGTGCATGAGATGTTACAATATACAAGTATCGCGGGAGAGCTATGCGCTCGATGAAGGAGGTAACATGATGGCACTTGAAGCTTTAAAGCAAGCTGAAAAGCATACTGTAGGCGTTAAGCAGACAGAAAAAGCTGTAGTAAGACAAGTTGCCGCTGTCGTCTATATCGCAAGTGATGCGGACGAGAGAGTTACCGGCAGGCTGATGCAACTGTGTCGGGAAAATTCAGTACCGGTTGAAAACACAGAAACGATGCTGGAAATCGGCAGAGCCTGCGGCATAAACGTCAAAGCAGCAGCGGCTGCGATACTTAAAGCCGATAAGGGCTTGGCGTGAGCCGAGTTTTTATAATCATTAAAATCTAATTGTTTGGAAAGGAGGTGCCGATATGCCTACAATTAACCAATTGGTTCGCAAAGGTAGAGAGGTTCTGAAAAGCAAATCTACTGCACCGGCATTGAAAGAATGCCCGCAAAAACGTGGCGTCTGCACTCGTGTTTACACCACTACCCCGAAGAAACCTAACTCTGCACTTCGTAAAGTAGCTCGTGTACGTTTGACCAACGGCATCGAAGTTACTGCTTATATCCCGGGTATCGGCCATAATCTTCAGGAACACAGTGTTGTTCTGATCAGAGGCGGAAGAGTCAAGGACCTTCCTGGTGTGCGTTACCATATCATTCGTGGTGCTCTTGATACTGCAGGCGTTGCTAACCGCAACCAATCTCGCTCCAAGTACGGTGCAAAACGTGCTAAAGCAAAGAAATAATTTCAAGAAAACATTAAGAATGATTTAATCCTAAGGAGGGAAACACATGCCGAGAAAAGGCCCTGTAACTAAAAGAGACGTACTGCCGGATCCGGTGTACGGTTCTAAGCTTTTAACTAGATTTATCAATAAAATTATGCTCGACGGCAAAAAAGGCGTTGCAGAACGTATTGTATACGATGCATTCGACCTGGTTCGTGCAAAGACTGGCAAAGATCCTTTGGAAGTGTTCGATGCTGCTATGCAGAACGTAATGCCGCTGCTGGAAGTTCGTGCCCGTCGTGTTGGTGGTGCAAACTACCAAGTACCTGTTGAAGTACGTGCTGACCGCAAAACCACCCTGGGTATCCGTTGGCTGGTAAACTACTCTCGTCTGCGTGGTGAGCGCACCATGTACGAGCGTGTAGCTGGTGAAATCATGGACGCTTCCAATGGCACTGGCGCAGCTGTTAAGAAACGCGAAGATACCCACAAGATGGCAGAAGCAAACAAAGCATTTGCTCATTACCGCTGGTAATGACCTGTCTCAGTTAATTTGAGGAGGATAAAGAAGTGGGCAGATTAATTCCGCTTGAGAGAACTAGAAATATCGGCATCATGGCTCACATCGATGCTGGTAAAACCACCACCACCGAACGTATTCTGTTCTATACCGGCAGAGTACATAAGATTGGTGAAACCCATGAAGGTGCTGCTACCATGGACTGGATGGTTCAGGAACAAGAGCGTGGTATTACCATCACCTCTGCTGCAACCACCTGCTACTGGGAAGGTTCCGAGCACCAATTCGATAAACATCGTATCAACATCATCGATACTCCGGGCCACGTTGACTTCACTGTAGAAGTTGAACGTTCCCTGCGTGTACTTGATGGTTCCGTTGCAGTTTTCTGTGCTAAGGGTGGTGTTGAGCCTCAGTCCGAAACCGTATGGCGTCAGGCTGACAAATACCATGTACCCCGTATGGCATATGTAAATAAAATGGATATTACCGGTGCAGACTTCTATCGTGTAATTGACATGATGAAGACCCGTCTGAATGCCAATGCAGTACCTATTCAACTGCCTATCGGCTTTGAAGATACTTTCCAAGGCATGATCGACCTGATCAAAATGAGAGCAATCGTTTATGATGATGCACTCGGTAAAGAAGAAGAGTTCGTAGAAATTCCGGCTGACATGAAAGAGAAAGCTGAGGAATACCGTGCAGCATTGGTTGAAGCTGTTGCTGAATCCGATGATGAGCTGATGATGAAATATCTGGAAGGCGAAGAGCTGACCGAAGAAGAAATCCTGGCTGGTATCCGTAAAGCAACCATCGCTTGCAAAATGACTCCGGTTTGCTGCGGTTCTTCCTACAAAAACAAAGGCGTTCAACCGATGCTGGACGCTGTAATCCAATTCATGCCTGCACCGACCGATGTTCCTAACATCAAAGGTGTAAACCCTGAAACCGGTGAAGAAGATGAGCGTCCGTCCAGCGACGAAGCTCCGTTCTCCGCATTGGCATTCAAGATTGCTACCGACCCGTTTGTTGGTAAGCTGGCATTCTTCCGTGTATACTCCGGTACCTTGACTGCTGGTTCTTATGTATATAACTCCACTAAAGGTAAACGCGAGCGTATCGGTCGTATCCTGCAAATGCATGCTAACCACCGTGAAGAAATTGAACAAGTTTACTCCGGTGATATCGCAGCTGCTGTAGGTCTGAAAGACACCACTACCGGTGATACTCTCTGCGATGAGAAAAACGAGATCATCCTCGAATCTATGGTATTCCCTGATCCTGTAATCTCCGTTGCAGTTGAACCTAAAACTAAAGCTGACCAGGAAAAAATGGGCATCGCCCTGCAAAAACTGGCAGAAGAAGATCCGACCTTCCGCGTTCACACTGATCCTGAAACTTCCCAAACCATTATTTCCGGTATGGGCGAGCTTCACCTGGACATCATCGTTGACCGTCTGCTGCGCGAATTCAAAGTAGGCTGCACTGTTGGTAACCCGCAGGTTGCTTACCGCGAAACCATCCGCAAAGCTGTTAAATCTGAAGGTAAATTTGTTCGTCAGTCCGGTGGTAAAGGCCAATACGGTCATTGCTGGCTGGAAATCACCCCGCGTGAACCTGGCGAAGGCTTCCTGTTTGAAAACAAAGTTGTTGGCGGCGCTATTCCTAAGGAATACATCGCTCCTATCGAAGCAGGCGTTAAAGAAGCTATGGAAAACGGCGTAGTTGCCGGTTATCCGATGGTTGATATCGCAGTTACTGTTTATGATGGTTCTTACCATGAAGTCGATTCTTCTGAAATGGCATTTAAGATTGCCGGTTCTATGGGCTTCAAGTCCGGTGCTGAAAAAGCTAACCCGGTTATCCTTGAGCCTTACATGAAAGTAGAAATTACTGTTCCTGAAGAATACATGGGCGACGTAATCGGCGACGTTAACTCCCGCCGTGGCCGCATCGAAGGCATGGAAGCTCGTAACGGTGCACAAGTAATCAATGCATTCGTTCCGTTGGCTGAGATGTTCGGTTATGCTACCGACCTACGCAGCAAAACCCAAGGCCGTGGTAACTACTCCATGGAAGTAGACCACTACGAAGACGTTCCCAGAAACATTGCTGAGGCAATTATTGCTAAAAACAAAGGCACCAACTAAGCCTAGTTTTAACAAACAACCTTAAGGAGGAAATTCACAATGGCAAAAGCTAAATATGAAAGAACTAAACCGCATCTGAATATCGGCACCATCGGTCACGTTGACCATGGCAAGACTACTCTGACTGCTGCTATCACCAAAGTACTGGCTGAAAAAGGCGGCGCAGAATTCATGGACTACTCCATGATCGATAAAGCTCCGGAAGAACGTGAACGTGGTATTACCATCAACACCTCTCACGTTGAATATGAAACCGCAACCCGTCACTATGCACACGTTGACTGCCCGGGCCATGCTGACTATGTAAAGAACATGATCACCGGCGCTGCTCAGATGGACGGCGCAATCCTGGTAGTATCTGCTGCTGACGGCCCGATGCCTCAGACTCGTGAGCACATCCTGCTGGCTCGCCAAGTAGGCGTACCTGCAATGGTTGTATTCCTGAACAAAGTAGATATGGTTGACGACGAAGAGCTGCTGGAACTGGTAGAAATGGAAGTTCGCGAACTGCTGAGCTCCTATGACTTCCCTGGCGATGACATCCCTGTTGTTGCAGGTTCCGCTCTGAAAGCTCTGGAAGGCGACCCGAAATACGAAGCAAAAATCATGGAACTGATGGACGCTGTTGACAGCTACATTCCGCTGCCGGAACGTGCAACCGACAAACCGTTCCTGATGCCTGTCGAGGACGTATTCACCATCACCGGTCGTGGTACTGTTGCTACCGGCCGTGTAGAGCGTGGTACTGTTAAAGTTGGCGATACCGTAGAAATCGTTGGCATGAAAGACGAGAAAAAATCTACCGTTGTAACCGGCGTAGAAATGTTCCGCAAACTGTTGGACGAAGCAGTAGCTGGCGATAACATCGGCTGCCTGCTGCGTGGTGTTGACCGTAAAGAAATCGAGCGTGGCCAAGTACTGTCCAAACCGGGCAGCATTCATCCGCACACCAAATTCAAAGGTGAAGTTTATGTACTGACCAAAGAAGAAGGCGGCCGTCACACTCCGTTCTTCAACGGCTATCGTCCGCAATTCTATTTCCGTACTACCGACGTAACCGGCGTAACCGAACTGCCGGAAGGTGTAGAAATGGTAATGCCTGGCGATAACGTAACCATGGAAGTAGAACTGATCACCCCGATCGCTATCGAAAAAGGTCTGCGTTTCGCTATCCGTGAAGGCGGTCGTACCGTTGGCGCTGGCGTTGTTTCCGAAGTAGAAGAGAAATAATTTTAGTTAGATCCCTGGAAGAATATGAGGGGGGTTAACCTCCCCTCTATTCTTATGTTTGTTGGTATGGCCCTGCGATGATGTGAAAGGTTGCTTGCCTGTTAGACAGGGAGATTTTCACGGAGTATGTCCGTTCATAGAAACTGGGCGAATTTAGGAGGATATTTTTTAATGGCTAAGTCTCAAAAGATTAGAATACGCCTGAAAGCGTATGATCATAAAGCACTTGACCAAAGTGCTTCTAAGATTGTAGAAACTGCAAAACGTACCGGTGCACAAGTTTCCGGTCCGATTCCCCTTCCTACAGAAAAAAACATTTACACTATTCTGCGTTCTCCGCATGTTAACAAAGATTCCCGTGAGCAATTCGAAATGCGTACTCACAAACGTCTTGTAGACATTCTGGAACCCACCGGTAAGACTGTTGACGCTCTGATGCGTCTTGACCTGCCCGCTGGCGTAGATATTGAAATTAAACTGTAAGGAGGAGGTGCAATAATGGCTAAAGGTATCTTAGGCAAAAAACTGGGCATGACCCAAATTTTTGAAGCTGATGGCAGACTGATTCCTGTTACTGTTGTAGAAGCAGGCCCCTGCGTTGTACTTCAAAACAAAACCGAAGAAACAGACGGTTATAATGCTGTTCAACTTGGTTTTGGTGAAATTAAAGAAAAACATACCACCAAACCGATGAAAGGCCATTTTGACAAAGCTGGTGTAGCACCGGTTAAATTTGTCAGAGAGCTGCGTCTGGCTGCTCCTTCCGAATATGCGGTAGGCGATAAAATCGCTGCTGATATTTTTGCTGCAGGCGAACTGATTGACGCAAGCGGCGTTTCCCGCGGCAAAGGTTTTGCAGGCACTATTAAGCGCCACAATTTCTCTCGCGGACCTATGAAACATGGTTCTAAGTCTCATCGTGAGCCTGGTTCTATGGGCCCCATGCATTCCGGTCCTGGCGGCCGTGTAATCAAAGGCAAAAAACTGCCTGGCCGTATGGGTAATGCAAATGTAACTGTTCAACGTCTGACCGTTGTTAAGGTTGACGCAGAACGTAATCTTATTCTGGTTAAGGGTGCTATTCCGGGTGCTACTGGTTCTTACGTAGTACTGAAGGAAACCGTAAAACCTAACAAATAATAAGATAAGCGAAAGAAAGGAGGATGCTTCTAATGCCGAAGTTATCAGTATATGATCTTTCCGGTGCACAAACCGGTGAAATAGAATTAAATGATTCCGTATTTGGCGCTGAGTTCAATGAAGCTGTAGTACATCAAGCAGTTGTAATGCAGCTGGCAAACCAACGTCAAGGAACTTCCGCTACTAAAACCCGTGCTATGGTACGTGGTGGCGGTCGTAAACCCTGGAAACAAAAAGGTACTGGCCGCGCTCGTTGCGGTTCCAACCGTTCTCCCGTATGGGTTGGCGGTGGTACCACTTTTGGTCCCCAACCCCGCAGCTATGCAAAGAAAATGCCTCGTAAAGCACGTCGCTTAGCTCTGTGCTGCGCACTGTCTGCTAAAGTAGCAGCTGGTGAACTGGTAGTTGTTGAAGGCCTGGCTTTTGACGCTCCGAAAACTAAACAAGTAGCTTCTCTGCTGAAAGCTTTTGAAGCTGTTGACACTAAAGCTCTGTTGATTACCGATGGTTCCAACGAAAACGTTGCTCTTTCCGCTCGTAACATGCCGAAAGTAACCACCATCACCAACATGGGTCTGAACTGCTTTGATATCCTGAACAGCAAAAAGGTATTCCTTGCTAAAGATGCTGTAGAAAAAATTGAGGAGGTGCTCGCATAATGGCTGCTAATCCTCGCGATATACTGATTCGTCCAATCATCACTGAAAAGACTTCTCAGATGATGCAGGAGAACAAATACACCTTCCAGGTTCCCCTGGATGCTAACAAAGTAGAGATTCGCCAAGCTGTAGAGGCGATTTTCAAAGTTAAAGTATTGAATGTAAATACCATCCGCGTACTGGGCAAAACCAAACGCATGGGTAAATATGTTGGCAAACGTTCCGATTATAAGAAAGCTATCGTGAAGCTTGCTGAAGGCAATACGATTCCCCTTTTCGAAGGAATGTAATTAACGTATAGGAGGTAAATTAAATGGCTATTAAAAGCTTTAATCCGTATTCTCCTTCCAGACGCTTTATTACTGTGTCTGCCTTCGAAGAGATTACGACTGACAAGCCTTACCGCCCGCTTGTTGAAAAACTTGGTAAACATGCAGGCCGTAATAATACCGGTAAAATGACTGTTCGTCATCAAGGCGGCGGTCATAAAAAACAATATCGTATCATTGATTTCAAGCGTACCAAAGACGGCATTCCGGCTAAGGTTGCTACCATTGAATACGATCCTAACCGTAACGCT
The DNA here is from genome assembly GCF_017968825.1 of Phascolarctobacterium sp. Marseille-Q4147. NCBI lineage: Bacteria > Bacillati > Bacillota > Negativicutes > Acidaminococcales > Acidaminococcaceae > Phascolarctobacterium > Phascolarctobacterium sp. Marseille-Q4147. The sequence continues at coordinate 402,741 of NZ_CP072874.1, read as the reverse complement.
CGCATCGCTCTGATCAACTATGTTGACGGTGAAAAACGTTACATCATCGCTCCGCTTGATTTGAAAGTTGGCGATATCGTAGTAAGCGGTCCTGACGCAGATATCAAAACCGGTAACTGCCTGCCGCTGAAAAACATTCCGCTTGGTACTACCGTACACAACGTGGAAATGAAAATTGGTAAAGGCGGCCAAATGGCTCGTAGTGCTGGTACCAGCGCACAGCTGATGGCTAAAGAGGGCGACTACGCTCTGCTCCGTCTTCCTTCTGGCGAAATCCGTAAAGTACATATCAACTGCCGTGCAACCATCGGTCAAGTTGGTAACATTGATGCTGAAAACATCTGCATCGGTAAAGCTGGCCGCAGCCGTTGGCTGGGTATCCGTCCTGCTAACCGCGGCGTTGTTATGAATCCTAACGACCATCCGCATGGTGGTGGTGAAGGTCACTCCCCCGTTGGTCGTAAACGTCCTGTTACTCCTTGGGGTAAATGTGCATTCGGTACTCGTACTCGCAGAGAGAAGAAAGCTTCTACTAAGTTAATTCTGAAACGTAGAACTAAATAATAAAACAGGATAAGGAAAGGAGGCTAACCTAGTGTCCAGATCAGTTAAAAAAGGACCTTTTGTCCATGCAAGTCTTTTGAAAAAGATTGACGTGCTTAATGCCGCTAATGATAAAAAAGTTGTTAAGACCTGGTCTCGCAGCTCTACTATTATTCCGTCTTTCGTTGGTCACACCATTGCGGTTCATGACGGACGCAAACATGTTCCGGTATTCATTACCGAGGATATGGTAGGCCACAAATTAGGAGAATTCGCTCCTACTCGTACTTACAAAGGTCACGCAGATAAGAGCACCGGCTTAAAATAAGGGGAAAGGGGGACCAAACAATGGAAGCAAAGGCAATTGCAAAATATATCCGTATTGCGCCGCGCAAACTGCGCATCGTAATCAATCTCATCCGCGGCAAATCCGTTGGTGAAGCATTCGCGATCCTCAAATATACCCCGAAGGTTGGTTCTGAGGTAATCGAGAAAGTTCTGCGCAGTGCAGTAGCAAACGCAGAGCACAATTTTGACATGAACGTGGATAACCTGATCGTATCCTACTGTGCAGTAGATCAAGGTCCGACCATGAAACGTATTCATCCTCGTTCCCGTGGACAGGCTTTCAAAATTCTGAAACGTTCTAGCCACGTAACTGTAGCAGTTAAAGAAAAATAATATCCCGTCAGAAGGAGGGAAAAGATAGTGGGTCAAAAAGTTAATCCGCATGGTCTCCGTGTTGGCGTTATCAAAGGCTGGGATTCCAAATGGTACGCTGGCAAAGACTATGAGAAATTCTTGTTAGAAGACATTAAAATCCGTGAGTTCATCAAAGAAAAACTGTTCCTGTCCGGTATCTCTAAAGTAGAAATCGAACGCGCATCTAATAAAGCCCGCATTTCCATCCATACTGCAAAACCTGGTATGGTAATCGGTCGTCAAGGCAGCAACATCGAACTGCTGAAATCCGACCTGAAGAAAATGACTGAGAGCGCTATCGAAATCAACATCGTAGAAGTTAAAACCCCGGATATGGACGCAACCTTGGTTGCAGAGAACATTGCAGCACAGCTGGAACGCCGTATCGCTTTCCGTCGTGCTATGAAACAATGCGTTGGCCGTACCATGCGTATGGGTGCTAAAGGTATCAAAATTACCTGCGGCGGTCGTCTTGGCGGTGCTGAAATTGCACGCAGCGAATCCTATCGTGAAGGCAGCATTCCTCTGCACACCCTGCGTGCTGACATCGATTATGGCACTGCAGAAGCACATACCACTTATGGCCGTATCGGCATTAAGGTATGGATTTACAAAGGTGAAGTTCTTCCTGAAAGCAAAGAAGCAGCTAAAGTTGCTCCGGCAAAGGAGGCATAATCAGACATGTTATTACCGAAGAGAGTTAAACATCGTAAACAACATAGAGGTCGTATGACTGGCCGTGCTATGCGCGGTAATAGAATCGCTCATGGCGATTTCGGTCTGGTAGCATTGGAGCCCGCTTGGATTACCAACCGCCAGATTGAGGCAGCCCGTATCGCAATGACACGTTATATCAAACGTGGCGGTCAAGTTTGGATTCAAATTTTCCCGGATAAACCGATTACTGCAAAACCTGCTGAAACTCGTATGGGTTCTGGTAAAGGTTCTCCGGAGTACTGGGTAGCAGTAGTTAAACCTGGTCGCGTTCTGTTCGAAATGAACGGTGTTAGCGAAGAAGTTGCTAAAGAAGCAATGCGTCTTGCTAGCCACAAATTGCCTATCAAATGCAAATTTGTAACTCGCGCTCAACAGGAAGCTGAAGCTGCCGCACAAGAAAAGGGTGGTGAAGCTTAATGAAAACAACAGAAATTCGTGAATTGTCTGCTGCTGAGTTAGACACCAAGTTGGCAGATTTGAAAGAGGAACTCTTCAATCTGCGTTTTCAAATGGCAACCGGTCAATGTGAAAATCCGATGAAAATTCGTGACGTTAAGAAATCCATTGCCCGTATCAAAACAATCCAGCGTGAACGTGAGCTCAAGGCTTAACTGTTTTGAAGTATAACAAGGAGGAAACAGTCGTGACCGAAGAAAGAAACGCACGTGTTACCCGTATTGGTAAAGTTGTCAGCGATAAAATGCAGAAAACTGTCGTAGTTGCAGTAGAACGTTTCGTTCAGCATCCGCTGTACAAAAAAGGCGTACAACATACTATTAAATTTAAAGCTCATGATGAAAATAACGAAGCACATGTTGGCGACGTAGTTGAAATTATGCAAACTCGTCCGCTGTCTAAAGATAAATGCTGGCGCGTTATTGAAATCTTAGAGCGTGCTAAATAATTTTGCCGAAGAGTTAGTCCGGCAAGGGAGGGAAATCCATGATACAACAACAAACTATCCTTAATGTTGGTGACAACACTGGCGCTAAGAAGGTTATGTGTATCCGTGTATTAGGCGGTTCTTACCGTAAATATGCTAATATCGGTGACGTTATCGTATGTGCTGTTAAAGATGCATCACCCGGTGGCGTTGTAAAAAAAGGCGACGTAGTTAAAGCAGTTGTTGTTCGTTCCGTTAAAGGTGTTCGCCGTGCAGACGGTTCCTACATCCGTTTTGATGAGAACGCAGCAGTTGTAATTAAAGACGACAAGAGCCCGCGCGGCACTCGTATTTTTGGGCCTGTTGCCCGCGAACTTCGCGAAAAAGACTTCATGAAAATCATTTCTCTGGCACCGGAAGTGCTGTAAGAAATTAGATAACGCACTGTAAGGAGGTGTTCTTGACATGGCAAATGCTGTAAAGCTGCATGTTAAAAAAGGCGATACCGTTCTTGTACTGTCCGGTAAGGATAAAGGCAAGCAAGGTAAGATCGTTGAAGCTCTGCCTAAGAAAGCCAAAGTGGTTGTTGAAGGCGTGAATAAAGTAAAACGTCATACCAAACCGTCTCAGGCAAATCCTCAAGGCGGCATCATTACTAAAGAAGCTCCGCTCGCTTCTTCCAAAGTAATGCTGGTATGCCCGGTTTGCAAACAAGCTACCCGTATTAAAAAGACCGAAGTTGCCGGTGCTTTCGTAAGAACCTGCAAAAAATGCGGTGAAGTAATCGATAAATAATTTTCCGGGAAAGGAGGAAATAACTGAATGGCAAAGACCAGATTGCAAGAAAAATATTTGTCTGAAGTAGCTAAGGCTATGCATGACAAATTCCAATATAAAAACGTAATGGAAATCCCTAAAATTGAGAAAGTTGTAATCAACATGGGTGTTGGCGAGGCTGTAGGCAACAGCAAAGCTCTGGAAAGCGCAGTTGCTGATATGACTCAGATCGCAGGTCAAAAACCTGTTATCACCAAAGCTAAGAAATCCATCGCAGCTTTCAAAGTACGTCAAGGCATGCCTCTGGGTGCTAAAGTAACCCTGCGTGGCGACCGTATGTACTATTTCCTTGATAAACTGATGAATCTCGCTCTTCCGCGCGTACGTGACTTCCGTGGCGTAAATGCTTCTGCATTTGACGGCCGTGGCAACTACGCACTGGGTCTGAAAGAACAATTGATTTTCCCGGAAATCGAATATGATAAGATCGATAAAGTTCGTGGCATGGATATCATCATTGTGACTACCGCTAAGACAGACGAGGAAGCTAGAGAGCTGCTCAAACTCCTCGGAATGCCGTTCGGCGCATAAGTGAGGAGGGAACACATTGGCTAAAAAAGCCCTGATCGAAAAATGGAAAGGCGAACCGAAATTCGAAGTTCGTCATTATAACCGCTGCAAAGTTTGCGGCAGACCTCATGGCTATATGCGTAAATTTGGCCTCTGCCGTATCTGCTTCCGTGAATATGCTTATAAAGGAGCTATTCCGGGCGTAACCAAAGCAAGTTGGTAAGACAGACAACAAGGAAGGAGGGTATTTAAGTATGGTAATGACTGACCCGATTGCTGATATGCTTACCCGTATTCGTAACGCAAATTCAGTTCATCATGATAAAGTTGAAATCCCCGGCAGCAAGATTAAGCTGGCTATTGCTGAAATCCTGAAAGCCGAAGGTTTCATTAAAGATTTCGAAGTTATTGCTGACAGCAAACAAAATGTTATCCGCGTCAGCCTGAAATACGGTGCTAATAAAGAGAAGGTTATCTCCGGTATTAAACGTATTTCCAAACCTGGTCTGAGAGTTTACTCTCAAAAAGACCAACTGCCTAGAGTCCTCGGAGGTCTGGGTATTGCATTAATTTCTACTTCCCAAGGCTTGATGACCGACAAAGCTGCTCGTAAAGCAGGCTTGGGCGGCGAAGTTCTTGCATACGTATGGTAATACTAAAAAGATAGGAGGTGCTCGTACGTGTCTAGAATTGGTAAGATGCCAATTACTGTTCCCGCTGGTGTAACAGTTACTATTGAAGATAATCACGTGACCGTTAAAGGTCCTAAAGGCGAATTAGCTCGCCAAATCAATAAAAACATGAAGCTGACCATGGACAATGGTGTAATCACCGTTGAACGTCCGGACGATGAAAAAGAAAGCCGTTCTCTGCATGGTCTGTCCCGCACCCTGATCAACAACATGATCATCGGTGTAACCCAAGGCTTCAGCAAAACTCTGGAAATTAATGGTGTTGGTTACCGTGCTGCTAAGCAAGGACAAAACATTAACTTCACTCTGGGTTTCTCTCACCCGGTTGTAAAAGAGCCGCCTGCAGGTATTACTTTTGAAGTTCCCGCTCCGAACAAGATCGTTGTTAGCGGTGCTGATAAAGAAGTTGTAGGTGCAGTTGCTGCAGATATCCGTACTTTGCGTCCGCCTGAACCTTATAAAGGTAAAGGTATCCGTTACGAAGGCGAACATGTTCGTCGTAAGATTGGTAAAGCCGGCGCTAAAGGCAAGAAATAATTTCTAAAAGAAGGGAGTGAAACTCTTGCTTAACAGAGTTGATAAAAACGAGAAACGTCAAAAACGTCATCTCCGTTCTCGTAGATATATTATCGGTACTGCTGAAAAACCTCGTCTGAACGTATACCGTTCCCTGTCCAACATTTATGCACAGGTTATTAACGATGAGACCGGCGAAACTATCGCTGCTGCCAGCACCGTTGAAAAAGATCTGAAAGAAAACTACGGCGGCAACATTGAGGCTGCTAAAGCTGTAGGCAAAGCAATCGCTGAAAAAGCGCTGGCTAAGGGTGTAAAAGAAGTTGTATTCGATCGTGGTGGCTATCTGTACCACGGCCGTGTAGCTGCCCTGGCTGAAGCTGCTCGCGAAGCTGGCCTGGTATTCTAAGAGAAGGAGGAAATAAAGTGGCGAACTTCGAAAATAAAGAAAACGAATTACAAGAAAAAGTCGTTTTCATCAACCGTGTTGCTAAGGTTGTTAAAGGCGGACGTCGTTTCTCCTTCGCTGCACTTGTTGTTGTAGGTGATGAAAATGGTCATGTAGGCATGGGCCTGGGTAAAGCTGCAGAGGTTCCTGAAGCTATTCGTAAAGGCGTTGAAGACGCTAAGAAAAACCTGGTTACTGTACCGCTGGTTGGTACTACCATTCCTCATGAAAACATCGGTGTATTCGGCGCAGGCCGCGTATTCCTGAAACCGGCTGCAGAAGGTACCGGCGTTATCGCTGGCGGCCCTGTACGTGCCGTACTGGAACTGGCTGGCGTTCGTGATATTCTTACTAAATCTCAAGGCTCTTCCAACCCGAACAACATGGTTCGTGCAACCATTGAAGGTCTGAAATCCTTGAAGAGTGCTGAAGCTGTTGCAGCTCTGCGTGGTAAAACCGTAGAAGAATTGTTGGGCTAAGGAGGACTTTGTCATGGCACAAATTAAAATCACCCTGACCCGCAGCCTGATCGGTTACCCCAAAGATCAGCGTGCAACCGTTAAAGCTCTGGGCTTAGGTAAAATCAATACTAGCGTTGTTAAAGAAGATACTCCGACTATTCGCGGCATGGTTCACAAGGTTGAACATCTCGTGAAGGTTGAAGAAGCGTAAGACAAGGAGGTGTACTGAAGATGAATTTACATGAATTGTCTCCCGCTCCGGGATCTAAACGTGTAGCAGTTCGCGTAGGTCGTGGCCTGGGCAGTGGCTTGGGCAAGACTTCCGGTAAAGGCCAGAAAGGTCAGAAATCCCGTTCCGGCGGTGTTAAGCGCCCTGGATTTGAAGGTGGTCAAAGACCTCTGTACCTGCGTCTTCCTAAACGCGGTTTCTACAATAAATTTGGTAAAGATTATGTTGAAATCAACGTTTCCGTACTCAATCGTTTTGAGGACGGCACCGTTGTTGAACCCGTAATGCTTATTGAAGAAGGTGTTGTTAAGAACATTCGCGACGGCATCCGTATTCTTGGCAATGGCGAATTAACCAAAAAGCTTACTGTACAAGCTATGGGCTTCAGCAAATCCGCTGAAGAGAAAATCGTTGCAGCTGGCGGTAAGATTGAGGTGATCTAAAGTGTTAGCAGCCCTTGCAAACATATTTAGAATAACAGAACTCAGGCAAAAAGTTTTATTTACTCTCGCCATGTTCATCGTATTCAGGGCTGGAACACATATACCTGTTCCTGGCGTAAACGCTTCTGTCATTGAACAGCTTTTCCGCAGCGGTAATCTCTTCGGACTGCTTGATATGTTCAGTGGCGGCGCCTTGAGCAAATTCTCCATTTTTGCTATGAGTATTACCCCATATATCAATGCTTCAATTATTTTACAGTTATTGAAGGTAGTTGTACCGACCTTGGAACAATGGTCCAAGGAAGGTGAGGAAGGCTTCAAGAAAACGACAAAGCTTACACGTATGCTGACGGTGGCTTTGGCGTTTGTCCAAGCCTGCGGTATGGCCTACGGCCTGAAGATGGCGATTAATAACCCCGGGATTTTCTCAATCCTGCTTATTGCTCTCACACTTACTGCAGGAACCGTTTTCCTTATGTGGATAGGCGAGCAGATTACAGCTCGCGGCGTCGGCAATGGTATTTCCCTGATAATCTTTGCCGGTATCGTATCCAGACTGCCGGATGGACTTAAGGTAATTTTCCAATATCTGCAGGCTGGCACGGTAAGCTTATTGAACGTTATTTTGTTCGCGGCTATAGCCCTGGCGATGGTAGTTTTCGTAATTATCATTTCTGAGGGTATTCGCAAAATCCCCGTTCAGTATGCTAAGCGTGTAGTAGGTAAAAAGGCTTATGGCGGTCATACAAGCTATATCCCTCTGAAGGTTAACCAGGCAGGCGTTATTCCGATCATCTTCGCTTCTTCGGTGTTGATGTTCCCGGTAACAATTGCTCAGTTCGTTGATGTTCCCTGGGTTAAAGCAATGGGTAAGCTCTTTCAGTGGGGCAGCCCGCTGCAGACTACATTGTATGTTCTGATGATTTTGTTCTTCACTTACTTCTATACAGCAGTAAGCCTGAACATCGGAGATCTTTCCGATAATATCAAAAAGAACGGTGGCTTTATCCCCGGTTTAAGACCCGGTAATCCTACTACAGAATATCTTGACAAGGTAATGTCCAGAATAACTTTGGCCGGTGCGGTTTTCCTCTCATTAATTGCGCTGATGCCTCATGTTATCGGATGGGTAACCCGCATTGAAGGTGTGTACTTCGGCGGTACCGCTTTGTTGATCGTTGTTGGTGTTGCATTACAAACTATGAAGCAGATAGAGTCCATGGTGCTGATGCGTCATTATCATGGCTTTATGAAATAGGAGGAGTTCAGAATGTACATTCTTTTAATGGGACCTCCGGGTGCTGGTAAAGGCACTCAAGCAGAAAAACTCATTGATGAATTTAAAATCCCTCATATCTCCACAGGAGACATGTTCCGTGCAGCAGTAAGCGCAGGCACCGAACTTGGTAAAGAGGCGAAAAAATACATGGACGCTGGCGGACTTGTCCCCGACGTCGTAACCATCGGCATTGTTCGTGAAGGCTTGTCCAAACCCGAATGTGCAAATGGTTTCATCTTAGATGGCTTCCCGAGAACTGAGGAGCAAGCAGTTGCTCTCGACGGAATCCTCAAAGACCTGGGCATTAAATTGACCGGTGTTGTTAATATCTCTGTTCCTGACTCCGAGCTGGTTGCGCGTGTAGTTGGCCGCCGTATCTGCAAAGCTTGCGGTGCTACCTATCATGTAAGCTTTAACCCCAGCAAGGTAGAAAATGTTTGCGACAAATGCGGCGGCAACCTTTATCAACGTAACGACGATAAAGAAGAAACCGTTGTAAATCGTCTGCATGCATATCATGAACAAACAGAACCGTTAATTGAGTACTACAAAAAACAAGGCCTGTACAAAGAAATCAATGGCTTGCAGCCTATCGATAAAGTATATGCCGACGTTAAAGTTAGTCTCGGATGTAGCAAATAAGGAGGTACAACAGTGTCCAAACAGGATGTTATTGAGGTTGAAGGTACAATCTTAGAAGCACTTCCCAATGCTATGTTCCAAGTTCAACTGGTTAACGGCCATACAATTTTAGCACATATATCCGGTAAGATTCGTATGAACTTCATCAAGATTTTGCCTGGTGATAAGGTTACCGTGGAGCTTACTCCGTACGACCTCAATCGTGGAAGAATTACTTATCGGTATAAATAATCCAACAGGCAAAGAGGAGGTTTAAATTATGAAAGTAAGACCGTCTGTTAAGCCAATATGTGAAAAATGCAAAGTCATTAAACGTAAAGGCCATGTAATGGTAATTTGCGAAAACCCGAAACATAAACAAAAACAAGGATAAGAAGGAGGTGCACATTAATGGCACGTATTTCTGGTGTCGATTTACCGAGAGATAAACGTATTGAGTATGCTCTGCCGTACATCTACGGCATCGGCCTGACTCTCTCTCGTGAAATTTTAGCTAAAACCGGTATTAACCCGGACACTCGCGTTCGCGACCTGACTGAAGAAGAAGTTGCTAAGATCCGTGAAACTCTGGATCAGGACTATAAAGTTGAAGGTGACCTCCGCCGTGAGGAATCCCTGAACATTAAACGTCTGATTGAAATTGGCAGCTATCGTGGCAGAAGACATCGTATGGGTCTGCCTGTTCGTGGTCAAAACACTAAAAACAATGCCCGCACCCGTAAAGGTCCGAAACGTACTATTGCAGGCAAGAAGAAATAATTAGCGAGGGAGGGATAAACCAGTGGCTGGCAAGAAAGTTGTTCGCAACAAGAAAAAAGTTAGCAAAAACGTAATCAACGGTGTAGCACATATCCGCTCCACCTTCAATAATACTATCGTTACCATCGCTGATACCGAAGGTAATGTTCTGAGCTGGGCCTCCGCAGGCGGCCTCGGTTTCCGTGGCAGCCGTAAGAGCACTCCGTTTGCTGCACAAATGGCTGCTGAAGAAGCAACCAAAGCTGCTATGGAGCATGGCTTGAAACAAGTAGAAGTATATGTAAAAGGTCCTGGCGCTGGCCGTGAAGCAGCAATTCGTGCACTTCAGGCTGCAGGTCTGGAAGTTAACTCTATTAAAGACGTTACTCCGATCCCGCATAACGGCTGCCGTCCGCCGAAACGTAGAAGAGTATAATTGGGGGTGTAAATAGATGGCAATTGATAGAACTCCTGTCCTGAAAAGATGCAGATCTTTGGGCTTAGCTCCCGCATTCATGGGCATTAGCAAGGAATCTAAACGCCAAGTTCGCCGCCAAAACAGAAAAAAGAGCGAATATGGCATTCAGTTAACTGAAAAACAAAAAGCTAAATTTATCTATGGCGTACTGGAAAAACAATTCCGTGGCTACTATGATAAAGCTAAAAAGATGGAAGGCATCACCGGTGAAAACCTGCTGATCCTCCTCGAAAGAAGAATCGACAACGTAGTTTTCCGCCTCGGCTTGGCTAACACCCGCCGTCAGGCTCGCCAAATCGTAAGACATGGCCACATTGCTGTTAACGGCAAACGTCTGGACATTCCTTCCGCATTGGTAAGAGTTGGCGATGTTGTAACCGTTATGGAAAACAGCCGTGCTAAAGAATACTTCAAAGGCATGGACGAAACTCTGGCTACCAAAGCAGTTCCGGCTTGGCTGGTACTGGACGCTGCTAACGTTAGCGGTAAGGTAGACCGTTTCCCGACTCGTGAGGAAATTGATGTTCCTATTGAAGAGCACTTCATCGTAGAGTTGTACTCCAAATAATTAGTGAATATCTTGTGCCACCCACTTATGAGACGTATTGTGGTAATACGCGATAGAAGGAGGCTTTCCGAATGATTGAAATTGAAAAACCTAAGATGGTTACATCTGATGTCAGCGAAGATGGTCGTTATGGCAAATTCGTTTGGGAGCCGCTCGAGAGAGGCTACGGCATCACGCTGGGCAACAGCCTGCGTCGTGTGCTGCTGTCCTCCCTGCCGGGTGCTGCAGTAACCTACGTCAAGATTGACGGTGTTCTGCATGAGTTTGCTACCATTCCTGGTGTTCGTGAGGATGTTGCTGATATCATCCTGAACATTAAGGCTTTGTGCCTTAAAATGGAAGGTGAAGGGGAAAAGATTCTGCGTATCGAATGTTCCGGTGAACAGGAAGTTACCGCTGCAAATATCATTACTGATAGCGATGTTGAAATTCTGAACCCTGAGCTGCATATTGCGACTTTAGATAAAGACGCAGTTTTCAATATGGAAATCCATATTGATAAAGGCCGTGGCTATGTACCTGCGGACAAAAATAAACAGCCTGATCAGCCTATCGGCGTTATTCCGGTAGACTCCATTTACTCTCCTATTACCAGAGTAAAATTTGCTGTTAACGATACCCGCGTAGGTAATGTTACCAACTATGACAAGCTTACTTTGGAAGTTTGGACAGATGGCAGCATAAAGCCTGATGAAGCTGTTGACATGGCTTCCACCATCCTGATTGACTATCTCAAGCTGTTCCAGACCAGTGATGGCAAAGGTTCTGTAATCACTGTAGCTGGCGGTTCTGAGCCTGAAGCTCCCGAACCGAGCAAGCAAGAGGGTCAAAACACAATGTCTATCGACGATTTGGATTTGTCCGTCCGCAGCAATAACTGCTTGAGACGTGCAGGTATCAATACTGTCGAAGAATTGATCCAGAAAACAGAAGCTGATATGATTAAAGTTCGTAACTTGGGTAGTAAATCTCTGGAAGAGATTAAAAAGAAACTTGAGGATATGGGCTTGCATTTTCGTAAAAACGATGAAGAATAATTAAGGGGGTCAGAAGTACATGGCATACAGAAAACTGGGTCGTAACTCCAGCAACCGTAAGGCTCTGTTTCGCAGCATTTTAACTTCCTTCTTCAAATATGGTAAGATCGAAACCACCGTTACCAAAGCTAAAGAAGTTGCTAAGCATTCCGCTCAACTGATTACTTTGGCAAAACGCAATGACCTGCATGCTCGTCGTCAGGTTATGGCAGTTCTGGTTGACGAAACCATTACCAAAAAACTGTTTGAAGAAATTGCTCCGAAATATGAAGGCAGACAAGGCGGCTTTACTCGCATTTACAGAGTAGGTCCTCGCCGTGGCGATGCAGCTGAAATGGCTATCATCGAACTCATCTAATTTAGAGCTGTAAAAAGCAGGAACTTCGGTTCCTGCTTTTTTTGCGTTCCGGCGATAGTCTGTGTATAATAATGTTATGCTAATCCTTTTGACGGATATATGGTCCGAAAATATTACAGCTTTAGCAGCCTACAAACTATCAGTATTCTAAGAGGAGGAAGATATAATGCGTTTTTATACAGTAGAGATAGCTGGACGTGAGGAAATTCTTGTTGGCTTTCGTGAGAATGAAGCCGTTTACAGACTGAATTTATTGGCAAGACTTGTGCCGGAGCTGGCAGTTGCGGATATGAATGAATTGATATGCCGTTATACGCCTGAGGTGAAGGTAAAGCTGGAGCGCCTGGCTGATAATGAGGACGTTCTGCAGGGCGCTGCAGTTAAGCTTTCGGAAGTAAAGCTGTTGGCACCGATTGTTCATCCGCGTCAGGATGTAGTCTGCCTTGGTATTAACTATGATGCACATGCTCAGGAAGCAGGACGCTTTTCCAGCGAAGCTTTCGGCGGTGAACGCCCCTATACAATTTATTTTTCCAAGCGTGTGAACAGAGCAACGGCAAGCGGCGAAAGTGTTCCGCGTTATGAAGGATTGGTAGACAGCCTTGATTACGAAGCAGAGCTGGGAGTAATCCTGGGACGCAATGCCAAGGGTGTAAGCAAAGAAAACGCAGGAGCTTATATTTTCGGTTATACAATTATCAATGATATCAGCGCGCGTAATCTGCAGACGCGTCATAAGCAATGGTATCTGGGAAAAAGTCTTGACGGCTTTACGCCTATGGGACCGTGTATTGTTACGGCAGATGAAATCGGCGATGAGCAGGCACTTGATATCAGCTGTACGGTTAATGGAGAGCTGCGCCAGAGCAGTAATACCCGTTACATGATTCAGACTGTCTGTGGGGCCATTGCAGAGCTGTCAGAGGGTATGACATTAGCTGCAGGTACAATTATTGCTACCGGTACTCCGGCCGGCGTCGGCATGGGGATGAACCCGCCGACATTCTTACAGCACGGTGATAAAATTGTCTGCTCTATCGAAAAAATCGGTTCCTTGGAGAATGTTATCGATTAAAAATTGCTAAATGGTGTAGCTGAAATAAAAATACTTGTGTTTTTGTTGCTGATGGCATAAAATAAACTTAGAGACCATAATAAATTTAAAGGAGGCTACCAAATGGGTAAATTCGTAATTTCTCAGGCAAAAAATGGCGTTAAATTTAATTTAAAAGCTGCAAATGGTGAAGTCATTGCCAGCTCCCAGGTTTATAAGGATGAGAAGTACTGTCGTAAGGGTATTGCCAGTGTTATCAACAATGCTCCTGTTGCTCCGATAGAGGACCAGACGGTAGAAGGCTTTACCCCTTGTAAGCATCCGAAATTTGAAGTTTATAAAGACAAGGCCGGAGAATTCCGCTTCCGTCTGAAAGCAACCAACGGACAGATTATTGCTACCGGTGAAGGCTACAAGGCAATGGCAGGATGCAAACGCGGCATTGAGTCCATTAAGAAAAATGTTGTTGATGCCAAAATCATTGTTGAAGCACCCAAAGAAGAAAAAGCTGAATAATGTCAATCAAAAGGACCACTACGCTATAAACACGCAGTGGTCCTATTTTTTGTAACACAACAGATTATATTAGTCTGCTGTGTATTTTTTTTGCAAAGCTTTATCCGGCAGAAGTTATTTTCCCCGCAGCTCCAATACAACCATTTCCGGAGCAACCTCTGTGCGGACCGGAGGTCCCCAAAAGCCGTAGCCGTTATTGGTGATTGCGGTCAGATTACCAAAGTTTGTACGGCCGTAATCCAACTTGTACATTTTCTTCGTCACAAGACGATTCGGGAAAAGCTGTCCTGTATGCGTATGGCCTGCCAGATAAAGGTCATAGCCTGCATTTGCAGCGGCATCCATACGGCGAGGCTGATGATCAAGCAGAATACTGTAGTAGTCTTTATTTTGGGAGGAAAGGTTTATAAGCTGGCTATTGGTACGGTTTTTGCTGTAGTCATCAATACCGGTTATTTTGATTTTGTTGTCGATTACAGTGTCACTGTTGCGCAGGATATGAAAACCTTTTTCCGTGAGCATTTGTTGCCAGCGCAATGGTTCATCAAGATAATCATGGTTGCCGAAGGCCATGTAGACAGGCGCTTTGATTTGAGCTAAGGCGGAAAGAGTATCCTCCTCTTCTACGTAAAAAATGCGTTCATCAAGCATGTCGCCGCTGACAACAACGAAGTCCGGCTGCTGCTCGTTGATGCGTGCTGCCAGACGTTCGGCGTAGTCATGGCCGAGGATTCTTCCCATATGCAGGTCGGTGAGAAAGACAATTTTATAATGAGCATTCTGCGGCAGCTTTTCCGTTACCAGCGCTTCTGTGCGTACTGTCGGGTGAAAGGCGCGCCAGCTGCCCCAGGTAATGAAGCAGCAGATAAAGGCAAGGCCGATGATACTGATTTTGGCTGAAGGCAGTTGCCAATCGCCCAGCTTACTGAAAAGCAGGCAGAGAAGATGAATGATGGCCAACAGAAGTGTGTAGTAGCAAAAAGCAATCCAAAGTCCTTCTATCCACGCAGTTAACTTGAGCAGAAAATGAGGCGTTCCCTGCGGCAGGATAACGCTGACAGCTGTGCCGAGTGCCATCAGCAGATATATAAGCCCGAAGGTCAGTGTGCGGCCGAAGGGCAGATAATGGCGATAATACATATAACCGATGATACTCATGAGAGCATCAATCGTACCGACGAAAAGAAAAATACGCATATTATTCAGTAAGGCTCCTTTATATAATTCTTGCTTACATTATACATGTTAGAGTGTACTTTAAGTCAAGTGCTGCGCTAAATAAAAAGACTGCCGGGTGCGGCAGTCTATGAGGTATAACATTATTTGCTTGGAATATCACCGACGCCGTTTAAGATAATAGACGGACGGTAGGAGAACTCCTTAATATTTTCCAACGTACTTACGCCGCTCAGAACAAGAGCTGTCATCAGACCGCTTTCCATACCGGCAACGATATCTGTATCCATACGGTCGCCAATCATAGCTGCATCCTCTGAATGAACATCCAACAGACGCAGGCCTGTGCGCATCATCAAGGGGTTAGGCTTGCCGACGAAGTAAGCCTTTTTGCCGGTAGCAAGCTCAATAGGTGCGACCAATGCGCGGCAAGCGGGGATGATACCGAAATCAGAGGGGCCGGTAAGGTCACTGTTTGTTGCAATCAGGCGTGCTCCCTGGTTAATCAGGCTGACTGCCTTGAGAATCATATTATAATTATAAGAATTGGTTTCGCCGACTACAACGTAATCGGGATTAACATCATTCATTGTGATGCCGGCATCATAAAGCGCATTTACAAGACCTGGGCCGCCGATAACATAGGCACTGCAGCCGGGGGCCTGCGAATGGATAAATTTGGCAGTGGCGAGAGCACTGGTATAGAAATGGCTTTCGTCAACCTCCAGTCCCAGACGTAAAAGCTTTTGCTGCAGCTCTTTGGGACTGCGTTCGCTGGCGTTAGTCAAAAACAAAAAGCTCTTTTTTTCTTCATAGAGCCAGTTTACGAATTCTCTTACTCCGGGCAACAGGTTATTTCCGTGGTAGATAACACCATCCATATCGCAGATAAAGCCTTCTTTTGCGCGAAGCTGTGTTAATAATAATTCATATTTTTCGTTGCTGTCCATAATTTTTACTTCCTTTACTGTTTTAGACACTTATATTATGCAAGAAAAAAATATCTTTTGCAAGAGCTTAACGGGGCAGCAGAAGCCGTAATTAGTTAACAGTTTGTAAAATATTATTCTTTTAAGTGTAGTTTTATCGCTAAATGTTAAAAGAATTCTGAAGATAGACCAACATCCTAGTTAAAGGTTGACATATTAGAAAGATAGTGGTAAAATAAAATATTTTTGACAATAAAGAAGGGGCGTGCTACAATGTATTTATCAGAATTATAATTTTAGGAGGGTTGAAGATGTTTGCGATGGGTGACAGAGTGGTATATCCGCTTCATGGTGGAGCTATTATCAAGGATATAGAAGCACATATACAGGATGGCGAGACTGTGAAGTATTACATTTTACAAATGCTTTTTGACAATATGACAGTGTCGGTACCGGTAGAAAACGCCGAAAAATTAGGTTTACGTTATATTGGCGATGATGAAGCTCTGGCAATAATTCAGAATACGCTGCATGAAGTACCGGATGTACAGACGGTGAAGGCGATTTCCTGGAATCGGCGCTTTCAGTTGTATATGCAGAAGATAAAAAGCGGCAGTGTTGCTGAGGTCGCAAGAATCTTTAAAATACTGACTATTTTAGAACGCAGAAAGAAAATTTCCGTAGGTGAGCGCAGATTGCTGCATAGTACGAAGCAGATTTTGCAAAGTGAAATAATGCTGATTAAGGATGTGGACGCAGAGAAAGCGGGCAACTGGTTAGAGCGTTGCTGTAATTAGGCAGAATATAAAGACCGTTTTAAGGCTGTTGAGTTAGAAACTGCTTTAAAACGGTTTTTTTGCAAAATTTTTAGGCCTTTTTTTCATTAATGTCATATTTAAAAAAGTTATTTACTTGTTTTTTGCGGATTATAGCTGTATTATATAATTGATATAATAGTAGGATGAAATACTATGTATCAGAAATTCAGAGAAAGGAGGAATTGAAATGCTGAGAAAAATTATTAGCCTGAGCATATCGTTAATTATTATTGTAACCGGACTTATACTAACAAATTTATCTTTACCGTTTTTATCAAATTACTTGGGCTATGATTTACACGGCAATGGCTTAATGGGAATTACCTTTGCTACCATGATACTGACCTTACCAGGTCTTTTTATATCTTCCTGGCTTGGCCTAGTATTGGCACCGTTTATTACAAAATGGCTGTTCAATTACGCTGAACGTCTGACGGTTTCTCTCTCCGGCGTACCTACCAGTGATATTCTGGTAATGATTTTCGGTATCGGCATCGGTCTGATTTTAGCAAATCTGATAGGCAGTCCTTTTTCCAGACTGCCGGTTATCGGACCGTTTATTCCCATCGTACTAAGCCTTGTACTTTCGGTTGTCGGTGCTAAGCTGGCTTTGCGTAAGCATAATGATATTGTGGAGTTTTTTAACCGCATTCCTACGCGTAAGTCCGTAAAGCCTGTCGATGAAACAAAGAGCGTATTGGAGGGCCCTTTGGGGGATCGTCTTTACAGCAGCAATAAATTGCTTGATACCAGCGTCATTATTGACGGACGTGTTATGGATATTATGGCTGCAGGCTTTTTGGACGGTCAGCTGGTAGTGCCGAATTTTGTGTTGGAGGAGCTGCAGAAGCTGGCGGATTCTTCGGATAATATGAAGCGTGCCAAAGGCCGTCGCGGTCTGGACCTGGTGCATGATTTGCAGATAAGCTACAAGGGCCGTATTCTGGTCGTAGATAACGATTACGATGATCTGGAAGGCGTGGATGCTAAGCTTGTACGTTTGGCAAGACAGGCTAACGCTGACATTATTACCAATGATTATAACCTGAATAAGGTTGCAGGTATTCAGGGCGTTAAGGTGTTGAATATCAATGAGCTGGCGAACGCTATTAAACCGGTAGTTGTTGCAGGCGAGGAAATGAACGTATTCCTGGTTAAGGAAGGCAAGGAGCAGGGACAGGCTGTTGCTTATCTTGATGATGGTACTATGATCGTTGTAGAAAACGGACGTCACTTCATCGGCCACAGCGCAATTGTTGTTGTAACCAGTGTACTGCAGACATCTGCCGGAAGAATGATTTTCGCCAAAACAAAATAGGAGCTTTGAGATGGGCAAGGATGAACTTATTGTAATTGTTCCGGCTGCAGGCGCAGGTAAGCGTCTAGGGCTGGGGATTAACAAGGCCTTTGCTATGCTGAACGGTGCACCGCTTCTGGTGCACTGTCTGCATATGCTGGAGGCAACAGGTCTGGTTAAGCGTGCTGTTGTCGTGCTGGCGCCGCAGGAGGTTGTTGAAGGCCGTGAGCTTTTGGCAGGCTATCAGAAAGATTATTTTCGGACGCTGCCGTTTTGCGTAGTAGCCGGCGGCAAGGAGCGTCAGGACAGTGTTGCCAATGCATTGGCCGCAGTAGAGGAAACAGATTGCTATATCGCTGTACACGATGGCGCGCGTCCCTTTACGGGACGCGCTGTTTTTGAACGCACCTTGGCTGCCGCTAAGGTGCATGGCGCCGCAATTGCTGCCGTTCCGGTGAAGGATACTATTAAAGTTGTCGGCACCGACGGTATTGTAACTGCTACGCCTAAGCGCAGTACGCTGATGGCAGTACAGACACCGCAAATTTTTGCATCGGACCTGCTGAAGCAGGCTTACGCGCAGCTGGCGGCACATCCCGCTGCTGTTACCGACGATGCTTCGGTAGTAGAGCTGATGGGCCATAAGGTAGCGACAGCATTGGGGCGCTACGAAAATATTAAAATTACCACGCCGGAGGATTTGCTTTTTGCAGAAAATCTGCTGGCACAACAGGAGCAGGAAGATGGAAAATAAGATTGTTATACCGCAATTTCGCATCGGCTGCGGCTATGATGTACATAAGCTGGTAGAAGACCGTAAATTAATTCTTTGCGGTGTTGAGGTGCCTTATGAAAAAGGTCTTTTGGGACACAGTGATGCAGATGTGGCTCTGCATGCGCTGATGGACGCGCTCTTGGGCGCGGCGGCCATGGGAGATATCGGCAAGCACTTCCCTGATACGGATGAACGCTTTAAGGGTGCGGACAGCATGCAGCTGACGCTGCATGTCAAAAAGCTCTTGCAGGAGGAAGGCTGGCAGGTTAATAACGTGGATGTGACGATTATTGCCCAACGCCCGAAGTTGGCAGGCTATATTGCCGCAATGCGTACTAATGTTGCTAAGGTTCTGGATGTTGCTGAGTCTGCCGTAAATATTAAGGCGACAACAACAGAAAAGCTCGGTTTTACAGGAAGAGGCGAAGGTATTGCCGCTGAAGCTGTGGCGAGCATTGTCAAGATGTGATATAATAATTAGACTGATAAGTGTAATCTGTTTGGATATACCGGCGGAAGGAAATTTATTTTAGCCGGAGCCGGAGTGATTGTGCTTTTTTGGTAAATCTAATGTTAATAGATAAATTTGGAGGGATATATCAATGTGTAATGATGAAGTTAGAGTAAGATTTGCGCCGAGCCCGACTGGCCCGTTCCATATCGGTGGTGCGCGCAGTGCGCTGTTCAACTATCTGCTGGCCCGCAAAACCGGCGGCAAGCTGATTCTGCGTATCGAGGATACCGACCGTGAGCGTTCTACCCCGGAATCCGAGGAAAATATCAAGGCTGCTTTGAAGTGGCTGGGTATGGACTGGGATGAGGGCGTTGATGTTGGCGGCCCGAACGGACCGTATCATCAGATGGAACGTCTTGATATCTACAAAAAATATACTGACAAGCTGCTGGCTGAAGGCAAGGCTTACTATTGCTACTGCACCGATGAGGAGCTGGAGGAAGAACGCCAGAGCCTGATTAAAGAAGGCAAAATGCCGCGTTATATGGGCAAATGCCGTCATCTGACCGAAGAGCAGATTGCTCAGTTTAAAGCTGAAGGCCGCAAACCGACCGTTCGCTTCCGCGTTCCTGCCGACCAGCAGATTCTCGTTCGCGACATGGTTCGTGGCGATGTAGTTTTTGATTCCAATAATATCGGTGATTTTGTTATCGTTAAATCCGACGGTATCCCGACCTATAACTATGCTGTAGTTATCGACGATGCGCTTATGCACATTACTCATGTAATCCGCGCTGAAGAGCATCTGTCCAACACTCCGCGTCAATGCCTTGTTTATGATGCACTGGGCTTCAAAAAACCGACCTTCGGTCACATTTCCCTGATTCTGGGCAAGGACCACACCAAAATGAGCAAGCGTCACGGCGCTACCAGTGTTGACCAATATCGTCAGCTGGGTTACCTGCCGGAAGCTATCAACAACTTCCTGGCACTTTTGGGTTGGGCTCCGAACAGCGAGCAGGAAATCTTCAGCATGGACGAGCTGATTCACGAATTCAGCATGGACCGTGTTGCCAAGAACCCTGCTGTTTTCGATATCGACAAGCTGAACTGGATTAACCAGCACTATATGCGTCAGCTGGATGCGGAAGCATTCTTTGAAGCTGCTAAACCGCACATGATTGCTGCAGGCTACATGACCGGTGAAGAAGAAGGCGAGAAGCTGGCTTGGCTGAAACGCGTTGTAGCAACCGCACAGGAGCACATTTCCTATGCTGCCCAAATTCCTGAATGCGTAGAAATGTACTTCAATGATGAATTCAATTTTGAAAACGAGGAAGCAGAAGCAGTTCTGAAGGCTGAAACTGTACCGACCGTTATCAATATGCTGCTGGAAGAGCTGCCGAAGGTAGAAAACCTGGACAATGCTGCCGTTAAAGCTCTGTTCAAGCAGATTCAGAAAGCAACTAAGCTGAAGGGCAAGGATGTATTCATGCCGATTCGTGTCGCTCTGACCGGTAATCAGCATGGTCCTGAGCTGGCAGCAATGGTTCCGCTGCTGGGCGTTGAGCGTACTGCAAAACGCATTAAATCCAGCTTGGCAAAAGCAGGCGTAACTCTTTGATTGATGACTGACGATAAGGCTTCAACTGCTTCGTAACGGCGTTGCTTGCATCCAAGGCCTTCTTGTCGCTCAGAGAATTTTTGCAAAGGAATAGTTATTATGAGCATTAAAGTATATAACACCTTAACCAAACAAAAAGAAGAATTCGTACCTATTCATCCGGGCAAAGCCAACATCTATGTTTGCGGTGTTACTCCGTACAACCATCCGCATGTTGGTAATGCGCGTCCGTTCGTAACCTGGGACGTTATCCGCCGCTTCCTGGAGCACGAAGGCTATGACGTAACCCATGTACAAAACTTTACCGATGTTGATGACAAAATTATCAATACTGCCAATAAAGAGGGCGTACAATGGTATGATATCTGCAACCGCTACATTGACTCCTACTTTGAAGTAATGGATAAGCTCAATGTGCGCCGTGCGCATGTTTATCCGCGTGTATCCGAGCATATCGATGATATCATCAAAACCGTTCAATGCCTGATTGACAATGGCTATGGCTATGTTGTTGACGGCGACGTTTTCTACAGTGTAGAAAAGTTTAAATACTATGGTCAGCTTTCCGGCCGTAACATTGAGGATATGATGGCCGGCGCGCGTGTAGACGTTGATGACCGCAAGCATAATCCGATGGATTTTGCGCTGTGGAAATCCGCTAAACCGGGCGAGCCTGCTTGGGAGAGCCCTTGGGGTCCCGGTCGTCCCGGCTGGCATATTGAATGCTCTACCATGAGCATGAAGTATCTGGGCGAAACATTTGACTTCCATGGCGGCGGCAGCGACTTGATTTTCCCGCATCATGAAAACGAGATCGCTCAATCCGAAGGCTGCACCGGCATTCATCCTTTCGTGCATTACTGGCTGCATAACGGCTTTATTACCGTTAACGAAGAAAAAATGTCCAAATCTCTGGGCAACTTCTTCATGGTTATCGATATTTTAGAGCATTACGATCCGGAAACTCTGCGTTTCTTCATCGTTTCCACGCATTATCGCAGCCCGCTGGACTTCAGCGATGCACGTCTTACCGAAGCACAAAAGAGCCTTGCACGTCTGCGTCAGGCACAGGAAACTTTGGGTGAGCTGAGCGAAATGCTGAGCGCCGGCCCGACTGCCGAAAGCTTGGCACTGCGCGAGAAGGTTAAAGAGCTGCGTGAAGCATTTATGGAAGCTATGCGCGATGACTTCAATACTGCGCTGGCTATCAGCCATATGTTTGCTCTGGCTAAGGAAATCAACATTTACCATAAGGCAGTTGTTGATGCCGGCATTAAACCGGACGGTAAGCTGGTTGCTATGTTCAACGATGTCTTTGCAGAAACCTGCTCTATCATCGGTGTTCTGGAAAAAACTGCTGCTCCAGCTGCAGAAGAGGCAGGCGACAGCAAGGAAGCTGAGCTGGTAGAAATGCTTATCGCTATGCGTCAGGATGCACGTAAAAACAAAAATTACGCACTGGCAGATGAGCTGCGCAACAAGCTGAATGAAATCGGCATTGTGCTACAGGATACTCCGCAAGGCGTAAAGTGGTCTAAGCAATAATGAAATTTGAACAATACAAAATGCTAAAGGAGCATGCCCTGGCAGCCTGTGCGGCTGCCGGTGCTCCTTTTCCTGCAACTAAGGAAATAAATCCGATTCTGTTGGCGTATATCGGCGACGTAGTTTTTTCTATGTATGTCCGTCTGCGCCTTTTGCCGACTTCCAAGCATGTACGCATTGTACATGACATCGGTTCCAAGATGGTTTCTGCAGTCTGCCAATGTCAGGCAATGCAGCAGCTGGAGGCAGGCCTGAGCGAGGAGGAAAGCGTTATTTTCCGCCGCGGCCGTAATGCCAAGTCGATGGTGCCGAAAAGCGCCTCAGTGCATGAATACCGTATGGCAACAGCCTTTGAAGCACTTTTGGGCTGGCTCTTCCTCGAAGAACGTGAGGAGCGCCTGCAAGAGGTTATGGATCTTTCCTTTGATATTATCAGCAAATATATGCAGGAAAATCACAAAAAATAATACCCCTCTATTTGTCCGTTAAAAAGAGAGGAGATGATAAATATGATGGTAAAATTAGTACGTCATACGCCGGAGCCGGAGCGTACTGTGGCTATGAGCGCACGTCTGTGCTATTCACCGATCGGCGCTGCTCAGCTGGAAGAAAAAATTAGTGATGAGCAGGCAGCAAATCTGGTACGCAAACTGGTAAGCATGGGGCACTTGTCCACATTGGAGCATGTTACCTTTACCTTTGCTATCGAAGGTGTATCACGCGTTTTGACACATCAGCTGGTGCGCCACCGTATTGCTTCTTATTCCCAGCAATCTCAGCGCTATGTGAAAGAGCATGATTTTGAAACAATCGTGCCTGCTTCCATTGCTTCTAAGCCTGAGGCTAAGGCTAAATTCGACAAGCTGATGACTGAGATTCAGGCAATGTATGATGAGTTTATCGCGCTTGATATTCCAGCTGAGGATGCCCGTTATATTCTGCCTAACGCAACAGAAACGAAGATTGTCTGCACGTTTAATGCACGCTCCTTGCTGAACTTCTTCAGCCTGCGCTGCTGCACCCGTGCACAATGGGAAATCCGTGCGCTGGCTAATGAGATGCTGCGCCAATGTCAGGCTGTAGCACCGGTTATTTTTGAAAATGCAGGTCCGACCTGTGTATCTGAGGGCGTTTGTCACGAGGGCGCTATGTCCTGCGGACGTCTGCAGGCAATTTTGGCGGCAAAAGCCAAGGCAGAGCAAAAGCAGTAAGGAGAAACTATGGCTGAGCAGAATAATGATTTAATAGCTGGACGTAATGCGGTTAGTGAAGCCTTGCGCAGTCAGCGTTCAATAAACAAAATACTTTTGCAGGAAGGCGCTCATGGCGGCAGCCTGGGCGAAATCATTGCTTTGGCAAAGCAAAAGGGGGTGCCGGTAGAAACCGTAAAGGCTGAAAAGCTGGATAAGCTGGCTAATGGCTTGCGTCATCAGGGCGTAGCTGCTTTGGCTGCCCCGATTGCTTTCCGTACTCTGGATGATGTTTTTGCCCGTGCGGCAGAAAAAAATGAAGAGCCGTTTATTTTGCTTTTGGATGAGCTGCAGGATCCGCAGAACGTGGGCGCGCTTATCCGCAGTGCTGATGCAGCAGGTGTACATGGTGTGCTGATGCCGCGCCGTCGCAGTTGTCCGCTGAACGCTGTTGTTGCCAAGATTTCCGCAGGTGCGGTTGAATATGTACCTGTTGTGCAAATCGGCAATATCGCCCAGACTATCGAAGAGCTTAAGCAACGCGGCTGCTGGGTTGTCGGCGCTGATATGGATGGCGTTGATTTTTATGCTGCCAATATGAGCGGTCCGATTGTACTGGTAATCGGCGCTGAGGGCAGAGGCTTAGGCCGACTGGTAAAACAAAAATGTGATGATGTTGTCAGCATTCCGATGAACGGCGGCGTTAATTCTTTGAACGCATCGGCTGCGGGAGCTGTCCTGATGTACGAGGTAGTACGTCAACGACATCAATTCTAAAGAGGTGAAGGCATGGGCGAATATCTGATAATTGATGGGTATAATGTAATTAACGCCTGGAAGGATTTTGCCCAGCTGCGCCAGGAAAACCTGGAGCATGCACGCGAGCTGCTGGTAGCGGGTGTGGCAGAATATGCTGCCTTTAAAGGCTATCGTGCTGTCGTAGTTTTTGATGCTCAGGAGGTGGCAGGCGCTGCTGCTTCCGAAAAGATTCATGGCATTGATGTTGTGTTTACTAATGAAGGTGAAACAGCAGATTCCTGGATTGAACGCAGAGCCTACGAGCTTAGACGTGTACAGGCAAAGGTTTTCGTTGTAACCAGTGACTACGCGGAGCAGATTAACATTTTGGGAGCAGGTGCGTACCGCATTTCTTCTAGGGAATTCCGCGAGCAGTATTATAAGACTAAAAAGGAAATTGCCGAGCGTCTGCATGTCCCCAGACGTGCTTTAAACCGCAATGAGCTTGGTGGCAGAGTGAGCGGGCATGTTCTGGCTCATCTGGAAAAATTGCGTCGGGAGAAAAGTTGACGTAAAACACTAGGCAGGATATAATAAAAACACTGATGCTTTTATTATGAATGTATTTGCAATAACTGTTTTGCAAGACAGTGGCAGATAGATAAACAGACGGAGGATATGCTATTGATGGCTACAGATACTGTAATGCAAAACGATCCCAATGACGCTTTTGCAAAAATGACTGATGAGGAAATCGTTTTAGAATCACAACAGCATGATAATGTTTTAGCACAGGAATATCTGCTGCATAAATACAGAAACTTCGTCAGAGCCAAGGCTCGCAGCTATTTTTTAATAGGTGCCGAGCGTGAAGATATTATTCAGGAAGGCATGATCGGTCTTTATAAGGCTATCCGTGATTTCCGTGCCGATAAGCAAGCATCGTTCCGTGCGTTTGCCGAGCTGTGCGTAACAAGGCAGATTATTACGGCGATAAAGACTGCTACCAGACAGAAGCATATCCCTCTCAACTCCTATGTATCGCTTAATAAGCCAATTTATGAGGAGGACAGTGACCGCACGCTGCTAGATGTCATCAGCGGTGTGAAGGTTGCTAATCCGGAGGATATGATTATCAGCCGTGAGGAATTCAGCGATATTGAAAGCAAGATGAATGATATTCTCAGTGACCTGGAATGGAAGGTTCTGATGAGCTATCTTGATGGCAAATCCTATCAGGAAATTGCTGCTGAGCTGGGGCGTCATATCAAATCTATTGATAATGCGCTGCAGCGTGTAAAGCGTAAACTTGAAAAATATATCATCAGCAAAGGAGATATTACTGATCTGCGTACAGTTTACAGCGGACTGCTGGCTATTGATCCGTATGAGCGTTTCAAGAATAAAAATTCCTGAAAAAGCGGATAATTGATAAAACTGTAACAAAAATCTACATCATTTTGAAATTTTCAGAATGGTGTTTTTTTATTAAGAGGATTTTTGACAAGTATAGCGAATAGATATATTAACAAGTCAGTAAAGAAAAATTGACACTTCGGTGTTAGAGGAGGTTTTTCAAATGAATCAAGTTGAAGAATTAGTGAAGGTTGTAGCAGAGGCTCAGGCCGACAAAGGAAATGTTGTTATTGTTACCGGTAAACCGGGCAGTGGCAAGAGCAAAGTTTTACGTGAAGCTGCAGAATCTCAAAAATGGACCTACGTTGACTGCCGTATGCTGATCAGTGAGGAATTCCTGGCAATTCCGGCTGCTGACAGAGGCTTGTATGCTCCTGATATGTTTGCAGATATTCTGGCAAGCTACAATGCAGATGTTATCATTCTTGACAGACTGCAGACCTTGTTTGTACCTGTATTCCACATCAATACCGACAGCCTGATGCGTAAACTGAGCAAAAAGTTTACCATCGTAACCGCATGGCCCGGATACATTGATAACGGTAACCTGTGCTATGACAAATTTGACGGTACCGAAGCTATCCGTATCAGCCCCGATGGCTTTAAGATTTGGAACGTAGAAGGTTAATAGTTAATAAGCGGAGGCTTGATATGGAGCAGAAAAAACGTCGCTTTGCTGTTTTGACAGGCGGAGGTGACTGCCCGGGATTAAACGCTGTAATCCGTGCAGTCGTAAAAACCTTCCTGCAGAACGATTGTGAGGTTTATGGCGTACTCAATGGCTTTAACGGCCTGATAAACGATAATCTGAAATTAATGGATTATGCTGCAGTATCGGGTATTTTACCGCGCGGCGGAACAATTTTAGGAACCACGAACCGTGATAATCCCTTCCATTTTGCTGTTGAAGAAAATGGTGAGCTTGTATATAAGGATATGCGTGAAAAGGTTATCGAAAACCTGCGTAAATATGATATAGAAGCCTTGGTTGTTATCGGCGGTGACGGTAGCCTGAATATTGGTGCCGAGCTGGCGCGTGAATGTGATATTAAGGTTGTTGGCGTACCCAAGACCATTGATAATGATTTGCCCTGCACAGAGCGGACATTCGGCTTTGATACTGCTATGGCTATGGCTACCGAAGCGCTTGACAGACTGCATACTACAGCCGAATCACATCACCGTGTTATGGTGTTGGAGGTTATGGGCCGTTATGCCGGCTGGATTGCTTTGCACAGTGGTATTGCCGGCGGTGCGGACGTTATTTTGCTACCGGAAATTCCTTACAAGCTGGAGCCGGTGATTGCTAAGATTCAGGCGCGCAAGGCTGCCGGAAAAAATTTTAGTATTGTAGTTGTTGCCGAAGGCGCACGTCCTGAGGGTGGCGATATGTCAATCGCACGTATGGTTGAGGGAAGCTTTGAGCCGATCCGCCTTGGCGGTGCAGGCGAAAAGGTGGCGCAGGCCATTGAAGAGCAGACAGGCATCGAATCACGCTGTACCGTATTAGGTTATCTGCAGCGTGGCGGTTCGCCTACAGCGTTTGACCGTGTGCTGTCGACGCGTTACGGCGTGGCAGCAGCAGAGGCTTGCCTAAGACGTGAATATAATGTTATGGTTTCACTGTATCATGATCAGATTGTTACCGTCTTTATTCAAAAGGCAGCATCAAAACCGCGTCAGGTTCCTGTAGACAGCGAAATTATCCGTACAGGACGCCAGCTGGGATTGTGCTTTGGCGATTGATTTAAACTTGATTACTAGATTTAACCCCAGATTAAGATTATACACTTATATTACAGAGGGTGGTGTTTGCACCATCCTCTGTTTTTGTGTGCAGCTTTATGAACTGTGAAAAATTTTAAAAAATAGTGAGATTTCATTGCAGATAAGCGTGATTCAGAGTATAATAAAAAAGCTTAGTGTTTGCGAAAGGGAGTAAATCATGGACTTAAATTTAATTGCCGTTATTGTGGGTATTGTCGAAGGTTTGACAGAATTTTTACCGGTTTCTTCTACCGGACATATGATTATTGTTGGTCACGTTTTGGGCTTTGAAGGCCAGCTGGCAGATGTTTTTGATGTCTTTGTACAGCTGGGTGCTATTCTATCTGTTGTTTTTATTTACAAAGAGCGCTTTGCCAGATTTTTTACTAAGGATGGCTGGGATATCAACAAGGGACTTTCTGTCTGGCATGTTGCTGCCGGTATCGTACCGGTTATGCTGGTAGCCTTCTTCCTGTATCACTATATCAAGGAGTATCTGTTTTCTCCTTTTACGGTAGCAATAGGCCTTTTCTTGGGCGGTTTGTTGCTGATGTTTGCGGAATATAGAACTAAAGGCCGTGAGGCTGAACTGGTTGATGATGTTGATAAAATTTCTATCCGTCAGGCAGTATGGGTTGGCATTTATCAATTTCTTTCCCTATGGCCCGGTTTTTCCCGCAGCGGTAGTACTATTGCCGGAGGTCTTTTGGTTGGGCTGACTCGCAGTGCCGCAGCAAATTATACCTTTGTGATTGCTGTACCGCTGATGTTTGTGGCCTGCATTTATGATCTGCTTAAAAACCTTCAGTATCTTTCTGCAGGTGATTTGCAGGTATTGGTAATAGGCTTTGTGGTATCCTTTATCGTTGCTTATATTTCTGTATTATGGTTCCTGAAATTTTTGCAGAATTCCAAGCTGACCAGCTTTGCTGTTTACAGAATACTGTTGGCCGGTGTAACCTACTGGTATTTTTACATGTAAGCTTGCTCTGAAATCTTTGCTTGCGAAAGTATTGACAAAACAGGCTTTATCCTTTATAATAATAAAAGAATTTTGTGCTGGCATAGCTCAATTGGCAGAGCAGCTGATTTGTAATCAGCAGGTTGTGGGTTCGATTCCTATTGCCAGCTCCAATGAAAAACCGCCTGGAAACTTTGTTTCCGGGCTTTTTTATTTTTCTGCGTAAGGTGTTTTAGCTGCTGTGATTGCAATGTGGTTGCAATCTTGCGGCGAGGTGGCTATTATTACACAATAAAAAAGCCTCGCTTGGGCTAAGACGACCAATGGTGCCAGAACCGACACATTAGTAGGCCTTATCCGCAAGCGGGCTTTGAGGATAGTATAATATATCAATAAATGTTTGTCAATTTGCGCAAGAAATATGGTTGGCTTATAACACTGTTTCCTGCAAAAAAATAACTGCTAATTCACAGCGAATTAGCAGTTATTTGCTTTATGCTTTATTCTTCTTCGGCAATTTTGCCTTTGAGGTCATGGTCGGTCATTGCGCAAACGCAGGAGTCAGACCAAACGTTTTCTGCGGTTTCAACCATATCGATGATGGTGTAAATCGGCAGGATGATACCCATGATACCGATAGGAGCGCCAATGCCGCTCATCAGAGACAGGGTGAGGAAGTAGCAGCCCATCGGTACGCCTGCGTTACCGACAGCAGCCAGTACGGATACCAGCAGCCAGGTAAGCATGGTGGTCATGGACAGCTCAAAGCCTGCATTCTGCATAACGAAAATGGAGGTAATCAAGATGAAAGCAGCGCAGCCGTTCATGTTGATGGTGGTGCAGATAGGCAGTACAAAGCGGGAAACAGCTTTGTTAACCTTCATGTTTTGTTCAGCGGACGCCATGGTTACAGGCAGGGTGCCTGCGGAGCTCTTGGTGAACAGTGCAACAGCGACTGCCGGAGACATTTTCTTGAATACATCAATCGGGTTCAGGCCTCTTGCAAGCAGGAAGATAGGCAGAACGATGAAGAACTGTACACAGTTGCTGGCCATGATAACCAGAGTGTATTTGCCCAGAGCGCCAACGATTACGCCGGCTTCAATCTGTGCGGAAAGCTGACCTGCGAATGCCAGAATACCGAGAGGCAGTACGAACAGCAACGCTTTAATAAGAGTGAACAGCAGCTCCTGGAAGCCTAATACTGCTTTCAGCAGAGCTTCTCTGTTTTCGGTTTTAGGCATAAATGCCAGACCTAAACCCATAGCAGCAGCAATCAGCATTACGGAAAGCACGTTGCCTGCGAGGAACGGCTGCAGCATGTTGTTAGGAATAACATTTAAAATGTGGTCATAGTAGCTTAACTTGCCAAGATTTTGCGGTACATTGGACATGCCGCTGCCAACAATTTCTGCCGGCAGGTTGCCGGGAGCTACCCAAAGATAGATAGCAAGACCGATGCCTGCTGCACAAACAGTAGTCAAAAAGGTGTATACTACAGCATGACCGAAAATTTGGCCGGTTTCTTTTTTGCTTCCCAAAGCAGCCAATGTAGTAATTACGGCTAAAGCAATGGTCGGTACGGCGATAAATTGGAAGAGGCGTGTATAAACGGTAGCGATGAAATTGAATAATTCATTCAAGGGTTTAATTCCCATGTAACCGAGAATGGCACCGACTACCAGTGCGCCCATCCAGATAATAAATTGACTTTTGTTGTTTTGTGACTTGTTTTGATTTATCACTTTTTGTGCTAAATCCTTCACATCTGCATTTTGCTGCATTATATCCCTCCTAAAATAGGTGCTGTCAGATTTTTTAGAATTTCTGTCAGCTAATACTCCCTAGGTAGCCTTGTGACATACCTAAAAAATATTATAGCATTTTCTGAAAGATTTGTAAATTTCAATTTAGCAGTCATTAATGATATTTGAATATGGGATGTTTGTATTTAGGCTTACTGTTATTTATTGCAGCAAAGCACGTTTTAAGAGCAGTAGGATGTATACTTAGGTCAGAACAAGACGTTATGACGCTGAAATAGCATTTTCATTGCATTTTCATGCCGTTTATGGTAATCTATAATATATTAAAAACGTATAATTTTTTACATAACTGCTATATAAGCAGCATGTTTATTTTTGAAGGAGAGTGAAGGATTGATGCAAAACAATGCACAAGAAATGGTGCTCGTAATTGACTTTGGCGGGCAGTATAACCAGTTAATCGCAAGACGCGTACGTGAAAGCGGTGTGTACTGCGAAATCGTATCCTATAAGCATAGCCTGGAAGCAATTAAGGCTAAAAATCCTAAAGGAATTATTTTTACCGGTGGTCCTAACAGTGCTTATCTGGAGGATTCTCCTACTATTGATCCGGAAATCTATACCTGGGGTGTACCTGTTCTGGGTATTTGCTACGGCAGCCAGCTGATGATGCATATGCTCGGCGGTCATGTATGCGTAGCTCCCGAGCGCGAATACGGCAAAACCGTTGTTGACCTCGACACTACCAGCCCGATGTTCGCCGGCCTTTCCGAGAAGAATGTTTGCTGGATGAGCCATAACGATTATATCGAAACCGCAGCTCCCGGATTCAAAATTGTTGCCAGCACTCCGAACTGCCCGGTTGCTGCTGCTGAGGATGAAGCACGTAAATTGTATTGCGTACAATTCCATCCCGAGGTTCTGCATACCGAAAACGGCACCAAGATGCTGAGCAATTTTGTTTACAATGTTTGTGGCTGTGCAGGAACCTGGAAAATGGATTCTTTTGTAGAGCAGACTGTTGCTGAGCTGAAAGAAAGAATCGGCGACGGCAAGGTGCTGTGCGCACTTTCCGGCGGTGTTGACTCCAGCGTTTGTGCCGCTATGCTGGCTAAGGCTATCGGCAAGCAGCTGACCTGCGTATTTGTAGACCACGGTCTGTTGCGCAAAAACGAGCGTGAAGAGGTTTGCGCTGTTTTCGGTGAAGGCGGTCAGTTCGATATCAATTTCATCTGCGTTGACGCACGCGAACGCTTCTACAGCAAGCTGGCAGGTGTAACTGCTCCGGAAGGCAAACGTAAAATTATCGGCGAAGAATTCATTCGCGTATTTGAAGAAGAAGCTAAGAAAATCGGTGCTGTTGACTATCTGGCACAGGGCACCATTTATCCTGATGTTGTAGAAAGCGGCCTCGGCGGCGAATCTGCAACTATTAAGAGCCATCATAATGTTGGCGGTCTGCCTGATTTTGTTGATTTCAAGGAAATCGTTGAGCCTCTGCGTGACCTGTTCAAGGACGAGGTTCGTCAATCCGGCCGTGAGCTGGGCCTGCCGGAAAATCTGGTAGCACGTCAGCCGTTCCCCGGTCCTGGTCTGGCAATCCGCATCATTGGCGATGTAACTCCGGAAAAGGTTGCTATCGTACAGGATGCAGATGCAATTTATCGCGAAGAGGTAGACAAGCTGCCGATGAGCGAGCGTCCGAGCCAATATTTTGCAGCTCTGACCAATATGCGCAGCGTCGGCGTTATGGGCGACGAGCGTACCTATGATTATGCTATCGCTCTGCGTGCGGTAACCACTACCGACTTCATGACTGCGGAGGTAACCATGCTGCCGTCGGCAACTATTACCACTGCGGCTAACCGTATCGTTAATGAGGTTAAGCATATCAACCGCGTACTCTTTGACTACACCACCAAACCGCCTGCTACTATTGAGTTCGAATAATTTCTGATACACTATAATAGTAAAAATTAATCCCTTAGCTGTGGGTAGAAAACTCATAGCTAAGGGATTTTTACGTTTGTACATATTTATCCGCTGGCCATATCCAGCTTTTTGCTTTACAATAATATTAAGATTGGCAAAAAGGAAAAGTGTTTGATAAAGCAGCTGCAGACAAATTATTATATGTATGCACAAAGCAAAGGAGGACTAAAAATGTCAGATAAAATGGAGGTTTATTATTTCAGTCCCACGGGAGGAACAAAAAAGGTAAGCGATATTTTTGCCGCTGCCGTAGGCAAAGATGCAGTATGGCATGATTTGGGAGATAAGCAAACGCCGACAAAGCAACCGCAGGGCGAGCTGATTATTGTTGCAGCACCTGTATTTGCCGGACGAATTCCTTCTGTCGTGCGTGAAAAAATAAAAACGCTTGCCGGTGAGGGGAAGCAGGCCGTAACTATTGCTGTTTATGGTAACAGGGCCTATGAAGATGCTTTGCTGGAGATGAATGACATTCTGATTCAAGGCGGCTTTACGGTAATAGCTTCCGCTGCCTTTGTGGCGCAGCATTCTATTGTGCCGGAGGTTGGCGCCGGCAGACCGGATGCTGAGGATATAAAAGAAATCCGTGCATTTGCAGAGGCAGTTAAGAACAGTACTTCTGCAGAAAATATTCATGTACCAGGCAATCGCCCGTATAAGCCGGAGATGAAGGTGCCGGCAGCGCCGCTTTCGCTGCCATCCTGCACTGCGTGCGGAGCATGCGCTAAAATATGCCCGACTGATGCTATTGCGATTATGGATGGCAAGATGGCTACGGATGCAGCAAAATGCATTCTTTGCATGGCCTGCGTTCATGCATGTACGAAGCAGGCAAGAATTCTTCCGCTACCATTGCAGCAAAAAACAGATAACATGCTTGCTGCATTCAAGGATGTCAGAAACAAGAATGAGGTGTTTTTCTAAGAGCTTTTGCTTAGATGCGCTTTAACGGCTTTTTAACATACAGAAATGCCGTTGCTTTTGCCAGCAGGCGTAATTTATGCTACAATATAATATCATGATTATTTAAGAGCGGAGAGTAGCGATGATAGCTAAAATAATTATAAGCGCCAACGAAGACGAAACCCGTATGGGGTTGCTGGAAAACGGAATATTGATGGAATATCTGGTAGAGCGCAAGGAAGAGCAGCATCTTGTAGGCAGCATATTTAAAGGTAAGGTCTGCAATGTAGTCCGTGGCATTCAGGCTGCCTTTGTTGATATCGGCCTGGAGCAAAATGCATTTCTGTATCTGGGCAATAAAAAGAATGTTACAGAAGGCCAAAGTCTGATAGTGCAGATATCTAAGGATGCACGCGGTACTAAAGGCCCTACCGCTAACCGCGAAATTACCTTGCCCGGACGCTATGTTGTACTGCTGCCGCAGGCGGATTATGTGGGTATTTCGCGTAAGATTACCGATAAGGAGGAGCGCGAGCGCCTGAACACTATTTGCGAGGGGGTACGTCCTGCCGGTATGGGAATTGTGGTGCGTACGGCGGCAACCGGTGTTGCGCGTGAGCTTTTGGAGCGCGATGTGCAGGAGCTGGCTGCTGACTGGAAGGTGTTGGCGGCACGTGAGCGTGTAGCGAAGGCTCCCTGCCTGCTGAGGCGTGAGCTTGATTTGCCTATCCGTATTGTGCGCGACTATCTGCGCCCGGAGCTGACGGAAATCGTGATTGATAATCTGCCGATTTATAAGCGTGTAGAAGAGCTGCTGGCCGAGATGCCGCAGGCACAAGATATCAGGGTAACGCTGTATCAGGGTCTGGAGGATATCTTTGAATATCATAAGCAGGGCGAAGCAGTTGCCGGCATCAGCGACAGACAGGTGACGCTGCCTAGCGGCGGTTATCTGGTTATTGACCATACTGAGGCGATGACTGTTATTGATGTTAACAGCGGCAAGTTCAGCGGACGTGAAAATCTGGAAGAAACGATTATGCAGATTAACCGTGAGGCGGCGCTGGAGATTGCGCGTCAGCTGCGTTTGCGTGATATAGGCGGCATTATAGTAGTAGATTTTATTGATATGCACACCGATAATCACAAAAGAGAGATTATGAACTCTTTGCAGCAGGCGCTGAAGGGTGATAAAATGCATCCCAAGGTGCAGGATATTACGGTACTGAATTTGGTGGAGATTACCAGAAAAAAATCGCGTCAGAATTTATCAAGTGTATTATATACTCCCTGCCCGGTATGCAACGGCAGCGGACGTGTGCAAAGCAGAGAAAATCTTTCTTTGGAAATCAAGCGTCGTCTGCGTACCTTGCTGAAGCGTCGCAGCAGTTCGAAAAATCTTTTGATTACCGCTAATCCATGGCTGGCAGAGTGGCTTGTAAGCAAGGATTTGCGTGCCTGGGAACGGGAACTGGCCTGCTCCCTAAAGGTTGAGGCAGATGCTTCCCTGCATGTAGAAAGTTTTATGATTTTAGATAACAGCGGTGTTGACAAATAGCAGACATTAAGGTAAAATATTCCAGTATGGACTGATTTGGTCCGTCCCCAACCGCGCAGAGAGGTTCTGAAAATCCCTGGCGTCAGGGTACCGTATTTGGCGAGTCTATCATTAAGGGAGGTGCAATAGATGTACGCAATTATCAAAACCGGTGGCAAACAATACCGCGTAAGCGAAGGCGAAACTCTGCAAGTTGAAAAACTGAACGCAGAAGTTGGCGCTGAAGTAGTTTTTGAAGAAGTTCTGACCGTTGTAAATGATGCTGATGTTAAGATTGGCAAGCCCGTAGTTGAAGGTGCAAAAGTTGTTGCTAAAGTTGTTGAACACGGCAAAGCAGACAAAATTTTCGTTTTCAAATACAAAGCTAAATCCAACTACCGTAAACGTCAAGGTCATCGTCAACCGTTCACTACTGTTGAAATCACCGCTATTAACGCATAATTTTTATGGTAAGTGTTGATTTATTCAGGAACAAGCAGGGTATGATTACCGGCTATAAGGTCAGTGGTCATGCTGGTTTTGCTGAAGAAGGCTCAGACATTGTCTGCAGCGCTGTTTCCGCTCTGACACAGGCTCCCTTGCTTGGCTTGGAAAAACATTTGAAACTCAATCCGTCCTATGTCGTTAATCAGGAGGACGGAATCTTCGAGGTAGCATTGAACAGTGCTCCTACCGACCTGACAGAGGCTATATTGCAAACCATGATTTATGGAGTGGAATCAATAGCGCGTCAGTGTCCGCAATATGTTCGCATTCAAGAACATAGGAGGTGAAAGTAATGTTTGAAATTATTCTGCAATTACATGCACATAAAAAAGGTACTGGTAGCTCCCACAACGGTCGTGACTCTAACGCACAACGTCTGGGTACCAAAGCTCATGACACCCAGCTGGTAACCGCTGGCAGCATCATCGTTCGTCAACGTGGTACTAAATTCCATCCGGGCAACAATGTTGGCATGGGCAAGGACTACACTATTTATGCTAAGGTTGAAGGTCGCGTTAAATTTGAACGCAAAGGCCGCGACAAACGCCAAATCAGTGTATATCCTGTTGAAGAAGCAGCAATGTAATCTTCATAAAAATTACTCCGTAACCCTTGGGTTACGGAGTTTTTTGTATTTCCGGCACTTAAAGTATAAAAAGCTTCCCGCAAAGGGAAGCTTTTGGTGTTATAAGCCGGTTATTTTGCTGCGCGATAGATATTTTCCATATCTTCGACACTCAGTACCTTGAACTGGCCGATGGTGCGCGTATTCATAAAGCTGCATTTATATGCCAGCTCTTTGATTTCATCTTCTGTGAGGTCCTTGCCGATAAGCTCGTGAATGCTTGTAGGCATACCGATATGGTGGAAGAAGCTTTCCATTGCAGCAATGCCTTCTAAAGCTGTAGCTTCGGGATTGCGGAAGTTATAGGGAATATGGAAAATGTTAGTTGCCAACTGTGCAAAGCGTCCGATATTTTCTTTATATACATAGCGTGCCCAGCTACCCCAGACTGCTGCCAGGCCTGCACCGTGAGCAACGCCGAACATGCTGCTCAGCTCGTGCTCCAGCTGGTGGCAGGACCAGTCTCCAAAGGTGCGGTCACCGGTGGTTTCATTGTGCGACAGGGTACCGCTCCACATGATTTCGGCGCGTGCATCGTAATTATCCGGCTCTTTGAGCGCAATTTTTGCATAGCGCATAACATTGCGCAGCAAGGTTTCGGCAATGCCGTCGATTAGTGCCAGCTGATGTGTGGCAGGAGCGGTAAAATAACGCTCCAAGGTATGTACCATGATGTCGGTGCAGCCGCTGGCTGTCTGGTAGGCAGGCAATGTATATGTAAGCTCAGGGTTCATAATAGCGAATTTGCAGTAGCCGTAGTCGGTAGAAAGGCCACGCTTGAGCATGCCGTCCTCGTTGGTGATAACGCTGCAGTTGCTCATTTCGCTGCCTGCTGCCGCGATAGTCAGCACAGCGCCGAGCGGAGCGCAGGCGGTAATCTCTTTTTTCTTGGCATAATAATCCCAAACATCTCCGGGGTTAGCTAGGCCGTAGCCAATGCCCTTGGCGCTGTCGATAACACTGCCGCCGCCGACTGCGAGAATAAAATCAACGTTCTCCTCACGGCAAAGCTCTACGCCCTTCTTAACCATGGAAAGCTGCGGATTAGGCACAACGCCTCCAAGCAGTACGTACTCCAGGCCTGCGTCATGCAGGCTGGCGCAGACGCGGTCCAGCAGACCGCTTTTCTTGGCGCTGTGGCCGCCGAAGTGTACGAGTACCTTGTGGGCACCGTAATATTTACACCATTTACCTGCTTCATTTTCGGTATTTTTACCGAAGATTATTTGTGTAGGTGCGTGAATCTGAAAATGATCCATAATATCAGCTCCTTGCCAGTAATAATTTATCATTGTTTAAAAGGTAATAAAAGAATAACAAAAAGACTGCCTGAGGTTGCAGGCAGTCTCTCTCAAAAACAAAATCCGGAGAGGACTGACATACAGCTATCAGGAATCTCTCTTACTTTGCTTATTATAGGAAATTATTTTTTCTTTGTCAATTTATTTTAAGTGTAAGGCTTAGCGCTTCTTTAATCCCAGTATTTCCTCCGGCAGCTGCGCCAAAGTAATTGCCGCAAAAACCAGAGCACAGCCAAAGATTTCACGGCTGCTCATAGCCTGTCCCAAAATAAGCCAGCCGCTTACCAGTGCGAAGGCTGATTCCAGACTCATCAGCATGCAGGCAACCAGGGAGCTGACATGTTTTTGACCGACAATCTGCAGCGTGTAGGCTACACCGCTGGACATGATACCGGCGTAGGCGATAGGTGCCCAGCCTGCAATAATATTGCTCATGGATGGTGTTTCGAAAATAAACATTAGAACACCGTTGACAACGGTGCAGGTCATAAATTGTATGAGTGACAGGCGCACGCCGTCAAGATTTTTAATGATATTTTCTATGGCGATAATCTGTGCAGCGAAGCAGAAGGCACAGATGAGTGTGTATAAATCACCTTTGTTGATAGAGAAGCCTTCGTTGATGCAGATGAAGTACATGCCTACGGCTGCTACAAAAACGCTGAGGCCCTGCAGCAGGGAAACGGAGCGACGGTAGAAGATATAGCTCAAAACAGGTACCAGAATGATATAGAGTGCTGTAATAAAGCCGCTTTTGCCTACGGTGGTGTACATTATGCCAAGCTGCTGGAAAAAGCAGGCGAGTGAGAGGAAAAGACCACAGGTGATGCCGCCCTTAAGCAGACGTTCTTTATAAATAGGGTCATCACTGCCTAAAACAGTAAAGCGCTTACCTGCCGCTTTGTCGAACAATAGGCAACAGCCAAATAAAAAGACAGTAGCTAAAACACTGCGCGCGCAGTTGAAGGTTAATGGTTCGGCGTAATCGCCGCCGACGCTTTGCGCGATAAAGGCAGTACCCCAGATGAAGGCACACAAGGTGAGCATGAGAACGCCGCGTGTACTGTGATTATTTGCTGATGAATTATTCATAAACAACACCCCTATAACAAAACAATAAGATGAAAATAATTATACCATATTTTGCAGTGCGTGTACAAAGGTAACAGCTTGAAAAATCGCTGCTGAAGGGATAATTTTGAGCTGTTTTTCTGCGGAACATTTCCTCTCGCAGGACTTTTTTGTAAAGCGATTAGCTGAAAATAGGAAAAATAAGGCGAAATGCTAAATTGGCGAAAAAATCGTCTACAAAGAATTTTATCAACATATTGATGAATTTATCTTTGACACCTACGACATATTGTGGTAGAATAAAGCTACAGAAAATGCTACGCTGAACCGTAGCTGTTTTTTATGATTAAGACAAGGCTTTGACCGTTACGGTCAGAGCCTTGAATAACGTATAGGTGTATTTTAAGAATAACTTATGGATTTTTGCTCTTAGTTATTATACGAAGATATTGATTTATAACTTTGATTTTTACAAGAAAGGATGCTGAAAGGTTATGAAAGTAATTAAGCGCGATGGCACAACAGTAGATTTTGATGCCGCAAAGATTGTCGTTGCTATTCAAAAGGCCAATGCTGCCGTAGAACCGGAATTTCGTATTGAGGAGGATAAAATCCAGGAAATTGCGGATAGCGTACAATCTCGTAACCGTATGCGCCTGCTTGTAGAAGACATTCAGGATATGGTAGAGCATAGCCTGATGGATGCAGGTAAATTTGAGCTGGCAAAGCAGTATATTATTTACCGTTATAAACGTGCTCTGGTGCGTAAGGCCAACACTACCGACGATTCTATTCTGTCCTTAATCCGCAACAGCAATAAGGACGTTATGGAAGAAAACAGTAATAAAAATGCAACGATGGCTGCTACTCAGCGCGACCTGATTGCCGGTGAAGTTTCCAAGGATTTGACAAAGCGTATCATGCTGCCGGCAAAGATTTCCAAGGCGCATGAAGAAGGCGTGCTGCATTTTCATGATGCTGACTATTTTATTCAGCCTATTTTCAACTGCTGCCTGATTAATATCGGCGATATGCTGGATAACGGCACGGTTATGAACGGCAAAATGATTGAAAGCCCTAAAAGCTTCCAGGTTGCCTGCACCGTTATGACACAGATTATTGCATCTGTTGCTTCCAGCCAGTACGGCGGTCAGTCTGTTGATATCCGTCATCTGGGCAAATATCTGCGTAAGAGCTATGAAAAGTTTAAAAAGAGCATCAAGGAAACCTCCGGAGGCAACATTGATGACGAAACTCTGGAGCGTCTGACAAATGAGCGCCTGCGCTATGAGCTGAAGGGCGGCGTACAGACCATTCAGTATCAGATTAATACATTAATGACTACCAATGGACAATCTCCGTTTGTTACCCTGTTTTTGAACTTGCAGAAGGATGATCCGTATCTGAAGGAAAACGCTATGATTGTGGAAGAAATTCTGCGTCAGCGTCTGCAGGGCATTAAAAATGACAAGGGCGTTTATGTAACCCCGGCCTTCCCGAAGCTGGTTTATGTTCTGGATGAGCATAACTGCCTGAAGGGCGGCAAGTACGATTACATTACACGTCTGGCAGTAAAATGCAGCGCTAAGCGTATGTATCCTGATTATATCAGCGCTAAGAAGATGCGTGAAAACTACGAAGGCAATGTATTCTCCCCGATGGGCTGCCGCAGCTTTCTGTCTCCTTGGAAGGATGAAAACGGTAACTATAAATTCGAAGGTCGCTTCAATCAGGGCGTAGTTTCTCTGAACCTGCCGCAGATTGGCATTGTTGCCAAAGGCGATGAGCAGAAGTTCTGGAAATTGCTGGATGAGCGTCTGGAGCTGTGCTTTGAAGCGCTAATGTGCCGTCACAAT
This sequence comes from Phascolarctobacterium sp. Marseille-Q4147, assembly GCF_017968825.1. NCBI lineage: Bacteria > Bacillati > Bacillota > Negativicutes > Acidaminococcales > Acidaminococcaceae > Phascolarctobacterium > Phascolarctobacterium sp. Marseille-Q4147. The sequence goes on along the minus strand of NZ_CP072874.1, from coordinate 362,842 downwards.
GCGCTGAAGGGCATTAAGAGCGATGTCAGCCCTGTACATTGGCAGTACGGTGCTATTGCCCGTCTGGGTAAGGGCGAAACAATAGACAAGTATCTGGAAAACGGTTATTCTACCATTTCTCTCGGCTATATCGGCCTTTATGAGCTGACCAAGCTGATGAAGGGCGTAAGCCATACCGATCCTGCAGGCGAGGATTTTGCCCTGCGCGTTATGAACCGTCTGCGCGGTGCCTGCGATAAATGGAAGGCACAGACTGGCCTTGGCTTCGGTTTGTACGGTACACCGGCAGAAAGCCTTTGCTACCGCTTCGCACGTATCGACAAGGAACGTTTCGGCACGATTGAGGATGTTACCGATAAGGGCTACTATACTAACTCCTATCATGTTGATGTACGCGAGAAGATTGATGCTTTCAGCAAATTTAAATTTGAAAGCCAGTTCCAGAATATTTCCTCCGGCGGTGCGATTTCTTATGTAGAAATTCCTAATATGCGTCACAACACCGAAGCATTGGAAGAGGTTGTCAAATTCATTTATGATAACATCCAGTATGCGGAGTTTAATACCAAATCCGATTACTGCCATGTTTGCGGCTTTGACGGTGAAATTACCATTAATGATGATAATGAGTGGGAATGTCCCGCATGCCACAACAAGGATCACTCCAAGATGACGGTTATCCGCCGTACCTGCGGTTATCTGGGAGAGAACTTCTGGAATGTAGGCAAGACTAAGGAAATCAAAGCCAGAGTAATGCATCTGTAATTTGCGAGGTGAGGGCGTATGAATTACGCAGAAATAAAAAATCTGGATATTGCTAACGGACCGGGCTTGCGTGTATCGCTGTTTGTCAGCGGCTGTACGCATCATTGCAAGGGATGCTTTAACCCGGAGTCCTGGAATTTTAATTACGGTCAGCCTTTTACGGAAACAACGCAAGAGCATTTGCTGGAGCTCTTGGAAAACGAACATATCCGCGGCCTGTCGCTTTTGGGCGGTGAACCCTTCGAGCCTGCTAATCAGGCAGCGCTGTTGCCGTTCCTGCGCAAGGTAAGAGCACGCTTCCCCAAGAAGGATATCTGGTGCTACAGCGGCTATGATTTCGAAAAGGATATGCTGACAGGTAACCTGGGACCTTGGGAAATTACCGAAGAAATGCTGTCCTATATTGACGTACTGGTAGACGGAGAATTTAAGCTTGAGCTGAAGAATCCTAATCTGCGCTTTCGCGGCAGCGAAAACCAACGCGTTATCCTGGTGCAGGAATCGCTGAAGGCAGACGGCATTGTACAATGGGATGATGGCGAAGGCTTAAGCATCTGATAAGCAGTGCGTTTACAAATTTAAAAAAATAAAGCATCCCTGCTCGCAGGAGCAGGGATGCCCGGAAAAAGAAATAGCATTGTCGGTCTTGGCAGGACTGACAATGCTATTTTAATTGTGTGCGTAATGCTTGTGGGATAACTGATTCAATAAAGGCTTTAACTATTGCCGGATCAAAATCGAGACCTGCCTTGTTCTGCAGCTCGATGATAGCGTCGGCGTGAGTTTTTTGCCAATGCTGGGTACAGGGGTTAAGGTTGCGGTCATAATAGTTGGCAACAGCAACTATGCGTGCACCGATAGGAATATTTTGGCCCTTAAGGCGTTTGGGATAACCTGTACCATCCCATTTTTCATGGTGGGCGCGAATGATATCGCTGATGGTATCAAAGCCGGGAATGTTCTCCAGCATGCTGGAGCCTGCAATACAGTGACGTTTATAAATAGACTGTTCGCGCGTAGAAAGAAACGGCAGCTTAGCCAAAATAATATTGGGTACGGAAAGCTGACCGATATCATGTAGCAGCGCTGCTGTTTTTATCTGCGAAACTTCGCTGGCAGGCAGACCGAGCTTTGCAGCAGTGCTGGCAGAATAATTGGCAACCTGCTGACTGTGCAGATAAATTTCTCTATTTTTAATTTCCAACATTCTTAAATAGAACTCGCAGATATCCTTCGTCAGGCGAGCATCTGCAAAGTCCAGGCATTGAGGTATAGCAATCATAAAGCGTGTTTCCTTTTTTTCCGTTCAATATTGAGTACCAATAGTATAGCACTTTTTGACAAAAGATAAAAGTATGCAGAGCTATTGACTTGCAAAAAAAATTTTTTCCCATTATAATAGATAGGACAACTCAGGTCTGTGGTTGCAAGTCGATGCCAGTTGCAGGCGAAACGATCCACGTAAGCAGCAAAATTTTGCTGTGAGCACGGTGCAGCTTAGAAGTAAGTCCTGCCGCAAAAAAATTATGGGCGAGAGAGGTAGTAGTGGGGAGCGGAATGCTTAGGAGCGAACCTTCCAGCAGGCGAGTGTGGGGGCGAAAACCAGGTCAGCTGAGTTGTTTTTTTGTTACCTAAATTACAGTTTGCTGTATTTTGAAAAAAAATGCGGCAAATTTTTATTTTTATACTGTTTTTTTTCATAAAAATACTTTACCTTGCGGGTATTTAGGTATATAATGTACGTATCTCAAAAATGGCTTACAATATCGAAAGGGGAAATTGATGATGAAGAAGATTTTGTTTTTAGTTATGGCAATTCTGGCTGCTGTTTCTATGATGATTGCCGGCTGCGGCGGTGGCGATAAAAAAGCTGCTGAACCGGAAAAGGTACTGCGCGTTGGTACAGAGCCTACCTTTGCACCTTTTGAATTCCAAAAAGAGGGCAGCAAAAGCTATGATGGCTTTGATATGGATCTGGCACGTGCTATCGGCAAGCAAATGGGTTACAAGGTTGAAATTGTCAGCATGGGCTTTGATGCTTTGATTCCGGCACTGAACTCCGGTAACATTGATGTTGTTGCTGCAGGCATGAGCATTAATGAAGAACGTCAAAAGGCTGTTACCTTCTCTGAGCCTTATTATACTTCTGGCCTGATTGTCATGGTAAATAAGGACAACAACGAAGTTAAGAGCGTTAAAGATCTGGAAGGCAAACGTATTGCCTGCCAAATCGGTACTACCGGTGAAAAGAATGCCAGAAATGTTGCTAACGCTAAAGTAACTGCTTTCAACACTAATGATGAAGCTGTTATGGAACTGAAAAACAAAGGCGTTGATGCGATTATCAATGATAGTCCTGTAGTTGGTTATTACCTGGCACAGGGCGGTAACACCAGCATGAAGACTGTTGGCGATATCATGGAAGCAGAGCAATATGGTCTGGCTGTTAAAAAAGGCAATGATAAGCTTGCGGGCGAAATCAACAAGGCTTTGGCTGAGTTGAAGAAAAATGGTGAATATGACAAGATTTACAAAACCTGGTTTGGTGAAGTAAAGAAATAATATTTTGTTCACTACGGAGCACGACAGGGTTTAATTGCCGGACGTGCTCCGTTTGATATTAAAAAAATAGAAAAGAAAAAATGAGGGGGACCAACAAATGAAAAAGGTATTAGTATTTTTAATGATGGCTATTATGGCCTGTAGCATGCTGCTGACCGGTTGCGGCGGTGAGGAAAAAAAGGCTGCTGACAGCGCTAAGGTTTTGCGTGTCGGCACTGAGCCTGTATTCGCACCGTTTGAATTTCCTAAGGAAGGCAGCAAGGATCTGACCGGCTTTGATATTGAGCTGATTGAAGCTCTTGGCAAGCAAATGGGCTACAAGGTTGAAATGGTAAGCATGGGCTTTGATGCTCTTATTCCGGCGCTGAATTCCAACAATATTGATGTTGCTATTGCCGGTATGACCATTACTGACGAGCGTAAAAAGGTTGTTGATTTTACTGAATCCTATTACACCTCCGGTTTGATGATCATGGTACGTAAAGACAGCAATGTAAAATCTATCGATGATTTGAAGGGTAAAACTATTGCCTGCCAAATCGGTACTACCGGTGAAAACAAATCCAGAACTGTTGAAGGTGCTAAGGTAAAGGCATTCAATACTCAGGACGAGGCTTCTCTGGAGCTGAAAAACGGCGGTGCTGATGCTGTAATCGGTGATGCTCCGGTTGTTGAATACTATATGACCAAAGCAGGCAAGGACTTTGCTAAAACTGTTGGTGAAAGAATGGAAGCTGAGCCTTATGGTATTGCTGTTAAAAAAGGCAGCAAGCTGGCTGGCGATTTAAATAAAGCTTTAGCTGAATTGAAAAAGAGCGGCGAATATGATAAGCTTTATACTAAATGGTTTGGAGAGAAAAAATAAGCAGTGGTTCTCTCCAGCCTGCAACTAAGAATTTAGAAGGGATTGGGAGAATATGAATTTTGAGCTTATGGCAAATTCGTTTCCGCTTTTGCTGGCCGGTGCCGCTATTACCGTAGAGATTACGGCGATGAGCGTTACCTTCGGTCTGCTGATTGGCTGCATGATCGGTATTGCGCGCTTGTGCAGCATTAAGCCGTTGCGTTATTTTGCCAATGTTTATGTCGATTTTATCCGCGGCACCCCGCTGTTGGTACAAATCTTCCTCGTGTATTTTGCGTTGCCGAACATTATCGGCAGCCGTGTTGATCCGTTTGTGGCAGCAATTTCCGCCTGCTCCATCAACAGCGGTGCGTATGTTGCCGAAATCTTCCGTGCAGGCATTCAGTCTATCGACAAGGGCCAGATGGAAGCAGGCCGCAGCCTCGGCATGACATGGGCACAGACTATGCGCTATATCATCATGCCGCAGGCCTTCAAGCGCATCATTCCGCCTCTGGGCAATGAATTTATTGCGATGCTGAAGGATTCCTCTCTGGTTTCCGTTATCGGTTTCGAAGAGCTGACTCGTCGCGGACAGCTGATTATTGCCCGTACCTACGCTTCCTTTGAAATCTGGATGGCTGTAGCTATTATCTATCTGATTATGACCTTTGCTGTTGCAAGGTTTACCGGTTATCTGGAGCGGAGGTTTGACACAAAATGAGCAAGGAAATGATTGTAATCAAAGATCTGAAGAAAAGCTTTGGTGATCTGCACGTACTCAAGGGTGTAAACCTGACTATTGCGGAAAAAGAGGTTGTTGTTATTATCGGCCCCAGCGGCAGCGGTAAGAGTACTCTGCTGCGCTGCATCAACTTTTTGGAGGAGCCTACCGGCGGCAGCATTGTTATCGACGGTATTCCTCTGAACGGTGAGGCTAATATCAACGAAATCCGCAAGGAAGTAGGCATGGTATTCCAGCGCTTTAATCTGTTCCCGCATATGACTGTTATGCAGAATCTGATGCTGGCACCGATGAAGGTGCGCGGCGTTTCTAAGGATGAGGCAGAAAAGACTGCGCATATGTACCTGAAAAAGGTTGGCATGGAAGATAAAGCCAACAATTATCCTGATCAGCTCAGCGGTGGTCAGCAACAGCGTGTTGCTATTGCGCGTGCGCTGTGCATGAAGCCGAAAGCTTTGCTGTTTGACGAGCCGACAAGTGCTCTTGACCCGGAAATGGTTAACGAGGTTCTGGATGTTATGAAGCAGCTGGCTAACGAAGGCATGACCATGGCTGTTGTTACTCACGAAATGGGCTTTGCCCGTGAGGTTGGCGACCGTGTATGCTTCGTAGACGGTGGCAAGATTTTGGAAGAGGGAACTCCTGAGGAGATTTTTGGCAATCCGAAAGAAGAACGCACCAAAAACTTCCTGTCCAAGATTTTATAATTACTTGATTTTTATTAAAAGCACATCTGTAAAGGTGTGCTTTTTTCAACTAATCATCATTTATGGAGTGATAATTATGCAAATGCAATTCGACGGACAACAATATCCTTACGCTTCGCGCCGTCGCGTAGTTTATGGCAGACGCGGTATGGTCTGCACCTCGCAGCCATTGGCCTCGCAGGCGGGCCTGCAGATTTTGCAGCAGGGTGGCAACGCTGTAGATGCAGCCATCGCCACGGCGATTTGCCAGACCGTAGTGGAGCCTACGAATAACGGTCTTGGCAGTGACTGCTTTGCGATTGTCTGGGTAAAGGATAAGCTTTATGGTATCAACGGCAGCGGTTATGCGCCGCAGAACCTGACGGCGGAGGCAGTGCGCGCTGCAGGCTATACAGATAAAATGCCGTTCAGAGGTTGGCAGGCTGTGACTGTTCCGGGGGCGCCTTCAGCCTGGGCGGAGCTGCACAAGCGTTTCGGCTGTCTGCCCTTTGCGCAATTATTTGCCCCGGCAATTGATTATGCGGAAAACGGTTATCCTGTTTCGCCGATAGTAGCACGCTTCTGGCAGGAGGGCATTGAGGCGCTGACGCCGTATAAGGATAATCCTGCTGTTGCGCCCTGGTTTGCAACCTTTGCTCCCCAAGGCGTGGCACCACGCACAGGCGAGCTGGTGCGTTTGCCTGACCATGCCAAAACACTGCGCCTGTTGGCGGAAAGCTATTGCGAAAGCTATTATCGCGGTGAGCTTGCCGAAAAAATTGTCGACTTCAGCGAAAAGACCGGCGGTTGCCTGACTTTGGCAGATTTGGCTGATTATAGGGCAGAATTTGTTGAACCTGTGCATATTAATTATCGTGGCTATGATGTGTGGGAGATGCCGCCAAACGGTCATGGTATTACGGCGCTTATGGCCTTGAATATTCTTAAGGGCTTTGAATTCGACGGACGTGACAGTGTAGCAACACTGCATAAGCAGATTGAGGCTATGAAGCTAGCCTTTGCCGATGGCATGCAGTATATTGCCGACCCGCGCTATATGCGCATTAAGGTGGAAGCTATGCTGAGCGAGGAATATGCAGCCAAACGCCGTGCACTGATTGGCGAGCAGGCCTTGCTGCCGGAAGCAGGCAAACCGTTCTGCGGCGGTACTGTTTATCTGTGTACTGCAGATAATGAAGGAAATATGGTATCCTTTATTCAAAGCAACTACAAAGACTTTGGCAGTGGCGTTGTGCTGCCTGGTTATGGCATCAACTTTAATGACAGAGGCGCAGGCTTTAGCTTAGACGAATCTTCGGATGATTTCCTGCTGCCGCGCAAAAAGCCTTATCATACAATTATCCCCGGCTTTTTGACTAAGGATGGCGAAGCTGTTGGTCCGTTTGGTGTTATGGGTGCCTATATGCAGCCGCAAGGTCATGTTCAGGTGCTGATGAATACGATTGATTTCCTGCTGAATCCGCAGGCTGCGCTGGACGCACCGCGTTGGCAGTGGATTGATGGGCGCGAGGTGTGGCTGGAGGACCGCTTTGCGCCGGAGATTGTTGAAGAGCTGCGCAAGTTAGGGCATGAGGTGCGCGTTATGAGTGATTACACCAGCTTTGGCAGAGGTGAAATTATTTGGCGCTGCGCTGACGGCGTACTGGCGGGAGCAACGGAGCCGCGTGCCGACGGAACTGTGGCTGCTTGGTAAGATTATACGCTTTGGTGTATGAATATAATACTTTCTGATGTGCGCAGTGGCAGTAATTTTAGCGTTATGTAGGTATATAAATGATACTACAATAGTAACCTTGCGGTAACCTGCGCACATGAAAGTGCGTACTTTACAGGTCTGCACTTTGGTATTATAATCTGTACTGATGATGCTCAATGCATCACAAGGAGGTTAACAGATTATGACACAAGAAACTTTGAATTTTGTAAAAGAACAAACTGAAGCTTTGATTGCTGCTCATAGCTGCAGCGCCGAAGCAAAGGCTGCTGCTGAAAAATGGCTGGCAGATGTTGGTACTGCAGAAGAAGCAGAAGCAACCAAAGCTTATATTGCAGAGCTGGAAGCAGACATCATGCCGATTGACGGCCTGATTGCTTTTGCCGATTCCGAAGCAGGCGTTGGCGTTTTCGGCGCTGAGCTGGCTAAAAATATTCTGGCACATGCTAAGGAAATCAAGGCTGCCGGTGCGGAGTATTGCGACTGCCCGGCCTGCGCTGCCTGCAAAGCAATTCTGGATAAAAAGGCAGAGCTGCTTTAATTAATCTTCAAAAATAACATTAACCGCTCGTATCTCAGGTGAAGGTGAGATGCGGGCGGTTTTTTGTTTGTAAAAAGCTTTTTCTTTTTGGAGCGTCCGAGAAGAATCAAACCTCCGCACACGGTTCCGGAGAAATAGCATGCTTGTTTGGCAATGATTTTCAAAGTTATAAACTACTTGTCTTTAGCTGTTGGATATAGTATAATAAACATAGAAAAAGTGCTACCGATAGACGGTTGCCCTTAGAAAATGTTAGTTAAAAATAACCGCTCGTTTTCCTAGGACGGGGCGGTTATTTTTTTGCGTTTTTACCGAGTTCATAGCCGAATTTGACACAAGCCAAACCGAAGCCTAATAATGCGAGGACTTCAAGAATATTCATCGGCGCCACCCTCTTTCTTGTAGATTTCCATAAGGATATGGATTCTTGCAATAGGAGAGCCGCAAAGCCCTCCGAGGAGAGCAACCGCCTACCGCTGTGGTAGCACTAATTAATTTTAACATACGTTTGCAGAAAAGTGAATATAGAGGAATATAAAACCGGTCGATAATATTAGTGCATAAAAAATCCCTTCCCAAACAAATGGAAAGGGTACTTTTCTTTTTGGTGCGCCTGAGAGGAATCGAACCTCCGCACACGGTTCCGGAGACCATTGCTCTATCCACTGAGCTACAGGCGCAAAAACTACAATGGAATTATACCACAGATGTGAAACTTATGCAAAGAAAAGCCTTCTTTTTTGTCTTGTGCGCGCTTATATGTTACAATAGTATTATTAATTTAATGAGCATGTATTACCTTGGACATGCGCTTTGAATAGAGGTTGCTTATGAAAGAAAGAAATCCTTATTGTCTGCTGGCCTTTGCAATTGTGCTTATCTGGGCGCTGTGGAATTACAATGTCAGCCTAAAACTGCTGGCTGGTATATATGATGTTTTGCTGCCGTTTGTCATTGGCGGTTGCATGGCTTTTATCGTCAACGTACTGATGAAGAAGCTGGAGCAATATTGGCGCAGAATTTTTAAGCAGAGCGTGGTATCGCGTTTCGAGCGTCCAGTGTGTTTGCTTTTGAGCCTTGCAATCATTATCGGCTTTTTGGCCTTTTTTGTGCTGACGATTGTGCCCGAGCTGCACGCCAGTATGAAAATGCTTGTTAAGATGCTGCCGCCGGCGTTGGCCAAGCTGAATATTTATCTGCAGCAGAAGGCGCAGGAGCTTTCCTTCTCGGCAGATGAGCTGGCTGTAGTACAGGCGCAGGCTAAGGAAGTTTATCAGACGCTGCTTAATTATCTGCAGAACAACAAGCGTCTTTTGCTGGAGCAGACGTTTTTGGCAACGGCATCACTTCTGGAGGTGCTTACAAGCTGTGTTATCGGGTTTGTAGTAGCAATCTATTGTCTGCTGGAAAAGCATCGATTAGTGCGCAACTTTAAATGCGTAATTTTTGCTTTCTGCTCGAAGGAGCGTGCTGCTTATATTCTGCATGTTTTGCAGACGGCAGAGCAGATTTTCCGTGGCTTTGTAGGCGGACAGCTGGTAGTGGCGCTGCTTTTGGGCGTGATGTATTTCGTCAGCATGAAGCTTTGCGGCTTTCCCTATGCGACGGTAATTTCGCTGCTGGTGGCTGTGCTGAGCCTGATACCGATTCTTGGTACCTTAATCAGTGCTCTTATCGGCTGTTTTTTAATACTGGTGGCCGCGCCGGAGAAAATCTGGTATTTTATCATATTATATATTGTGCTGCAGCGCATCGAAGCTGATTTGCTTTATCCTAAGATTGTGGGCAAGGCTGTAGGTCTTTCGGAGCTGTGGGTGCTGGCGGCGGTGACGATTGGAGCAAGCATTGGCGGTGTTGCCGGTATGATTGTCTGCGTACCGCTGTTTTCCGTAATTTATGCTTTGCTGGCTGAAAAAGTTAAGCATCTGCTGGCAGAGAAAAATTTACATAATTTATAAGATTTGTTAGGCACTTGGCGCCAAAAGTGCTATAATAATAAATTGATTGTAAGCCTGTTATCTGCAGGAAGCCTTGAAGATGAAAAGGAGATTTTATGATTACAATACGAGATAAGGTGCGTTTTGTTGAAACTGATATGATGGGTGTTGTGCATCATGCCAACTATCTGCGCTGGTTTGAAATGGGACGTGTAGCATATCTGCGTGCCTGCGGTATTTCCCTGGGCGAGCTGATGGCTGACGGCGTTATTTTCCCGATTACCGAGGTGCGCGCCAAGTATAAAAATTCCTGTACCTTTGATGATGATTTTGAAGTGCAGGTAAAAATGAGTGCCTTTAATAAAGCAAAAATGGAATTTGATTATACTGTTATCCGTCTGCGCGACGGCGCTGTAGCGGTGGAAGGACATACGCGCAATGTGTTTACCGATAATGAAGGCCACATTGTCCGTCTGAAGCCTGAATGGTATGATAAAATTCAGAAGGTATATGCAGCGGATAAAGCTGCGGAGGAGATGTGAGAGTATGGAAAAATATAAGATTGTTCCTGTGCCGACAAGAATTTTGACTCATCACGATGATATTTGTGATGCTATTCTGGAATATGCCAAGGATAAAATCGGCCCTAACGATGTTGTCTGCACTGCCGAAAGCGTAGTTGCTATTACCCAAGGCAGAGCAATGCGCTGTGAGGAGTTTCATCCGGGACCGCTGGCTAAGGTGCTGTCGCATCTGTTCCCGGCCAAGGGCAGTATCAGCAGCTGGTACAGCATGCAATCCCTGATTGACGCAGAGGGCGGTGCACGTGTTCTGTGGGCAGTAATCTGCGGCTTTGCGGCTAAATGCGTAGGCGTTAGCGGCACCTTCTACCGTATGGCAGGCAAACAGGCTCGCCTGATTGACGATGTTACCGGCACAATGCCTCCGTATGACAAGCATATTGTTTATGGTCCGGCAGAACCGGAAAAGGTTGCCGAAGCTATTACCAAGGCTTGCGGCTGCTATGGCGCTGCTATTGCCGACGTTAATGATTTGAAGCGCTCTGCAGTGCTTGGCTGGTCTAAGGGCGTTGATCCGGATAAGGTTGCGGAAATCCTCATTGATAATCCCTTTGGCAACGGCAGTGAAAAAACACCAATCTGCATTATCAAGGATTATCATAAGGCGTAAGGGGGGAAGCAAGATGCTGATGACGATTGTGGGAGTCCTTGTAGGACTGTTGATTTTAGGCGTTATAATTGTAGGTGTATATATTTCCATGCAGGGTGATGCTGTAATGCGTCTGCTGGTAAAGCAACGCACCAAGGCTGTTTTGGATAAGGTATATGCCGACAGAATTGATTTTTCCTTAGAGGTACCTTTTGATAACGTAGGCAAGCAGGAAGGTACTATTCTGGATGCTTATATGCGTATTTATCTGCCGCAGGAGCAGTATAGTGATGTGCTGCTGCGTGGTAAGGTTAATCGTGAGGGCTATTTGCGCGAGGATGATTATTTTGAAGCAATGCTGGTTCCTGCAGGTACCGGCGAAAAATTTGTCCTGCGCTTTGAGGCTTATGCCAAAAACGGCAAGAGCTTAGAGGAAGCAATGGAAAATATTCCTGATGTAGATGTTGCTTTGTTTGCAGATTGCCGCGGCCGCCGTGAGCTTTACACCGTAAAGGAATACTTTACTCTGACTGCGGATGAAATGCGTGCTTTGGTCAAATAAGCTGATACTTTTATGTGTTGTCTTTAAAACTATATAAACGATACTTTATTATGGATGCTTCTCTGCTGTGGGAGAGGCATCCATTTTTCTTTGCTTTGAAAGTTATGAGAGATAATCTGCAAAAAAAATTCAAAAAAATGCGGCTTTTTGCTTAAAAATGATTGATTTTGCGTGAAAATGGTTATATAATATCTGCAAGAGGAGAGATGCTCATGTTAACGCAAGAAAGATTTGAAGAAATCACTCGCATTGTCACGCGTGACGGTGCGGCGACAGTACCGGAGCTGGCAAGGCTTCTGGAAACCTCTGAGTCCACTATCCGTCGCGATTTGGTGCAGTTGGACAGCTTGGGCAAGGTACGCAAGGTGCATGGCGGTGCGACTGCCGTGCGCGAGGCGGAGCCTGTGCAGGAGCGCAATATGCAGGAAAAATACAGTCGTAACATTGAAGATAAGCGTACAATTGCTGCGTATGCGGCAACGCTGGTGCGTCCCAACGATTTTATTTTTCTTGATGCGGGCTCGACAACCGAGCAGCTGGCAACCTATCTGACGGAAAAGAATGCTGTTTATGTGACGAACGGTATTACGCTGGCACAGAAGCTGGCGCAACGCGGTCTGAAAACATTGCTGCTTGCAGGACGCGTAAAGGCGACAACTGATGCGGTAATCGGTACGGAGGCAGTTGCTTCTTTGCAGCATTACCATTTCAGCAAGGGCTTTTTCGGAACCAACGGTATTACGGTGGAAGAGGGCTTCACTACTCCTGATATAGAGGAGGCCATGAATAAGCGCGTGGCAATGGAGCATTGCCGTAAATGCTATGTATTGGCGGATGCCAGCAAGTTTGAGGCATTGTCGAACGTGTCCTTCGGCACTTTGTCCAAGGGCGTGATTATTACAGCTGCGCAGGAGGGCTTGAACGTTAGGTCCTACAAGCAGCATACGGAGGTGATTGTGCTTTGATTTATACTGTAACCTTTAACCCTTCCTTGGATTATGTGGTAAAGGTTGATGATTTTGCGGTAGGCGAGATTAATCGCACCCAAGTAGAAAATATATATCCGGGTGGCAAGGGAATCAATGTTTCGCTGGTGCTGCAAAATTTGGGGCTGCAATCGGTAGCCTTGGGCTTCACGGCCGGTTTCAGCGGTACAGAAATAGAACGCCTGCTGCAGGAGGCAGGCTGCCGCTGTGATTTTATTCGGGCTGCTGCAGGCTACTCGCGGATTAATACGAAGATTATTTCGGACTCGGAAACGGCGCTGAACGGTCAGGGTCCGCAGCTGAGCAAGGAAGAGCTACAAAAGCTTTTTGCTAAGCTGCAGGGACTGACGCAGGATGATATTTTAGTGCTGGCAGGAAGCATACCTGCTTCGCTGCCGGATGATATTTATGAGCAGATTCTGGAGCTGCTGCAGCCTGCTTGCACACGGGTTGTGGTAGATGCTACCGGCGATTTGCTGCTCAAGGTACTGAAATATAAGCCGTTTTTAATCAAACCAAACCATGAAGAATTAGGAGAGTTCTTTGGCCTGGGACCGTTGCTGAATGAGGAGGATATTCTTGCTGCTGCGCTGAAGCTGCAGCAGCAGGGAGCACGTAATGTGCTGGTTTCGCGTGGAGCGGACGGTGCTGTACTGTTGGACGAAAATGGCAGGCAGCATATGATGGCTTCACCGAAGGGAAAGCTGGTAAACTCTGTCGGTGCAGGCGACAGTATGGTGGCCGGCTTTTTGGCAGGCTATCTTAAAACGCAGGATTATGAGGAGGCGCTGCGCCTGGGCGTAGCCGCAGGCAGCGCAAGCGCGTTTAAGGATTGGCTGGCAACACGTGAGGATATTGATGAAATTATTTTACAGGGCGTGACTAATAAATAAAAAAGAAGGGGCAAAAAATAAGATGAAAATAGTTGATTTGCTGAAGGTAGAAAGCATTGACCTTAATGCGCAGCCTAAGGATAAGGCAGCAGCGTTGGAGCATTTGATTACGCTGATGGAGAGCGGCGGTAATCTGCTTGATAAGGACGAATACAGAGCCTGCGTGCTGCGCCGTGAGGAGGAGGGCAGCACGGGTATCGGTGAAGGCATTGCCATTCCGCATGCTAAGACAAGTGCTGTAAAGGCACCGGGACTGGCAGCTATGCTGGTAAAGGAAGGCGTTGACTTCGACAGTCTTGACGGAGAGCCTGCGAAGTTATTCTTCCTGATTGCTGCACCTGATACTAAGGATAATGTACATCTTGATGTGCTGAGCCATCTGAGCATGCTGCTGATGAACGATGATTTCCGCAGCGAGCTGCTGAATGCCGGCAGCGCCAAGGACTTTTTGGCAGTTATCGACAAATACGAAAACGAAAAGTTTGAGGAAGAAGAAGCACCGGCAGCAGAGCCTGCTAAGCAGCGCAAGGTGCTGGCTGTTACTGCCTGCCCGACAGGTATTGCACATACCTATATGGCAGCAGAGGCTTTGCAGGAGATGGCCGGTAAGCTGGGCGTTGCTATGAAGGTTGAAACCAATGGCAGCGGCGGCGTAAAAAATAAGCTGACGGCAGCAGATATTGAAGAAGCCGAAGGCATTATTGTGGCTGCAGACAAGAACGTGCCTGTGGAGCGCTTTGCAGGCAAGCCGGTTATCTTTGTTAAAGTAGCTGACGGTATCAACAAGCCGAAGGAGCTTATCGAGGAGATTCTGAGCGGTAATGTTCCTGCTTACGCAGGCAAGGGCGGCAGCGAGGCGACAAGTGACGTGGCAGATGCGGAGGAAAGTCTGGGGAGACAAATTTATAAGCATCTGATGAATGGCGTTTCGCACATGCTGCCGTTTGTAATCGGCGGCGGTATTCTTATCGCGCTGGCATTTATGTTCGATATGGAATTTGCCGGCACGGCTAAGTTTGGCAGCGGCACACCGCTGGCAGCCTTCTTCAAGAATATCGGCGGTTTGGCGTTCAGCATGATGATGCCGATTCTGGCAGGTTATATCGCTATGAGTATCGGCGAGCGTCCGGCACTGATGCTTGGTATCGTAGGCGGCTTTTTGGCAGCCTCCGGCGGCAGCGGCTTCTTCGGCGCGCTGTTTGCAGGCTTCATCGGCGGTTATCTGATTTTGGCATTGCGCAAGGTGTTCAGTGTACTGCCTGACAGCTTGGAAGGCTTGAAGCCGATTCTGCTGTATCCTGTTATCGGCCTGCTGCTTATGGGTATCTTGATGACCTACGTTATCAACCCGCCGACCGCAGCCTTTAACCAATGGCTGGCAGGTGCGCTGGCAAGCATGAGCACAACAAGCAAGGTGCTGATGGGTTTTGTATTGGGAGCTATGATGTCCATCGACTTCGGCGGTCCTTTGAATAAGGCAGCTTATGTTTTCGGTACTGCTTCTTTGGCTGCGGCTGACGGCAGCGCTGTAAGCAGTGAAATCATGGCTTCCGTTATGATCGGCGGTATGGTTCCGCCGCTGGCGATTGCACTGTGCACCATGCTGTTTAAGAGTAAATTTACTTCTAAGGAGCGTCAGTCCGGTGTGACCAACTTTATCATGGGCCTGTCCTTTATTACCGAAGGCGCAATTCCCTTTGCAGCAAGTGACCCGCTGCGTGTAATTCCAACCTGTGCTTTGGGCAGCGGCGTGGCAGGTGCTTTGTCTATGGCCTTTGGCTGCAGTGTTCCGGCACCGCATGGCGGCGTGTTTGTTTTCGGTGTAGTGCAGAACTGGCCGATGTATTTTGCAGCTTTGGCAGCAGGAAGTGTGCTGTCGGCTGTGCTTATGGGGTTTGTTAAACAGAACGTGAACGAATAAAAGATAGAGAAAAAGATAAAAACAAAAATAGGATTTTAAGAATTTAGCGGCAGAATATTGTTATTAGCGAAACGGAGGAAATAAAAATGAAACAATTTACTTATGTTATTACTGATGAAGCAGGCATTCATGCACGTCCGGCAGGACTGCTCGTTAAAGAGGCTGCAAAATTTGCCAGCACTACTACCATTGCCAAGGGTGCTAAAAAAGGCGATTTGAAGCGTATCTTCGGTGTTATGGCCTTGGGCGTTAAAAAGGGCGAAGAGATTACCGTTACCTGTGAGGGTGCGGACGAAGACGCAGCAGCAGCAGCTTTAGAGGCTTTCCTCAAGGTTAATCTGTAATTTCGCAGTAAGAGAGATTTTTCGCGAGGTGATAAAATGCTTTCATTAAAGGGTAAGGGCGTTTGCGGCGGCGTAACGCTGGGAACCTTGGCTGTACTGCGCCGTAATACAGCTGCGGTTAAACGCCGTAAGGTTCAAAATGCCGAGGCTGAGGTTGCACGCTTTCAGACAGCACGTCAGGAGGCTATAGCCAAGCTGGCAGAGCTTTATGAAAAGGCTGTTGTGGATGTAGGCAAAGATAATGCCGCTATTTTTGAAATCCACCAGATGATGCTGGAGGATCTTGATTATATTGAGTCTGTAGAGGGGATTATCCGCACGCAGCAGGTTAATGCAGAATATGCGGTACAGACAACGGCTGCCAACTTTGCTGAAATTTTTTCTTCGATGGAAGACGATTATATGCGTGCACGTGCTGCCGATGTCAAGGATATTTCCAACAAGGTGCTTGGCTGCCTGGGTGATGCAGGCAGCAGCTGGGAAAGCGGCAGCGGCCGCTATATTCTGGCAGCGGATGATTTGGCACCCAGCGAAACAGTACAGCTTGATAAATCGCGTGTGCAGGGCTTTGTGACGGCAGCAGGCAGTGTAAATTCGCATACGGCAATTTTGGCGCGTACTATTGGTATTCCTGCGGTTGTCAGCACCGGCAGCAGCATCGGTGAAGAATATGACGGCAAGCTGGTAGCGGTTGATGGCTATACCGGCGAGGTTTTCGTTGATCCTGATGAAGCAACGTTGGAACGTATTAAAGCGAAGATGGAACAGGATGCACAGCATAAAAAGCTGTTGGAGGAGCTCAAGGGTAAAAAGAGCATCACCGGCGGCGGCCAGCAGGTGCATGTATATGCCAACATCGGCGGCACGGGCGACCTGGCCAGCGTGCTGGCGAACGATGCAGAGGGCATCGGCCTTTTCCGCAGCGAGTTCATTTATCTGGAAAGCAAGGATTATCCGACAGAGGAGCAGCAGTTTGAAAAGTATAAGCTGGCAGCAGAAGCGATGGCCGGAAAGCGTGTAATTATCCGTACGCTTGATATCGGCGCTGATAAGCAAGCTGATTACTTCGAGCTGCCGCAGGAGGAAAATCCGGCGCTTGGCTATCGCGCTATCCGTATCTGCCTAGAAAGACCGGAGCTGTTTGCTACGCAGCTGCGTGCTATATGCCGTGCCTCTGCATATGGCAAGCTGGCGGTGATGTTCCCGATGATTATCAGCGTAGAAGAGGTGCGCAAGGCGCGCAGAATTCTGCGTGAGGTGCAGGCAGAGCTGAAGTATGCAGGCGTATCATTCGACCCGAAGATGGAAGTCGGCATTATGATTGAAACGCCGGCAGCAGCACTGATCAGTGCGGAGCTGGCTAAGGAAGTTGATTTCTTCAGCATCGGCACAAACGATTTGAGCCAGTATACGTTGGCTATAGATCGTCAGAACCAGCAGCTGGAGCCGTTCTTTGATGCACATCATCCTGCGATTTTGCGTCTGATTGAAATGACGGTGCAGGGAGCGCATGCAGCAGGCATCTGGTGCGGCGTCTGCGGCGAGCTGGGCGCTGATTTGAGCCTGACTAAGGAATTTGTACGCATGGGCATGGACGAGCTTTCCGTAAGTCCGGCAAGCATTCTGCCGCTGCGCAAAAAAATCCGCAGCCTGTAATTTTTACTCATACACATATTTCTATATAACGCATGAAAATACCCCTGATAATGCGCAAGCAGTATCAGGGGTAGCTTTCGGCGTCAATGCTTTGTTATTGCTTTATGCAGAACCGGTTTTATGGCCGGTTCTTTTTTTTGCGAAGATTATTTTTGAATTAGAAAAACAAAAAACACCGCAATTTCTTGCGGTGTCGATTTCAAAATGGTGACCTCGGCAGGACTCGAACCTGCGACCTTTTGATTCGTAGTCAAACGCTCTATCCAGCTGAGCTACGAGGCCAACAACAATACTTATTTTAACTGCAAGAGGCTATTTTGTCAATACTTTTTTGTGAAAAAATCTTGACTGTTTTTTCCTGGCGGGATATAATTTAGCTAATATATATGTGGCTGCTTTGCAAGGAAGCATCAGGAGGCGTATATTTGGTCTGCATTGGGATGCTTGCTGGTATGGGCGATGGGGAATTGTAATGACAGCACAAATGGTTTTGTATTATATGTTGTTGAAGTCTGCACGATTAGGTCTGATGTGAGGCAGTATAGGGATACTGCCAGCAATGACGTTGTATTTCTTTAACAGGCATGTATAATTTAAAGGAGGATTTTTTGTGCCTGTTTCTTTAGTCATCTTAATATTGTACATTGTTGCTTTGTTCGCTATCAGCTGGTATGCTAAAAAACGTAGTGAAGGAAACAACGAAAACTTTGCTCTTGCGGGACGCAGACTTTCTGCGCCTCTGATTTGTGTTACTATTATCGGTCTGGCTGTCGGCGGTGCGTCGACTATCGGCGTTTCCGAGCACGCCTTCCGTGTTGGTCTGAGTGCCGGATGGTATACGATTGCCTGGGCTTTGGGCGCGATTGTTATGGGCCTGTTCATGGCTAAAAAATATCGTGAACAAAACATTACGACTATCACTGAGCTTATTGAACGCCATCATACCAAGGGCGCGGTAATCTTGGGCGTTTTCTGCCAGATTGTTATTCAACTGGTAATCATCAGTCTGCAATATATTGCGGGTGGCAGTATTCTGCACGCTATCCTGCCGGATATCTTTGATTTCCACACAGGTATGATTGTCAGCGCCATCACCTTTATCGGTATTACCTTTATCGGTGGTATGTGGTCTGCATCCTTATCTAATGTATTGAACATTATTCTGATTTACGTTGGCATTTTGGCGGCAACGATTATCCAGTTCAAAAAAATCGGCAGCATGGATCATCTGGCTGCTGCTTTGCCGGCTAATGTGCCTTGGTTCAGCTTTATTGACGGTGTTGGCCCTGTAACTATCACCAGCTGGGTTGTAACCCTGATTACCGTAAATCTTTCTCTGCAAAGTATTCTGCAGATTTCTTTGGGCGCTAAAGACGCTGCAACTGCTAAGAAGGGCTTCGTCTGGGGCGGCATTCTGATGCTGCCGGTAGGCGTTCTTGCTGCCTTCCTTGGCTTGGTTGCTAAGGCTATGTATCCTGATGCGCAGGCTGCACTTGCTTTGCCGCAGGTTATCGTAGGCCTGCAGCCGGTATTGGCAGGCATCACTTTGGCAGCTCTGTGGGCTGCGGATGTATCTACCGCCTGCAACCTGCTGCTGAGCGCCGGTACTTTGTTCTCCAGCGATATCTACAAGCGCTTTATCAATCCGCAGTGCGACCAAGCGCGTCAGCTGCTGATGACACGTGCCTGCATTATTATCAGCGGTATCCTTACCTTGGGACTTGCTATGAGCGTATCCAGTATTTTGGGTACGATTATGATTGGTCTGTCTTTGACTGCTGCCTTCAGCGTTATCGTAATCGTAGCGCTGTTCTTCCCGCAGTATGCTTCTAAAGCCGCAGGCTTCTGGACTTTGCTGGCAGGCCTGGTGCTGCTGGTACTGTGGCAGCTTACCCCGGCAGTACGCATTTTCCCGAATGTAATCTATATGGAATGGCTGGTATGCATTGCTGCTTATGCTATTGCTGCAATTGTTTGCCCGGCCAAAAAAGCAGTTGCTGTTGAAGGTAACTGATAAAAATTTTATTCAATAATTAAAGCCATCTCTGTTCTTCTGAAGAATTGCAGAGATGGCTTTCTTGGTTAGCAGCGTAAGCGCATACTTGCAGCAAAAAATCCCGTTAACAGGCCTGTACCTGATAACGGGATTTTGTTTTGCACATTATAGCGAAGCGTGACCTGATTAATCAGAGGACATTGTCATACTTCCTTGCTTGGGGAATTTAAACGATTTGCTCGCCGTGGTAGCGTTCACCGTCATTGTCAGGCAGCAGGCCGTAGCGTTCGGTCCACAGAGTTTTGTATTTCAGAGCCTGAGCGTGGATTGCAGCTATACCTTTTTCGTCCAATGTTTTGATAACCTTGGCAGGAATGCCGGCAACCAGGGAATTCGGCGGTACGATGGTGCCTTTGGTTACAACGGCACCGGCAGCAACGATAGAGCCGTGGCCGATTACAGCGCCGTCAAGTACGGTGGAATGCATGCCGATGAGGCAGTGGTCTTCAACGGTGCAGGCATGCAGCAGAGCACAGTGGCCTACGGTTACATAATCGCCTACGATGCAGGCGTATTTATCGGCAACGTGCAGTACGCTGTTGTCCTGAATGTTGCTGTAGCGGCCAACCTCGATGCGGTTAACGTCGCCGCGGATAGTAACGCCGGGCCAAACGCTGGCGTACTCTTTAAGCTCAACCTTGCCAATCAGGGTGGCAGTATTAAAGGCATAGGCCTTTTCATCAATTTTGGGGGCTTGTGCTTCAAATTTAAAAATCATGGTATCACCGCTTTCTGTAAATTGGCTGCCTTCGCGGCAGTCTTGAAAGATAAACAATTTCTTCTCACACTATTATTATCATATGAGCAGATAATAAAGTCAAGGCGTTCACATTTATTTTGCAGATGTGAAGGATTGGATTTAGTTGTGGGTGGGCGGTAGAAAAAATTTTTGTGTTACCTTGACAGATTTACTGATTCGCTATATAATAACCACACAGCACTTAGACAAGCTGTATACATTTGTTTATATAAGAATTTTAGGCTATTATAATGATATTTTCCTATGCGAAAATTTCATTATAATAGCTTTTTTTGTTGCGTTTTTCGCATATTCAGTGTTATAAAGAAAGGATGATTCTTATATGGCAAATTACAGTTACACAAATTTATATGTTCATGGTCTGCAAGAGGAGCTGGCAAACCTCTTTAAAAAAGCTCAAGTGCTGGACGCACAAGGACGAGCGCAAAGAGCGTACGCCTTTCGGCTCTGGTTGGATTGGCTTTATTGCCCAAGGGGCAGGTATGCAAGCCTTTGATAATCGCGCTAGTGTGGAAACATTTCAGCACGATGGCTTGCCAGTGTATGAGGTAAAGCGAGAGGCTTGATGGGTGCAGGAAGCGGCAGTGAGGGGCTGTCGCTTCTTGAAAAAATAATTGAGCAGAAGCAATCGTATATGGTTGCAAGCAAGTTGAATTGAAGTTGCAAGTTGTTTTCAAAGATTAACTAAAAAAGAGAAAAAAAGCTGATTGAAGTTATTAACCTAAAAAAGCAGACTATATACCTAAAAAATAATTTATATAAACTGTTAATATTATAAAGAGAAGCTTGACAAGAGGTGATGACGTTGTTTGCTACACGTTACAAGAATATTGGATTGAAAATAGCATATTATAGAAAAAAGAAAGGCTATACGCAAGCAGAGCTGGCCGAGCGGATTGGTATGAGTGCCGCTTATCTTGGGCAGATTGAGCGAGGGAATAGAGGCAACAGTTTTTCTTTAGAAACTCTGTATCAGATTGCTGATGCGTTGGAGATTGATGTTAATTTGCTGATAAAAAATGAAATGTTGGCTTGATAGGTGATAGTTTGTATACATACTATCACCTATTATAAGGGAGAATATTTTGGATCAAGTAACAATTATAAATGGTAAAATATTTGATTGCAATCAATGTGGAGAATGTTGCAAACATTTATATAAAATACCTGCAATGAAAAATTTCAATAGAGGAGACGGAATATGCAAATATTTAATTAATAATAAGTGCTCGATATACAATAAAAGACCTAATATTTGTAGAGGGGAGTACTTGTATCATTTATATTTTGAAGGTATGGATGTTGAAGAGTATTATAAAATATTGCACCATTACTGTAATATGATTCGTGGAGGTAAGATAGATTGAGTAAGGATTATGTAAAAATTTTTAATGCTGTTGATTTAAAGAGAGCAAAACAGGAAGCAGAAAATATTATTGCTATGCAAGCAGCAGACTTGTATCCAAAGGAGTTCTCTTTCCCAATTACTTTACAATTTGAACTGACAGGAGCTTGTAACTTAAAATGTAAGCATTGTTATAATAGATCTGGGGATGTTGATCGTGTTCAATATACAAGCATGACTCCGCAAAAGTGGAAAAGTTTAGCTAAACAAATTGTTGAAGCAGGTGGCATTTTTCAATGCATTATTTCCGGAGGGGAACCATTGCTTCTAGGAGAAGATTTATTTGATATTATGGATATACTACATGAAGACGGGACTTCGTTTGTTGTTATTACGAATGGTATGTTGTTAAGCAAAGAAAAAGTCAAAAGATTTTCTAAGTACCGCTATTTTTGGTTTCAAATTTCTATTGATGGTTCAACACCTGAGTTGCATGACTCGTTTAGAGGTGTAGAAGGCAGTTGGGAGAAAGCTGTTAATGGAGCAATGGAAATTTCTGATAGCGGAATACCATTGGTTATAGCACATTCTGTTACTCCTAAAACATTGCCTTATTTAGATGATATGGTTAAATTAGCTTATTCAGTAGGTGCTGGCAGCATTATGATTGGTGAGATATTGCCAAGTGGTAGAGCTATTTTTAATAAAGATATTTTTTTAACACATGAGCAACGCAATTATCTTTATGAACAGATTGATAAATTGTCTAGGGAATATGCAGGAAAAATAAGAATTGAAAGATCTATGAATGTTAATACATCTATGGAACGATATGTATCTGCTCCTAATAGTGGTGGTATTATCCGCCCGAATGGAGATTTTAGATTAGATTGCATGACTCCTTTTACAATAGGCAATGTTTTGGACGAAACGATAGATTCTATTTGGAAAAATAAGGGCAAATATGCTTGGCATAATCCAAAAGTCTTAGAGTTTATAAATTCTATTGATGCTGAAAAGCAGAAAGGTAATATACTTAATCACGTCAATGATGATATAAGAATATGAAGGTACAAGTTAAAATGAAAAAACAATATAAGAAACCAATGGTTATTTCAAATGTGAGTATTGAAGGGGTTATTCCAGCCGGTTTGGCGGCGGCTATTGAAGCTTTTGCTGTAGGTGTGGCTGTTGGGACACAAGTCAAAAAGATGCTGAATGGTCGTACTGGTTGGGGTAAGGTTCAGCAACTAGTTGAAGTGGAGGGGAGAGCATGATTACATGGGAGTGGCTTAAGCATAAAAAGCTTGTCGATATTTCTTTGAAAAAACGTTGGGAAAAAGATATTATGGTGTTATATGGCAAAGAACTGGACATATGTTACTTGAATAAAATAGGTGGAGAAATAATTTCTTTGAGTAATTGCAAAAATACAGCTTCTGATATTGCTGATATGTTGCTGCAAACGTATGATGTTGATGAAAATGAATTAAGAGAAGATATTCTATGTTTGATTAGAGAATTGCAATGGAAAAGACTTGTGAGACTAGAAGAATAATTACGGAGGGTACGATAATGAAATTTACGACCATGAAAATTACAAAAAAAGTATTAGCAGGTATAATCTTGTCTGTATTAGTAGTATTGGGTGCATTTTATACATTAAAGCCTTCGCCGCTTCCCCAAATTTACATACCATCTGATATAGAATGGCAGACCCCTGCTCTTGATGCATATATTGGTGACTTTACACCAGTATGGGATAAAGAATATCCTGATGAAATACGTACAGTTTTAAGTTCAGAATATACCATACGTAAGACAAGATTAGATAAAGATTGGCAATCTGCCTTTTCTGGGAAAACTTCTGCGCATATACTTACAGAAATACAAAGTACAACGTTATGCACAAGATTGCTTAACCTATCTAACAGGGTAGCAAATGAAAGAGAAATCAAAGAACATACAGCCCAAAATATCACGAGATTTGGAGTGATTGATTACTATTTTCCCGGCACTGTATTAGCTATTGAATATAAAGATGGTTGTGTACTTTCCGCAATGATAGATAAAGATACTGGTAAATATATTAGGCTTCGTGTTAATTCTGAGAAGAATACAGAACATAATTGGGAACCATCGAAAATTTATGTAAAGCTGATGTATAATTAACAACTAAATATAAAAATATCATTGCCTGTTTTGTAAGAGGAGATTTACGATAATGAAAAAATATAGAAAGCCTTGTTTAGTAACTCAATCTAAGGTTAAAGGCATAATACCATTGGCAGCACTTAGCGTAGCTGAATTAGCTGGAGTAGCATCAGTAGTTGGTCTTGCGGTTGGGATGGCAGCTTCAAAAGGTTCAAATGATATAGTGTCGTTTAGATCTAATCTTGTTCTTCAAAAATAAAAAGAAATCAGGGTACGCATACTAAAATTGCTTTAGTCGGGCAGCCGGGTGCAGGTAAATCGAGTGTTATTAACAAATTGATAGGCAAAAATTTATTTAAATCTGGAGTATATACAGATACCACAGTGAAAAGCCAAGAAGCATCTTGGGGAGCATTGAGAATCGTTGATTTGCCTGGATATGACACGAAAAGATTTCCTTTTGAAGACTGGTGCAAACAATTTTCTGTAGAGGATTATGATTTGTATCTGTTCGTATTTGCCGGTAAATTACATGATGCCGACGGAAAGTTATTTAAAAAATTTAAGGAATGGAATCAATCTAGGAAGCATCCATATTTTATTGTGCGCAATAAGGAAGATGATATATGGGATGATGGAAAAACTTTAGACGAACTGAAGAAAGAAATCGTTGAAGATGTTTATTCCAAAGTAGGGGCTGAAGATATAAAAGTTTATTTTACAAGCTGTAAAACTGGTACTGGGTTCAGAGAATTAAAGGATGACATTTTTAATTCTGGCATTGATAAAGTAAAGCAGGACAAAATCATTGCAGTCTTTAAAGCAGATAGCATACAAGATTTGGGGAGGAAAAGAGCAAAATGCTTAGATGATATTGATGTATATGCTTGGTCTGTAGTTGCGAATGCTTTGAATCCAATTCCTGGTGTTGATGTTTGCTTTGATTTAGCGGCTTTTTATAAGATGGCTAAAGAAATTAGAGAAAGTTTTGGCCTTGATGAAACTGTTATAGAAAAATATATGACTGTGTTGGGACCTGTAGGTAAAAAACTTGGAGATAAGGTGCTTGCATATCTTACAAAAGAAGGTATAATGTGGGTTCTTAAGCGAGTAGCTGGACAATATACTAAAAAACAATTTGCAAAATATATTCCTTTTGTAGGACAAGCTGTAGCAGCTTTGGCTGGTTTTGCTATGACCAAAAAATTAGGAGAATATTACATAGATGACTGTTATGAATTGGCGAAAGCAATTCTTGAGTATGAAATAAGGCACAATGAACATGTAAATCCTGTTAAGTAGTCTTGTTCAGAATTATTTTTTGACTACTTTCTCTCTTCTAGTTATAAGTTCATTGTTAACATTTTGAAAATATAAAAAGCTCGAAAAGCGTATGGTTAAAGCATTTCGAGCTTTTTATATAGGAAATATCGATTTGAAATCAATTTAATTACTCTTTTGAAAAAGGAAAACCTCAATTCAGAATGTACAATCTGAATTAAGGCGCACTTATCCCCTAAAGGTAATATGAGATTTTTATTCGTTAAAAAAATAATCCATATCTAAGCGGAGGAATCCTGCACAGGCTTGTACATTACCAACGATAAATTGAAGCGGAAAATTACCGCAGATTACGCCATCCCCGGACGTTGCGCCGACGGTTCCTACACCTCGTCGCTTGTTCGTCGCAGCACCTTCTACTCAGAAGGAGCTATGCGTGAGCTGCTCGTCAGCAAATACGGTGCCGGCAAGGCTATGGCCGAGCTCCTGGAGCTGGCCAAAAAGGTTAACATTCCCGTCTACAAACTAAAACGCGTCTATTAGGACGCAGGGCTGCCACGCAAGTGGCGGCCTTTTTTTGTGCCTGTAAGGATAAAACACGGTATACTCTTATAAAAAGAAGTATTATATACATAGGTTATGGCGAGAATTTAAACCAATAGTACGAAACTTGTCTATGAAGGCAGATTCCGTTTGAAGCTTTTCGTTCGCAAGAGTTTTGAAAAGATATTTAGTTGGCGTGGTGTTACAATGTAATCAATCCAAGGGAAGCAACAAAGAAGCTTCTAAAGATATATAAAGCAATGGAGGTGAACAGGATGCCGGATATTACAATAATTATTGATTTTTAATTTAGCCGATGATGCTTAGGAAAGGAAGTGAGCAAAGGAGATTGTCATTGTGAATCTTGAACCGCTTGCATGGTAAGCTGCAGAGAGAAAAATGCAAGAGGTTCGGGAGAGAATTTAAAATATTAATATGAAATTTGTCTATGAAGGCGGATGCCGAGAGCTTCTGCCTGGCGCAGGAGCTTAGGCCAATGCTATTCATAGACCAGAAACGTTTTAGTAATTAACGAGGAGTGATTAGCATGTTTGATTTTATTAAAGAAAGCTTTGTTCCAAGGGATTATGGTAGAAATCCTTATTATGAACGCACTGCAAGAAAATCAGCAGAGCGTATGGCGCGTAAGGTTTGCAAGCCAGTAGGCGATGCTCTGGAGGTATATAATAATGCCTGCGACACAGTAGAAAATATTGAAGATACTCTTTCCGGTAAGTATCGGCCAGTCCCTTTTTTGAAAGATTGGTATGATACCAATTTCTCGAAAGGCGACCATATAGTTGTGCAAAGACTTAGTTATGCACATCATGGTATCTTCAAGGATAGAGAGCATGTATATGAAAACAGCACGAATGGTGTCAGGGTTGTGTCTTTGAAGCAGTTTGCTGATGGTGATGTTCCCAGGCTTTATGCAGAAGATACTATCTACACACAAGATGAAATAATCAGGAGAGCAGAATCCCGTTTGGGAGAGAGTGATTATAACCTGATTATCAACAACTGCCAGAACTTTGCTACCTGGTGCCGTTTAGGCGACTAAGGCTGCTGTAAGCATGTAGCTTTGAGAGATGTACTCGAAGCTGCGTGCTGGCAAAACCTTTTGCAGCTTTTCGTTCGCAAGAGTTTTGAAAAGATATTTAGGTGGTGTGGTGTTACAATGTAATCAATCCAAGGGAAGCAAAAAGAAGCTTCTAAAGACATATAAAGCAATGGAGGTGAACAGGATGCCGGATATTACAATAATTATTGATTTTTAATTTAGCCGATAATGCTTGGGAGTGAGATTTTAAAACTGCTGGCAAAAAGCTTGCTTATCAAACTTCCGAAGAAAATGGCTAAAAAATTCGTTGAAGAAAAGAAGGTTAATGATTTATTTTCTAAATAAGATTTAAAATTTTAGGAGGCGTACATTATGGGTTTTAAACAATGTGGAAATAATATAGTTGTCAAGTCTTCGGTTGGTTATACAGGTGGCCGTCATTTGCAAAATAACAACGGGAAGAATACAGGTACAAAAATTAATTCAAGAACAGTTGGAGCAGCAAGCTGTGGTTTGGTTGTACAGGAAGCTGCAAGGGCTGCTGCTATATCCGGCAGATTCGCAGCTGGCCTGGAAAACCTTAATACGGCACGTGGTGGCCAAAAGGGATTGTTTGGCTTTGTTGGTGAAGAGATGCAGGCAGCTGATACTTCGATTAATGGTAAAATTACCTATGTAATTAATAATAACGGTGCAGCAGATTTGGTTTACGTTGGTAAGAATGGTCATAAGTACTACCAACAGGTAAAGCTGGGTTATGAAAATAGCTTTAAGCAAAAAATAAATTTTGCAGAATATAAAGGCCAGACTATCGTTGTTGATAAAGGCAATCCGAGCTTTGCCAAGATAAAAGCTGAAGGTGCTAAGCATGGTGTAAAGGTTATTGAAGGTAACATCACAAAGTCGGAAGCACAGGAATTGGCCAGATATATGCAGCAGGAAACAGCTATAACCGGTGCTAAAAAAGCGGTTTTCGTACCTAAAGTAGCTGCTGCTCATAAAGCCGGCTTGAGCACCGCTAAAGCAGGTGCCTTGTACGGTGCCGGTTTCAGCATGGGTTCCAATCTTGTTGATGTCGCGTGTGGCGATAAGGAGATAGGAGAAGCTGCCCAGGATGTTGCCAAGGATACTGCGGTTAGCTATGCTGCCGGTTACGCTTTGGGTGCAGCTGGCTCTGCAGTAGCATCAACTTCTGCGGGAGCTGCCATGATTTCTGGTGTGAGTGCAGCAGGAACTGCTGTTACCAGTACTACTGTCGGTGCTGCTCTTGCATCCGGTGCTACGGCTGCTGGCGCTACGGTTGCCGGTGCCGGTGCAGCTGCAACCGGAGCTGTAGTAGGCTCTGTTGCTGCGGCCGGAAGTGCCGTAGGCAGTGCAGCTATTGCGGCAACTGCCGGAACTGCTATTGGTGGTGCTGTTGCAGGTGGCGTTGCTGCGACTGCTGCCGCCGGTGCTGCTGTAGGAGCTGCTGCGGTAGCTGCTGCTCCGGTAGTTGCTGTAGGTGCCGTTTTGGGATTAGGTTGCAGTGTGTTCAAAAAATTATTTGATTAATCCCGGGGCTGCCACGCAAGTGGTGGCCTTCAGGTGCCTGTATTATATGCTGAGTGTGCCGGTTTTGTATAGGCTTTGCACCACTTGCACCACATTTTTCAGCCTTTTTGCTAAAAAATCAGTGGCTCGAAAATTTTAATATAATATAAATAACAATTTCTTAAAATAGCTGTCAATGCCATAAAATAAAGGACTAGAACCCTTACGAAGACTTTACTTACAGGGATATATATTATTGTTAGTGGCGCACTTTTTCTTTTTGCTCCAAAAGTAGTGGTTCAAGTGGTGCAGAATAAGAAAAGCAAAAAATCTCAAAACTTCTTGACACATCTGATATTTTATCGTATACTAATTGCAGCGCAAAAAACGCTACCTATAATTCAACCATATAAGAATTATAAGATGTCATTACGGGAAAAATCTAAGATTGTGTGTACTAGTAGTGTGTATGCTATTAGTGTACCCAAAAATTGATTCCCATAATGGCTTTTTTTATTGCCTTTTTCTAGCCTATTTAAGTGTTTTAAAGAAAGGATGATTCTTATATGGCAAATTACTGTTACACAAATTTATACGTCTATGGTCCTCAAGAGGAGCTGGCAGACCTCTTTAAAAAGCTCAAGCGCTGGACGCGCAAGGATGAGCGTAAACCGAAAACTGCCTTTGACTGCGGCTGGCTCAGCTTCATCGCTGAGGGCGCCGGCATCCAGGCCTTTGAACTCCGCGCTGGCGTTGAAAAAATCCAGTTCGACGGCAAAGGACAGCTTTTTATCAAGTATATATCTGCAGACGGCCCGCAGCCCGCTTTCTGGGAGGCGCTGGTGCGTAAGTTCGCACCGCGCAGCTGGTCCTGCTACCTGGCGGAGGAATCCTGCACAGGCTTGTACCTTACCAACGATAAATTGAAGCGGAAAATCACCGCAGATTACGCTATTCCCGGACGTTGCGCCGACGGTTCCTACACCTCGTCGCTTGTTCGTCGCAGCACCTTCTACACCGAAGGAGCTATGCACGAGCTGCTCGTCAGCAAATACGGTGACGGCAAGGCCATGGCCGAGCTCCTGGAGCTGGCCAAAAAGGATAACCTTCCTGTCTACAAGGTGAAACGCGTCGACTAGGACGCATGGCTGCCACGCAAGTGGCGGCATTTTTGTATTTGGAAACAATTTGCCAATACTGCTTGCGCAACGTCCTCTAAACGCCGTATAATAGATGAGAGTTTGAAAATCAGAGGTTTATATGAAGAAAAAATATCTATATTTATTTTTGCGCGTGCTGGTTTATCTGCTGGTGCTGGGCGCAATTTTATATGGCTTGTACGAATCACCGTATAATCCGCATCCGCACAGTGCCGAAGATATCCGCCGCTGGGTGGTGGGCTTTGGTGTGTGGGCACCGCTTATTTATGTTGCAGTGTATACGATTCGCCCGTTGCTTTTGTTCCCGACGTTGCTTTTGAACCTGAGCGCAGGCGTGCTGTTCGGCCCATGGTGGGGAATACTGTTTCTGCTTTTGGGTGGCTTTGGCTGTGCAAGCTTTTGCTATCTTTTGGGACGTTTCGGAGGCGGCAGCTGGCTGCTGCGTAACTTTGGCGGTAGCTGGGGTGAACGCTTGACGAACTACCTTGTAGGCAGAGGCAGCTTTAAGAAGATGATTATTTTGCGCACGGTGCCGATTTTTCCGTATGATCCGGTGAGTATTATTGCCGGCAGTGTGCGCCTGCCGTTTAAAATTTATGCGGCAGCAACGGTCCTCGGTATGCTTCCGGGGGCCATTGCCTATAACTTTTTGGCAGATGCTTTCGGTACGCCGCGTTTTTATGCGGCGCTGGCTGTAACGCTGTTGGCCTTTGGTATACCGCTGGTTTGGTGGCAGAAAAATTCGGCATCGCAGGCGTTGGGCAGTTTAAAAAATTTCGGTAAAGGCAGTGATAATAATGGCAAAGAATACAGAGATTGAATTAAAGCTTTTGCTCAGCAGAGAAGGCTTGGAGAAAATGCTGCAGCTGGACTTTATGCAGCAGGCCCTGCGTCCGGACAGCTACAAAAAGCGCCGTCTGGTGAGCACCTATTACGATACTGCGGATATGGCGCTGACGCAGCATGGTATTGCTTACCGTGTACGCGACAAGGGCGACGGCAGCTTTGAAGCGACCGTAAAGACCTCCAAACAAAGCAAGGATGGTCTGAGCGAACGTCTGGAGCTGAATCTGCCGCTGGCAGAAGCAAAGCCTGAGCTGAACGGCTTTGCGGCTCTTGGCCTGGGTTACGAGCTTAGCGAATTGGCTCCTGCTGGCGTCAGGGCTTTGTTTACGGTTGATGTAGAACGCATAACCTATATTCTGGATTATGCCGGTGCTGTAATTGAGCTGGCGATAGATAAGGGCGCAATTCATTGCGGTGAAAAAAGAGACAGCATTGATGAGGTTGAATTTGAGCTTATGAGCGGTACTGTGGATGCGCTGTTGGAACTTAAGGAAAGAATAGCGTCACAGGTGGAGCTGCGTGCGGAAGAACGCAGTAAGTTTGCACGCGGACTGGCGCTTTTGCAGACAAAATAAGGAGCAGGGCAATGGCGGAATTAATACATTATCTGCATCAAGAGAAGGAAGATAATCTTTCCGGTGTTAATCATTATGGCTATGAGCAGGCGGAGAAGGTGTGCCGTTTTCATAGCAGCTTTCCCGAATATACCGTTACGCCTTTGGTGCGTCTGGAAAATCTGGCCAAGCTTTTCGGCGTTAAGGATATTTATGTTAAGGATGAAAGCTATCGCTTCGGCCTGAATGCCTTCAAGGTTTTGGGCGGCAGCTACGCGATTGCCTGTGAGCTTGCTAAGCGTCTGCAGCTTCCTGTGGAGGAACTTACCTATGACAAGCTTATGGCACCTGAGGTAAAACAAAAGCTGGGCGAGCTGACCTTTGTTACTGCTACCGATGGCAATCATGGAAGAGGCGTTGCCTGGACTGCCAGCCGTCTGCAGCAGAGGGCTATCGTGCTGATGCCTAAGGGAACAGAGCTTGCACGTTTGGAGGCAATCAAGGCTTTTGGAGCCGAAGCATATATTACGGATGTTAATTATGACGATACTGTGCGCATGGCAAGAAAAATTGCTGCCGACTGCGGCGGTATCATGGTGCAGGATACGTCCTGGGAAGGCTATGAGGAGGTTCCTCTGCACATTATGCAGGGCTACACTACCATGGGCTATGAAATCGTACAGCAGCTGCAGGGAGTGCGCCCGACGCATGTCTTTCTGCAGGCCGGAGTGGGCGCTATGGCCGGTGCTGTTGCAGCCTTTTTGGCCGACTATTATAAAGCAGATAAACCGATTATTACCATAGTAGAGCCGGAAAAGGTGGACTGCCTTTTCAAAACAGCTAAGGCTGACGACGGAAAGCTGCATAATGTAACGGGTGCTCTTGATTCGATTATGGCCGGCCTGTGCTGCGGTGAGCCCTGCAGTCTTGCCTGGGATATGCTTCGGCGCTATGCAGATAATTTTGCTTCGATGCCGGATGAATTTGCTGCCTATGGCATGCGCGTGTTGGGCAATCCCTTAAGTGGTGATACCGCTGTTGTTTCCGGCGAAAGCGGTGCTGCTGGCCTGGGCTTTGCCTTATTGGGACGCAGTGACGCACAGGCTAACTCTCTTCTGCAGCTTGATGAAAGCTCTGTTGTGCTGTGCATTTCTACCGAAGGTGATACAGCGCCGGCGAAATACAGAAGCATTGTCTGGTCCGGAGAATATAGCCTGGATAAGCTTTCCGGTGTCGAAAAATAGCTTAACGATGCAGCTTACATCTGTTTTCAAAAATAATGCAAATAAATTTATGAAAAGCTGTTGACAAACGGGCCTAAATCCTGTATAATTCTTTTTGTCGCAAACGGATGGGTTCCCGAGTGGTTAAAGGGAGCAGACTGTAAATCTGCCGCGTTTCGCTTCGTTGGTTCGAATCCAACCCCATCCACCAACTTTCATCGCGGGGTGGAGCAGTTGGTAGCTCGTCGGGCTCATAACCCGAAGGTCGGTGGTTCAAGTCCGCCCCCCGCAACCAACTAAATATTGCTGATGTAGCTCAGTCGGCAGAGCGTATCCTTGGTAAGGATAAGGTCACCAGTTCAATCCTGGTCATCAGCTCCAAATGGCGGCGTAGCTCAGTTGGCTAGAGCATGCGGTTCATACCCGCAGTGTCCGCGGTTCAAATCCGTGCGCCGCCACCAATTAGCCACTAAACCTCATTAATAAAATGAGGTTTTTTATTTTATTTGCCGAAAGCAGCAGGATTTTACTGTGCAAGGGCGAATATTATAAGATAGGTCTAGTGTACCTGCTATTTTTAAGTTGATGTATTGATTGGAGGAATTTCAAAAATGGCAAAAGCTAAATATGAAAGAACTAAACCGCATCTGAATATCGGCACCATTGGTCACGTTGACCATGGCAAGACTACTCTGACTGCTGCTATCACCAAAGTACTGGCTGAAAAAGGCGGCGCTGAATTCATGGACTACTCCATGATCGATAAAGCTCCGGAAGAACGTGAACGTGGTATTACCATCAACACCTCTCACGTTGAATATGAAACCGCAACCCGTCACTATGCACACGTTGACTGCCCGGGCCATGCTGACTATGTAAAGAACATGATCACCGGCGCTGCTCAGATGGACGGCGCAATCCTGGTAGTATCTGCTGCTGACGGCCCGATGCCTCAGACTCGTGAGCACATCCTGCTGGCTCGCCAAGTAGGCGTACCTGCAATGGTTGTATTCCTGAACAAAGTAGATATGGTTGACGACGAAGAGCTGCTGGAACTGGTAGAAATGGAAGTTCGCGAACTGCTGAGCTCCTATGACTTCCCCGGCGATGACATCCCTGTTGTTGCTGGTTCCGCACTGAAAGCTTTGGAAGGCGACCCGAAATACGAAGCAAAAATCATGGAACTGATGGACGCTGTTGACAGCTACATTCCGCTGCCGGAACGTGCAACCGACAAACCGTTCCTGATGCCTGTCGAGGACGTATTCACCATCACCGGTCGTGGTACCGTTGCTACCGGTCGTGTAGAGCGTGGTACTGTTAAAGTTGGCGATACCGTAGAAATCGTTGGTATGAAAGACGAGAAAAAATCTACCGTAGTAACCGGCGTTGAAATGTTCCGCAAACTGTTGGACGAAGCAGTAGCCGGCGATAACATCGGTTGCCTGCTGCGTGGTGTTGACCGTAAAGAAATCGAGCGTGGCCAAGTACTGTCCAAACCGGGCAGCATTCATCCGCACACCAAATTCAAAGGTGAAGTTTATGTACTGACCAAAGAAGAAGGCGGCCGTCACACTCCGTTCTTCAACGGCTATCGTCCGCAATTCTATTTCCGTACTACCGACGTAACCGGCGTAACCGAACTGCCGGAAGGTGTAGAAATGGTAATGCCTGGCGATAACGTAACCATGGAAGTAGAACTGATCACCCCGATCGCTATCGAAAAAGGTCTGCGTTTCGCTATCCGTGAAGGCGGCCGTACCGTTGGCGCTGGCGTTGTTTCCGAAGTAGAAGAGAAATAATTTTTCCGGCATAGTAATGCAAAATACAAGACCGGTCAGCTTATGGCCGGTCTTGATTTTTTAAGACTGATTGCCAAAGAAACACTTTAGAGTAATTAAGTGCCGTTTGGACAGAAAAAATTTGCGTCAGACGGATATTTATAGTTGACATAAAGTGTTAACTGTGTTACTCTATATTAGCGACAATTTGTGATTGGTTTTATTATTATGTACGTAAGCGAGGTGTAACTAAATGCGTAACCTGATTACTTTGGCTTGCACTGAGTGCAAACAGAGAAATTACCAAACCAACAAAAACAAAAAGAACGATCCTGATCGTATCGAGCTCAATAAATATTGCAAGTTCTGCAAAAAACACACTCTGCACAAAGAAACCAAATAATATTGGCTTGTGCGTAACCGGGTAGTAATAGCAAGGATGTGACAAGATGGCCGTTCCGGAAACTACAGACACTGAGAATAAGGGATTCAGCATTACAACCTTTCTTAGTGAAACTAAAGTAGAATTAAAAAAGGTTACCTGGCCTACCAAACAAGAGCTTATTGCTAACACTATAGTGGTAATTATTGCAGTTGTTTTGTGCGCAGCTCTAATCTGGATTATTGATTCCATCTTTAGTATGTTATTCCGCATAATTTTGCAATAATGAGCTGTAAGGCTTAAGTAAGGAGGGAAGGGGAAGCGTTGCTTTCCGTTTATTCATGGAAGAAGAAAAGCAAGGAAAACATTGGTATGTAATCCATACCTATTCTGGCTACGAAAATAAAGTGCGCGCAAACCTGGAACGAAAAGTTCATTCCTTGGGTATGGAAAATGAAATTTTCCGTATTGAAATACCTACGGAAAAAGAGGTTGAAATCACTTCGGATGGCAAGAAAAAAATTGTTGAGCATAAAGTTTTCCCAGGCTATGTACTGGTGGAAATGATTGTAAATGAGCGCAACTGGTATGCTGTCCGCAATACTGCAGGTGTAACTGGTTTCGTCGGTTCTGATTCTACCCATCCGACTCCGCTTACAGCTGAAGAAGTAAGGCAGATTATGCCTTCGATGGGTATGGAAGTTGAAGAAACTGTCAAACCCGCAAAAATTGATTTTCAGTTACATCAGAGAGTCCGCATCAAGACTGCGCCCTTCATGGATTTTGAAGGCACAATCAGTGAAATCAATGAAGAAAAGGGTAAACTGAAGGTACTCGTTGATATCATGGGACGCGAAACTCCTGTTGAAATTGACTTTACACAAGTTGAAGAAATTGAGTAAGGAGGTGTAATTAAATGCCGAAAAAAGTCGTTAAAATGGTAAAATTACAGGTACCGGCTGCTAAAGCTACTCCGGCTCCTCCGGTAGGTCCTGCACTTGGCCAGGCTGGTGTTAACATCATGGCCTTCGTTAAGGAATTTAACGCACGTACCGAGAAACAAGTTGGCCTCATCATTCCTGTTGAGATCACTGTATTCGAAGATCGTTCCTTTACTTTCGTAACCAAAACCCCTCCGGCTGCAGTTCTGCTGAAAAAAGCTGCTGGTCTGGAAAAGGCTTCTGGTGAACCTAACAAAAAGAAAGTTGCTAAACTGGGTCGTGACAAAGTTCGCGAAATCGCAGAAAGCAAAATGCAAGACCTCAATGCTGCAAACGTTGAAGCTGCTATGAGAATGGTAGAAGGCACTGCACGTAGCATGGGTATTGTAATCGAAGACTAATTTTAAGTAGTCTTCTCAATTTAGTGGGAGGCAAAAGCCGCTTGTACCACATAGGAGGATTTTATAACAATGGGCAAAAAGTATGATGACGCTTTGAAATTAATCGAAGCTGACAAATTCTACTCTCCGAAAGAAGCAGTAGCTCTGGTTAAGAAAACCGCTGCTACCAAATTTGACAGCACTGTTGAAGTTGCTTTCCGTCTGGGCGTTAACCCTAAATACCCTGATCAGCAAGTTCGTGGTGCACTGGTTCTGCCGAACGGTACTGGTAAATCCAAGACTGTTATGGTTTTTGCTAAAGGCCCCAAAGTTGCAGAAGCAGAAGCTGCCGGCGCAGATTTCGTTGGCGGTGAAGAATATGTTGATAAAATCAAGAACGGCTGGATGGCATTTGACGTGTGCATCGCAACCCCTGATATGATGGGTCTTGTTGGTCGTCTTGGTAAAATCCTTGGCCCTCGTGGTTTAATGCCTAACCCGAAGGTTGGTACCGTTACCATGGACGTAACCCGTGCCGTTAAGGAATCCAAAGCTGGTAAAATCGAGTATCGTACCGATAAATCCGGCAACGTACAAGCTCCTATCGGTAAAGCATCCTTTACTGAAGAGCAACTGTTACAAAACTACATGACTTTGGCTGACACCCTGGTTAAGGTTAAACCGGCTGGTGCTAAAGGTCAGTACATGAAGACTATCACCATGTCCTGCACCATGGGCCCTGGCGTTAAAGTTGACGTCCTGAAAGCTAACAGCGACAAATAATTGTAGTTTTACTTAATTTTACTAAATCAGAAGATAATCGGGCCATAGACAGCAGGTGCCACGTGCGTAAGTTTTAACTACGCCTGCCGAGGCTGGAGCGTGAAGATATATTAGACCTTCCGACCTCCGGCTACGGCCGAGAGGTCTTTTTGATTTAATAAAAACATCAAAAAAAGGAGGTGCAATCTAAATGGCAGTTATTAGACCTGAAAAAGTAGCTAAAGTTGCTGAAATTCAAGAGTTGCTTTCTAACTCCAAATGCACTATTTTAGTTGACTTCTGCGGTTTAACTGTTGCTCAGGATACCGAGCTGCGTCGCAAAATGCGTGAAGCTGGCGTTCACTACAATGTAGTTAAGAACACCCTGCTGCGTATTGCTGCAGAACAAGCTGGTATTGAAGGTCTGGAACCTTCTCTGGAGAAAAACACCGCTATCGCTGTTTCCCCGGAAGATCCTGTTGCAGTTGCAAAAATCGTTTGCGAATTCGCAAAAGAAAACAAAGAACTGAAAGTTAAAGTTGGCGTTCTTGATGGCAAAGTTATCGGTGCTGACGAAATCAAAGCACTGGCTTCTCTGCCGCCGAAAGAAGTTCTTATTGCCAAGATGCTGGGCAGCATGAATGCTCCTATCAGCGGTTTTGTCAATGTACTTCAAGGTACTATCCGCAATGTCGTATATGCTCTGGAAGCTGTACGCAAACAAAAAGAGTCCGCTTAATTCGCGGCGTGCTGCATAAGGCAGCTTAAAAAATAAAAACTTACTTATTATTGGAGGTAACTATAATGAATAAAGATCAAATCATCGAAGCTATTGAATCCATGACCGTACTCGAGCTGTCCGAACTGGTTAAAGCTCTGGAAGAAAAATTCGGCGTATCCGCAGCTGCTCCGGTAGCTGTTGCTGCTGCTCCGGCTGCTGGCGGCGAAGCTGCTGCAGCTGAAAAAACTGAATTCGACGTAATCCTGGCTTCCGCTGGCGCTTCCAAAATCGGCGTAATCAAAGCTGTTCGCGAAGCTACTGGCCTGGGCCTGAAAGAAGCTAAAGAGCTGGTTGACGGCGCTCCGAAAGCTATCAAAGAAAAAATCTCCAAAGCTGACGCTGACGCTCTGAAAGAGAAACTGGAAGCTGCTGGCGCAACTGTAGAAGTTAAATAATCTTGCTGCTACGCTAGTAGCACAATAGATTGTTGATTCGTCTGCAATCCGACTCCCGATGCACTTAGGTGTGTCGGGAGTTTTTTGATTTTCTGACTCAAAGAATATATAATATTTGCAACGGAACCGGGAGGCGAGTAGAGGATGAAAGTCAATTATCAAGGAAATCGCGACGCAAAAATAGTCTTGCTCCAAATAATAGGAGAACACGAGTTGCCGTTTATCGAAGATGAGCTTTCCCATATAAAAGCTATAACGCAGAGTATAGACTTTTTGTTTATTACAGTGCAGGTTGATAGCTGGAACGACGACCTTTCACCATGGGTGGCAGAGCCGATTTTTGGAGAGGCTGCATTTGCCGGCAACGCAGAAAAACTTCTAACACGTATAAAAAATGAAGTAATTGTTCCGTTATTAAGTGACCATCAAGATATAAAGATTTTTGCGGGCGGCTATTCTTTAGCCGGATTATTTGTATTGTGGGCGGGCTATCACACAAATTTATTTGAAGGTATAGCAGCAGTATCACCGTCTGTATGGTTTCCTGGGTTTGTTGATTTTGTGCATAACAACAAAATATTAACCAATAGAGTTTATTTAAGTCTTGGCGATAAGGAAGCAAAGACACGTAACCAAATTCTGGCACAGGTGGCAAATGATATTCGTGATGTGTATCGCTCATTGGAAGATAATAAGTTGAGTTGCATTCTTGCTTGGAATCAGGGAAATCATTTTAAGGAACCTGCTTTGCGTATGGCAAAAGGATTTGCTTGGTTGATGAACAATGAAAAGATTCATTCATAAGAATGCCGATAAATTGTTGGTTTGTCTGCAATCCTGACTCCAGATGCACTTAGGTGTGTCAGGAGTTTTTTGATTTTGTGAATGAAGCATAGTCATAGTGCAATTCAGCTGCTTCTTATGCTATAATATAAAAAATGACCTACTACATTGCTGTGTAAAAATGATAGAGATTTTTTTATAAAGGAGTTTCATATGCTTACAGATGAAAAACGTAAAAAGCTTTTAGCCGGTGCGCTGGCGGTAGTTATGCTGACGGGTGTTGCCGGTTGTGGTAACGATAAAGACAGTGAGTGGAAGAATGATAACTCTGCTCAGAATAATCAAGATGAAAAAAAGGATGAAGATAACGGCGGCGGCTTTTTTCATGGCTTCTTTCCCTGGTACTTCATCGGCCGTACCTTTGGCGTAGGCCCGATGGCAGGTGTGCGAACTGCGCCTGCAGCTAACCAAAAGCAGAATACTGCACCCGCAGGCTCGTCTACTAATCCTAAACCAAACGCTAACACCGCCAACGGCTCTACTGTGCAACAGGGAACTGCAGGAAGCACGCAAAGTTCCAAGCTCGGCAGTACGGGCAGCACCGGTAAAAGCGGTATCGGCAGCGGCATGAGCCGTTCCAGCGGCAGTGCAATTTCCTGAGGTGATGAAGATGGATAAATACCGTAAGCCTGATACCTGGCTTGATAAGATTGATTTGAATATAATGCCGTATGTGGATGCGCCGGAGTGGGAAAACCGTTATCCTACTATTAGCGCCCTGCTTATGAGCAATGCCAATAAGCGTGAGCTGCAGCGCATCAGCGCCGGCCTTACAGCAGCACTGTCACGTCTGGCAGAGGCTTTGCGTACCAATAATAATGGCGCAATGCCCTTTAATCTGTTTAATATGACGGATAAGCTCACACCGTATATACTTGCGGATAACTCGGACCATGTGAGCTATATCAGCCGTCTTGACTTTGTAAAGAATACCGACGGCTGCTATAAGCTGGTAGAAATTAATTCGGATACACCCTGCGCCTTGCCTGAAACATTTTATGCAAACAAGGTTGCTGAAGCGTACTTCGCCAAGGAGTACGGCTTGCATTTGCAGCCGCGTTCTGATGGTGAAGAGCTGGCAGAGCCGTTTTTAAAGCTGTTGGAGCAGCCTAAATATGCTGATAAGGATGTAGTGCGCATTGCTTTTGCTGCTGATAAAAGCTACAGCGAGGACTGGGCTAATGCCAAATTTTTATTTGAGCGCGTGCAAAAGGTGCTGCGTGAACGCATTTTGAGCAAGCAGCCTTTCGTTTGTCGTCTTGTCGGCTTGGATGAGCTTATAGTACATGATGACGGAGTGTACATTCCCAATGAAATCTTCAAAAATAAGGAAGATAGGATAGATATTCTCTACCGTCTACATCCGCTGGAGCTTTTGATGGATGACGAAAGCGAGGATGGCTATCCTGTTGGCTTAAAGCTCATGGAGTTAGCTAATTTCGGTGCTGTTGATCTGGTTAACCCTGTAAAATCCATTGTACTGCAGAATAAAGCGCTGCTGGCGCTGGCATGGTATTTATATCAGCACCGCTTGTTCTGGACACCGCAGGAGGAAGAACTGCTGGCTGCGCATTTAACGCCGACTTATTTGGACAGCAAACCGCTGGCAGGACAGCGTTATATCAAAAAGCCTATCTTTGGGCGTGAGGGTGCAGGTATCGCTATTGTAGAGCCTGATGGCGCAACGAGCTACGAAGCGGAGGAATGCGATGACTGCGATTTGATTTACCAGCAGTTTGTTCCTTCGGCTGATGTACAGCAGGAAACAGATAATGGTGAGGCAACCGGCAAGTACACTTATTCCTGCTTTGTAATCAACGGTAAAGCGTCAGAAACCTTTGTGCGTTTGCAGCCGGGAGAAATTACCGGCGTGGAAGCATATTTTGTGCCTGTTCTCGATGAAAAATAAGAATTTGAGGAATATCCGAAATGAATATCCAAGTATATCAATCTTTTTTGACTGTTGTACAGTGCCGCAGCTTTACGCAGGCTGCGAAATATCTTAATTTTACCCAGCCTACAATCAGCAATCATATCAACGCTTTGGAAGAAGAATACGGCGTTATTCTTTTTACCCGAGATGGCAAGAATGTTTATCTGACACAGGCCGGCAAAAACTTTGTGCCGATAGCACAGCAGCTGATGGCTGATTATCAGAAAAGCCAGGAGGTAATGCGTCAGTTTCAAAAGAAGAATTACAGTCTGAAAATAGGCGTTTCCACTCAGGGCATAAACTTTTATTTGCTTCCTGTGCTGCTGAAGCTCAAAAAGGAATTTCCCGAGCTGGAGATAGAGGTCAACCGCTGCATGACGGTAGAATCGACAATAAATGATGCTTTTGTACAAAAGCTGTATGATTTTGCTTTTGTGCATATTGATGTGCAGCCGCTTTATACTAAGCGTGTACAGCTTTGGAATCAGCCGATGGTTTTTGTAGCATCCAAAGAACTGTATGAACAGATGGGAGAAAACAATAATATTTATGATTATCCCTTTATTGCCTATCCTGCAAGCGAGGTATACTATAAGCATCTGAAATCGAAGGTTGATTTCACACGCCTGCAAAGCGTATTGACCTTCAGCGATTCGGAATCCGTACTGATGGCAGTTGAGCAGAATCTCGGTATAGCTCTGACACCGCGGGTAAAAGTAATGAAGGAACTGGAGCGGGGGACATTAGTCGAATTCCCGGCCAAGTATTCGGGAAATATGCCTATTTCGGTTCTTTATGATTATGAATTTAACTTTACCTTGCCGACAAAGCGCTTTTTGGAGCTTTTAAAAGAGTCGCAGGAAAAGATAAAGGGTTAATTTACTCTCTGTTCTTTATATAAGAATAAATTATCAAAACACTATAACAGAAAAAATTATCTTATTGATTTTTTAATTTAGGGCTTCTTCAGCGTGTTTGAAGAAGTCCTATATTTTTAGTATAAAAAGGCGTATAAGTAAGCAAATGTCCACGAATTATAGTACAAATTTTGTATACAAAATACAGAACGGCGAATGAATTGCTTATGTATACAAGAAAAATTCCAATAAGTATAGATAAAGAAAACTGTTGAGATAATTAAGCTATAATGATAAAATTTTTATAGATAGCGTTGCTTGCGCAAAATTAAGCCGGCTAGATGACTGGCAGAAACGAGGGTATTATGTCAAAGGATATGCAAAAAACTGAAGAAAAAACAAATAGGCGTATGCCAACCTTTACGGAATCCGTTATTCCTATTATTGCCATGATGGTTATTCTGACTGTCGGCAAAGGTTATCTGGGTTACGCAACCGAGCCGCTGCTGCTGCTGGTAGCTGCTATTGCCGGCCTGATTGCTTACCGCGTTGGTGTTACCTGGGATGAAATGATGGACGAAATCTGCCAGAAGATTGCTAAGGGCATGCCGGCAATCCTGATTCTGACCTGTGTTGGTGCGCTGGTTGGTACCTGGATGGCTTCCGGTACTATCCCGATGATGATTTATTATGGCGTACAGATTGTAAACCCGACCTTTATGCTGGTAACAGCTTTCCTGATTACCGCAGTAGTATCTATCGTAACCGGTACCTCCTGGGGCTCCGTTGCTACCATGGGTGTCGCATTGATGGGTATTGCCAGTACTTTGGGTGTAAACCTGGCAGCTACTGCCGGTGCTGTAATCGCCGGTTCTTATTTCGGTGATAAAATCTCCCCGCTGTCCGATACCACTAACCTGGCACCGGTTGCAGCTGGTTCTACTCTTTATGAGCACATTGCGCATATGTTCTGGACTACTGTTCCGGCAACTATTATTTCCTTGGTTGTTTACGCTTTTGTAGGCTTAAAGGGCAATATCGGCGGCGATGTTTCTTCCGAAGCAGTAAGCACTATGCTGACTCAGCTGGATGGCATGTATAACTTTAACATTCTGCTGATTCTGCCTGTACTGCTGATTCTGGCAGGCTCTATCTTTAAGAAACCGACTCTGCCGGTTATGATGGCTTCCACTGTGCTGGCTGGCGCAGAAGCATTGATTTTCCAAAACATCAACCTGAAAAACCTGCTGCTGGCTACTGTAAAAGGCTTCAAAATTTCTATGCTGACTACTCCCGGTTTTGACCCGGCTACTGCTGCTCCGCAGATTATCAAACTGCTGAACCGCGGCGGTATGGCTGAAATCATGGGTACCACTCTGCTGGTATTCTGCGCATTCTGCTTTGCCGGTATCATGAGCAAGGCAGGCTGCCTGGAAGTAGTACTGCAAAAAATCCTGACCTTTGCTAAGAGCACCGGCGATCTGATTGCTTCTACCGTTGCTTCCTGCATTACCATGGGCCTGTGCACCGGTAACTCCTATCTGTCCATTCTGATTCCCGGTGAAATGTTCCGTGATGCTTATAAAGCAAGAGGTCTTGCTGCGAAGAATTTGTCCCGTACTTTGGAAGATGCAGGTACCGTATTTGTACCGTTGGTTCCCTGGTCTGCAGCAGGTGCTTATATGACCGCCTGCACCGGTATTGAAACTCTGGATTATGCTCCGTGGGCAATTCTCTGCTACACCGGTTTCATTATCGCTCTGTTCTACGGCTACACCGGTATTGGTATCGCTAAGCTGGAAGACGAAAAGAAATAAGCCGGCTACGCAAGTATGTCGGCAGTACTGAGCCGCTGCTTGGTACGCAATGAAAGGAAAAGTGACAATTTTGATTAAACTTATTAGAAACGCTGATGTTTACGCACCTGCTCATCTTGGCAAAAAAGATGTGCTGGTTATTGCAGATAAGGTAGTGCGTATTGCTGATAAAATTGAAGGCTACGAAGGCATGCCTGAAGTAGAGGTATTTGATTTTAGCGGTAAAAAACTGCTGCCCGGTTACATTGATATGCATATGCACATCACCGGCGGCGGCGGTGAGCAGGGCCCTGCTTCCCGCGTACCAGAAGCAATGCTGAGCCAGATTACCAGCTGCGGTATTACAACTGTTCTGGGCCTGCTGGGTACGGACGGCGTAACAAGAAGCGTAGAAAACCTGGTGGCTAAGGCACGCGCACTGACGGAAGAAGGCATTACTGCCTACTGCCTGACCGGTGCTTACGGAATTCCTTCGCCGACCATTACAGGCTCTATCGAAAAAGATATTATGATGGTTCCGCCTATTATCGGTACCAAGATTGCTGTCAGCGATCATCGCAGCTCTAATCCTCAGGGACCTGAGCTGATTGAGGTTGCTACCGCAACCCGTCGCGGTGGCCTGCTGGCTAATGTTGCCGGCCTGGTAACCATGCACATGGGCTCCGGTATCGGCAAGCTGGACCCGCTGTTCTACGCATTGGACCATGCCGATGTTCCTGCAAAGAACTTCCTGCCTACTCATATGCTGCGTACTCGCGAGCTGATGGAAGAGGGCGCAAAGCTGGTACGTCGCGGTGGTTATTTCGATATGACTGCCGGCAGCACTGACGAGGATATGGAAATCGGCGCAGAGCAGATTATGGAAATCCTGAGCTGGGAGGGCATGAGCACCGACCATCTGACGATGAGCAGTGACGCTTTCGGCTCTCAACCTAAGTTCAATGAAAACGGTGACTGCATCGGTCTGACCTACTGCTCTCCTAAATATCTGCATCTGACTATCAAGAGTCTGGTGCGTCGCGGTCTGCCGTTGGAGGAGGCTATCAAGCTGCTGACCTCTACACCTGCCGAGCTGCTTGGCAAAACCGGTGTTAAAGGCTGCGTTGCAGTCGGCGCGGATGCTGACCTGCTGGTTCTGGATGAAAACCTGGATATCGACGCATTGTTTGCTAAAGGCCAGGTTGCATTGCTGGATAAAGAGATTGTACTTAAAGGACGCTTTGAATAAGCTGCGCCTATGCGAATACAGACACACCATCTTCGGTGTGTCTGTATTTTTTTGACAAAAATCTTGACAACTTGCGTAATTTATGATAACATATCATACTACATCATTATTATTTTTGCAGGTGTAAATTTTGACAACAAATACTGCCGGGTCAGTGGTTGAACGGCGTATCTTGCTTATAATGAAAGATGAGGCAGATCATCGAAGACAACTGACAAGGTCCTTGTGGTAAGAACCTTGTTGTTTTTTTTGTCACGCATGATTCGCCGAGTTTAGTGTGCTGATAATACAAGAAGGGGTGAGGAATTACATGTTTAAACCGGTTCCAGTAGGTGATAGGACTCGGTATAGTTATGCAAGAATCAATGAAATTTTGGCAATGCCTCATTTGATTGATATCCAGAGAAAATCCTACGAATGGTTCGTTCAAAAGGGCCTCATGGAGATTCTGCATGACATTTCTCCTATTAAAGACTTTGCAGGTAATCTGGAGCTTTCCTTTGAAAGCTTTGAATTAGGAACTCCTAAATACAGCGTTGAAGAGTGCAAGGAGAGAGATGAATCCTATTCTGCACCGATGAACGTTAAAGCACGCCTGATTTTCAAAGACAAGGAAAAAGGCGAAATTAAGGAATCCTCTGTATTTATGGGCGACTTCCCGCTGATGACCGATACCGGTACCTTTGTTATCAACGGTGCTGAACGTGTTATCGTCAGCCAGCTGGTGCGTTCTCCCGGCGTTTACTATAGTGTAACTATGGATCCCAGCGGTAAGAAGATTTACGGTACTACTGTAATTCCTAACCGTGGCGCTTGGATTGAATATGAAACTGACATTAATGATATTATTTCTGCTCGTGTAGACCGTACCCGTAAGGTTCCGGCAACCGTGCTGCTGCGTGCTCTGGGCTTGTCTTCCAATGATGAGATCCTGGCTTGCTTCGGCAATCATCCTGCGCTGCTGGCAACTCTGGAAAAGGATACTACCACTAACAGAGATGAAGCTATGCTGGAGCTTTACAAGAA
The DNA here is from genome assembly GCF_017968825.1 of Phascolarctobacterium sp. Marseille-Q4147. NCBI lineage: Bacteria > Bacillati > Bacillota > Negativicutes > Acidaminococcales > Acidaminococcaceae > Phascolarctobacterium > Phascolarctobacterium sp. Marseille-Q4147. The sequence continues at coordinate 317,857 of NZ_CP072874.1, read as the reverse complement.
GCTGCGTCCGGGCGAGCCTGTTATTCTGGAAAACGCCGTACAGCTGATAGAAAACACCTTCTTCGACAGCAAGCGTTATGACCTGGCTAATGTTGGCCGTTATAAGCTCAACAAAAAGCTTGGCTGGCGCAACCGCCTGAGCGGTACCGTACTGGCTGAGGCTATTGCTGATGAAGAAACCGGCGAAATTATCCTGCCGGCAGGCACTAAGATGACCGATGAAAATCTTGATAAGATTGCAGAAAGCGGTATTTATAACGAACGCGGTCTGCGTGCTGTCAAGATTCAGAACCATGAAGAAGAGATGCTTCTGATGTTCACCACCGGTATCGATGAAAAAATGCATACCGTTACTAATGAGGATGTATTTGCTTCCTTTAACTATTTGCTGAACCTGATGGATGGCCATGGCACCGGCGATGATATTGACCATTTGGGCAACCGTCGTGTACGCTGCGTTGGCGAATTGCTGCAAAACCAGTTCCGTATCGGTCTTTCCCGTATGGAGCGTGTAGTAAAAGAACGTATGACCATTCAGGACAACGAGGTTATTACCCCGCAGGCTCTGATTAACATTCGTCCTGTTGTTGCTGCTATTAAGGAATTCTTCGGCAGCAGCCAGTTGTCCCAGTTCATGGACCAGAACAACCCTCTGGCAGAGCTGACTCATAAACGTCGTCTGTCTGCCCTCGGCCCCGGCGGTCTGTCCCGTGAGCGCGCAGGCTATGAAGTCCGCGACGTACACAACTCCCACTATGGCCGTATGTGTCCTATCGAGACGCCTGAAGGTCCTAACATCGGTTTGATCGGTTCTTTGTCCACCTATGCTGTTATCAATGAATACGGCTTTATGGAAACTCCGTACCGTGTTGTTGATAAAGAAAATAAACGTGTAACTGAAGAAATCAGATACATGACTGCTGACGAAGAAGATAAATATATCGTAGCACAGGCCAACGAACCGTTGGATGATGACGGTTACTTCCTGGGCGAGCGTGTTACCGCCCGTGCTAAGGATGATGTCCTCTCCATTACTCCGGATAAGGTTGACCTGATGGACGTTTCTCCTAAACAGGTAGTATCTATCGCAACCGCGCTGATTCCGTTCTTGGAGAACGATGACGCTAACCGTGCTCTGATGGGTGCGAACATGCAGCGTCAGGCTGTACCTCTGCTCTGCACTCAGGCTCCGATTATCGGTACCGGTATGGAATACAAGGTTGCTTCCGACTCCGGTGTCTGCGTTCTGGCTAAACGTGCCGGCGAAGTTATCCGCGTAGTAGGCAACGAAATCCGTGTACGTGCAGAAAACGGTGAAGTGGATGTATATCCGCTGCTGAAATTCAAACGTTCCAACCAAGGTACCTGTGTTAACCAGCGTCCTATCGTCTTCAAAGGCGATAAGGTTACCGAAAAGCAGATTCTGGCTGACGGCCCGGCTACCGATCACGGCGAGCTGGCTTTAGGTCACAACGTAATCGTTGCTTATATGCCTTGGGAAGGCTATAACTACGAGGATGCTGTTCTGCTGAACGAGGATCTGGTAAAGGCTGATATCTTTACTTCTATCCATATTGAAGAATATGATTGCGATGCTCGCGACACCAAGCTTGGTAAAGAAGAAATTACCCGCGAGATTCCTAACGTATCCGACGAAGCTTTGAAGGATCTGGATGAGCGTGGTATTATCCGTATCGGTGCCGAAGTACGCCCCGGCGATATTCTGGTAGGTAAGGTTACTCCGAAAGGCGAAACCGAGCTGACTGCAGAAGAACGTCTGCTGCGTGCAATCTTCGGTGAAAAAGCACGTGAAGTACGTGACAGCTCCCTGCGTGTACCGCACGGCGAAGCAGGTAAGATTGTCAGCGTTAAGGTATTCAGCCGTGAAAACGGCGATGATCTGCCGCCGGGAGTAAACGAACAGGTTCGTGTACATATTGCCCAGAAACGTAAGATTTCCGAAGGCGATAAGATGGCAGGCCGTCACGGTAACAAAGGTGTCGTTTCCCGTATTATGGCACGTGAGGATATGCCTTTCCTGCCGACCGGTGAACCGGTACATATCGTACTGAACCCCCTGGGCGTACCTTCCCGTATGAACATCGGACAGGTACTGGAGAACCATCTGGGCTGGGCAGCACGTGCGCTGGGTATGGAAATTGATACTACCAACCTGGCAGCTAAGCTGAATGCCGTTGAAAAAACCGGCGCAGCAGAAGGTACTCCGGAATTTGAAGCAGCCTTCAAGGAAGAGCTGGCTAATTCCGAAACCGCTAAGAAATTAGAGCATTACGGCTACGATTATGAAAAATATGGTATGCCGGAAACTGTTGAAATTGATAAATTCGGTGGCAAGAGCGTAAAAGCAGTACAGATTTCCGTACCTGTATTCGACGGTGCGCATGAGCAGGATATTGCTGATGCACTGGAGCTTGCAGGCATTGATAAAACTGCTAAGACCACTCTGTATGATGGTCGTACCGGTGAACCCTTCGATAACCCTGTTACCGTTGGTCTGACCTATTACCTCAAGCTTCACCATTTGGTTGATGATAAGATCCATGCCCGCAGCACCGGCCCGTACTCCTTGGTTACCCAGCAGCCGTTGGGTGGTAAAGCACAGTTCGGCGGCCAGAGATTCGGTGAGATGGAAGTTTGGGCGCTGGAAGCATACGGCGCTGCTTACACCCTGCAGGAAATCCTGACTGTTAAGTCCGATGACGTTGTTGGCCGTGTTAAGACCTACGAAGCAATCGTTAAGGGCGAAAATGTACCTGATCCTGGTATTCCTGAATCCTTCAAGGTACTGGTTAAGGAATTGCAGTCCATCGGTCTGGATATCAAGGTTCTCAACGAGGACGAGGAAGAGGTTTCCTTGCGCGACGATGAGGATGACGATATTGCAACCACCGCTCGCGAGGTTGATTTAGACATCAACGGCCAGGTTGTTGAAAACGCACCTGAAAAGCCTGTTGATGATTATGCTGATAATGACGCTACCGAGGATGATAGTGATTCTGGGGATATCATTGCTGATATGGGTAATTTCACTATTACCGATAATCCCGATGGTGACTTAGATGATCCGACTAATATGTAAGAGAAGGGAGCGAATGATTCTTGATCGACGTAAATAATTTTGTGTCTATGCGTATCGGTTTGGCTTCTCCGGACCAGATTAGAGCCTGGTCCTACGGCGAGGTAAAAAAACCCGAAACCATCAATTACAGAACCCTGAAGCCGGAACGGGATGGCCTGTTCTGCGAAAGAATCTTTGGCCCTACTAAGGATTGGGAATGTCATTGCGGCAAATATAAACGCATCCGTTATAAGGGTATTATCTGCGACAAGTGCGGCGTTGAAGTTACCCGCAGCAAGGTTCGTCGTGACCGTATGGGTCACATCGAACTGGCTGCGCCGGTTTCCCATATCTGGTACTTTAAGGGTATCCCAAGCCGTATGGGCTTGATTCTGGATATTTCTCCGCGTAGCCTGGAAAAAGTTTTGTATTTTGCAAGCTTCATCGTACTTGACCCCGGTGAAGGCACTGACCTGGTTAAAGGCCAGCTGCTGACCGAGCCTGAGTACATGGAAAAACGTGATAAATATCCTGAAGCAGGCATCCGTGTAGGTATGGGCGCACAGGCTATTAAAGAGCTGCTGGAAGCTATTGATCTGGAAGCTTTGACCGAGCAGCTGCGCCATGAAATGAAGGAGCTGAGCGGTCAGCGCCGTGTACGTGCCATCCGCCGTCTGGAAGTAGCTGAAGCGTTCCTGAAATCCGGCAATCGTCCTGAATGGATGATTATGGATGTAGTTCCGGTTATTCCGCCTGAACTGCGTCCTATGGTACAGCTGGATGGCGGTCGTTTCGCAACCTCCGACCTGAATGATCTGTATCGCCGTGTTATTAACCGTAACAACCGTCTGAAACGTCTGCTGGAGCTGCATGCGCCCGATATCATTGTCCGCAATGAAAAACGTATGCTGCAGGAAGCAGTAGATGCTTTGATTGATAACGGCCGTCGCGGCCGTCCGGTTACAGGCCCCGGCAACCGTCCTCTGAAATCCTTGTCCGACATGCTCAAGGGTAAACAAGGCCGTTTCCGTCAGAACCTGTTAGGTAAACGTGTTGACTATTCCGGCCGTTCCGTAATCGTTGTAGGTCCTGAGCTGAAAATGCATCAGTGCGGCCTGCCGAAGGAAATGGCTCTGGAGCTGTTCAAACCCTTCGTTATGAAGCGTTTGGTAAACAGCGGTGAAGCAACTAACATTAAGAGTGCTAAGCGCATGGTAGAGCGTGCTACCAACGCTGTATGGGACGTTCTGGAAGAGGTAATCAAAGAACATCCTGTACTGCTGAACCGTGCACCGACTCTGCACAGACTGGGCATTCAGGCTTTCGAGCCTATCCTGTCCGAAGGCCGTGCTATTAAGCTGCATCCTCTGGTATGTACCGCTTATAACGCCGACTTTGACGGTGACCAGATGGCTGTCCATCTGCCGCTTTCTGTTGAGGCTCAGGCTGAAGCACGTATGCTGATGATGTCTGTAAACAACATCCTGGCACCGAAAGACGGCAAGCCTGTTGCTGTTCCTACCCAGGATATGGTTTTGGGCTCCTACTATCTGACTATTGAAAAGACCAGCAAGGATGACCCGAACGTTAAGGGTGAAGGAACCCGCTACAGCAGCGTGGACGAAGCTCAGCTGGCTTACTTCCACCATGCGGTAGATCTGCAGGTACCTATCGAGGTTTATATTCCCAACAGCGAAATCTATGATGAGGAAAAGGGTGCAGCTGTCGGTGAAACCGGTATGTCCCTGGTAGTTACAACTGTAGGTAATACTATTTTCAATGGCGAGCTGCCTTTGGAAATGCGTTACTATCATAAAGAAAAAGATCAGGTTGTTGAGAAGCGCCTGGATGCTTCCGGTAATGTTGTGGAAACAACTGTTGAAGTTGAACGTTGGCATCTCGGCAAGCTGATTGACAAGAAAGAATTGGGCAGACTCGTTGCTAAGGCTCACAAGCTGTACGGCAACCTGCGTACTGCCGAGATTCTGGATATTGTTAAGAAAATGGGTTACGATAATGCTTGTAAATCCGGTATTTCTATCGCAACCTCCGATATTCAGATTCCTGCTGAAAAAGAAGTTATTCTGGAAGCAACAGAGCATGAGGTTGATAAGGTTGAGCGCCTCTTCCGCCGTGGTTTGATGAGCGATGACGAACGTTATCGTAAGGTAATTGACCTGTGGAACGAAGCAACCGATAAGGTTACCGATAAGCTGATGAAATCCACCATGAACAAGTTCAATCCTGTTTCCATGATGGCTGACTCCGGTGCCCGCGGTAACAAACAGCAGATTCGTCAGCTGGCCGGTATGCGTGGTTTGATGGCCGATCCTTCCGGTCGTATCATTGACCGTCCTATCAAATCTAACTTCCGTGAAGGCCTGACCATTTTGGAATACTTCATTTCTTCTCATGGTGCTCGTAAAGGCTTGGCCGATACCGCACTGCGTACCGCTGACTCCGGTTACCTGACTCGTCGTCTGGTTGACGTTGCACAGGATGTAATTGTTCGTGAGGATGATTGCGATATCGTTGGTATGAACCTGGTTAAGGAACGCAGCCGTCTGAGCAAGGCTGTTCTTGGTGCAAGCCAGAACAAAATCCGCGAAAAGGTTATGGGCCGTACCCTGGCTTCCGGCGTACTTGATGAAGAAGGTAACCTGATTGCTGAAGCAGATACCAACATCACCGAAGAGCTTTTTGCTAAGCTCAACGATGCAGGTGTTGAAGAAATTAATCTCTATTCCGACGAAGATATGAATGGTGAGGATATCGAAAATGTCCGCATCAACATCAGCGATACCTTTGCTCATAATGTGCTGAAGGAAGCAATGATGCATAACTTCAACGGCAAAGAGATAGCAGCAGATATTGTTAACGGTGCAGGCGAGGTGCTGGCACATACCGGCGAAACTATGACCGAAGACATTATTAACGCTGTTCTGGCTGACGGTACCGTTAAGGAGCTGCGTATCCGCAATAACGAAATTGCCGGCATTGAGGTTGAGGCAATTACCGAAGGCAAAAAAGAGAAAACCATCATTGAAACCCTGCATGACCGTATTATTGGCCGTAACCTGGCTGAGGATATTCTGGATGAAAACGGTGAAATTCTTTATCATATCAATGAATATGTTACCGAGCCTATGGCAGAACGTATCTGCCAGCTGCGTGAAAAGGTTAAAATCCGCAGCGTACTTACCTGTAAGGCTAAATTCGGCGTTTGCCGCAAATGCTATGGCCGCAACCTGGCAACCGGCAAGAACGTTGATGTTGGTGAGGCAGTCGGCACTATTGCCGCACAGTCCATCGGCGAACCTGGTACTCAGCTGACCATGCGTACGTTCCATACCGGCGGCGTTGCAGGTGCAGACGATATTACCCAAGGTCTGCCTCGTGTCGAGGAGCTGTTCGAAGCACGTAAACCGAAACATCCCGGCATTCTGTCCGAGGTTGCAGGTCACGTACACATTACCCAGGAAGGCAACAGCCGCAAGGTAACCGTAATGGCACTGGATGGCGAAAACCAGGAATACCAGATTCCTTATGGCGCTAAGCTGTCTGTTGTTGAGGGTGAGGAAATCGCTAAGGGCGACCGTCTGACCGAAGGTTCTCTTAACCCGCATGACGTACTGCGTATCAGCGGCGTGAAGGCTACCCAGAACTATCTGGTATCTCAGGTAGTAGGCGTTTATAAGTCTCAGGGCGTAGATATCAACAGTAAGCACATCGAGGTTATGGTTCGCCAGATGATGCGCAAAATCCGCATCGAGGAATCCGGTGACACCACAATGCTGCCGGGTGAAGACGTTGATGTGGCAGAATTTGAAGAGCAGAATACCGAGATGCTGGAAGCAGGCAAGACTCCTGCAGAAGGCCGTGCTATCCTGCTGGGTATCACCAAAGCTTCTTTGGCTACCGACTCCTTCCTGTCCGCTGCTTCCTTCCAGGAAACCACCCGCGTACTCACCGATGCCGCTATCAAGGGTAAGGTTGACCCGCTGCTGGGCCTGAAAGAAAACGTTATCATCGGTAAGCTGATTCCGGCAGGTACCGGTATGAGCCGTTATCGTGATATCAAAGTTAAATATAATGTTCCGATGCCCGAAGTTGCAACTGCTGAAACCGCAGCAGAAGAAACTCCCGATAAGGAATAACGTATAAGCAAGCGCGCCTCAAAGCCTCAAGCTCTGAGGCGCTTTGCTCTTTAAGGAGAACTATTTTATGCTGATAAAAAAATTCCCTGTTCCCTGCCGCGTTGATTATGTTCCTTCTCCCTATGAGCCGGATGAGGACGGCGTGCAGGATGTCGGCTATTATAACGGCAAGCTGAGCGATGGCCGTGCCTATAGCCTGGAATGCTGGCGTATGGATGATATGCTGATGTTGACAGTAATGTTTTCCGACCGCTGCCTTGAAGGCTACAGACGTGAGGATATGGCGCTTTTGCTGGAGCTGGAAGATATCGTATGCTTTACCGGTACCAGCCGTAAGCTGCAGGCTACACGCACGGAGGATGACTGCGGACAGACTGTATGGGCCATTAATATAATGCTGGCAAATAAAAAAGGCACCTATGCGGAAATTGTTCCGTCATTGAACAGATATATCATGTAAGACAATCGCTGCTGAAGGCAAAGCTTTGGCAGCGATTTTTTCAGTTAAAATTAATTTTACATGCCTATACTGCATTATGATACAATAGCAGTAACGGAGGCGGAAGCAATGAAGATTTTATTAGCTGAGGATGATATAAATTTAGGCAAGCTTTTAAGCATGCTGCTGAAAAAACAAAATATAACTGTGAACTGGGTACAGGATGGCGAGGCTGCCTACGATGCTGTGTATGCCGACGGCTATGATGTGCTGGTATTGGACTGGATGATGCCGCTTTTAAGTGGCCTTGACCTGTGCAAGCGCCTGCGTGAAGAAGATTATCAGGGGAAAATATTGCTGCTGACGGCAAAGGATACATTGGCGGATAAGGTAGAGGGATTAAACAGCGGTGCGGACGACTATCTGGTAAAGCCTTTTGAGCTAGAGGAGCTGGTGGCACGTCTGAACGCTCTGTGCCGCCGCCAGGGACAGTACAGCGCGGAAAAGCTGTGTTACGGTGTTTATACTTTGGAAAGCTCTACCTATTGCCTGGCATACGGTGAACGCCGTGTGGAGCTGCGCCCGCGTGAATTTAAGCTGCTGGAGCTGCTTTTGCGTAACCGCGGGCAGGTTATGCCGCGTGCGGTGCTGCAGGACCGTATCTGGGGCATTGACAGCAATGTGACGGACAATAATCTTGACGTGCATATCCGTCTGCTGCGTAAAAAGATTATGGAGCTGAACGGAGAAGAGTTAATTAAAACGATGCGGGGCGTGGGCTATTATGTGGAATAAGCCTTTTGAAAAGCTGCGCCGACGCATGACCTGCTTATATGCGGCAATCTTCGGCGCGTTGATTTTGGTTATTGTGGCTGCTGCCTATACCTTTATCTGGTGGGAAATATTGGCGCACGAAAAGGAAAATCTTGTAACGCAAATTTACCATGAGGGCGAAGAATGGGTAGAATCGGAGGAGGCTCCCTGCTCCGAAGCAGCTATCCGCAGCGGGAAAATGCTTGCATACTTTGTGAATGCAGATGGCTCGAAGGTAATTTTAAACCAGCTTGGAACAGGTGAGGCAGGGCAGGAGCTGATGAGTCATAAAGATGATTGGCCGAAAGAGCTGAATACAGCGCGTCTTTTGCGGATGCATGGAGCAAACGGTGAGCGTTATCGTTATTTGGCTGCGGTTGCTCCTGTTATTGATGGTGATAAGCAGGTTGGCAGGCTTTATATGTTCAAGAATATGGAGTTTTATTACCATGCTGCTTATAAAACATTGTTTTTGCTTTTGTGTATTGCCCTGGTGCTGTATTTTGCCGCCTGCTATTTCGGCTATTGGCTTGCCGGCAGCAATATACGTCCGCTAAGCAATATGTATACCAAGCAGCAGCAGTTCACGGCAGACGCTTCGCATGAGATGCGCACACCGCTTGCCGTTATGAAGCTGGCTGTACAGGGACTGCAGGAGGATGAGGACAGCAGGCTGAGTGATTTCGCTAAAGAGTCGGTAGCAATGCTGCAAAGCGAATCTGAAAGACTTAGCCGTCTGACGGAAAATCTTATGACACTGGCACGCAGTGACGAGGATTTTCTGCCGGTGTATACTGCGCAGGTGGATATGACGGCAATGTGTAAAAAGGTTGCAGCGCAGATGACGCTTTTGGCAGCGGAAAAAAGGCTGCAGCTGGAGCAGGCCATTCAGGATAATCTGATAATGCTGGGGGATGAAATGGCTTTATCGCGCCTGCTGATTATTTTGCTGGATAATGCTATGAAGTATTCACCGGAGCAGACGCAAATTACTCTGCGTGCAGCCAAGGTGAAAACGCATCTGGTACTGGAGGTACGTGATGAGGGCTGTGGCATCAGTGACGAAGATAAGCAGAAGATTTTTGACCGCTTCTTTCGTGTGGACAAGGCTCGCAGCCGCAGTCAGGGTGGTCTGGGCTTAGGCTTGTCGCTGGCGTTGGCTATTGTGCGGCAGCATGGCGGCAGCATCAAGGTTCTCGACAACAAGCCGCGGGGAACTATCATGTATGTGAAGTTGCCGACGGCTGCAAAGTAATTATTAGGCTTTCTTATAAGCTGAATTTAAGATGAATACCCCTTTCAGTAATCATTAAGTGAAGGTGTTTATACTGTGCTTAATGAAAAGCGGAGTATAGAAGCTCTGCTGCTGAAGGGGGATTTTTTATGCCACGAAAATATTGGCTGCTGCTTTTTGCAGCTGCCGCAGCATTGCTTTTTGCGGGTAATGGCAGCCTGCTGATTACAGACAGCGTAGAATCTAATTATGCCTTGACGGCGAAGGAAATGGTACTGAGCGGCAATTGGCTGTCACCGCAGATTTACGGTCATTACTGGTATGATAAGCCGATTTTCTTTTATTGGCTGACGGCGCTGGCTTATAAAATGTTTGGCTTTACGGAATTTGCCTCGCGCTTCTTCCCGGCGTTGTTCGGTTTAGGCAGCGTGGCATTATTGGCGTGGGGCGGCAGCAAGCTGGAAAATGTGCGCAGCGGTTTCATCAGTGCATTGGTACTGCTGAGCAGTGTAGAATTTTTTCTGATCAGCAAGTCGGTGATTACAGATGCTGTATTGTTCTTTTTCTTCAGTGCGACATTGCTGTTTTTCTATCTTGGCTATCGTGACGGCAGGGCGCGCTATTGGTACATTATGTATGCTGCAGCAGGCTTTGCGGTTTTGACTAAGGGTCCGATTGGCGTGCTGCTGCCGGGATTGATTATTACGTTATTCCTGTTGTGGCAGCGTGATTGGCACGTACTGAAGCGCATGCATCTTGTAAGCGGCACATTGCTTTGTGCGGCGGTTGCTGTGCCTTGGTATGCTGTAATGTACAGTCTGCACGGCAGTGATTTCCTCAATACCTTCTTCGGCACACACAACTTCCTGCGCGCAACGGTATCGGAACATCCGCGTGACGATGTATTTTATTATTATACGCTGGTAAATCTGCTGGCGCTGTTTCCGTGGAGCGGACTTGTTCCATGGGCTGCTTATAAATGGTGGCGGCAGGGACAGCGCAGCCTAGAAGAACAGCAAAAATTTTTGCTGCTGTGGGCACTTGTTGTTTTCGTTTTCTTTCAATGTATGGCAACAAAATATATCACCTATACCTATCCGCTGCTTTTTCCGGTCAGCCTTTTGCTGGGAAGCATGCTGGCAAAATATACGGACTGTGTGGATGGCGGTTATATGATATTTGTCGGCGGAGGCTTTGGTTTGCTGCTTGTGGGAGCATGGTTTGCGGTAAGTCATCAGCTTATAGCATCTGAGCTGCTGTTCTTGCTGCCGCTGGCGCTGATTATCGGCGTGATGCTGGATTATATATTGCGCTTAATGACAGAAGAGCGTGCTTATGGTATTGCGGTGCTGTCGGTAGTTTTTTATATCGCATTGATTTTCGGCATTGCTGTGCCGTTTAGCGAACAACGCAGTGCTAAGGATTTGGGACAGATGCTGACAGCGGAAAATGTGCAGGAGGTTGGTCTGTATGGAACATATCCCACTTCCGCTGTTTTTTACAGCAACAGTAAAATTGTCAAGCTGATGCATGAGCGTGAGGTTGCGGGCTATGTGCCCAAGGATTTTTCCTGGACAAGCAAGAATGTTATGCCTTACGCAACACTGGAGCAGAATCCGTATCGTTTTGTTGTTGTTACGCCCAAAAGCTATGATAGATTTATTGCTCAACAGAATAAAAAATGGCAGGTTATTGATGCCGATAAAAGTTGGATTGTGCTGAGAATGAAAAAGGGGTGAGCTGAGCTATTATTGTCTATATAACCGATAAGTGCCTGTGACGTGATGTTGCAGGCGCTTTTGATAATTTTTTGATAAATTAAAGTGTATTTAAGCTTAAAATATTATGCTATAATAAGAAAATGATAACTGAATTGGAGGGGGAAGCATGCACAATAAAAATTCCGCTATGGCGTTTATCGTGCTGCTTGGTGTTGTCAGCTTGTTCAGCGATATGACACATGAAGCGGCGACAAGTATTAAGGGAGCGTATTTATTAATTTTAGGAGCAAGTGCTTCTACCATCGGTTTTATCTCCGGCATAGGCGAGCTTTTAGGCTATGGCCTGCGTTATCTTTTTGGCCGCTTAGTTGATAAAACGCACAACTATTGGGGCTTTATGATTTTAGGCTATGCTGTAGACGTTTTTGCGGTGCCGGCATTGGCGCTTGTGCATCGTGACGGCTGGATAGCCGCCTGTGTACTGCTCGTTGTTGAGCGCATCGGTAAGGCGATAAAAAAGCCTGCGAAGAATACTATTCTTTCCTTTGCGGCTTCACAGGAGGGTGTAGGTAAAAGCTTTGCTATTCAGGAAGCCCTGGATCAGCTTGGTGCTTTTATCGGTCCTCTGCTGCTTTATGTAATAATGCTTTATAAAAATGGTGATGAATACGAGGTATATAATGCAGCCTTTGCTTTTCTGACGTTGCCGGCAGTCTGTACAATTGCTTTTTTACTGTTTGCTAAAAGCCGTTTCCCGAATCCGGAAGCCTTTGAGCCGGAAGCTAAGGAGAACAAAAAGAATAGCTTTGTAGGCAGGAAAAGCTTTTATTTGTATCTTGCAGGTATCATCTGTTTTGCTTTCGGATTTGTAGATTTTCCGCTGGTGACTATGCATTTGGCAAAAAATAAGCTTTTTGATGACAGTATTTTGCCGTTGCTTTATTCCGGTGCGATGCTTGTGGATGCGGTGGCAGCGCTTTTCTTTGGCTGGCTGTTTGACAAAATGCGCACGAAGGCATTGGTTATTTCTACTGCGATTTCCGCGTTCTTTGCTGTGTTTGCTTTTGGCGCGACTTCGCCTGCTATGATTATGCTGGGTATTGCTTTGTGGGGTGTAGGCATGGGCGCTCAGGAATCAATTATGAAGGCAGCGGTTGCCACCATGACGAGCAAGGAGCATCGTGCCAGCAGCTACGGTGCGTTCGAATTTTTCTTTGGCTTAGCGTGGTTTTTGGGCAGCTGGCTGTTGGGAGCTGTTTATGATTATTCATTGAATACCTTCATAATTGTTTCTGTAGCTGTACAGCTTATTGCTTTACCCTGTTATCTTTTAAGTGAGCGCAGCTTTGCAAGTGAAAATTGCCAATAATTTGCTTCAAACGTTACAGTAGCTTATGTATTCGTGTATACATAAAAAATTATTGAAAAAAGACTTGCGTTCTTTAAAAAGTGTGTTATAATAGCGTACATAAGTAAATAACGAGTGGATGATGTATATGGGAGAAGGCACTGCCTACCGAAGGAGCAAAACTCTCAGGTGCTTAATTTTAAGCAGGAACCGTATGCTGACACAACTCTGGAGAGTCCCTTAAATGGGCGCCGAAGGTGCAAAGATGTCTTCTGAAATTCAGAAACGTCCTTATCTCTCAGGCCAGTGGACAGAGCAAAGCTTATGTGATGGCGCTATTGCCTATCATATGTCATTGACTTTTACCGGAGTATTTTTTGTATACTCCGGTTTTTTATTTGCTTATAAATAATTAATGGGAATTTAAAGGGAGATGTTTGAATCATGTTGGAAATTTTGAATGAAATTGATGCGTTTGTCTGGGGACCGCCGCTTCTGGTACTTTTGGTTGGTACCGGTATTCTGCTGACCTTCCGTTTGAAGCTGCTGCAGGTTTTCAAGCTGCCTCAGGCTTTGGGCCTGATCTTCAGTGCCAAGAACGATGGCAGCGGTGATGTAAACAGCTTTAAAGCATTGTGTACCGCACTGGCTGCAACTGTCGGTACCGGTAACATCGTTGGTGTTGCAACCGCAATTAAAGCCGGTGGCCCGGGCGCATTGTTCTGGATGTGGATGGCAGCCTTCTTCGGTATGGCAACCAAATATTCCGAATGTCTGCTGGCTGTAAAATATCGTACCGTAGATGCTAACGGCAATATTTCCGGTGGCCCGATGTACTACATTGAAAATGGCTTGGGTAAAAAATACAAACCTTTGGCTGTTATGTTTGCCGTATTCGGTGTTCTGTGCGCATACTTTGGCATCGGTACCTTTGCTCAGGTAAACTCCATTGTTGAAATTACCCAGATTTCTGCAGGTATTCCTGTTGTTTACACCGGTATTGCTCTGACTGTTGTTGTTGCTGCTGTAACCATCGGCGGTTTGAAATCCATCGCAACTGTTGCTGCAAAGGTAGTTCCTGCTATGGCTCTGCTGTACTTCCTGACTACTGTCGGTATCATGATTGTTTTTGCAGACCAGGTTCCTGCTGCAATCGCAACTGTACTGAATTCTGCTTTCACTCCGACTGCTGCTCAAGGCGGTTTCCTTGGTGCAACCGTTATGCTGGCAATGCGCAGTGGTGTTGCCCGCGGGGTATTCTCCAACGAATCCGGCTTAGGTTCTGCTCCTATCGTAGCTGCTGCTGCTAAAACCAAATGGGCTGCAGAGCAAGGCTTGGTTTCTATGACCGGTACTTTTATTGATACTATCATCATTTGTACTCTGACCGGCTTGTCCTTAGTTGTCAGTGGTGTATGGTGCGGACCTTTAAACGGTGCTGCAATGACTGAATCTGCCTTCACCATGGCGTTCCCTGCATTTGGCAGCATTCTGCTGTTGGTTGGCCTGGTACTCTTTGCTTTCACCACTATCCTTGGCTGGAACTACTACGGTGAACGTTGTGTAGAATATCTGATGGGCGTAAAGGCAATTCTGCCGTACCGCATTATTTTCATCTGTCTGATTGCCTGCGGTCCTTTCCTGAAGCTGGAAGAGATTTGGGTTTTGGCGGATATCGTTAACGGCCTGATGGCTATTCCTAACTTAATTGCTTTGATTGCTTTGTCCGGCGTAGTTGTTGCCGAAACCAAGGCTTATCAGAAGCATCTGGCTGAAGAAAAGAATAAATAAGTAAGCCTAGTATTTCATCTTTATATAGCAAAGCGGCGTTGTGCGACTCTCCCCAGAGTTCCCACAGCGCCGTTTTGTTATAAAAAAATCAATAAACATACTTTAGTTTACAGTTTTGCATGTATGCGTGTATACATTGCTGTAAGCTCTTGAATTTTGTTTAATATGTGTTATAATCAGATACATAAGTAAATAATGAGTGGATGAAGTACATAGGAGAAGGCAATGCCTACCGAAGGAGCAAAACTCTCAGGTGCTTATAAAAAGCAAGAACCGTGTACAGACACAACTCTGGAGAGTCCCTTGAATGGGCGCCGAAGGTGCAAAGATGTGCGTATACACATCCTTATCTCTCAGGCCAGTGGACGGAGCAAAACAACAATTATAGCATAGCTATCAGGGCCGCTGACAAACCGGAGTATCAGATAATCATACTCCGGCTTTTTATTTACTTAGGGAACTTTGAAAATGAGAGGGGAAATCATCATGTTGGAAACATTGAATGCAATTGATTCGTTTGTCTGGGGTCCGCCGCTACTGGTGCTGCTTGTAGGTACCGGCATTATGCTGACTATTCGTTTAGGCTTGTTGCAGGTATTGAAGCTCCCGCAGGCATTGAAGCTTATCTTCTGCGCTAAGAATGAAGGTCATGGTGACGTAAACAGCTTTAAAGCATTGTGTACCGCACTTGCCGCAACTGTTGGTACCGGTAACATTGTTGGTGTTGCTACCGCAATTAAGGCCGGTGGTCCCGGTGCTTTGTTCTGGATGTGGTTGGCTGCCTTCTTCGGTATGGCAACTAAATATGCAGAATGCCTGCTGGCTGTAAAATATCGTACTGTCGACGCTAACGGCAATATCTCCGGCGGTCCGATGTATTACATTCAAAACGGCCTCGGCAAGCAATATAAACCATTGGCAATTATGTTCTGTGTCTTCGGTATCATGTGCGCATACTTCGGCGTAGGTACCTTTGCTCAGGTAAACTCCATAGTTGAGATTACCAAAATCTCTGTTGGTATCCCGGTTATCTACACCGGTATTGCTCTTACCGTATTGGTTGCTGCTGTAACCATCGGCGGTCTGAAATCTATCTCTAATGTTTCTTCTAAGGTTGTTCCCGGCATGGCGGTAATTTACTTCTTTACTACCTTGGGCATTTTAGTTAGCTTTGCAGACCAGGTTCCGGGCGCTATCGCACTGGTTATTGAAAGTGCCTTCACTACTACTGCTGCACAGGGCGGTTTCCTTGGAGCAACTGTTATGCTGGCGATGCGTAATGGCGTTGCCCGCGGCGTATTCTCTAACGAATCCGGCTTAGGCTCTGCTCCTATCGTAGCAGCTGCTGCCAAAACTCATTGGCCTGCTGAACAAGGTCTGGTTTCCATGACCGGTACCTTCATTGATACTATCATCATCTGCACCATGACCGGTTTGTCCTTGATTGTTACCGGCGTTTGGAACGGCGATCTCAATGGTGCTGCAATGACTAATGCAGCCTTCAGCTCTGCATTCCCTGCCTTTGGTACTTGGTTACTGTTGGTTGGCCTGGTGCTCTTCGCCTTCACTACTATCCTTGGCTGGAACTACTACGGCGAACGTTGTGTAGAATATCTGATGGGTGTTAAAGCAATTCTTCCGTATCGCATCGGCTTCATTATTCTTGTAGCTGTTGGCCCGTTCCTGAAGCTGGAAGAAATCTGGGTTATGTCCGATATCGTTAACGGTCTGATGGCTCTGCCTAACCTTATCGCACTGGTTGCACTTTCCGGTGTAGTTGTTGCTGAAACTAAAGCATATCAACAACATCTCAAAGAAGAATCTGAGCTGGTTCCGGCAAAATTAGCCGAAGAAACCAATCATTAAGTTTTCCCAATTAATTTTATATAGGCAGCGGCACTGTGAGACTCTCCCCAGAGTTCCCACAGTGCCGCTTGCCTTTGCGCTTGCACAAAAGTTAGCGGTATGCTAAACTAGCCTTAGAGAGATTACTTACAATCTTTTAAATCAAATGTATCAGTAACCAACTACGTGTATATTTTTCGGTGTGCCGGTTGGTTTGTCAGTATCAGTAGATGAAAGGAAGTGTGCAATGAGCATTATCGGTAATATTATCTGGTTTTTATTTGGCGGTATTTTAGCAGGCATTATCTGGTATCTGGTAGGTCTTGTGTGGTGTTTGACAATTATCGGTATTCCTGTCGGGCTGCAGTGCTTTAAGCTGGGACGCTTGAGCTTCTTCCCCTTTGGTAAGGACGTAGTTTTGAGCGGCGAAACAACCTCATTACTGTTAAATATTTTTTGGCTGATTTTCGGTGGTATCGAACTGGCAATTACGCATGCTGTTTTTGCTGTTATTTTGTGCTGCACGATTATCGGCATTCCCTTCGGCATGCAGCATTTTAAGCTGGCTAAGCTGGCATTGCTGCCGTTTGGCGCACAGATTACGGATAAATAAGCATTAAACTTAAATGCAAGAATAGTTCATGCAGGAATTTTATTCACGATTTCTTCAAAACTTTGCCCTTGCTATGTCACAGCAATATAGTATACTATGAGTGTAGCAAGAAGTTGCTACACCCTTCCCATCAAATTCATCATAAACAGCTTTCCTAAGAGAAACAGCCTGCAATATCCCCTGCAGGCTGTTTTCTCGTTTACTGGCAAGACTGCTGCTTTTTTATCATAAATTTGCAGTAGTCTTTCTTTTTACTGGAAAATACTTTCTGATATTGGTAAAATAAAGGTTATAGTATTGTTAGTTATAATGGGGGGACTGAAAATGATCTTTTTGGCAATGATTCTGTTAGGCTGTCTGCTTGGCTTTGCCGGTGCAGGTGGTGCAGGCTTAACGATTACACTGCTTTCTGTAGGCTTTGGTGTGCCGATTCATACTGCGCTTGGTGTTGCGCTGGCTGCCATGTCATTTACGATGCTTTCCGGTGCCGTAAGCCATTTTCGTGAAGGTGATGTACTGTTGCGCCTTGGGCTGACAACCGGCGGTGCCGGTATGCTGGGAGCGTTTGCCGGCGCACGTGTTTCTGATGCCTTGCCGGGAGATATTTTATCAAAAATGACAGCAGCCTTGATGCTTGCATCATCGGTATTGCTTTACTTTATTCTTTTCCGTAAGGATATGCTGGACAGCTTTGTGGCAAAGCATGCATCGAAAGCAGAGGGCGCAAGCTTTTATGCACATGCGCTGACAATCGGTGTAGTTACAGGCTTTTTGAGCGGAGCCTTCGGTATCGGTGCGACAGCTTTTATCCAGATAAGCCTGATGCTGTTTTTTGGTGTATCGCTTTATCATGCCATCGGTACAACGATGCTGGTTATTTTGCCGATTTCTGTTTCCGGCGGTTTAGGATATTTAGTCAATGGTCACCTTGATTTTTATATTTTTCTTCAGACCTTGGGGGGACTGACTATCGGCGCATATTTGGGTGCTAAGCTTACGCGTCTGGCGTCGCGCAATACTTTGCGTTATATTGTTCTCAGTATGCCGACCATAGGCGGACTGATGCTTTTATTTAAGTAAAAAATAAGCCGTAAACGTGCTTTAGCGTTTATGGTTTACTTTTTTAGCATTATGGTTAACCTTGCAATAAAAGAAGGTTGACTAATCTTTTTATCACGTATATAATTAGTAAGTACACGAATTTATGATGGAGGCACTGTTGTGATTAGTATAAAGAATTTGAAGCATTACTATACAGATGCTGATGGCAATGAGGTAAGGGCGCTGGATGGCGTAAGCTTGGAGATTAAGCAGGGCGAATTTGTTGCTGTTATCGGCGCTAACGGCAGCGGTAAATCTACGCTGGCACGTCATTTGAACGCTTTGCTGCTGCCGACTGACGGCACTGTGCTGGTAGATGGCATGGATACTGAAGATGAAAATAAAATGTGGGATATCCGCCAAAAGGTGGGCATGGTGTTCCAAAATCCCGATAACCAGATAGTTGCTGCGATTGTGGAAGAGGACGTGGCCTTCGGTCCGGAAAATATCGGCGTACCGGGACCGGAAATACCGAAGCGTGTAGCAGATTCATTAGCTGCTGTAGGCATGACGGAATATGCCAAGCATGCACCGCACCTTTTGAGCGGCGGACAGAAGCAGCGTGTGGCTATAGCAGGTATTCTGGCGCTGCAGCCGGAATGCATTGTGCTGGACGAGCCTACAGCGATGCTTGACCCGCAGGGACGCAAGGAAATCGTGGGCACTGTACGTAAGCTCAATGAAGAAAAAAATATGACTATAGTTTATATTACGCATTACATGGTGGAAGCACTGGCTGCTGACCGCGTAGTTGTTATGGAAAAAGGTCACATCAGATTTATGGGTACTCCGCGTGAGGTTTTCAGCAGAGTGGATGAGCTGGAGGCCTTGGGACTGGAGGCTCCGCTGGCAGCGAAGGTAGCCAGCGAGCTGCGCAAAAACGGTGTAAAGCTGCCGCAGGATATTATTACAGATGAGGAGCTGGCGCAGGCATTATGTCAATAAAACTTTCTAATATATATCATACATATTCCAAGGGTACGCCGTTTGAACGCCTGGCACTCAATGATGTGTCGTTGGAGATTTCCAAGGGCGAAATAGTTGCCATTATAGGACACACCGGCAGCGGCAAATCTACCTTAGTACAGCATTTAAACGGCTTGTTGAAGCCGGATAAGGGAAGCGCAAGCATTGATGACATTGATATTACTGCTAAGGGTGCAGAGGCCAAGACTGCACGCCAGCAGGTTGGCATGGTATTTCAGTATCCCGAGCATCAGCTGTTTGCGGAAACTGTTTTTGAGGATATCGCTTTCGGCCCGCGCAATAAGGGCTTTGCCGAGGATGAGGTAGAAAAGCAGGTGCGTGAGGCTATGGCCTTCGTCGGCCTGGATTATGATACCTATGCGCAGCGCTCTCCGTTTCAGCTGAGCGGCGGCCAGATGCGCCGTGTAGCTATTGCCGGCGTGGTTGCGATGAATCCTGATTATCTGGTATTGGACGAGCCTTCCGCAGGCCTGGACCCACGCAGCCGTAATGCAGTATTCAAGGAAATCATGTCGCTGCACAAAAGTCGCGGTATTGCGATTGTGCTGGTAACGCACAGCATGGAGGAGGCAGTAAAATATGCTGACCGCCTGCTTGTTATCAACGCCGGCAAGGTGCTGTTCGACGGCACTCCCGCAGATATTTTCAAGCAGCATGCCGATGAGCTGGTTAAGGTTGGCGTAGACGTGCCGCAGGTTTACAAGCTTGCGGATTTGCTGCGTAAAAACGGCCTGGCAGTGAAAGAGAACATTAAGGACGATATGAGCCTGATTAAGGCGATTAAGCAAGCAAAGGGGTGGAAATAATGCTGACAGATATAACCTTAGGACAATATTTCCCCGGTAACTCCTTTATCCATAAGCTTGATCCGCGTACTAAGCTGTTGGCTACCTTGATTTATATCATTGCTATTTTCTTTGCGGCAACGCCGTTGGCTTATGGCATTTTGACCGCCTTTGCAGCTGTGGTAATTCTTATCTCGAGAGTACCGTGGGTGCTGGTTTTCAAATCTCTGAAGCCTATCTGGATTATCGTTATTCTTACGATGCTGATTCATATGTTTACCGCTCCCGGTGAGCATATTGTTTTTACCTGGAAGTTTTTGAGCGTAACTGCCGAAGGTATCGACATGGGCGTAAAGATGGCAGTTCGCCTGATTCTGCTGCTGCTGTTTTCTTCGGTGCTGACCTTTACGACATCACCGATTGTACTGACAGACGGTATTGAAAATCTGCTGCGTCCGTTCAAAAAGCTGGGTGTCCCTGCGCATGAGCTGGCTATGATGATGACCATTGCTTTGCGCTTTATTCCTACATTATTGGATGAAACAGACCGCATTATGAAGGCACAGACCTCTCGCGGAGCTGATTTTGCCAGCGGCAATATCTTCCAGAGAATGAAAAATATGCTGCCTTTGCTGGTACCGCTGTTTATCAGTGCCTTCCGTCGTGCCGATGAACTGGCTGTTGCAATGGAAGCACGCTGCTATCGCGGCGGTGAAGGACGTACACGCATGCACGAGCTGGTATATGCCGGCCGCGATTATCTGGCTTTTGCTTTGATTATTATACTGGCGGTTGGCCTCGCAGTATTGCGCTGGGGGAATGTATGCGTACAATAAAGCTGGTTGTAGCCTATGACGGCAGTGCCTATCACGGCTTTCAGAAGCAGAAAAACGTGCAGACGGTGCAAAATGTTTTGGAAGAAGCGTTGACTATGCTGTGCGGCGAAAAAGTAGTAACCGCAGGCAGTGGGCGCACGGATGCAGGCGTGCATGCTTTGGCACAGACGGTGACCTTTACTACGAACGGACGCATTCCCTGTGCTAATCTGGTGCGTGCGGCGGCAAGCCTGCTGCCGGAGGATATCGTGGCAGTGAGCGCTGAGGAGATGCCGGAGGGTTTCCATGCGCGCTTCAGCGCAAAGTGGAAAACGTATCATTACAAGCTGCTTGTCAATGAGCACGTCAATCCCTTTATGGTGCGTTACGCCTGGCAGCTGCGTCAGCAGCTTGAGGTGAAGGCCATGAACGAAGCGGCGGAGCTGCTGCTAGGAACGCATGATTTCAGTGCCTTCCGCAGCAGCGGCAGTGTTGATACTTCTCCGATAAAAACAATTTATGCTGCCAAGTGGCAGCAGCAGGGAGAAGAGATTCTTTTCCGCATCAGCGGTGACGGCTTTTTGTATCACATGGTACGCAACATAGTCTGGTCCCTGGTACAGGTGGGAATGGGCAAGCGCACGGTGCAGGATTTTGCTGCCGAGCTGACGGCACAGCGCTGTGAATTCCTGAACGAGCCTGCTCCGGCACAGGGTTTATACCTGGCGGAGGTCGGTTATCGGGAGTATCCGCAGTTTTAAGGGAAAAACTCTTGGAAAATGCTAAAATTTTAACAAAAATACTTGACTTAAACTCTTAAGTTGCGTATAATATATCTACGTGATTTTCCGCTTGATTTCACTAGCCCCGAAATACGGTGAGAAGATCGCAACGAACTGTATATTTGGAAAATATCTAGGAGGGACATAAGCGATGAAATCTTTTATGGCTAATCCGTCTAACATCGAACACAAATGGTACGTTGTTGACGCAGCTGATAAAACTCTGGGCCGCCTGGCTGCAGAGGTTGCAAAAGTCCTGCGCGGTAAACATAAACCGACCTTTACCCCGCACATGGACACCGGTGATCACGTAATCATTATCAATGCAGATAAGGTTGTTCTGACCGGCAAAAAACTGACTCACAAAATTTATTTCCGTCATTCCGGTTATCTCGGCGGCGACAGCTATGTAAAAGCTGGCGACATGCTGAAGAAAAACCCTGTAAGAATGGTAGAGCTCGCTGTTAAAGGCATGATTCCGCACAACAGCCTCGGCGCTCAAATTTTCTCCAAACTTCATGTATATGCTGGCAGCGAACATCCGCATGCAGCTCAAAAACCTGAAGTAATGGAAATCAACGTTAGATAATATCCGGGAGGGAACAAATAAATGGCAGTAGTTACTTATAACGCAACTGGTCGTCGTAAATCTTCTGTTGCTCGCGTTCGCCTGGTTCCGGGTGAAGGCAACATCGTTATCAACGACCGTGAATTGAACAAATACTTTGGTCTGAAAACCTTAGAGCTGATTGTTAACCAACCACTCGAAGTTACCGAAACCAAAGGCAAATATGACGTACTCGTTAACGTAAACGGCGGCGGCATTTCCGGCCAAGCTGGTGCTATCCGTCACGGCATTGCTCGCGCACTGCTGAAAGTTGACGCTGAATTCCGTCCTGCACTGAAAAAAGCAGGCTTCCTGACTCGCGACCCGCGCGAAAAAGAACGTCGTAAATACGGCTTGAAGAAAGCTCGTAAAGCTAGCCAGTTCTCCAAACGTTAATTTTTGGTTTACTGTCAAGCACCAATCACAAACACAAATCGCACAAATTACTCCGCAACTGTTGCAGTTGCGGAGTTTTTGTATTGTCTGTGTTCTTTGGAATATATATGGAAAATTTTTTAAAGTGTCCTTAATGCATGGAATTTAAGGTACGTATGTAACAGGTATGTAGCGAGTATGTAACGCATATGCAACAAACTATATTGAATTTATAGCTTCTAATAGCTGTTCCAATGTCTTATGAGTGTAAATCCTTTATGTCATACCAGAGTAGTAGTGTCAAATAATCAGCTTCTAAATTTTTAAATTTACATACTTGTTATCAGGTTTGTGTTGTGGTTGCTGTGAAATAAATGAACTATGATGAAGTTATTATTAATAGTATATTTTAGGTATACAGGGTAGTGCGTAGCAATCAGGGCGCAGTGTATGCGTAAATTATTCTTTGCAAATATACAAGTATCTTTGTATTTGTTTTTTACGTTAAATAAGTACGATTTTTATTTTCTTTTTCTTGATTTTTATGTTAGTAAAAAGTGTTTAATGATTTGGCAAAAGCAATAGTAGATTACACATAAATCTATGTTTTGCAAATTTAGCTATTTATAATAGTTTAGGACTAGCAACATTCTCCTTGATTTGATATAAATTCGTTAGGATAAGACCGTTACAGTTTGTTAGAATAATGTCATAAGTTTTAATGTATTACTTTCTTTCTAGTATTTGAAAACAGCATTCCCACTTATAATCTAAGCGAGAATGCTGTTTATTCATTAAGCGTTTCGTTCACGGTCATATTTTTCAAGAGCATTTAATATATACATAAGCCCCATATGGGTTGGTGTGCCCTGATAAACTGGTTGCCAGTTAGCGTTAGGACGGAGGGTATCTTCCATCAGTTCCTTTGTTGATATTTTTCTTACAACAGTCCTAGTGCATCTAGATTTTCCCATGTACACGTTATACTCAATATTGTTACTAATTACTCTATCATTTTGGTTGTCCCATTTCCATATTGTATAGTCAATCGTTTCTTTCTCTGTTGCTAAAACAATACTTTGAGTATCAATAAAAATTTTTTGATTATAAAATTCTCCTATATCTACAAATCTATTACCAGCAAGAGCTGTCGAAGAAAAAATTAGTGCAATCAGAGTTAATATTAAAATTATTATTTTTTTCATTCTATCAACCTCTTATCTATAAAGAATATCAAGTTCCAATTTGTCTACTTTTTTCTTTAGAAAAAATAAGTCAGCACGCAAAGCTTCTATTTCGTTTGGTCCGCTTGGACATTCTATATCTTCAAGGCGGCTTTCTATGCTATCTAATCTCTTGGTAATATCTGCTGTGTCTGATATATTCTGCTTTATACTAGATATATCAGAACAAGCTTCGCTGGCTTCATATCTGGCTTTGTTTACTTCACTCATTAGAGAAAAAATCATTCCTAATTGCACAATAGCGATAAGCAATAATCCAATAATTAGGTTTGTTTGATATTTGGTTATAACTTCTTTCACCATCAAATCCTCCTTATAATATCATTTATTTTCAGCGATTTAGTAATTTCATATTTTTTAATTCATCTCTGTGGACTTCCGCGTAGCATGTCTAGTACTCCTATCGGTAATTTTGATTCGGGAAAAGCAATAATAGTTACCGTATAAGCGTAGGCTATTATTTTTTTGTTTGAAAATATCATCACGTAAAGCCAGGTACATTTCCGTTACTGTCATATGTTTAGTATCATCGGAAGTCTTTCCTTTGAATATCGCAAGTAAGATAAATAGAACGTAGAAAAGAGTAATACTCCACACAGTAAAGTAAGCAACAGGACTTATAATTTTAATTATAATTACAAATGGAATTAAGGATAATACAAATAAATATAAATTATCTACATTCCTGTATAGATAACTTACAAATTTAATTGTAGCAACTGCTATTACGCCTTGCACAACGGCCATATAACCGGAGCCAAAGCATGAGCCGAACGCAAATACAAAGCAATAAAAGTAAAAAAGTTCCGAGCATCTTCCTAGCACAATCTATCTTTCTCCTATATATGTATTAATAGTAAAAATTGAGCATTTATTATACTATAATTGTCACGTCTTGTGCCAATGGCATAGTAAAGATTGTTCAGTAGATCTTTTTGTATTGCATGCTCATACTGTCACTGCCAACTGTGATAACAACTAAGTTTTCTATTTAAATTAATTAAATAATAGCACATTCTGTTGAAACGCGCAATTTCAATAGTTGTTTTTTTCATTTTATGGTGTGTTGGCATTAATGGTGTAGTATCAGAAGGGCCTAATTTGAAATATAGGATGAACTGTAATTTTTGGTTTACTGTCAAGCACCAATCACAAACACAAATCGCACAAATTACTCCGCAACTGTTTCGGTTGCGGAGTTTTTGTATTTCCGGGCTAAGCTGATTCGGATTGAAAATGTAATTTTAACTAAGCGCTTTGTTTCAGTAGTCGTAGTAAACGAAAATAGCACACCTCATAATGCTTTCGGTATTTCAAAGGAATTTACGGTTTACGAATATAAGTTGCCTCATCAAACAGTATAATCAGATATTTTGGAATTGTGCTTTGCTCAAATGTTAATAAGTTTACACAAAGAAATGCTCGTGGTTAAAATTATATAAAAATGTAATTTTCACTTGTCAAAAACCTATGAAACATATATACTATAACAAATCGGTCTATTTTCGGACTGAAATAGTATATATGTTTTGAAAGGGGTATCGTTTTGTTTACAAGTATGTTTTTTTATTTATTCATCTGCCTGTTGCTTTTTGGCATTGGTGATGTGTTGGGTGTTGCAACAAAGGCAAAGGTATCTGCTGTATTTGTCAGCCTGATGCTTTTCCTTGTTGGTTTTATGACAGGTGTTCTGCCGCCGGATATTATTAAGCTTGCCGGTCTTACTGACGTAGGCAAATGGTCATTGATTTTCGTGGTATTCAGCATGGGTACCAGCCTGAATATTAAGCAGCTGATTGCTGAATGGCGCACAGTTGCAGTTGCTGTTTTATCCATGATTGTTTTGATTGCCGGTAGCGTTGTTCTGATTCCCGTAATCGGCTATCAGGAAACTATTGTCAGCATTCCTATTATCAACGGCGGTATCGTTGCTACTCAGATTATGACCAGCGCTGCTATGGATAAAGGCTTTGCTATGGCTGCTGCTTTGGGTACTGTTTTGTACGCTGTGCAAAAATTCTTTGGCACTCCTGTTGCTTCTTACTTTGGCCTGCGTGCTGCTAAGGAAGCATTGGCGGAATTCCGTCGTACCGGTGTTAATCCTTATGCACCGAAGGAAGAGGTGCATGGCGGTGCAGCTCCTAAAGAAACCTTCTTTGAAAAACACAAAAAATTCTATGGTCCTTTTGCTTCTCTGACTATCGCAGCCTTCTTCAGTTGGCTGGCATTCGTTATCGGAAAATATACCGGTCTGAGCGCTACTATTTGGTCTTTGATTTTAGGTGCAGTAATTGGCAGCACCGGCCTTGTTCCGCCGAAAATCCTGGATCATGCAAAATCCTCCGGTATCTTTAACGTTGGTGTATTTGCGGTAATTATTCCTTCTCTGGCAAAAATTAAAGTCAGTGATTTGATTGTATTGAGCTTTAATACCATTATGGTATTTATCGTGGTATTTGCTGTACTTTTCCTGTTCTTCTATATTCTGCCGCTGTGGAAAATCCTGGGCAACAGAAACCTGGCTATGGGTGTAGCCGTAATGCAGCTTTTGGGCTTCCCGGCCACCTATCTGGTAGCAAACGAAATTGCGATTGCTACAGGTGAAACGGAAGAGGAAAGGCAGGTTGTCAACGATGCCATTATGCCGAAATATCTTGTAGGCGGTTTTGCTACCGTTACTACTTTCTCGGTAATTACTGCCGGTATTTTAGAGAAATTCCTGTAAGTTGGTAAAGGAGAATAGCAATGAAATTTGATGCACAAAATTATCCGTATGCTTCTAAACGTAGTGTTGTTTATGCTAAAAACGGTATGGTATGCGTAGGTAATCCTACCGCTGCTTCCGCAGGCCTGCAAACCTTGCTTAAGGGCGGTAACGCAATTGATGCCGCTATTACTGTTGCAACCTGTCAGCCTGTAGTTGAGCCTACCGGTAATGGCCTTGGCAGTGACTGCTTTGCACTTATCTGGTATAAGGGCAAGCTGTATGGTATTAACGGCAGCGGCCCGGCTCCGATGGCTGCTTCTATCGCAGCTTTGAAGGAACGTGGCTTTGATAAAATTCCTCCCTATGGTGTTGAGCCGATTAACGTTCCGGGTGCTGTAGGCGCATGGATGGAAATTCATAAAAAGTTTGGCAAGCTGCCTATCAAAACTGTTATGGAACCCTCCATCAACTATGCGGAAAACGGCTATCCTGTTTCTCCGAACATGAGCCGCCTGTGGGAAGAGGCTGACGGCTTCTATACCAAATATAAAGACAGACCGGAATTCAAAGGCTGGTTTGATACCTTTGAGCCTAACGGTCATTGGCTGCAGCCGGGCGAAGTATTTAAGAATCCCGATATGGCTAAAAGCCTGCGCCTGATTGCCGAAACCTATGGTGATGCTTTCTATAAAGGTGAACTGGCAGATAAGATTGACGCTTTTATGCAGGAGCATAACGGCTTCCTGCGCAAGAGCGACCTTGAAGCCTACAAACCGGAATGGGTTGAACCGCTGAGCGTTAACTATCGCGGCTACGATATCTGGGAGCTGCCTCCTAACGGTCATGGTATTACCGTACTTATGGCGTTGAACATTCTTAAGGGTTACAACTTTACTGAGCGCGATACCGTAGAAACAATGCACAAGCAAATCGAAGCTATGAAGCTGAGCTTTGTTGATACTAAAGAATATGTTGCCGAGCCTTCCTACATGAAGGTTACTGCCGAGCAGCTTTTGAGTGAGCGCTATGCCGCAGACCGCCGTGCTCTGATTAATGATAAAGCGCTGGAGCCGGTTGTAGGTGACCCGCGTTATAGCAGCACTGTTTACTTCTGCACCGCTGATGCCGAGGGTAATATGGTCAGCATGATTCAGAGCAACTATCGTGGCTTTGGCAGCGGTATCGTTGTACCAGGTACTTCTATTTCCTTTAATGACCGTGCCGAGAACTTCTCTTTTGATGAAAACCATCCGAATGCTTTGCAGGGTGGCAAGCGTCCGTACCATACCATTATTCCTGCCTTCATGACCAAGGATGGTCAGGCTGTGAGTGCCTTTGGTATTATGGGCGGCTTTATGCAGCCGCAGGCTCATGTTCAGGTTGCTATGAACATGATTGATTTCGGCCTGAATCCGCAGCAGGCACTGGATGCGCCGAGATGGCAGTGGATTGGCGGTAAAACTGTAGAAGTTGAGCAGGATACTCCTAACCACATTATCCGTCAGCTGCAGCGTATGGGCCATAATGTTGTGGTTCAGCCCGACCCGTATCATATGGGCCGCGGACAGATTATTATCCGCGATGAGGATGGCGTGCTGTGCGGTGCAACCGAAAAGCGTACAGACGGACAGATTGCCTGCTTCTGATTTAACAGCAGCTTAATAAAAAACTATTTCCCCGGTATTGCGTATTTGCGCGATATCGGGGATTTTTGCAATGATGAAGAAGTTAAGCTTGCCGATATCTGTGGTAAAAGAAGAATCTCTTTAAATTTTGCAATATCTTTGTGAAAATCAAAAATAAAAAAAGGATTTTGGATATACTTGCAAGAATTAATAATAGTTACGAAGCTGTGTGAAGGAGTGAAAGCATATGATAGTAGGCATAGGCTGTGATATTATTGAAATAGAACGTATTGCCCGGGCAATAAAGAGCGAATCTTTTATCCGGCGAGTGTTTACTGCTGAGGAAGCTGCCTATTGTCAAAGAAGGGGACAGCAGGCAGCAGCAAGCTTTGCAGCACGCTTTGCTGCTAAAGAAGCGGTGCTGAAAGCATTGGGAACCGGTCTGCGCGAAGGCTCGCTACAGGAAATAGCCGTAGACAACGATGGGCTGGGCAAGCCTTTGGTGCAGCTTAGCGGTCACTTTGCAATGTTGGCAAAACAGCTTGGAGTAAAAAATATACAAATCAGCTTAAGCCATAGCAGAGAGTTTGCTGTGGCGTATGTAATAATGGAGGATGACAAATGAAATTAGTAAATGTACAGGAAATGAAACAGCTTGATCAACTGGCGACAGCGGAATATGCTGTACCGGGAATCTTGTTGATGGATAATGCAGCGCAGGCTGTTGCCGATGCTGTTAATGATAGCTTAGACGAGCTGGATGGTAAGAGCGTAGTTGTTTTTTGCGGTGGCGGCAATAATGGCGGTGATGGCTTCGGTGCTGCCCGTTGGCTGCAAAATTATGGCGCAAGAGTGCGCGTTTTTGTCGTAGGCAAGGCACTCGAGGCTGTGACTGGTGATGCTGCGGCAGAGCTGGCGATGCTGCAAAAAACTGATGCTAAGGTAGAGGCTATTGCCGGCGAGGATGACTGGGTAGTAGCAGAGCTGGCTGCTGCGAAGGCTGATATTTTGGTTGATGCTTTAGCAGGAACCGGCTTTCATGGCGAGCTGGAGGGCGATTTGCTGCGTGCCTGCAGACTGATGAATGACAGCGAAAAATATATTGTTGCTGTTGACGTACCGACAGGTGTAAATGCAGACAATGGTGCTGTTTCTGAAAATGCTGTACGTGCGGATAAAACAGTGACGATGGCTTTGTTGAAAACCGGTCTTTTGCTCTATCCCGGCCGTGAATATTGCGGTGACATTGAGCTGGCAGATATAGGTATGCCTGCAAAAATGGTAGAGGAATGTGCAAGCAAAAAATATCGTCTGACAGACGATATTGTGCGCGAGCTGCTGCCGCTGCGTAAAGCAGATGCGCATAAGGGCGATGCAGGACGTGCTGTTATCTGTGCCGGCAGCCCAGGCTTCACAGGTGCTGCTGCTTTGAGCAGCTACGCCGCAGTTAAGGCCGGTGCAGGCTTGGTAGCGCTTTATACTCCGCTCAGTAGCCGTGATGTGCTTGCAGGCAAGCTCACGGAGGTTATGGTGCACGGCTTGCTGGAGCGTATGCCCGGTATCCTTGGCGGCGGCGCAACAGGCGATGTAGTAAAAAATGCTAATGCTGCCGATGTATTGGCAATCGGACCCGGCTTAGGCACAAGCGAAAGCACACAGCAGGTGGTGCGTGATATTCTGCTGCAGGTGCAGGTACCTGTTGTTATTGATGCGGATGCATTGACAGCATTACAGGGACATACGGAAATTCTGACACAGATGCAGGCAGCAAAGGTGCTGACTCCGCATCCCGGTGAGATGGCACGTCTTATCGGCAAGGAAATCAGTGAAATTAATGCTGACCGTATCAATATTGCCGCACAATATGCTCAGGAATGGAATGCTGTGCTGGTGCTCAAGGGAGCGCCGACCGTTATTGCCTGCCCGGATGGCACTGTTTATGTCAACAGCACCGGCTCCAGTGCTTTGGCTACAGGTGGCAGCGGTGATGTGCTGACAGGTATCATTGCCGGTCTGGCAGCGCAGGAGATTACTCTGCAGGAGGCTGCTGTGTGCGGTGTTTATCTGCACGGAAAGGCTGCGGATATCAGCGGCATTGATATCGGACTAGCAGCAGGCGAGCTGGCGCAGTTTTTGCCGGAGGCCCGCTGTGAGGTTCTGAAGGGCAATTAATGCTTTAACGGTAATTTTGTTTACAGACTTCTGTAATTAGTGTTAAAATAAATTGTTGAAGTAAAATCTTCGGTAAGAGTGTGTAAGTTTGCGAGGTGGAACTATTGCGCAAGATTTTCCTGCTGACGCTGCTGGCCTGCTGTATGCTTTTAGACGCGGTTGCTCAGGCGGCGCAGATAACAGATGTAAAATGGGGTGTCAATAAAGCAGACGTTCTGCGTATTGTTGTTGATGTAACGGATACTGCAGGCTATGCTGTTGATATGGAAGGCGATACGCTGAATCTGACGGTGAATGCTGATAAGGGAGCGCAGGTGCCGCATAGTAAGGCTGTAAAAAGCTCTTTGGCTGATTTCTTGAAAATTGTGGATAAAGGCAGCTATACGGTGGTGCGTGTACCGCTGAAACAGCGCCTGCTGGAAAAAAGCTATAAGGCTTTCGTCTTAAAGAAGGATCCTGCAACAGGCCGTCCCTTCCGTGTAGTGCTTGATGTTACGCCGCGCCAGGCTTCCTACAGCGGTTCCGGTGCTGCAACCACCGTTGTAAGCAACAGACCGGTAGTAAGCAACCGTCCGACAAAGACTAACAGCAGTATCAAGAAAAATACCGTTATAAAAACAAGTACCGCAGCGGATAAGAAAGCGGACAAAAAGAAGAGCAGCAGTAAAAAGAAAAACGATAATAAGAAAAATACTGCAGCTGCCAAAACAGAAACAACAGTAAATAAACCGGTCAATAAATCTGATGCTGATAAGCTTGCTGTAATCAAAGGAAACGGCAGGTTCCGCACAAGCGGCGGCCTTGACGGTAAAATTATTACCTTAGATGCAGGCCATGGCGGCAGCGATCCGGGCGCTATCGGCAGTGATGGTACCAAAGAAAAAAATATCACCTTGGCTATTACAAAAATAGTTAAGGAAATTCTGGAAGATAAGGGTGCCAAGGTTTATATGACGCGTACTACCGATGTTGATGTATTCGGACCTAATGCCAGTGATGCAGAGGAACTGCAGGCACGTGTAAACGTAGGCGAAAAATATAATTCGGATATGTTCGTCAGCCTGCATATTAATTCTTCGGTCAATAAAAATGTTGGTGGTTTTTCTACATACTACTATCCGAAAACCGATAATGATTTGCGCTTAGCCAAAAATATCCAAAATAAGCTGGCTGCTAATTTTGGTGTAGATGATTTGGGTGTACGTCAGGCAAACTTTTATGTTATCAAGCGTATCAGTATGCCGGCAGTTTTGGTAGAAATGTGCTTTATCAGCAATGAAAAGGAGCTGACCTTGATGAAGGGACAATGGTTCCAGAAGAAGACAGCTCGTCTGATTGCTGAAGGCATTGAAAAATATTTTGCATAATACGGAGGCGGCAAGAATGAGAAAGCTAATTTTATTGATGCTGCTTTTGTGTGCAGTAATAGCAAGCGGTTGCAGTGAAAATGTTCCGCCGAAAGAGGATGCTAAGAATGCGGTAACTGCTGCAGTGCAGGAAAAAAAGGATATCAGCTTTATTGTTTATCGTGCAGCTTCCGATGGCAGCGAAAAGCTGTTACCGGAAAAAATTACGATGAAGGATAACGGCAAAAGTTTGCCGGAAAATGCTTTGATTGCTTTGGTGACTACTAAACCGCAGGACGCGAAGATGGATGATGTTGTACCTATCGGTACTAAGGTGCGCAGTCTTAAAATTGAGCAGGACGGCACTGCCTATGCTGATTTTACGCGCGAGCTGGCAAAGAAGGGACAAGGATCCTATGGTGAGATGATGCTTTGCTACGCTATTACCAATACCTTGACAGAGTTTCCGGAAATTAAACGGGTACAGATTCTGATAGAAGGTAAAAAGGCTATTACCTTGAGTGGTCATATGGATATTGAGGATCCGCTGACGCGTAATACAACTTTATTGTAAAAAACAAAGAAGCGGTACTGGTAAGTCTGGTGCCGCTTTTTCAAATTATTGATTACTATGGCAAGTGTTTTTGCCAAATGTGAGGAGAGTTGGTTATGGAAATTTATTTGCAGGACAGCGCTGCAACAGAAGCCTTGGGAAGACTTTTGGGCAAGCATGCGGCAAGCGGTGACGTTTTCTGCCTGAGCGGTGACCTGGGCGCAGGCAAAACACTGCTCAGCCGTGGTGTTGCTGTGGCCTTGGGAGCAGCTGCGGAGGATGTCAACAGTCCTACCTTTGCTATCATGAATGTTTATCAGGGGCGTGAGCTGGAAATAAGGCATTTTGATTTATATCGCCTCAACCGTCCGGAGGAGCTGGAGGACATCGGCTTTGAGGAATATGCCGGAGGCGATGGTGTAACACTGATTGAATGGGCTGAGCTGTTTAAGGAGGAGCTGCCGGAGGAATATCTGCAGATTACTTTGCTGCATGATGGTGAAGGCCGTCGTGCTGTGCTGCAGGCTCAGGGTGAAAGATATGAAAAACTGCTGCGGGAGGTAGAAGAAGATGCTGACTTTGGCAATTGATACGGCCACTAAGGTGTGCACGATTGCATTATGCCGTGATAAGGAAATTTTAGCTGAATATACGATTAATATGGGGATGACACATAGTGAAGGACTGCTGCCGCAATTAGACCAGCTGCTGCAGCGTACCGGTGTACAAAAGCAGGACATCGAGCTTTTGGCTGTCAGCATGGGACCCGGTTCTTTTACCGGTTTGCGTATCGGTCTGGCAACTGCGGAAGCTATGGCCTACAGCTGGCAGTGCTGTCTGCACGGAGTTGATACTTTAAAGGCTATGGCTTATAATATTCAGCTTGAAGGCAGGGTGCTGTCACCGGTGCTGGATGCGCAAAAGGGCAATTTTTATCAGGCCTTATATGAATGGCGCAACGGTGAGCTTGTAGAGCTTGCACCTGTTGAGGTTGTCAGTGCGGAAAAAGCATTAGAAAGAATTGCGTTGCATGGAACCCCTGCGTTGCTTTTGGGCGAGTGCACCAAGCTCGCAAAAAACGGTCTGCCTGATTTTATCAGCGTGGCACCCGAAGCATTGCGTATGCCTAAAGGCAGCTCTGTTGCTTTGGCTGCCTTGGCAGAATTTGATGCAGAAAACGATAAGAAAATTTTTGGCCTGGAGCCATACTATATCAGAAGATCGGAGGCTGAGGAATTGTGGGAGAAGAAGCACAAGCAACAATAAGCTTCAGAGCAATGACGGAAGCGGATATTCCGGCTTTGGTTGGCATAGAGGCACAATCCTTTTATGATGCCTGGAATGAAAATATGCTGCGTAATGAAATAGCCAACGAGCTGACTACCTATCTGGTAATGGAATGTGCCGGCAAGCTTGTCGGTTATGCAGGCTTCTGGCTGGTGGCAGGCGAAGCGCAGATTACCCGTGTGGCTGTTGCCGATGAAGAACGCGGCCAGGGCTATGGTACGCGCCTGACGGCAGCCTTAGTAAACAAGGCCTGGGAGCTTGGCGCTACGGCTATGACGCTGGAGGTGCGCGAGGGAAATATTGCCGCGCAGAAGGTTTATCTGACCTGTGGCTTTGCCAGCGAAGGCATTCGTCCGAATTATTACGAAGACAATCATGAAAATGCAGTTATAATGTGGCTGTATAAAGAAGGAGCAGGCCATGAATAAAGAGCAGAAGGATGTATATATTTTAGGTATTGAAAGCAGCTGTGATGAAACTGCGGCTGCCGTAGTAAAGAACGGGCGTGAGGTACTGAGCAACATTATCTCCTCCCAAATCGTTATTCACCGCAAATTCGGCGGTGTTGTGCCGGAAATTGCTTCGCGTAAGCATATCGAGAATATTATGCCTGTTATTGACGAGGCTTTGTCTCAGGCTGGCGTCGGCATGGAGCAGATAGATGCTGTTGCCGTTACCTACGGACCTGGTCTTGTAGGCGCGCTGCTGGTCGGTCTTTCGGCTGCCAAGGCGCTGGCCTGGGCAACGGATAAACCGTTGATAGGTGTCAACCATCTTGAAGGCCATGTATTTGCCAACTTTTTGGCAGACAGCGAACTGAAGCCGCCGTTCATGGCGCTGGTTGTCAGCGGCGGACACACGGCATTGCTGAAGGTTACCGGCTACAACAGCTTTGAGCTTTTGGGGCAAACACGTGATGACGCAGCAGGTGAAGCCTTCGATAAGATTGCCCGCGTTATGGGATTGCCTTATCCCGGCGGTCCGGAAATTGAGCGCTTGGCATTGGGCGGCAATGACCATGCTATTGATTTTCCGGTAGCACGTCTGGATAAGCCTTACGAATTCAGCTTCAGCGGTCTGAAATCCGCCGTAATCAATTATCTGCATAATCAGCAGCAGGCAGGCCGTGAGGTGAACCGCAGCGATGTTGCGGCCTCCTTCCAGCGTGCGGTTGTTGATGCATTGGTTAAGGAAGCGGTGCATGCAATGCAGCATACAGGCTACAATAAAATTGTGCTGGCCGGCGGCGTTTCTGCCAATAAAACTTTGCAAAACACACTGGCAAAGGCTATGGAGGAGATTGGTGCCCAGCTGGTGCATCCGACGCCGATTTTGTGTACCGATAATGCTGTAATGATTGCCTGCCGTGGTTATTTTATGTATCAGGCCGGTAGCTTCAGTCCATTGGACTTGAACGCTAATCCATCATTGAAATTAGGCTAAACAAGTGTCTTTTATAGTGCATAAGCCTGTGGATATTGTGGATAAACGGGCAATATCCACATATAAGCGCATTAATGTTGTGGAAAAGCTTGTGGATATAGTGGATAAAATAGTGGATTAATCAGAAAAAGCTGTGGAAAGGACAACAGCAGGAAGAAGAGGGGAAACATGCTGAGCAATTTAACAGCAGAACAAAGAAACAGTTTACAAGCTATGCCACAGGTGCTCGGCTTGGCAGCAGATATAGCGCATGCTGCTGTGACGATTTATCTGCCGGGAGAAAATAAAAAGTTTTTAAATGTTTATAAGCAGGAACAGCCGATGACTCAGGTTGGCAATGTGCGTCCTGATATGACAGGGCGACGTGTGCGTGCGGTTGAAGAGCCGCTTGTTGCGCGTGTGCTGCAGAAAAACGTGCCTGTTAACGGCAAGCGTGAATGGGCTTTGGGCATGTTCAACAGTCTGAAGGTTTTTCCGCTGCGTGACAGCCGCGGACATTGCTACGGTGCCGTCAGCTTTGAAAGTGCTGCTCCCGATGATATTATTATTGCTCAGTCGTTGGAGCTTTTGTGTAATCTGCGGCAGGATGTCAGCAATAACAGCAATTATCGGCGACTGCTGCCTTCTGACGGCATTATGGTAGTAGATGCCAACAGAGTGATTGTTGCTGCCAACAATCGTGCGCGTCATATGTTTGATGTTATGGATATTTCTCATCTTGTCGGCTGCCGTACCAATGATGTTGCTATCAACTGGCCGTTGGTCGGTATGGTTATGGAAACAGGCACGGCGGAAAGCAAGGAATTTACGATGCATGGCATTTTGCTTTCCATACGTATTCTGCCGGTAATTCCCAGGCCTAAGGCCGGTTGTGCTATTGTCATTTTGCAAGATATTACCGAGCTGCGCAAAAAGGATGAGGAGCTGCTGATAAAATCTGTGGTAATTAAAGAGATTCATCACCGTGTAAAGAACAATTTGCAGACCATCGCCAGTCTGTTGCGCCTGCAGGAGCGTCGCGCGCAGTGTGACGAAACCAAAATAGTTTTGCGTGACTGCGTCAACAGAGTCAACAGCATTGCTATTGTGCATGAGTATCTTTCGCAGCAGGATACCGGTCTGATTGATGTCGGTAAGGTGGCTAAGGGAATTTATCAGGCAATTATCAGCAGTATGCTGCATCCGGAATTTATCCTGCATGCCGATTTTAAAGCAGATCCTGTACAGCTGCCGTCTGATAAGGCAACAAGCATCGCTTTGATTCTCAACGAATTATTGCAGAATACTATAGAACATGCTTACGAAGGACGCATGAGTGGCAGCCTTAATGTGCGCTTTGCGGAAGAAAGCAAGCGTTATGTTTTATCGATTGTCGATGACGGTGTAGGTCTTCCGGAAGGATTTTCTTTAAACAGCAGCCGTCAAAGCTTAGGATTGAAAATTATCAAGACTATGGCGGAAGCAGACCTGCAGGGGAGCTTTAGCTTGGCGAATCGTGATGATGGCGGTACACTTGCTTTAGTAACAATTCCAAAGGGGGGGACTGGAAGATGTTAAATAAACTGAGAATATTATTGGCAGATGACGAAGCTATTTTGCGTCTTGATTTGCGCGAAATGCTGGCGGATGCCGGTCATGAAATAGTAGGCGAGGCAGCCAACGGACAGGAGGCAGTAAAGCTTGCTGCGGAATTGAAGCCTGATTTTATTATTATGGATGTTAAAATGCCGATTATGGACGGCATTACGGCGGCAAAAATTATTGCTGCCGATAATATTGCGCCGGTATTGCTGCTTACAGCTTACAGTCAGCAGGATATTGTTGAGCAGGCATCGGATGCAGGCGTTATTGCTTATCTGGTTAAGCCTGTACGTGAGGAACAGCTTTTCCCGGCGATGGAGATTGCGGCCAAACGCTTTCAGGAAATGCATAAGCTTAATTTGGAGCTTGATAAGCTGAAGGAAAGCCTGGAGAACCGCAAGCTGCTGGACCGTGCCAAGGGTATCCTGATGGCAGCGCACGGAATGACCGAGCAGGAAGCATATCGTAAGATGCAGCAGTTCAGTATGGCAAAACGCATCAGCTTAAAGGAGCTGGCGGAAAGCATTATTGCAGCTGCGGCCAAAAGACAACAATGAACTGAAAGGGCAGTGGAAACTGCTCTTTTTTTTGTGCCCAAGCAAAAAAATGGGCCTGCGAAGCAAAAAAACAAGGCGCTGAAGCCGATTTTTGAGGGCGTGAAGAAGAATTTGCGACAAATTTGTAAAAAACAGTGAAAAAGTACTTGCAATTTTTCCTAATATGGATATAATAAGAATTGTGGTTAGCACTCAGAGTAAATGAGTGCTAATAACCAAGAAGCAAATTACTCTCACGTAAGTAAGAATACTCGAAAGGGGTTATAAAAATGTTAAAACCATTAGCTGATCACGTAATTGTAGAGGTTGTAGAAGTAGAAGAAAAAACTGCCAGCGGCATTTTCCTGCCGGATACTGCAGTAAAAGAAAAACCGCAACAGGGCAAGGTTCTGGCTGTAGGCAGAGGCAAATACAGCGACAACGGCACTCTGATTAAACCTGAAGTAAAAGTTGGCGATGAAGTTATCTTCGCAAAATACAGCGGTACTCCTGTTAAACATCAAGGTAAGGATTACCTGATTCTCAGCGAACGCGATATCTTAGCTACAATTGAGAAGTAACATAAAAACTGTAATTAATTTGTAATTGAATTTTCAAAGGAGCGATATAAAATGGCTAAACAAATTCTGTTTAATGAAGAAGCTCGTCGTAGCCTGGAGCGTGGCGTAAATGCTCTGGCTGACGCTGTAAAAGTAACCCTCGGTCCTAAAGGCCGTAACGTTGTACTGGAAAAGAAATTCGGCGCACCGACCATCACCAATGACGGTGTAACCATTGCCCGCGACATCGAACTGGAAGATCCGTTTGAAAACATGGGCGCACAGCTGGTTAAAGAAGTATCCATCAAAACCAACGATGTTGCCGGCGACGGCACCACCACTGCTACCGTTCTGGCACAGGCTATGATTAACGAAGGCATGCGCAACGTTGCTGCCGGCGCTAACCCGATGGTTCTGAAAAAAGGTATCAAAAAAGCAGTTGACGTACTGGTTGACGAACTGAAAAATGTTTCCCAAAAGGTTGAAACCAAGGCTGCAAAAGCACAAGTTGCTTCCATCTCCGCAGCTGATGATGAAATCGGTAACCTGATTGCCGACGCTATGGAAAAAGTTGGCGACGACGGTGTTATCACTGTTGAAGAATCCAAGACCATGGAAACTCATCTGGAAACTGTTGAAGGCATGCAGTTCGACCGTGGCTACATTTCCCCGTATATGGCAACCGATGCTGATAAAATGGAAGCTGTACTGAGCAATCCGTATGTATTCATTACTGATAGAAAAATCACCATGATTGCCGACATTATGCCGGTTCTGGAAAAAGTTGTTCAAAACGGCGGCGAACTCTTAATCATCGCTGAAGATGTTGAAGGCGAAGCACTGGCAACCCTGGTTGTTAACAAACTGCGTGGCACCTTCAAGGCTGTTGCTGTTAAAGCTCCTGGCTTCGGCGACCGTCGTAAAGCAATGCTGCAGGATATCGCTACTCTGACCGGTGCAACCGTTATCAGTGAAGAAGTTGGCCGTAAACTGGACAGCGCAAGCATGGCAGACCTTGGCCGCGCAGGTCAGGTTCGTGTAACCAAAGAATTGACTACTATCGTTGATGGCCTGGGTGATAAAGATGCTATTGCTGCACGTGTTGCTCAAATCCGTGCACAAATTCCGGAAACCACTTCTGATTTCGATAAAGAAAAACTGCAAGAACGTCTGGCTAAACTGGCCGGTGGCGTAGCTGTTATCAAAGTCGGCGCTGCTACCGAAGTTGAGCTGAAAGATAAAAAACTGCGCATTGAAGATGCTCTGAACGCTACCCGCGCTGCTGTTGCTGAAGGCATTGTTGCCGGCGGCGGTACTGCTCTGCTGCAAGTACAGCCTGCTCTGGCAAAAATCAAAGCTACCGGCGATGAGAAGACCGGCGTAGAAATCGTTAAACGCGCTATTGAAGAGCCTGTTCGTCAAATCGCTTACAACGCTGGTCTGGAAGGCGCTGTTATCGTTGATACCATTAAACGCAGCCGCAAGGGCTATGGCTTCAATGCTCTGACCGAAGAGTATGTTGACATGATCGAAGCAGGTATCGTTGACCCGACTAAGGTTACCAGAAGCGCACTGCAAAATGCTGCAAGCATCGCTTCTATGGTTCTGACCACTGAATCCATCGTAGCTGACAAACCTGCTAAGGAAGGCGCTGCTATGCCGGCAATGCCTCCGATGGGCGGCGGCATGCCCGGTATGATGTAAGCTGCAGACCGGATGTCAAAACTGTATAATATAGCTTGAGTAGGCTATAGATAGCACACCATGTTACTGATTTGGTAGCAGGGTGTGCTTTTTTGTTACAAAAAAGCTGATGTGAAAAATTTTCTAGGTATTAGTGTAGTCTAATTATGTTTTTTTGCTGGCAAATATGCTATAATAATTTCATTCTATAGACAGAAGGAGCTGTTGATAATGGGTGAAGCTGCAGCCGAAAAAGATTTTTACTGGAAGCTGTTTAAATCGACCTTTATAATTAGTGCCTTTACTATCGGCGGTGGTTTTGTAATCATTCCGCTGTTGAAGGCCAAATTTGTTGATGAGTATAAATGGATGGATGATAAGGAAGCACTGAACCTTGTGGCGATTGCGCAGTCTGCGCCGGGTGTTGTGGCAGCCAATGCGGCAATCAGCATGGGCTACAAGCTTGGCGGTATCCGCGGTACGCTTACTGCTTTGCTGGCAACTATTCTGCCGCCGCTGATTACCCTGAGCGTTATTTCCTATGCTTATGATGCCTTTGCGCATAACCAGTATATTCAGCTGGTTTTGAAGGGCATGCAGTGCGGTGCGACGGCTATTATTATTAACGTTGCAATCGACCTGCTCAAAAAAGAGCTGAAGAAAAAATTTGCACTGCCGCTTTTGATTATTGTCGGTACCTTTATTGCCAATTATTTCTTTAATGTAAATCTGATGTATGCAGTCGTTGTGGATGCTATTATCGGCTTCTTCCTGCTGCGTGACAAAAAGTACGCGTAAGGAGGTAGCGAGATGTATATTTATTGGGAGCTTTTCTGGAGCTTTGTCAAGGTTGGTGCCTTTTGCGTCGGCGGCGGTTATGCTTCTATGCCGTTGATTCAGGCGGAGGTTATTGAAAATCATGCATGGATGACTATGCCGCAGTTTATTGATATTTTTACTATTTCGCAGATGACACCGGGTCCAATCGGTATCAATGCAGCGACGTTCGTCGGTACAAAGGTTGCAGGCTTGCCCGGTGCTATTGCTGCAACTGTGGGTTTTGTTTTTCCGTCGGTGTTCATTGTACTGGCACTCGCAAAATTATTCTTTAAATATGGCGATATCGGTCCGATTCGCGGTATTCTGAACGGTCTGCGTCCTGCGGTTGTGGCACTCATCTGCTCTGCCGGATTGAGCTTTGTAATGCTGGCGCTGTGGAATACGGAAACACTGCCGAAGGATTTTACCAAGGTGGATTTGCTTGGCTGCATTGTGCTGCCGATTTCTCTGTGGTGTATCCGTCATAAGATGAGTGTTATCCGTACCCTGTGCGTGAGCGGTGTTTTGGGCTTGATTTTGGGTATCGCGGGTATTCGCTGATATTTACTGTAATAGCGCGCTGCGCTGTGAGCTTTGGCTCGCGGCATGGCGTGCTTTTTGTTATATTGAAGTTAACTTCTGCAAATTAACGGTTGACGCAAGCGGAATTCTGCTATATAATAGATACAGTTAACCAACGAATAGCGTCGGTTAACTACTAAGGTTAGGGATGTGAATTACAATGCAAAAGATTATTGCACTGGCCGAGAAGGTTTTGAACGGTCAGGCTATTACTAAAGAAGAAGCTGAATTTTTGATTAACGTGAGCGATGATGACACCATGCTGCTTTTGGCCATGGCTGACAAGATTCGCCAAAAATATGCCGGCGATGCTGTTGACTGCTGTGCAATCATCAACGGCCGTAGCGGTAAATGCAGCGAGAACTGCAAGTTCTGCGCACAATCCGCACATTATCATACCGGTGTTAAGGAATACGGCCTGCTGAGCGAAGAGGAAATCTTCAATGCAGCTAAAAAAGCTAAGGAAGCAGGCGCTGTACGCTTCTCCATCGTTACCAGCGGTCGCGGACAGAGCAAGGCCGATGACTTTGAAAATATCTGCCGTACCCTGAAACGTATTAAAGAAGAACTGCACATTGAAGTTTGCGCTTCTTTGGGCATTTTGACTGTAGAGCAGGCAAAAGAGCTGCGCAAAGCCGGTGTAACCCGCTATCATTCCAATCTGGAAACCGCAGGCAGCAATTTCCCGAATATCTGCACTACTCATACCTATGCTGATAAATTTGTTACCATCAAAAATGCACAGGCTGCCGGCCTGCGGGTTTGTAGCGGTGGCATTTTAGGACTTGGCGAAACACGTGAGCAGCGTGTAGAATGGGCCTTCACTCTGAAGGAGCTTGGTATTGACAGTGTACCTCTGAATATGCTGACTCCGATTCCGGGCACTCCGTTTGAAAACAACAAACCGCTGCCGCCGCTGGAAATTCTGCGTGCGTTCGCTGTTTTCCGTTTTGTTCTGCCGAAGGCACAAATCCGTACCGCAGGCGGTCGCGAAGTAAACCTGCGTGACCTGCAGGCACTGGCACTCAATGGCGGTGCAAGCGGCATTATGATTGGTGGTTACTTGACTACTGCCGGCCGTGGTACTGATCGCGATATGCAGATGCTCAAGGATCTTGACCGTCCGCGCAGCGTGCCGAATCTTGATTAATTAGTTTTCCATGAATTTTTAATACAAATCTTACACCTTAAAATCTCAAAAAGATAAGCAGACTGGAGTTGCGACCAGTCTGCTTATTTTTTTATGCGTGCGTGATAACGCACCGTCTTACGCATCACCATTCCCTCGACGTATGAGAAATACGCCGTCGGGATTGCTTCTTTGAATCCGGCACGTTCTGACGCACGCATTTATTCGATAACGCACCATCTTCTGCATCATCAATCCATCATTTATTTGCGGACGCACTGCCCTCTACGGCAAATTTTATGATATAATATAATTTACTAATGACTTTCAAGAGGTGAAGCAAAATGCAGTCACACTTTCTTATTATTACCGGTATGTCCGGTGCAGGCAAAACGCAGGTTGTGCGTACCCTGGAGGATTTAAATTTCTTTTGCATTGACAATTTGCCGGCAACCTTGATTCCTAAGTTTGCGGAGCTTTGCCGTCAGACCTCGGAGGACAAGGTAGCTCTTGTTGTTGATATCCGTGGCGGACGCTTTTTTGATAAGCTGCTGCAGGTTTTGGATGAGATGGAGGCCAGCGGCCAAAAATATGAGCTGCTGTTTTTGGATGCTTCCGATGCGACACTGGTGCGCCGTTACAAGGAAACGCGTCGTCGTCATCCCTTGGGTGAGCGCAATACCTTGCTGAAGAATATTACTTGTGAGCGTGAATTGCTTGATCCGCTGCGCGAAAAGGCTACGCATATTATTGATACCTCAACGCTGACTACGGCACAGCTGAAGGCTAAGGTAACGGAAATGTTTGGCGAGGGCTCTTCTAAAGAGCGTATGGGCATTGTTGTGCGTTCGTTCGGCTTCAAGCATGGCCTGCCGCTGGACAGTGACTTGGTGCTTGATGTACGCTTTTTGCCGAATCCGTTTTATGTGGAGGAGCTGCGCAATATGACTGGCAACGACCGCCCGGTAGCGGATTTTATCTGCCGCTATCCGCAGACCTTCCAGTATCTTAAGCTGGAGGAGCAGCTGCTTGATTTTCTTGTACCGCAATATATTAACGAAGGCAAGGCACAGCTTGTTATCAGCGTAGGCTGCACAGGCGGACAGCACCGCAGCGTTTTTATTGCCAATAAATTGTACGAATATCTGCGTGAAAAGGGTTACAGCGTTGATGTGACGCATCGTGATATTCCTCACAGAAAGTAAGGGAGGAGCCTAATGGGTTGGATTAGTTGGCTGTGTCCCGGCATTAATTTGAAGCGCTGGCTGCTGCTTTTTGCGGTAGGTGTACTTTTATGTGCTTTGGGACTGGCTTTGTTTTTTAATTATCAGCTGATGGGCAAGGCAGAAGAACTGCTTTTCCAGATGACCTATCTGACAACAGGACGCTATTCAAACGGCCTGATTATGACGATGGGCGTGGGCTTTCTTATCGTGGGCTTTGCTATTATGGTGTACGGAACACGCCGCTTAATCAGTTCGGTAGTATCTGTTGTAGTGCCCGACAAAAACGGTTCATTGATGGAAACGATTTTTATGCAGCGCAAGCTGACACGTGGCCCTGCCATTACCGTTGTCGGCGGCGGTACCGGTTTGTCGACGCTGCTGCGCGGCATGAAGTATATTACTAATAACTGTACGGCCGTAGTAACAACTGCTGATGACGGCGGTTCTTCC
The DNA here is from genome assembly GCF_017968825.1 of Phascolarctobacterium sp. Marseille-Q4147. Classification (NCBI taxonomy): domain Bacteria; kingdom Bacillati; phylum Bacillota; class Negativicutes; order Acidaminococcales; family Acidaminococcaceae; genus Phascolarctobacterium; species Phascolarctobacterium sp. Marseille-Q4147. The sequence continues at coordinate 274,422 of NZ_CP072874.1, read as the reverse complement.
GGACGTTTGCGCAAGGAGCTGGGTATTATTCCGCCCGGTGATTTGCGTAACTGCCTAACGGCTCTGGCTGACCGCGAGCCATTGATGGAACGTTTGATGCAGTACCGCTTTCAGGGCGATTCCCCGCTTGCAGGGCATTGCTTCGGCAATCTGTTTATTGCGGCGATGGCACAGGCTGAAGGTGGCATGGAGGCCGGACTCAATGCTACGAGCCAGATTCTGAAGGTACGCGGCAGGGTTATTCCGTCTACGCTGGAGGATATCCGCCTGCAGGCACGGATGACTGACGGCAGCATTGTGACTGGCGAATCAGAGATTCCTAAGGTGCACAAGCATATTAAGAAGATGATGATGCTGCCGGCGGATGCACAGGCGGCAAACGGAGCTATCGATGCAATTTTAAACGCCGATGTACTTATTTTCGGACCGGGCAGCCTGTATACCAGTGTTATTCCTAACCTGTTGGTTGAGGGAATCCGTGATGCCGTTGTACGCTCGAAGGCAATCAAAATTTACATCTGCAATGTTATGACACAGCCCGGCGAAACCGACGGCTACGGTGCTTATGACCATGTACAGGCGTTGATTGACCATGTCGGTACACAGTTCTTGGATTACGCTATTGTCAATTCCCAGGATGTTACTTCGGAGCAGCTGCGTCAGTATGATGCTGAAGGCTCGCGTCCTATTACGCCGGATATTGATAAAATCCGCAGTCTGGGAATTACGGTTGTGCCGGCGCGCTTGATAAGCAAGGATGATCTGGTGCGTCATGATCCGCGTAAATTAGCGCGTGTACTTATTGCTTTGATTTATCGTCTGCGTCTTTTTGGGCGCGGTATGCAGTTTTTTGATTATTTCTTTATGCGTGCAGGCATGAAGAAGCTGTATAAACAGAAATAAAAACAGAAATAAAAACAGAAATAAAAACAGAAATAAAAACAGAAATAAAAACAGAAATAAAAACAGACGCTGCAGCCTTGTCGGCTGAGAAGGGAGGAGTCTGCTTGTCTTTTTCCAATGATGTAAAAAATGAATTATCTCGTATAGAAACTAACGATGCGACCGGTGACAAAGCAGAGCTGCTCGGTCTTTTGCGTATGAGCGGTGCAATTGTTATCCGCGGTATGAATATAGGTATCCACTTTTCTACAGAAAATGCTGCTTTGGCCAGACGTGTACTGCAGCTGTTGAAAAGCAATTATCAAGTGCAGACGGAGGTAGTTATTACCCGTTCACGCCGTTTGAAGAAGAATAACCGTTATCAGGTACATGTAGTGCCGGCGCCGCAGGTAAGCAAGGCGCTGAACGAGCTGCAGCTCTTAAGTGTAGAGGGCGATTTGAAAAATCCGCTGCTTTCGCATCACGAAGGCAAGCGTACCTTTTTGCGCGGAGCCTTTTTGGGCGGCGGCAGCATCAGCCGTCCGGCCAGCGATTACCATCTGGAGATGGTTACCGGCAACGAGAATTTTGCTCATACGATTATTAAGGTTATGCAGAGCTTTTCCTTGAAGGCCAAGCTGACCGACAGAAAAAACGAGTATATTGTTTATCTGAAGGATGGCGAAAGCATTATCAATTTCCTGAGTGTTATCGGTGCACATAATGCGATGATGGAGCTGGAAAATGTCCGCATTGTCAAGGAAATGCGCAACAATGTCAACAGAGCGGTAAATTGTGAAACTGCAAACCTGAACAAGGTGGTTAAGGCGGCTGTGCGTCAGGTAAGCTGTATCCATTATATTGATGAGCATATGGGCTTGAGCGAGCTGCCTCAGGGATTGCAGGATACGGCGCGTCTGCGTCTGCAGTATCCCGATGTATCGTTAAATGATTTGGTGGAATACTCCGGTGGCCTGGGTAAATCCGGCATAAATCATCGTTTGAAAAAGCTGCAGGATATTGCAGTAGGTTTAGGTATGGAATTGGAGAAAGCAGATAAATGATTAAGAAAGTATGCTTAGTATTCCTGGCGCTGGTTGTCGTACTTTTGGCGGCTGCAGGTGTTGCATGGAAGCTTAACGGTGAGCGTTGGCAGCAGGAATATGCGGCCTTTAGGAAAACCGGTGCACCGGTACTGATGTATCACGCTGTCGGTCCGGAAGAAGGCGCAGACTGGCCAAAAACGCTGATTATGAAGCCGGAGCTGTTTGAAGCACATTTGAAGTACCTGAAGGAGCAGGGCTACACGATTGTGACGGTAGCAGAGCTGGCAGAGCGTCTGCAGCAGGGAAAAAGTGTAGATAAGTACGTTGCCTTGAGCTTTGATGATGGCTATAAGAATAATCACAGTGTAGTCCTGCCGTTATTGCAGAAATATGATGCCAAAGGTTCTTTCTTTGTCATCAATAGGGACATCGGCGATGAGCTGCATATGAATGAGCAGGAAATCAAGGAGCTGATTGCTGCCGGCATGGAGCTTGGTTCGCATACCTACAGCCATAATCCGCTGGCTGCTATCGATGAAAAATATCTGGTATGGGAAACGGATACGTCGCGTTATTGGCTGAAGAAAAAATTTGACGGTTATATTGTGCGTACTTTGGCTTATCCTAACGGCAGCTATAACGACAGGGTTATTGCTGCAGCGAAAAAATACGGTTTTTACAGGGCGCTGACAGGTCACGTAGGTGTTAATACGGCGGCGACTTATCAAAAGGCACCTTTCGAAATGTACCGCGTAACCGTTGCCGATGACGGTAACGGACTTGAAGGCTTCAAGAAACGCCTGGAGCAGGCATATTTCTTCGGCTTTTTGCAGACCAAGGGCATTGATATCAATATTGTGCGCGACATATTTGTGCGGTAAGGAAAATTTAGGGAGACGGTTGTCTCCCTTTTCTTTTGCAAGCAATGTTAACCGTAAAAATAAAATAGGTTGACAATAAATAAAAACTGGCGTATCCTATAAACTATGAACTGTAACAGAGGTTACAGAAGCTTTGGAGGCGTAAAATATGCATTTGAGTACGAAGGAACTGATTTTATGCGCATTGTTTATTGCGCTTATTACTGTGGGAACGTTTATTAAAATTCCGGTAGGCACTGATGTCTATACACTGCAGTTTTTGTTTACTTTGCTGGCCGGGTTGCTGCTCGGACCGCGTCTGGGTGCGATTGCCGTCGGCACTTATGTTGTTATGGGTCTGGTCGGAATTCCTGTTTTTGCATCAGGCGGCGGACCCGGTTATATTGCGCAGCCGACGTTCGGTTATCTGCTGGGCTTTATCGTGCAGGCATGGGTAAACGGTGCCTGGGCGCGCAAGGCTAAGCAAATTAATTTCCGTAGCCTGTTGGAAGCAAATCTTGTCGGTATGTTCATTGTTTATCTGTTCGGATTAGTTTGGTTCTACGTTGTGTCCAATTATATAATCAATGCTCCGATTTCCGTGTGGGCGGTTATCTGGTACTGCGGTATTCTGCAGGTTATTCCTGATGTTGTGCTCTGCATTGGTGCGGCGATGCTGGGTGTGCGCGGTTATAAGGCCGGCATCTGGCTGAAGGCGTAAAAAAAGCAGTCCTTGCAATCTTATAAAAAGGTTGCGGGACTGCTTTTAGCTTTTTAGAAGGCCTTCTGCAGGAAGGCATCGAGGGAAGATTCGTTCATGCTGCCGACGATGCGTGCAACTATATGGCCGTCGGCGCTGATGATGTAGGATGCCGGAATAGCGTCAATGCCGTAGGCTCGTCCGAGTGACTGATGGTTGCCGTAGGCAGCGGGGAAGGTGTAGCCCTTGCTTTTAATGAAACGTGCAGGATCCTGTTCGTTATCATCTACGCTGAGAATAACAAAATGCATTTTGTCTTTGTATTCGGCGTATTTCTTTTCAATATGAGGCAGCTCGCCGACACAGGGAGGGCACCAGGTCGCCCAGAAATTGATAAAGACAGGCTTGCCCTTTAAGTCACTCAGGCGCATGGTTTTGCCGCTGCCTAACTCTTTGTAGCTGAAATCGGGTGCGACTTCGGCAGCTGAGGCAGCAGCGGTGTTCATTTGCGGTTTGCTGTCGGCAGTTTTATCGGAGAAGGGACAGCTGCAGCCTGCGGTAAATAATAGCAGCGCAGTCATAGATAAGGTAAGCAGGATTTTTTTCATGTTGACCTCCTTATAAGAATAAGAGAAAAAGGTGTATATAAATTAAAACTTTTTGCCTAGAGAAATTGCCTTTACCGGGCAGACCTTGCGGCATTCACCGCAGGCGATACATTCGCTGTCGCCTATATGCCGGCAATCCATTTTGCAATGCTCCATACAACGGTCGCAGTTGATGCACTTTACAGTATTAACCTTCATGCCAAAGAGGGAGATTTTATTAAACAGTCCGTAAATAGCGCCTAAAGGGCAGATGAAGCGGCAGAAGGGGCGATAGATGAAAATGGCTGTCAGTACGGTAAGGCACAGCAGTGTCAGCTTCCAGATAAACAGATGGCCCAAAAGCTCACGAATCTGCGGCTTGAAAAATGCCAGGGGCAGAGCAGCCTCCAAAGTACCTGCTGGGCAGATAAATTTACAGAAGGCAGGTACGCCACTGCCGGTGAAATGATAAAAGGCTAAGGGCAAAAGCAGAAGAAAAATCAATGCAATAAAATATTTCAGATAGCTGAGCAGATAGGTAAAGCGGTTGCGCTGCAGCTTAGGCGTAGGAATTTTGTAGAGCAATTCCTGCACAAGGCCGAAGGGACAGCCCCAGCCGCAGATAAGACGCGCAAAGATTAACGCAAAGAGCAGAATAAAGCCCAGCACATAGAAGGGAATGCGCAAAAATACACCGCTGAGCGAGCTTTGCAGCGAACCAAGCGGGCAGGCGCCCAAGGCTCCGGGGCAGGAATAGCAGTTCAAACCAGGCAGGCAAAGATTCTTGCTGCTGCCCTTCCAGATATTGCCATCGGTAAAGCCTGCAAAATTGCCGTTATATAGGAGGGCGGTGCAAATTTGTACAAGCTTACGTTTAACCAATGCCGATACACTCCAGACAAATTGTCGCTGCCTTGCGCCAGACGGCAAGATATTCTCTGTTGCAGATACCATACGTCAGCATGGCGGCAGCGCTCAGAAGGATTAAAATACGTGTTATTTTCATAGCAAGCAGACCTCCTATATAATTACTAAGAATATTCTAGCATATACGATGAAATTTTACTATGAATGCATGACTATACATTATTGAGGTTGGGTAGCAAATAGCAGAAAATAATATTAAATTATTTCTATCCGCGTATTGCAATGATTTTCTGACAGGTGTTGTATGGATAAAAGCGTTTAAACAGGCTATAATAAAACAGATAATGCAATGGAAGAATATAGGTCGCGAAATAGTATTTGTAAATGAGCAATTTAAAAAAATCCTTGCAAAATAGGCAAAAACAAGGTAAAATAAAACAAGTAATAATATATTTTTTTGGAGGTAATCGTTATGCGTAAACACATCAAAACTGTTAATAAAGCAATGCTGAACAAAACTCTGCGTACCGGTGGCTGCGGCGAGTGCCCGGCTTCCTGCCAATCCGCTTGCAAAACTTCCTGCACCGTTGGCAACCAGGTTTGCGAACACTGCAAATAATATCTGAGCTTAATGCAGCTCCCTGTCTGGTGCAGGGGGCTGTTTTACTATCTATGTAAAAAAGAAAGGTTGGAATACATGCTGATACATAAAATGCGTCTTGATGACAATATGGCTGTGCTGGATATCAACAGCGGTGCCGTTCATCTTGTAGACGATGTTATTTACGATTTACTCGATTATTATGATGGCAGCAATGATGCTGAGGCTATGGCTGCTTTGAAGGATAAATACAGCGAAGAGGATTTGCGCGATGCATTGGAAGAAATGCACGGCCTGCAGGATGAAGGCCTGCTTTTCAGCCCTTCCTTTGACGTGCCGCCGACTTTTGCCGAAAAGCCGATTGTCAAATCCCTGTGTCTGCTTGTAACCCATGACTGCAATCTGCGCTGTGGTTATTGCTTTGCCGACACCGGTTCTTTCGGTGGCTGCCGTCAGCTCATGAGCAAGGAAACTGCGGAAAAGGCTATCGAGTTTGCTATTGAAGGCAGCAAGAAGCGCCATAACCTGGAGCTGGATATGTTCGGCGGTGAACCGCTGATGAACTGGCCTGTTGTTGTACATATTACCGAATATGTACGCCGTCGCGAAAAAGAAACCGGTAAGAATATTAAGCTGACGCTTACTACCAACGGTACTCTTTTGAATGATGATAATATTAAATTCCTCAACGATAACCGTGTTATGCTGGTTCTGAGCCTGGATGGAAAGAAGGAAACTCATGATGCTATGCGTCCGTTCCCGAATAAAGCCGGCAGCTATGATGCAGCAGTACGCGGCTTCAAGAAGGTAATTGACAGCCGTGAGGGCAAAAACTACTATCTGCGCGGCACCTATACCCATTTCAGCACCCATTTCTGTGAGGATGTGCTTGATATGACTAAGGTGGGCAAGGAGATTTCCGTAGAGCCTGTAGTAGGTATTGATGAACCTTGGGTATTGACCGAAGAAGATCTGCCGGTTATTTTCAATGAATATGATAAGCTGGCACGCGCATATCTGGAGCGTCGTCGTGAAGGCGATCCCTTTGACTTCTTCCATTTTAATGTAGCACTTGATAACGGTCCGTGCGTAGCTAAGCGCTTGGCAGGCTGCGGCGCCGGTCATGAATACTATTGCATTACCGCTGATGGCGATATTTATCCGTGCCACCAGTTTGTCGGCCGTGAACAATATAAGATGGGCACCCTGGATACCGGTATTGTTACACCTGAAATGGTGCAGAAGTTCCGTCATACCCATGTTCTTACTAAGCCGGAGTGCAGCAAATGCTGGGCTCGCTTCTTCTGCAGCGGTGGCTGCCACGCCAATGCGGATTTAATTAACGGCGATATTACCAAGCCGTATGAGTATGGTTGTCGTCTGCAAAAGAAACGTCTGGAGAATGCTATCATTGTTCAGGCCGTTCTGTCTGCCGAAGCACAGGAAGGCGAGGATCTGCGTCCGCATATCAACAACTTCACTTACGAAAAATAACAGATGGTTTCTCGTGCGCTCTGCGAAAGCAGAGCGCATTTTTTGATTTTTTTACAGATTGCGGTTAAAAAGTATAAAAGAAAAAAGCAGTACAAAGCAAAAAAATCTTGGAATTTTTTTGAAGAAAAAGCATTTTTTTACGCAGATTTTGCCGTTTTTCTGTAGAAAATCTAACTTTTTTTGAAGTTTTTTTTAGAAATTTTGATGCCGAAAAAGGCGATAATCAAGCATGTTCCTTTTTACACGAACCCTAGTGTTTCACAAAAAAAATGTTAAAAAAGTAACAAAAAAGGTGTTGACATAATGCAGGCCACATGGTATTATATACAAGTCGACGCGATACGGCAACAAAACAAAAGCCAAAGTCGCTAGGCACTGAACCTTGAAAACTGAACATTGAACCTAGAAAAAAGCGAATGTGCGGGTCGAGCGCGAAAGCGCAAGACCAAGTCAAATAACTTCTTTTTTAAATAATAAGAGCTAGATTAGTTCTTCAATAAACTTTATTGGAGAGTTTGATCCTGGCTCAGGACGAACGCTGGCGGCATGCCTAACACATGCAAGTCGAACGGAGATTACTTCGGTAATCTTAGTGGCGAACGGGTGAGTAACGCGTGGGCAACCTGCCCTCTAGATGGGGACAACATCCCGAAAGGGGTGCTAATACCGAATGTGACAGCAATCTCGCATGAGGATGCTGTGAAAGATGGCCTCTATTTATAAGCTATCGCTAGAGGATGGGCCTGCGTCTGATTAGCTAGTTGGTGGGGTAACGGCCTACCAAGGCGATGATCAGTAGCCGGTCTGAGAGGATGAACGGCCACATTGGGACTGAGACACGGCCCAGACTCCTACGGGAGGCAGCAGTGGGGAATCTTCCGCAATGGGCGAAAGCCTGACGGAGCAATGCCGCGTGAGTGATGAAGGAATTCGTTCCGTAAAGCTCTTTTGTTTATGACGAATGTGCAGGTTGTGAATAATGACTTGTAATGACGGTAGTAAACGAATAAGCCACGGCTAACTACGTGCCAGCAGCCGCGGTAATACGTAGGTGGCGAGCGTTGTCCGGAATTATTGGGCGTAAAGAGCATGTAGGCGGTTTTTTAAGTCTGGAGTGAAAATGCGGGGCTCAACCCCGTATGGCTCTGGATACTGGAAGACTTGAGTGCAGGAGAGGAAAGGGGAATTCCCAGTGTAGCGGTGAAATGCGTAGATATTGGGAGGAACACCAGTGGCGAAGGCGCCTTTCTGGACTGTGTCTGACGCTGAGATGCGAAAGCCAGGGTAGCGAACGGGATTAGATACCCCGGTAGTCCTGGCCGTAAACGATGGGTACTAGGTGTAGGAGGTATCGACCCCTTCTGTGCCGGAGTTAACGCAATAAGTACCCCGCCTGGGGAGTACGTCCGCAAGGATGAAACTCAAAGGAATTGACGGGGGCCCGCACAAGCGGTGGAGTATGTGGTTTAATTCGACGCAACGCGAAGAACCTTACCAAGGCTTGACATTGATTGACCGCTCCAGAGATGGAGCTTTCCCTTCGGGGACATGAAAACAGGTGGTGCATGGCTGTCGTCAGCTCGTGTCGTGAGATGTTGGGTTAAGTCCCGCAACGAGCGCAACCCCTATCCTATGTTACCAGCGGGTAATGCCGGGGACTCATAGGAGACTGCCAAGGACAACTTGGAGGAAGGCGGGGATGACGTCAAGTCATCATGCCCCTTATGTCTTGGGCTACACACGTACTACAATGGTCGGCAACAGAGGGAAGCGAAGCCGTGAGGCAGAGCAAACCCCAGAAACCCGATCTCAGTTCGGATTGCAGGCTGCAACTCGCCTGCATGAAGTCGGAATCGCTAGTAATCGCAGGTCAGCATACTGCGGTGAATACGTTCCCGGGCCTTGTACACACCGCCCGTCACACCACGAAAGTTGGTAACACCCGAAGCCGGTGGGGTAACCGTAAGGAGCCAGCCGTCTAAGGTGGGGCCGATGATTGGGGTGAAGTCGTAACAAGGTAGCCGTATCGGAAGGTGCGGCTGGATCACCTCCTTTCTATGGAGTACATGAACGAGGAAACTTGTTCGTACGACAAGTCGACGCACATTCGCTTAGGTTGATGTTTAGTTTTGAAGGTTCAAAAAACCTTCTATTGTACCTTGAAAACTTCAAACAGAAGAATAAAAAGTCCTTGTTATTGATGAGATGACAAGGCACCTCTAATCAATGCGAAAGCAAAGAGAATGAGTTAACGAGATCTAGGAACGCAAAGTTCTTAGTAAGCTGAAAAAGTCAAGCTACTAAGGGCATACGGCGGATGCCTAGGCGCCATCAGCCGATGCAGGACGCGGTAAGCTGCGAAAAGCTACGGGGAACTGCAAGCAAGTATTGATCCGTAGATATCCGAATGGGGAAACCCACCTGCCGTCATGGGCAGGTATCCGAAAGGAAGGGAACCCGGGGAACTGAAACATCTAAGTACCCGGAGGAAGAGAAATCAAACGAGATGCCCACAGTAGCGGCGAGCGAAGAGGGCAGAGGGCAAACCGGTGAGCTACGGCTCGCCGGGGGTGAGGACTGCGGTTAGTCTCAATGGTCTATCCGAACTACCTGGAAAGGTAGGCAAAACAGTGTAAAAGCCACGTAGGTTAAAGACCAGAGAGATGAGCAGTATCCAGAGTACCACGAGGCACGAGGAATCTTGTGGGAAGCCGGGGGGACCACCCTCCAACCCTAAACACTGAATGGCGACCGATAGCGCATAGTACCGTGAGGGAAAGGTGAAAAGAACCCCGGGAGGGGAGTGAAAGAGAACCTGAAACCGTATGTCTACAAGCAGTCGGAGCGAAAGCGACGGCGTGCCTATTGAAGAATGAACCAACGAGTTACGTGCACTAGCGAGGTTAAGTGGAAGACACGGAGCCGAAGCGAAAGCGAGTCTTAAGAGGGCGAATAGTTAGTGTACGTAGACCCGAAACCGCAGTGATCTACCCATGTCCAGGTTGAAGCGCAGGTAAAATTGCGTGGAGGACCGAACCTGTGAGCGTTGAAAAGCTTTAGGATGAGATGTGGGTAGAGGTGAAATTCCAATCGAACGCGGAGATAGCTGGTTCTCCCCGAAATAGCTTTAGGGCTAGCCTCAAGTAGTAAGTATAGGCGGTAGAGCACTGATCGGGCTAGGGACCATAAAGGTTACCGAACCCTGTCAAACTCCGAATGGTTATACTGTAGAGCTTGGGAGTCAGACTACGAGTGATAAGATCCGTGGTCAAAAGGGAAACAGCCCAGACCACCAGCTAAGGTCCCCAATGTCGTACTAAGTGGAAAAGGATGTGGGGTCTCTAAAACAACCAGGATGTTGGCTTAGAAGCAGCCACCATTTAAAGAGTGCGTAATAGCTCACTGGTCGAGAGACCCTGCGCCGAAGATTACCGGGGCTAAAGTACGAAACCGAAGCTGTGGCTACGACATATGTCGTGGGGTAGGGGAGCGTTCTGTGAGGGCTGAAGTCGTTCTGTAAGGAACGGTGGACTTCACAGAAGTGAGAATGTTGGTATGAGTAGCGAAAAGAATGGTGAGAATCCATTCCACCGAAAGCATAAGGATTCCTGGGCAACGATCGTCGTCCCAGGGTAAGTCGGGACCTAATCCGAGGCATAGAGCGTAGGAGATGGACAACTGGCAGATATTCCAGTACCGGTAATGATTGTTTGAGCGATGGAGTGACACAGGAGGGCAGGCAGGCAGGAGATTGGTTGTTCCTGTACAAGCGTGTAGGATAGGTTGCAGGCAAATCCGCAACCTGTGAGTCTGAGGCGTGATGTGGAGGTTCCGGAAACGGAACTGAAGCTGCTGACCCCACACTGTCGAGAAAAGCTTCTAGTTAGAGAATTACCGCCCGTACCGTAAACCGACACAGGTATGCGGGGAGAGAATCCTAAGGTGCGCGGGAGAACCCTCGTTAAGGAACTCGGCAAAATGTACCCGTAACTTCGGGATAAGGGTAGCCGCTGTTGTGAAGTCTGTACAGACGGAGCATGAGGCGGTCGCAGAGAAGAGGCCCAAGCGACTGTTTACCACAAACACAGGTGCCTGCTAAAGAGAAATCTGACGTATAGGTGCTGACACCTGCCCAGTGCCGGAAGGTTAAGGAAGGATGTCCGGAGCAATCCAAAGCATTCGACCGAAGCCCCGGTGAACGGCGGCCGTAACTATAACGGTCCTAAGGTAGCGAAATTCCTTGTCGGGTAAGTTCCGACCCGCACGAAAGGTGTAACGATTTGGGCACTGTCTCAACGAGGGACCCGGTGAAATTGAAGTACCTGTGAAGATGCAGGTTACCCGCGACTGGACAGAAAGACCCCATGGAGCTTTACTGTAACCTGACATTGGGTTCTGATACATCACGTACAGGATAGGTGGGAGGCATGGAAGCGAGGACGCTAGTCTTCGTGGAGCCGCCGTTGGGATACCACCCTTGATGTATCGGAATTCTAACCGTAGGAGTAACGAAACTCGGGACAGTGTCAGGCGGGCAGTTTGACTGGGGCGGTCGCCTCCCAAAGAGTAACGGAGGCGCCCAAAGGTTCCCTCAGCGCGGCCGGAAATCGCGCGAAGAGTGTAAAGGCAGAAGGGAGCTTGACTGAGAGCCAAACACGGCGATCAGGTACGAAAGTAGGGCTTAGTGATCCGGTGGCATCCAAGTGGAAGGGCCATCGCTCAACGGATAAAAGCTACCCTGGGGATAACAGGCTAATCTCTCCCAAGAGTCCATATCGACGGGGAGGTTTGGCACCTCGATGTCGGCTCATCACATCCTGGGGCTGAAGTCGGTCCCAAGGGTTGGGCTGTTCGCCCATTAAAGTGGTACGTGAGCTGGGTTCAGAACGTCGTGAGACAGTTCGGTCCCTATCCATCGCGGGCGCAAGAGATTTGAAGGGGGCTGCTCCTAGTACGAGAGGACCGGAGTGGACGAACCAATGGTGTACCAATTATCTCGCCAGAGGTATAGTTGGGTAGCTACGTTCGGAAAGGATAAACGCTGAAAGCATCTAAGCGTGAAACCAGCCTTAAGATGAGATCTCTCATAGAGTAATCTAGTAAGACACCTTGGAGAAGACGAGGTTGATAGGTCGGGAGTGTAAGTACAGTAATGTATTCAGCGGACCGATACTAATATGTCGAGGGCTTGACTTAAAGAAGTAAGCCTAATCTTAAAGAAATTCTTCTGTTGAAGTTTTGAGGGTACAAACCTCAATTGAATAATCCGGTGGTGATGGCTAAGGGGATCCACCTGTTCCCATCCCGAACACAGTAGTTAAGCCCTTATACGTCGAAAGTACTTGGCTGGAAGCGGCCTGGGAGGATAGATAGCTGCCGGTTAGAAAAAAAGAACTCACACATTGTGTGAGTTCTTTTTTTCTGCCTGCATTTATCTTATGACCAGCAGCGGGCCTGGCTGCCCAGCCGCCACGTCTAAAGGAGCTATGCGACGAATAGACGTGTAAGCGGCGAGGCATGTCGAAAAGCATGTTTACATGCTTTTCGACTGAGAAGCGACACCCGATTTGTCACGAGCTTTGCGACGTGAGAAATCGAGATGGTGGAGCTTTCTCCGAAAATGCGACTGAATAAGGAGCATTTTTGGAGGGATAGATAGCCATGCTTGAAGGAGCAGAGCGACGCGCAAGCATGTGTCAGGTTTTCTATCAAACTTTCTCTATTCGCGAGAGGTATATCGTTTCAGTCAGCAGCAATTTCTTAACGCAAATTTCGCATGGAACCAGGACGAAGTGCCGCAAAACTCGCGCGAAGCTAAAAAATTCTTCAATATAAGTTAAGTTTAGCGCTCAAACAATTGCGACACTTCTATGGTTCCAAATGCTCATTTGCTAAAATTGCTATTCCCTACACGATATACCTTTCGCTCAATTTACTTGTGTCTAAGAACGTGTAAATGAGTGGAATCATAACGAAACGTGCGGCGCCGATTTTGTTCGAAAGTAATAGTTAGGTTTTGGTTGCCTTGTTTCTATGGTTCCAAATGCTCATTCGCTAAAATTGCTATTCCCTACACGATATACCTCTCGCTCAATTTACTTGTGTTCTTATCAATCAGCGTCGTCCTGCGGACTCGCTTCTTCGATTTACGTTGCTGCAATATACTATTACGACGCATTTCTTCGATTCCATAAAAAATCCAAACATCCTCATACAGTGGACGTATATTCGCACAAATCAAACGAGCGAAAAACATTGACAGTTTTGAGAAGAAATAGTATCATTATTGTTAACTGTTCGGCAGAAGATATATAAAAGAACAGAATTTGTTTTTTATGAAGGGAAAGAAAACTATGAAAATGACAAACTTTAGATGGAAGGTAGCGTGGCTGATCTTTGCTATCAGCTTTGTATCCTACATGGACCGCGTTAACCTTTCTGTTGCAACACCTGTAATCATGAAGGAATTTGGCTTTACAAAAATTGATATGGGCCTTATTCAATCCTTCTTCTTCGCCGGTTATGCTTTAATGCAGGTTCCGGGAGGTATGCTGGCTGAAAAATTCGGCCATCGCTTTACCGGTTCTATTGCCTGCGGCTGGTGGTCTGTATTTACTGCCTTGACTGCTGTGGCAAGCGGTAAGTATACCTTTGCAATTGTACGTTTGATGTTTGGCTTGGGCGAAGCACCTATTTATCCTGCGTTCGCAATGGCTGAGCACAAATGGTTTAATAAAGACGAAAAGGGTAAGGCAAGCTCCTTTATTCTCAATGGCTGCTTCTTTGGTCCTGTAGTCGGTCCTGCTGTTGTAGTATGGCTGATGACTACCTTTGGCTGGCATCATGTATTCCTCAGCTTTGGTGTAGTTGGTCTGATTTTGGCTTGGGCATGGCATAAATATGTTACAGATGATCCGAAGGACAGTCCTTACGTTAATGAAGCAGAACTTGCTCACATTAACGAAGGCCGCGTGGAAGCAACCGGTGAAAAGCAGATTGCTCCTTGGGGCAAGCTGCTGCGTTCTACCCAATTCTGGGCTTTGGGTATTCAGTTCCTGATTACTGACTATATCATGTACGTATTCCTGGCTTGGCTGCCGATGTATCTCATGGAGGTGCACAAATTCTCCTTAGCAAAAATGGGTATCTGGGCAGCTGCTCCCTGGATTTCTCTGATGGCTGTGGTTACTCTTTGCGGTCACTATTCCGATAAACTGCTGCGCAGCGGCATGTCTCAGAACATGGTTAAGACTGCAACCGGTGCTGCAGGTATTCTTCTTTGTGCAGGTGCGCTGTATATTTCCACCCGTACTGCCGATCCGATGATGAATGTTCTCTGGCTTTCCGTATCCTTAGGTTCTCTCGGCTTGACCATGAGTGCTTCCTGGTCCAGCGTTATCAGCATGGGCGGTAAATTTGCCGGTTCCGTATCCGGCTGGATGAACTTCTGGGGCAATATTGGCGGTGTACTGGCTCCGACCGTTACTGCCTGGTTTGCAACAAACTATGGCTGGCAGGCTGCTTTGGCAGCAACTGCTGTAACCGGTATCTGCGGTGCTATTGCCTGGTTCTTTGTAAAGCCTGATAAAGCGATTGTATAATAATAGATAAGCTATAACGCTTTTAAGACAGACACCTCGATATGCTTTAAGTATGTCGGCGGTGTCTGTTTTTGATTATGCTATTTTCTTATGCTGGACAAATAGCGCGATATGCTGTATAATATCCTAGAAGTTCATAACAGACAGTTCGTAACCATCCTGTCTATAAATAAAACTACGGGCGATGTACTGGCGCCGGCCGGTATTTTTTATGTATGCAAGGATTTCGTCTGTAGATGACGGAATCCTTTTATATTTTGTGGACTTTGCCCGCTCGTTATCGGGAGGAAAAAATGAAGGTTTTAGTATTATTAAGCGGTGGCGTAGACAGCTCAACCTGTCTGGCACTGGCAAAAGAAAAATACGGCGATAATGTTCTGGCCTTGTCGATGTCTTATGGTCAGAAGCATGCCAAGGAGCTTGCAGCAGCGCAGGCTATTGCCGATTATTATCATGTAGAGCTGCTGCATATGGATTTGTCAAAGATTTTTGCACACAGCAAATGCTCTCTGCTGCAGGGCTCGGAGGAAAGCGTTCCGCACGCATCCTATGCAGAGCAGCTGAAGGAAAGCAAGGGTGAGCCTGTCAGCACCTATGTACCGTTCCGTAATGGCTTGTTTTTGTCTGCTGCGGCAAGCATTGCCTTGGAATATGAATGCAATGAGATTTACTACGGTCCCCATGCCGATGATGCTGCAGGCAATGCTTATCCTGATTGCAGCGTCGAATTTAACGAGTCGATGAATTTGGCTGTATATCTGGGAAGCGGACGCAAGGTGCGTCTGGTTGCGCCCTTTGTTGACAAAACAAAGAAGGATATTGTTGCCGAGGGCTTGCGTCTTGGCGTTCCCTATGAGCTGACTTGGAGCTGTTATGACGGTGGCGAAAAGCCCTGTCACAAGTGCGGTACCTGTATTGACCGTGAGGCAGCCTTTGCTGCCAATGGTGTTGTTGATCCCTTAGCAGAGGCTTGAAGGAGGTAAGGATAATGAAGAGTTTAAGTAACCAGAAATTAGTATTTTCCGCATTATGCATTGCTTTATATATTGTTGTGATGATTTGCACCCAAAGCTTTGCTTTTGGTCAGTATCAGATTCGTATTGCTACTGCGCTGTATGGCTTGAGCGCTATTTTCCCGTTTTTGATTTTACCGTTTGGCTTGGCAAACGTTGTCAGCAACACGGTGATGGGCGGTCTTGGTCTGCCGGATATTATCGGTGGTTTCATTGTCGGCATCGTAACAACAAGCATTATTGTGTTTGCTAAGCGTCGTGGCTGCGGCAACTGGATTATCTGGGCTGCAGTTACCTTTGTACCGGGACTTGGTGTTCCTGTATGGCTGAGCGTACTGCTGGATATCCCTTATCTGGTACTGGCAAGCAGCCTGCTGATTGGCCAGTGCATCTGCGGTATCGCAAGTGTAATGCTGGTTACCGCATTGGAACGTGTGGGAGCAGGTAAACTGTTTGCATTTGATGGAGGTAAGCAATAATGACAAGTGGCAGAAGTAAAGAAGAATTGCAGGGTGTAAGCCTGTTAGGCCATAAAACTGCTTATAAAAGCGATTATGCGCCGGAGGTTCTGGAGTCCTTCCCGAATAAGCATCCGCAAAATGATTACTGGGTTAAATTTAACTGCCCGGAATTTACCAGCCTGTGTCCGATGACAGGACAGCCTGATTTTGCGACTATCTATATTTCCTATGTTCCGGACGAACGTCTGGTAGAAAGCAAATCCTTAAAGCTGTATCTCTTCAGCTTCCGTAATCACGGTGATTTCCATGAGGATTGCGTAAACATCATTATGAAGGATCTTATCAAGCTGATGGAGCCTAAATATATTGAGGTTTGGGGCAAATTCCTGCCGCGCGGCGGTCTGTCCATCGATCCGTATGCCAACTACGGCAAGCCGGGAACCGAATGGGAGCAGGCTGCGAAGAAGCGCCTTTTCATGCATGATATGTATCCCGAAACAGTTAATAACAGATAAAAATTTGGAGCTGCTGCGCAATGCGGCGGCTCTTTTTTTGCGCTTTGTGAACAAATCAGCAGAAAAAAATATTTTCAGGCAGTTTGAGTTAGCGACAGCTAATCGAAGACTGATTTTAACAAAAATTTTTCGATAAACACTAATACAGCACTTTATTTCTTAATTAGAGTATGCTATAATGAGCTATAGACAAATAATTCACTTATTTGTATTGAATCCGTGGGACACGAAAAGTACCACGAGGGACAAAACACGTCAAGGGATGTAACTGGTTATGGATAGTATTATTAATCTGCAAAAGAAAATTGTACCGGAGCTGACTGATTTGCTCGTACAGCGTTACCAGATTTTGCGTCAGGTGAGTCACGAAGCGCCGATAGGCCGACGTGCGCTGGCTGCAAGACTGGGACTCAGCGAAAGAGTGCTGCGTGCTCAGGTTGATTTTCTCAAGAAAAGCGGCCTGCTGGATTTTTCTTCCAGCGGCATGAGCGTAACTGATGAGGGAGCGGATATTCTTAAGGAGCTGGCGGATTATGTACGCAAGCTGCAGGATATTTCGTTTTTGGAAAGCACTCTCAGTGATACGCTGAAGATTGGCAAGGTTGTCATTCTTCCCGGTGATTCGGACCAGGAGGACGTTGTCAAGCGTGAAATCGGCCGTACTGCAGCACATATTCTCAGCAAGCTGCTGAGTGATGGCAATAAGCATATAGTCGCTGTCAGCGGTGGCACGACTATGGCGGCTATGGCAGCCAATGTTTCCGGCTCCCAGCCTAATACGGTGGTTGTACCGGCTCGTGGCGGCTTGGGTGATAATGTGGAACTGCAGGCTAATACGATTGCAACTGTCCTGGCGCAAAAGCTCGGAGCATCCTACCGTCAGCTTTATGTTCCCGACTGTGTAAGTGAGGATATCTTAAACAGTATTCTTAAAGAGGATATCGGTGTACGCGCTGTCGTTGATATTATCAAGCAGGCAGACATTCTTGTCCACGGTGTAGGCCGTGCCAGTGTTATGGCAAGACACAGACGCTTAGGCAGCGAGGTAATTGCCAAGCTGGAGGCGGATGGTGCTGTAGGCGAGGCGTTTGGCCAGTATTGCGCTTTGGACGGCAGACAGGTTTATATGACTAATAATGCCGGCCTGATGCTGCAGGACTTGCAACATATCGGCACAATTATCGGTATTGCCGGAGGTAAATCGAAGGCTGCCGCAATTTTGTCGGTTATCCGTGCTTCCAGACAGGATATTCTGATTACCGATGAGGCTGCAGCACATGAGATTCTCAAAATGGCTAAAGAGCAATAAACAAGCGAAGCTCTTAAAGTATTAATTTGTTACTGAGCACATTTGTGCAAAATTTAGATTCTCTCAGAATTAAGGAGGAAATTATTATGACAAAAGTAGGTATTAATGGTTTTGGCCGTATCGGCCGCGAGGTTTTCCGTGTAGCATTCAACAATCCTGAGGTAGAGGTTGTTGCTGTCAACGATCCTGGCGACATCACCGCTTTGGCTCACCTGTTGAAATATGACTCTATCCATGGCACCTTCAATCATGAAGTTAGCATTGAAGGCAACTACATTATCGTTGACGATCGCAAAATCGAAGTATTTACTTGCCTGGATCCCGCAAAGATTCCTTGGGGCGAAGCCGGTGCTGAAATTGTTGTAGAATCCACCGGCCGTTTCACCGAAGCTGCAAAGGCTGCAGCTCATCTGCATGACACTGTTAAAAAGGTTATCATCTCCGCTCCTGCAAAAGGCGAAGATATTACCATCGTTATGGGTGTTAACGAAGACAAATATGATCCTGCAAAACATAACATCATTTCCAACGCTTCCTGCACCACCAACTGCCTGGCTCCGTTCACCAAAGTATTGCTGAACAAATTCGGTATCGAAAGCGGTCTGATGACTACTGTTCACTCCTACACCAATGACCAGAGAATTCTGGACCTGCCGCATAAAGACCTGCGCCGTGCCCGCGCTGCTGCTTGCTCCATCATCCCGACCACTACCGGTGCTGCAAAAGCAGTTGCTCTGGTTCTGCCGGAACTGAAGGGTAAACTGAACGGCTTCGCAATGCGCGTTCCGACTCCGAACGTTTCCATCACCGACCTGACCGTACTGCTGCAAAAAGACACTACTGCCGAAGAAATCAACGCAGTGCTGAAGGAAGCTGCTGAAGGCGAACTCAAAGGCATCATGGGCTACAGCGACGAACCGCTGGTATCCCGCGATTACAACGGCTGCCCGCTGAGCTCCATCATCGATGGCCTGTCCACCATGATGGTTGGTCCGCGTATGGCTAAGGTTGTAAGCTGGTACGATAATGAATGGGGTTATTCCAACCGCGTAGTTGACCTGGCTGCTTATATTGCTAAAAAAGGTCTGTAATAAAGGAGATTCTTATCCGTGGATAAAAAAACTGTACGTGACTTAGACGTTGCCGGTAAAAAAGTACTGGTACGCGTAGATTTTAACGTTCCTCTGAATGATAAAGGCGAGATTACCGATGATACCCGTATCACCGCATCTCTGCCGACCATTCAATATTTGCTGGAGCAAAAGGCTGCTGTTATTTTAATGGCACATCTCGGCCGTCCTAAAGGACAGGTTAAACCGGAATTGTCTTTGGCTCCCGTAGCTAAGCATTTGGGCATGCTGCTGGGCAAAAAGATTCTGTTTGCTCCGGACTGCGTAGGTGAGGCTGCACAGGCTGCTGCCAGCAAGCTGAAGCCGGGGCACATCCTGCTGCTGGAAAATCTGCGTTTCCATAAGGAAGAGGAAAAGAACGACATGGAATTTGCCGAAAAGCTGGCTTCTTTGGCAGATTTGTATGTAAATGACGGCTTCGGTGTATCTCACCGCGCACACGCTTCTGTTGAAGGCGTAACCCACTTCCTGCCTGCAGCTGCAGGCTTCCTGTTGGAAAAGGAAATCCAGTATGTAGGTCAGGCTGTAACCAATCCGCTGCATCCTTTCGTTGCTATCATCGGCGGTGCTAAGGTAAGCGACAAAATCGGCGTTATCAGCAACCTGCTTGATAAGGTTGATACCCTGCTTATCGGCGGCGGTATGGCTAACACCTTCCTGGCTGCACAGGGCTACAAAATGGGCAAGTCCCTGGTAGAAGAGGATAAGCTGGACCTGGCTAAAGAGCTTCTGGCTAAGGCTAAGAAAAATAAAGTAAATATGCTGCTGCCTACCGATCTGGTAATGGCTGCTGCATTTGCTCCCGACGCTGAGCATGTAACCGAAAAGGTGAAAAACTTGAATCAGGCTTATATGGCTCTGGATATCGGTGCGGAAACCAGCAAGGCTTATGCGGAAGCTCTGGCTGACGCTAAGATGATTGTCTGGAACGGACCTATGGGCGTTTTTGAAATGGATGCATTCTGCAAGGGTACCGAGGCTGTAGCGAAGGCTGTAGCTAAGAGCCGTGCTACCAGCATTGTTGGCGGCGGCGACAGCGTTGCTGCTATCGAAAAGCTGGGCCTGGCTAAACGCATTACCCACATTTCCACCGGCGGCGGTGCTTCTCTGGAATATCTGGAAGGCAAGGTACTGCCCGGCGTTGCTGCGCTGGATGACCTGCGCCGCAAAATGATTGCCGGCAACTGGAAAATGCACAAAACCGTAAGCGAGGCTGTAGAGCTTGCTGAGGATATTGTTATGGAAACTAACGGTACCTTAAACGAGGTTGTTATTTTCCCGCCGTTCACCGCACTGGAAACTGTTGCGGATGCTATTGACGGCAAGCATGTAGGCTACGGCGCACAGGATTTGCATTGGGAAGACAAGGGTGCCTTCACCGGCGCTGTTTCCGGTGCGATGATTGCCGATATCTGCGCTGAATATGTTCTCGTTGGTCACAGCGAACGCCGTACCATTTTTGGTGAGAACGAAAAAATTGTTGCCAGCAAGATTATTGCTGCTTACCGCAACGGTCTGAAGCCGATGCTGTGCGTTGGTGAAAATCTGGCTGAGCGTGAAGCAGGCAAAACTGCCCGCAAAATCAATATGCAGCTGAAGAGCGCTCTGCGTGTAATTTCTGCAGAGGATGCAGAAAACCTTGTTGTTGCTTATGAGCCTATCTGGGCTATCGGCAGCGGTAAGGCTGCTACTCCGGAGGATGCTTTGGAAGTATGCACTCTGATTCGTGAAAAAATAGGCAAAATCTTTACACCTGATATTGCCCGCAAGGTTCGTATTCTTTACGGCGGCAGTGTTAATGAAAAGAACGCTGCTTCCTTCAACCTCAGCGGTATTGACGGTGTGCTGGTAGGCGGTGCAAGCCTGAAGGCTGACACCTTTGCCGCAATCGTAAGAAGCTTTTAATAAGACCTCGGAGAAAGCACCTGTTGCTTTCTCCTTCGTCTTTAGGAATTTGATAATGAAAAAACCAGTTTTACTAATGATTCTTGATGGTTGGGGCATTGCTCCCGCAGATAAAACAAACGCTGCGGCTATGGCAAAAACTCCTAACCTGGACAGTTATTTTGCAAAGTATCCTCATACAACATTGGAAGCAAGCGGCAAGGCTGTCGGCCTGCCGGCAGGCCAAATCGGCAATTCGGAGGTAGGTCATCTGAATATCGGTGCCGGCCGCATTATCTACCAAAGCTTGACACGCATTGACAAGGCGATTGAGGATGGCGATTTGTATAAGAACAAAGAGCTCAGCAGGGTAATGGACGAAACGAAGCAGGCAGGCAAGGCACTGCATCTTCTGGGACTGTTATCCGACGGCGGCGTCCATAGCCATATTGAGCATCTTCTGGCACTTATCTGCATGGCGAAGGTTAAAGGCCTGACCAAGATTTATATGCATGCTTTCCTCGACGGACGTGATGTCGGTCCGAAAACAGCGCTGGAATATATCCATGAGCTGGAAGATGGTATGGCGCAGATTGGCGTAGGCAAGATTGCTACAGTCAGCGGACGCTATTACGCAATGGACCGCGACAAGCGCTGGGAGCGCGTGGAGCGTGCCTATAAAGCACTGGTGCTGGGCGAGGGCGGCAAAGCTGCAAGCGCTGCTGCCGGCGTAGAGGCATCCTATGCCGCAGGCGTAACGGACGAGTTTGTCGAGCCCTTCACTGTTGACGGCGTAGATGGCAAAATCACTGCCGGTGACGGTGTGATTTTCTTCAACTTCCGTCCTGACAGAGCGCGTGAAATTACCCGTGCGCTGCATGATGAGGACTTCCCGTATTTTGCACGTCCCGAGGGCGCACGCCCTGTAAATTATGTGTGCATGACGCAGTATGATGCAACAATTACCGCACCGGTAGCCTTTCCTCCGGAGGAGATTAAGGATACCTTGGGTGAGGTGTTGGCACAGCATGGACTGCACCAGCTGCGCATTGCGGAAACCGAAAAATATGCGCATGTAACCTTCTTCTTCAACGGTGGTGTGGAAGCTCCGAATGCTAATGAGGAGCGTATTCTGATTCCGTCGCCGAAGGTTGCAACCTATGATTTGCAGCCGGAAATGAGCGCGGAAGAGGTTACGCAGGCACTGTTGGCAGAGCTGGATAAGGATAAATTTGATGCGATTATCCTGAACTTTGCAAATCCGGATATGGTTGGCCATACCGGTGTGCTCAGCGCTGCGATTACCGCTATGGAAAAGGTTGATGACTGTGCTGGCCGTATTGTACGTAAGGTGCTGTCCCTTGGCGGAAGCGTGTGCATTACTGCGGACCACGGCAATCTGGAGAAGATGGCCGAAAGCGATGGTTCGCCGAACACCGCGCATACCACTAACCCTGTACCGTTTATTTTAGTAAGCGAAGAGCAGCACAAGCTGCATAACGGCATTTTGGCCGATATTGCACCGACGCTGCTGCAGCTGCTTAATATTAAACAGCCTGCCGCTATGACAGGTAAAACTTTGATAGACTAATCATGAGGTGATAAGAAATGGCAATGATTACTGAAGTTTACGCTCGCGAGATTCTGGATTCCCGCGGCAATCCGACCGTAGAAGTTGAAGTATGCCTGGAAGACGGCGCTATGGGACGCGCTGCTGTTCCTTCTGGCGCATCTACCGGCGTACACGAAGCTGTAGAGCTGCGTGACGGCGACAAAGAGCGTTACCTGGGCAAGGGCGTTACCAAAGCAGTTGATAATGTTAACGACATTATTGCCGAAGCAATTATCGGCTTAGACGCAACCCGCCAAACCGAAATTGATGAGCTGCTGGTTCGTCTGGACGGCACTCCGAACAAAGGACGCCTCGGCGCTAACGCTATCCTAGGCGTTTCCATGGCTGTAGCTAAGGCTGCTGCTGCTTCCGTAGGCCTGCCGCTGTACCTGTACTTAGGCGGTGTTGCTGCCAAAGAGCTGCCTGTACCGATGATGAACATTTTAAACGGCGGCGAGCATGCAGATAACAACGTTGATATTCAGGAATTCATGATTATGCCGGTTGGCGCTAAATCCTTCAGCGAAGCACTGCGCATGAACGCTGAGATTTATCATAACCTGAAGGCTCTGCTGAAGGAAAAAGGCCTGAGCACTGCTTTGGGTGATGAAGGCGGTTTTGCACCGAACCTGAAATGCAACGCAGATGCTATCGAGGTTATTCTCGAAGCAACCGAGCGTGCAGGCTATAAACCCGGTAAAGACATCGTTATGGCAATGGACGTTGCTTCCAGCGAATTCTATGTAGACGGCAAATACAAAATGACCGGCGAAGGCGTAGAAATGACCAGCGAAGAAATGGTTGATTATCTGGCAGGCCTGTGCGAGAAATATCCTATTATCTCCATCGAAGACGGTATGGCAGAGGATGACTGGGACGGCTGGAAGAAGCTCACCAAAAAGCTGGGCAAAAAAGTACAGCTTGTTGGCGACGACCTGTTTGTTACCAACGAAGAGCGTCTGGTTCAGGGCATTGAAAAGGGCGTAGCAAACGCTATTCTGATTAAAGTAAACCAAATCGGTACCTTGACCGAAACCTTCA
The DNA here is from genome assembly GCF_017968825.1 of Phascolarctobacterium sp. Marseille-Q4147. Taxonomy (NCBI): domain Bacteria; kingdom Bacillati; phylum Bacillota; class Negativicutes; order Acidaminococcales; family Acidaminococcaceae; genus Phascolarctobacterium; species Phascolarctobacterium sp. Marseille-Q4147. The sequence continues at coordinate 250,819 of NZ_CP072874.1, read as the reverse complement.
ACGCTATCGAAACTGCAAAACGTGCAGGCTATACCTGCATCATCTCTCACCGCAGCGGTGAAACCGAAGACACCACTCTGGCAGATATTGCTGTTGCTGTAAACGCTGGCCAGATTAAAACCGGTGCTCCGGCTCGTACCGACCGTGTTGCTAAATACAACCAGCTGCTGCGTATTGAAGAGGATCTCGGCAAGGCTGCAAAATATAACGGCATGAAGGTATTCTACAACATTAAAAAATAAGCAGACAAAGCTTTCTGATTTGCTGTAAAAGATGAGGTGAGAGCTCTGACTCTCACCTTTTTCTTTATTTAGGGCGCTTTTGTAAAATATTTTGCAAAAGTAGATTGTAAGAGTACGCCTTTTATGGTAAAATACTATGGTACAAAAATATGAGGAGGTAAGCTCTGTGATTGAAACTGTCTTGATGGTTCTTGAAGTTATCGTTTGCATAGCACTCATTGGCGCAGTTCTGCTGCAGTCCGGAAAAGGCGGCGGTATGGGCAGTACTTTCGGCGGCAGTGACGGTGCTTTTTTTGGCAAGGGCAATGATCTGGATACACTCATGGCGAAGGCTACGATTTATTTAGGTGTTGCATTTGCTGTTATTACATTGGCGCTGGCAAAAATCAACGCTTAAGGCTGACGGGATTTTCCTGTTTTCCGCACTCATCATGTTACCAAGAGTGCAACCGCACTCTTAAAATTTTAAATTTTTTTATAAAAAGAAAGGGGTTTGGGTCTTGAATTTCTTAATGATCTCCATTGTTGTCGGCCTCATTGCACTCGCAGTTGCACTGATGCTGAGCAGCGCAATCGGTAAGGCTCCTGCTGGTACAGCACGTATGCAGGAAATTGCCGGTTACATCCACGAGGGCGCTATGGCGTTCCTGTTCCGCGAATACAAAGCACTGTCTGCTTTCGTAATCGTTGTTGCTATCGTAATTTCTATGTTCTTATCTCCGCTTACTGCAGTATGCTTCGTTGCAGGTGCAGTATTCTCCGTATGTGCAGGCTACATCGGCATGACCGTTGCTACCAAAGCTAACGTTCGTACTGCTGCAGCTGCTCAACATGGCGGCATGCCGGAAGCTCTGAAAATTGCTTTCTCCGGCGGTGCTGTTATGGGTCTGGGCGTTGTTGGTCTGGGTATCGTTGGTGTTGCTGCTGCTTACATGCTGTTCGGCAACATTGATATCGTTACCGGCTTCGGTCTGGGCGCAAGCTCCATTGCATTGTTCGCTCGTGTTGGCGGCGGTATCTACACCAAAGCTGCTGACGTTGGCGCTGACCTGGTAGGTAAAGTTGAAGAAGGTCTGCCTGAGGATGACCCGCGTAACCCGGCTACCATCGCTGATAACGTAGGCGATAACGTAGGCGACGTTGCAGGCATGGGCGCTGACCTGTTCGAATCCTATGTTGGTGCTATCATCTCCGCTATTACCCTGGGTGCTGTTGCATATCCCGGCGGCGAAGGCATTATGTTCGTATTCGAGCTAGCTTTCGCTGGTATCATTGCTTCCCTGATCGGTGTATTCTATGCTCGCAGCAGCAAATCCACCAACCCGCAGGCTGCTCTGAACCATGGTACCTATGTTGGCGGCGTAATCGTAATTGCTGCTGCTTACTATCTGTCCACTTCCATCTTCGGTAACACTGCTGCATTCGTAGCTATTGCTTCCGGTCTGGTAGTTGGTCTGTTAATCGGTAAAATCACCGAAATCTACACCTCTGCTGATTATGCTTCCGTTAAGAAGATTGCTGAGCAATCCGAAACCGGTCCGGCAACCACCATCATCTCCGGTCTGGCTGTTGGCATGTATTCCACCTTCCTGCCGATGATCTTCATCTGCGTTGGTGTAATCCTGGCATTCTTCACCATGGGCGGTGCTAAAGATGCAGGCATGGGCCTGTTCGGTATCTCCCTGGCTGCAGTTGGTATGCTGTCCACCACCGGTCTGACCGTAGCAGTTGACGCTTATGGTCCTATCGCTGATAACGCTGGCGGTATCGCAGAAATGTCCGAGCTGCCTCCTGAAGTACGTGAAATCACCGATACCCTGGACTCCGTTGGTAACACCACCGCTGCTATCGGTAAAGGCTTCGCTATCGGTTCCGCTGCTCTGACTGCTCTGGCTCTGTTCTCTGCTTATGCACATACTGTAGGCCTGAAAGCAATCGACCTGCTGAACCCTGTAACCCTGATCGGTCTGTTCATCGGTGCAACCCTGCCGTTCGTATTCGGTGCTATGACCATGGAATCTGTTGGTAAAGCTGCTTACCAGATGATCGAGGAAGTTCGTCGTCAATTCCACGAAATCCCCGGCCTGCTGGAAGGCAAAGCTAAAGCTGACTACCAAAAATGCGTAGACATCTCCACCGCAGCTGCTCTGCACGAGATGATTATGCCTGGTGTTATCGCAATCGTTGCTCCTCTGCTGGTTGGCTTCCTGTTCGGTACTGAAGCTCTGGGCGGCCTGATTGGCGGCTCCCTGGCTTCCGGCGTACTGGTTGCAATCCTGATGGCTAACGCTGGCGGTGCATGGGATAACGCTAAGAAGTTCGTAGAAGCTTCCGGCCGTAAACATACTCCGGTGCATGATGCAACCGTAGTAGGCGATACTGTAGGTGACCCGTTCAAAGATACTTCCGGACCTGCAATGAACATCCTGATCAAACTGATGACCATTGTATCCCTGGTATTTGCTCCTGTACTGGCAGCAAATGGCGGCATCCTGCTTGGCCTGTTCAAATAATTTTATAGTTAAGCTATAATCCACGCTGCTGCAGCATTAGCTGCAGCAGCTTTTTTGTATACAAAAACCCCGCCATTGTGGCGGGGTTAAAAAGAGCTTAAGCGGTGAGCAAAGAAAAGAAGCTCCTAATGTGATAATATACTAATGACCTGCCAGTCAAAGTAAAAAACACATTAGGAGGACATTAAAATGCCGAAAAAGCAAGATAATATCGTAAATAGTTTAGCACATACCAAGTGGAATTGTAAGTACCATATAGTATTTGCGTCAAAATATCGTAGAAAAATTTTTTATGAAGAAAAAAGATTGGCGATAAGGGATATATTAAGAACAATATGCGGATGGAAAGGAGTAGAGATAATAGAGGGAGAAGTATGTCCAGATCATGTACATTTGTTGTTAAGTATCCCGCCCAAAATGAGCGTTTCGTATTTCGTAGGATACTTAAAAGGAAAAAGTAGTCTGATGATGTTCCAACGGTTTGGAAATATGAAATTCGCATATCGAAATCGCGAATTTTGGTGTAAGGGATACTATGTAGATACAGTAGGTAAAAATACTACTGCAATAAAAGAATACATAGCAAATCAATTGGAGCGAGATAAAGAAATGGACCAGTTAGTGTTATTTGATCCTAAAGACCCATTTATGGGTAGCAAGTAATAATTGCATGGCTGGCAGGCCAATAAAAGACACATTTATGTGTGGCTGCTGAAGATAGGGCTATGCCCGAAAAATAAAAGCCACCCGCTAGGCGGGTGGATCTTTACTGTTGTGCTTATGCTGTAATACAGCTTTTTGATAAATTTATACATTTGTAGGCAAATGCTTTTTACTTTAAAATACAAGTGTAACAGTAAAACAAAATTCAAGTAAAATCAATAACAGATTAACAGAAAAAAACTTGCGCTAAATGTTGATGCATGGTATAATGCAACTATCAGCAAGAAAAAGATGTGGTTTTCTTACTGATTACTATTGCTTTATAAATCATTGCTATGGAAAAACCGGCAAAGGATGACAGAGGAAACAAGGCAACTCTTGAGCGGAATTTGCGGGAGACTCCGGAAGGTGATTTGTAAAAATATAATATTAGCAGTCTGATAATACTGCTACTTCCTGAGGAGGAAACAACAATGAAAAAATCCTTAGTACTCGCTATGGCTATGGCACTGGGCGTAACCGCTTCTGCTTATGCTGCAAATCCGTTCTCTGATGTACCTGCTGGCCACTGGGCTTATGACAGCATCAACAAACTGGCTGCTGCTGGCGTAATCGAAGGCTACGGCGACTCCACCTTCGGTGGCGACAAACTGATGACCCGTTATGAAATGGCTCAAATCGTTGCTAAAGCTATGGCTAAAGGCGCTAACGTTGACAAACTGGCTGCTGAATTCGCTGACGAACTGGACAACCTGGGCGTTCGCGTTGCTGCTCTGGAGAAAAAAGCTGACAACGTTAAAATCACTGGTGAAGCTCGTTATCGTTATTGGGATAATGACTACAACACCAAAAAAGATGGTTCCACCGACGCTCTGCGTTCCCGTATCTGGGTTAAAGGCCAAGTAAACGATGACTGGTCTTACACTGGTATGCTGGAAAATATCCAATCTTTCCAACACAGCAATTCTGGTGAAGAAACTACTAAATTCCAACGTGCTTATGTAAATGGTAAACTGGGCGGTTTGGCTGTTCAAGCTGGTCGTTATGGCTTCACCGATTTTACCGGCGGCAACATCTATGATACTCGTATGGATGGCGGCCAAGTTGCTTACGGCAAAGATGTAAAACTGACGCTCGGCGCTGGTAAAGCTGCTGATGCTGCTTTTGCACCTTCTACTGCTACCAAAAACGATGGTAGCAAAGCTGACAACCTGTACTATGCAAACCTTGCTGGTAAAGTTGGCGTAGTTGATGCTAACGTTGGTTACTACAAATTTGAAGATGTTACCAAACTGTCTGATGATGACAGCATTTGGACTGTTGGCGTTGCTTTCCCGGTTCTGAAAGACCTGAAACTTGGCGCAACTTATTTGGCATCTGATTATGACAAAAATAATGCTGATGACGACGGCTATGTAGTATCTTTGGACTACAAAGGTGCTAAAGCTGGCGTAGCTGGTACTTGGGGCATCTTCGCTAAATACTATGACCAAGGCGTTGGCACTTACATTGCTCACACCATGAATGGTGCAATTGGTGAATTTGACATTGCTGAAGATGGCTTCAAAGGATATCAAGTTGGTGCTAACTACACCTTCGCTAAGAACATCGTTGGTCAAGTTGAATACTATGACCTCGAAGCTAAAAAAGGCTCCAAAGAAGCTAAGACTTTCTACGGCCAAGTAAACTTCATGTTCTAATTTGACTTTACGTCAATCCGCTGAAAAGCAAAAAATCGCATATGCATAAATTAAAAGAGGACGGTGCGCACCGTCCTCTTTTTGTGTGTTGATAAAGGAATAAATCTCTTGCTTTTTGATACACTTTTGTGTACACTTAGACTAAAAGGAGGGGATTACTTTGATGTATCCGTTTTTAACCTTAGACGATAATACAGAAATTGTACATTCCGAGATGCGCAGTGATGGAACTGTAAAAGTTTACATTGAAAAGCCCGATGCCAAGGATTGCTTTCATCATGCTACGTGTTATTTACCAGATTATAAGTGGGAAGATATATTTGGTTTTTCACAAGAAGAAATAGATAAGTATCAGGAAATTATTGAATCAACAGCGCATTTAATTATGCAATTTGCTCAAGAAGGTGGGTTCGATAATGCCTCAGGTTTTTAAGATAGGCTCTTACTGGGTTTATTTTTGGACCAACGAAAATGAACCATTAGAGCCTATACATGTGCATGTCTCTCAGGGTTCGCCTAGAGCTAATGCTACAAAAATTTGGATTACAAGGGCTGGAAAGTGTTATTTGTGCCACAATAATTCACATATTCCTGAGCGAGTTTTGAAAAACATTATGTCTATTATCGAAGCAAGAAGCCAAAGTGTTGTAAATAAGTGGCAAGATTATTTTGGACAAGTGAGATATTTCTGCTGATTTTAATAATGTCACAAGGAGAGGACGGTGCGCACCGTCCTCTTTTTGCATACGCAAGATAGCTTTTGACTTTTTTGCTGAAATACAGTACTATGTAAGTAGGATAGTGTGTTTAGAAAGGTTGGTGTCTTATGAGTCAACAAAAATATATTTCTGACGAGCAGGTTGTAAAACGTGCTAATTGTGCCGTAAAAATTGCATTAGAAAAGAAACGTGCTATGGATGTGCCTATTTTTACATATGATAGGGAAACGCAGAGTATTTGTGTAATTGGCAGTGATGGTAGCAAAACTCAGGTATGTAGGAGATATAATCATGGACGCTATAGCGAAAGAGTCAAATAAAAAGCCGGAGATAATTGTTTTTGCTGGACCAAACGGTTCCGGTAAGAGTACTTTTACAGATTTATTAAAACCACCTGTTGACTATATTAATGCTGATGAAATCAAGAAAAATTTAAAATGCGATGATTTGACTGCAGCGCAAATTGCTGAAAAGCAGAGAGAGGATCACTTGAAAAATAGAGAGGACTTCTGTTTTGAAACAGTTATGTCTACACCTAGAAATTTAAATTTGCTGCAACGAGCTAAGGACGCAGGTTATTTTATACGTTGTTACTATATTTTAACTGTTGACCCTTTTATTAATGTTTATCGAGTAAAATCTCGTGTCGCAGAAGGTGGTCATGATGTGCCGGTCGAGAAAATAATCGAACGCTATGATAAGGCTTTGGCTCAGGTTGGTGATATTGTTTATGTTGCAGACGTTTGCCATATATACGACAACTCGACAGAGCATCCTTTTCGTATTTTCAAAAAACGCAAGAGTGAGGAATTTTTTGACGTTTGCGATGAGTGGCATCAGGAAGATATTAAGCTTTTAACTGGTAGCGAAAATATGCAGTATAAAAACTTAAATAAGTAAAGATCCACCCGCCTAGCGGGTGGCTTTTATTTTTCGGGCATAGCCCTATCTTCAGCAGCCACACATAAATTTGTCTTTTATTGGCCTGCCAGCCATGCAATTATTACTTGCTACCCATAAATGGGTCTTTAGGATCAAATAACACTAACTGGTCCATTTCTTTATCTCGCTCCAATTGATTTGCTATGTATTCTTTTATTGCAGTAGTATTTTTACCTACTGTATCTACATAGTATCCCTTACACCAAAATTCGCGATTTCGATATGCGAATTTCATATTTCCAAACCGTTGGAACATCATCAGACTACTTTTTCCTTTTAAGTATCCTACGAAATACGAAACGCTCATTTTGGGCGGGATACTTAACAACAGATGTACATGATCTGGACATACTTCTCCCTCTATTATCTCTACTCCTTTCCATCCGCATATTGTTCTTAATATATCCCTTATCGCCAATCTTTTTTCTTCATAAAAAATTTTTCTACGATATTTTGGCGCAAATACTATATGGTACTTACAATTCCACTTGGTATGTGCTAAACTATTTACGATATTATCTTGCTTTTTCGGCATTTTAATGTCCTCCTAATGTGTTTTTTACTTTGACTGGCAGGTCATTAGTATATTATCACATTAGGAGCTTCTTTTCTTTGCTCACCGCTTAAGCTCTTTTTAACCCCGCCACAATGGCGGGGTTTTTGTATACAATGAAAAGAGGACGGTGCGCACCGTCCTCTTTTTGCTACATTCCGATGTATAAAACCTCTCAAAAACACCAATTACATACATTGCAATGTATGTAGTTGGTAAAAATTGATGCTTTTCTACATCGCAATATATGAAGTTCTTGCAAAATCAAAGCATGCTGTAATCAGTATGCTTTTTTTATGATATAATATAAATTAGTATAGAATAATTTTGAGGTGAAGCTTGTGCGGATAATTGAAGGTGCAGAATCATTTCTGTTGGAAGGAAAAAATAATAAGGCGGTTTTGCTCTTGCATGGTTACACCGGTGCGCCGTCGGAAATGCGTCCGCTGGGTGATTATCTGCATGCGCTTGGCTATACTGTGAGCTGTGTGCGCCTTCCCGGCCACGGTACGAGCATCAAGGACCTGGAGGCAAGCACCGCGACGGATTGGTATGCTGCTGCCGAAGCGGAATGCCTGGAGCTGCTGGCGCGTTTTGACAGCGTTTATGTGGCAGGCCTTTCGATGGGCGGACTGCTGGCCATCAAGCTGGCAGCAAAGCTGCCGGTGAAGAAGGCTGCCTTTATTTCGGCACCGATTTTTGTGCAGGATAAGCGTGCGCCGCTGTTGGCGTTCTTGCGCTTTTTCATCCACTATCTGCCCAAGCATAAGAAGAATTATCAGGAGCTGCAGGAATATTGCATCTCCTATGCCAAAATGCCGACGAAGCCGTTGATGAGTCTTTTTAAGATGCTTAATGAATGCAAGAATAAGCTGCTGGCAGAAATCAAAATCCCCTGTTTGATTTTGCAGTCGAAAACAGAGCATACCGTGCAGCCGCGCAGTGCCGAATATATCTATAATAAATTGACTGCAGCCGCCGGCAGAAGGCTGGTATGGTTTGAGCATAGCGGGCACATTCTGACGCTGGACCGCGAGCATGAGGCAGTTTTTAAGGAAATCGCCGATTTTTTTGCGGAATAAAAGGATATTGAAGGGTAAACGAAGAAATATGGATAAGTCACTGTTGAATAATAACGAATACAGCTGGTGCTTTGCCTGTGGCAAGGATAATCCCAGCGGATTGCATATGCGGTTTGAAATTGATGACGACAAATGTACAGCGTATTTTACGCCGCGCCGGGAGCACCAAAGCTACCCCGGTCGTATGCATGGCGGACTTGTTGCCGTACTGCTTGATGAGGTAACAGGCAATTATCTTTTTGCCAAGGAGGGCAAGCCTTCCTATACGGCGAAGATTGAAATCCGCTACCGTCAGCCGTTGGCGATAGGTGAAGAGGTTGTCTGCACCGGACGTGAGCTGAAGCGCAAGGGGCGTATGGTTGAGATGCAGGGTACAATCTGCAAAAAGGACGGTACGCTGTTGGCGGAATGTCTGTCGAAGATGATGATTGTGGATGAAACGCCGCAACCGTCACGCAAGCTCGCCGCAGGCGAGGGTGAAGAAGAATAGAGGTAAAATTATGCAGACGAAGGATATACGTGAAAAAATATTAAATTTTATGCGTGAAGAAAGCTATGCACCGATGACCTCGGAGGAGCTGGTGGATGCGCTGGGGCATGATGTTAATCCCAATAAGTTTTGGGACGAGCTGCTGGCGCTGGAGCAGAACGGCGAGATTATCAAAACACGCTTTGAAACATATGGCCTGCCGGAGAAAATGGGCCTGGTTGCAGGACGCTTTCAGCTGACGAGCAAGGGCTTTGGCTTTGTTATTCCGGATAACAAGGGTGACAGACCGGATGTGTTCATTCCGCCGCGTGCTTTGCATGGTGCGATGAACAATGACCGCGTGCTGGCGCGTGTGAATAATGCGGCGCAGGGCAAAAAGCCTGAGGGTGAAATCCTGCGTATCATCACGCATGCTAATAATAAAGTTGTAGGCGTTTTCCACCAGACCGGTGATTTCGCCTTTGTAACGCCTGACGATAAGCGCATCGGTCAGGATGTATATGTTATGCGCAAGCATTTTAATGGTGCGAAGGACGGTCAGAAGGTAGTAGTAGAAATTACCGAATGGCCGCAGGAGCACCGCAAGGCAGAAGGCAAAGTTACCGAGGTTTTGGGCAATATCGGTGATGTGGGTTTGGAAATTCTGTCGATTATCAAGCAGAATGATTTGCCGCTGACCTTCCCTGATGAGGTGCTGGAGGCTTCGCGCAAGGTGCCGAAGTCTATTAAAAAGAGCGAGCTGGCCGGACGTCGTGACCTGCGTGAGCGCACTGTCGTAACCGTCGACGGCGAGGACGCCAAAGACTTGGACGATGCTGTTTATGTAGAGCAGATTAACGATAACGAATACCTGCTGGGCGTTTATATTGCGGACGTCAGCTATTATGTTACCGAGGACAGCGTGCTGGATAAGGAAGCAAGAGAGCGCGGCACAAGCGTTTATCTTGTCGACCGCGTACTGCCGATGCTGCCGGAGCGTCTGTCGAACGGCATCTGCAGCCTGAATGCAGGTGAGGACCGTTTGTCTATGGCCTGCGAGATGCATATCGATAAAATGGGCAAGGTGCTCAGCTACGAGATTTTCCCGGCGGTTATCAATGTCCGTCATCGCCTGAGCTACAATATTGTGCGTGCAATTTTGGCAGGCGACAAGGAGATGTGCGACAAGTATGAGGACATTTTGCCGATGATTGCCCGCATGGATATTCTGCGCCAAATTTTGCATGACAAGCGTGCGCGCCGCGGTGCTGTGGACTTTGATTTGCCGGAACAGAAGGTTATTCTGGACGAAAAGCTGCATCCGATTGAGATTGTGCAGCGCATCCACGGCAATGCGGAGTCTATTATCGAGGAGTTTATGCTGGCGGCTAACGAAACCGTTGCGCAGCACATGTTTAATCAGCACTGGCCGTTCATCTACCGCGTGCACGATATTCCGAACGAGGAAAAGATGCAGGAGTTCGCTAAGCTGCTGGCAAACTTTAATATTAAATTCATTCCTAAGGAAGAAACGGAGCCGAAGGATATTCAGCAGGCCGTGAAGGAAATCGCCGGCCGTCCGGAAGAACGCCTGGTAACAACAGTAGCGCTGCGCTCCATGAAGCAGGCAGTTTACCAGACGGATAACATCGGTCACTTTGGCTTGGCGGCGAAGTATTATACGCACTTTACCTCGCCGATCCGCCGTTATCCCGACTTGATTGTGCACCGCCTGCTGCGTGCCTGGATGACCAAGCCCACACTGAAGGAAGCAGACGCCGAAAAGCTGGGTGATAAGCTGGACGTTATTGCCGACCATTCCTCTATTCGCGAGCGTGCGGCAGCGGATGCGGAGCGTGCAACCGTTGACCTCAAAATGTGCGAATATATGGCAGACCATATCGGCGAAGAATTTGACGGCGTTATTTCCGGCGTGACGGCTTTCGGTATGTTCGTTGAGCTGGAAAACGGCGTTGAGGGCCTGGTGCATATTTCCAGCCTGATGGACGATTACTACGAATATTACGAGGAGCGTTATGCGCTCGTCGGTACGCACAGTGGTCACACCTATCGCCTGGGCGATAAGGTACGCATTGAGGTGCTGCAGGTAAATATCAGCGACGTGAGCATCGACTTCATCATGGCAGGGGAGAACGCAGGCGTGCGTGAGCACATCCGCCAGCAGCTGCTGATGAAGCAGAAGCCGAGCAGCGGACGCAGTTCGCAGAGCATCGCTATTAGTGCGGAAACGCAGAAGAAAAAGCACAAGGGTGCGAAGAATAAAGAGGCCGGACGCCGCAGCGCTAAGCACGGCAAGCCTGCACCGAAGAGCAGTTCTAAAGGTGGCAGCAAATCCGGCAAAAAGAGCAGAAAAAAGAATAGGAAAAGCAGATAATTATGGCAGAACAAAAGATTAAAATTATAGCAGAAAATCGTAAGGCACGCCATGACTTTACCATTTACGAAACCTTTGAGGCAGGCATTGCGCTGACCGGTACGGAGGTAAAGTCCCTGCGTGCGGGCAAGGCAAATATGAAGGACAGCTATGCGCAGGTAACACGTCAGGCGGAGGTCTTTGTGTATAATCTGCACATCAGTCCTTACGACCATGGCAACATCTTTAACCATGATCCGCTGCGCAGCCGTCGCCTTTTGCTGCACCGTGCGGAGATTAATAAGCTCATCGGCAAGGTGAAGGAAAAGGGCTATGCGCTTGTACCGCTCAAGCTGTACTTTAAGCATGGTCTGGTGAAGATGGAGCTGGCGCTGGCAGTAGGCAAGAAGCTGTACGATAAGCGTCAGGATATGGCCAAGCGCGACGCTAAACGCGAGATGGAGCGCGCGCTGAAGGACAGGAATCGCTGATAGACGGGTGAATTCACAAATTCTTCATGCACAGTGATTTGACTTTTTGACTAAAGTATAGTAAAATATCATTGTAGCGTATCGGCTCTTTCACCGATATATTCCAATTTGGGGATGTACTGGTTTCGACGGGGGTAGGTGCGGTATGATAAGCGAGCCGTGGTTCCATCTGCACGATAATCGGTGGGCACGTTTAAATATAAACGCTGAACAAGAATACGCTTTAGCAGCTTAATCTGCTAACTGTCTCTGAGCCTCCTCCCGCGGGTGAGGAATGACAGTCAATTGTGGGATACCTTAAGGCTGATTCCTATAGGCTTTAAGGGAAACTCTTTAGGATAGCAATGTGAAGGCCCGTCGTCAGGCAATCGCAGCGCGAAACAAAGTATGACGTCTGCGCTCGGAGAAAGTTGTATGGCAATATTTTCGGACAGGGGTTCGACTCCCCTCATCTCCACCAGAATTAGTCCAATCGTGACAGTTGATTGGTGGAATAAAAAGCAGAGGATAGTGTATGACAGCACTATCCTCTGTTTTTGTTTGCAAGCTGTTTGATGTATGGCGGTTATTTACCTATAACAGCACGAGGATAATGTACTTTCGCGGTACGTTGTCCTCTTTTTTGTTTTTAGGATGAATTTAAGCATCAGTGATGCAAAATTTTTATTCTATAGCTTTTTTATGAGAGCAACGACAGTTTCTGTCCATGACGTCATATATAATTTACTTATAAGATTCCTTAAATGAAAAAACAGCACTGAATATATAAAAAGGAGCGGATATATTATGACGAAGAAAGCCTTGAAAAAGCAATTAAAGAAGCAGCTGAAAAAAGCTGCCAAGCAGGAAGCAAAAAATAAAAAAGCTATAAAATTACTCAAAAAGCAGTTGTCGGTCTTTGAAGCAAAGTCAATGAGTTATTTGGAGCGGCTTTTTATGAGCAATGTGGATTATCCGGTAGATGATTTCAGTGCTATTGCCTATGTTGATGCAAGCTATAGCGATACTGGGCGTTTTGGCTCTATCGGTATAGTACTGCTTACAAGCAGCGAGGTTATTCAGTATTCGGAGATCCCGGAGAATTTGGAGGACTGCGCTCTTACCTCCACTAATCATGAGCTGCTTGCTGCAGCTAAGGCAATTAAGATGGCCAAGGAAAGACACATCAAGAATCTTATTATTAAGCATGATAATAGTTCCATCGGTGAATTGGCTAAAAGCCATTCTGTAAGCAAGACAAGCATGGAGGAATGGTACAAGCAATTAGTTATGAAGCATAGAGAAAAGATGAGCATAACTTTTAAAAAGGTCAAAGGACATTCCAAGGAGTATTTTAATGAGCTTGCTGATAGATTGGCATATAAAGCGATGAAGGCGGAGCGTGTGAAGCGCGCTAATACACCGCTGTTCTTTTCCCTGGGCGATAAGTTTCAGGAGGCTTTGGCTAAGGTAAAGATTTGCGGTTAAATATTATACATACTTGTTTAATTTTATCTTGAACTGCTTGTCTTTGGAAAACACATTTAGAAGAATTATTAACCTCGGAAGCACGTGGCATATAAGCTGTATTTTGTAGTATAATTATATAAACAAAATACGGAGGTTAATACCATGACTAGAGAAATGCATATGGGCGACATTGTGCGCCATTTTAAAAGAGAAACTGTCGAAAATCCTACGACGGAATACTTATATAAAATACTGGCCTTTGCCGAGCACACGGAAACAGGCGAAAAGCTGGTGGTGTATCAGGCGCTGTATGCTCCGTTCAAAATTTGCGCTCGTCCTTACGCTATGTTTATGAGCGAGATGGACCGCGAAAAATATCCTGCAATTAAGCAAAAGTACCGCTTTGAGGTTGTGACGGAGTTCTGATTGTGGCAGACTGATTAGCTGATTGGCTGCCGGGGTTGCTGATTTTGTTTGCAGGGGAGAACGGAAATGCTTTATCCGATTTTAGAGCAATATGATGTTGATATAAAAAAGGCGCTGGCCTACGGCTTTGTGCAGGAGGGCGAAGGGCTTACTCTGCGTAAGGTGTTGCCGGAAACGGAGTTTTACGCTGTCGTTACGCTTGCAGGCAAGGCCTTATCCGTAAATGTTATGGAACGCGATACGGATGAGGAGTACCTGCCCTTTAACGTTGCCGATAACATCAGCGGTTACGTGATGAGCGTGCGCGAGAAAGCAGAGGCATTACTGGAAGAAATAAAAACGCAGTGCCTGATAAAGAGCAACGTTAAGCTGCAGCTGATGGATTACTGCTCGCAGCGCTTCGGCACTGTACCCGACGCTCCGTGGCCGGAAACGCCGGAGAATTTTACCTTTAAGACGGCGCGGAGAAATAAATGGTACGCTTTGTTTATGACGATTCCCTATAAAAGCTTGGGCATAGCGAAGGCGGGGAAGGTTGATGTTTTGAATATTAAGCTGCCGCCGGCAAAGATTGAGCAGCTGGTGGACAGGCAGCATTTTTATCCTGCGTATCATATGAATAAAAAGCATTGGCTGACGGTAATGCTGCAAAAGGATGCAGACATTTCGTTGGTGCAGGAGCTGTTGGCGGAAAGCTATCAGCTGGTGGAAAAATAGCAAAGGAGATTGAGCAAGTGTTACATATAGGTTGTCATTTATCCTCATCGAAGGGCTTTCTGGCGATGGGAAAAACGGCGCTGTCTATCGGTGCCGATACGTTTCAGTTTTTTACGCGCAATCCGCGCGGAGGCAAGGCGAAGGCCGTTAAACCCGAGGACGCGGTGGCGTTGAACGCTTTGATGCGGGAGCATAATTTTGCGCCCATTCTGGCACACGCACCGTATACGATGAACCCCTGTGCAGCGGACGAAAAGCTGCTGGAGTTTGCACAGATGGTGATGGAGGGCGATTTGGCGATGCTGGAATATGTGCCGGGGAATATGTATAATTTTCATCCCGGCAGCCATGTGAAGCAGGGCGCTGAGGTTGGCATAGAAAAAATAGCAGCGCTGCTCAACAGTGTGCTGCACAAGGATTTGCATACCACGGTTCTGCTGGAAACGATGGCCGGCAAGGGCACGGAGGTTGGCCGCAGCTTTGAGGAGCTGGCAGCTATTTTGAGCAAGGTGCAGCTTAACGAGAAGATGGGCGTCTGCCTTGATACCTGTCATATTTTTGACGGCGGTTATGATATCGTTAATGATTTGGACGGCGTACTGGCGCAGTTCGATAAAATTATCGGCCTGGAGCGTTTGAAGGCTGTGCATCTGAATGACAGCCTGAATATCTGCGGCAGTCATAAGGACAGGCATGCGTGCATCGGTGCAGGCAACATCGGTCTGGAGGCGCTGACGTCGGTGATTAACCATCCGGCGCTGCGCAGCCTGCCGTTTTATTTGGAAACGCCGAACGAGCTGCCGGGCTACGCTGCGGAAATCAAGCTGCTGCGTGAGCGCTTTGCAGAGTAATATACCAAGAATTTTTGCAAGAGGTGAAAGATAGAAATGGCTTATACGGAGCTGAATGCGAAGCTGTGTGCTTTTTTGGATAAAACGCCTAACAGCTTTTTCGCGGTGAAAAATATTAAGGAGGAGCTGGCGGCGCATGGCTTTACCGAGCTGCAGGAAAACAGCAGATGGCAGCTGCAGGAAGGCGGCAAATATTATGTGAGCCGTAACGGTTCGGCACTGCTGGCCTTTGTGATTCCGCAAAAGGCTTACCTGGGCTTTCAGGTTTACGCCTGCCATTGCGATTCGCCGGCGTTCAAGCTGAAGAATAATGCCGAAATTGTGGTAGACAAAAAGTATGTGAAGCTGAATGTGGAAAAGTACGGCGGCATGCTGCTGAACACCTGGCTGGACAGGCCGCTTTCCGTTGCCGGACGCGTGCTGTGCAACGTTGACGGCCGCTTAGAAGCGCGCCTTGTTAATGTTGAGCAGGACCTGATGATGATTCCGAATCTGGCAATCCACATGAACAGGGAAGCCAACGATGGTGTTAAGCTGAACGCGCAGACGGATATGCTGCCGCTTATCGGCAGTGCTGCAACTAAGGACGGCCTGCAGAAGCTGTTGGCGGAGGCCTGCGGTGTTACCGCAGAGCAGATTGTAGATACGGAGCTTTTCCTTTACAACAGAATGCCTGCGACTACCGTGGGTCTGGAGCAGGAATATGTTGCCGGCAGCAGGCTGGATGACCTGCAGTGCGTGTTTGCAGGATTGCAGGGCTTTTTGGCGGCAGAAGCAGGCGAGAGTGTGCCGGTATTCTGCATGCTGGATAACGAAGAGGTTGGCAGCGGCACGAAGCAGGGCGCGGCGGCGACCTTCTTAAAGGATGCGCTGCAGCGCATCAATATGGCACTAGGCAGGGACGAGGAGGATTATCTGGTGTCCCTGGCCAACAGCCTGATGCTTTCGGCGGACAACGCTCATGCGGTGCATCCCAATCATACGGATAAGAACGATCTGACGAACAAGACCTATCCTAATGAGGGCGTAGTTGTCAAATACAGTGCTAACCAAAAATATACTACGGACGCGGTATCCGGCGCGCTGGTGCAGCTGCTGGCTAAAAATGCGAACGTGCCGCTGCAGCTTTTCTATAACCGTTCGGATATGGCAGGCGGTTCAACCTTAGGCAATATCTCTACAAGCCAGGTAGCAATCAAATCGGTGGATATAGGCCTGGCGCAGCTGGCGATGCATTCCGCCTATGAGATGGCCGGCGTTAAGGATACGGCGTATCTGGCAGAGCTGGCGCAGGCATTTTTTGCCGCCGCTGTGGCGGAGGCTGCCGACGGAACGTACTTCCTGAAATAATAATTTAATATGTATAGATATAGGGGCATAGCAGATGCTGGTGACAGGTCTGCTGTGCCTTTGCTATTAGTTGCGGGCGTTTCGGCGTGGTGATATACTGAGCTTAGGAAGATTCATAAGCGAAAGTGGTGATTATATGTTGCAGGCAATACGCAGATTATCTAAAACTCATCTTGTAACGCTGGTAGTCTGCCTGCTGGCGGTGGGCGGCGCTGTTTATTTCTTTTTGGCGCAGCGTGCAAGCCGTCATGCGGCGGAGCTTTTTAATTATTATATGGCAAAGCAGCAGGTGCTGACAGGCACGGTGATGGCCGAGGAGCTGCGCGCCGATATCTGGGGCAATGTATATTTTAAAAACCTGACCTGGGATTCGCCGGAGAACGAACGCCTGGTGGATGTGCCGGAGGGACGCATCAAAATTAAGCCGAAGGACATCATACTGCGCATAGCAGGCATTGATACGGTGCAGGAGGTTGAGCTGCACAATGCTTATATTCATCTTGGCTTTGATGATAAAATGCGCCTGGATATCCTGCAGAATAAAAAGACGGCGGAGGAAAAAATTCTGCTGGACGAGGTGCCTATGGAAAAGCGCCATCTGCAGATTAAGGGCAGACTGCCGAATATTAAGCTGATTTTGCATGATACGGTGCTGTCAGCGGAATATAAAAAGCGTAATTTTATTTTGAATGACGTGGAGGGAACGGCGCAGATACATGAGCATCAGCAGTTGGAGCTGCATCTGGCGGCAGGACGCTACGGCGGCAGCATTGCAGGCAAGGGACTGAATATTGACGGCACCTGCGACCTGAAGGGGGAGCAGAAGGTGAATATCAACATCTGCCTGTATGATGTTATTCCGGATTCGCTGGGCATGAAAAATGTTAAGGATGCGATGACGGTGACCGGGCAGATGACCGGCAGCCTGAAAAAACCTGTGATTGATGGTGCACTGGCGCTGAAGGAGCTGCATCTGAACGATTTGTATTTTACGAATATCGACGGCACCTACCATTATGAAAATGCGCTGATAACCTTTCACGATGTAACAGGCAGTATTTTCGGCGGCACCTTTGATGCTATCGGCCTGTATCATTTTGATAATCGCTATTACAAAATCGACGTTGACGGCAAGGATCTGATGGCTTCGCTGGCTGCCAAAAGCAGCAAGATAAATACGAGCGTTGATTTGAAGATTAAGTTCCGCAACGAGGGACCGCATGGCAATAATTTGGTATACGGCAGCTTTTCTACGGGTAAGGGAACGTACATGGTGGTGCCGTTTTTGAGCCTGCGCGGCAGCTTCAGCGACCAGAGCGGTGAGCTGGCGTTCAGTAATGTGGAGATTGAAACCAAGGTGGGCACGTTTGAAAGCGATGTCTTTAAGATTGTGGACGGCAAATTGCAGCTGGGCGAGATTTTCCTGGCGAACGGCGAAGGCAGGCGGATACGTGTGAGGTAGGAGGGAGGAGAACGTTAGTTTTATGGAGAATTTTCTAAGTGAGTATATGAGGAAAAACTTTTGATATTAGGAGGATAAGTAAAGATGAAGTATATTGGACATAGAAGTGATGATGGCGAAAATAGAGAACAAGCTCTCTTTGAACATTTGAATGGAACAAGTACTTTATGTGCTGAGTTTGCCAAAAAATTTACAATGGAAGAAATAGGAAAGCTGCTAGGCTTATATCATGATGTTGGAAAGTATTCTATTGGTTTTCAGAAACGAATTCAACAGAATGGACCCAAAGTAGATCATTCAACTGCAGGGGCACAATTACTTGGAAGATATTTTTTACCATTCGCTTTTTGTATTGCAGGTCATCATAGTGGTTTAATGAATCTTGGCGTTAGAGGCGATATTAATAACGGGACTTTGGTAGCCCGTATGAGAAAGGTATTAGGAGGAAATTTAGATTATAGTGTCTTTAAAAACGAATTGCCTGAATTAAATGTAAACAGAAAACTGTTTCCAAATTTTAATGATACATTTTCAGATATGTTTTTCACAAGAATGCTATTTTCCTGTTTGGTAGATGCTGATTTCTTAGATACGGAAAGGTTTATGCGACCTAATACTCTGAAGAGAGGAGAGTTTTCTGATTTAGAAGAGCTATACAAACGATATAATGCCTATATCATGGCTTGGGGTAATCCTACAAATAAATTGAATGAAAAACGTACGGAAATTCGTGAAGAATGTATTAATGCAGCTCATGGTCAAGAAGGCATTTATACGTTAACTGTTCCTACTGGTGGCGGTAAAACAATCGCGTCGCTTGGTTTTGCTTTAGAGCATGCTATGCAATATAAAAATAAAGAACGTATTATCTATGTGATTCCTTATACTTCCATTATTGAGCAGACCGCTGATGTTTTTCGTTCTATCGTAGGAAGTGAGAATGTAGTTGAACATCATATGAATGTTGATTATGATGATGCAGAATTTAGTGATAATAAACAAAAAGAAAATGAACGTAAAAAGTTGGCAACAGAAAATTGGGATGCACCGATTATTGTAACGACTAATGTGCAGTTTTTTGAATCATTATATGGCAATAAAACGAGTCGTTGTCGTAAGTTGCATAATATTGCTAACAGTATTGTGATTTTTGATGAAGCACAGATGTTGCCTAATGATTATTTAATTCCTTGTATGCGAGCTATAGGGGAATTAGTAAGTAATTATCATGTGACTGCGGTATTGTGTACAGCAACGCAGCCTAGTTTGAATAAATATTTTACTGAAGATGTACAACTACATGAAATTTGTTCTAATGTAGATGATTTGTATGATTTTTTTAGGCGTGTTCATTATGAAAAGACTGATTTTGAGGACACAGAAGCTTTGGTTGCACAACTTAATATACATAAACAGGTATTATGTATTGTTAATTCTAAAAAAGCTGCACAGAAAATTTTTGATGGCTTGAACGGAGATGGTTGCTATCATTTATCAACTTTTATGTATCCGCAGCATAGACGAAAAATCTTGGTTGAAGTTAGGGAACGACTTAAGAATAATTTGCCGTGTAAGCTTGTAGCTACCAGTCTTGTTGAAGCGGGTGTCGATGTGGACTTCCCGGTAGTTTATCGTGAAATTGCCGGCTTAGATAGTATAATTCAGGCAGCCGGCAGGTGTAATCGTGAAAATAAAAGGCTGTTAGAAGAGAGTATTGTTTATATATTTGAAATTAAGAATGATGATACTAAAATTCCCAGTTTTATAAAATTGCCAAGAGAAATTACGCAAATGCTTTTACAAGAAGTTGATGATGTTTCATCTACTGCGGCAATAAAAAAATATTTTGATCTCTTGCATGAATACAAAGGTGAGAGTTTGGATGCACATAATATTATGAAGATGTCTGATAAAGAAATGCTGTTTAAAGATATTGCTTCGGATTTTAAGATTATAGGTGAAACTGGTCGAGGAGTTTTTATTCCAAGTGATGATGTCAGCAAGAAGTTGTTGGAACAACTGCGTGCTGGCGTATGTAACCGTTCATTGATGAGAAAAGCAGGACAGTATATAGTAAATGTTTATGAAAATCAATTTCTTAAGTTGCAAGGAGCAGGAGTTATTGATGTTATTGACGAAAACATTAATGTATTGGCTGATATGAGTATTTATGATGTCCATAAGGGATTGATAGTAAATATTGATGATGGTGTTGGCGTGTTCTTTTAACTTAAAAAACAAATAGAGACGGAGATACCCGTCTCTATTTGTGTGATTGCTACAGTAGCACAACAATATTTCTATCCACATGAAAAAAATCATGACAATAGTATACTAACAAAAACAAGTTTTTTATGCAAGCTTTTTTGAGATGAGTTGACAAAAGATAATATTGGGTATAAAATTAACTCAGAAGCACAACAATGAAAAATTAAAGGCGGTGATAATGTGAGTATTAAATTAGAGGTTTGGGGTGATTATGCATTGTTTAGCAGGCCTGAACTTTCTGTAGAAAGAATGTCTTATGATGTAATTACTCCATCGGCTGCACGTGGTATTTTGGAAAGTATATACTGGCACCCGGGTATGTGTTGGCGAATAGACAAAATCTATCTGCTTAGCCCTGTTCGTTTTACTAATATAAGACGTAATGAAATTAGCTCAAAAGCAAGTGGTAGTAATGCTTGTAGAGTTATTAATGGTGCAGATGGAAAAGACTTATATATCAATACAAAAACTAAGGGAGAAATTCAGCAGCGTGCGTCAATGGTACTCAAGGATGTGCATTATGTTATCGAAGCGCATTTTGAAATGACGGATAAAGCTAATGCAGGCGATAATCCTGGTAAGTTTCAGGATATAATCAAGCGACGCATTACTAAAGGCCAATGTTACCATACACCATACTTTGGTTGTAGAGAATTTCCGGTGAATTATCGTATGTATGATTTTAACAATGTGCCTACGATTGCTGAAAATCGTGATTTAGGATTGATGCTCTATGACATGGATTATAGCGATTTAAATAACATCAAGCCTATGTTTTTTAGAGCTGTATTTGTCAATGGCGTAATAGATCTTACGCAATGTGAGGTATACAAATGATACTGCATGCATTAGTAGATTATTATGAGGCTTTAGCTGCTAAAGGCAAGGTTGCGAAACCTGGTTGGGGAACTGCTAAAATATCTTATGCGCTGAATATTGATAAACAGGGAAGGTTACTAAATCTTTTTTCTTTGAAAATTCCTAGGCAAAAAGGCAAGAAAACAGTCGAAGTACCACAGAATATCTTACTGCCGGAAGCGCCGAAACGTACTTCTGACATTGAGGCACAATTTTTGTGGGATAATGCAAAATATGTTTTGGGGCTAGATGTTAGTGGTAAAGCTAGTCGCAGTAAGAAATGCTTTGAGACAATGGCGCAAAAATGTCAGGAAATATTAGCAGATGCTGTTGGTGAAAAAGCAACGGCACTAAAAGCATTTTTTGCAACTTGGAAACCGGAATTAGCGTATGAAAATATACTTTTGCAGCCTTACATGGAAGATTTACTGGGTTCAGCTAACCTGATGTTTAAGGTTGATGGCGAAAGTGTAGAACAGGATGAAGAAATAAAACGGGCGTGGGATTCTTATAAAAGCCAGCAAGCTACGAATGTAGCTAAAGAAATATGTTTGGTTACAGGCAAGACTGCTCCCGTTGCTCGTCTGCATCCTAATATAAAGGGATTATATGGGGCAAAGTCATCTGGTGCGTCATTTGTAGCATTTAATGCTCCTGCTTATGAATCATATGAGCATAAGCAGGGCGACAATGCACCGGTCAGTGAGTATGCTGCCTTTGCTTATACAACAGCATTGAATACGTTGTTATCAAATGACAGAAATTATCTGCGTATTGGTGATATGACTGTTGTCTTTTGGGCAGAAGGAGCAGATGAAGACAATGAAAATGTTTTGAACGATATTTTTAGCAGTGCTAATGCGATTGTCAAAGACAAGGATATTAAGGGCTTTTTTAAAAAAGTTCGAATTGGTGAGCCGTTTGAGATTAGTGATTTTACGGTTAAACCGGATAATAAGTTTTATATTTTGGGGTTGTCGCCTAATGCTGCGAGAATTTCAGTACGATTTTTCTTTACCAATACCTTTGGTGATTTTATTAAGAATTATGAAAAATATTTTCGTGAATTTGAAATCATCAAACCGGTTTTTGATAACAGAGTAAGTATACCATTATGGCAAATTTTGCAGGAAACGGCTAATAAAAATTCCAAAGATAAGGCTGCTTCACCATTGTTGGCGGGTGCTGTCTTACGTAGCATTTTAAGTGGTACAAAATATCCTGAAGCTTTGTATCAGAATACAATTTTACGAGCAAAGGCTGATCAGGATAATCCTGATAAAAATATTACCAAAATCAGCAGAATCAAAGCAGCAATAATTAAGGCTTGTTTGATAAGAAATTACAAATATAATGAGGAGGTTATTACTGTGGCATTGAATAAAGAATGTAAAAAAGTACCTTATGTGTTAGGAAGATTATTTGCAGTATTTGAGGATTTGCAGAAAAAAGCTAATCCAGGTATTAATAGTACTATAAAGGATCGCTATTTTAATTCTGCATGTGCCAATCCTAGCATGACTTTTCCGCTGTTGACTAAGCTGGCCAATACGCATTTGAAGAAAATTTCATCACAAAAAGGCACTGTAAAAGATTTTGAAAAGTTGATTGGTGAACTTATGAATAAGATTGAAATAGAAAATAATGCAATGCCTGATCGCTTAAGTTTGCCGGAACAAGGTGAATTTGTTCTCGGATATTATCATCAGAAAAAGGAGGAAGAATAAATGGCTGAAGTAATCAAAAACAGATATGAGTTTACAATTTTGTTTGATGTAGAAAACGGTAATCCGAATGGTGACCCGGATGCAGGCAACATGCCGCGTATTGATCCTGAAACTGGTTATGGTATCGTTACTGATGTTTGCCTGAAACGCAAAATCAGAAATTGTGTCGAGACGATGTGCGAAGACAAAGAAGGCTATAAAATCTATATTAAAGATGGTGTGCCTCTGAATGAAAGCGATAATACTGCATATATTGCGTTTGGCACTGATGAAAAGAAAATTAAGGAATTAAAAAAAGACGATCCTGAAATTGATAAGAAAATTTGCCAATTTATGTGCAATAATTTCTTTGATATTCGTACTTTTGGTGCAGTTATGACTACATTCGTAAAGGCTGCTTTGAATTGTGGTCAGGTTCGCGGTCCTGTGCAGTTGGGCTTTGCTCGTAGTATTGATCCGATTGTGACACAAGAAGTTACAATTACCAGAGTTGCTATTACAACTAAAAAGGATGCAGAAAATAAGAGCACAGAAATGGGCCGTAAATATATTGTTCCGTACGCATTATACCGTGTAGATGGTTATATTTCTGCAAATCTTGCACGTAAAGTAACTGGATTTAGTGAAGATGATTTGACTTTATTGTGGCAGGCAATTATCAATATGTTTGAATACGATCATTCTGCTGCTCGTGGCAATATGGCTGTACGTGAGCTTATAGTATTTAAGCACGCTACAGAACTTGGTAATGCTCCTGCATACAAGTTGTTTGATACTGTTAGTGTTAAGCGCAAGGAAGGA
The DNA here is from genome assembly GCF_017968825.1 of Phascolarctobacterium sp. Marseille-Q4147. NCBI lineage: Bacteria > Bacillati > Bacillota > Negativicutes > Acidaminococcales > Acidaminococcaceae > Phascolarctobacterium > Phascolarctobacterium sp. Marseille-Q4147. Next base: position 227,162 of record NZ_CP072874.1, on the reverse strand, counting down.
GTTATTGCTGCCAGAAGTTATAATGACTATGACGTTGAAGTTGCAGAAAATAAACTTCCTGAAGGCGTAAGCTGCACACGTATGATTTAAGCTTATTTCTTCTGTGAGCAATTAGTGTTTGTGTGATTTAGGTTCTTGGTGCGAAGTTATATGGAACATAAAATTTAGCTTAGGTTCGCAACTTGAGCTAGAATGGGAAAGCTATAAGTTTTCTCACATCAAAATAAAATTTATAAGGATTTGAATTTAGCTAGTTCGCAAAAAATGCTTGATTTAAATGAATAGAGAAGTAATTTGTTTTGATGCTGTCGCTCCCGCGAGGGAGCGAGGATTGAAATTTGCGTCAAAGTCAGTTTTCCAAGGTCCTTTATGTCGCTCCCGCGAGGGAGCGAGGATTGAAATTTATATTATCACTCTTTTCAAAGGTGCAGACGCAAGGTCGCTCCCGCGAGGGAGCGAGGATTGAAATACCGAGATACATCAAAACGAAGTCCTCATGATAATCAGTCGCTCCCGCGAGGGAGCGAGGATTGAAATTGCATATTAACAAGGTCGTCCTGCATAGCAAGCGGTCGCTCCCGCGAGGGAGCGAGGATTGAAATGCCAAGATTATAATTGGCAGAAAGAGCAGAAGCTCCGTCGCTCCCGCGAGGGAGCGAGGATTGAAATCATATAGTCCAGTAGCAGCGAAAAGGAAGACAGTGTCGCTCCCGCGAGGGAGCGAGGATTGAAATAGAAATGACCCATCATGCCGGGTATACCATACATAGTCGCTCCCGCGAGGGAGCGAGGATTGAAATTACCTGCCAATCTACGAGGGCTATGTACTGAGCAAGTCGCTCCCGCGAGGGAGCGAGGATTGAAATGCCTGCAATCTGAACAACGCTCCGTCTAACGGTGTCGCTCCCGCGAGGGAGCGAGGATTGAAATCTTGTGTCAGCTGCTTTAAATTGTCCTGCGTAGGGTCGCTCCCGCGAGGGAGCGAGGATTGAAATGCTTGTATTTATAGCAAGGTTGAACACATCGGCGTCGCTCCCGCGAGGGAGCGAGGATTGAAATCAGCTTCTCAGCGCGGATATATTTTTGCGGGCAGCGTGTCGCTCCCGCGAGGGAGCGAGGATTGAAATTTCCGTGGGATTGCAGCAAGGGGACGCCATGATGTCGCTCCCGCGAGGGAGCGAGGATTGAAATCTCGCTTTCAAAATCTATTATCCTAAACTATTCGTCGCTCCCGCGAGGGAGCGAGGATTGAAATTCCTACGCTGGAGCGACTTTGGCCGTATGGCTACAGTCGCTCCCGCGAGGGAGCGAGGATTGAAATATGAGGCCAAACTTCATTTGCATAATTGCTTTATAGTCGCTCCCGCGAGGGAGCGAGGATTGAAATCTTTGGATCATGGTTTTGTTTTAAAAAAGGAGTGAGTCGCTCCCGCGAGGGAGCGAGGATTGAAATGGTTGGTTTCCTCGCGATGTCCGTAAAGTATCGGCGTCGCTCCCGCGAGGGAGCGAGGATTGAAATTCATTTTGTGGTATACTACACTTAAGGCAAGTTGGTCGCTCCCGCGAGGGAGCGAGGATTGAAATGTAACTATTAATGGAGCTAAGTATAAAATACCACGTCGCTCCCGCGAGGGAGCGAGGATTGAAATCTGACGGTAATATGGTATTTGATCTTGGTTCTAAGTCGCTCCCGCGAGGGAGCGAGGATTGAAATGTGCTGATTTAACCTATCAGCAAGGTGTTAATAAAAGTCGCTCCCGCGAGGGAGCGAGGATTGAAATAGCGTTACTATGAAATTGATGCTCGTGGCGGTACTGTCGCTCCCGCGAGGGAGCGAGGATTGAAATTTAATGCCCTGCAAGTTTACGCAAGTTGATTATTGTCGCTCCCGCGAGGGAGCGAGGATTGAAATTCGCGGTAGTTCGCGTCGGAACTTTCGTAATCACGTCGCTCCCGCGAGGGAGCGAGGATTGAAATTACTCCTGAGCGTAGTAACATTATCCATGACTATCAGTCGCTCCCGCGAGGGAGCGAGGATTGAAATTGTTAATGGTGCTTCTGCCCTCTCCGCTAACTAGTCGCTCCCGCGAGGGAGCGAGGATTGAAATATGCTGTTGCTCGTGATGATTCTATGGATAAAGGTCGCTCCCGCGAGGGAGCGAGGATTGAAATACCAAGATACATCAGAACGAAGTCCTCGTGATAGGTCGCTCCCGCGAGGGAGCGAGGATTGAAATCAGATAAATCGCGATAAGATACAAAATTAGATAGTCGCTCCCGCGAGGGAGCGAGGATTGAAATGTAATCACGCTGTTCCACGGCTCAAAAATCTTAAAGTCGCTCCCGCGAGGGAGCGAGGATTGAAATTCAGCAACCTGTGCTTGACGATTAGCAGCCTTTGTCGCTCCCGCGAGGGAGCGAGGATTGAAATCGGACTATGAAACAGCTTGCAACCTTGTTGCTAATGGTCGCTCCCGCGAGGGAGCGAGGATTGAAATATGGATAACATCTATATTGAGAGTTTTTTCTTCTTGTCGCTCCCGCGAGGGAGCGAGGATTGAAATTGACAAATCAGCATAAATTGTACTAATGCCATTATGTCGCTCCCGCGAGGGAGCGAGGATTGAAATATCCATAAGTTTTTTAGGGTCAGTAAGTTCAGAGTCGCTCCCGCGAGGGAGCGAGGATTGAAATGTAGGTATCAAAGATTGTTTTAAATCTCATATAGAGTCGCTCCCGCGAGGGAGCGAGGATTGAAATTCATCACGAAACCACTCATTATAGATTAAGTTATAGTCGCTCCCGCGAGGGAGCGAGGATTGAAATCCATGTGACTTTGGTCTTATCTAATGTATAGCCGTGTCGCTCCCGCGAGGGAGCGAGGATTGAAATACGGCAGAAGAAATTGAAGCAAGTATGAAATAACAGTCGCTCCCGCGAGGGAGCGAGGATTGAAATATGCATGGGCAACCGGCAACAACAAGAAAATTTGGGGTCGCTCCCGCGAGGGAGCGAGGATTGAAATCTTAAACTTGTAGTGAACTTCCATTCCCTGCTCCTCGTCGCTCCCGCGAGGGAGCGAGGATTGAAATTTGATATGTTTCGTACCGGTTCCTATAACCGTGGTCGCTCCCGCGAGGGAGCGAGGATTGAAATTTGATATGTTTCGTACCGGTTCCTATAACCGTGGTCGCTCCCGCGAGGGAGCGAGGATTGAAATTGCTTGTATATACTATACCAAACGGGGTTACTGCGTCGCTCCCGCGAGGGAGCGAGGATTGAAATTGCTTGTATATACTATACCAAACGGGGTTACTGCGGTCGCTCCCGCGAGGGAGCGAGGATTGAAATAGCAACATAGCGAGCGGACTCAAAGGTAATAGCGTCGCTCCCGCGAGGGAGCGAGGATTGAAATTTAACATTTTATGCCTTGGTCTTTATTTAAGGAGGTCGCTCCCGCGAGGGAGCGAGGATTGAAATGTTGATATGTTTCGTACCGGTTCCTATAACCGTGGTCGCTCCCGCGAGGGAGCGAGGATTGAAATATAAGTATTACTATACACAAATGAATCTATATTACGTCGCTCCCGCGAGGGAGCGAGGATTGAAATCATGCGTGTAGTCATTTTAAATTCCTCCTTGAATGGTCGCTCCCGCGAGGGAGCGAGGATTGAAATTGATATATGGGTAGAAGAATCGGAGCTTATAGGCGTCGCTCCCGCGAGGGAGCGAGGATTGAAATGTGCGTGACGGCCGCGACCGCTATCCGGGTTATGGGTCGCTCCCGCGAGGGAGCGAGGATTGAAATATTGTAACCAGGCCTGCTGCCGTCGGCTCAACCGGTCGCTCCCGCGAGGGAGCGAGGATTGAAATTCATCGTAAACGTCGCTTTCACCCAAGTCCTCAGTGTCGCTCCCGCGAGGGAGCGAGGATTGAAATGTCCATCCGTCCACGCTTTTTGAGAAGTTACCCAGTCGCTCCCGCGAGGGAGCGAGGATTGAAATAGCCAATAGGCTTGCAGGTCCTGCACAGCCAGGAGTCGCTCCCGCGAGGGAGCGAGGATTGAAATCTTTTGGTGCCTGCTTAAAATCAGAAGCACAACAATGTCGCTCCCGCGAGGGAGCGAGGATTGAAATGCAAGATTTGAAACCATTAACGGCTTTAGCAAGACGTCGCTCCCGCGAGGGAGCGAGGATTGAAATAATAAGTAACCAATCCCAGCATTTTTCATCTTGGTCGCTCCCGCGAGGGAGCGAGGATTGAAATGATGTCATTAGGATATACAACATCGTCATCATAGTCGCTCCCGCGAGGGAGCGAGGATTGAAATATTACTGGTATATTAAGATAGTTTAATATAGCAGAATGTCGCTCCCGCGAGGGAGCGAGGATTGAAATGTGATGATTCATCAGCAAGGGAAATTTCGGCACAACGGTCGCTCCCGCGAGGGAGCGAGGATTGAAATATACACATCTGCAGCCCAACCTTCTACCCGTTTGGTCGCTCCCGCGAGGGAGCGAGGATTGAAATTTTCGTTGCCACTCTAAGAGCATGGTATCTATAGGTCGCTCCCGCGAGGGAGCGAGGATTGAAATTATAACGCTGCTTACTAAAACCTTTTAGAGCTTTGTCGCTCCCGCGAGGGAGCGAGGATTGAAATTGTTAGTTTAGGTGACGGCGGTAATGTTAGCAGTGTCGCTCTCGCGAGGGAGCGAGGATTGAAATTTCTTTGAAAAAATGATTGACGCAGGCTGCCAGTCGCTCCCGCGAGGGAGCGAGGATTGAAATAACAAAATTCCAAAAGGTAAAGGGAAACGTAATATGTCGCTCCCGCGAGGGAGCGAGGATTGAAATGATTTACATTGGCGCAACTGATACGCTGTTATTGGTCGCTCCCGCGAGGGAGCGAGGATTGAAATTTGTGTCCGCGGCCGGCGCTAGAGTTGGCGCACGGTCGCTCCCGTGAGGGAGCGTGGATTGAATTTGCTTTGTAGTATTTCAAATCTGCAGGAGCACTATGTCGCTCCCGTAAGGGAGCGTGGATTGAAATCGTAGGCGCTGACGGCAAAAATATAAATCGTGCCGGTCGCTCCCGTAAGGGAGCGTGGATTGAAATCAGATGTACGCGAGTACAGCAACACAGGTTTTGCGTCGCTCCCGTAAGGGAGCGTGGATTGAAATAATTCCTCACAGCGACAATGCGCGGCGAGGTCAAAGTCGCTCCCGTGAGGGAGCGTGGATTGAAATTGTCTGTTCTCTATTGTCATTATGTCACCTCCCTAGTCGCTCCCGTGAGGGAGCGTGGATTGAAATTCTGACACGCTTTTCCGCATCCTCTTTAGTGACAAGGGTCGCTCCCGTGAGGGAGCGTGGATTGAAATGGTGTCACCGCAATGCGGTTAAGACAGACCAAGGTCGCTCCCGCAAGGGAACGTGGATTGAAATGCGTCCGATAATCGCGTCTTATGCTCTCGCGCTGCTCGCTCCCGCGAGGGAGCGTGGATTGAAATACGGAACAAGGTTGGATTTTCGGTTTTGTTAACACAAATGATGTATTCTGATTAGCTAAAAGGGAAAGGAGAATTCTTATGGAATATTGTGAAGATGAATTCTTACAATTATCAGGTATTCAGCATTTTTGCTTTTGCCGTCGACAATGGGCGTTGATTCATATAGAAAACCAATGGCAGGAAAATGTCAGAACCATTGAAGGTAACATAGTCCATGAACGTTGTCATGATGATGGCTTTATAGAAAAACGCGGTAATCTGTTAATTACACGTTCCTTGAGTATCTTTTCAAGAAGATTAGGTGTTTCAGGACAATGTGATGTTGTCGAATTCAGTAAGACTGAAAACGGATGCACTTTATATGGACGTGAAGGATTGTGGCACCCTTATCCCATAGAGTATAAGCGCGGAAAGAGTAAGCTGATTGATGCTGACAGATTACAATTATGCTGTCAGGCTATGTGTTTGGAAGAAATGCTACATGTTGATATACCTAAAGGTGCTTTATATTATAATGAAACACATCGTCGGGAAGAGATTGCTTTTACTGCTTCTATGCGTGAAAATGTAGAATCTATGTTGCGTGAAATGCATAACTATTATAGACAGGGCTATACACCGAATGTTAAGCCTAAAAAAGGCTGTAGCTTATGTTCTTTAAAGGATATTTGCTTACCGGTTATATGCAGAAAAACGGTTGTGGCAGATTATTATGCAAAATTTTTAAATGAGGATGCATTATGAGACATTTACTGAATACTTTGTTTGTGACAAGTGAAGACGTCTATTTATCGCTGGACAATGAAAACGTGGTAATAAACAGGAATGGTGCTGTAATAAAAAAATTACCATTGCGTATGTTTGAGCAAATTTTATATTTTGGCTATATGGGAGCGAGTCCGGCGTTATTGGGAAAATGTGCTGAGTATGGTATAGCCGTATGTTTTTATAAACCAAGCGGAAGATTTCTGGCGAGAGTTATGGGACATAATAACAGCAATGTATTGTTACGCAAAGAACAGTATCGGATTTCGGATTCAGAGGAGCTTAGCTGTAAAATAGCGCGTAATTTTATTGTTGGTAAACTGTATAATTCTCGCAGCGTTTTGGAGCGTGCCAAACGGGACCATGCTTTAACTGTTGATGTAGCTAATATTGAACAAGCCAGCCGTGAAATTATGCGTTTAACAAGACTGTCCAGAAAATGTACCGATTTGGCGGTACTGAGAGGATTAGAGGGAGATGCTGCTAGCTTGTATTTTGCTCAGTTTAATGAGCTTGTATTGCAAAATAAGGCTTATTTTAGGTTTACTAATAGAAATAAAAGGCCTCCGACTGATCCGGTAAATGCTCTATTATCCTTTGCATATACTATTTTGGCTAATGATTGTGCTGCCGCGCTTGAAGGAGCCGGTTTGGATCCGTATATTGGTTTCATGCATCGGGATAGGCCAGGGCGGTTGTCTTTAGCGCTTGATTTGATGGAAGAATTTCGTAGCATTATAGCAGATAGATTTGTGCTTACGTTGATTAATAATCGTGTGATAAATGAAAAATCATTTAATAATCAGGAAAATGGCAGTGTACTATTAAATGACGATGGAAGAAAGACGTTTTTTGAAGCTTGGCAAAAACGCAAGCAAGATGTAATTATGCATCCGTTTTTGCAAGAAAAAATACCATGGGGATTAGTGCCTTTTGTTCAGGCGCAGCTTTTAGCCAGATATATAAGCGGAGATATAGATGAATATCCGAGCTATTTGTGGAAGTGAGGAGAAAATACTATGCTGATATTGGTAACATATGATGTTAACACTCAGGATGCTGCTGGTAGGAGACGACTTAACAAGATTGCCAAAATGTGTTTGAAGTATGGGCAACGGGTACAGAATTCTGTATTTGAATGTTTGGTAGAACCACATGACTATGCTTTTTTACAAAACGAGCTGCTTAAGATTGCTGACCTGACGAAGGATAGCCTGCGTTTTTATAATTTGGGTGCTAAGTATAATACGAAAATTGAACATTTTGGAACTAAAACCTCGTATGATCCCGAAGGTGTTTTGATGTTTTGAGCATACCATCTCCCTTTCTCCCACTATTTCCCATATAATAGTTGATAATTAATTTCAATCGTGATATGATTATATTGGTTCCGAAGGAACTAATAATTGATTATTCTTACAAAAGAATGAAAAAGAGAGGTTTTTTAAATGACGACTGTTGCTGAAAAGTATTTACAAATTGCTAAGCTGGCGAAGGATCCTGCTAATGCTGAGGTTGTTATTGATGGTATTCTGACATTTTTCGGATTGGATTATTTTGACTTGGATTTGGGTGTTGAGTACCTGTATACTACCAAGGTGATTGACTATAAATTCAGAAGCGTGCTGCACAAGGCTGAAGACATGGACGCTATCATGGCATGGTTCAAAGAAAAAGCAGGCGTTACCGATGAGGAAATTGCTGCTGCCGAAGCCAAAGAAAAAGAATATGTTGCAGGCTGCCTGATGCTTGCTAAACAATATCTGGGTATGGGCCACTGCATCAGCGGTAAAACCTATCTGGAGCTGGCTGCCGCTAAAGGCTCCGAGGAAGCAATCGCACAGCTGAAGGACATGGAATATGCACAAGATATGTATGACCTGGGCGAGCATTATCTGGCAATGGGCCATTGCATCTGCTCCAAGACCTACTTTGAGCTGGCTGCTGCCAAAGGCTGCCCGAAAGCTGCTGCTAAGTTGAAAGACATAGAATATGCAGAAGATATGTATAAGCTGGGCGAGCATTATCTGGGCATGGGCCACTGCATCTGCGGCAAAACCTACTTCGAACTGGCTGCTGCCAAAGGTTGCCCGAAGGCTGCTGCAAAGCTGAAGGACATTGAATACGCAGAAGATATGTACAAACTGGGCGAGCAATATCTGGCTATGGGCCACAAAATCTGCTCCAAGACCTACTTCGAACTGGCTGCCGCAAAAGGCTGCCCGAAAGCTGCTGCAAAGTTAGCTGAATACGAAGCATAATATTGTATTTTCAGGAGGCTGTCACCTTGCGTGGCAGCCTTTTTCCTTTCCCTAAAAATCCGTTCCTCAAATAGACAATCTTTGACATTCGCTTATGGTATAATAAGCATTATAAAGATTTGACCAATATTACGCTTAAGGATAAACAGAAGGAGATTGTTATGGCAAAGTTGATTTATGTACCTCTCGGCTGCAGCCTGCGCTTGCAGCTGGCAGAGAAGCTTTCGCGGCAGCCGTTGGGCGAAGGCGTGCTGGTGCTGCCGAACCGCCTGCTGACGGACGATGTGCGCAACAAGTACGCTAATATAGAAACCATGGGCATGGACACCCTGGCCAGTAAGCTGATGAACCTTAACGGCGGCAGCGATTACAAGGAATTGAGCCGTCGCAGTCAGGAGCTGATTGTGCAGGATATCATCGACTATATGATGGAAAACAAGCAGCTTACCGGTATGACCACGCACAAGCAGCTGGAATATTTCGGCTCGCTGGCGCATAAAACAGGCTTTGTGAAGGCTATGACCTCACTCGTAAGCCAGCTGTCGCGCTGCGGTGCCACTAAGGACGATATCTACGGTCAAATCCAAAAATCCTTTGAGGAGGATGAGCTGAAGGGAAAGGATTTGGGTGTCTGCAATTTTTATCTGCTTTATCGTCAATATCTGGAAAACAATAAATGGTACGACCTGGAGGGCAAGTATCGTTTGGCAGAGAAGATGTTGGAGAAGCAGGATTGCAAAATCCCCTGGAAGCATATCTATATCTGCGATTTCTTCAGCCTTGACCAGGTGCAGATAAACTTTTTGCAGGCTTTGGCAAAGCATGTGGATGATCTGGTAATCAGCATGAGCTACGAAGGACGCAGTGTAAGCTCCGACGAAAAGGCGAAGTATGAATCAATTACCAAGTTTATGCGAGCGAGTACGAACACCGTCAACGCGCTGAAAATTCTTGGTGCGACTGTTGAAAGCCTTTCGATAGAGGAATTGGGACAAGCTCCGGCAGGCGTTGCTATGCGGCAGCTGCGTCGCTTGGGGCATGCGCCTGCGCCGGTGCCTGCGGAGGGTGTGGAAAGCTACTGCTTTGCCTCCGATGAGCAGGAGATGCGCTGGGTGCTGAAGCGTATCAAGCAGCAGCTGGCACATGAAAAGTGCGCTGCCAATCGCATTGTTGTTGCCGTGCGCGATTTTTCCTTATACAGCGGCTTGCGCCAGCTGGCGGATGAATACGGTGTGCCGGTGAGCCTGCCGCAGACAACTGCGCTGGTGTCGCAGCCGTTGGCTGTTATGCTGCGCCTGCTGCTTACTGCCGCAGGCAGAGGACGTGAGGCGGCAACGGCCTATCTGGAGCTGCTGAACTGCGAGCTTTTGCGTCTGTTCTTTGATGTGGATGTGGAAACGGCAAGCAGCCTGCGCACCCAAACGTATTTCAAAATACGTCAGGAGGCTATGCAGAAGGCACACGAGCTGCTGGGTGATGCAACGGAGCTGTGGCAGCAGCTGGATGCGTTTATAGAAAACACCAAAGCGGAGGCAACAATCAGCGAATATGCCGAGCAGCTGACGCAGCTTTTGCAGGCGCTGCCGCTGGAAGAACGTTTGGGCAGTTTGCATAAGCAGGGCGTGCCGCTTGACTTTATGTTGGCCTGCCTGCGCAGTAAGGACGCTGTGCTGAAGGCGGTGCAGCAGCTGGTGCGTGATTACGAGGTGGCGAAAAACAGTGACTATAAGCTGACGCTGAGCCAATGGAACAGCCTGCTGCAGGAGGCCTTGGGACAGGTGCAGCTTACTCTGCGCTTCGGCCGCAGGGACGGCGTACTCTTTACGGAGGTTGGCAACGTACAGGGACTGACCTTCGACAGCGTTTATATTATGGGCCTGCGCGAGGGTGAGTTCCCGCAGGCTAAAAACGAAAACTGGATTTATAACGATACGGAGCGTAAGCAGCTGGCGGATGCAGGCTATGATTTGCCCACGGTCGGTTCCTCCTTTGATGAGGATGCCTATTTCTTTGCTCAGGCTGTGTGTGCGGCGCAAAAGGAGCTCATCCTCACCTGGCATGAGGATGTGGGCGAAAGCCTGGCCAGCAGCTATCTGGAGGAAATCTGGAAGCTGTTTTTGCAGCCGGGAAGTGAGGAAAAGCGCTTGGATAAGGACTATGTGAAGGCGCAGACGCTGCCTGATTTCGGTGTTGCTTCGGCGGAGGAGGCGTACAGCGACAAGCGCTTTGCTGCTGATGATTTGCCGAAAATAGCAGAGCTCAGCGGGAAAAAGGCTCCCTCTGCGGAGCTGCGGCTGGCTGCCAAAGCGGATATTCTGCGTAAGGCGCAGCAGCCGGAATATAACGGCGATTTGCAAAATTCCCTGCCGACGAAGCTGCTGCGTAAGCAAATCGGCAGCCGCTTCAGTGCGAGCAGGCTGGAGGCTTATGCTGCCTGCCCCTTCCGCTTTTTGGCGGAGAAGGTGTGGCTGGCGCAGGCGGCGGAGGAAGCGGATGATTTGCTGCAGCCGCGGGATGCCGGTGATATTCTGCACCAAACGCTGAAGAATTTTGTCGAGCCTTATCTTGGCAGCAAAATTATCGGTGAAACTATGGAAGACCTGACGGAGGAGCTGGAAGCAGTCTTTGAGGATGTCTGCACCGCTGCGCGTAATGACTGCGGCAACACCGTTGCTTCCGTAAACGAGGATATCTGGCAGGTGGAAAAGCAGCGCTTATGGCGTATGCTGGTGCGCTGGCTGCGCTTTGAATATGCCGACCAGCAGCGTTGGGGCGGCTTTACACCGCATGCCGTGGAATGGGATTTCAGCTCCAAAAACGGCAAGCCCTTGTACCTGACGCTCAGTGACGGCAGTGATGTATCGCTCATCGGCAGAGTTGACAGAATCGACAGCGACGGCGAGCATGCCTTTATTACGGACTATAAAAGCGGCACTCCTCCCACAGGCAGTGCTATGGAGCAGGGGCTCGACCTGCAGCTGCCGGTGTATCTGCTGGCGGTGGCGGCGCTTTCCAAGGAGCAGCTTGCAGTCAGCGGCGGCTGCTATTATTCGCTGAAGGAGGGCAAGCGCAAAAGTGCCTTTTTGCTGGAAAGCGTAGGCAACAGCGACTTGCCGTATAAAAAGCCGAAGAACGCCGCAGAGCTGACCTGGGATAGCTTTAAGCAGGAAAAAGAACAGCTGCTGAAGGATTATATAGAAAGAATTTATGCAGGCGATTTTGCATTGGCAGGCTGCAGGCGCTGCGATGTATATTGCCCGTTACATGATATTTGCCGTGTGCAGCTGGTGAGCGGCGACGGCGGACAGGGAGGCGAGAGCGATGAGTAAGAACCCTACACCGGAGCAGGCTTTGGCGATAAATACGATTAAAAGCAATGTTTCGCTGCTCGCCGGTGCCGGCAGCGGCAAAACCTATGTACTGATGAAGCGCTTTGTGCAAATTCTGCGCTCGGATGTGAGCGTTAATCCCACGAATATTGTGGCGATAACCTTTACGCGCAAGGCTGCCGACGAAATCAAGGGGCGTGTACGCCAGGCTGTCAGCGAATGTGTGGAGCAGGCGCAGACTGATTTGGAAAGACTGCGCTGGCAGGAGCATCTGCAGAAGGTGGAGAGCGCGCCGATAAGCACGATTCACAGCCTGTGCAGCCGTATTTTGAGAGATAACCCGGTAGAAACACAGCTTGATCCGGAATTTACCGTGCTGGAAGATTTTGAAGAAAAGGACTTTTTCAAGGAAACTCTGCAGCAATATTTACGCAAGAATATCAAGGCTAATGAGGCCTTGCGCAGACTGGTGCAGACCTACGGCGTCAACAGCTTTGTAAACCAGGTTGATGCGCTGTCAGGCAGGCTTTCGGAGCTGGTGCTGGAAAAGGATCTGGCAGAGCCTTATCTTAAGGCGAAGGAAGAACTGCCGGCCCTGCAGCAGAAGCTGTTTGCTGTTGTGCGTGAGGTAATCGATGCGCGCGAGTCTTTGGGGGCAAAGACCAAGGGACGCCAGACCTTGACGGAGGCCGCAGGCCTGTTGGACGAAATGCAAAAGCAGCTGCTGGCGCCGGAGCCTGATTGCTCCCTGCTGGATGCGTCAGGCGTTGTTAAGGTTAGCGGCAAGGCGTTGGCAGCGGAGCTGACTAATTTAAAAAATCTGCGTCAGGAGCTGAACAATGTACTTTTGAACGCTAAGGGCTGCGATTTGGTGCAGGATTGGCTTGCCGTGCTGCAGGATTTTTATGCCTGCCTGAGCGCACGCAAGCAGGAAAATAATGTCCTGTTTAATGATGATTTGGATTTGCTGGCCATCGAGCATCTGCAGAAGAATGAGGCGCTGCGGCAAAAATATCAGGAGCGCTATAAATATATTATGGTAGACGAGTTCCAAGACACCAACGAACGCCAGCGTCAGCTTATTTATCTGCTCTGCGGTAACAAGCTGGATAATACGAATAATCTGTTTATCGTCGGTGACGTGAAGCAGTCTATTTATCGCTTCCGTCATGCCGATGTCAGCGTTTTTAATAAGGTAAAAGAGGATATTGCGCAAAATGCGGGGCAGAACCTGGGCATGAAAACCAACTTCCGCAGCACGCAGAGCATTGTCGAAAGCTGCAATACCGCGTTTTGTCAGCTGATGGATTTGCCGAAGGAGGAAATCTGCCTGGAGCATCACGAGGGTGACAACACCGGCGGTGCTAAGGTTTGCCTGCTGCAGGTGCCGTATAAATCCAAGGATGATGATCTTGGCGCTAAAGAGGATAAATGGCAGAAGGAGGCTGAGGCAATCGCCGCCTATCTGCAGCAGGAGCTGCCCAAGGTAGAGCCGCAGCTCAGGCCGGGAGCAAGCAAGGCTATTTTGCTGCGCGCAATGACGCATTGCGAAATTTTGCGGCAGACGCTGCAAGGCTATGGTATAAATTGCGTAGTAGTCAAGGGCAAGGGCTTTTATGAGCAGCAGGAGGTACTGGATATACTGAATCTGCTGGCTGCGCTGCACAACCGTTACTCAAGCCTGGAGCTGGCAGGCGCTTTGCGCTCCAATTATTTCGGCTTGGATGATGCAACACTGACGCAGCTTTTCTGGCAGACCGAAAATGACAAACCGCTGTGGGATGTACTGCAGGCTGTCGGCAACGGTGAGCTGCAGCTTAACCTGCAGCCGGAGCAGCAGGCATTGGCTATACATGCTGCCGAACGCTTACACAGCCTGCGCCAGGCAGCAGCGCTGATGGCACTGCCGGAGCTGTTCGCACAGCTCTGGGATGAGCTGAAGCCGGAATTCGTTCTGTCGCAGCAGGAAAACGGCCCCAGCAAGCTGGCTAACGTCAAAAAGCTGCGCCGCCTGGCACAGCAGTATTGCCAGACGAAGCAGGCTTCGTTGGCAGAGTGGCTGCAAAATGTGAAGGATTTGCGTGCAAGCAGCAGCAAGGAGCCTGCTGCTACCGTACAGGCAGATGATGCCTTGCAGATTATGACGATACATAATTCCAAGGGACTGGAATTCGATTTGGTTATTTTACCGCAGTTAGATAAATCAGTTCATGGCGATACCGCCTCCATTAAATATTTGCCCGGCAAGGAAGGCGAGCAGGGACTTTTGGGCATCAAGGTGCCCGATAAGGAAATGCAGCTGCAAAACAGCGGCGTGTACGAGCTGGCGAAGGCGCGCGACAAGGTGCTGGAAGAGGAAGAAGCCAGACGCTTGCTGTACGTTGCGATGACGCGTGCTCAAAAGCAGCTTGTAATGGTCGGTACGGTGGCGGAAGAAAAGCTGCCGGAGGCTGTTATCGGCCTGCCTTCTGCCAAGGGCTGGTGGCAGCAGCTGCAGGCAGTATACGAGGCTGACTGGGAAACGCAGGAAAGCAGCTGTCCGTGGGTACGCCTTTTGTGCGCCGATGACTTAAGCCCGGCTGTTGTGCAGCAGGGTGAGCAGCAGCAGCTGGCGCTGGAACCGTTGGCCTTGGCACCGCTGCCTGCTTACGCAGCCTGTGGCCGTACCTGCTTTACCGCAAGTGCGCTGCAGACGTATCTGCATTGTCAGCGCCAATATTACTACCAGCAGGTTCTGGCAGTGCCTGAGCTGGAGCAGACAGTTGCCGGCGAGCAGGCGCACGAGCTGCCGGCAAGTGTAACCGGCAGTATTGTGCACAGAGCGTTGGAGCTGTATAATGGCTATAATGCGGAGGCTGTTTTTGCCATTGCGCTGAAGGAATATGCTCCCGGCGCTGCGGCAACACAGGCCAAGAGTATGTTTGATGCTTATATCAGCAGCGATTTGTATAAAGCATTGCCCAAAAAGCAGAAGCGTGAATTAGAATTTGTGCAGCCGCTGCAGCAGGAGTTGGCGACAGAGGGCGTAATAGATTTGCTGGCTTTTGACGAAGATGATAACATGATAATAGTGGACTATAAAACAGGTACGCCGCCGGAGCCTGACGAGGTGAAGCTGGGTTATGCTTATCAGCTGGCGCTGTATAAGGATGCTGCGGAAAAGCTGTACCCAGGCAAAAAAGTTGTGCGCGCTGAGCTGCACTTCCTGCAGAATATGAGCGTTTGGCAGCTGCCGTTGGATAAGTCGTACCTGCAGGAGGCAATAGAGCTGTGCGAGGAAATCAGCGGTAAGGGCGAGGAGGAGAATTTCGCCTGCAGCTGTAACGAAGGCTGTGCTTACTGTCACTATGCATATCTGTGTCCGCAAAAAAATAAAGAATAGGTGATGTAATGGAGATTTTTGCTAAATTGGAAAGCTGGGATTATCTGGCGGCGGCCATGCTGCTGTTTTCCGCCTGGCTGCTGTTGGGCGGTATCGGCCGTCTGCAGAAAAGCGACCCGGAGCGCGTGGATGTGAAAAAGCTGCGCATCCGTGCCTGCGGCGGCCTGGTTGCGGGCGCTTTGTATCTGGCCTGCCGCTATCTGCAGCTGTAATATTGCCGGCAGTTAAACTTGCGCGCGGCTTTCATTAAGGTATATAATATGCTTATATCCTAAACTTTTACGAGGTGACCGAAATGATAAATAAAACAAGATTGATTGATGAATTTATAGAGCTGGTAAGCGTTCCCTGCCCCAGCAAGGACGAAAAGCAGGAAGCAGAGCTGATTATGGCGAAGCTGCGCGAGCTTGGCTTGGAGCCGGAGATGGATAAGGCGCACGAAAAAACCGGCGGTACCTGCGGTAATGTGTGGGCCTATGTAAAGGGCACCGTACCGAATGCTCCGAAGCTGCTGTTTGAAGCGCACATGGATTCCGTAGCACCGACAACAGGCACCAAGGTTGTCCGCAAGGACGGCGTGTTGTACAGCGACGGCACCACAACTTTGGGCGGTGACGACAAGGTTGGCGTTGCTGCCATGCTGGAGGCGGTGCGCGCACTGAAGGAGGACGGCGTTGCTCACGGCGACGTGCAGCTGTGCTTTACCGTCAGCGAGGAAATCGGCTGCCTTGGTGTAGTCAACATGGACCAAAGCTGGATTAAGGCTGATTATGGCTATTGCATGGATATCGGCGGCGCACCGGGTGAAATTACCTACGCTGCACCGAAGCTGTACGATATTTACGTAACCGTTAAGGGCAAGGCTGCCCATGCAGGCATTGCTCCGGAAGAAGGCGTCAATGCGATTATGCTGGCAGCGGATGCTTTGTCCAAGCTGCCTGCTTACGGTCGTCTGGACAGCGAAACTACCTTTAACATCGGCATGTTCAACGCAGGCGTTGGCACCAACATCGTTTGCCCGGAGGCTAAATTCGTCATTGACATGCGCTCTCTGAATGTACCGCGTCTGGAAGTGCTGAAGGATTCTACCATCGCGCTGATTAAAGAGGCTGTTGAGGCCGGCGGCGGTCAGGTAGAATTCGACGTAGTGGAAGGCTGTCCTGCTGTGGAGCTGAACAAGGACCACGAATGCATTAAGCTGGCAGCACGCGCTGCGGAAACACTGGGCTTCCCGGTAGAGCTGAAAACCACCGGCGGCTGCAGTGACGGCAACTATCTTTGCGGTTACGGCCTGCCATGCGGCCTGTTGGCAACCGGCATGAGCAACGTGCATACTACTGCGGAATATCTGAAGGAAGAGGATTTGTACAACACTGCACGCTGGACCTACGAAATTATTAAAGAGGCAGCGAAGTAAATCATACTGTTCACGTATAGTTTTCTTGACTGGAAGAAAATTTGACGCTATAATAAAAATAACTTCATAATGTAACCTTTGGGGCAGGGTGCAATTCCCGATCGGCGGTAAAGTCCGCTAGCGCAATAGCGCATGAACCGGTGTGATTCCGGTACCGACAGTATAGTCTGGATGATAAAAGGTGGCAAAACTGTATTTTTTACCGCATATGGGCTCCTTAGGTCTTTATGCGGTTTTTTATATTACTGGAAGGTGATATTTTGGCAAGAATGACAGATGAAGCATATATGCAGCGGGCCCTGGAGCTGGCGCTGCAGGCAGAGGGCAACACCAGTCCCAACCCGATGGTTGGCTGCGTGATTGTGGATGACGAAGGCAATATTGTGGGTGAGGGCTATCACCATAAGGCCGGCGAACCGCATGCCGAAGTTAATGCCTTGGCGGAGGCTAAGCAGATGGCTCAGGGTGCAACGGCCTATGTAACACTGGAGCCCTGCTCCCATTACGGACGTACCGGTCCCTGCTGTGTAGCCTTGGCACGTGCGGGCATCAGCAAGGTTGTGGTGGCCTGCCTTGATCCTAACCCCAAGGTTGCAGGTCAGGGTTTGGAATATCTGCGTTTGCAGGGTATCGAGGTTGTTACCGGCGTGTGTGAAAAAGAAGCGCAGCGTCTGAATGAGCGCTTCTTTACCTGGATTACCAAAAAGCGTCCGTTTATTACTTTAAAATACGCTATGACATTGGATGGCAAGATTGCCACTGCTACCGGCGACAGCAAATGGATTACCGGCGAGGAGGCACGCACCTATGCACACCGTCTGCGCAAGCAGCATGACGCTGTGCTTGTCGGCATCGGTACAGTGCTGGAGGATGACCCGGAGCTGACCACACGTCTAGTGCGCGGTAAGAATCCGGTGCGCGTGGTGCTCGACAGCAGCCTGAAGATTTCGCTGATGGCGACAGTTTTAAATCCGTTAGCGGATACGATTATCTTTACCGGTCTGGATTCCGATATCGTTAAGGCGGAAGCGCTGGCTGCTCTGCCTAACGTAGAGGTGGTACGTCTGCCGTTGGCTGACGGCGTGCTGCCTGTGGCGCAGGTGGTGCAGGCTTTGGCCGAGCGCGGTATTACCAGCCTGTTGGTAGAAGGCGGCAGTGCAATTCACGGTGCCTTCTTCGATGCAGGCCTTGCTGATAGAGTGTGCGCCTTTGTAGCGCCCAAGCTGATTGGCGGCGCTGCTGCTCTGCCGCCGGTGGGCGGTGCAGGCAGCAGCCTGGTGGAAACCGGCTGGCAGCTGACAGAGGTAGAGATGGAAAAATTAGGCAGTGATGTACTGATAACAGGTCTGGTGCCGGAGCTGGATAAGCAGGAGCTGCCGAAGGAGGCTGAATAATGTTTACAGGATTGGTAGCCGAACTGGGCACGGTGCAGAAGCTGGCGCAGCAGGGTGAATCCTATCACCTGACAGTGGCGGCGGCGAAGGTACTGCAGAATTTGAAAATCGGTGACAGCGTTGCCGTCAACGGCGCCTGCCTGACGGTAGTAAGCATGGACGATTCCGCTTTTACCGCCGACGTGATGCCGGAAACCGTGCGCCTGACCAATATCGGCAGCCTGCATGCCGGCGACAGAGTAAATCTGGAGCGCACGCTGCGCCTGTGCGACGGTCTTGACGGTCACATCGTCAGCGGACACGTGGAAGGCCTTGGCGTGATTGCTAACCGCAGACCGGAGGGTATTGCGATGGTGGTGACTATCAACACCCCGCCGGAGCTTTTGAAATATATCATCAAAAAGGGCAGTATTGCGATTGATGGTATTAGCCTGACGGTGACGCAGGTTACGGAAAGCAGCTTTTCCGTATCGCTGATTCCGCACACCGCCAAGGAAACGACGCTTGGCTTTAAGGATGTGGGCGACAGCGTAAATCTGGAAACGGATATTATCGGAAAATATGTAGAGCAAATGTTAAAATTTAACCCCAAGCAGACACAGGAGCCTGCTTTAAATAAAAATATGCTGCTGGAAAATGGGTTTATCTGAGCAGCAACAAAGAGGTAGAAAATGGAAAAGTTTAAGTATAATACAATTGATGAAGCCATCGCTGCGATTAAAGCAGGTCAGATGGTATTGGTAACTGATGACGAGGACCGCGAAAACGAAGGCGACCTGATTATGGCAGCCGAGCTGTGCACTCCCGAGGCTATTAACTTTATGGCTAAGGAAGCACGCGGACTTATCTGCATGCCGGCAGACAGCGAGGTTATGGATAAGCTGCAGTTCGGCGCTATGGTAACGCACAATACCGACAATCACGAAACAGCTTTCTCTGTTTCTATTGACCATGTTGACACCACCACCGGTATTTCCGCTTATGAGCGCGCATATACCATGAAAAAATGCGCTGAGCCCGGTGCACAGCCGAGCGACTTCCGCCGTCCGGGACATGTTTTCCCGCTGCGCGCACGCAAGGGCGGTGTACTGGTGCGTACCGGTCACACCGAAACCACTGTTGATTTGTGCAAGCTGGCAGGCCTGCAGCCCGTAGGCATCTGCTGCGAGATTATGAACGATGACGGCCATATGGCGCGCACTCCGGATTTAATCGAGTTTGCCAAAAAGCATAAGCTCGTTTTCATTACTGTTGCCGAGCTTGTTGCTTATCGCAAGGCACACGAAAAAATGGTGCATCGTGCCGCTGAAGCTGCGCTGCCTACTAAATATGGCAATTTCCGCATTATTGCTTATGAAAACGATTTGGATAACCTTTGCCATGTTGCTATTGTCAAAGGTGATGTTGCCGGTAAAAAGGATGTGCTCGTGCGCGTACACAGCGAGTGCCTAACTGGTGATGCCTTCGGCAGCCTGCGCTGTGACTGCGGCGACCAGCTGGCAACCGCATTGAAGATGATTGAAAAGGAAGGCTGCGGCGCTGTTGTTTACATGCGTCAGGAGGGCCGTGGCATTGGCCTGGCCAACAAAATCCGTGCTTATGCACTGCAGGACCAGGGCCTTGATACCGTAGAGGCTAACGTTCGCCTGGGCTTTGCTCCCGACCTGCGTGATTACGGCATGGGCGCACAAATTCTGGCAGACCTCGGACTTACCAGCATCCGCCTGATTACCAACAATCCCGCAAAACGCATCGGCCTCTCCGGCTACGGCATCACCATCACCGACCGCGTGCCCATCATCATGGAGCCTAACAAATACAACGAACACTATCTCGATGTCAAAGAAGAGAAAATGGGCCACAAGCTGCACGAAGGCTGTGGCTGCCACTGCGGAAAGTAAAAAAGTTGTGTGTAGGTGTCGCAATTAACATATCCTTACGCTCAAGAAAAATTTTCACGTGCCCGTAGGGCACAACGCAAATTTCGTGTGGAACCGGTACGAAGTGCCGCAAAACTCGCGCGAAGCAATGTAGATTCTTCTGAAGAAGTAATGCATAGCGCTCAAACAGTTGCGACACTTCTCCGGTTCCGGACACTCATTTGCTAAAATTTTTATTCGCTTCACGATATGTCAATTGCTTACTTACAGCTTTCTTAGAACACCATTATTAGCTATTACAAACAGCACACCACCCTAGGCGCTGCGCAGACCGGAACGGACGACGGGCTCGCAAGAACATCGATGTTCTGCGAACTACGCCAGCAACGGACAGGCACAGGAATTTTTCGCTGGAGTGTTGACGTAACCAATCGGAAGCACGTCATACAAAAATCAGCGACGTGAAAAATTCTGCGAATCCAGTCGCCGGAATCCGGCGAAGCAGCACTGCAGGGCGTTTTTTGGATACTTTTTGCCGCCCCGGGCAAAAAGTATCAATAATGCAAGCTATACTTACGAGTGAAAAATAACGTAAAACATATAACGAATTTTTAGGAGGAATAACCATGAAAACCTTAGAAGGAAAACTCACCGCCAAAAACATGAAAATCGCCATCGTCGTAGCCCGCTTCAACGAATTCATCACCAGCAAACTCCTCAGCGGCTGCATCGACTGCCTGATCCGCCACGAAGCAGCTGACGAAGACCTCACCGTAGCCTGGGTACCGGGCGCCTTCGAAATCCCCATGGCAGCAAAAAAACTCGCAGAAAGCGGCAAATACGACGCAGTAATCTGCTTAGGCGCTGTAATCCGCGGCGCAACCCCGCACTTTGACTACGTATGCGCCGAAGCCTCCAAAGGCATCGCTCAGGTAAGCATGCAAACCGGTGTGCCCGTAGCCTTCGGCGTACTCACCACCGAAAACATCCAGCAGGCTGTAGAACGTGCAGGCACCAAGGCCGGCAACAAGGGCGTAGACTGCGCAATGACCGCAATGGAAATGGTAAATCTCTTCAAAGAAATGTAACATTTTCACCGCTTGCCTTTTTGACTATTATGATTTATAATTGACATTGTGGAAGAGCTGATAACAGGCTGTTCCCCATGCATGAAATTTGCAAGCCCGCTAGCAGTAGTTTAGTGGGCTTGTTTTATTAAGCAAGTAAAATTTTTGCCGTAAGGCAGGATTGTGAGGCAGATATTATGGAAGATGTTTTGACAAAGGCTACGGCCGACGGTGTACGTATTTATGCATTATGCACCACTAATCTGGTACAGGAGGCAGCTAAAAAGCACGGTTGCTCCCATCTGGCAAGCGCTGCTCTGGGACGTGCGATGAACGGCGCGCTGCTGCTGGCCGCAACCATGAAGGATAATGAGCGCATCAGCCTGCGTCTGAAGGGCGACGGTCCTCTGGGCGAGGTAGTAGCAGATGCCGAAGGCAGCACAGTGCGCGGTTATGTAGAAAACCCCGATGCATTTTTGCCCCTGAAAAACGGCAAGCTGGATGTCGGCGGCGGCATCGGCGCGGGCAATATTATCGTAACACGTTATCTGCAGAATGCAGAGCCCTTCACCGGCTACTGCGAGCTGCAGGACGGCGAAATCGCCAGCGACCTGACCAAATACCTCTATGTATCCGAACAGACACCGACAAGCGTTGCTCTGGGCGTACTGGTTGACAAGGACGGCAACGTAACCGCATCCGGCGGCTTCTTCATTCAGGCTATGCCCGGCTGCACCGATGAGGTTCTGGAAAAGCTGGAAAACAACGTTAACCTGACTCCGTATGTAACCCAGCTGCTGGAAATCGGTTATACTCCGCAAAAGATGATTGAAATTCTCGGCCGCGGTCTGGATGTTGACATTAAAGAAACCATTCCTCTGAGCTTCAAATGCCGCTGCAGCCGTGAGCGCATTCTGGCGGCTCTGGGCAGCCTTGATGTAAAATCTCTGGAGGAGCTGGCGCAGGATAAAACTACGGAAGCACACTGCGAATTCTGCAACAGCACCTATGAATATACTCAGGATGAAATCAAGCACCTGTTGGAAGAAAAGGAAAAGCAGGCACAGCTGGAGGCTGCTAAACAAAACGTCAAATAACAAAACTTTTCTTGACAAAAGAAACTTTTGTTTGTATAATAAAAGCAGTGAATCGATTAAATTTAAATTTATATATTAGGAGGCAGGCAGATGGACGCAGATAAAAAGAAAGCCTTAGACATGGCGATGCACCAGATTGAAAAGGATTTTGGTAAGGGCAGCATTATGATGCTGGGCGAAGCAAGTGCCAAAATGAATATAGAGGTTATCCCTACAGGCGCTTTATCCCTGGATATTGCTCTTGGTGTCGGCGGTATTCCGCGCGGACGCGTTATTGAGATTTACGGTCCCGAGTCTTCCGGTAAAACTACCGTTGCTTTGCATATGATTGCCGAAGCTCAGAAGATGGGCGGCTATGCGGCATTTATCGATGCGGAGCATGCACTGGATCCGGAATATGCCCGTCATCTGGGTGTAGATATTGACGATCTGCTGATTTCTCAGCCGGATAACGGCGAACAGGCTTTGGAAATTGCTGACGCACTGGTACGCAGCGGCGCTATCGATATTATCGTTATCGACTCCGTTGCAGCATTGGTTCCGCGTGCGGAAATCGAAGGCGAAATGGGTGATTCCCACGTAGGCCTGCAGGCACGTCTGATGAGCCAGGCTCTGCGTAAGCTGACAGGTCTGATTTCCAAATCCAAATGTGCTACTATTTTCATCAACCAGATTCGTGAAAAGGTCGGCGTTATGTTCGGTAATCCGGAAACCACTACCGGTGGACGCGCACTGAAATTCTACTCTACCGTTCGTATGGATGTACGTCGTATCGACACTCTGAAGAACGGCAATGATGTTATCGGCAGCCGTACCCGCGTGAAGGTTGTCAAGAACAAGGTAGCACCTCCGTTCAGACAGGCTGAGTTCGATATTATGTATGGCAAGGGCATTTCTCATGAGGGTTGCCTTGTTGATTTGGGCGCAGACCTTGATATTATCAACAAGAGCGGTGCCTGGTATTCCTACGGTGATATCCGTTTAGGTCAGGGCAAGGAAAAGGTTAAAGACTTTTTGCGTGAGAATCCGGAAATTGCCCAAGAAATCGAAGCTAAAATCCGCGCAGTGACGATTGCCAAGAGCGATAATAAGGAAGCAGCTGAGGAGCCGTTGCAGGATGTGGAGTCGATCTTTAAGGAATAAGAAAAAGGAAGAAGGCTTTACCGGCGCGCAGCAGGTTTATGACTGCGCGCTGGATTTATTGTCTTACCGTGATTACAGTCATAAGGATATGGTGGAGCGCTTGCAGCGCAAGGGCGCAACTAAGGCACAGGCGCTGGAGGCGGTGGCCAAGCTGGAGGATTACGGTCTGCTGAACGAGGAGCGTTACGCCCAAAGGGTGTACGAAGCATGGCTTGCAAAACGCTATTACGGCAGACAGCATCTGCAGCTGGAGCTGATCAAGCGCGGCATACGCGCGGACGTGGCAGCGGAAATTATGGAACGCTTTACGCCTGACATTGAAGAAGTGCAGGCGGAGAATGCGGCGCAGCTTTTCGTGCAGCGCAATCAGCGTAAGCTAACAGCAGAAACAGATAACAAAAAAATATATGCGGCTGCGGGACGCTTTATGGCGGCTCGCGGCTTTTCAGCAAGATATGTGCACATTATATTGGGTAAATTGCATTTTTCAGACAATATGTAGCGGTTAAACTTGACAATTTTGTTAAATATAATCTATAATGTAGTTATCCAATCGTGTTAATATCAACGATTTTCACGAGGCGACGCGTAAAGCGGTTGCCTTATTTTTTGCCCTATTTCAGAATAGATAATACATATTTTATTATAGATTCAACGGAATAAGGACATCTATAGCAGACGCAAACAGGCGCCTGCTGTTACTATGCAAAAAAATCTTGGAAAAATCTACATTTAGGAGGTGAGGACGATTTTAGAAATTATCGGTACAGCTGTTGTAGTTGGTCTGGCCGGCGGTGCAGTAGGTTATCTGGTTCGCAAAAATGTTGCCGAAGGTAAAATTGCTACTGCAGAAGAGCAGGCTATCCGTATTGTACAGGATGCGGAGCAGACCGGCGAAGCAAAACGCAAAGAAATCATGATGGAGGCTAAAGAAGAAATCCATCGTCTGCGTTCCGAAATGGAGCGTGAAAATAAAGACAGACGTAACGACCTGCAGCGTCAGGAGCGTCGTCTGCTGCAAAAAGAAGAAAATCTGGACCGTAAAATCGAATCCTTCGAACGCAAAGAAGAAAAGCTAGCTTCTAAGGAACAGCGTCTGAACGCTGCTCAGGAGAAGGCTGATGCTATGTTGGAAAAACGTCAGGTTGAACTGGAGCGTATTTCCGGACTGACCAGTGACGAAGCAAAGCAAGAGCTGCTGCAATCCCTCGAGGAGGAGGTTAAGCATGAATCTGCTATGATGGTTAAGGATCTGGAGCAACAGGCTAAGGATGAGGCTGACCGCAAGGCAAGAGAAATTATCTCTCTGGCAATTCAGCGTTGTGCAGCAGACCATGTAGCGGAAACCACCGTTTCCGTAGTAGGCCTGCCTAACGATGAAATGAAGGGCCGCATTATCGGTCGTGAAGGCCGTAACATCCGCACTCTGGAAACCCTTACCGGCATCGATCTGATTATCGATGATACTCCGGAGGCTGTTATTATTTCCGGTTTCGATCCGGTACGCCGTGAGGTTGCCCGTATCGCCCTGGAAAAATTGATTAATGACGGCCGTATTCATCCGTCCCGCATTGAGGAAATGGTTGAAAAGGCACAAAAAGAGGTTGAGCAGAAGATTAAGGAAGCCGGCGAACAGGCTACCTTTGCTGTCGGTGTGCATGGCCTGCATCCCGAACTGATTAAGCTGCTGGGCCGCCTGAAATATCGTACCAGCTACGGTCAGAATGTCCTGAACCATTCTGTTGAGGTTGCTAACCTGGCAGGTGTAATGGCTTCTGAGCTCGGTGTTGACGTTGTTCTGGCTAAACGTGCCGGCCTGCTGCATGATATCGGCAAGGCTATTGACCATGAAATGGAAGGCTCTCACGTTGAAATCGGCGGCGAAATTGCCAAGAAGTTCCGTGAGTCCGACCTGATTGTCAATGCTATTCTGGCGCATCATGGTGACTGCGAGCCTAAGAGTGTTGAAGCTGTTCTGGTATCTGCCGCTGACGCAGTATCTGCTGCCCGTCCGGGTGCAAGACGCGAAACTCTGGAAAGCTACCTGAAGCGCTTAACTCGATTGGAAGAAATTTCTGAGTCCTTTGAGGGCGTTGAAAAATGCTATGCCGTACAGGCTGGCCGCGAAATCCGCATTATGGTTAAGCCGGATGTTATCGATGATGCTTCCGCTGTGCTTCTGGCACGCGATATCTCCAAGAAGATTGAAGCTGAAATGGAATATCCCGGTCAAATCAAGGTTGTTATCATCCGTGAAACCCGTGCTGTTGATTACGCAAAATAACGAGATTCCTGAAAGAGCTGCTTAGGCAGCTCTTTTTTTGCGCCTTAGCAGGATTATAGGAATTGCTGTCGAATATATATACTTGGAATTTTTTTGACAGGTGCGCTGGTTGAGACCGGTGCTGAAAAGGGAATGCCGGTGAGAATCCGGAGCAGTCCCGCTACTGTAAGCGGAGCCCAGGCAATTATGTCACTGACGCAAGTTGGGAAGGCGCTGAGGGCGATGAAGCTAAGCCAGGAGACCTGCCTGTTACGAAGCTTGGAGCCTACGGGAGATAGGCTGGCTTTGGTATGCGTAAATATAGAATTTTTGGCTGCAGCTGCATTTTGTGAATCTCCCGCAAGGGAGCTTTTTTCATATATGCTTAAAATGAAAAGCATGCAGCTTACAAAAACGAAGGGAGGTTGAAATATGCCTGGAAAAATTATTATGGTTACCGGCGGAGCCCGCAGCGGCAAAAGCGAATTTGCAGAACGCTATGTATTGCATTATTCTCCCAAATGCGATTACGTTGCTACAGCAGAAATCTTGGATGAGGAAATGGCGGAGCGCGTGCGTCTGCACCGTCAGCGTCGTGATGCGCGTTGGATTAATCACGAAGCGCCTTATCATGCCGAGCGCACGCTTGAAGCGCTGTCAGCGGAAACAGGAGCGGTTCTGTTTGACTGCCTGACTGTTTATATGTGTAACCTGCTTTACGGCAAGGATGCGCCGGAGGGTGAATTCCTGGAGCGTTGTCAGGTAGTATTTGACGAAATTGACAAGGTGCTGGCAGCAGCACGAAATTGCGGTAAAATCGTTGTCTTTGTTACGAACGAGGTGGGCAGCGGCATTGTGCCGGATAATCAGATGGCGCGTGAATACCGTGACCTTGCCGGTTGGGTTAACCAACGCGTGGCAGATGCGGCTGATCATGTGTATTATTGTGTGGCAGGTCAGGCCGTAGACGTAAAAAAATTGGCTTTTAAATTTGAGGATGAAGGAGAATAACGACTGATATGGAGAAAATCATAATACCTGCTCTGGATGAAGAACGTATGCAAGAAGTGCGGGCAGGCTACGCTAAGATAGACAAGCCGGCAGCCAACTTGGGCAAGCTGGAGGATATGGTTGTAGGCCTTGCAGGCATGATTGGCAAGGATTTACCGGATAAATTAAAGACGGCGATGGTTCTGATGTGCGGTGACCACGGTATTGCGAAATACGGCGTCAGCGCTTATCCGCAGGAGGTTACGCGCCAGATGATTAACGGTTATATGCGCGGCACCGCCGGTGCTACCGTGCTGGCTCGTCATGCGCACGCCGATGTTTTCGTCTGCGATGTAGGCACTGCCTTTGATTTGAGCGATTTGCCCAAGGTTTATCAGAAAAAGGTAGCCTGGGGAACCAATGACTTCACCCAGGGACCGGCGATGACGCGCGAGCAGGCCGAAAAGGCTATTGCCGTTGGCATCGAGATGGCTGATATGTGCATCGACCAAGGCTATAATATGCTTTATACAGGCGAAATGGGCATCGGCAATACAACCTCTACCTCTGCTATTGCCAGCGCCTTTTTAGGCTTGGACCCGCAGCTGACTGTCGGCCGTGGCAGCGGTATTAATGACGAACGCATGAAGATTAAACGTCAGGTTGTTATCGACGGCCTGGCAAAAAATATGCCGCAGCAGGGCGATGCAATGGATATTCTCTGCAAGGTCGGCGGCTATGATCATGCAGGTCTGGCCGGTGTAATTATCGGCGCAGCCCGTCGCCGCGTACCGACAATGGTTGACGGTGTTAATGCTACGGCTGCAGCACTGCTGGCCTACGGCCTCTATCCGCAGTGCCGCGATTATATGCTCTGCTCGCATCTGAGCAGCGATATTTCTCATAAGAAAATGCTGGAGCTGCTGCAGCTTTCGCCGATTGTGGATGCCGGTATGCGCCTGGGCGAGGGCACCGGTGCTTCTCTGGCTATTGTTGTGCTGCAGGCAGCGATGGACGTGTATAATCATTTAAGCAGGTGATGTGATGCGTGATTTTGTAACTTGTCTGGAATTTTTGACCAGAATCCGCTTTTCCAACCGCACGGACTGGCATGATGACGATTTCAGCCGCAGCGTGCCGTACTTCCCTTTGGTCGGTCTGGTAATGGGCGTTTTTATGGGTGCGGTAAATTACGGACTGTATTATCTGCACACCCCTGATTTAATGCGTGCGGTGATGCTGGTGCTGGCGGAGCTGATTATTATCGGCGCGCTGATGTATGACGGCTTTATGGATACCTCCGACGGTGTTTTCAGCGCCCGTGACCGTGAGCGTATGCTGGAAATCATGAAGGACAGCCACGTAGGTTCCAACGCCGTTATCGCGCTGGTCTGCCTCGTGCTGCTGAAGGTGGCTGCCTATACTACGCTGCCACCGGTAAAATTATCTTTTGCTCTGGTGGCTGTTTTTGTAGCAACGCGCACCTTTATGGTTACCTACATCGTCAACTACAAGTATGCACGCAAAACCGGTATCGGTCATATGTTTAAGGCTTATGCCAAGCCGATGTACACCTATATTGCCTTTGCACTTTGCCTGGCGCTTGTCGCAGCCTGCGGTTTGCCGTATCTGTATACGGCAATAGCGGCCTTCGTTATCTGCCAGGGCATTGCGCATTTCCTCAGCGGTCAGTTGGGCGGTCTTACCGGTGATACCTACGGCTTTTTGACGGAATGCGGCGTGGTGGTTTACCTGATGCTCGCAACCTATATAATCTGATATATTTCCCCGGCAATATTTTGCCGAATTCTAAAGAGACAGAAAGGAAAAATGCTATGCATATAGAAGAAATAATCCAAAAGATTGTGCCTGCGGACAAAGGCTGCATGAAGCTGGCGCAGACACGCTTTGATAATCTGATAAAGCCGGTCGGCAGTCTGGCCAAGCTGGAAGAAATGACCTCGCGCTATTGCGGTATCAAGGGCATTTATGAAAAAGAGGATTTAGATTATCCTAAACGCGATTTACTGGTATGGTGCGGTATCGAAGAGGCTGCTCAGGCCGAAAAAATTATGCACGCCAAATGGCCGGTGAACGTGCTGGCTGCAGAAACCGGTGCGAAGGCTGTGGCTCTGCTCGTAACCTCGGAGGAGGAGGCTGACGCTCTGGAGGAGGGCGCTGCCCTGGTGCAGGAGCTGGTACACGAGAAGGGACTGGAGCTGTTGGGCTTCGGCTGCCTTTCCAATCCTGATAATGAGATGGTACGCACCGCTATGGCCGGCGCTCTGCTGCAGGCTGCAGCAATGAAGGTGCCGGTAATGCTGGACGGCGTTGCTGTCTGCAAGGCTGCCAAAAAGGCAGCGGATATGGCACCTGCCGTGCTCGATTACTGCTTTGCCGGTCATGTTTCCGCAGAGCCGGGTGCAGAAGAATGCCTGCAGGAGCTGGGACTTACGGCGCCGCTGCGCCTGAATATTCCCGACGGCGCCGGTGAGGGTGCTGCTGTCTGCTTTACGCTGTTCAATGCCGGCATCAAGGCCTACAAGGAAATGGAAACCTTTGAGGAAGCAGGCGTGCATGCGGAGATGAAGGAATTTTCCTTGGCAGAGCAATCTAAAAAAGGAGCGAAGGCTTAATGGGTAAAATTTATTTAATTCGTCACGGTGAAACGGACAGCAACAAGGGACACCGCTTTCAGGGACGCATCAACATGCCGTTGAATGCCAAAGGTCTGGAGCAGTCCGAGAAGCTGGCTGCCTATATGCAGCATCTGCCGGTTGACAAGATTTACTGCAGCTCCATGCTGCGTGCCTGCATGACGGCAGCACCGCTGGCTATGAGCAAAAATATGTCCTACCAGCCGTTGGATTTGCTGCAGGAGGTAAGCTTCGGTGCCTGGGAGGGCCTGGAATATGCGGAAATCAGCCGCCGCTGGCCTAAGGAGATGGATGATTTCCTGACGCGTCCGGGCGAATGGATTCCGCCGCAGGGCGAAAGCTTTCATGATGCAGCGCGTCGCTGTCAGGCGGCTTTTGATTATATCTTCGAGCGTGAAGGTCACGAGAAGAATATCGCGATTGTATCGCATGGTGGTATTATCCGCGTGCAGCTGTGCCTGCTTCTAGGCATACCGCTGAACAATCTGTGGAAGCTGAGTGTGCATAATGTTTCTGTCAGCACGCTGAATGACTGGCAGGGCAATATTATTGCCGAAACCATCAATGATGCTCACTTTGCCAGAGAGCAGGGAAGCTCTGTAAACTGGCTGCATAAATAAAAATTAAAGATTGAAAACCGCGCAGACGTAAAAAGCTGTCGCGGTTTTTCTTTAAAGCGGCGAAAAAAGACGGTCATAGTTTTTGCTGTAAACTTATCGGTGCCGCACCATTATTTTACAAGCAAGCTTTTACCGTGAGCACTGTTAATAAGCGGATTTGAGCATATATTGAGAAATGAAAAGTTTCTTATTAAAGAATTTACGCATTTTTGATAAACTAAGATTGACTTTTACAGGCGCTTACTATATACTGTAAGTGGTGTATCTCAGTGGTCCGTTTAAGTTCCTAACTTCTTCTATCATAGATGACATGGGGAAGCCAAGGTAAACATCTTAATGCGTTCTTTGGGGTATGTTCTATCTATGATTAGGAGTGATTAAACAATGAAAGAAGACAAGACTTTAACCTGCTGCGAGTGCGGCAACGAATTCGTATTCACCGCTTCCGAGCAAGAGTTCTACGCAGAAAAGGGCTTCACTAACGAACCGCGCCGTTGCCCGGCTTGCCGTCAAGCTCGCAAACAACGCATGGGCGTACAAAACGATCGTCCGCAACGCGAAATGTTCCCCGCAGTTTGCGCTGAATGCGGTAAAGAGACCATGGTACCGTTCAAACCCAGCGATCGTCCGGTTTACTGCCGCGAATGCTTCAACGCACGTAAACACTAATTAGACGCTTGAAGTAACAAATTCAGGTACAGCTTAGGCTGTACCTGTTTTTTATTAGCTGATCATAGAAAAAACGAAAGTTATTTTACATAAAAGTGCTTATATGCTATACTTTTTACAATATAAATTATTCGAAGCAAGGGAGCTTTATGGCACGTATTATAGACAGTGATTTTCTGCACCGCGCGCTGCAGCATTTTTATGGCTACAGCAGCTTTCGCACAGGGCAGGAAGAAATTATAAGTGAAATATTACACGGACAGCCTGTTTTGGCAGTGTTGCCTACGGGTGCAGGCAAGAGTATCTGCTTTCAGCTGCCTTCGCTGCTGCTGAAGGGCGTGACGCTGGTTATCTCGCCGCTGATATCGTTGATGAAGGACCAGGCGGAGGCACTGACGGCCCGCGGTATTCCGGCAGCTTATCTGGACAGCAGCATGAGCAGCAATGAGTACGGCAGAGTGCTGCATGCCGCGCTCAACAAGCAGTGCAAGTTTTTGTACGTAGCGCCGGAGCGACTGGTCAACCAGCAGTTTATTGATTTTGCCCGCCAGGCTTATATTACGATGGTGGCGGTGGATGAGGCGCACTGCGTATCGCAGTGGGGACACAGCTTCCGCAAGGAATATTATAATATCCCCGATTTTATTCAGGCCTTGCCGACGAAGCCGCTGGTGGCAGCCTTTACTGCTACGGCTACGCCGGATGTGCGCCGCGATATTATCAAACGTTTGGGCATTCCGGAGGCAAAAATTGTAGTGACGGGCTTTGACAGGCCTAACCTGCATTTTGCCGTGCAGCGCACGCAGGACAAGGAGCGCTCGCTGCTGGAGTTTATGCGTAAGCATAAAAAGGATTGCGGCGTAGTTTACTGTGCTACGCGCAACAAGGTGGAAAGCGTGACGCAGCTTTTGCGGCGCCAGGGCTTCAGTGCCTTGCGCTATCACGCGGGCCTGACGCCGGAGGAGCGGCGCGAAAATCAGAATGCTTTCGTCGGCGGCAGCGTGCCGCTGATTGTGGCAACCAATGCTTTCGGTATGGGCATTGATAAGCCGGATGTACGCTTTGTGGTGCATTACAATATGCCCAAGGATATCGAAAGCTACTATCAGGAGGCAGGACGCGCAGGGCGTGACGGCCTGCCTGCGGAATGTCTGCTGCTTTATGACAAGGCGGATATTGCGGTCAACACCTATCTTATCGGCCACGACCAGCCGGATTTGACCTGGAAGGAGCACGAGCTGCAGCTGCTGAGCAAAATGACCAACTACTGCAATACGTCCATGTGCCTGCGCAAGGTACTGCTGGAATATTTCGGAGAAAAAACAACGTCGCAGTGCAACAATTGCGGCAACTGCGACGTGAATAAGAACGCTTCGTGGCGTAAGTTTTTGAAGTTTTAATTTTTAATCGATATCAATAGTATTGCCTGGTTTTACAATGAGTACCTTGCTGTCGGTTTCGTCCTCAACGGCAGCCTTGAAGGCTTCAACGTCCTGAGCGATGGGCGGCCAGGTGTTGTAGTGTACGGGGATAACGTATTTTGCCTGCAGCAGCTTGCAAGCGATAAGCGCATCATTGGGGTCCATGGTGAAGTTGCCGCCGATGGGAAGCACTGCGTATTCGAAGGCGTTGAGCTTGGGCAGCAGCTGCATATCGCTGAAGAGTGCGGTGTCACCGGCGAAGTACAGCTTAGTGCCGTAGAAATCAATGACGATACCGCAGGCGTGACCGCCGGGAACGCCGCTGCCGTGGAAGGCCAGCGTCAGGCGTACCTTGCCGAAGGGAAACTTAAAGGTGCCGCCAAGATGCATAGCGTGCGCTTTGCAGCCGGCTTCCTGCGCCAGACCGCAGATTTCGGCAGTAGAGATGATGGTAGCGTCACAATTTTTGGCGATTTCAAAGGCACTGCCCAAATGGTCGAAGTGGCCGTGGCTGACGAAAATATAATCAACCTTAATGTCTTTGGCGGTAAGTCCTTCCGGATTATCGTCCAGATACGGGTCGAAGATAATAGCGGAATTATTTTTTTCAAAAATAAAGCAGGCATGGTTGATGAAATGGAATTTTGCGGACATAATTTTCCCTCCTTAATTTGACAAGCTGATTGCTACTTCATATTAAATAAGATAGCGCTTGACTGTTATCTTATAAATATTATAGCTTAAATCTACTTTTTTGTGAATTCCTCACTGCAGGGGTGGGAAAAACTTTACAATTTTGCCTCAGGTGCGGTAAAATTGATAGCGTGATATATATAGGAGTAATGCGCTATGAAATATAAAAAATTTACTTTTGCGTGTGTTCTGCTAGGCCTGTCGCTGTACGCCGGCGTGTGTGCGGCAACTGTGCGCGAGGTCGCTGATGAAGCGCCTGTCTCTAAGCAGACCATTATCGCTGATAAAAAGGATAAGAAGCTGCTGAATAAAAAGCAGCGCGCTGTCCAAATAACTCAGGAAAAGGATAAAATCGTTGTATCTACCAAGCCGGTGGCTAAACCGCCTGCCGGTACGATAAATGTTCCTGCTGCTCCGCGTCCGTCACTGCTGCAGGAGAAGGACGGCAAGTTCTATTTTTCCGGTACTCAGCTGCCGGACGATTACCGTAATATCGCCATTTACGGTGAGGCGATTGCTAGCAAGGCGCAGGCTGTTGCCTATATTCTGGCGGCTAACCCTGCTGTGAAGCTGGCCTGCCCGGTGGAGGAGCTGGTTGAGCTGTACTGGCAGGAGGCTAAGCGTGAAAATGTGCGACCCGACCTTGCCCTGGCGCAATCGTTGGTTGAAACCGGTGCTTACCGTTATGGCGGTGATGTGCTGCATCATCAGAACAATTTCTGCGGTCTCGGTACTATCGGCGGCGGTGTGCGCGGTGCGTCCTTTGCTACGCCGCAGCTGGGAGTGCGTGCGCATATCCAGCATCTGCTGGCTTATACGCAGACGAAGCGCCCCTCAACGGATATTGTTGATCCGCGCTATGATCTGGCGCATAATATCCGTATGGAGCGCGGTGTTGTCAACACCTGGTACGGTTTGAACGGCACTTGGGCGATGGGCTCGCTGTATTGCGAAAAGATTATGGCTACCTATCAGAAAATCCTGGCACAGCAGCCTGTGGAGGAGATTAAGCCTGCACCGGCTGAACCGGTTAAGGAAAAGAATAAAAAGAAACGCAGTATGAAGCAGAGAGTTTCCGAAATACTGCAGGAGAAAAAATAAATTAACGACTGCGCAGCAGTCAGCTGAGGAGGCATTCAGTAAAATGCATATAGTTTTAGTTGAACCGGAAATTCCCGGCAATACCGGTAATATTGCACGTCTGTGCGCAGCAACCGGCTGTCACCTGCATTTGGTTCGTCCGCTTGGTTTTTCCGTAGAGGATAAATATTTGAAGCGTGCAGGCCTGGATTATTGGCATCTTGTTGATATCCATTATTATGACAGCGTTTATGAGGTGCTGGAAAAATATAAGGATAATCCCAAGTATTTCCTGACGACGAAGGCACACAGCTCTTATGCCGATGTGCAGTATGCTCAGGACAGCCTGCTTATTTTCGGCAAGGAAACTGCCGGTCTGCCGGAAACCCTGCTGCACGAATATCCCGAAAGCTGCATCCGTATTCCGATGATTGAGGATGCACGCTCTTTGAATTTGTCCAATTCCGTGGCGATTGTGGCTTATGAGGCTCTGCGCCAGAACGGTTTTGCTGATTTAACCCTTTATGGAGGAGAATATAAATGATAATTATCAAGGAATTCGATTTTGACGCTGCGCATTATCTGCCTGCCTATAACGGCAAGTGCGAGCATTTGCACGGTCATACCTATAAGCTGGTGGTAAAGGTGGAGGGTACTCCCGACCACGAGGGTATGGTTATTGATTTCATTAAGCTGAAGAATCTGGTGAAGGAAGAGGTGCTGGCACATCTGGACCACGCCTGCCTAAATGATATTCTGCCGGTGCCTTCCGCAGAAAATATCAGCGTCTGGGTTTGGAATAAGCTGGTTGAGCTGCTGAAGAGCGACCATTATCATTTATATGAAGTAGAAGTTTGGGAAACTCGCACCAGCGGTTGCGTGTACAGAGGTGAATGACGTGAAGGATGTACAAAGCGAAAAGGATTTACGCAATATTCCTTTGAAGCATGTGGGAATAAAGGGCCTGCGCTGGCCGATTGAGCTGCGCGATAAAGCACGCGGTACGCAGCACAGCGTAGCGGAGGTGACGTTGGCTGTTGATTTGCCGCATGATATGCGCGGTACGCACATGAGCCGTTTTGTGGAGTGCTTACGTACTCTCGGTCCTGTGGGCCTCGCTGATGTGGAGGCAATTTTAGACCAGCTGAAGCAGCATCTGCAGGCTGAAAGAGCTTTTATTGAGCTGAAATTCCCGTATTTTGTGACGAAGAAGGCTCCTGTGAGCGGCATGGAAGCGCCAATGGATATCGATTGCGTGTATAAGGCCGAGAAGGGCGAGAAGCTGCGTTGGCGCATTACGGCTGTTGTGCCTGTGCAGACGCTGTGCCCTTGCTCTAAGGAAATCAGTGAGTACGGTGCGCATAACCAGCGTGCCTGGGCAAAGCTGGAGGTTGAGGCGCAGGAGATGGTGTGGCTGGAGGAGCTGGTAGAATATGCCGAGGCTTCCGCAAGTACGCCGCTCTATGGTCTTTTGAAGCGTCCTGACGAAAAATACGTTACGGAGCATGCTTATGAGAATCCGCGTTTTGTAGAGGATGCCGTGCGTGAGGTTGCTTTGCGTCTGGAGGCGGATAAGCGCATTACCTGGTATCGTGCAGAGGTGGAGAGCATGGAAAGCATCCATAATCATAACGCTTTTGCTGTTGTGGAAAAAGGTGAGAATGAATGTTATTAAAGGTTAACCGTGAAGGCTTGGAGGCAGCGCTGGCAAGCATCGGCGCTCATGCCGACAGTCTGCCTATTTTTGCGCATAAGGCGGAGATTATTCCGTTCAAGCTGCTTGGTGTGCGCACTCCGGCAGCGAATATTATCAAGCAGGAGATGCTGGCGGTGGGCGGCGATGCCGTAACACCGGCCGGTGCTGTTACCTGCGCTGCGAAGTATGTTGATATCCTGCTTTTGGGTACGCTGAAGCATTATAAGGTACTGCTGAAGAAAATGGCACAGATGCCGTACTTTGGTATTCCTCAGGCTGCTATTGATCTGGAGATGGCGCTGACGCCGCAAAAGCTGTGTACTACTCTGGCTGACGGCAGAGTGCTGACCTATGAGAAGATGTGCGTGATGGGCATTCTGAACGTTACGCCCGATTCCTTTTACGAGGGCAGTCGTGTGCCCGCTATGGAGGAGCTGGTGGAGCGTGCCGGCAGAATGCTTGCTGCGGGTGCCGGTGTGCTGGATATCGGCGGTGAGTCTACCCGTCCGGGCAGCGACAGCGTTGATGGGGAGGAGGAGCGCCGCCGCGTAGTTCCTGCGATTACTGCTTTGCGCAAGGCTTATCCCGATGCTGTTATTTCTATTGATACCTATCGTGCGGATACGGCGGAGGCAGCTATTGCTGCCGGTGCTGATATGATTAACGATATCAGCGCAATGGAGGCTGACCCGCGCATGGCGGATGTGGTTGTGGCAACTAAGGCGCCGATTATTCTTATGCATATGCGCGGTACGCCGAAGAATATGCAGCAGAACTGCGAGTACAAGGATGTTGTGCAGGAGGTTGCCGTTTATCTGGCGCAGAGAGCACAGCTTTTGCGTGAGCGCGGTGTTAGTGCGGATAAGATTATTCTGGATCCGGGTATCGGCTTTGCCAAGAATGTGGAGCAGAATTTGCTGTTGATGCGTGATTTGAAGGCTTTGACGAGCTTTGGTTATCCTGTGCTACTGGCGGCTTCGCGCAAGAGTACGCTTGGTGCTGTGCTGGGCGGTGTGTCGGCGGAGCAGCGTTTGGAGGGAACGATTGCGACGAGCCTGCAGGCAATTTACGCGGGGGCGCAGATGGTGCGCGTGCATGACGTTGAGGAGAATGTGCGGGCAATTCGCACGCTGGAGGCTATTTTGCGCGGCAGTGCGGAGTAATTTTGCTTAGCAATTATCTATCGCGCTGCAGCGAAAAATTTTTTAACGGCAATTTTGTGCGGAACAAAGACGAAATTGCAATAAACTCGCGCTAGGCGAAGTATTTTTCTGGAGAAGTCAGCTTAGCGCTCAAACAGTATTGCAATTTCGGTTGTTCCAGGCACTCATTACCTAAAATTTTTATGCTTTCGCCGCGACAGAATAATTGCTGCGACGGTTGCGTTTGGCATTTTGAAGCAAGAAATGTTTTAGCAATTATTTGTCACGCTGCAGCGAAAAATTTTTTAACGGCAATTTCGTGCGGAACAAAGACGAAATTGCAATAAACTCGCGCTAGGCGAAGCATTTTTCTGGAGAAGTCAGCTTAGCGCTCAAACAGTATTGCAAATTCGGTTGTTCCAGGCACTCATTACCTAAAATTTTTATGCTTTCGCCGCGACAGAATAATTGCTGCGACAGTATCGTTTATTTTGCTGGAATATCGTATCACATCAAAAGAACAGGAGTCTGAAATGGCTATTGCATATGTTGCCTTGGGTAGTAACCTGGGCGATAAGAAAAAGAATTTACAGCGCGCGCTGATGCTGCTGATGCAGCAGGGCGTGGAGGTAATGCAGGTTTCCGGCTATTTTGCTACGGAGCCTTACGGTGTTACGGACCAGCCGCAGTTTTTGAATGCTGTGTGCAAGGTGCGCACTAATCTGGAGCCTGTGGCACTTTTGCGTACGCTTTTGGCAACGGAGCTGGCGATGGGGCGTGTGCGCCTGCGTCATTGGGGCGAGCGCAATATTGATCTGGATTTGCTGCTTTACGAAAATGTCGTGATGCAGACACCGGAGCTTACGCTGCCGCATCCCGATATGCAGAACAGGGATTTTGTGCTTTTGCCGTTGCTGGATATTGCGCCGGAGCTGGAGCATCCGCTGCTGCATAAGACTGTAAGGGAAATGGCAGCGGCGCTGAACAAATAGTATTGCGTCAGGCGCAATTTGTTTTACAGTAAATATGCGCTTGTGCTATAATTAAGAAAAAACATTTGGCAGGAGGTAGCTATGAGAATAGATGGTGCCGGCGGTTGCTTTGATAACCGTCTTTATGAAGTTGATATTGACGTAGCCTGGAATATTGCCTTGCTGTGCGTCAATGAGATGGGTGTAACTATTGATGAACAGGATGATGCTGCACATCAGCTGCACTTCCATAACAAGAAAAAAATTATGCAGCTGGCTATGCAGTCTTTGGATGAAGAAACCGTACAGGTTATCATGGACTCCACCAAGGAGCGTCTGCAGATTTATAACTGGAAGCGTGAGGACAAAGAGGTTAACCAGTTCTATGAGCTGTTCGAAAAGAAGCTCACGGAATACCGTGCCTTTATTTTGTGCCCGAACTGCTCCGCAAAAATCAGCTCTTTGGTGAAATTCTGCCCCGAGTGCGGCTGCAAAGTAAAATAAGCGCAAAAAAAGAAACCAAATACCGATTGGTATTTGGCTTCTTTTTAAATCCGAACGGATTAGATTGCGCGGTTAACTTTACCGGAACGCAGGCAACGGGTGCAAACGTTCAAGCGTTTAACAGAACCTTCAACAACTGCTCTTACTTGTTGAATATTCGGGTTCCAAGCACGTTTGGTGTGTCTATTGGAGTGGCTGACGTTGTTGCCAGCGAGTTTTCCTTTACCGCAGATTTCGCAGATAGATGCCATTGTTTCCCACCTCCTTAAACGTGATAAGACATAAGGCACATTCAAATTTAACATGAGTATCATACCATAAAGAGCGCAGAAAAGCAAGGGAATTTTAAGATAAAGAGGGTATTTTTATAAATGTGGTGGAAAGAACCTGTAACAACACTAAAAGGTGTAGGCGTAAAAAAAGCAGCTGAGCTGGCTGCTCTTAATATTTTCAGCGTGGGTGATTTGCTGGAATTTTATCCGCGTCAGGGTGCTTATCTTGATTATGCTAAGCTCAAAACGATTAAGGAGCTGGAGGTTGACAACAGCAAGCAGATTTTCAAAGCGACAGTTTATCAGGTAAAAAACGGCTACGGTGCCAGTCGTCGCAGCTATACGTCCGTGACGGTGCGTGACGAAACAGGTTATGCTACGCTGTACTTTTTCGGCGGGCAGCGCTACAAGGCGCAGAAGCTGAAGCCGGATACAGTGCTGCAGATTACGGGTCGCGTAAGGCAGGGGCGAACTACGAAGTCCGTCAGCGAGGTTGACGTGCAGCCTTTGGAGCAGGATGAGGGCAAAACGCCGGGTATTGTACCGGTGTATGCTTTGAGCGGTAATCTGACGCAGAAGAATCTGCGTACCTGGATAAGCGAGGCCTTGCGCCTGGCTGCAGAGGATTTGCCGGAAAGTTTGCCGGCGAAGGTTGTGAGCCAATGCAATTTGCCCGACCGCTATACGGCGCTGAAAAATATTCACTTTCCGGAAAGCTGGGAAGCATTGCGATGCGCCAAGCAGCGCTTTGTTTTCGAAGAGCTGTTTTTGTTGCAGTGCGGCTTGCTGTATTATCGTCAGCAGAGCCATGACAACAGAGAGGGCATCAAGCATGCTGTCGACGGTGCGCTTGTTAAAGACGTAATACAGGGACTGCCCTTTGAGCTGACGGCAGCACAGCAGCAGGCGTGGCGTGAGATTTCGCTCGATATGCAGGATAAAAAGCCTATGCACCGCATTCTGCAGGGCGATGTAGGCAGCGGCAAGACGGTTATCAGCGCACTGGCATTGGCCAAGGCGGTGGAAAACGGTTATCAGGGCTGCATTATGGTGCCTACGGAAATTTTGGCGGCGCAGCATTTTGAAACGTTGGAGCAGTATCTGCAGCCATACGGTGTGCGTATTGCTTTGCTGACAGGCGGTATGCGTGCTAAGGCAAGGCGTGAGCTGCTGCTGAATCTGGAGCTGGGCCTTGTTGACGTGGTTGTGGGTACGCATGCTCTGCTGGAGGAGGATGTGCGCTTTGCCAATTTGTCGCTGACGGTGACGGACGAGCAGCACCGCTTCGGCGTAGAGCAGCGTGCGCGTCTGTCCAACAAATCGGCCAATGCTCCCGATGTACTGGTAATGACGGCAACGCCGATTCCGCGTACTCTTGCGCTCACTGTTTACGGCGATTTGGATATTTCCGTAATGAAGGGACGCCCGCCACAGCGCAAGCCGGTGCGGACGCTGTGCTATACGGATGAGCGCCGCCGCGAGGTTTACGCCGGCCTGGTGCGTCAGGTGCAGGCAGGAAGGCAGGCTTATGTTGTCTGCCCGCTGATTGAAGAATCCGATGTCCTTGATGTGCATAGCGCCGAAAGGGTATACGAAGAGCTGAAACGCGATTTTCTGCAGGATATTCCCTGCGCTCTGTTGCATGGCAGGCTGAAGGGCGCGGAGAAGGATGCGATTATGAGCAGTTTTGCGGCAGGCGAGCTGAAGGTGCTGGTGAGCACTACGGTTATCGAGGTTGGCGTGAATGTGCCTAATGCTACGCTGATGGTGATTGAAAACGCCGAGCGCTTCGGTCTGGCACAGCTGCATCAGCTGCGCGGACGTGTAGGACGCGGCAGAGAGCAGTCCTACTGCGTACTGCTGACGGCCGCCGATTCGCCGGAGGCACTGGCGCGACTGAACGTACTGCATGAGAGTGAGGACGGCTTCTATCTTGCGGAAAAGGATATGGAGCAGCGCGGTGCAGGCCAGCTCTTTGGCCTGAAGCAGCATGGCTTGCCAGATTTGCGAATTGCTGATATAATGCGAGATGTTGACGTAATTGCGCAGGTTCGCCAACTGGCGCAGGCACAGCTGCGTACACCGGAGGATTGGACGGAAATCCGCCGTCTGGTGGAAATGCAGTTTGGCGAACGCTTTAATATGATTTTCAATACTTAAAGAGGGTATAAATACATGAAAAAAGACTGGTTAAAAAATCCTGATGTTTGTGCTAAGGTGACGGCGGCAGTTTTGCTGGTGGCTTTGTTTTTGGGCATTCACTTTTTTGCCGACGATTTCTTCAATAAAACATTTACGTTGGCAATCAGCGGCAATGTCAACGGCCTGGTGGAATATCTGCGCTCCTTTGGCCCATGGGCGATTTTAATCAGTTTTGTGCTGGACGTGCTGATTAATGCCGGCAGCGTTTTCCCGTCGATTTTTCTTTCTACAGCCAACGGTCTGATTTTCGGCCTGCCATTGGGCATCACAATTTCCTGGCTGGCGGAAACAACCGGTGTTGTTATCAGCTTTTATCTGATGCGCTTTTTCTTCCGTGATACAGCACAGAAGCTGATTGAAAAAAGCAACTCGCTGAAATCCATTGATGAAGCAAGCAGCAAGCACGGTTTGGAGTGGATGGCCTTCGCCAGGGCGCTGCCGTATTTTCCGTCAGGCATTTTGACGGCGGTGGGTGCTGTGAGCAGCATGAGTGCGCGTGATTACATCATTGCCAACCTTATCGGCAAATTTCCTTCCACGGCGTTGGAGGTTGTTATTGGCCATGATGTAGTTAATTTTCAGGAGCACAGCCAAAGACTGACGCTTTTGATCGTGGTTGTGGGCGCTGTCTTTTTTGCGTATAAAAAGTGGTTCTATAAAAAGGGAAAATAAATTTGCTTAGGCGTCGCTGCAGTAATTTCTGTGGCGGCGTTTTTTCAAGATAGAGATACAGATAGTGAAAGGAAATAACACTTATGGAAAATAAACAAGTGCAGCCATGGCAGCAATATCAGGCACTTTATCTGCATATACCGTTTTGCGTACAGAAATGCCTGTATTGCGATTTTGCTTCCTATGCCGGCTTTGGCGAGCAGGCGAAGCGTGATTATACCGACGCCGTGTGCCGGGAAATTGCCCTGCGTGCGGATGAGGCTGCAAATATGGCGGCGAACGCCAGCATTTACTTTGGCGGTGGTACGCCGAGCGTGCTGCCGACGGAATGTATCGCTAAGCTTGCGAACGCCTTGAAGCAGTACGGCTTTTGGCAGCAGCCCTGCGAGGCAACGATTGAGGTGAACCCCGGCACGGCGGATTTGGCCAAGCTGCAGGCGCTGCGCAGCCTTGGCTTTGACCGCATCAGCTTCGGCGTACAGTCGCTGCAGGATAACGAGCTGCGGGCAATAGGACGCATTCACAACGCACAGCAGGCACTTGAGGCACTGACGCTGGCACGCAAAGCAGGCTTTGCACGCATCAGCGCGGATTTGATTTACGGCCTGCCGTCGCAGACGCTTACAAGCCTGCAGGATACGCTGGAGCGTCTGACAGATACGGGCATTGAGCATATTTCTGTTTACGGCCTGATTGTGGAGGAGGGCACGCCGTTGGCAAGCCTTGTGAACAAGGGCAGAATAACTTTGCCTGACGAGGATACGGCGGCGGATATGTATGAGCTGGTGCAGAGCTTTTTGCGCGAGCGTGGCTTTGAACGCTACGAAATTTCCAACTACGCGAAAAACGGACAGTATTCGCGGCACAATACTGTTTATTGGGAGTATCATCCCTACATGGCCTTCGGCGCTGCCGCCTGCGGCTTTGATGGGCAAAGACGGCGTACCGGGCTGAGTACGGTCAAGGAATATATCGGGCAGCTGCAGAGCTTCGGCGGTGACGATTTGCGCGACAGTGCATTATATAATGTAGAAGAATTATCTTGCGCAGAGCTTTTGGAGGAATTCATGTTTATGGGTTTGCGCCGCAGCGAAGGTGCGAGCCTGGCGGAGGCACGCGAGCGCTTTGGCGTTGATGTGCTGCAGCGCTTTGCCTCCGAGCTGGCGCCGCTCTTTGAACAAAAGCTTATTGCGTATGATGCAAGCACGCAAAGACTGCGCCTGACAGAGCGTGGTATGGAGGTCGGCAATCAAATATTTGAAGTTTTTGTGATAACTTAAAAATAAATAAAAAAGGTGTTGACAATAAAGTAGGCTAGTGCTATTCTAGTATCAAGATGTTAGCACTCCTGATGATAGAGTGCTAACAATCAAAATGAGGTGGGAATATGTTAAACGAAAGAAAGAAAAAAATTCTCCAGCTCATAATTGAGGATTATATTTCAACCGCTGAGCCTGTAGGTTCAAGGACGATTGCCCGCAAATATGATTTGGGCCTCAGTCCTGCGACCATCCGTAATGAGATGAGTGACCTGGAGCTCCTGGGTTATCTGGAGCAGCCGCACACCTCGGCTGGACGTGTACCGTCGGCTCAGGCTTATCGTCTTTATGTTGACTCGCTTGTTGAGCCGGGCACTCTGACAGATAATGACAGAGCACTGATTAACGGCTGGTTCAGCGAAAGACGCAGAAGCATTGATGAAATCTTCCAGTCAACGGCTAAAATCCTTTCCCGGATGACGAAGAATGTTTCAATGGTGCTGGCTAACCGTGATGCCGGTGCGTGCTTCCGTTATATGAAGTTTTTACCTCTGGATGAGCACCATGCCATCCTGTGCATTGTAACAGATGACGGCAATGTGGCCAATTGCGTGGTAGAAATTCCTTTGGGAATGCGGCCGGAGGAACTGGACTACATGGCAGGACGCGTCAGCAGACTGCTGGAGGGCAGAGCGCTGGCGAACATTACCGAGGATCTGCTGCAGGCGGTGCATACCAATATAGCAGATGATAAGCTGCTGTTCACATCGCTGGTACAGTCCATCCGCAAAATGCGTCAAAAATACCAGCAGCAAAAGGTTTTCCTGGGTGGTACCAAGCAGCTGCTTAACCAGCCGGAATTCCGCGACGTAGAGCGTGTGAAGAATCTTCTGGGTATCCTGGAGGAGGAACGCGTGGTACGCGATTTGCTGAAGGCAGGCGAGGACAGCGGACTGAAAATCACGATTGGCAGTGAAAACAAATTCACCGGCATTCAGGATTGCAGCATGGTACAGGCAACCTACCGTCTTAACGGTCAGATAGTCGGTACGATGGCAGTTCTTGGCCCGACGCGTATGGAATACGGCAAGGTAATTACCGTAATGGATTACCTGCATAAGTATT
Source organism: Phascolarctobacterium sp. Marseille-Q4147 (assembly GCF_017968825.1). Lineage (NCBI taxonomy): Bacteria > Bacillati > Bacillota > Negativicutes > Acidaminococcales > Acidaminococcaceae > Phascolarctobacterium > Phascolarctobacterium sp. Marseille-Q4147. The sequence goes on along the minus strand of NZ_CP072874.1, from coordinate 183,680 downwards.
TGAAAACGATGTTCGAGCAAAAGCCCGACAATAAATAAAACTAAGGAGGAAGAGCCTTGCAGGATAATGAAATGAAAGAAAAACAGGCTGAGCAGGAGGCTGCGGAAGCGAAGGCTGCCGAACAGGAAACTGCGGAAGCTGCAGAAGCTGAAAAAGCTGAAGATGCAAAAAATGCGGAGGAAGCCGCTGAGCCTGAGGTTGACCCGAAGGATGCCAAAATCGAAGAGCTGCAAAATCGTTTGCTGAGATTGCAGGCCGATTTTGAAAACTTCCGCCGTCGCACCAATATAGAAAAGGAACAGCTTTCCACCTTTGTAACAGTAAATGTGGTTGGCAAGTTCTTAAAGGTTTTAGATAATTTTGAGCGTGCCGAAGCAAGCGTCGAAAAGGGCGATAATGTGGATGCAGTTGTCGACGGTATGAAAAAAATCCGCCGTCAGTTCGAAGATGCCTTCAAGGATCTGAAGGTAGAAGAAATCGAAGCTCAAAATGCTAAATTTGACCCGAACATCCACGAAGCCGTAATGCGCGGTCATAATCCGGAGCTGGATGATGAAATCGTAGATATGGTTTTCGAAAAAGGCTATAAGCTGGGTGACAAGGTTATCCGTCACAGTAAGGTTAGAGTAAACACCAACGAATAAAGCTGGCGTGCTCTTCACAATAAATTAAAAAAATATATCACATCGATTCGGTAAAAATGTGGCATTTGCCGCATCACCGAAGGATAGTAATCAGGAGGATAAAAATCATGGCTAAAGTAATTGGTATTGACTTAGGTACTACTAATAGTGTTGTTGCAGTTATGGAAGGCGGCGAACCTACCGTCATCACTAACCAGGAAGGCAGCCGCTTAACCCCGTCTGTTGTAGGCTTTGCTAAAAACGGCGAGCGTCTTGTTGGTCAGCTGGCAAAACGTCAGGCAGTTTCTAACCCTGACAGAACCATCAGCTCCATCAAACGTCACATGGGCGAAGGCTCTTACAGAGTAACTATCGACGACAAAAAATATTCCCCGGAAGAAATTTCCGCAATGATTCTGCAAAAACTGAAAGCTGATGCAGAAGCTTATCTGGGCGAAAAGGTATCCCAGGCAGTTATCACTGTTCCGGCATACTTCAATGACAGCCAACGTCAGGCTACTAAAGACGCTGGTAAGATTGCAGGCCTCGATGTTCTGCGTATCGTCAACGAACCTACCGCTGCTTCTCTGGCATACGGCATTGATAAAACCGACGACCATACCATCATGGTATATGACCTCGGCGGCGGCACCTTCGATGTATCCATTCTGGACGTTGGCGACGGCGTATTCGAAGTAAAAGCAACCAATGGTGATACTCATCTGGGCGGCGATGACTTCGATAAGAAAATCATGGACTGGATGGTTGAAGAATTCAAGAAAGCTGAAGGCATTGACCTTTCTACCGACCGTATGGCTATGCAGCGTCTGCGTGAAGCTGCTGAAAAAGCTAAAATCGAATTGTCCGGCGTTATGAGCACCAACATCAACCTGCCGTTCATCACTGCAGGTGCTGACGGCCCGAAACATCTGGATATGGACCTGACCCGTGCTAAATTCGAAGCAATGACTGCTGATCTGGTTGAACGCACCATGGGTCCTGTTCGTCAGGCTATGAGCGATGCAGGTCTTTCCGCAAGCGATATCAGCAAAGTAATCCTGGTCGGCGGTTCTTCCCGTATCCCGGCTGTACAGGCTGCTATCAAAGCATTCATGGGCAAAGAGCCTTATAAAGGAGTTAACCCGGATGAATGCGTTGCAGTAGGTGCTGCTATTCAGGCCGGCGTTCTCTCCGGTGAAGAAGGTACCGGCAACGTACTGCTGCTGGATGTAACTCCGTTGTCCCTGGGTATTGAAACCCTCGGCGGTGTATTCACCAAGATTATCGACCGTAACACCACCATCCCGACTTCTAAGAAACAGGTATTCTCTACCGCTGCAGATAACCAGCCTTCCGTTGATATCCATGTTCTGCAAGGTGAACGTGAAATGGCTGCAGATAACAAAACTCTGGGCCGCTTCGAGCTGTCCGGTATCCCGGCTGCACCGCGTGGAATTCCTAAAATCGAAGTTTCCTTCGACATCGATGCTAACGGTATCGTTAACGTAAGCGCTAAAGACCTTGGCACCGGCAAAGAACAAAAAATCACCATTACCTCCTCCGGCACCCTTGATAAGGACGAAGTAGACAGAATGGTTAAAGAAGCAGAAGCTAACGCTGAAGCTGATAAGAAACGTAAAGAAGGCGTAGAAGTTCGCAACCAGGCCGACAACATGTGCTATCAGGCTGAAAAGACCATGAAAGACATGGAAGGCAAAGGCAAAGACGAATTAATCGCTAAAGTTAAAGCCGCAGTTGACACCCTGAAAGAAACCATGAAGGGTGACGATCTCGACAAGATTAAAGCTGATACCGAAGCTCTGACCAAACCGCTGTACGAACTGAGCGCTGAGCTTTACAAAGAAACTCAGGCACAAGAGGGTGCTGCAGGCGCACAAGGCGCAGCAGGTGCTCAAGGTGCTAAAAAAGCCGATGATGACGTAGTAGATGCGGAAGTTGTTGACGACGATAAGAAATAAGGCTGTCGATAAAGCACCATCTGCGTCGGTGAATCGCTTAGACGTACTTGTTGATGCAGACGTAAAAAAGTAATATAATATTAGTGCCCAGCTGCTGTGGCAACCGCCATCATGCATCTGGGCATTATATGCTTAAATAATATTCGGTAGAAAAGTTTTAGGAGGCGCCTGTTTTGGCTAAGAGAGATTATTATGAGGTACTGGGAGTAAGCAAAACCGCTTCCCAGGACGAAATAAAAAAAGCATTCCGTAAACTGGCCCTGAAATATCATCCTGACCGCAATAAGGGCAACGAAGAAGCCATGAACAAATTCAAGGAAGCCAATGAGGCTTACAGCGTCCTTTCCGATGAGCAGAAGCGCCAGCAGTATGACCAGCTTGGCCCTGATGCCTTCGAACAGGCGCAGACAGCCGGCGGTGCCGGCGGTAATCCGTTCGGCGGCGGCTTCGGTGGCTTTGGCGGCGGAGGCATGGATGATATTTTCGACATGTTCTTCGGCGGCCAGGGACGCGGTCGCAGCGGCCGTGAAGCGGGCCCGCAGCGTGGTGCGGATTTGCGCTTTGATATGGAAATTACCTTTGAAGAAGCAGCTTTCGGCGTAGAGAAGGAAATCAACCTGTATCGCGACGAAACCTGCGACCATTGCCACGGTGATGGTGCAGAGCCCGGCTCCAAGGTTGAAACCTGTCCTGAATGTCACGGCTCCGGCTATGTACGCTTCACTCAGAACACCATGTTTGGTCAGATGGTAAATGAGCGTCCGTGCTCCAAGTGCCACGGCGAGGGCAAGATTATTTCCAACCCCTGCAAGGAATGCCGCGGCAAGGGTACTGTGAAGAAGAATAAACGCCTGAAGGTAAAAATCCCTGCAGGTGTAGATAACGGCTCCCGTCTGCGCGTAAGCGGCGAGGGCGAGGCCGGTGCTAAGGGCGGTCAGAGCGGTGATCTTTACGTATATCTGTATGTGAAGCCACACAAGTTCTTTGAACGTGATGGCACTACTGTTCTGTGCGAGGTACCTGTCAACATCGTACAGGCAACCTTGGGCGCTGAAATCAAGGTTCCTACGCTGGATGGTCAGGTAACCGTGAAGGTTCCCGAAGGCACTCAGCCCGGTAAGGTGCTGCGCCTGAAGGAGAAGGGTATTCCCAGCCTGCGCGGCGGTCAGCGCGGCGATCAGCTGGTTCGCATCAAGGTAGTTGTGCCGACTAAGCTGAACGAAAAGCAGAAGGAAGCACTGCGCAGCTTCGGCGAAATCAGCAAGGACAATATCAGCCCTGAGGAAAAGAGCTTCTTCAATAAAATCAAAAATCTTTTTAAATAAAAAACTGTAAAAAGCTTGACACTTATCAGGCTATGTGTTATCATATTCTAGTAACAAAGCAGAAGCCACTCGCTTCTCACCTTGCGGCAAACGCTCGACAGGGTTGGATATGATATTCATGCGGGTGGAATTTGTTCTGCCCGCTTTTTTGTTTTGCTTATATCTGATATGTTACAGATTTTATAAGCAGTAATTGCTTATCTGATGTTCATGGAGGTGAATTGTTATAAGTAAGGAAAGCTTGCGTATTAACGAAGAAATTCGTGCGCGTGAAGTGCGTGTTATTGCCAATGGGGGCGAACAGCTCGGCATTATGTCCAGCCGTGACGCTCTGAAGCTTGCATTAGAAAATCATCTGGACTTAGTCGAAATTGCTCCGACAGCAAAACCGCCTGTGTGCCGGATTATGGATTATGGCAAGTATCGTTACGAGCAGCAAAAACGCGAAAAAGAAGCTCGTAAGAAACAAAAGACCTTCGACATTAAAGAAGTTAAGCTGCGTCCCGGTATCGAGGACCACGACTTCAATGTTAAGTATAAGAATGCAGTACGTTTCCTGGAAGATGGCGATAAGGTAAAAGTTACCATCATGTTCCGTGGCCGCGAACTGTCTCATCCTGAGCTTGGCGAGGTGCTGCTGAATCGTATGGCACAGCAGTTGAAAGAAATTGCCGTCGTAGAAAGAGTTCCAAAATTAGAAGGCAAAAACATGATTATGATTGTTGCGCCAAAACCTGCTAAATAATAGAGGAGGAAATCACAATGCCGAAAATGAAAACCCGTAGAGCTGCTGCAAAGCGCTTCAAAAAAACCGCTTCTGGTGAATTCAAACATTTTAAAAACTTCAAGAGCCACATTCTCGAACATAAATCTCCTGCACGTAAGAGAAACCTGCGTAAAGCAGCTCTGGTGCACAAGACTGACAAAGAGCATGTAGCAAAAATGCTCCCGTACGCATAATTAAGAGATTTAAAGGAGGATACTAACAATGGCAAGAGTTAAAGTGGGCGTAACCGCTCATCGTCGTCATAAACACATTCTGAAACTGGCTAAAGGTTACTATGGTTCCCGCAGCAAACAATTCAAAAAAGCTAACGAGCTGGTAATGAAAGCTCTGTCCTATGCTCGTCGTGACCGTCGCGCTAAAAAACGCGAGTTCCGTCGTCTGTGGATCGCTCGTATCAACGCTGCTACCCGTGCTAACGGCCTGAGCTACAGCCGTTTCATCTGCGGCCTGACCAAAGCTGGCATCGAAATGAACCGCAAAGTTATGGCTGACATGGCTATCTATGACTCTGCTGCTTTCGCTAAGCTGGTAGAAGCTGCTAAAGCTGCTCTGTAAGAGAAAAGTAAATACTGACTGGTGCGTAGGCGCTGGTCTGAGCCTGCTCCTGTGTGCGCACGGGAGCAGGTTTTTTTATAATTTGTGAGGGGTTTAGTTTTATGCTAGTAGTTTTAAGTAAAGCCCTGGCCTTTGTGCTCATCATACTTATAGGCTATATCTGCAAACGCCGTGGCTTTTTTTCACCGACCGACTATCAGGTCGTGAGCAAAATTGTTTTGAATATTACGCTGCCCTGTGCCGTAATCAACAGCTTTGCACATTTTGAGATGGATTATTCGCTAATAGCCGCCGTCTTTTTAGGCTTATGCGGCAACCTGCTGATGCTGTTTGTATCCTTGATGCTGACGCGCGGAGATACGCCGGCTACCAAGATTTTCTATATCTTCAGCCTTGCCGGTTATAACGTAGGCTGCTTTACGCTGCCGTTTGCGCAGGCCTTTTTAACGCCGTTTGCCGTAGTCGGCCTTTGTATGTTTGACGTGGGCAATTCGATTATGTGCACCGGTATGACCTACGCGCTGACGGCTTCCTGCATCGGTTATGCGGATGGACGCAAGGACAAATTCAGCATGAAGAATATTACGGACAAGCTGCTGCATTCGGTGCCGTTTGTTGTTTATATCAGCATGCTGCTGCTGTCGCTGGCAGGCTTCCACTTTCCTAAGAGCGTGTACACTTTTACGGAGATTGTGGGCATAGGCAACCCGTTTTTGAGTATGCTGATGATTGGCATGATGTTTGAAATCAAGCTGGATAAGAAGGCTATTGGCTACGTCAAGGAGCTGTTCAGCGTGCGTTATGCAATATCGCTCTTGTGTGCTGCAGCCTTTATTTATCTGGCGCCTTTCAAGCAGGAGATTAATTATGTGATTGCGCTGGCGTTTATGGCACCCTGCACGATTATCGGTCCGATTTTTGTAGAGAAGTTGGGAGCAAATGTACAGCTGGCCAGTCTGTTCAATTCATTGACGATTATTACCAGCGTCGTTCTTTTTACAGCCTTTTTCATTATCATTAACGGCTGATTGACGTTGGCTTAAATATATTAGTATAATAGTAGCAAAAGTAATGTGACTATGTATAGAGGAGAAACGTGATGGAACTTACCGGATTGCAAAACCCAATGGTGAAGGCTGCAGCGGAGCTGAAGCAGAAAAAATATCGTCAGCAGCAGGGCCTGTTTTTGGCGGAAGGCCTGCGTACTGTGGAAGAGGCAGTGCGTTACGGCGCCGTGCAGAGCATTTTTTATACTGCGATTGAGGATGACCGCACCCGCGCCGTGCTGGAGGAGGCTGCTGCCAAGCAGATTAAGCTCGTCTGCGTGAGCGACAAGGTGCTGAAGAAAATTGCCGATACCGAAACGCCGCAGGGAATTATTGCTGTGTGCGAAATGCGCAGCAAGCGTCTGGATGATTTTCTGGCATCTGGCAAGATGCTGTTGGTTTTGGATCGTGTAACCGATCCGGGAAATATCGGTACCATGCTGCGTACTGCGGATGCTGCCGGTGTAGGCGGCCTGCTGCTGCTGCAGGGCTGCGCTGATATTTATGCACCGAAAACCGTGCGTGCTTCCATGGGCTCGCTGTTCCACCTGCCGGTGCTGAGCGGTTTGAGCGAGGAGCTGTTGGTGCAGGCAGCACGTAAGGCCGGCTATGAGCTGCTGGTTACCTGTCTGGATGGTGCGGATAATTTGTACAAGGCTGACTTGCAGGGACGCATTGCTTTTGTTATGGGTAACGAGGCCAACGGTGTGAGTCCTGCTTTGCTGGCGGCAGCAGACAAGCGCGTCTTTATTCCGATGCAGGGACGTGCGGAATCGCTGAACGTGGCCATGGCAGCCGGTATAGTGATGTTTGAGGCGCTGCGTCAGAAGCTCAAATAATTTTTATAGTTTTTGCTTGACAAAAGTATCTCACTATAATATAATATCTATGTTGCCTATGGATGGGTTCCCGAGTGGTTAAAGGGAGCAGACTGTAAATCTGCCGCGTTTCGCTTCGTTGGTTCGAATCCAACCCCATCCACCAACTTAACATCGCGGGGTGGAGCAGTTGGTAGCTCGTCGGGCTCATAACCCGAAGGTCGGTGGTTCAAGTCCGCCCCCCGCAACCAACTTTATATGCTGATGTAGCTCAGTCGGCAGAGCGTATCCTTGGTAAGGATAAGGTCACCAGTTCAATCCTGGTCATCAGCTCCAAATGGCGGCGTAGCTCAGTTGGCTAGAGCATGCGGTTCATACCCGCAGTGTCCGCGGTTCGAATCCGTGCGCCGCCACCAACTGCAATTCAAGACTTCCAAGAAATTGGGAGTCTTTTTTGTTGTCTGTAACAGGGAAAGGGAATATAAAATATTCTATCTCATGGTATTTAGAATCGCTTATTAGCTTTAAAAATTTTCACGTAAAAATAAATTGCAACAGTTTTCATACTTTTCTTGACTCATCAGTCTTTAAATGATATACTTGTAAACAGTATTGGTTCTGAAAACATATAAAGGCACAAGAAATATATATGTCTGAATAAACATATGTAAAAATGACTGGTTTTGGCTATGGCAGACTTTGCCGAATTTTAATTTGTCATAGCTGTGATTGGTATATATTTTAAGGAGTGGTATGAGTATGCAGAAAAAAGAACTATCCAAGTTAGTCCTGACAACCCTGTTGACCAGTAGTGTACTGTGGGGGGGGACGGCACTCGCTGCTGAAGAGAATTTACAAGAATTTTCTTTGGACACCATGGTTGTTACCGCAACCAGAACGGCAATGACCGTTAAGGAAACCCCTGCTACCGTAGAGATTGTTGACAGCAAAAAGCTGGAGCAGACACAGGCTAAAACCTTGCATGATGCTTTAAAGGGCGCTTTAGGCGTTAATGTATTCAACGATTTCCAGGGACGCAGTAATGTCAGCATCCGCGGCAGTGAATCCCGTCACGTATTGATTATGGTTGACGGCAAGCGTTTGGGCGGCGAGGCTGCTTACAACTCTGCCAATGCCTGGGATGTAGACCGTATCCGCATGGAAGACGTTGAAAGAGTAGAAATTATTCGCGGACCTGCAGGCGCACTGTATGGCAGTGATGCAATGGGCGGTGTAATTAACGTTATTACCAAAACTCCGGACAAAACAACTGCTGATGTAAATTATGAATACGGCTGGTATGAGGACGGCAAGGGCGCAGGCTACAAAGGCAACCTGTATCTGCAAGGCGCTGAAGGCAACTATTCCTATAAAATCAACGCCGGCCTGAATAAAAACAGACCGTATTTGGATCCCAAAGGCAGCGGAGATTCCATGAACTTTTATGGCAAGCAGCAGCCGCTTTCTTTGAATGTAGGCTATAAGTTCGATAATGGCAATGAATTAAGTGTAGATTTCAGCAAAATTAAAGAAGATAATCAAAAATCTTCTACCAGCAGAACTGTTATGATGCCCGGTAAGGTATGGCAGGACAAAGTACAGACAATTTATAACGATAATAAGCGTACTGACTATGCTATTACTTATAAGGGCTCCGATGATAAGCAGGACTGGATGTTCAGAGCTTATAAATCAGTATTCGATAAGAACTATAAGAACCAGAATAATACCCGCATGACTATGATGGGCAAGCCCGGCAAGTGGACTCTGCAGGCTCCGAAGATTGATACTGTTAAACGTACTCTGAGTGTTATTGAAGGTAAGGACACCTTCAACCTGGGCGACAAGAATAAGCTGACTGCAGGTTTTGAGTATCGTAAGGATCAGAGTGAAGGCACCCGCTTAAAGAAACCGAGTACCTCTTTGAACGGTGCTGATGCTCATGCAGCTTTTGACAAGGCAGATATTAACTATCTGGCAGCATATGTGCAGGATGAATTCAGACCTGATGATAAATGGCTGATTATTCCTTCCGTACGTTTCGACCACAGTGATCAGTTCAGCAACAAGCTGACCAGCAACCTGGCTGCAACCTACAATGCTGCCGATGACGTTCGTATTAAGGCTGTAGTAGGTCAGGGCTATAAAACTCCGACTGTAAACGATTTGTACATTTTCTGGGAAATGTATGCCGCAAATCCGGGTGGCAAAGGCCAATTCTATGTTGGTAACCCTGATTTGAAACCGGAAAAATCCTTAAGCTATGAATTATCCGTTGAAAAGGACTGGGGCGACAGATCTACTGTTCATCTGGGGGTATTCAGAAGTGAAGTTAAGGATTTGATTAGCACCTATTGGACCGGTAAGCTGACCGATGATGAACCTGATCTGTATCCCGGCGTTAAAGGCGATATGATTATGGCGTATAAGAATATTCCTGAAGCAACTCTGCAGGGCGTAGAGCTGTACGGTTCTCACAGACTGGGCAAGAATATTTATCTGAATGCCGGTTACACCTTCCTGGATGCCAAAGACAAAACTGCGGGAACTCGTCTGAAAGACAGAGCTAAGCATCAGGTAACCTTCGGTGTTTCCTACCAGCCGGAAAATATTTATGCTTGGGACCTGAGCTTTGACCTTGTATCTAACATCGGCTACTACTTCAATAATGGCGATAAGAGCACCATGGGCAACTTCGTTTACGAAACCAAGGACTTCACCATTGCCAATATCATGGCTTCCAGACATCTCAACAAGGATACCAAGATTTATCTGGGCATTGACAACATCAGCAATCACCAGAACTTTGGTCCGTATTCTGACGGCAATCTCGGTCGCTTGTACAGAGTTGGTATGGAATATAAATTCTAAACATAGCGGTAAAGTAAAAGAACAAATGAAGCAGGCCCGATGGCCTGCTTTGTTTGCCTAATGAGGAAGTATTATGAGAAAATTTTTCAGTTTCATTTTAGCCGTTCTTATGGTATGCTTATGTATAAGCGGTTGCTCACCGCTAACCAACAGCTCCGGTTCGGGCAGCGCAGTAAAAATTACCGATGATAACCAGCGCATTGTTACCCTGAAAAAGGTTCCCGAAAGAATCGTTGTCCTCTCGCCGTCCTTTCTAGAGCTGGTGCAGGCTGTTGACGGCAAGGTTGTCGGCCGTGCCAAAACACAGGTAGGCAAGGTGCCTGCTTTTGCCAAGGATGCTGCCGAGGTAGGCTTTATCTTTAATATCAATGTAGAAAAAATCGTGGAGCTGAAGCCTGATCTGGTAATTGCTTACAAGGGCATGCACGAGCGATATCTGCATACCTTGGAATCCAACAATATTCCCGTTGTTGTGTTGAATCTGAAATCCTATGAGGATGTTAAGCACAGCATGCTTACCATTGGCAAAATATTGCGTAAGGATGATAAGGCGCAGAAGGTTGTGGCAAGCCTTGATAAGGATATTGATGCTACCGTCAGCAAGCTGCCTAAAAGCGAGCGTAGCGTAGCGATTCTGCACACCACCAGCATGGGCATTACTATGGAAAAGGAAACCAGTATTGCCGGCTGCTGTGCTAAAATGCTCAAACTGCGCAACGTAGTGCAGGGCGAAACCAAGCCTGTCAGCGGACCGATGGGAACTCAGCCTGATAAGGCTCCCTACAGCCTGGAGGACTTGCTGGAGAAAAATCCGCAGGTCATCTTTATCACCTCTATGGGTGCGCCCAGAGATAGCGATGGTAATCCTAAGCTGGAGATTATGAGCAATCCGGCGTGGAATTCCATTGATGCGGTTAAAAATAAGCAGGTGTTTTTCCTGCCGGATGATTTGTTTTTACTCAATCCGGGTTTGGAATATCCTAAGGCAGTACGCTACATGGCAGCAAAAATGTATCCTGAGGCAGTAAAGGAGTAGGCTGATGACTGATTATGCAAAAAATATTCAGGCGTTTTATGAGCGCGATGATTATAAGGCTCTTGCCGGCCAACCGGGTGCAACTGCTGTAGAAGCAAGCTTCAAGGATCTGACCTATGTTCCGCGCAAGACCAAACCGTTGCCGGGGATGATGGCAGGGACGATACTGCAGGAGTTTGCTTTGCAGCCTGCACAGCCGACGGCGCTGTATCTGCATATTCCGTTCTGCAACTTGCGCTGCTCCTATTGCAGCTTTTACCGCAATCCCTTTGACGCGGAGCAGGTGGAAGAATATGTGCAGGCGCTTTTGGCGGAGCTGGATTTCCTGCAGCAGCAGGGTGTTTTTGCCAAGCAAAGACCGGAAGCAGTTTTCTTTGGCGGCGGCACGCCTTCGGTGCTCAATCCGGCGCAGATAAGCGCGCTGCTGAACAAAATTCATAGTGTAGCAAAGCTGGCGGACGATTGCGAGATAACCTTTGAAAGCAGTATTTATGATTTGTCTGCTGATAAGCTGGATGCCTGCATTGCCGGCGGCATTAACCGTTTCAGCTTCGGCGTACAGGCCTTTGATACGCATTTGCGCCGCTCCTTAGGCAGGCTTAATACGAAGGAAGAGGTAACGGCCAAGCTCGAAGAGGTGGCAGCTAAAGGCGTCAAGGTTATCATCGACCTGATTTACGGCCTCAACGGCCAGACGCAGGCCATGCTGCTGGACGATATCAGAACGGCGCTGGCCTGCGGCGTGAGCGGCATGGATTTATACAAGCTGCAGATTATGCCTAAATCTCCCTTAGGTCAGGCGATTGCCAAGGGAAATATCAAATATGAATATAATGATAGAATGTTGGCGGAAATGTTCGTTGCGGCTGATGCGCTGCTCGCAGAGCAGGGGGCCAGGGCGCTGAGCTGCTGCCATTGGGCAATGCGCGAGGATGAACGCAGCGGTTACAATACGTTAGTTAAGAGCGGTGCGAATATCATTACCTGCGGTGCGGCCTGCGGCGGTCACATGGGAATGTACAATTATATGAAGACTATGGACCGAAGTGATTATGTCAAAAAGGCTATGTCCGGACAGTACGCTGTCATGGGCATGGGCAAGCATAACGAAAACTATCTGCTGCTGGAAAAGCTTTCCGGACAGTGTGATTCCGGCAGGTTTGATTTTGCTTTGCTGAAGCAGTATAGCGATGCCGATTGGGAAAAACTGTTTGCGCCGCTGTTGGAGCAGTGGGAGCTTTTGGACCTGCTTTACGCTGTGGATGGCAAGTATTACTTTACGGCGAAGGGCAAATATTACTATCGTCAGATGGACAGAGTGCTGCTGACAGCTGCGGAGTATGCGCTTTACGGCAAACCGGGACTGATGGAGCAGGCAGGCCAGAAGATGATGGGTATTATGAAGAATATGAAATAAAAGGAGTGTACTACTATGCAGGACATTTTAATCGTTTATGACAGCAAAACCGGTAATACGGAAAAGGTTGCCAAGGCTTTGGCTGAGGCTGCAGGCGAACGTTGCGTGCTGGCGCAGGTTGACGCTGCTCCGGCTGCGGATGACTTCTCTGTTGTGGTAGCAGGCTACTGGGTTGACAAGGGCGCACCGAATGCGAAGATGAAAAAATATCTGGAGAATTTGCACGGCAAAAAGGTAGTGCTGTTCCAGACTTTGGGCGCAGACCCGGCGAGCGACCACGCTGTAAGCTCCCTGGTAAATGCAGGCGTATTAATGAACAAGGACTGCAAGGTACTGGGTACTTTATCTATCCGCGGCGCGATTGACCCGGCGTTGATTGCCATGATGCGCAAGATGCCGGCAGGCAGCCCGCACAGCCCCAGCCCTGAGAGCGAAGCCCGTTGGGCAGCGGCTGCAAGCCATCCGGATGCAGAGGATCTGGCAAAGGCCAAGAGCTTTATGCAGGGATTTTTGGCTATGTATGACAAGTTTTTGAAGATGATGTAAGAGCAGTCCTTCATACAAGAACAGTGTTTGATAATGCGCAGTCGCAGTTTGGCTGCGCATTTATTATTGTAAAAGCATTTTAGGGCAGAGAAATTTAAACGATGAACTAAAAGTGTAGAAGTATTGACAAATTTGTGTCTTGCGTAAAGTTCTTTCATAGTGTACAATGGAAGTAGTCATAAAATGCAATTTTGAAAGGAAGGTGCATTATGAAAAAATTATTAGTATTCCTCATGGCGGCTTTGATGATCGTTGCTATGGCTATAGCAGGCTGCGGCGGCGATGACAAAAAAGCTGACAACGGCAGTACTGCACACAAGGAGAAGTTGGTTATCGGTACCGATGCCGATATCAACAACCTTAACCTGCAAAAACAACAGGACGCTGCCAACAACGTTATTCTGAAGAACACTCACCAGACTCTGGTATTCTTCAATAACGGCTCTCAAGGCAAGGAGCGTTTCGGCCCCGGTCTGGCTACCGACTGGAAGTTCGTAGATGATACCCATATCATCATGAACCTGCGTAAGGACGTATACTTCAACGACGGTAAAAAGACTCCGATGACTGCAGATGACGTTAAATTCACCCTGGATATGGCAATGAAAAACGTTATCAAATCCGCTCTGGCAGGCTATGTAAAATCTACCGTTAAAGACAAATATCAGATTGAAATCGAAATCAGCTCCTATAACAACGAGTTCATTCAATCTCTGTCCTCCGTTCCTCTGTCCATCCAATCCAAAAAGGCTTATGATGATGGCGTAAAAGAGCCGTGGCTTATCGGCACCGGCCCTTACAAATATGACAAATGGGTTCAAGGCGAATACTGCCGTCTGACCAAGGTTAAGGATTATTGGTTCTATAATAAGTGTTGGGGTATTGACCTAGATTAGGTCAATACTTCCAGCACTTATTTTTTAGACAAAAAATAAAGCATAAAATGCTGGAATTGTAGTAAAATATCATCGACCAAAACAATACAATCTACAAAGGAGACCAGACACCTTATGCTTCATGACAATTATACACAATCCATTCCTTTTTTTAAAGGGGTAAACACAAAATACTTTGAGGAAGATGAATCAACAGGATCATATAAAGCCTTTATAGAGATGCCTTTGAAAGAACATCGTTGTCCTCACTGCGGTAATAATACTACTTATATTAAGGATTACAGACTCCAAACGGTCAGGGACTTGGTTGTTTTAGGCAAGCCGTTAATTGTCACAATAAGAAAAAGACGTTATGTTTGCAAAAACTGCAATACTACTTTTACTGAAGAAAATCCATATATAAAAAGATATTGCCATTTTCCAGACAGGCTTTATCTTGAATCAATCAAAGAAACTTTCTGCTTGCAGAGCTTTTCATCAATAGCTAAAAGATTTGGAGTATCTGTAACCAGTATAATAAGATGGTTCGACAAGCTCAATTTCCCTCACCCCAAATTGCCGGAATGCATAGCAATAGATGAATTCAGAGGCAATGCCGGTGGTGAAAAATTCCAATGCAATATTGCAGATCCTGTAAAACATCAAGTAATAGATATCCTGCCGAGTCGTAATACGGAGAATCTTTGTAAACATTTCTTAGAATATCCATATAAAGAACGTGCTGCAGTCAAGAAAATAGTTATGGACCTAAGTACTTTGTTCAGGTCTGTTGCCAAGACCATGTTTCCAGAAGCCAAGATAGTAGCAGATAAGTTTCATGTTATCAGAGTAGTCATAAACAGCCTGGAGAACGTCAGAAAACGCATTCAGAAAGAATTTCATGCAACAAAAAGGAAATGGTTCAAGCGAAGTCGCTATCTTTTGCTTAAGCCGGAATACAAGCTAACAGATGAAGATAAAACAGAGTTAGCTAGGATGCTTAACTCATCCTACGATCTTGAAAAAGCATATGTTTTGAAAGAACGTTTTTATGAAGTATTCAGGAAACAGACAAGAACTGAAGCAAAAAAAGAACTGGGAAAGTGGTTATTGTTGGCAGCTGATTTATCACTTCCTGAATTTCGGCATTGCATTACGACTTTTAGTAATTGGAAGATTGAAATTGCAAATATAATTGGCGAAAGAGTTTCTAACGGGTTTATCGAAGGAAGCAATAATAAAATCAAAGTATTGAAGCGAATCAGCTATGGTGTGCAGAATTTCGATAGGTTTCGTAACAGAATACTGTATCTGCAATAAAATATTGTGAAAATGCATTAGGATAACTATTTCTTATTACAAAACAAAAACAAAACTAGCCTCCAATATAAATATACTAGAGGCTAGTTGAATTGCAAAAATAATTATGTATTGTCTAGGTCTATGATGTTAAAGTCTTGAATACCCCAAAACTTGACATAGAACCGGATTATTGGGGCAACAACCTGCCTGCAACCGAAAACTTTGCTCCCGGCATATCCGATATCATCGAATTCCGTCCGATGATCGAAGCTTCTGCTCGCGTAATGGCTCTGCAGGCCGGCGAAATCGATGTATGCGTAAATCCGCCTATCAGCGATCTGAAATTCTTGAAGGATGACAAGAATATCACTGTTTACGAACAACCCGGTACCCGTCTGTTCTACTTCGCATTCAACGTTGAGAAGAAACCTTGGGATAACCAAAAACTGCGTCAGGCTGTAGCTTGCGCAATCGACAAGAAATCCGTTCTGGACGCTGCTCTGAATGGCAAAGGCACTCTGCAAAAAACCATTCTGAACCGTGGTCTGTGGGGCTTCTATGATGAAATGCCCGGCTATGACTACAACCTGGAGCGTGCTAAACAGCTGATGAAGGAATCCGGCGTAACCGGTCCTATCAAAACCACTCTGACCTATGCAACCGGCGCTCCCTATGAGCAGATTGCAACTGTTATCCAAGCTAACCTGGCACAAATCGGTATTACCGTAGATCTGGTTCCGATGGAGCAAGCTGCTCTGAAGGCTGCCTGCAAGGACGGCAAACAAACCCTGTTCCTGTGGCGTTGGAACGAAGACTCCAAGGTTGACTTCGTATATCGCGACCTGTTCTACACCGGTTCCGGTTCCAACTATCATCACTTCTCCGATCCGAAGGCTGACAAGCTGATTGATGATGTTGCAACCCTGAAGGATCAGAACAAACGCATGGAAGCAGGCGTTGAGCTGCAAAAATACCTGGTTGACGAATGCCCGCAGGTTCCTCTGTACATTGCTAACCTGGTAGTTGCCTACAATAAAAACCTGAAAGGTCAATATTTCTACGGCGGCGGCAACCACGATTGGCGTCATGCTTATATCGCTAAATAATTTTGCTGAAAAATTTACAAAGGCGTAAAACAAGGGAGGCGTAGTCCTCTCTTGTTTTATCATAGCACCTTTTAATTTGAGTTTTACAGAAAGGAGCTTTGTTGAATGCTTAAATATGTTGTCAACAGACTCCTCAGTTTGATTCCGGTAATTTTAGTAACCTCTTTTCTGATTTACTGGGCTATGAGTCTTACTGAGGGCGACCCCGCAATGATGATTGCCGGCGACGGCGCTTCTAAAGAAATGATTGCACAGATCCGCCATGAGCTTGGTCTGGACCAGCCTTTCCTGCTGCAATACTTTAACTATATGAGAGGTATGCTTGTAGGTGATATGGGCAAATCCTATGTAACCAACAAGGACGTATTCCATACCTTCTTCCAATATCTGCCGAACACCTTGTATCTGGGCGGCGCTGCTGTTATTATCGCTACTCTGGTATCCATTCCTCTGGGCATCTACACCGCTATCCACCAGAACACCTGGAAGGATACCGCAGGCATGATTTTCGCTCTGTTCGGTACCTCCATGCCTAACTTCTGGCTGGGCCTGATGCTGATCATTATCTTTGCTCTGCATCTGAGATTATTCCCGACCGGCGGCAACTTCGGCTGGAAGAGCCTGGTTCTGCCTGCTGTAACCGTAGGCTTCGGTCTGGCAGCTTTGATTACCCGTATTACCCGTTCCTCCATGCTGGACGTTATGCGTCAGGATTATATGACCACCGCGCGTGCTAAAGGCTGCAGCGAGCATCGTGTAATTTATAAGCATGGTCTGAAAAACGCACTGATTCCTATTATCACTGCTATCGGTCTGCAAATGTCCTTGGTTATCACCGGCTCCGTACTGGCTGAAACCGTATTCAGCTGGCCCGGTATCGGCCGTCTGGTATACGAATCCATCACCAGACGTGACATTCCGATGGTAACAGGTTCTATTATTCTGTGTTCTATTTTGATGTGCCTGATTAACCTGGTTGTCGATCTGGTATACGCATTCTTTGATCCGCGTATCAAGGCACAGTACAGCAAGAAGGGGTGAGGAAGATGGCTGCAAAGAAAAGAACTAAAAGACGCACCATGTTCCAGGAAACCTGGCATCGTCTGCTGAAAAATAAGGGCGCTGTAATCGGCATGGCCTTTCTGGCGCTGCTGTGCGTCATCGCTCTGGTAAGTCCCTTTGTTTTCGATTATGAAACCGACGTTATCGGTCAGAACCTGGCTATTAAGCTGCAGCCTCCCAGCGGGGAGCACTGGTTCGGTACCGATGAATACGGCCGTGACCTGTTTGCCCGCGTTATGTACGGCGCACGCTATTCCATGGCTATCGGTATCGGTTCCGTTGGCTTCGGTCTGATTGTTGGTACCATTTTAGGCTCTATTGCCGGCTTCTACGGCGGTAAGGCCGATGATATCATTATGCGCGGTATCGATATTTTCTACTCCATTCCTAACATTCTGAAGGCAGTAGTAATCGTATCTCTGCTGGGCACCAGCACCATCAACCTGATTATTGCTCTGGCAATTTCCTGCGCAACCAACTATGCGCGTATCGTGCGTGCTTCCGTTATGACGGTGCGCGATTTGGAATATGTTGAATCCTCCTATGCTATGGGCCTGCCCACCTGGAAGATTATTCTCAGACATATCCTGCCGAACTGCCTGTCTCCGATTATCGTACAGACTACTCTGCTGATCGGTACTACCATTATTTCCGCTTCCTCCCTGAGCTTTTTGGGTATCGGCGTACCGGCACCTGCTCCCGAATGGGGCGCGCTGCTTTCCGGCGGCAGAGGTCATATTCGTGATGCCAGCTACATTTGTGTTATTCCCGGTTTAGCTATTATGTTTACCGTATTAGCCTTGAACCTGTTGGGCGATGGCCTGCGCGATGCGCTGGATCCTAAGCTGAAGAAATAAGGGGGCTGCATTATGGATTTAGTATTAGATATTAAGGACCTTGTGGTCCATTATGAAACAGAAGACAGCGATGTACATGCTGTCAACGGCATTGATATTGCTATCGGCAAAAAACGTACTCTGGGCCTGGTAGGCGAAACCGGTGCGGGCAAAACCACTACCGCACTGTCTATCATGAACCTTGTTCCGGATCCTCCGGGAGTTATCAAAAGCGGTACGATTAAGCTCGAAGGCAAAAACGTACTCGAAATGAGCGAGCGTGAGCTGGAGGAAATGCGCGGTAACGACGTGGCAATGATTTTCCAGGACCCGATGACCGCTCTGAACCCTGTTATGACCGTAGGCGAGCAGATTGCCGAAAGTCTGGAGCTGCACCAGAACCTTACTCCGGAGCAATCTCTGGAAAAGGCTAAGGATATGCTGAAGCTTGTTGGCATTGCCGAGGCAAGAGCCAACGACTATCCGCATCAGTTCTCCGGCGGTATGAAGCAGCGTGTAGTTATTGCTATCGCGCTGGCCTGCAGCCCCAAGCTGCTGATTGCCGATGAACCGACCACCGCGCTGGATGTAACCATTCAGGCGCAGGTACTGGAGCTGATGAAGGATCTCATCAACAACCGCGATATGTCCATGCTGATGATTACCCACAGCCTGGGTATCGTTGCCGAGGTCTGCGACGATATGGCAGTTATGTATGCCGGCCGTATTGTGGAGAAGGGCACTGTTGACGATGTATTCAACAACATGCGCCATCCTTACACCGAGGGCCTGTTCAACAGCCTGCCTAACCTGAAGGAGCAGGGCGAAATGCTGGAGCCTATCAAAGGCCTGATGCCCGACCCGGCGGATTTGCCGCCCGGATGCACCTTCGCTCCGCGTTGTCCCTATGCTACCGAAGCATGCTCTGCCTCCGTGCCTGAGCTGCATTCCGTAGATGGCAGCAAAACTCATTTTGTAGCCTGCCACGCTTATTCCAGACCCGGATTTGCTTTAAGGAGGAACCAAAAATGAGTAATGCTCCGCTGTTAGTTATTGACAATCTGTCCAAATATTTTAATACCGCTGCAGGTCAGCTGCACGCTGTCGACGGTGTAAGCTTTACTCTGGAGGAGGGCAAAACTCTGGGTATCGTAGGCGAATCCGGCTGTGGTAAATCCACCACCGGACGCTGCATTCTGAAGCTGATTGAGCCCACCAGCGGCAAAATCATCTTTCAGGGCAACGATATCACCAAGCTGAGCCGTAAGGAAATGCGCCCGCTGCGCCAAAAGATGCAGATGGTATTCCAGGATCCGTTTTCTTCTCTGGACCCGCGTGAAACCGTTATGCAGCTTATCAGCGAGCCGATTATTGAGCATAAGCTGATTAAAGGCAGGGAAGCGATTGAAGAACGCACTCTGGAGCTGATGCGTACCGTTGGTCTGGCTGAGCGCTATGCCAATGTATATCCGCATGAGCTGGACGGTGGCCGTCGTCAGCGTATCGGTATTGCCCGCGCTTTGGCGATGAACCCCAAAATCATCGTTTGCGACGAGCCAGTTTCCGCGCTGGACGTTTCCATTCAGGCGCAGATTCTGAACCTGCTCAAACAGCTGCAAAAGGATTTGGGCCTGACCTATATTTTCATCACCCATGACTTGTCCGTAGTAAAATATTTCTCGGATGATATTGCTGTTATGTATATGGGTACCATGGTAGAAAAAGCACCTGCTAATCTGCTGTTTAAAAATCCGCTGCATCCATACACCAAGGCACTGCTTTCGGCAATTCCTCTGCCTATCGTGGGCAAGGATAAGCCTAAGCGTCAGGTTATCAAGGGCGAAATTACCGCTCCTATCAACCTGCCGGATGCCTGCCGTTTCATGAAGCGCTGCGACTGCCCGGTTGCCGGTGTTTGTGATAAAGGCAATCCTGTACTGCGCGAGGTTGAGCCGCAGCATTTTGTGGCCTGCTCCTGCGTAAAATAATTTATATTGAAAAAATTAATCGCCCTCTGAAAAGCTGATTTCAGGGGGCGGTTTTGTTTAATATTTGTTACTTTCGTCCAATTATATACCAATTTTGGACGAAAGGTTAAGGAGTTGGATGAATAGGGTCGGGTTTTCCCTTATCCTATTGGTGATTCCCTTATTTTATGGTATAATTTAAGGGAATGGAAGGAGGAGTAAGGGAATGAGAAGCTTTAACTACTCAATAATTAGAGAACAAAAATGGGATTCAGAAATTTTGAGCTTGATAGCTGCAATTTATAAAGAGGCAGGTAAACAGGAGCTTTTTGTAAAGCAACGGCCGGAAGAGCTTAATAAGCTGGTAGAAATAGCAAAAATTCAAAGTACGGAAGCGTCTAATGCGATTGAGGGCATTGTTACGACTAGCACTAGAATACGTGAGCTTGTAAACGAGAAAACAACACCGAGAAATCGTGATGAGCAGGAAATTGCCGGCTATCGTGATGTATTAAATATAATACATGAGAATTTCGATGTTATCCCCATCTCCAAAAACTATATTTTACAGCTTCATAAAATTTTGTACAACCATATGAATAACCAATTTGCAGGGAGAACTAAGAGCGTGCAAAATTACATAAGTGCTACTTACCCGGATGGTAGTACTAAGATTTTATTTACACCGCTTGCTCCTTACGAAACACCGGAAGCGCTTGAGCGTATCTGTGAAGAATATAATAGAGTAATAGGTAATTTGGAGTTAGAGCCACTTATTGCTATACCTGTTTTTATTCATGATTTTTTATGCATTCACCCATTTAATGATGGTAATGGAAGAATGAGCCGTTTGCTTACAACCTTACTTTTGTATAGAAGTGGTTTTTATGTTGGAAAATATATTTCTTTGGAAGCTAAAATTGCTAAGAATAAGGATTTGTATTATGAAGCTTTGGCTGATTCGCAAGTAGGCTGGCATGAGGGTAAGGAAGATGCTATACCATTTGTAAAATATATTTTGGGGACAATTCTTGCTGCTTATAAAGACTTTGAAGAACGTATGATTATCATTGAGCCTAAGCTTTCTGCGCTGGAAATGGTACGTAGAGCAAGTGAAAATAAAATCGGACGCTTTAATAAGCAGGATATTCGTGAGCTTTGTTCTACGCTTAGCGACAGCTCTATTGAAGCTGCTCTGCGTAAGCTGGTGCTTTCCGGTGAATTGCAAAAAGAAGGCAAGGGGAAAAGCACTTGCTATTTTAGAGTTAAATAGGGTTATATCTGAACCGCCCTCTGAAAAGTTAATTTCAAGGGGCGGTTGTTATTATATTTGCTGGTTTCATCCAAATAGATGATGGTTTTGGACGAAAAGCAAATAGGTTGGATGAAAGAAGATAATAATAAATCATTTTTCCCCTCTTTATCTTTTGCTCAAAAAGTGCTATAATAAACATCAAATTGAATCGACCCCTGATAACACGATGAACAAGCAAGTAGGTTTAAGGCTGTGTTTAAGAGAGCGAAGTCACCGGCTGTAAGCTTCGCACACAAAATTATACCGAAGTTCCCTTGGGAGTGTCCTGCCTGAAGGCCGCATGGCTGCGTAGGGTGGGCGTAAGGCTGCGTTAAAGCTTGCAAATGAAGGAACAAATTTGGGTGGTACCGCGAAGCTTTTCGCCCCTGTAAACTTATCAGTTTTGCAGGGGCGTTTTCTTATTTTTGGGTGACAGTCTATAAAGCACCATCTGCTGCGGTTATTCCGCGTATCTGATACTTTCTAAGCTGTCAAAGGAAGAAAGGATGAAATCAATGAAAGAAAAATTAGAAGCATTAAAAGCACAGGCTTTAGAAGAGCTTGCTGCCGTAACTTCTCTTGATGCGCTCAAGGACCTGCGCGTCAAATATCTGGGCAAAAAAGGCCCGATGACCGAAATCCTGCGTGGCATGGGCAAGCTGCCTGCCGAAGAGCGTCCGAAAATCGGCCAGATTGTTAACGAAATCAAGGCTGAGCTGGAGGGTAAAATCAACGAAGCAACTGCAGTGCTGGAGAAAAAAGCGCTGGCTGACAAGCTCGCTAATGAGCAGGTTGATATCACTCTGCCGGGCCGCAAGCCGAAAACCGGTCATCTGCATCCCGTAACCCTGACCATGCGTGAGATTAAGAAAATCTTCATGCGCATGGGCTTTGACGTTTGCGACGGTCCGGAAATCGAGGACGTATACCACAACTTCACCGCACTGAACCTGCCGCCTGATCATCCGGCACTGGATATGCAGGATTCCTTCTATATCACCGAAAACTATCTGCTGCGCACCCAAACATCCGGCGTGCAGGCGCGTACCCTGGAAAGCAAGGAGCCTAACACTCCGATTCGCATGATTTGCCCCGGTACTGTTTACCGCTGCGACTACGACGCAACCCACTCCCCGATGTTCCATCAGGTAGAAGGTCTGGTTGTAGATAAAAACATCAGCCTGGCAGATTTGAAGGGCACTCTGGAGCTGTTCTGTAAGCAAATGTTTGGCGAGGATGTAAAGGTTCGTCTGCGTCCTTCCTACTTCCCGTTCACCGAGCCTTCTGTAGAAGTAGACGTATCCTGCCCGATTTGCCATGCTAAGGGCGGCGGCTGCCATGTTTGCAAGGACAGCGGTTGGCTGGAAATCCTTGGCGCCGGTGTTGTACATCCCAACGTACTGCGCATGAGCGGTTATGATCCCGAGAAAATGACCGGTTTTGCCTTTGGTCTGGGCGTTGAACGTATCGCTATGCTGAAATACGGCATTGACGATTTGCGCCTGTTCTTCGAAAACGACCAACGCTTCATCAGTCAATTCAAATAAGGAGGATCAATCATGCTTGCATCTTTAGAATGGTTAAAACAATATGTAGATATTAACATCTCCGTTGCGGAGCTGTGCGATAAAATTACCCGTGTCGGCCTGGAGGTTGACACTGTAACCCAACTGGGCAAGGGCCTGGAGGGTGTTATCACCGGTAAGGTTATGGAAATCCATCGTCATCCCGACAGCGACCACCTGTGGGTTTGCATGCTGGATTACGGCCAAGGCGGCGAGCCGGTGCAGATTCTTACCGGCGCGCAAAACGTACATCAATATGACATTGTGCCTGTTGCCGTAGTTGGCAGCGTACTGCCTCCGAGCGAGCGCAATCCTGAGGGCCTGAAGCTGAAAAAAGCTAAAATGCGCGGCCTTGATTCCTTCGGCATGCTGTGCAGTGCCGATGAGCTGGGCATTGAATCCAAGCTGCTGCTGCCGGAGCAAAGAAACGGCATCTTCATTCTGCCGGAAAATACTCCGATTGGCGTAGACATCAAAACCGTTTTAGGCTTGGATGATACCGTTATCGATATCGACCTGACCAGCAACCGTGCGGACTGCTTCAGCATTATCGGCTTGGCGCGTGAAATCAGTGCTATTACCGGCTGCCCGCTGAAAATGCCCGCTATGGACGTTAAGGAAGCTGCCGCAGGTAAGGCCAGCGATTATGTAAACGTAAAAATTGACGCACCGGAGCTGTGCTCCCGCTTTGCTACCCGCGTGCTGAAGGATATCAAAATCATGCCTTCTCCCGAATGGATGCAGCGCCGTCTGCGTGCCTGCGGCGTGCGCCCCATCAGCAACGTAGTTGACGTTACCAACTATGTTATGCTGGAGCTGGGCCAGCCGATGCATGCTTATGATGCCGACAAGGTTGCAGGCCACACTCTGATTGTGCGCCGTGCAGAAGAGGGCGAAAAGCTCGTTACCCTCGACGGCAAGGAGCGTGAGCTGACCTCCGCTATGATTACCATCGGTGATGCCGAAAAGGCTGCCGGTCTTGGCGGTGTTATGGGCGGTCTGTTGACCGAGGTTACCGACGAAACCAAGAACGTTATTCTGGAGGCTGCTTCCTTCCATGGTCCTTCCATTCGCCGCACCTCCCGTGCATTGGGCCTGCGCAGTGAAGCCAGCGGCCGTTTTGAACGTGGCGTGGATACCATCCGCGACCATGATGCACTGAACCGTGCTGCTCATTTGCTGGAGCAGATGGGTGCCTGCGAAACCTTCAGCGGTATCGTAGAAGCTTATCCGGAAGAGCTGAAGCCGGCAGTAATTACCACTACCGCAGCAAAGATTAACGGCCGCATCGGCGTAAATATCGCTGAGGACGAAATGGTTGCTATCCTTACTAAATTGGGCTTCGGCGTAGAAGCAAAGGACGGCGAGCTGCTGATTACTGCTCCTACATGGCGCCGTGATATTGACTGCGATGCCGATATCAGCGAAGAAATTGCCCGTATGCATGGCTATGACTTTATCGAAAGCCATCAGCCGGAGCTGACCATCACCCAAGGCAGCCAGTCTGTGCTGGACGATGTTAAGGACGATGTACAGGATTACATGGTAGGCGCAGGCCTGAGCGAAATGATGACCTACAGCTTCATCAAGGCTAACGCTTACGATAAAATGCTGCTGGCAGCAGATGATGCACGTCGTAACTGCATCGAGCTGCTGAACCCGATTACCGACGCTTTCTCCGTAATGCGTACCACTATGGTTCCGAGCGCACTGCAGACTGCTTCCTTCAACCTGCGCAACCACAACAGCAGTGTTGCCCTGTTTGAAATCGGCCGTATCTTCCTGCCGAAGGCACTGCCGCTGACCGAGGATCCCGCAGAGCGTCAGCTGCTGACCGCAGTACTGAGCGGCAGCCGCAAGGCTCTCAACTGGTGCGATGATAAAGGCAACGTTGACTTCTATGATATGAAGGGCATCGTTGAAGGACTGCTGGAAGCAATGCAGGTGAGCGATTACACTATGACTCGCAGCCAACAGCCGTACCTGCATCCGGGCAAGAGCTGTGACATCGTTGTTAATGGCGAGGTTATCGGTTCCTTCGGCGAGGTACACCCGGTAGTTCAGGAAAACTTTGAGCTGGATCAGGTTACCTATGTGCTGGAAATGGCCGTAGAGCCTTTGGTAGCAAGCGCAACCGCTGTACCGCAATATAAGCATCTGCCCAAGTTCCCGAGCATGAGCCGTGATATTGCCGTTGTTGTTCCGGCAGAGGTAACCAACGCCGAGCTGGAGCAGGTTATCCGTGCGCATGCAGGCGAGCTGCTGCAGGGTGTGCGTGTATTCGACATCTACACCGGCAAGCAGGTTGCTGCAGGCTGCAAATCCATGGCCTTCAACCTGACCTATCAGGCTGCAGACCGCACCCTGACCGACGCTGAGGTTGATGCTTCTATGAAGAAGGTAATTGCTGAGGTTGCCGAAGCATATAAGGCTAAGCTGAGAGATTAATTAAGATATAATTACTACGTATAAAAGGACTCGCTGCCGCTGTTTAGCGGTGGCGAGTCTTTTGCGTTGATACAAAGATTCTGTTATGCAAATATTTGCTTTACAAAATCATATCAATGTACTATGATAATGGTGACGACCAATATTTTTTATTGAGGGGGGTTTCTTATGTACAAATTATGGAACATGTTAGCAGAAATGAAATCAGATGCTTATGAATGGGTGGAGCTTTCCCACTCCATGAACAATGACAGCCCGGTGTGGAGCGGTATTCCCGCAGGCTCGGTGGAGGTTAGCAAGACGGTTTTCAATTGGGGCAACCCTATGCTGGAATGCCTGATTCAGACATTCAAATTCCCCGGCCAATACGGCACCCATATTGACTTTCCCGGTCACTTTGTTAAGAATATGCCTTTGTCCGAAGCATTCGGCGCGCAGCAGATGCTGTTTCCCTTGTGCGTAATTGATATTACCGCCAAGGTTGCAGAGGATGTGCATTATGCCGTAACGGTGGAGGATATCAAGGCCTATGAAGCGGAATACGGACCGATTCCCGACGGCGCCTTTGTGGCACTGCGCACTGATTGGTATAAAAATTGGCCGGATATGGATAAGCTGAGCGGTATTGCTGCAGATGGCAGCGAAAACTTCCCCGGCTGGTCCCTGCCGGCGCTGCAATATATTTATGAAGAGCGCAATGCTGCAGCCAACGGCCACGAAACACTGGATACCGATGCTTCGGCAGAGGCTGCCAAGGCAGGAGATTTGGCGTGCGAGCGCTATGTGCTGGGCAAGGGCAAGCTGCAGATTGAAGTGCTGCAGAACCTGGACCGCGTGGCACCTGCGGGAGCATTGCTGGTTGCTGCCTGGCCGCGTATTGAAGGAGCGACCGGCTTGCCGGCGCGCGTACTGGCGATTACTCCGAAAAAATAATAAATTTACAAGTGTTAAACTGACGGTTTAAGAATGAAGCGTACATACTGTTTGCCGGTATGTACGCTTTTTTATTGGCGGGAAAGGTAATGAAGAAAGCAGGAGAAATTACCAATTACAGTGGAGGCAAGAGAGAGAAGCTTGTGCAAAAGCTGAGTGTGCTTTTACGTAAAACTTGTAAAATTTTAGTCACAATAAATTGTCTTAATTTGTATTGTGAGGCGAAAAAGGGTAAGAGTTTAAAATAAAGCCAACAAAAGCCAATAGAATGAATCTAAACTCTCAGGCTAAAGGCTTCTGTGTATACATAAAATTTTCCGCATATTGCCTTGCATTATTGATAATGCAAGTGGTATAATATTAGTGATAAAAGTTGAAATCGGGAGCCTTGACCGGTTTGGCAAACTTTATTAAAATTTAGAAGAAAAGAAGGGCTTATCAATGAAAAAAATGTTGGCAAAAGCTGTAGCACTCAGCTTAGTATTGGGCGGCGTTGCTTTTGTTTCTAATAATGCATTGGCTGCTAAAATTGGTCCTGCATTAGATGTAGGTGGGCAGAGCGTACTGAGCTATAAAGATGGCCTAGTAATTAATGATGATGTTGAAAAAAATAAAGCAAACATTGCTACCAATAAAGCAGATATCAAAGCAAATAAAGAAGCAATTGATAAAGAAGTAAAAGATCGTCAAGACGCAATCAAGCAAGAAATAGTGCAACGTACTGTGTCTGATTCGAACCTGCAGACGAATATTAACAATGAAGCAGCAGCTCGTGAAGATGCTGACAACAAACTTGGCGAAGATATCAAAGCTAACAAAGAAGCAATTGATAAAGAAGTAAAAGATCGTCAAGACGCAATCAAGCAAGAAATAGTGCAACGTACTGTGTCTGATTCGAACCTGCAGACGAATATTAACAATGAAGCAGCAGCTCGTGAAGATGCTGACAACAAACTTGGCGAAGATATCAAAGCTAACAAAGAAGCAATTAAAAAAGAAGAACAAGCTCGTAAATATGACAGCTTAATCTTGGGAGATAACATTACCAAAGAAAAAAATGCTCGTGAAGATGCTGACAACAAACTTGGCGAAGATATCAAAGCTAACAAAGAAGCAATTAAAAAAGAAGAACAAGCTCGTAAATATGACAGCTTAATCTTAGATGATAAGATTACCCAAGAGAAAAATGCACGCGTAGAAGCTGACAACAAACTTGGCGAAGATATCAAAGCTAACAAAGAAGCAATTAAAAAAGAAGAACAAGCTCGTAAATATGACAGCTTAATCTTAGATGATAAGATTACCCAAGAGAAAAATGCACGCATTGATGCTGATAAAGCAGAAGCAGCAGCTCGCAAAGATGCTGACAAAGCACTGAGCGACAGAATCAACCAAAATGCAGCAGATATCACTCAAGAAGCACTTGACAGAGCAAATGAAGATAATCGTTTACAAAACGAAATCAATCAAAAAGCTGACAAGACCACTGTAGCAGAAAACACTGCAGCAATTGAGTCTAACAAAGCTGCAATCGAAAAAGAGAAAAAAGATCGTGACCATGCAGACCAAAAACTGCAGGATCAAATCACTATCAACAAAGGTCAAATCGTAAACGAAGCAGCAGCTCGCAAAGATGCTGACAAAGCACTGAGCGACAGAATCAACCAAAATGCAGCAGATATCACTCAAGAAGCACTTGACAGAGCAAATGAAGATAATCGTTTACAAAACGAAATCAATCAAAAAGCTGACAAGAGCACTGTAGCAGAAAACACTGCAGCAATTGAGTCTAACAAAGCTGCTATCGCTCAAGAGAAAAAAGTTCGTGAACATGAAGACCAAAAACTGCAAGATCAAATCACTATCAATAAAGGTCGAATCGAAAACGAAGCAACCAACCGTGCTAATGAAGACAAACGCATCGAAGCTAAATTTGATGGCGAAGTTTCCCGTCTGGACAGCAAAATCGACAAACTGGATACTCGTGTAGAAAAAGTTGGCGCTATGGCTGCTGCTATTGCTAACCTGCACACCATGGGTTACGATCCGGAAGCTCCGACCGAAATCGCTGTAGGCGTTGGCCAATACCGTGATAAGACCGGTATGGCTCTGGGTGCATTCCACTATCCTAACCGCGACTTCATGCTGAGCTTCAGCGTATCCACCGCTGGCGACGAATTCATGGGCGGCATTGGTGCAACCTGGAAATTCGGCCGTAAATCTCCGGAAGAACTGCGTCAAGCTGAAGCTGAAAAAGCTGCAAAAGCAAAACTGGCTAAAGCAGAAGCTGCTAAAAAAGCTGCAAAAGACGCTCGCGTAGCTGCTCAACAAAAGAGACATGCTGAAATGCTGGCTGCTCGCACCGGTAAATAATTAATTTTAAAGAATTAATTTAAAATCCACTAATTATCAAGAGGGCAAGGGTGACTTTGCCCTCTTTTTGTTATATAATGGATATAATAAAATTGTTGATTATGCGAGGTGCAAAAAATGCGTTACATTAAGCTTTTGATAATGCTGATATTATTGAGTATTGCTGCCGTAGGCAACTGCCAGAACCTGCAGAAGGCGGGCGAAACCGATGTCGGCGTACTTTATGTGGATGTTGATTCGGCGCAGAGCCTGAGCAAGGACGGACAGCTGTATCTGGCCGTGTTTGCGGAGGAGCAGTACACAGACGTCGATTTTCTGAATTTGCTGCACGAGGACGAATCGCTGCAAAACGCTGTCGGTGCCATGTATTTGTATCTGTTCAACAGCAACGGTACGGAATATACCAAGGCAGCACACTATATTATTGATAAAGACGGCAAGGTGTGCCTGGACATGGGCGGTGAAGCAGCAGTGCAGCAAACAAAGGGCAACAAGGAAATGCTTAATGTATATACCAAGGCATTGGATGCATTAAACAAAAAGGTGCAGCAAAATAAATGGCTGCATAAATAAAAGCCTGCTGTAAAATTCCGAGCACGCAGAACCTGCGGGAGCATTGCTCATTGCAGTTTGAGCGTGTGTGCCGGTGCTTACAGAAAAAATTAGCAAAATTTTATATACTTTAAACTGACAGATTAAAAATGAAGCGTACATACTGTTTGCTGGTATGTACGCTTTTTTATTGGCGTGATATAATAAATATATCAGCAAACGAAGCTGCTAATTTGTAAAAGAAAAGGGAAGTAAGGTACACATGCGTAAATTAAAGTTTGTTTTTCAGATTATCATAGCCTTTATCGTGGCACTGGCAGCGTACAGCGGCCTGTATCAGCCTAACGCCGAAAGCGTGCGCGCCACAGTCAAAAACAACATGCCGCAGAGCATGCAGCAGAAGCAGGACACAGGTGCAGCGCAGGGCAGACTGCGCATCAGCGTGCTGGATGTAGGGCAGGCGGATGCGATTTTGCTGCAGGACGGCAAGCGTAATATTATGATTGACGTGGGCAACGACGTTAAGGACAAGGTTGGTGACAGCGGCGGCAGGCAGGCGTTGATTAAGGCGCTGGACAAGGCCGGAGTCAACAGGATTAAAACTGTTTTTGTGACGCACCATCATCGTGACCATATGGGCAATATCATGTACGTGCGCGGTAAATACGGCGTCAGCAATATTTATGACAGCGGTTATGTCAACAGCGGCTACAAGGCCTCCGTGGCGCTGGACCGGGATTTGCGCGCCGGCAGGTATAACGGACAGGCGCTGAAGGCCGGGGACAAAATTACGATTGACAAAAATTATTATATCGAGGTGCTGGCGCCGGGAGATTTCCTTAGCAAAAAGGATCTGAAGAATATGAACAACACCAGTCTGGTGCTGATGCTGCATTACGGCAGCTTTAAGATGCTGCTGACGGGTGATGCGGAGGCGCCGGTGGAGGATGCGCTGCAGCAAAAATACGGCACTGCGCTGCAGGCGGACGTGCTGAAGGTGGGCCATCACGGCAGCAAGACATCGTCCTATTGGCCGTTCATCAGCAAGGTTAAGCCTAAATACGCGCTCATCAGCTGCGGTGATTTTTCGATTTACAAGCATCCGAACAAGAACGTGGTGGGCAGCTTAACGCATCTTGGCGTGAAGGTGCTGACGACGCACGATCATGGCACGCTGACGGTGACAACGGATGGCAAAAGCTTTGATGTGCTGACGGAGCGGTAGAAATGGTGAATAAATTTGACTTGTAACGTAAAATGGGTTACAAGTCAAATTTGCGTAGAATTTATTTTATATGTACAAGCGTGTTTGAATGTACAGACGTAGTGGTAACGGGCTTGCAGTTGCCTAAGAAGCGGATGTGGGGTAGAATAGGGAATAGAAAGAAGAAGCGGAGGTTGGATCACTTATGGCTAGAAATTTATGGTCTAGGGACGAGATGATTTTGGCCTTAAATCTGTATTTAAAAATGCCATTTGGTAAAATGCATAAAACCAATCCTGAGGTAATCAGAGTTGCGAAGCTTATTGGCAGAACTCCTGATGCTGTTGCCTATAGGCTTGTTAACTACGCTTCCTGTGATCCGATGCTGAAGCAACGAGGCATTTCCGGTATGCAGCATGGTGGTCCTAAGTGCCAGCAGTACTGGGATGAATTTTCTCATGACAGAGAAAAGCTGATATACGAAAGTGAAGCTATTCTTGCGCACTACGAGCAGTCAACAATCGAAGAAAAATATCAGCAACAGTTACAAGATATCCCTGATTATCTTGTAGGTGCAGAAAAATTAAGCTTGATAAAGCAAAGAGTTAATCAAGATGTCTTTAGAAGCTTAGTTATGGCAAATTTCAATGGCAAGTGCGCGCTCACCGGGATAGATATTCCTGAATTGCTGGTAGCAAGTCACATTATTCCTTGGGCGATGAATGAGAAAGAACGCTTAAATCCAAGCAATGGCATATGCTTATCAGCATTGTATGACAAGGCGTTTGATAAAGGGATTATCGCTTTTGATGAAAATAACAGAACTATCTTCTCGTCCAGATTAGAAAAAGCAATTACGCAGGAATATTACGTAAGGTATTTTTTGCCTATTAAAGGTAAAGAATTAGCTGTTCCCGGCAAGTATAATATCGACAAAACCTTTTTAGAATGGCATAGGGATTGCATATTTGAAAAAGCGTGAAGCTTGTCTGTTGTTAAGTAAATATTAGAGAATGTAGTCAAGAAAAGGATAGGCAAAATATGAGCTTTGTAAGCAATGTTTATATTATCAAAACCCTTAGTACAGCTAAAGCATTAACGCTGCAAGAAGGTCAGGTATATAGAGATATATCAGAAATGGATATTTGTAATGATACATATTTTACCGCTTGCTTTGGCGAAGGGGCTTATGCTTGTATGGACGAGCTGCAGGACACAGAAGCTTTGGCAGATGCTACTGCAAGATTTTATGAGCTAGTTAATGTGCATGCTGATGCTACTGAATGTGAACTCAAAAATAATGTTATTGTCATTAAAAGAGGCTATCTTAAGCAGTACTTTGATAATAAAATAGCCGGTCTTAAGAATATTATAGATAAGGCTGCCGGCAAAGATTATTTGAAGATAAAATATCAAATCAAAGATTATCTTGAAAGTATCGATGAACACGTATATCCGACGCAAGACAGCAAGGGACATTTTATTCAGTCATTGGATTCTTGGCTGGAAAATTATCTGGAAGCTGATAAGGATACTTATATACAGATTGTCGGACAGTTCTCGGTAAGAGGATGAAGACTTTAGACATAAAAAATCAACCCCACGGAGGTACACCATGGAAAAACCAATAGTTAAAGACGAAGCCTTTTTGGCACAAAAATCCCAGCCTGCAACCTTTATGGATATTGCAGTAGCGCAGGATTTATTAGATACGCTTGCAGCTCATGCGGACCGTTGCGTGGGCCTGGCAGCAAATATGATCGGTGTGCAGAAATGCGTTATCGCCGTAAATATCGGTCCTACGAATATTGCCATGCTGAACCCGGAGATTATCAAGCGCTCCGGCAAGTACATGACGGAAGAAGGCTGCCTGTCGCTGGAGGGCGAGCGTGCTGCAGTGCGCTACGAAAAAATCACGGTTGCCTATCAGGATATGCAGTTTAAAAAGTGCAAGCAGAGCTTCAGCGGCTTTACGGCGCAGATTATCCAGCACGAGATTGACCATTGTAATGGTATTATAATTTAAGCGCAGGGATGGCCCGAGAAGCTGAAAAGCGTTTGTTGAGTTAACAAGAATGTTAAAGCTTATCTTAGAAAATATCGTTACTGCTCCCGAAAGGCTTAGCCTGTCAACAGCGTATGCGGAGTCCGACGTGCTGCTTTACAGGCAGTACGGGCGTTATGACACGGTTGCCGTGCAGCGCGAGGGCAGGCAGTTATTAAAGCGTGCGGAAGTATTGCAGGCGGAGTATGATATCGCTGCATTGCCAAGGCTTGGCAAGCAATATGCCGAGTGGAGCAAAAAGCTGCAGCAGCTAAAGTTCAAACGCTTGCTGCACGGTGAATTTGCTGCGGGCAAGGGCATTAAGCTTTATGTGCATGCTATCAGGCAGGAATGTGCTGAGCATGGCTGGGATTATGCAGCCTATTATGATTCTGTACTGGTGCATGAGCGTGTGCATCTGCTGCATTATCAGGCAGTGCTGGCGCATTTTGGCGCTGCCGGCGCAGCGGTGCAGAGTGCGGAGTACAAGCAGGCGCAGCGCTATTGGTATGGCCGGCAGACGGATGCGGCGCAGGCTGCCGTGGTCAAGGAAACGTTGGCGGAGTTTGCCCGCTGGCTGTGGTGCCTGCAGCAGGGGCATTTGGTGCTGTCGCAGGCGCTTTTGCAGACGTCCGAGGAGATGCAGACGTGCATTCCGTACTATCCTTATGCAGGAGTGCGGGGACTGTGCGCGTTGTATGAAAGTTCGCCGCAGACGGCAGTGCGGGCGTACAGCGAGCTGTGGCAGCTGTCGCTGACGAGCTGGCAGCAGGCGTATGCGCGGATAAAAGAGCTGAACGCAGCAAAATAATCTTTGCAAAATCAGGAGCACCCGTCAAACGGGCGGTTTGATGACGGGCTATAAGCCCTTAATAATAGCCAGCACCTCAAGACGCTGGCTTTCACTTTTTTCAAGCCACATTGTACTTATCACCTTCGCCGCTCCTGTTAGGGGCGTTTTGACTACTAGTTACCATTGAAAGGGGCTTCGTACTCTTTTACACTTAATTTATCCAAAGCTATACCTAAATTGCAATAAGAAGTAGCACACTTTTTACTGGATTCACAAATTGGCAAGCAGTATAAGGTGTACCACTTCACATATTTTCTCAAATTCCTCTGAAAGTCAATTTCCAAAATTTGTTTGTTGGGATGACATTATAATCCCCTTCAGTAGTATCAGAAGATGCTGTCTGCTAGTTCCACCTGAACATTTACATGAAAAATCTCCGTCATTCTACAACAGAACAACGGAGATTTCAAAATAAAATATTTTCTTTTACTCTTTTACAATCCAACTGCCAGTTTTCTTTGAACCAATTCTCTCTAATCGTCCTAATTCAGACAACTCTTTGATCATTCTCTGAACAGTGCTTCTCGACAAAGAGACTCGTTCAATAATTTCTTTTTGCGTAATTGTTGGATCATTGCGCAACATATCAAGGAGCATTTTCTGATTATCAGTTAAAGCTTCATTTATTGCCTCAGTTAAAGCTTCATTACTTGATGCTTTAAAATTCAGATTTGGAAGCTTTACAGTAAATTCCACTCGATTGGATCGGAAGGTCGGTTCCAAACCCGGTTGATAATTTGCTGCATTTTCGTATGCGGTACGGATTTTACTTAATCCACTGCCTTGACGTTCCATATATCCAAGGCGGGCAAAAATATCTGCAAGGATAGGATTTCTTCTGGTTGAAGGAATATCATCAATATCACGCCCCTGAATCTGTGTTCCATCAGGCATTCCACCCGGAGAATAAATTAAAAGGCGGTCATCAAACATATCCACATGAACTTCACTGCCATTAATCAGATAATCCCTATGAATTAACGCATTGACCAAAGCTTCGAAAACACTTCGCTCGCAATAATCCGGCATTTCAATTCTGGAATCAGGTGTTTTCTTCCAAATGGTTTTCATGTTACGCTTTACAAAACTCATGCCCTCATTCAGAAGAATGATAAGACTGCCACTATACTCGGCACTATCCAAAGCATCAACCTGTCCGCCACTTTTATCTAACCCATTCCATCTTGTGCAGAAAAGACGAGACCAGCGAATGGGTGCATCATCAGCAAGCAAAGCGCCTGCATTGGTAAGGTGTCCATTTGCATCTCGGATACCGAAAGACTCAAAACTTTTCTCCGTCATACTGTTGCCAGTCCAGGATTTATAGCGTTCTCTCAGCTTACTGAAAGAAAAGTCCTCATAATTGTATGGTGACATCACCGAATCATAAGAAGAGTTTCTACCACGCATAACCAAGCGTTTCAGTTCAGTCGCATCAGCAACAACGCTTTCATTACCAATACGAATGTAAGCTTCTGTCACACCATCGCCAGTATAATAGTAAGGTGTTTCTGCACCTGCCGGTACATAAAGCAACAAAAGGTCTTTTTCATCTTCGGTTTTACGAAGCTTCATTATAACTTCTGGAAATGGTGAAATTCTTTCTTTGATTTTCTGGCTAATAAATTCAGAATCGGATTTAATATCTTCCAATCCAACAATTTCTTCACCATCTGTAATACCAAAAATTAAAGTTCCGCCCGCTGTATTCGCAAAGGCACTGACACTTTTAAGCCAACTTTTCACTTTCTTATGTTCAACTGCCTGCTTTTTATCATATTCTGTTGCTTCTCCAAGAAAATCTGTTATCTTCATGCGCAGTCCTCCCTTCGTGTTATATTGGACATTTCCGCAATGTTTGTATTATACCATATGAAATCATGTTTTAATAGAGGTATGCATAATTCATTTCCCATCAAATCTATTCTTTGGCTACATCATAAGGGATAGGGTATTTATTCTGTTCATACATCAGGATAGTAGCAGGAACAACATCCATTTTCTCGGCAAGCTGTCTGGTAGTTAATGATTTTCTCTGACGATAATATTTCAAATTATCGCCCGGAAGTTTATTCTTAGGCTTTTCCTCGAATGGCAAAGCTACATGGAGCAAAAGTCTGCCTCGATAGAATTGACACAACGATGTATGATTGAAAATATCATTGCAAAGACAATATGATATTTACATACCCATTTTGAATGTGATAATTCGTTAGTTTTATTTGCTATTAATACGTCATTCCTTTCTTTGCAATAGTGACTTGAACACTTACTAGTGTATATCGGAATGACGTATTTTTGTATAACAATCAATGCGCACCCGCATAGCGGATGGTTCTGTGTGAAGCACCATCTCGTTTCTTCGAAAAGAAACTTGATAGTGCTCCACGGGCTAAAGCCACAAAAAAATAACAGCCCAATTCTCATATCAGAGTCTTGGGCTGTTTTCTTATGCAATTTTTTAGGCAAAGCCAAGCATTAAGCCGATTTGTCTTACGATAAACGCCACGCACCAAGCCACAACAAGCTCATAGCCCATAAGGCAGAGCGTGCTGGTATCCGAGTTCAGCTCGCGGCGGATGGTGGCCAGCGCTGCTACGCAGGGCGGATAGAGCAGACAGAACACCAGAAAGGTGTAGGCTGTGAGCGGCGAAAAGAGGCTTGCCAGATCAGGCGCACCGCCGCTGCCGACTGCCAGCACAGAAAGCGTACTGATGACAACCTCTTTAGCGGTAATGCCGCAGATGAGCGAGGTCGTTGCCTGCCAGCTGCCGAAGCCAAGCGGTGCGAAAATAGGCGCCGCCAGCTTGCCGATGGAGGCGATAATGCTGTCGGAGGCATCTACCATGTAAAAGCGTACATCAAAGTTCTGCAGGAACCAGACGATGATGCTGACGAGGAAAATAACAGTGAAGGCCTTATGCAGAAAGTCCTTGGCCTTTTCCCACATATGCATGATGATGTTGCGCGCCGTCGGCAGGCGGTAGGCAGGCAGCTCCATGACAAAGGGGACCGGCTTGCCGCGGAACACCAGGCTGTTGAGCAAAAAGCCGGAGAGAATAGCTACGCAGATACCGGTGAGATAGAGCGAAAGCATGACCAGACCGCCGTTATGCGGAAAGAAGGCGGCGATGAACATACCGTAGATGGGCAACTTGGCGCTGCAGCTCATGAACGGTGTGAGCATGATGGTCATTTTGCGGTCGCGCTCACTGGCAAGGGTGCGTGATGCCATAATTGCAGGCACGCTGCAGCCGAAGCCGATAATCATCGGCACAAATGACGAACCGGAGAGACCGATTTTACGCAGCATTTTATCCATAACAAAGGCTACACGCGCCATGTAACCGCTGTCCTCCAGCATAGAAAGGAAGAAGAACAGGGTGACGATGGTCGGCAGGAAGGAAAGCACGGCACCGACACCGGAGAAGATGCCGTCGATAATCAGCGAATGCATTGGCGGTGCGATATCCAGCACGGTGAGCGTATTATCAACCGAAGCTGTTACAGCATCGATAACATTGCTGAGGATGTCGCTGAGAAAAGCTCCGATAACGTCAAACGTGAGCCAGAATACAATGCCCATGATAAGCACGAAAATAGGGATAGCATAAAATTTATGCGTCAGATAATGGTCAATTTTGACGGAGCGCAGCTGTGCTTCCGTATGCTTGGGCTTCTGCACGGTCTGCGCGCAGAGGTCCTCGATATAGGCATAGCGCATATCTGCCAGCGCCGCTTCCTTATCCGTTTTGAGGTTTTGCTCCATCTCGGTAACGAAGTGGCCGATGATATCGCATTCGTTTTCCGAAAGCTGCAAAGCCTTGGCGAAATCGCTGTCACCTTCGATAAGCTTGGTGGCGGTAAAGCGCAGCGGCAGGTTCTGGCGGCGTGCTTTGGTTTCGATTAAGTGGGCGATACTGTGAATAGCGGTATGCACAGGACCGCTGCAGAAATCCAGGCGCTGTGGCAGCTGCTGGTTTTGCGCTACCTCTACGGCGCGGCGCAAAAGCTCGCCTACGCCTTCGCCGGAGTTGGCGGTGATGGGGACAACAGGCACGGTCAGCGAATCTTCCATCGCCTTGATGTCAATGCTGCCGCCGCTGCCTGTGAGCTCGTCCATCATGTTGAGGGCGATGACCATCGGGATATTTAGTTCAATGAGCTGCAGCGAAAGATACAGGCTGCGTTCGATATTAGTTGCGTCAATGACGTTGATAATTGCGTCCGGCTTATTGTATAACAGCAGGTCACGCGTAACAATTTCTTCCGAGGTATAGGGAGAAAGCGAGTAGATGCCTGGCAGGTCGATAACGCCTGCGTCGGGCACGGCGAGAATAGTACCTTCCTTTTTCTGGACGGTTACGCCGGGAAAGTTGCCGACGTGCTGATTACTGCCGGTGAGATAGTTGAACAGCGTGCTTTTGCCGCAGTTCTGGTTGCCGACGAGGGCGAAATGCAGCTTCATGCTTCACTCACCTCCGGCGTAACGGTGATTTTTTCGGCTTCCTCCGCACGCAGTGTCAACTCGTAGCCACGCAGGGAGATTTCCAGCGGGTCACCGAGCGGGGCGCGCTTGCGTACCATGACGCGGGTGCGGGGGGTGAGCCCCATATCAAGCAGACGACGACGCAGAATGCTGCCTTCGCCGCCGACCTTTTTTATGATAGCCTCCTGACCTAAGGGAAGCTTATCTAATGTTGTAGTTTCCATGATTTTGACCTTCTTTGAGTGATTTTGCTTAAGCTTTAATTATATATATGAAGTATGATGCGGTCAAGCGAAACAAAGCTTTTACCGATAAACTTTAATTAAAAAATATACAGTGTCGATTTTGTTACAGCTTTACATGACGGTGCCGTTGGTGAGGCGGATTTTTTCTGCCTTGGCTTCGGCCAACTGTCCCTGATTAATCATACCGTATTTATGCATAGCGGCCAGCACCAGCAGCTGACGTTTTTTGCAGCCCTCGGGGTTTTCCAGCGGATTGAGGCCGGTGGGTGCATAAGGAAGCGAAGCGATAACGGCGGCCTCAGCCAGAGTCAGCGCCGAAGGTGCCTTGCCGAAGTAGGTTCTGCTGGCCTGTTTAATGCCGGTGCTGCCTGCGCCGAAGTAGGTGGTGTTCAGATAAAGCTCCAGTATTTCGTCTTTGCTGTAATTATCCTCCAGCATGAGCGAGAGCACAGCTTCTTCGATTTTGCGCTCCATGCTTTGCTCGTGCGACAGAAAAACGTTTTTGACAAATTGCTGCGTCAGTGTACTGCCGCCCTGCACTACCTCGCCGGCGTTGATGTTGGCCAGTGCGGCGCGCAGAATGCCTTCTACGGCAATAGCACCGTGATTATAAAAAGCGTGGTCTTCAATAGCAATCAGCGCCTGCGGTATATCGCGCGACATGGCGTCAAGACCGGTCCAGTTCGGGTTTTGGCGGATGGGGTCGATAACCTCATCCATATTAAAGGCCAGATAGAATTTATGTACGGGCGAGGGCCATTCCTCCTTGGGAGGCAGCAGGCTGGTGAAAAGAGCCATCGCTGCGGACTTTTCGTGCTTGCTGACCTTCTGCTGCTCCTGCTGTACGGGGGTGGTAGGCTGAGCCTTATCGGTAATGTTATCATACCCTACCATGCCTATAAAAATGAGCAAAGCCATGATAATAATTTTAAACATAAGATACACCTCGTTAGTGATTTTGATATATTTTAAACAGTGACGTGTATAGCTTTCACGTCTATTGTAACAATAAAGTGTGGATTTGGCAAAAAATACTGGTATATTTACCTTTTAGGTAGTAAAATAAGATTGTAGAATGGATTATTGTCCCTTAATTTTTACAAAAAAATTCACAAAGTGCTTGCAAAATTATACAATTTAGTTGTATAATTATCGAGTACAAAGGAGGATGGATATGAAAGCAAGTGTTATCGGTGCAACAGGCTATGCAGGAGTTGAGCTTCTGCGACTTCTGGACGGACATCCGGAAGCGGAAATTGCCGTAATTACCTCTGAAAGCAGTACGGGAGAGGCGATTGCTTCTATGTATCCGCATTTGTCGGGACGTATTGAAAAGAATCTGCAGTCTATGCAGGAGCTGGATGCTATTGCAGCAGCAAGTGATGTGATTTTTATTGCCTTGCCTCATGGCCATGCTATGAAGATAGGCAAGCAGCTGCGAGGCAGTAAGACAAAAATTATTGACCTCGGCGGCGATTATAGATTTAAGGATTACCATGTGTTTGAACAGTGGTACAAGGTGAAGCATGAGGACCCGGAGGCACAGGCTGTCTACGGTCTGACCGAGCTGTTCCGTGATAAGGTGCGCGGGGCGCAGCTGGTGGCAAATCCCGGCTGCTACACAACCTGCAGCATTTTGGCGTTGGTGCCGCTTTTAAAATATAAGCTGATTGAAACTAAGGGCATTGTGATTGATGCCAAAAGCGGTACGACTGGTGCGGGCCGCAGCCTGAAGGCAGGCAGTCTTTACTGCAGCGTCAACGAAAGCTTTAAGGCCTACGGTGTTGCTTCGCATCGCCACACGCCGGAAATCGAGCAGATTTACAGCGAGTTTGCCGGTGAGGATGTAGTGATTCAGTTTACACCGCATCTGCTGCCTGTGGACCGCGGTATTTATGCAACCTGCTACGCACAGCTGAAGCAGGGCGTAACGGATGCACAGATTGAGGAGGCCTATCAGGCAATGTACGGCGATGAATTTTTCATTCGTCTGCGCGGTAAGGGAGTTTGCCCTGAATTGAAGAATATCCGCGGCTCCAACTATGTGGACCTTGGTTGGCAGACCGATAAGCGTACAGGCCGTATTATTGTGATGAATTGTATTGATAATCTGGTTAAGGGTGCTGCGGGACAGGCAGTGCAGAACATGAATGTGATGTTTGGCATTGATGAAACTGCCGGCCTGCGTCAGCTGCCGCTTGTTCCCTAAGCTTGTTATAACTATTATACTATAAAATGGTGCTTAGCGGTGATGCCGCCGTAGAAGAAAAGATGAAAGCACCTGAGAAAGAGGGGAATCTCATGAAGAAAATCGAAGGCTGGGTGACTGCACCGCAGGGCTTTATTGCTGCCGGCGTCAAGGCCGGTATCAAAGCCAGCGGCAATCATGATGTAGCTGTAATTTTCAGTACCGTGCCTGCTGCCTGCGGTGCGGTATTTACACAAAATAAAATGTGCGCTGCTCCTGTGCTCGTGAGCCGCGAGGTCAACAAGCACGGCTATGCACAGGCTATTGCCGTAAACAGCGGCTGTGCCAACGCCTGCACGGGCGAGCAGGGATTGGCGGATGCCAAGAAAATGCAGGCGCATACGGCAGAGCTTTTAGGCATTGCGCCGGAAGCAGTCTTTGTCTGCTCCACCGGTGTTATCGGCCAGTTCCTGCCGATGGACAAGCTGCTGACCGGCATTGCCGATGCTGTCGACAGCTTGGACGAATGCGAGGGCGAAAGCTGCGCTATGGCGATTCAGACTACGGATACCTTTATCAAGCACGCTGCCTATGAAACGGAAATCGGCGGCAAGAAGGTAACCTTTGCCGGTATTGCCAAGGGTGCGGGCATGATTCATCCGAACATGGCAACTATGCTGACCTTCATTACTACCGACGCCGCCGTTGCTCCCGATGTGCTGAAGCGTGCGGTGAAAAAGGCTGCCGACAAATCCTTCAACATGGTTGTTGTCGACGGCGATACCAGCACCAATGACAGCATGATTGTGCTGGCCAACGGTCTTGCCGAAAACGAAATCATTCTTTCGGAGGAGCATCCGGATTATCCGGCCTTTTTTGAAGCGCTGGTTGCCTGTGCAACCGACCTTGCTAAAATGATTGCTCATGACGGCGAGGGCGCTACCAAATTCCTGGAGGTAAATGTTACCGGTGCCGCAACCTGGGAGGAGGCCAAAACCGCAGCGATGGCTATTGCCAAATCGCCGCTGGTAAAAACAGCCTTCTTCGGTGAGGACCCGAACTGGGGACGCATTGTCTGCGCTGCAGGCTACAGCGGCGCTGCCATGGAGGCAGATAAGGTAAATCTTTCTATCGGCGGTATCCGTCTGGTAGAAAACGGCATGAACTGCAACGTGTCTGCCGAAAAGCTGGCGCCGACCATGGCTGAGCATGATATTTCCATGAGCATCGACCTGGGTGCCGGTGAGGAAAGCGCAACCGTTTGGACTTGCGATTTCAGTTATGAGTATGTGAAAATCAACGGCGAGTACCATACTTGATTGGCCGAGCGATAAAGCACCATATACTTTGTCAAGCCTCCTAAACGCAAAGACCCACGTTGTCGCAAGTGTAACGCTGCGAGAACGTGCTGGTCGTGCTAATCCCCGAAGGGGGGACGTACTGTTAGTACGCCGTCGTCGGCTTTCCTCGTCTCTGGTACTTTCTAGCTCGTCCTTGATAGTGAGAGCATAATATTATTATGATGGTTTACATCTAATACCTTCTCTCGCGTCTTTGGAGAGAAGCAGAAGTAATAAATATAAACGCAAGACAAATATAAAAAAATGAGGGAGGACATCACCTATGTTAATGAACGAACAACAAGTACAGACCTTAATGGAAGCATTGCCGTATCTGAGCAATTTTAAAGATAAAACCATTGTGGTAAAGTACGGCGGCAACGCTATGCTTAACGATGATTTGAAAAACAAGGTACTGCAGGATATCCTGTTTCTGCAATACGCCGGCATGCGTCCGGTAGTTGTTCACGGCGGCGGTCCGGAAATCAGCCGTCAGCTGGAGCAGGCCGGTAAAAAGAGCGAATTTGTCGGTGGTTTGCGCGTAACCGATGCAGAATCCGCAGCTATTGCCGAAATGGCGCTTGTAGGCAAAATGAACACTGACATTGTCGGCCGTCTGAATGCTTTGGGTGGCAAGGCTGTCGGCCTCAACGGCAAGGATGCTAATCTGCTGAAGGCTAAAAAATATCTGGCTGATGTTTATGAAAACGGTGAGGTTAATCTGGTAGATATCGGCTTTGTCGGCAGCGTTAAGGAGGTCAACACTGATTTGATTAACTGCCTGCTGGACGGCGGTTATATTCCTGTAATCGCTCCGACCGGCGTCGGTGACGAGGGTGAAACCTATAACATTAACGCAGATGTTGCTGCCGGTGAAATTGCCGGTGCGCTGAAGGCAGAAAAGCTGCTGGTACTGACAGATGTACGCGGCATTTATTCCGCATATCCGGATGAAAGCAGCTTCATTTCTACTCTGAGCTTTGAAAAGGCTCATGAGCTTATTCTTAAGGGCAGCATTGACGGCGGTATGATTCCTAAGGTTCGCTCCTGCATTAAGGCTCTTAGCGGCGGTGCCAAGAAAACACATATTATTGACGGCCGTGCCGAGCATTCTATTCTGATGGAGCTTTTCAGCGACAGGGGCGTTGGTACCGAGGTAGTTAAGGAAATCTGACAGCAGGGGCTTGTATGAGGGGGAGATATTCTTGACGATGGATAAAAAAGCAATTATAGAAGAAACAGAAAAATATTATCTGCCTGTATTCGGCAGATATCCGATGGTTATGGAGCTTGGCCAGGGCTGCCGTGTGTGGGACAACGAGGGCAATGAGTATGTGGATGCCTTTGCCGGAATTGCTGTCAACAGCCTTGGTTACAATCATCCGGTGCTGGTGAAGGCTATCAGCGAGCAGGCTGCCAAGCTGATGCATTGCTCCAACCTGTATTATACCGAGATTCAGGCGAAGGCCTTGCGTGTTGTTGCCGAGGCTACTGGCATGGACCGCATTTTCTTTGCCAACTGCGGCGCAGAGGGCAATGAGGGCGCTATGAAGCTGGCACGCAAGTATGGCGTGAGCAAAGCGCCTACGAAATATAAAATTATTTCTGCGGACGAATCCTTCCACGGACGCACCTTTGATACACTGGCTGCTACGGGTCATGATTATTATCATGTCGGTTACGGTCCGCTGAGCCCTGGACACGTGCTTGTGCCCTACGGCGATATTAAGGCGCTGGAGGCACAGATGGATGATGATGTCTGCGCTGTACTGCTGGAGCCTATCCAGGGTGAGGGCGGTGTGCATGTACCGTCTGACGAATATCTGCAGCAGGTGCGTGCGCTGTGCGACAAGCATGATGCGCTGCTGATTTTTGACGAGGTGCAGACCGGTGTTGCGCGTACCGGCAAATGGTTTGCTTATATGCACAGCGGCGTGAAGCCTGATATCCTGACCTTCGCCAAGGGCATCGGCGGTGGTTTCCCGGTTGCAGGCTTTGCTGTGCCGGAG
Source organism: Phascolarctobacterium sp. Marseille-Q4147 (assembly GCF_017968825.1). Taxonomy (NCBI): domain Bacteria; kingdom Bacillati; phylum Bacillota; class Negativicutes; order Acidaminococcales; family Acidaminococcaceae; genus Phascolarctobacterium; species Phascolarctobacterium sp. Marseille-Q4147. Next base: position 139,992 of record NZ_CP072874.1, on the reverse strand, counting down.
CGTCTGGCGCATGTGTTTAAGCCCGGCGACCATGGCGGCACCTTCGGCGGTAATCCGCTGGCCTGCGCCGCTGTGTACGCAACACTGACGACTATCAAGTCCGAAGGACTGGTAGACAAGGTTGCGGAGAAGGGCGAATACTTTAAGAATGAGCTGCGTAAGCTGCAGGAAAAATATCCTGACAAGGTTACCGATGTTCGCGGCTGCGGCCTGATGCTGGGCATGGAGGTTGCCGGTGAGGGCAAGCCGATTGTGGAAAGCTGTTTGGCGAACAATGTTATTGTGAACTGCACTGCGGGCAATGTTATCCGCATTGTACCACCGCTGATTATCAGCAAGGAAGAAATTGATATCGTGGTTGCTGCGCTGGATAAGGCGCTGGCGGCCTGTTAAAAAACGAGAGGGGATAAAAAATGAGTTTAAAAGACAAAGACCTGATTTCTATTCATGACCTTAGCGTAGGCGAGGTCGCAACAATTCTTGATGTGGCAAAAAAATTGAAACGTAAGCAAAAGGCCGGTGAGCCTCACCAATATTTGAGGGGCAAAACTTTGGCTATGCTGTTCTCCAAGGCTTCTACACGTACCAGGACCTCTTTTGAGGTAGGCTTCTGGCAGCTGGGCGGCCATCCGATTTATCTGAGCGATTCCGCTTCCCAGATAGGCCGTGGCGAACCGATTCGCGATACCGCGCGTGTACTTTCCCGCTTCGTTGACGGTATTATGATCCGTACCTTCTCCCATGATTCCGTTATTGAGCTGGCTAAATATGCAAGCGTTCCTGTTATCAACGGCCTGACCGATTTGCTGCATCCCTGTCAGGCTCTGACCGATATCTTCACTATTCAAGAGAAGATGAAGGTGCTCAAAGGCCGTAAGCTGGTTTATGTAGGCGATGGCAATAACATGGCACACTCTCTGATGTTTGCCTGCGCCAAGGTTGGCATGAACATGATCTGCGCCAGCCCGAAGGGCTATCAGCCGGATCCGGAAATCCTGCGTCTGGCGCAGGAGGACGCTGCCCAGACCGGCTGCAGCATTACCGTAGAGGAGGATCTCTTCAAGGCTGCCAAGGGCGCCGACGTGCTCTATACCGATGTATGGACCAGCATGGGCGAGGAAGCGGAGCGTGAGGTTCGTTTCAAAGCACTGCATAATTATCAGATTAACCAGGCGCTGCTGAACGAAGCACGTCCGGAAGCAATCGTTCTGCACTGCCTGCCCGCACACCGCGGTGAAGAAATTACCGAGGAAGTGCTGGAAGGACTGCAATCTGTTGTATTTGACCAGGCAGAGAACAGACTGCACGTACAAAAGGCTATTATGGCGCTGCTGATGAGCGACGAAGTACTCTAAATCAGGTCTTGAATGTATAAATATAACGGCTGAGCGTATAGTTTATATGCTTAGCCGTTCTTGCATACAGACAAAATTTTCTGAAATAAGCTATATTTTAGGTTTTTTGTTACATCTAGTACACAAAAAGTATTGTATACATGCGCTTAAATACTTGATTTATGCATAAAAAGGGTATATAATACAAGAAGTTTGTAAGTTTATTCACTAATGCATAGCATTATACAGAAATGGGAGGCTATTATAATGAAAAAAGAAGATATTAAGAAAGTAGTTCTGGCTTACTCCGGTGGCCTTGATACATCCGTAATCATCCCCTGGCTGAAAGAGCATTACAACAACTGCGAAGTTATCGCTGCCTGCGCTGACCTTGGCCAAGGCGACGAACTGGAAACCGTTCATGACAAAGCACTGAAAACCGGTGCAAGCAAATGCTACATCATGGACCTGAAAGAAGAATTCATCAGCGACTATGTATGGCCCACCGTTAAGGCCGGTGCTGTATACGAAAAGAAATACCTGCTGGGTACTTCCTTCGCTCGTCCGCTGATTGCTAAAAAATTAGTTGAAATCGCTGAAAAAGAAGGCGCTGATGCTATTGCTCATGGTGCTACCGGCAAAGGCAACGACCAGGTTCGTTTTGAACTGTCCGTAAAGGCTCTGGCTCCGCAGCTGGCAATCATCGCTCCGTGGCGTGAGTGGGAGCTGCGCAGCCGTGACCAGGAAATCGACTATGCTGCAGCACACAACATTCCTATTCCTGTATCTCATGACCATGACTATTCCATGGACCGCAACATGTGGCATCTGTCCCATGAAGGCAGCGATCTGGAGGATCCGTGGAATGCACCGAAAGATGAACTGTTCATCGTTACCAACATTCCTGAAAAAGCTCCTGATAAACCGGAATATGTTGAGCTGGAATACGTTGAAGGCGTGCCTGTAAGCGTTAATGGTGAAAAACTCAGCCCGGCTAAGCTCGTTGAAAAACTGAACGAAATCGGTATCCGCAACGCTGTTGGTATCACCGATATGGTTGAAGACCGTCTGGTTGGCATGAAATCCCGTGGCGTTTATGAAAACCCTGCCGGCGCTATCATCTACTACGGCCACAACGATCTGGAAAACCTTTGCCTGGACCGTGCAACCCAATCCTTCAAGCAACAGGTTTCCATCCGTTATTCCGAGCTGGTTTACGATGGCATGTGGTTCAGCCCGCTGCGTGAGGCTCTGGATGCATTCGTTAACGAAACTCAAAAAACCGTTACCGGTACTGTTCGCATGAAACTTTATAAAGGCAACATCTACAGTGCAGGCGTTAAATCCCCGTACTCCCTGTACAGCCAGGAATATGTAACCTTCGGCGAAGACGAAGTTTACAACCAGGCAGATGCTACCGGCTTCATCAACCTCTTCGGCCTGCCGCTGAAAGTAAGAGCGCTGATGAAGAAAGGAAACCTGAAATAATGGCTAAGCTTTGGGGCGGTCGTTTCAGTAAGAATACGAACGAATTGGTGGACGCATTTAATGCGTCCATTGATTTTGATAAACGCTTATATCACGAGGATATCCGCGGCAGCATTGCTCATGCCGGTATGCTGGCTAAATGCGGTATCATTCCGGCAGAGGACGGGGAGAAGATCATTGCCGGTCTGAAAGACATCCTGGCTGATATTGAAGCAGGCAACTTCCATTTTGACGTTGCGCTGGAGGACATTCACATGAATGTGGAAGCGCGTCTGACCGAACGCATCGGCAGCGCCGGCGCTCGTCTGCATACCGCACGCAGCCGTAACGACCAGGTTGCACTCGATATGCATATGTATATGAAGCGTGAGGTTGCCGAAATTGCCGAGCTTTTGCTCAAATTTGAGGAAGCTCTTTTAACAGTTGCCAAAAAGCACGAAAAAACTCTGATGCCGGGTTATACCCATCTGCAGCGTGCGCAGCCGATTACCTTTGCTCATCATATGCTGGCATATTTCAATATGCTGCAGCGTGACTTCCGCCGCCTGCTAGGCGTTTGGGAAGGCGCGGACATGATGCCTCTGGGTGCCGGTGCGATTGCGGGTACTACGTTCCCCATCGACCGTTTTATGGTTGCGGAAGAGCTGAACTTCGGCACAGTTTATCCGAACAGCATGGACGCAGTAAGCGACCGTGACTATATCATTGAATTCCTTTCCTTTGCTTCTACCCTCATGATGCACATGAGCCGTCTGAGCGAGGAAATCTGCCTCTGGAGCAGCACTGAATTCGGCTTTGTGGAGCTGGACGATGCTTTTGCCACCGGCTCTTCTATGATGCCGCAGAAGAAGAACCCTGATATTTCCGAGCTGGTACGCGGTAAAACCGGCCGTGTGTATGGTCATCTGATGGCTATGCTGACAACGGCTAAAGGCCTGCCGCTGACCTATAACAAGGACCTGCAGGAGGATAAGGAAGGCTTCTTCGACGCTATCGACACCGTTAAATTCACCTTGGCTGTTTATCGTGATATGATTCTGACGATGACGGTTAATGTGGACAAGATGGCGCAGGCAGTGAGCAAGGATTTCTCCAATGCCACCGACCTGGCAGACTATCTGGTACGCAAGGGACTGCCCTTCCGTCAGGCACATGAGGTTGTCGGCAAATGCGTTGCCTATGCTATTCATCAGGGCAAATTCCTGCCGGAAATTTCTCTGGAGGAATACAAGCAGTTCTCCGACCTTTTCGAGAGCGATTTGCTGGTAGCTCTGAAGCCCGAGCATTGCGTAGAAGCACGTAAATCCTACGGCGGCCCTGCTTTCTCCGAAAACGAGAAGCAGTTCGCTATCGGCGACAAGGTGCTGGCAGTGCAGCAGGCTAAGCTGGAGGAGCTGCAAAGCAAGCTGTAAAAATTTAATAGAGCAAAATTATAGAGGCTGTCACGAAAGTGGCAGCCTCTTTGCTTGTAGTGCAGAGGTTAGCAAAAAAATATTGACAAATTCTGATGGAAAATATAAAATTATACTGAAATTAAATTCAGTGAAACGGAATTCAGTATAAAAGGAGGTTACAGGATGTTTGTCGGTAGAGAAGCAGAGTTACAGCAATTAACAGAAGTTTTTGCTCAGCCAGGTAAGCAGGCAGTGATGCTTTATGGCAGGCGCAGAGTTGGTAAAAGTACGCTAATTTTAGAAGCTATAAAGAATATAGCTTGCAAAGTTATTTATTATGAGTGTCTCATGACTTCTCTAGAAGATAATTTAAGAAGTCTTGAGGCGAAGGTGAAGGCTTGCTATAATAATAAATTTTTACATTTTGTCGATTTCGAGGAGCTGTTTGAATTTTTGGGGTCGCAGCAGGAAAAAGTCATCATTATTATTGATGAATATACATATTTGAAGAAAACAAGTGACGCTCATTACATAGATTCGCTGTTTCAGAGAATTGTTGACAGCTTAAAAAATAATATAGATCTTGTACTGCTTGGTTCATATGTTGGCATGATGAAAGAATTGCTTCAACAAGAAAATCCGCTGTTTGGCAGATTTTCTTTAATTCTGCATATCAGGCCTTTTGATTATTATGATGCATCTTTATTTTATACAGAGCTTTCAGCTTCTGCAAAACCAGCATTATATGCAGTGTTTGGTGGCAGTCCATTTGTTAATGTACTTATTGATGAGGAAGAGAATTTAGAGGGTAATATTGAACGATTGCTGCTCAATGCAAATAGTCCTGTCAGCATCTATATGGAATATATTTTATTGGCGGAGCTATCTAAGGTGGCGAATGCTAATATGATTTTGTCTGCTTTGGCTAATGGCAAGAAAAGGTATGGAGAAATTGAAAAGCTGATTTCCGGCAATTCCAATGGCAGCTTAGACAAGCAATTGAAAAATTTATTGGAGATGGAGATTATTCAAAAGATTTATCCGATTAACAAGAAAAATGATAAGAAAAAGACTTTCTATGAGATTAGTGATAATCTGGTGCGTTTTTATTATGCCTATATCTATAATAAGCGTGATGTTATTGCAAGAATCGGTACTAAAAATTTTTATGAGCTGTATATAAAGAGCAGCATCAAGACATTTATTTCGCACCGGTATGAAGCCATTGTCAGAGAGTATTTTTCCAGACAGTTGCGAGAAGGCAAAAGGTCAGATGTGTATGATATCGGAACTTTTTGGTATGATATGCCTAAGGAAAGACGTAGCGGCGAATTTGATTGTGTTTTAGAGCTGAAGAATGGTTATGCATTTTATGAAGTGAAGTATTACGATAAGACTTTTTCGAGGGCGGAGGCAGAGGCTGAAGTGCAGCAGCTGAAAAATGTGTTGAGATTTATGGAGGTTAGCAGGCTTGGTTTTGTGGCTCTATCTGGTTTTGACTTTACCAGTTCTGAGTATGAGCTCATCAGTGGAGCAGAGCTGTACAAGTATAATTGACATAATCAAATGAGCACTACTTGCAGGGTATGCAGGTAGTGCTCGTTTCGCGTTATAGAAATGTGTAAAATTGGGTTTGACGCTACAGGACACCACAATTTATCTTATTTGAAGAACATAGCGTAATAGCCGTTGAAGAAGATATACAGGACAATCAGCGGCAGAATATAGGTTGCATAGAAGCGCATCCATTTCGGGAAGCCTATGCCCTTGCCGGTATCAACCTCTTCAATGAATTTGTTCCAGCCCCAGCCGTAGCGGCTAGTGCAGAAGGCCAGGAAGATTAGGCTGCCTAAAGGCAGAATGTTGTTGCTGACGAGGAAGTCTTCCAGATCCAGCACGCAGGTGCCTTTGCCCAGAGGCTCAAAGCCGCTCCAGATATTGAAGCCGAAAACGCAGGGCAGGGACAGCAGAATCATGCCGATAACAGCAAATGGGATGAGGCGACGGCGGTCACCGCCGGTCAGCTCGCAGATGCTGGAGATAATCATTTCGAATACAGCAATAACAGTGGACATTGCCGCAAAGAGCATGAAGAGGAAGAAGAGAGTGCCCCAGATACGTCCGCCGTTCATAGCGTTGAAAACGTTGGGCAGGGTGATGAAGAGCAGGTTCGGGCCTGCATCCGGCTGGATACCGAAGCTGAAGCATGCCGGGAAGATAATCAGACCGGCAACGATTGCTACGAAGGTATCGAGGAACATAATCCACAGCGCTTCGTTGGTGAGCTTCTGCTCCTTGCCGATGTAGCTGCCGAAGATGGACAGAGAGCCCATGCCGATGCTCAGGGTGAAGAAGGCCTGGCCCATAGCAGCGAAGATTACCTCGCGTACACCATGCTCGGCAATTTTGTCGAAGTCGGGGTAGAGGTAATACTTGAGGCCGACTTCACTGCCCGGAAGCAGCATGGAGTTGGCTGCAAGCACAACCATCAGCACGATGAGGAAGGCCATCATAACCTTGGTGATGCGTTCAACGCCGTTGCGAACGCCCATGTAGCAGACGCCGAAGCAGAGCATGATGATGATTGCCATGTTACCGGCCATAGTTGCCGGGTCCTGCAGCAGAGCACCGAAAACGCCCTTGATGCCCTGAGCGTCCAGACCGGAAAGATCACCGACAGCCATTTTATAGAGGAAATAGAGCATCCAGCCGCTGACGGTGGTGTAGAACATCATGAGGATGATATTGCCGGCAATAGTTACATATTTGAACAGATGCCATTTAGTTCCCTTCGGCTCCAATGTGTCGAAGGATTTTGCCGGACTGCGTCTGCTGGCGCGGCCGACGGCGAATTCTGCTACCATGATGGGCAGGCCTAACAGCAGCAGGAAGCACAGGTAGATGAGCACAAAGGATGCGCCGCCATATTGACCTGTGACGAAAGGAAAGCGCCAAACGTTGCCTAAACCAATGGCACAGCCGGCAGAAATCAGGATAAATCCTAGGCGTGAAGAGAAGCTCTCACGTTCCATAATACATATCGTCTCCCTTACTAATACAATAATAGTATATAGTATAAGCTATTATCCTGTTTTTAGCAAGCTAAAGAGAAATAAAAGCTGTTGCAGGCTGCGGTAACGGTGAATTTGATATAGGCCGGGCAGGAATATTAAATATAACAAATCGTTATAATATTTAACTTGACTATCGGCAGTACCTATTTTATAATAACCTCACACACAGAGATGGGTTTTGTGTGTAGAGGAGAATTAAAATGCAGAAAAAGTATCTTATTATTTTGAGTACTGTCGTTTTATCTTTATGCGGTGCTGCCAGCCTGGTTTACTATGATGCTCTTTTGAGAGCTTAGCTAAATTTAAGCGGCGGCAATTTACATCCGGCAATCGCAACTGCAGGACATTAGCAGAAATATAAAATGTCTGCAGGATTACCCCACCCGGATGCCAATAATAATTACAAGGCGTAAGCAACGGAGCTTACGTCTTTTTTTCTGCCCGCAAACGCTTGCGGTTGTGTCGGCATATAATTACAGCAAGGAATTTTCTTCGCACGGAGTTTGGCAACATGATATAATATAATTAATATAGACTGTCTGTTATTAGCTTGTTAAAAGTAAATATAGTATAGATTAAAAGAATACGCATTGACACTCTGGTTTAAACGAAGGAGGGATGAAGCAATGCTGTTAGGTATTGATGTAGGCGGAACCTTTACGGATGCCGTGGTGCTGCGGCAGGGCGAGGTGGTGGCGCAGGCTAAGCGCGCGACGACGCATGATGATGTGCTGCAGTGTGTGCTGGCAGCGCTGGATGCGGTGCTGCAGCCGGGAATGGCGCAGGAGCTGGAGCGTGTGGTAATATCCAGCACTATTGTGACTAACGCTTTGACCGAGGGTAGCCTGTCGCCGGCGTTTTTGGCAATTATCGCCGGACCGGGCATGAACGTCAAGGGACATCTGCCTGTGACACCGTATTACTTGTCCGGTTATGTGGACCATCGCGGCAAGATTACGGCTAACATTGAATGGAGCAGGCATCAGGAGCTGCTGCGGCGCAAGGGCAGCGGTGTGTGCGCGGTGAGCGGCAAGTTTTCGGTGCGTAACCCGCAGCTGGAATATCAGGCGGAGCATGAGCTGAAAAAATGCGGCTACAGCAAGGTGTTTTTGGGCAGTGAGCTGAGCGGTGAGCTGAACTTTGTGCGGCGCTGCAATTCTGCGTATTTTTCCGCGCAGGTGTATGAGCTTTTCACCCGCTTCTGCAAACGTATCGAGCGTGCTTTGGCAGAGCGCGGCATCAGCGCTCCGGTGCATATCTTGAAAGCGGACGGCGGTACGCTGCCGCTAGAAACAGCCTTGCAGCAACCGGTGGAGGCTGTGTTTACTGGTCCCGCTGCTTCCGTACTGGGCATAGAGGCGCTTTGCGCTCCCAATGTTAACAGCATCTCGCTGGATGTGGGCGGCACTACTACCGACATTGCCTTCTGGGAGAACGGCCTGCCGCTGATGGCCCGCAAGGGTGCGGCGGTTGCCGGTTATCCTACGGCAGTGCGTGCCTTTCATATGCGCAGCATCGGCATCGGCGGTGACAGCAGACTGCATAAGACGGCAAACGGTTATGTTGTCGGCCCCGAGCGTGAAGGTCCCGCTGCCGCAGTCGGCGGCAGCATAGCGACGCTGAGCGATGCGCTGATTACGGCGGGTTATGTGCATTTCGGTGACGAAGAACGGGCGCAGAAAGCGATTGCCGCTCTGGGCGGCGAGCCGCAGACGGAAGCACGCAAGATTGTGGCTGCGGCCGTTGAGCAGATTAAAACGACGATTCGGGAAATGCTGGACGAATGGGCCAAGCAGCCCGTATATACGGTTAACGATGTTATCAAGGGCACGGAATTTATCCCGCAGCAGCTGATTGGCGTCGGCGGCGGCGCACCGGGCTTAATCAGGGCGCTGGGCGAATCTATGGTGCTGCCGGTGGATATTCCTGCCGGAGCGATGGTGGCGAACGCTATCGGTGCAGCGGTAGCAAGGCCTACGCTGAGCGCAGGACTCAGAGCGGACACGACCGATGGCTATTACATTATTCCTGAGGGCGGAAAACGCGAAGCCTTGCCGCGACGCTTCAGCAAGCAGGCGGCAGAGGAGCTGCTCGCAAGCTGGCTGCGGGAGCAGACGGCGCAGTGGCAGCTGCCCGACCAGGAAACGGAGCTTATCAGCTACGAGCATTTTCATACAGTACACGGCTATTACGAAACCGGCGATATTTACAGCCTGCGTATGCAGCTGAAGCCGGGAATTCTCTATAAGGTTAGCGGCAGGGAGGTGAGCTTCTGATGGCAAAGAATACCTTGGGATTAGTATTTTTCCCTGCGTTTGACTGGATGATCAGCCCCGGTCACCCCGAACGGCAGGAGCGCTTATTATATACGCGCGACCAGCTGGAGGAGGAGGGCCTGTTCGATTGCGAGGAGATTAAGGAATATCGCCCGCGTCTTGCTGAAATCGAGGATTTGCAGCGTGCGCATGTCGGCGTGCCGGCGATTGCACGCTTGATTACGCCGGCACACCTGACCTCTGCGGGAGGCTGTCTTGTGGCGGCCGATGCCGTAATGCAGCGGGAGGTGCAGCGTGCCTTTGCTCTTGTGCGTCCGCCGGGACACCACGCTATGCGTGTAGTACACGGAATCCGTGGTTTTTGTACTATTAATATTGAAGCAATAATGGTAGAATATTTACGTAGCAGGTATAATATCCGCAGGATTGCTGTTGTGGATACCGACGTGCATCACGGCGACGGCTCGCAGGACGTGTTCTACCATGATCCCGATACACTGTATATCTCCTTCCATCAGGACGGGCGCACATTGTATCCGGGCACAGGCTTTCCTAATGAAGCAGGCAGTCCGGCGGCCTGGGGCACGAATATCAATTTGCCCTTGCTGCCGGGAACAGGCGACGAAGGACTGCACCGTCTGTATGACGGCTTAATCACGCATATTCTGGAGGACTTTCAGCCGGAGCTGATTATCAACAGCGCCGGGCAGGATAACCATTTCAGCGACCCGCTGGCTTCCATGCAGGTGACGGCACAGGGCTATGCGCGTCTGGCGGATAAGCTGCAGGCTGATATTGCGGTGCTGGAGGGCGGTTATTCAATTGAAAGTGCCCTGCCTTATGTCAACACCGGTATTATTCTGGCGATGGCAGGCATGGATTACAGCAAGGTGGTGGAGCCTGATCTGCGCGGACTGCGCCCGCAGGATGAGCGCTGCAATAAGCGCGTAGACCAGCTTATTGCCGAGGTCGGCGATTTGTACTTCAATCGTGAGCGCACGAGCAAGGAATTGCTGGCGAAATGCGGCAATACCTGGCAGCGCAGCAAGCATATCTACTATGATGAGGAGGGTATCCGCGAGGAGCAGGTGGAAAGCGTGCATTATTGCGAACGCAAGGCCTGCCGCGGTTATTTTACCCTGCAGACGGCGGCCGAAGGGACGCGCTTTGGCGACCAGAGCGCCTTCATTACCTGCCTGACGCGTGAAATCTGTCCGCATTGCCGGCAAAAGGCCTACGATGCAGCGTTGGCAGAAAAGAAGCGCGGCCGCTGGCAGTATGTGCTGGTGCAGGACATTGCCACAGGCACAGTAGAAAATCTGTAAATAATAAGCATTAGGACGCTGTAAAACAAATATGCGTCTTAAGCTGAGAATCGAGGTTAAATAATGATTAATGAATTGGTTGTAGCTACCCATAATCAGGGCAAGGTGGAAGAGTTTAAATCTTTAATGAAGGATTTGCCGATTGAAATAAAATATCTGGCAGATTTTGACGCAGTAGAAGCACCGGCGGAAACAGGCCGCACCTTTGCTGCTAATGCCCGCCAAAAGGCTACCTATTATGCAAAGAAGCTGGGCAAGCCCTGCATTGCCGATGATTCCGGCTTGGAGGTGCAGGCGCTGGACGGTGCTCCCGGTGTGCGCAGTGCGCGTTATGCCGGCGAAAAGGCCAGCGACGAGGACAACAACAATCTGCTGCTGCACAACATGAAGTTTCAGGTTAAGCGTACCTGCCGCTTCCGCTGTGCGCTGTGCGTAGCACAACCCGACGGCAAGGTGCTCAATGAGGTAGACGGCATCTGCGACGGTATGCTGTTGCATGAGCCTCTGGGTGAAAACGGCTTCGGCTACGACCCGCTGTTCTGGTCCACCGAGCTGCATAAGGGTATGGCAGAGGCTACCATGCAGGAGAAAAACAAAATCAGCCATCGCGGTAAGGCAATCCGTAAGCTGGTTGCTATCTGGAGCAAAAAGAAATGAGAATAGGCATTACAGGTGATACGCATGGCAGTGCGCAGGCGATTCGCCGCATTCTGCAGCAGACACCGCCTATCGAGTTGTGGCTGCATACAGGCGATTATGCGGCCGACGCCAACCGCCTGCATGATGCGACAGGCATTAAAACCGTGCGTGTGCGCGGCAACTGTGATTTATTGGATGACGGCAGTAAATTTGACGAGTATCTGGAAATAGAAGGCTATAAAATCTGGCTGACGCACGGACACAGATACATAGAAAGAAATGTGCAGGCTGATTTGGGCTATTGGGCAAAGCAGCTGGGGCAGGATATCGTGGTGTTCGGGCATACGCATGTGCCGATGGCCGAATATTATGCGGAAACGCTGCTGGTGAACCCCGGCAGTCCGTCCCGTCCTCGCGGCGGCTCGGAGCCTTGCTTTGCGGTGCTTACACTGCAGGCGGGGCAGACACCGCAGGTGGAATTCTTCAAGGTGTGAGTCTTTGGTTAAGAAAATTTTGCGCAGGAAGCAAAAATCTTTTGACAATTTCTTGAAATGATGTAGATTACAAAGAAAATATCTTGCAAAACAGGGTAGTTTAATATACAATAAGTGTATACTATTTATCGGACGGAGCTAATGATTTTTTAGACAGCTTACGTCGGGAAATCTTGGGAGGAAAAAAGATGACAATGACTCTGCGTGAAGAAGCTCTTAAATTACATATGGACAATAACGGCAAAATTGCTGTAGTAAGCAAGGTGCCTATTGCAACCCGTCATGATTTGGCTATTGCCTATACCCCGGGTGTAGCTGAACCTTGCAAGGATATCAAAGAGGACAAAAACCTCTCCTTCGAATATACCTGCCGCGGCAACATGGTTGCTATTATTACCGACGGTACTCGTGTACTCGGACTGGGCGACATCGGTCCCGAAGCTGCTATGCCGGTAATGGAAGGCAAGGCTGCACTGTTCAAAACCTTCGGCGATGTTGACGCTGTGCCTGTTTGTCTTGATACCAAGGATCCGGACGAATTCATCCGCACCGTTAAGCTGCTGCAGCCTAACTATGCAGGCGTAAACCTGGAGGATATTTCCTCTCCCAAATGCTATGAAATCGAAGATAAGCTGAAAGAAATCTGCGATATTCCTGTATTCCACGATGACCAGCATGGTACCGCTATTGCCTGCCTGTCTGCTGTACTGGGCGCACTGCGCTTTGTTAAAAAAGACATTGCTACCGCTAAATTCGTTGTCAACGGCTGCGGTGCTGCCGGCAGTGCTATCGGCCGTCTGCTGGTAAACATGGGCGCACAAAATGTAATCATGGTTGACCGCTTCGGCGCTCTGTACGAAGGCATCGACGCTAAGCTGGACCGCATCCAAAGCTATCTGGCTACCGTAACCAATAAGGAGCATAAGCAGGGTACTCTTGCTGATGTTGCCAAGGGTGCTGACGTTATGATCGGTGCTTCCGCTCCGAACGTATTCACCAAAGAAATTATGCAAAGCATGGCTGACAAGGCTATTGTTTTTGCTCTGGCTAATCCTGTTCCGGAAACCAGCTATGATGCTGCTAAGGAAGCAGGCGTTGCTGTTGCCGGCACCGGCCGCAGCGACAGACCGAACCAGGTTAACAACGTAACCGTATTCCCGGGCGTATTCCGCGGTGCTATTGATGTACGCGCACGCGCTATTACCGAGGAGATGAAGGTTGCTGCTGTTTATGCTATTGCCGACCTGATTGACGAAAAAGACCTGCGTGAGGACTATGTAGTACCTGACGCTTTTGACCCGCGTGTTGCTCCGGCGGTTGCTGCCGCTGTAGCTAAGGTTGCTATCGAAAAGGGCCTGGCACGCAAAATTGTAGATCCTGAGGTTGTAAGAGCCAATACTGCTAAACGCATCGGCCGTTAAGCCGCAGTATCAAAAATATTATTCTCACAATGACAATGTGAGCTTAGGAGGATGAAAACATGAGAGAAATAAAGGTTAGTGAAGTCACTGATGTTATTGCCAAGCTGTGCATGGATTCCTGCTACTATCTCCCGCAGGAGATGATGGACAAGATCAGAAATGCCGCTGTTGAAGAAGAATCTCCTTTGGGCAGGGAAATCCTTGCTACCTTGATTGAGAACTTCGAGCTGGCTAAGAAAAAAGCTGTTCCTCTGTGTCAGGATACCGGTCTGACTGTAGTATTCCTGGAAATCGGTCAGGAAGTGCATTTCGTTGACGGCGATTTGTACACTGCCATTCATGCAGGCGTAGCAAAGGGCTACACTGAAGGCTATCTGCGTAAATCCTCTGTAGGCGACCCGGTATTTGATCGTAAAAATTCCGGTGATAATACTCCGGCAATCATCCACACCAAGATTGTTCCCGGTGAAAAGGTTAAAATTATCGTTTGCCCTAAAGGCTGCGGCAGCGAGAACATGGGCGCTTTGAAAATGCTGAAGCCGGCAGACGGCGTTGAAGGCATCAAAAAATTTGTTGTTGATACCGTGCGTGCTGCAGGCCCGAACCCCTGCCCGCCGATTACCGTCGGCGTAGGCATCGGCGGCAATATGGAGCGTGCCGCTATTCTGGCTAAATATGCGCTGACCCGTACCGTAGGCGAGCACAATAAGGATGAGCGCTATGCGGCACTGGAGGACGAGCTGCTGGAGCTGGTAAACAAAACCGGTGTAGGTCCTTCCGGCTTAGGCGGCAGCACTACCGCTCTGGCTGTAAATGTTGAATTTACCCATACCCATATCGGCGGTATGCCCTGCGCTGTAAACCTGAACTGCCACCAGGCACGCAAGGCTGAAGCAGAAATTTAAAGGAGGCGCCTGAAGATGAGTGAAGAAGCTGTAATCAAATATATCAATGCTCCGCTGACCGAAGAAACTGTCAAAGACCTGCATGCAGGCGACGTTGTACGCATCAGCGGTTATATCTACACTGCACGCGACGCTGCTCACAAGCGTTTGTATGAAGCGCTGGAGCGTGGCGAAAAGCTGCCTTTGGATCTGACCAATAATGTTATTTATTACGTTGGCCCTACTCCTGCCAAACCGGGCGAGGTTGTCGGCAGTGCCGGCCCCACCACCAGCGGCCGTATGGATAAATATACCCCGACCATGATCGAGCAGGGCATGCGCGGCATGATCGGCAAAGGTCTGCGCAGCCAGGAGGTTATTGATGCCTGCGCTAAGCATGGCGCTGTTTATTTCGTTGCTGTAGGCGGTGCTGCTGCTGTTATCACCCAATCAATCAAGAGCGAAACCATGATTGCTTACGAAGACCTGGGACCGGAGGCTATCCGCAGATACGAGGTTAAGGATTTCCCGGCTATCGTCTGCATCGACAGCGAGGGTAATGACTTCTATAAAGTTGGTATTGCCAAGTATAAAAAAGAGTAACATTGTTAACAGATTAAGGGCAGGATTTTCTGCCCTTAATTTTTTTTGCGATTAATGTTGACAAAGACACTAGGATAATATATTATTACTCACATCTTAATAACACGCTCTTATCAAGAGTGGCGGAGGGAACAGGCCCGATGATGCCCGGCAACCAGACGAAGGTTATGGTGCTACATCCTGCAAGTGTAATCTTGAAAGATGAGAGGAAGACCGGCTCCTTCCTCAGAAGGAGTTTTTTTCTTAGGCGGATGTTTTGCAAGACGTGTTGGATAAAGAAAGGATGTAAAAAAGATGAAAAAATTATTAGTTGCATTACTGGCATTAGTGAGCCTTGCAGTTGTTGCTGCAGGCTGCGGCGGCGGAGACAAAAAGGCAGACAACGGTGCTGACAAAAAGGTTACCTTGAAGGTTGGCGCTACCGCTGTACCGCATGCTGAAATCCTCAACCAGATCAAAGGCACCTTGGCTAAAGAGGGCGTAGACCTGCAAATTATCGAATTCAGCGATTATGTTAAACCGAACCTGGCTTTGAACGATAAGGAGCTGGATGCCAACTTCTTCCAGCATGAGCCTTATCTGGATACCTTTGTTTCCGAGCGCAAGATGAATCTTGTATCTGCAGGCAAGGTACATATCGAGCCGATGGGCATTTATTCCAAGACAATCAAATCTCTGAATGATATCCCCGAAGGCGCTAAAATTGCTATTCCGAACGACCCGTCCAACGGCGGCCGTGCGCTGGCTCTGCTGCAAAGCGCTAAGCTGCTGAAGCTGAAGGATGGCGTTGGCGTTAAGGCTACCGTAGGCGATATCGTTGGCAACGACAAGAAGCTGAAGATTGTGGAAATCGAAGCTGCTCTGCTGCCGCGTTCCATGGATGATACCGATTTGTCTGTTATCAACTCTAACTTCGCTATGGAAGCTAAGCTGAACCCGGTGAAGGATTCTCTGTTCACCGAGCCGAAGGAATCTCCGTATGCTAACATCGTAGCTGTCCGCAAGGGTGACGAAAACCGTCCGGAAATCCAGAAGCTGATGAATGCTCTGCGTTCTCCCGAGGTTAAGAAGTTCATCGAGGATAAATACAAAGGCGCTGTTGTTGCAGCGTTCTAATTTGTGAATTGAAGGGCTGCCGCTGAAATGCCGACGCATTTCGGTGGCAGTCTTTTTCTGTGCATCCGCCTGCAAAATATGCTATACTTAAAGAAATACTAATCTTAAAATCGTGAGGTAGAATATGCGTAAATATGCAAAATTTTTCGTAACCCCGAAGGGAGAGCGCGCTGCACGCGGCGGTCATCCCTGGGTGTTTGGTGAAGAGGTAACTAAAATTGAAGGCGAGTATGCCAACGGTGACTTGGTGGATGTTGTAACGTCCAAGGGCAAATATTTGGGCACCGGCTTTGTGAATGACCATTCCAAAATCCGTGTGCGCATTATTTCCACCAATACTAATGATAAGTTTGACGAAGCCTTTTGGGAGCGCCGTCTGCGCTATGCGCTGGATTACCGCCTGACGGTTATGGGCGAGCGTGATTTTAACTGCTGCCGCCTGATTTTCGGCGAAGCGGATATGTTTCCCGGCCTGACCGTGGACCGCTATAATGATTTGCTGGTAACGCAAACACTGTCCTTGGGCATTGAAATGCGCAAGCAGATGCTGTTTGAGCTGCTGATTAAAATTCTGCGCGAGATGGGACAGGAAATCCGCGGTCTGTATGAGCGCAACGACGTAAGAATCCGCCTGCTGGAGGGCATGGAGGAGGGCAAGCACTGGTTTGCTACCGATTTGTGCCCCGAGCCCGGCGCTGTTACTACCGAGATTGTCGAAAACGGCATCGAATATACGGTTGATGTAGAAAACGGCCAAAAGACAGGCTTCTTCCTCGACCAGAAATATAACCGTCAGGCGATTGCCAAGATTGCCAAGGGCAAGCATGTGCTGGACTGCTTTACCCACACCGGTTCCTTTGCGCTGAATGCTGCCAAGGGCGGCGCTGCGAGCGTTACCGCGGTTGATATCAGTGCGGAGGCAGTGCAGATGGCAGAGCATAACGCAGCGATTAACAATTGCTCCGATGTTATGCACGGCCTGCAGGCGAATGTTTTTGATTTGCTGAGCGATTTGTTCAACAAGCATTCGCGTGAATATGACTTTATTATTCTGGACCCGCCGGCGTTCACCAAATCCGGCAGCACGGTGAAGAATGCGATTCGCGGCTATAAGGAAATCAACCTGAAGGCGATGAAGCTGCTGCCGCGCGGCGGTTATCTGGCAACCTGCTCCTGCTCGCACTTTATGAAGGAGGAGCTGTTCGTGAAGATGCTGCAGGACGCTGCGCATGACGCCAACGTTTCTCTGCGTCAGATTGAAGCGCGCCAGCAATCTCCGGACCATCCGATTCTGTGGCAGGTGCCGGAAACAAATTATCTCAAATTCTATATCTTCCAGGTAGTATAAAAATTCAGTCTAAAAATATGCTGCTGTTAAGGGGGCGTTATTGTGCAGGCTTTAGAGGGTATTCGTGTGCTTGATTTGTCACGGCTGCTGCCGGGACCGTATTGTACAATGCTGCTGGCCGATTTCGGCGCGGAGGTTATCAAAATCGAGGAGCCGGGGCGGGGAGATTATGCCCGCAGCTTTCCGCCGTTTTTAAAGGATTTCGGTTACTGGCATCTGCAGCTGAACCGCAATAAAAAGAGCGTTGTGCTTAACCTGAAGTCGGATGCGGGACGCCGGGCATTTTTGGAGCTGGTGAAAACCGCTGACGTGGTGGTGGAAAGCTATCGCCCGGGTGTGCTGACGAAGCTTGGCATTGACTATGCGGCGGCGAAGACTGTGAACCCGCGTATTATCTACTGCTCGTTGACAGGCTACGGCAAAAAAGGACCGCTGGCCAAGCAGGCCGACCATGATATCGGTTACGTGAGCCTGGCAGGCATTACCGCTATGAGCGGTGAGGCGCAGGGCAAGCCGGCGATTCCGGGCGTGCTGATGGCTGATATGAATGCGTCGATGGCGGCGGGCATGAGCATTATGATTGCGCTGCGCCATGCACAGATGACGGGCGAGGGGCAGGAAATAGATATTTCGCTGTATAATGTGGCGATGACGCTGATGCCCGGTGCTGCCAGCCTGTACTTCGGCAGCGGTTTTGTGGCGGAGCGCGGCAACAACTGGCTGACGGGTGCCAACGCCAACTATAATATTTATGCGACGAAGGAAGGACGCTACCTTGCAGTGGGATGCCTGGAAAAGAAGTTCTGGAGCAACCTGTGCGCTGTGCTGCAGCGCCCCGATATGACGGACCTGATTGATGATGATGCTAACCACGACTACTTAAAGCAGCAGCTGACGCTGGAATTTGCCAAGCACACGTTGCCCGAATGGGAGCAGCTGCTGGCGGGCAGGGATACCTGCGTAACGCCGGTGCTGGATTTTGCCGAGGCGGTGGACGCGGAGCAGACCAAGGCCAACGAGATGGTGCTGAACGTAGAGGATGCAGAGCTTGGCAGCTACCGGCAGCTGGGCTTTGCCATGAAGCTGAGCGAAACGCCGGCAGCGCTGAAAAAGCGTGCGCCGCGCTTGGGCGAGGATACGCAGCAGGTGCTGTCGCAGGCGATTGCCGATGAAAAGCTGCTGGCGGAAGCATTGCAGAGCAAATAAAAAATGACCTCCTGAATTTTCAGGAGGTCTGATTTTTTGTAAGCGTTTAATTTTTGGCAGGCTTATTTTTTTACACGGCCGGGATATGCTTTGAGAGCTTCGCCCAAAATGTAGATAGCGCGCTCCAGATCCTCGCTCTTTAATACATAAGCAAGGCGTGCTTCGTTGATGCCGCTGCCGGGGGTGTTGTAGAAGCCGTTACCGGGAGCAAACATAACGGTTTCGCCGTCGATAGCGAAGTTTTCCAGAGTCCAGATAGCAAATTTCTCTGCATCGTCAACAGGCATGTTAACCATGATGTAGAAAGCACCCTTCGGATCGGAAGCCTTCACGCCGGGGAGCTTCTTCAAAGCTGCAACGATGGTGTCGCGGCGTTTTTTGTATTCCTTGTTAACTTCTTCCAGATAGCTTGCCGGAGTGGTGTACAGAGCTGCTGCACCAACCTGCTCCAGAATCGGGCTGCACAGACGAGCCTGGCAGCATTTGATAACCTGCTTGCTGAGCTCTTTGTTTTTGCTGATGATGCAGCCGATACGCGCACCGCAGGCGCTGTAACGCTTGGAAACGGAATCGATGATGATCAGGTTGTTGTCCAGCTCGGGCATGGTGCCGAAGCTGCGATATGCACCGTCATAAACGAATTCACGGTATACTTCGTCAGCGATTAAAGCCAGGTTGTGCTTGCGCACGATGCGGGAAATCATGTCCTGCTCTGCTTCGGTATAAACTACGCCGGTAGGGTTGCCGGGGTTGGTGAGCAGAATTGCTTTGGTTTTCGGAGTGATGTGCTTTTCGATTTCTTCTTCGCTGGGCAGGTGGTAACCGTTTTCTACGCTGGTAGGAACAGCGTTGATTTTAGCGCCGAACTCCTTGCAGAAGGTGGTGTAGTTAGCGTAAAAGGGTTCGAAAACCATGATTTCGTCGCCGGGGTCGCACAGAGCCATAACTGCGAAAATCAGGGCCTCGCTGCCGCCGTTGGTAACGAAAATATCTTCAATAGCATAATCCATGCCTTTTTCTGCATAATATTTCTGTACAGCCTTCAGGAGGAACATTTCGCCCTTGGAATTGCTGTAGGCGATTACCGGTGCCTGGAATTCACGCACACTGTCCATGAATTGTGCCGGAGTGGCAATATCAGGCTGGCCGATGTTCAGATGATAAACCTTTTTACCTGCAGCCTTGGCTGCGTCAGCATACGGGGACAGCTTTCTGATAGGAGATGCTGTCAGGCTTTGAATACGTTGAGAAAGTATCATGAAAAAAACTCCTTGCTATTATTTATTGTTTGGGGCAGTTGTAACTGCTTTGTTTATTATAGCACAGATTTTGCCGAGATTGTATATAGTAAAATATTAATACTGTATACATTTGACTTTTTGACGCAAGCACTTTTACTGCCAGAAGTATGTGAAGAGCGCCGGTATCGGTACGCTGAGCTCCCTGATGCTGCCGTACACTATTACGCTGTTGGTTACTTTGACTATTATGCTGTATGCTTTCTGGTTTATGGATATACCTCTGGGATTACAAGCGGACTATGTATATCCCAAACGTATAATGTAATATTATTTCAGAGATGATATAATGAAGATAGCCTCTCCCCGGGGAGAGGTGCCGAGCTTGTCGAGGCGGAGAGGGGTGACATCATGCAAGCTCTTCTCTTGTCCTATAGTTAATTCACCTTGCCTCCCCTCAAAGGGGAGGTGGCTGCGAGCATAGCGAGCAGACGGAAGGGTGTTATATGTATTTATGAAAGAAGGTCTTTGAAAATGTCTATACAAGAACGTTTGACTGAACGCTTTTTACGTTACGCTGCCGTACCATCTCAAAGTAAGGAGGGCTGTGCTGTTGTTCCCAGTACTCCCGGCCAATGGGATATGGCTAAGCTGCTGAAGGAGGATTTGGCTGAGCTTGGTCTGGTGGACCTGGAAATCAGCGAATTCTGCGTGCTGACCGGCCGTCTGCCGGCTAACCTGCCTGCAGGCCACGCTCCCGTGCCGAATGTAGGCTGGGTTGCGCATATGGATACCGTTGACGTAAACCTTTCTCCCGAGGTATATCCGCAGATTGTGAAAAACTATCAGGGCGGCGATGTACTGCTGAACGCTGAAAAGCAAATCTATATTAAGGTAAGCGAGCATCCCGAGCTGAACAAATATATCGGCAGCGACCTTATCACCACCGACGGTACCTCCGTACTGGGCGCAGATAATAAGGCTGCTGTTGCCAACCTGATGGTAGCACTGGAAACCATCATTAAGGAAAACCGTCCGCACGGCGAAATTTATGTAGCCTTTGTTCCGGATGAAGAGGTTGGCCTTTGCGGTTCCAAGAAG
The DNA here is from genome assembly GCF_017968825.1 of Phascolarctobacterium sp. Marseille-Q4147. Taxonomy (NCBI): domain Bacteria; kingdom Bacillati; phylum Bacillota; class Negativicutes; order Acidaminococcales; family Acidaminococcaceae; genus Phascolarctobacterium; species Phascolarctobacterium sp. Marseille-Q4147. The sequence continues at coordinate 119,051 of NZ_CP072874.1, read as the reverse complement.
ATGGATTTCAGCAAGTTCCCGGTTGAATTTGCATATACAATTGACTGCTGCGAGCTGGGCGAGGTTGTATACCAAACCTTTAACGCGGGCAGCGCACACATCAAAATCAAGGGCGTAACCGCACATCCGATGTCCGCCAAGAATACTCTGGTTAACCCGGCGCTGGTTGCCGTAGATATCATCAACTGCTTCGACAGAATGCAGACTCCGGAGCACACCGAGGGCACCGAAGGCTTTATCTGGGTGCAGGCTATTAAATCCAACGCTGCGGAAGCAACTGTGGATATCAAAATCCGCGACCATAACAAAAAGATGTATGAAGCACGCAAAGAATTCATCCGTCATGCTGTGGAATATGTACAGGCCAAGAATCCGAAGGCCGGCATTGAGCTGAATATCACCGACGTATACGGCAACATCGCCGATGCGCTGAACGATGACAATAGAAAATGCGTAGAGTACATTTTCGAGGCTATGAAGGAGCTGGATATCGAGCCGAAGGATATCGCTATGCGCGGCGGCACCGACGGCTCCTTTATTTCCACCAAGGGCATCCCGACGCCGAACTATTTCACCGGCGCGCTCAACTTCCACTCCAACTGCGAGTTTATGCCGATGGCTGCCGTGGAAAAATCCTGCCTGATGACTTTGAAGCTGGTTGAGCTGATTACCAAATAAAAAATGCTTGACAAAAGCGTCGCTTTCCTGTAAAATCTTACTTGTTTCCGACGCAAATGCGCGCGAAGCCTTTTGGGGGCGTAGCTCAGCTGGGAGAGCACCTGCCTTGCAAGCAGGGGGTCAGGAGTTCGATTCTCCTCGTCTCCACCAATCGTTAATTAGCGGTCTTACTTTGGTAGGACCGCTTTTTTGTATTCCCTTAAAACACCAAAAATGTTATAATGTAATAGAGTATGTAAGAAGGAAGGAGAAACACATGGGAATCTTTTTGAACCCTGGAAATACTGCCTTTAAAGAAGCAGTGAATGCCAGAATATATGTTGATAAGACAAAGCTTATCGATTTCACTAACCAGTTCATCAATACGCCCCAGAAATTCATTTGCAGCAGTCGTCCGCGCCGTTTCGGCAAATCAATGGCTGCTGATATGCTCCTGGCCTATTACAGTAAGGAGAGCAAATCTGAAGAGCTTTTTGCAGGACTTGCTATTACAGACTGCCAAAGCTTTAAAACGCACCTGAACAAATACGATGTAATATACTTCGATGTTCAGGAATGCATTGACAACGCAGAAAGCATTGAAAATACTATAGAATACATAACCCAGAGTGTTCTGGAGGAGTTGAGCCTGGCTTATCCTGAGACAATACCGTCAGATACCAAGACGGTTTCCGAAGCACTGAACTATATTAATCAGGCTACCGAAAACAGATTTGTCATTATAATCGATGAATGGGATGCTATGTTCCGTGCCGCACCCAAGCAAAAAGAAACCCATGAAAAATATATTGCGTTTCTTCGCAGTCTGTTCAAAGGAGCAGGGGCAAGGCGTTTTATTGCGCTTGCTTATATTACAGGCATCCTGCCTATAAAGAAGTATAAAACGCAGTCGACATTGAATAACTTCATGGAATACACTATGATAAACCCCGGACCGATTGCTCCCTATTTTGGCTTTACGGAAGAAGAAGTAGCAGTACTTTGCAAAACTTACAACAAAGATTTTGGTAATATACGGCGCTGGTACGACGGCTACAGGCTGAGTGGCCTGCATATCTATAATCCTTTTGCTGTAACTAATTTGATCCTGCAGGGGAACTTTCAGAGCTACTGGCTTCAGAGCGGGACATACGAATCTGTTAAAGACCTTATCAGTATTGACTTTGACGGATTACGTAAGGATGTTATTGAGCTGCTCGCAGGTGGAAGCGTAAAGGTCAATCCCTATTTCTTCCAGAATGATATGGATTCTTTTGACGACAAGAATGATGTGCTTGCGCTGCTCATCCATCTAGGTTATCTTGCTTATAGTCCTGAAAAAGAAACCGCCGAAATTCCTAATGAAGAAATCAGGACAGAATTTCAGAAGGCTGTACAGTCCGTAAAATGGACAGAGATTCTAGACTTTCTAAAAGAATCTGAAAGACTGCTTGCTGCGGTTAATAGAAAAGACAACAATGAAGTTGCTAAGATTATTGAAGCTGTTCATGATACATCCGTTTCGATACTTCAGTACAACGACGAAAATTCTTTGAGCTACGTCTTAGACAAAGCTTTTCTGGCAACGATGAATTTCTATTTCAAGCCCAAAAGAGAACTTCCTGCAGGCAAGGGATTCGCTGATATTGTCTATATTCCTAAGCCGGAATACAGGAAAAACCATCCGGCATTAGTAGTCGAACTGAAATGGAACCAAGATGCCAAGACTGCAATTGATCAGATAAAAAAGAAGCAGTATCAGGAATCCATCAAAGAATATACCGATAACATCCTATTTATCGGTATAAACTACGATAGGAAAAGTAAAAAGCACGAATGCCTTATAGAAGAGTTCAAAAATTAAGTTCGATTCTCCTCGTCTCCACCAATCGTTAATTAGCGGTCTTACTTTGGTAGGACCGCTTTTTTGTGCGTAAAAAAAGACGCCCATGCTTATGAGCGTCTGCGTAAATTGTTTAATGGCTCAGCAGCCTTCGTTTTCTTCCCATTCCTCGCTGTTTTCGTTGATGTACCATTTGCCGTTGATGCAGATATTTTCTTCGATAGTACGCGGGCCCCAGATAACGCTACCTTCAGGGCCGTAGTCCTCGCCATCGTCGGGACAGGTGTCGTCATAGGTGATCAAGGGGACGTAATCATCGGCGCTGTCTGCTTCTATATTATTCACTTTATTGTATTGCTGTTCTTCCTCTTGTGGCTTCAGCAGCTTAGTATATGTGTACAAAAGCTGTGCGGCATAGACAACGGCGGAAAGCAAGACTCCCTCCTTCGGCAGGCCGCAGAGAACTAAAATGAAAGCCAGAACGGCTAAAAATACGCTGTGGGAGAAGCAGGCTTGTTCATCCAGCTTTTTCATCCTATGTAAAAGGTAAATAATCAGCAGTGTTAAGGGCAGCAGCACAAGAAAATAGCCTAATGATGTATGCGTAAAAATCAGAATAACGAGCGTTAAAAGGAGCATTAAAGCTATAAGGGCAATTACCTTTTTTATGTTACTGCAGAAGCTGTCGATAAAATTCATGGTACGCACCTCACTTTTATCTGTATTATAGCATGCCGGGGAATTTTCTACAAAAAATCCAAAAAAAACTGCAGAAATCGCTTGAATATGCCCTTTAAATGTGATATAGTATACACTATATTAAGGATTTCCCCAGAAAAAAGTATAGTATTTTAAAAGGAGCAAATTATTATGGAGAAAGAAAAAGCATTCCTGCTGTGGTTTGACCAGCTGGAGAGAAAAGACGTAGCAATCGCCGGTGGTAAGTCTTCTTCCTTGGGCGAGCTGACTTCTCATGTTGACGTACCTGTACCGTATGGCTTCGCAACTACTGCCTGCGCTTACAGATACTTCTTTGAAAAGACCGGTCTGTATGAAAAGATCAAAGCTTTAATTGCCGGTCTGGACGTAGACAACAGCGCTCAGCTGCGCGAGGTTTGCGCTAAGGTCCGCCAGGCAATTATGGACGAAGAAATGCCTCAGGATCTGCAGGACCTGATTGCCCAAGCTTACAAAGAGTTGGGTGAAAAGGTTGGCCAGGCTGATCCGTTCGTTGCTGTTCGCAGCAGCGCTACCGCAGAGGATTTGCCGGATGCAAGCTTTGCAGGCCAGCAGGACACCTATCTGAACGTAAAGGGTGCAGAAACCATTGTTGCTAAGGTTAAGGAATGCTATGCTTCCTGCTTTACCGACCGTGCGGTTTACTACCGTGAAAAACAAGGCTTTGATCATCTGGATGTAGCACTGAGCGCTGCAGTACAGATGATGGTATTTTCCAAGGCTGCTGGCGTTATGTTCACTGTTAACGTTGCTACCGGCGACGACAAGAACATCCTCATCGAGGGCGCATGGGGCTTGGGCGAATATGTTGTTCAAGGCACCGTAACTCCGGATAACTATACTGTAAATAAAGCTACCTGCGAGATTGTTGAAAAGAACGTTAACGCGCAGGACATTAAGCTGATCCGTAAAGCTGACGGCGACTGCGAAGAGGTTGTTGTTCCGCTGGATGAGCAAAACGAGCAGAAGCTGACTGATGAGCAGATCAAACAATTGGCTGAATGCGCTAAGAAAATTGAAGCACACTATGGCTGCTACATGGACATGGAATGGGGCGTTGACGAGCGCGATAACAAGGTTTACATCCTGCAAGCCCGTCCTGAAACCGTATGGAGCCGTCGTAACAAAGAAAATGGTGCACCGAAAGAGGAGAAGAAAGTGACTACTGATCGCAAAGTTATCGTTAAAGGCTTGCCTGCCAGCCCTGGTAATGTAGCAGGCCGCGTACATGTAATTTTGGATCCGTCCCATATCGACGAATTCAAGGAAGGCGAAATCCTCGTAACCGAAATGACCGCTCCTGACTGGGTACCGGCTATGAAGAAAGCGAAAGCAATCGTAACCGATAGCGGCGGAATGACCTGCCATGCTTCTATCGTATCCCGCGAGCTGGGCATTCCCTGTATCGTAGGTACCAAGAGCCGTGGCGAAGCTGCTACCACCACCATTCCCGATGGCATTGACGTAACCATCGATGCTACTCATGGTGTAGTTTACGAAGGCATCATCGAAGAGCCGAAGGCTGAACAACCGGCACAACAAGTAGTTGCTGCTGCTGAATACTTCCCGCCGACCGGCACTAAGATTTATATGAACCTGGGCGATCCTGAGCTGGCTGAAAAATATGCTACTCTGCCTTGCGACGGTATCGGCCTGATGCGCGAAGAGTTCATCTGGACTACCTATATCCATGAACATCCGCTGTATCTGATCAAAATCGGTCAACCGGAAAAGGTTGTAGACCAACTGGCTGAAGGCATCCGCCAAGTTTGCCAGGCTATGGCTCCGAGACCGGTAACCATGCGCTTCTCCGACTTCAAGTCCAGCGAATACCGCGACCTGAAGGGCGGCGACGAATTCGAGCCGAATGAGCCTTCCGCTCTGCTGGGCTGGCGCGGTGCTTCCCGTTACTATGATCCTAAATATATCGAAGCATTCAAGCTCGAATGCATGGCTGTTCGCAAGGTTCGCGAAGAGTTCGGCCTGAAGAACCTGAACGTTATGATTCCGTTCTGCCGTAACGTAGAGGAATGCGAAAAGGTTACCAAGATTATGGCTGACTGCGGTCTGTCCCGTGGTAAGGACTTCAAGGTTTGGCTGATGGCTGAGATTCCGTCCAACATCATTCTGGCTGACCAGTTCAACAAATTTGTTGACGGCTATTCCATCGGTTCCAACGACCTGACCATGCTGGTTCTGGGCTGCGACCGTGATAATGACACCGTTTCCCATATCTATGACGAACGTAACCTGGCTGTACGCCGTGCAATCCGTCACCTGATTGAGGTTGCTCATAAGGATGGCAAGACCGTTTCTATCTGCGGTCAGGCTCCGAGCGTATATCCTGAGTTCTGCGAGTTCCTCATTAAGAGCGGTATCGACAGCATGTCCGTTAACCCGGATACTGTTAAGTTCACCAAGAAGCTGGCTGCTCAAATCGAGCAACGCATCATGATGGATGCTCTGACCGGCAAAGGCCGTCAAGAGGTTGAGGACCTGAACTGGTAAGAGGCAATTAAAGACTTTCAGCTCTTTGGCTAAGCGCATTGGCTTTATCTGGAAGCAGAAAAAGTAAATATGCAGTAAAGAGTTTTAGGACTCCTGTATTGTAGTAAATGCAATGCAGGGGTCCTATTTGCTTTTTTGGGAAAAAATTAAGGAGGTAATCATGTTTTCCGTTATTTTTTTTCTTGGATTGCTTTATCACACCTATACCGATCTGAAATCTATGCTGCTTTATGACAAAGTAACATTAATTTTAGCGGCGGTTGGCTTAGTACGCGCGTGGTATGAGAGGCAGCTTTTTGATGCTGCTTACGGTGCTGGAATTATGTTGGCAATAATGTTGGTGCTGTATTTTGCCAGTCGCGGAGGTATGGGCGAGGGTGATGTCAAGTTAGCGCCGGCGTTGGGTATCTGGCTTGGCTTAGAGCAGGGACTATTGTGTTTGCTGCTCGCCTTTGTCAGCGGTGGCGTTGTAGGGGCATTATTGTTGCTGTGCAGGCGTGGGAAGCTGAAACAGGCGATTCCCTTCGGACCGTTTTTGTGCGCAGCAGCGGTTGCTGCGTATTTTTGTGGTAAAGAAATCATTACATGGTATTGGAGGATGTTCTTATGATGAAGTATGGTAAAAGTATTAGTGTTGAAGAACTATTTGAGCCTGTACTGTGCGCTTTGCGCTGCCGTTGGCGCCGTAAGCAGGCGCTTTTGCTGTTGTCACTGCAAACGGGGGAGGTTGCGTATTGGCAGAATGGTGAACATAGCTGGCAGGAGCAGCTGGATGAAGAGTGCCTGACAAATAAGCAAAGACTTACCGATGTTTTACGCGAAATTCTTTTGGCACGTGATGTAGAAGAGGGGGCAGCGGTTTTGTTGCTGCCTGCGGCAGCAATGATGTATTCTGAACAGATGGTGTTGCCTTCAATGCGGCGGCGTGAACTGCAGGCTGCCTTAAAATGGGAGGTACAGCAGAGCGTTCCTTGGATGCATGAAGACTATACTTATAGCTTTGAAGCACATGTTATCGGTGAAGCAGATGAACAGCAATATCAGGTGATGTTTGCAGCCTTACAGAATGCGTCGCGTGCTGAACTGGAGCAGCTGTGCAGAAGTTTAATGCTGAAGCTGCAGGGGATTTTGTTAGGCAGTAAAACGATTGATGAAGCAGCAGATAAATGGTTTGCCGGGAAGTCTCTTCCGTCAATATACAGGCAGAAGCAGAGACGCTTACAGGGGATAGCGGCCACTTTTGGCCGTTATCTGACAAAAGCAGGCTGTGCAACTTTAGGGTTAGCGATTTTGGCTTATGCCAGTGCCTGGGGAGGCTGTTATCTGGCGCAGCGCGATTTGCAGGAGGTAGAGCAGCAATTAGTGCAGAATACGGTGTGGAGGCAGCGTATGCAGGAAAGCGAGGCTGTTGAGCGTAACTGTCAGCGTTTGGAAAAGCTGTTGGCTGCAGCGTCTAAACCATCGAAAGAGGCCGTTGGTGAGTTGGAACGCATCTGCCGCCAGATGATGCCCGGCTGTTGGCTGACACTGCTGGAATACAACGGCAGTAAAAAACCTTTAGTGCTGCAAGGACAGGCGGTGGATAATTTGGCCTTGGAAAGTTTTGTGGAGCAACTGCAAAAATGTGGAAATTACAGCAGAGTAGAGCTTCTGCAATCGCAGCAGCAGGGTAACGTTCTTGTTTATAAACTGCAGCTGCAGATGAAGGAGGGGGAGCAATGAAGCATAGGGAAGCGACAATTAATATACTTGCCGGCGCAGCAATTTTAATAGCGATTGCTTTGTCAGTTAATGCGTGGACGCTGTGGAATGAACGTAAACTGGTACTGGAAGAGACGAACAAGCTGCAAACAGAGCTGACGCGGCAGATTCGCTTTGCTAATGAACACAGTGATTATAAGACATACCAGATTACATTGTTGGAGAAGCAAAAGAAATTAGAGCAGCAGGTAGAGCATAATCTGAACTTAAACAACATCCTGCAGCGCCTGCAAAAGCAGGCACGAGCGCAAAGCATTCAACTGAGTAGCATGCAGTTGGAGGGCAAGCCTGTGACTTTGCAGAATGGCTTGCAGATGCAGAAATTGCAAATAAGTGCTGTCGGTGATTTTTATTCCCTGCTTCGCTGGCTGCGGCAGGCAGAACGCGATGGCTGTAAGGTTAAGGAACTGCGCTTGCATAGTGACATGCAGGCAAAAGAAGTGCTGAAAATGGACATCTCACTGGAATTTCATACTGAAAACTGATTCACCCAATTAGCCTACGCTAATTTTAACTTGACAAAACCCCCATCTTATAAGATAATGTCATAGTAAAGTTAGACTAGGCTAATTTAATTTCAAAGATAGCACTAGCTAATATTGTAAAGGGAGTTGCGTATGAAAAAATATATCTTACTCGTATTTGTCGTAATCATAGCCCTGGCAGGCTACTTCCTGCTGGCAAGAGGCCAGCACAAGCTCGCAGCCAACGCCGCCGTCAGCGTAACCGACAGCACCGGCGCCAAGGTACACATCCCCGCGGAGCCCAAAAGAATCGTCTTTCTCAATGCCTCCAACCTGGAAATCTTCACCTCCATCGGTGGCAAGGCCGTCGGCAGACCTACCAGCACTTCATATCCCGACGACATCAAGGAAAGCATTAAGGACATCCCTGAAGTAGGCATGATTCACGCGCCAAATCTGGAAAAAATCATGAGCCTGAAGCCTGACCTGGTTGTAGGCACCAACGTACCCTTCCACGTAATGCTGCGCAAGCCTCTGGAAATGGCCGGCGTGCCGCTTTACCTGAACATGATAAACTCCTATGAGGACGTGCTGAAAAGCATAGACGACTTCGGCCGCTTTGCCGGCAGAGAAAAGGAAGCTGCCGCCAAGCGTGCGCAGATAGAAAAGGAATATGCCGCGCTGACGCATGACGTACAGAAGGGCAGGGGATCGAAGGTGCTGATCATCTTCGGCTCGCCGGACAGCTTCAACATGTCCACCAAAAAGAGCTTCGGCGGTGATCTGGCAGAGCGTTTGGGCGCCGTAAACATTGCGGACAAGGCCGAAAACGTGAAGGACAGCAGCTACATTCCGCTGAGCATGGAATTCGTAGCCAAGGAAAACCCCGACATCGTGATGCTGATTACCATGGGCGGAAGCAAGGAATTTCTGGAAAAGCTGCGCGCCAATATGCGTGACAACGCCATCTGGCATGACGTGAACGCCGTGAAGAATAACCGTGTGTACCAGCTGCCGCCGAGCCTGTTTACCGTTAACCCCGGCACGCACACTATCGACGCGATGAAGATTATGAAAAAATATATCTATGGAGAGGCCAAGTAATGAGTAATGATGCCAAAACAAAAGAAAAAATGCGTATAGCGGTCTTTTGCGGCCTGTGCATCCTGCTAGTCGCAGGCATCTTCGTGAGCATCGGCAGTGGTACGGTGAGCCTTTCGGTGGGCGAAACATGGGCGGCGCTGTTGGGAGAGGCAGATGCGGACACCGACCGCATTGTCAACCTCATCCGCCTGCCCCGTACAATCGTGACCGTGCTTGTAGGTTCTAACCTGGCGTTGGCAGGCTGCAACCTGCAGGGCGTGCTGCATAATCCGCTGGCAGACCCCGGTATCATCGGCGTGAGCGCCGGCGCAGGTCTTTTTGCGATGGTGATAATGCTGCTTTTCCCGGAACAATCTGCCATGGTGCCGCTGGCAGCCTTTGTCGGCGCCGTGCTTTCCACAGGCATCGTCTTTTTCCTGGCGTGGGAAAAGGGCATCAACCCGCTGCGAATGATTCTGGCGGGCGTGGCAGTTGCCACCTTCTTTGGCGGTGGTATGGCGGCGCTGAACGTGTTTTACAGCGACAGAATCCAGGGAACCGTAATGTGGATGGCTGGCGGCTTTCAGGGACGCAGCTGGGGGCATGTGGAAATGCTTTTGCCTTATAGCGCCATTGGTATTATCGGCACGATTCTTTGCGCCCGCTCGCTGAACGCTCTGCAGCTGGGTGATGAGCTGGCCAAAAGTCTGGGCGTGCGCGTGATGCGTATGCGTACAATTTTGATCTTTCTTTCCGCGCTGCTGGCGGCGGTTTCCGTAAGCGTGGCAGGCATGCTGGGCTTTGTGGGCCTCATTGTGCCGCATATAATGCGCCTGTTAATCGGCAGCGACCACGAATACCTGCTGCCCTGTGCGGCGATTGCCGGCGGTGCGGTGGTAACACTGGCTGATACGGCGGCAAGAACGCTTTTCAGTCCGCTGGAAATTCCCGTGGGCATCTTCATGTCCTTCATCGGCGGTCCGTTCTTTTTGTATCTGCTGAAACGGAGGATGCGTTAAGCTATGAATATCCCGACATTACATACACAAAAAATTACTCTGCGCTACGGCGAGCACACGATAATCAGGGACCTGACGCTGGATATTTCCCGTCCGGAGATTGTGACGATTATCGGGCCGAACGGCAGCGGCAAATCAACGCTGTTGAAGGCGCTCTGCCGCCTGCTGGAGCCTGCGACAGGCACAGTTTATCTCGACAGCAAGGACATTAACAAAATGTCCACGGAAGAGGTGGCGCGCACGCTGGCAGTGATGGCGCAGAGCGCGAACGCTCCCGGCGGCACGACGGTGGAGGAGCTGGTGTGCTATGGACGCCTGCCGTACCGCAGGTTCTTCGACGGCCTCAATCAGGAGGACCGCCTGGCGATTGAAGAGGCACTGGAGTTTACTGAGCTGGGACCGCTGCGTACGCGCCTTGTGCATACCCTGAGCGGGGGTGAACGTCAACGCGCGTGGCTGGCCATGGCGCTGGCGCAGAAGCCGAAGATTCTGCTGCTCGATGAGCCTACGACCTATCTTGATGTGCATCATCAGCTGGAGCTGATGGAGCTTGTGGTGCGCCTGCATCGCGAAATGGGGCTGACGGTTATCATGGTGCTGCACGATTTGAACCATGCGGCGCGCTACAGTGAGCGTCTGATTGCGCTGAAAAAGGGCACAATCATGGCAGACGGACCTACGGACGAGGTGTTCACGCAGACTGTGATTGAAGAGCTTTACGATGTGAAGGCTGTGATAATGCGTGTCGAGGCCAACGGGACGCAGTACCCCGTGTGCTTTCCGTATAGTGTAGAGGAGCATGATTAAGATGAATAAATTCATGAAAATAATCGCTCTTAGCATGGCAATGCTGTGCCTGGGCGCAGGTGCCGCAGGTGCGGCGCAGTTCGGCGATGCGCAGAGCGGTAAAAATTTAACAGCAGTGCAGCTGGCAAGCAAGCTGCAAAAGTATGATGTAGTCTTCTTTGGTGAATATCATGACCAAAGTGAAATACACCAATATGAATTAGAGCTTTTGGAGGCAATGTATAAGGCAAAAGGCGCGAAACTGGCCTTATCCATGGAAATGTTTGAGGCAGATAACCAAAGTAAGTTAAATAACTTTCTGGCAGGCGCTTTGAGCGAGGAGGATTTCCTGGCCACCGCCCGCCCCTGGCCTAACTACCGCACGGATTATGCTCCGCTGGTAAATTTTGCCAAAGAAAAGAAAATGCCCGTTGTTGCTGCTAACGTACCGCGCTTTTTGGCGGCGCACGTAGCGAAAAACAACGCTTCGACGGAGGGCGTGGAGGCGCAGTATCAGCAATGGCTGCCCAAGCATACCTATGCTCCCGAGGGCGCGTATAAAGAAAAATTTTATGCGCAGATGAGCTCCCCGGCAGCTCCGATGAAGATGCCGCCAGCGCGTTTAGCAGCAGTTTATGCGGCGCAATGTCTGAAGGATGACAAAATGGCCGAGAGCATTGCTGCGTTCAGCGATGCACATCAGAAAATGCAGGTTCTGCATATCAACGGCTGCTTCCACTCCGACGCGCATCTGGGCACGGCGCAAAAGCTGGAAGCCTTGCGCCCAAAGCTCAAGATTGCCGTAATCACACCGCTGGAGCGCAAACAGAAGGGCGAAAAGCCTGCGGGTGATTTTGTCGTTTGGTTCGACAGAAAATAAATTCTTCCGATATTTTTTTATCCGTGGGTTAGCGGCTGCTGACCTTGCGGGTGTAAAATATACCATAAAAATAAGCAGAAAAAAGAGGTGCATTATGAGAAATTTAAACAAAAAGAAGATAGCCTTACTCACTGCCTGCGTTGTCAGTGCAGTTGGCCATATGGCATTTGCTGCTGAGGCAGATAATTACGATGAATACAGCGGTGCGGATTATGTTGTGACCGCTACCAAAACACAGCTGGAGAAAAAAGAGGTTCCGCAAAGCGTTGAGGTTATTACCCAAGAGGATATCAAAAATACTGCTGCTTATAACGTGCGCGATGCCTTGCGTTTTGCAACCAACATTGATGTACAAGAGGTTGGCATGACCGGCAATGTGGTTATGGTTCGCGGTATGGAAAGCAAGCACACGTTGATTTTGGTTGACGGTCGTCGTATGGCTGCCGAAAACACCGGTTCTACAATGAATGCCTATGAGCTGAGCCGTATCAATCTTGCAGATGTAGAACGCATTGAAGTTATTCGTGGCAATGGTTCTGCTTTGTATGGTAGCGATGCTATGGGTGGTGTTATTAACATCATTACAAAGAAAGCCAACCAAGAGCATGCAAGTATCGGTGCTCATACCGGCACTAAAGAAATGGGTACAAACTTCTATTATTCTTCCGGACGTCAAGGCAAAGTAAGTGTAAAAGCCAGCGGCGGTATTGAAGATGTCCGTAAAGAGGTTAGCGGCTATTACAATAAAACCAAAGGTTATGATACTAGCAGCTCCAATATGTATGGACCTCGCCGTTTCTTAAATCTTGGTTTTGATTATGCCTTTGATGCTAACCGTGGTCTTGCTTTAGATTTGAATTTTATGCGTGAACAGTTCACCAGTAATAGCAGTGAAGGCACTGACAAAGGTGTTTATAATTATGATAACAACCGTTCCGATTATGCTTTGACCTATTATGGCAAGGATAATAAAAACGATTATAATCTGCGTATGTATTACAATACATTAAAGAAAAGCAACGTAACAAACGAAAATAATGCTATTACCGATTTTGACCATACCTCGTATGATACTTTGGTGTTTGAAGGCAAAAACAGCATGAAGCTGAATGATAAAAACACTATGACTTATGGCGCTGAATGGACTACGACCAATATGCGTGGTACACGTTTCGGCGGTGGCGGTGATAACAAATATAGCGAAACCTTTGCAGGTATCACTAAAGCAGGTTCTGAAAAGGATGTAGATACTTATGCTGCTTATCTGCAGGATGAATGGAAAATTACTGATAAATGGCTGCTTATTCCTGCTGTGCGTTTTGACCATCACAATGCCTTCGGCAGTCATACATCTCCTAAAATCGGTACTACCTATAGCTTCAGCGATAATAGCCGCTTTAAGGTCAACTATGGCAAGAGCTTCCGTGCGCCGACAGTATATGAATTGTACTCTACCATGGATAAACGCATGGGAATGATGAATGTTCAGGTCTTAGGTAATCCTGATTTAAAACCTGAGAAAGCAACTAATTTCGACATCGGTTTTGAAGCAGAGCAAGGTAAATGGTCCGGCAAATTAGGTTATTATCATAATGAAATAGATAATCTTATTGATTCTGATATGTTCTACCGTGGCTATGTTCCCGGTGTCGGCATGGTTGTCAAGAGCAAATACTACAATGTAGGCGAAGCGGAAATCAGTGGTGCAGAAGCAGAGGTTGGTTACAATTTCAATGATAATTGGAATGTTAAGGCTACTTATAACTATACGGATGCCAAGGATAAAACCACTAATGCTCGTCTGAATAACAGAGCAAGACAAAACGGTGTTGTTCAATTAAGCTATACCGATAATGCTGAATTGCCGTTTACCGCAACTTTGTGGTCTAAGTGGTATGTAGATTATCTGTACAAGGTTTCCAGCAATGTTAATACCTATACCTTTAACACGTTTAACTTTGTTGCAGACAAGCAAATTACTAAAAATCTGCATGTTTATGCTGGTGTAGACAATATCTTTGACAAGACCTTACCCTATGATGAAAATCATAGCTATACTATCGATGGCCGCACCTGGCGTGTAGGCGCAGAGATGACCTTTTAATTAACTCAGAGTTTTGATTCCATAATATACAGCATACTGCTCCTTTCTGTACTTTGGGGAGCAGTATGCACCTCCTGTAAAAGTACGACAGCATTTGTGGATTTGTGAGGAAAATATGCAGGCAATAACAGATTTGATAATGTACTTTCATAAGGGCGGACTGGTTATGTGGCCGTTGCTCGCCTGTTCTATAACTGTGATAGCAATCGCCATTGAGCGGTTTATATATTATAAGAGCGTGGACAGCGGCGCTGTCTTTGCCTCCCGCTATTGTGCCGCCGTGCGCAGCGGTGATTTTGCTGTGGCGACGGAGCTGGCGCGCAAGGGCAGCGGCCAGTGCGCACAGATGCTTGCCGATGTGGCGGCAATTGCAGGCGGTAAGGAAGAAAAGAGCGCCTTCCTCGAAAGCCGTGCCGGTATTTTTATGGCGACGCTGCGCGATAAGCTGGATTATCTTGGCATTATCGTAACGATGTCCCCGCTTCTGGGACTGCTGGGCACTATCGTGGGCATGATCGGTGCCTTCAGCATTTTCAATGTAGAGGCAGGTGCGCCGATAGCGATTACCGGCGGTATCGGCGAAGCGCTGATTGCGACGGCGACAGGCTTGTGCGTAGCTATTCTTTCGCTGTGCGCGCATTCCTATTTCGCTCACCGTATGGACAATATGATTACGGATATGGAGCAGTGCTTCAGCGCGCTGCTGGAGGCTGAAACAAGGAGAGCAAGAGCATGAAGCTGCGAGATGTGCGTAACAGAAAAACGCCGCCGCTGATGATTATCCCGATGATTGATATTATGTTCTTCCTGCTGGTCTTTTTTATGCTGAGCACGATGTATATGATTGACCTGAAAACGATTCCGGTGAAGCTGCCGCAGGCTAAAAATGCGGCGACGGATACCACGACAACCTTCGCCGTGACGATGAAGGCCGACGGCAGCATTTATTTGGGCGATGCCCAAACGGATGCGGAGGCCTTGGCGCTGCAGGCAGGGCTGGAGCAGAAGAAGAACAAAAACTTCGCCGTTGTCATCCGTGCGGAAAAGGCGCTGGAGTACGGCGAGGTGATTAAGCTGGTAGATAAGCTGAAGGGCGCAGGCGTAGCACGCTTCGGCCTGGCAACGGATGGCGGTAAGTAACGATGAAGCAGATAGAAAAGCTGCAGGCGAAGGCACGTCAGCGCTTTGGCTTTTGCGGTTCACTGATAATACATTTTATATTGTTCGTCGCACTGGCGTTTTCCGGGGTCTTTGCCATGCAGCCGCCGGCTGCGGATGTTGACACCGTAGTGTTCTTTGATGCCGGAGGCGGCGGTGGCGGTGGCGGCGATGAAGCTGTCGCTGATGCTGCCGAAGATGGCGAGGAGCAGGTAGAGGATGTCGTGGAGGAAGAAACGATAACTTTGCCTGACGGCAAGATAGAGCATAAGCAGGTTGTGAAGCATGTGCCTGCAGGTGCAAAAAAAGGCAGCGGCAGTGGCAACGGTAGTGGCAGCGGCGGCGGTCACGGAACCGGCCATGGCACAGGCAGCGGCAGCGGTATTGGTGCAGGCAGCGGCAGTGGCAGCGGCGGCGGTCACGGTGCGGGACACGGTAGCGGCATTGGCGACGGTGCAGGCCCCAGCATTGCACGCAATCCCAAGGTGCCTCCGCGTGTAGCCTCTACTGCGGCTCCGGTTTATCCGCAGGCACTGCGTGATGCGGGAATCGGCGGGCGCGTTGTCGTGCGTGGCGTTGTAGGCATCGATGGGCGCGTAGAAAGCGCCGTAGTAGTGCGCTCCAGCGGCAACAGCACTCTGGATAACAACGCCCTCAGCGCCTTTTACAAATGGCGCTTCAGTGCTGCTAAAAACGACGCCGGCCAAAAAGTACGCTGCTACTTCGTACAAGGCTTCCCGTTTGTAATTGAATATAAATAATAGGCTTGCACGCGAAAACTAGGCATAATGTTATAGAACGCAAACGTAAGGGAAGCAGGCTATACTTCGCTTAAACAAAAAGCACGTCATTCTTAGCTAGTACGTTCAGAACGTAACCCTTGGCGCTGCGCAGACCGGAACGGACGACGGGCTCGCTAGAACTACGATGTTAAGCGAACTGCGCAAGCAACGGACAGGCACAGGAATTTTTCGCTGGAGTGTTGACGAACCCTTCGGAAGCACACCACGCAAAAATCAGCGACGTGAAAAATTCTGCGAATCTAGTCGCCGGAATCCGGCGAAGCAGCCGTTAAGGGCGTTTTTTGGATACTTTTTGCCGCCCCGGGCAAAAAGTATCATAGCACGCAAGCGAAACGGAAGCAGGTTTGTACTTTGCTCAAACTTTCGTCACGCATGATAGGCTAAACTTAGCAAAAATTTTCAGCACACAACCCTTGGCGCTGCGCAGACCGGAACGGACGACGGGCTCGCAAGAACCATGATGTCAAGCGAACTGCGCAAGCAACGGACAGGCACAGGAATTTTTCGCTGGAGTGTTGACGCATCCTGCGGATGAACGGCACGCAAAAATCAGCGACGTGAAAAATTTTGCGAATCTAGTCGCCGGAATCCGGCGGAGCAGCCGTTAAGGGCGTTTTTTGGATACTTTTTGCCGCCCCGGGCAAAAAGTATCATAGCACGCAAGAGTAAGGGAAGCAGACTATCCTTCGCATTAAACATCAATAATAACCCTCAATAACTATAACCCATAAGGAGAAAAACATGAGAAAAATAGCAATCTACGGTAAAGGCGGCATCGGCAAATCCACCACCACCTCCAATTTATCCGCAGCCCTCGCATTAAAAGGCTACAAAGTAATGCAAGTAGGCTGCGATCCCAAAAGCGACAGCACCAAAAACCTCATGGAAGGCAAACGCATCCCCACAGTATTAGAACAACTGAAAGCAAAAGGCGAAGCCTTGAAATTAGAGGACATTGTATTTGAAGGCTTCGGCGGCGTTCTGTGCGTAGAAGCCGGCGGCCCCACCCCCGGCATCGGCTGTGCAGGCCGCGGCATCATCTCCGCCTTTGAAAAGCTGGCAGAGCTGGAAGCCTTTGAAACCTACAAGCCTGACATCGTCATCTACGACGTATTAGGCGACGTAGTCTGCGGCGGCTTCGCCATGCCCATTCGCGGAGGCTACGCACGCGAGGTATTCATCGTATCCTCCGGCGAAATGATGGCCCTCTACGCGGCAAGCAACATCGCCCAGGCCATCAAAAACTTCGGCCGTCGCGGCTACGCACGCTTAAAGGGCATCATCCTCAACGCCAAAAACATCGATAATGAGCAGGAGCTGGTAGCCAAGGCTGCTGCAGAAATCGGTACCGAGGTTGTGCAGTACGTACCGCGCAGCGGCGATATCCAAATTGCCGAAAATCAGGGCGGTACCGTCAGCGAATTTGTCAAGGATTCCCCAATGGTGCAGGTATACAACGAATTAGCCGAGCATGTGCTGGCTATGAGCGAGGACGAAGAAGAATAGGAGGCAGTACATGGACTTAAAGGAAGATGCAATGTGGAAGATGGCCGAAAAAATGGGCATGCCCAAAAGCGCCATCGAAGCCATCAAGGCCAAGCAGAAAAACGGCGGCAAAAGCGCTATGCCCGACATGGGCAAGATGATGAGCATGATGCAGGCCATGAAGGGTGACAAGAAGGACGAAATGCGCAAAATGGCTGAGAAAATGGGGATGCCACCGCAGGCTGCAGGCATGGACGGCAACGAAATCTTAGGCCGTCTTAACCGCTTGAGCAAGGTGCAGACGATCAAGGATGTGCCCCAGCTCACGACAGCGCTGTTCCCCGGCACCCACTGTCCGCTGATGGGCGCGGCGATGGTGGCAGGCGGTATCGACGATTGCCTGCTGGTAATCGTAGGCACGGACGAATGCAGCTATTACACCAAAAGCCTCACCATCAACGAGCGCTACGGCGGTATTGCGGGACGCTGCGTTTCCGTAGTGCTCGACAGCCATGACGTGACCTTCGGCAGCACTGAAAGCATGCACAAGGCCTTCAAAGAAATAGTGGCGGAATATCAGCCGAAATGCGTGATGCTCGTCACCACCTGCGTAATTGAGGTAATCGGCGATGATTACGACGCCATTGCCGCAGAGCTGACGAAGCAGTACAGCATTCCGGTAATGGCGGTGCACACCGAGCACTTTAAGTGCGAGGATCACTTCCCCGGTCTGGAGCGCGCCATCACTGCCTGCGCCGCCATGATGCAAAAGCAGGACTGTGACGGTAGCGTCAACGTTCTGGGCCAGCGCATGGGCAACTTTGCCGACACGGAGCTGCACGCATTTTTAGCGGCAGCAGGCGTCAAGCTAGGCGTACAGCTGCCCAGCGGCTGCACTGCTGAAGAAATCCGCCGTGCTCCAGCAGCGAAGGTAAACATCGTCGTGCATGATATTGCGCTGCCGTTGGCGCAGACTATGCAGGAGCAGTACGGCATTCCTTACGTTTACTTCAACCGCTTCGCAGCGCCGGAAAAAATCCTGCAGACTTATCAGCATCTGTTTAATTATCTGGAGCTGCCGCTGCCTGCGGAGATTGGCGCTAAGTTTGAGGAATGCAAGGAAATGGAGCAGCAGGTGCTGCCTGACGTAAAGGGCGTGCCCTATATCTACGGCAATACGCAGTATGACTGCTTTGAGCTCAACAGCTATCTGTGCAGCCTGGGCCTGGTGCCGCAGCTGATTCAGAGCAATAAGCTGAGCGAGGCTAATTTTGCTGATATCGAAAGCATTCTGGCGCAAACCGACCCGTACATCTGCAAGTCGGCGAATATCGCACCGCTGCAATATGTTTACGACGTACTGCATCCGTGGTTCTATATGGGCCATGAGTTCGGTGAGCGCCTGCGCCGCAAGGGCATTGCCCTGCTGCACAGCGACCCGGCAGGCAAAATGCTGGGCTTTGAATGCAGCAGCTTCATGCTGCAGGCAGTGGCGAAGGCTGTAGCCGACGCAAAGAAATTCAGAGAGGAGGCCGGCCTGTGAGCTTAGTAAGATTTTTACCGACACCGTCGGACAGAATGGGAATTATCTGGAGCCTTTTGGCCGTACAGGGCGCTATCGTGCTGGAATACGGCCCCGCCGGCACCACGCACTACAGCATGGGCTTATACGGAGGCTTGGGCCTGCGCTTTCAAAACCGCCTCTTCACCACGCATATGAGCGAGGATGATGTTGTCATGGGCGATGTAACACGTCTGGAGGAAGCAATTATCGAACTGGATAAAAGCTATGCGCCGAAGGTTATCTTCGTCGTAGCCTCTTCCGTAACTGCCGTCATCGGCACCGACATCAAGGGCGTGTGCCGTTATATGCAAAACGAGGTCAAGGCTAAGCTTGTGGCCTTCGAGCAGGGCGGCTTCCGCGGTGATTACAGCGTCGGTTTGGCGGAAACCTACAAGCTGCTCGTGCGTAATCTGCCAAAGAAGGATGCAGCGCAGGAGGCAGGCGTGTACAACATCATCGGCGCCTCTGCGTGGCGCTACCGCATGGCAAGTGACATCTGGGAGGTAAAGAGCCTGCTGGATGAAGCGCTGGGACTGCGCTGTAATGCCTGCCTTTGCTGCGACACCAGCGTAGACGAGCTGCAGGCTATGGGCAAGGCACAGGTAAATATTGTGCTGGGCAATGAAGGCCTTGCCGCTGCCAAATATCTTGAAGAAAAGTTCGGAACGCCGTATGTTTATGCCGTTCCCTACGGCTACAGCGGCACCGTAAGCTTTTTGGAGCAGGTAGGCGTAGCAGTTGGCAAAGCTCCTGAGCCCATAGTGCTGATGCGCATCAAAATGAAGGAAAAGGGCATGTCCATGCTCAGCATGTTTACCATGATGGGCGGCAGTAAGCCAAGGCAGGCAGCTGTTAAGGGAGATTATGACCTGGTGCGTGGTGTGGGCGCTTTTCTGGAGCAGGTAGGCATCAGCGTGACGCACAAAATGTGCGCGCACAGCCTGAAGGCCATTACCGAACCTGCGGCAGATGTAGAAGCCTACGCCGAAGAGGGCGAATGGCTGCAGAAAATCCGTGAGCTGCGCAACACGCTGCTTTTTGCGGATGACGTGGCGCTCACGCAGGCAGATGCAAGCAACATGAAGGTGCTCATCAGCGCACCGTTTATGAATGGCGTAGTGGCAACACACCTGCCGTTTATGGGCGAAAAGGGTGCTGATTTCCTGCTGGAGCAAATCCAGGGTTATTATCAAAAGTAAAGTCTAAAGCAAAAGGAGGACACTATCATGAAACAAATTCCTGTAATTTTTTGGACCGGTACCGGTAATACACAAATGATGGCTGACGCTGTTGCGGAAGCAATTAACGCTGCCGGTGCGGAGGCTGTTGTAAAAAATGTCAGCGAAATCACTGCTGACGAGGCTGCAGGCTATGAGGCTTTGGCATTGGGCTGCCCGGCAATGGGTGCAGAGGTGCTGGAGGAATGCGAATTCGAGCCGTTTTTTACCGAGCTTGAAGGCAAGCTGGCGGGCAAAAAGGTAGCACTCTTCGGCTCCTATGGCTGGGGCGGAACCTATATGCAGGACTGGGAAGCACGCGTTAAGGACGCGGGCGCAACACTTGTAGCTGACGGCGTACTGGCGCTGGGTGCTCCCGATGACGAAGCAATGGCCAAGCTGGCGGAAGCAGGCAAGCTGCTTGCCGAATAAGGCTTAAGCAACACAAAAACTGCCTTTCAATTTTCGGAAGGCAGTTTTTTAGTGAAGCGCCTGCATTATAGCATTTAGCGAATAACTCGCTTAGTGATATTATTTGATAATACATCCTATTGACCTTATACCTGCTATATAGTGTAGACTGTATCATTATAAAATAAAGATTATCATGCTGCGGCAGCGTTTTGCGCCAAGTACATCGGCAAAAGCTGCTGCCTGCGCTTTAGAATATATGAATAGAGGATAGGAAAGCTTTATGTTCAAAACATTTATCAGCTATTATAAACCGTATAAGGGCATCCTGCTCTTTCTCGTGATAGGCTCGCTGCTGCGTGCACTGCTCGAGCTCTTCTTTCCCTATGTAGTGAAGCTGATGCTGGAACAGCAGCTGCCGCTTAAGAATCTGCCGCTGCTCCTTGAATGGTCGACGGCACTGCTGGCCATGTATCTGGTAAACTTCGGCATGCATTTCAGCATCATCTACTGGGCGCAGTCCATGAGCTATTCCATGGAACGCGATATGCGCCGCGACTTGTTCAGCCATCTGCAGAAGCTGTCCTTCGGCTTTTACGATAAAAACAAAAGCGGCCAGCTGCTTTCGCGCCTCACCAGCGATTTGAGCGAAATTAACGGCTTCGCAGGCAATGCGCCGATTGATCTTATCGTCTGCGGGCTGACGATGGGCGGCACTATGGTTATTCTGATTTACATGAATCCTATGCTGGGCAGCCTTATTGCCTTCCTGCTTCTGGTGAAGGCAGTGCATACCGTTTTCGTCAACCTGCGCATGAAAAAGGCCTTCTTTGCCAATCGTGTGGCAATGGGCGAGGTAACGGGCAAGGCTGCGGAAAGCATTAACGGCGTGCGTCTGATCAAAGCCTTCGCGGGCGAGCGCAGCGATATGGCGCAGTTTATGGAAAAGGCGGATGCCTATCTGACGGTATGTAAAAAATCCTTTAAAATAACCTCCTATTTCGTCGGTAGTATGATTTTCTTCAGCAACTTTATCAATGTGGCGATATTAGTCGTGGGCGGTCTGCTGATAAATCAGGGGCTGATGAGCTTCGGCGAGCTGGTGGCCTTCTTCCTCTACGTGGGCCTGTTTATGAAGCCGCTGATGCAGCTTTTAGGCTTCATTCAGGTATATCAGCGCGGCATGGCAGGCTTCAAGCGTTTTTATGAGCTGCTGCAGGAAAAGCCCGAGATTATTGATGCATCGGATGCTAAAATTTGTCCGCCCTGTAAAGGGAATATTACCTTTGATAACGTCAGCTTTGCCTATGCGGACGGCAGACCTGTTATCCGCAATCTTTCGCTGAATGTGGCAGCAGGTGAAACCGTGGCCTTTGTGGGCGCTACGGGAGCAGGCAAAACAACGATTGCCAGCCTTTTACTGCGCTTTTACGAGCCTCAGAGCGGCAGAATTTTGCTGGACGGCTGTGATATCCGTGAATTTACGCAGGAATCACTGCGCAGGCAAATCGGCCTGGTGCAGCAGGATGTCTTTCTCTTCGGCGGCAGCGTGCGCTACAACATAGCCTATGCTAAACCGGATGCGACAGCGGACGAGGTGCAGGCGGCAGCGAAGGCTGCGGCGGCGGATGAGTTCATTCAAAAGCTGCCTGCGGGCTACGATACCGAGGTGGGTGAGCGCGGCGTGAAGCTGAGCGGCGGCCAGAAGCAGCGCTTGGCGATTGCGCGTGTCTTCCTCAAAAACCCTCCGGTAGTAGTGCTGGATGAGGCTACAAGTGCGCTCGACAATATTACTGAGCAGCAGATACAAAAGGAGCTCGACGAGCTGGCGGTAGGACGCACCACGCTGATTATTGCGCACCGTCTTTCCACCATCCGTCATGCGGACAAGATTGTGGTGCTTGACGAAGGCGCTGTTGCGGAATGCGGCAGCCATGAAGAGCTACTGGCGCGCAAGGGGCGTTATTATGATTTGTATCAGAAGGAGTAAAGCAGAGGCTTGCGGATGCAAAGATAATACAATAAAATGGTGCACGATGTTAAAGCGTGCGTTGGGAATGCAGAAAACCCATGTCTTGCCGATTTCGGCGGGACATGGGTTTTTAGTGCTTTGTGTTTAATTTTTTATTTTGGTATTAGGCTTGCTTTACGTGCTTAAGCTTCTTCCTTCAGCTTCTCCACATCAGCGAGAGATAAATTTGTAAGCTCTGCAATATCCTCGAGAGAATAGTAGCCCTTGTCCAGCATACGCTTAGCAGTAGCGAGTTTCTCTTCAGCAAGGCCAATCTTCTTGCCTTCAGCAATGCCCTCAGCTTTGCCCTCACGTCTTTCATCTAACAAACGCGCTTCCATAAGCATAAATTCCCGCCTCACTTTCGTATCTGATTTGAGATAGCTGATTTCATCGTCAATCTGCTTGGTGAAATCAGTATTAGAGTGCTTAAGCTTCTTCCTTCAGCTTCTCCACATCAGCGAGAGATAAATTTGTAAGCTCAGCGATAACCTCGAGAGAATAGTAGCCCTTAGCCAGCATACGTTTAGCAGTAGCAATATTGGCATTTGCTTCGCCTTCAGCAATGCCCTCAGCTTTGCCCTCACGTCTTTCATCTAACAAACGTGCTTCCATAAGCATAAATTCCCGCCTCACTTTCGTATCTAATTTAAGATAGCTGATTTCATCGTCAATCTGCTTGGTGAAATCAGTAGTTACAATGTGGTTGTTTACATAATCATAAAAGCTCTTGATGTCTTTAGAAATATCGCCATGCGTACCTTTTGTGTTTAAAATCATAGTTGTCGCTTCATCAGGAAGCTCTAACTCCCGATTTTTCAGACAACATTTTTTAAAGGTATAGACATAATTACCCTGTTCAAATAAATCAAAAACGCAGATAAAAATGATAAAGGTCGGTGGCAGCAGGTCATAAGGCTGTCCCTTCTGCAGCAAATCAATATCAAGCAGCGCCTGATAATAGCGTGAGCGCTTGGGCAGGACGTAGGTATCCGTATCGGGATTTTTATTATTTTTCACCTGCATCTCCAGATTATAATGCGTGTTTTTATCGTCCGCTACGATGATATCAAGGCGGATGCCACGGCTGGTGTACTCAGGCTCAAGCGTCTTTTCTGCCTCCAGGTACTTGATGTCCGCAATCTCAATCTGCAGCAGCTCCTCCAACAGATGCTTGCAAATGCGCTTGCGCGACATAACCTTTTTGAAGATGAAGTCACTTTGAATCGTCAGGTTTGCAAATTTTGTTGCCAGGTCTTGCATGGTTTTTCTCCTTTCATTTTAACACAGATGCAATAAAAAATACATAAGCAGCGCAAAAACAAAAAAAGAGCAGTACCATGACGATTAAAAATCGTCAGTTTGTACTACTCTTAGAATGTACCAAATAAAAATAAATGGCCTTGCTTAAGCTTCTGCAGACAAAGTGCATCTGCAGGGTATACTGCTTATTTAATTGTCCGCAGGTAAATGAGCCGGAGGCGTAAGCTTACTTGCGGTTTTGAAGAACTTAGTTTAAGTTTACTTGAAATACAGGGGAATGTCAAGGAAAGAGTGGCGGTAAACATTATACTTACTATAATCAGTTTATAATACGGGTACTTCTATTTTAGAAATGAAGTTGTCATGCGAATCGGTTGACCAGTAATTTCTTAATGTTTTGATATAAATAATATTATTTGTTTTTAAATTTAGTGCTTGACAAAATTTAATTAAAAACGGTTTTGCTGTATTTACCGCGTCGGCAAAATTGGTATTAATGCAGATTTGCAGATACAGGCCGTAAGGTTTTATGTAATTGTGCCTTTTTTTATTAGTCTTGCAGAAAACTTTGTAGGATTCCGGAGAAAAATCGGTAATTGTGTCATTAAAAATAAAACCGCTGATACTATATTCTTTAAGCCCGTTTTGGTCGACAGCCGAATTCAGCAGGGTGGCAGCAGCTAAAAAACGTTCCTTTTGTGGTAACGAAAGCGGGATTTGCTCACTTACCAAAAAATATTCCTCTTCTCTATAGGACAAGGTAATTTCGTTCAGTTTGCAATCATTGTAGATGTTTATAGTATTAATTTTAGATTTTATATTATCACATAATTTTGTAGTGAGCTCTATTTGCTTTGTCAATTTATGTAATTGCTTATTGAGCAGAGAAAGCGTATCTTCAGGGGTGCGGTGCTCCAAAAAATTCTTTATATCGTTAAGGTGGAAGCCCATTGTTTTCAAATCCAAAATAATTCCCAAGATGAAAAACTGTTTCAGCGAGTACATGCGATAACCGTTCGAATCTACATAATCAGGCTTAAACAAATCCTTTTTATCGTAGAAAATCAGCGTCTGTTTTGATATGTTATATAATTGCGCCAAGTCACTTGCGTAAAAGAAGTTGCTTTTGTTTACCATTTAAAAATCTCTCCTATTGACATTATAGTTACTATATGGAGTATACTGTATCATCATAACATAAACAACATAATAATGCTAGAGTATAAGCATTAGGTGAGTGTATGAGTGTTTGATGAAGTTGTTAGGAGGTATTGTATTTTTATGTTGAAAATGAACCGAAAAAAAGTTGCCGCTTTATTCATGATTTTGGGAATTTTGCCTCAAAGCGTAAGCTTTGCAGCAGAAAAGCTGGATCAATATAATTTGGACGAAATTGTTGTAACAGCTTCTCAGGAGAAAATTAAGCAGGAGCTGAATACTCCCGCTACTACTGAAATTTTCACTGCGGAGGATATTAAAAACTACAACGGCAGCAACGTACAGGAAGTACTGGAATATGCTGCTGGCGCAATTGCCGCTCAACCTACCGGTGTTGGCTCTACGTTTGGTATGAGAGGTTTGACCGGTGCAAGCCGTAACCCGACTATTCTGGTTGACGGTGTTCCTTTAAATATGCAGGGCTTCGGTAACCTGGACGCTATTCCCGTTAATGCTGTTGAAAGAATCGAAATCATCCGCGGTACCGGCGCAGTTCTTTACGGCACCGATACCTTGACCGGTGTTATCAATATCATTACCAAGCAGTCCCAACAAATTTCTGCAAGTGCAGGCTACGGCAGCAGAGGCAAGCGTCTGGCTACCTTGAATGTAAGCGAAGATAAATTCGGTATGGCATATACACATGACAGAATTGCGGAACGCAACTGGTACACTGCTAAGAAAACATCTCAAGGCAAGTGGATGGAGAAAAACAGTGTTATGTTAAAATATAAGCCTAATGATAACTTATCTATGAGATATATGCTAACTGATAATCAGAATAATTACGATAAGTTTAAAGCCTTAAAGAAGACCGGCTCTAATGAAACAAATATTTTATTCCATGACCTGAATGTAGCATATAATAATAAAGGTTTGGATGTTACCGTCTTCGGTCAGAAACGTAAATACAAAAATGATGCTTATAACGCAGCTTATGAGCTGATGCCCAAGAGTTCCCTGCGCAGAACTAGCTGGAACTATGGCGTAGACGCTAAATATAATTTCGATATCGGCAAGTTTAACATTACTACCGGTGCAGAAATGGCTTTGGAAGCAGATTCTCATGGCAACGTTAAGGGCACCTCCTTCGGTCTGGATATGATTAAACGTCACAGAAAGGCTGTATATATTCAGGCAGTTGACAATATGACCGATAAAACAACCTTATCCTTCGGCGGCCGTGAAGTAATGTATGACGACATGAAGAATGAATTCCTGCCGTCCTTACAATTACTGCACAAGCTTAACAATAAGGATACCGTATTCCTGAACGTCAACAAATCCTTCCGTATGCCTACCATCGGTGACCAATATTCCGACAGCGATTCTATGATTTTTAATGATGACCTTGGCCCCGAAACCGGCTGGAACTATGAAATCGGATGGAAGAAGCTGTTGTCTCCGCGTGAATTCTTAAAGGTTTCTTTGTACCATCTGGATATCAGCAACAGAATCTTTACGCAGAAAATCGACGATGACCACAGCATGGTTGTCAATGCCAATAAATTCAAAAACACCGGCTTAGAGGTTTCCTATGAAGGCGTTTTGAGCGACCACTGGAGCTTCAAGACCTCTGTTGCATATTCCAATCCTAAGCAGATTGATAAACCGGGTGCCGATTTCAGAAACTGCGATGATAAGCTGCTGATTAACAGCGTTTTAGGCTATAAAAACGGCAAGCTGGCAACCAATTTGTTACATCAATATGCTGCTATGCGTTATCTGTCTTACGCACCGTATTCCGGCAATGGCATCAAGCAATATCTGAGCTTTAATGCTACCTATCAGTTCGATAAAGAAAACAGCGTGAAATTTGCTGTCAACAACATTCTGAACAGAACCGAAGAGATGGCTGCTTCCAGAGGCTGTCTGCTGCCGTACCGTGACTGGTTTATTACTTATGAAAGAACATTTTAATAAAATGCTTTGAAGGTGAACAATGAAAAAGCTGTTTCTGGTAATAATGGCATTGTCCTTATTGTTAGTCACCGGTTGTGGCAAGGAGTCCTTGTCCTCGCAGGAGCAGGGCAGCGGTTATACTGTTGTTGATGCCAGAGGCAAAAAGATAACCTTTGCATCAGCACCTAAAAGAATAGTTTGCTTAAATTACAGCGCTACAGATATTTTGACGGACCTTATACCGACAGAACGGATAATTGCTACGGATATGTGGGCAAGGGAAGAGGATTTGTCGAACTGCTACGAAAAGCTGAAGGGCATACCTGTATGCGAAAATAATCCTGAGCAGATTATGAAATTTAAACCGGATATTGTTATTCTGACTGACGGCAGAGCTAACGAGCTGGCGGACACTCTTGACAGTGTTGGCATCAAGACCTGTGTCTTGCGTCAGCCCAAGACTATACAGGAAATTCCGGATTACATTAAAATTGTTGGTGAGGTAGCAGATACTAAGGCTGCTGCCGACAGCCTGGCAGAAAAGGTTGCTGCATATATCAAGGCTTCTGCCGGTGGACAGAAAATCGAAAGTGTTCTGCTGATTCATCCTAACGGCGGTATCGGTCAAAAGGGCTCGATGCCTGCCAGCATCTGTGAAGCATGTAATATTGAAAATCTGGCTGCAAAATATGATTTCCCGCAGTCCTCTTATCTCAGCAAGGAACAGATTATTGCTATGAATCCCAAAAGACTAATAGTATTGGATTGGTCCTTTGGCGGACAACATAAAAATGCCGAGATACGCAAGGAAGAAATTTTGAATGATCCCAGCTATCAGACTGTTTCTGCTGTGCAGAACGGGAAGGTTGTTATTGTACCGATGAAATATATGCATTGCTCCAGTCAGTATGTGATGAAGAATTTGGAAGAATTAAAACGTATTATGCGCACTACCCTATAATATAAAAACAAGCAGTGAACTAAGAAAAATAGTTCCTGCTTGTTTTTTAGAATATGGAAATATATGGTATGGGGAAAGTTTATGTTCAAAACATTTCCCAACTATTACAAAACATAAAAGGAGAAGGTTATGAGAAAAATTGCAATTTACGGTAAGGGCGGTATCGGCAAATCCACCACCACCTCCAATTTATCGGCAGCACTGGCCTTAAAGGGCTACAAGGTTATGCAGGTAGGCTGTGACCCGAAGAGTGACAGCACCAAAAACCTTATGGAGGGCAAACGCATTCCGACAGTATTGGAGCAATTAAAGGAAAAGGGAGAGTCCTTGAAGCTGGAAGATATTGTTTTTGAAGGCTTCGGCGGCGTACTGTGCGTAGAGGCCGGCGGACCTACTCCGGGCATCGGCTGCGCAGGCCGCGGTATTATTTCTGCCTTTGAAAAACTGGCAGAGCTGGAGGCCTTTGAAACCTATAAGCCTGACATCGTTATCTATGACGTATTGGGTGACGTAGTCTGCGGCGGCTTTGCTATGCCTATTCGCGGCGGCTACGCACGCGAGGTATTCATTGTATCCTCCGGCGAAATGATGGCTCTCTATGCGGCAAGCAACATTGCCCAGGCAATTAAAAACTTCGGTCGTCGCGGTTACGCACGCCTGAAGGGCATCATTCTCAACGCCAAAAATATTGAAAATGAGCAAGAGCTTGTGGCCAAGGCTGCGGAGGAAATCGGTACCGAGGTTGTGCAGTACGTTCCGCGCAGCGGCGATATTCAGATTGCCGAAAATCAGGGCGGTACTGTCAGTGAATTTGTTAAGGATTCTCCGATGGTACAGGTATATAATGAGCTGGCCGAGCGTGTTTTGGAGCTCAGCGAGGACGAAGAGGAATAGGAGAAAAAGATGGATTTACAAGAAAAGGCAAGGCGCAAGCTGCAGGAAAAACTGAGCGGGCCGCCGCAGGCTGTTGGTATGGATGGCAACGAGCTTTTAGGACGTCTGAACCGTTTAAGCAAGGTGCAGACAATTAAGGATATTCCCCAACTGACGACAGCACTCTTCCCAGGCACCCACTGTCCGCTGATGGGTGCAGCTATGATTGTCGGCGGCATCAAGGATTGCCTGCTGGTTATCGTGGGTACGGACGAATGCAGCTATTATACCAAAAGTCTGACTCTCAGCGAGCGCTACGGCGGTATTAACGGGCGCTGTGTTTCGGTAGTGCTCGACAGCCATGATGTAACCTTCGGAAGTGCCGAAAGCATGCACAAGGCGTTTAAAGAGATTGTGTCGGAATATCAGCCTAAATGCGTAATGCTTGTGACTACCTGCGTTATTGAGGTTATCGGTGATGATTATGACGTGATTGCTGAGGAGCTGACAAAGCAATATAATATTCCGGTAATGGCGGTGCATACCGAGCACTTTAAGTGCGAGGACCATTTTCCTGGCTTTGAGCGCGCCATTACTGCCTGCCAAAGCATTATGCAGCCGCAGAAATGTGATGGCAGTGTAAATGTTTTGGGACAGCGCTTCGGTGATTTTGCGGATACGGAGCTGTATGTGCTGCTGACAAAGGGCGGCGTGAAAATAGGTGTACAGCTGCCAAGCGGCTGCACAAGTGACGACATCCGTCGCGCTCCTGCAGCAAAGGTCAATATTGTTGTCAATGATATTGCCTTGCCGTTGGCGCAGAAGATGCAGGAGCAGTATGGCATTCCATATGTTTACTTCAACCGTTTTGCCGCGCCGGAAAAGATTTTACAGGCATATCAGCATCTGTTTGACTATCTGGAGCTGCCGCTGCTTGCGGAGGTCAATGCAAAATTCGACGAATGCAAGGCGTTGGAGCAGGAGATTTTGCCTGTTGTGCAGGGAGTGCCGTATATTTTTGGCAATACGCAGTATGACTGTTTTGAGCTCAACAGCTATCTGTGCAGGTTGGGAATGGTCCCGCAGCTGATTCAGAGCAATAAGCTGCGGGAGGAGGATTTTGCGGATATCGAAAGCATTTTGGCAGCTACTGATCCGTATGTCTGCAAGGCGGCTAATATAGCACCGCTGCAATATGTTTATAATATACTGCATCCGTGGATTTACATAGGACATGAATTTGGTGAACGTTTGCGCCGCAAGGGAATTGCGCAGCTGCACAGCGACCCGGCAGGAAAAATGCTGGGCTTTGAATGCAACACCTTCCTGCTGAAAATTTTGCAGCAGACTGTGGCTGATGCCAAAGTATTCAGAAAGGAGGCTGGCCTGTGAGCTTAGTAAGATTTTTACCGACACCGTCGGACAGAATGGGAATTATCTGGAGCCTTTTGGCCGTACAGGGAGCCATCGTGCTGGAATACGGCCCTGCGGGTACTACGCATTACAGCATGGGCTTATACGGCGGCTTGGGCCTGCGCTTTCAAAATCGCATGTTCACTACGCATATGAGCGAGGATGATGTTGTAATGGGTGACGTAACACGCCTGGAGGATGCCATCGTTGAATTGGATAAAAGCTATGCGCCGAAGGTTATCTTCGTCGTAGCCTCTTCCGTGACTGCCGTCATCGGAACTGACATCAAGGGCGTGTGCCGCTATATGCAAAATGAGGTCAAGGCCAAGCTAGTAGCCTTTGAACAGGGAGGCTTCCGCGGTGATTACAGTATCGGCTTGGCAGAAACATATAAGCTGCTCGTGCGCAATCTGCCAAAGAAGGATGTAGCGCAGGAGGCGGGCGTGTACAACATCATCGGCGCCTCTGCGTGGCGCTACCGCATGGCGAGCGATATTTGGGAAGTGAAAAGCCTGCTGGATGAAGCGTTGGGACTGAGCTGCAATGCCTGTCTTTGCTGCGATACGAGCGTGGAGGAGCTGGAGGATATGGGCCTGGCACAGGTGAATATTGTGCTGGGCAACGAAGGTCTTGCGGCTGCCAAATATCTGCAGGAAAAATTCGGTACGCCGTATGTTTACGCTGTTCCCTATGGTTACAGCGGCACGCTGAGCTTTTTGAAGCAGGTTGGAGATGCGGTAGGCAGGGAGCCGGATTCTATGGTGTTGCTACGCCTGCAAACGAAGGAAAAGAGCCTTTCCAGACTCAGTCTTTTCACTATGATGGGTAACAACAAGCCAAAGAAGGCTGTAGTTAAGGGCGATTATGATTTGGTGCAGGGCGTGAGTGCCTTTCTGGAGCAGGGCGGCATCACTGTACTGCACAAAATGTGTGCGCACAGCCTGAAGGCGATTGCCGAGCCGGCGGCAGCTGTGGAAGCCTACGCTGAGGAAAGCGACTGGCTACAGGTAATCCGTGGCTTGCATGATACGCTTATTTTGGCAGATGATGTGGCGCTGCTGCAGGCGGAAGCCGATAACACGAAGGTGCTTATCAGCGCTCCGTTTATGAACAGCGCTGTGGCAAACCATCTGCCGTTTATGGGCGAAAAGGGAGCAGACTTCCTGCTGGAGCATATGCAGGCGTACTGCAGAAGATAATAAAAAATAGCGCACGCTCTTAAAGTGTGCATTGAGAATAAAGAAAACCCATGTCCTGCCGATTTCGGCGGGACATGGGTTTTAGTAATTTTTTATAAACCTATTTCAGTTCTATTCTGCTTTAACCTTAAACACAATCGCGTACAGTACCGGCAGCACCACCAGCGTCAGCAGCGTTGCACCGGTCAGGCCGCAGGCAATAGCCACAGCCATCGCATTCCAGAACTGGCTGGCGAACATCGGAATCAATCCCAGTACCGTAGTGAAGGCCGCCAGCATAATCGGACGGAAACGCACAATCGCCGATTCCGTAATCGCCTTGGCAGGCTCCATTCCGGCATCAAGATGCTGCTGAATCTGGTCAACCAGCACCATACTGTTACGGATAATCGTACCGGTGAGTGCCAGGATGCCTAGCTCCGCCATAAAGCCCAACGCGGAATTGAACAGCAGCAGGCCGAAGATAACGCCGATTATACCCATCGGCGCCGTCAGCATAATAACCAGCAGCTTGCGGATATCCTGCATCTGCAGCATAATCAGAACGACAATCAGCAGCAGCATCAGCGGTATAGGCTTCATCAGATAATTCAATGTATCGTTGCTGTCCTCCAGCGAACCGCCGACCTCAATGCTCATGCCAGCAGGCAGCTCCTTGCGCAACGGCTCCAGCTCCTTATACACCTGCTTGGTAACATCGTTGCCGGTAACGCCGTCAACAATACCGCCGTTGACGGTAATCGTAGGACGCAGGTTGCGGCGCCAGATGATATTGTCCTCGCTGGTGTAGTCAAGATGCGCAATTTGTGACAGCGGCACAGCGCCCTTGCTCGTAGGAATGGAAATAGTTTCCAGCTGCGAAATATCTGCACGCTGGTCAGGCTGTAGGCGGAAAACGATACCAATCTGCTGGTCGCCCTCCAGATAGGTTGCCACGGTATAACCGGATACCTGGGCCTGCAGAGCGTTGGCCACAGTCTGACGTGTGAGCCCCATTTGCAGCAGCTTGTCATTGTCGACCTTCAGCTTAACGGCGTTGGTCTGCTCCAACCAGTCAAGACGTGTCATGTTGACATAGGGATTAGCGGCCATAACCTTGCGCACCTTCTGCGCATATTCCTTAACCTGCGCATCGCTGTTGCCGCTGACGCGGATCATAACAGGATAGGGAGCAGGCGGACCGAGCGGAATCGAGCGGGAGTAGACGATAGCCTCCGGCAAATGCTCGGCGGCAAGCTCGCTGATGCGCTTCTCCAGCTTCTTGCGGTCCTCAACGCTTTTGGCTACAACAACGAGCTGTGCATAGTTATCGCGTGGCTGTACCGGGTCGATTACCAGCACAAAGCGCGGTGCGCTTTCGCCTACGTATGTGGAAACATGGTCTAATTCTTTATCGTCTTTAATCAGATTCGTCAGCTTGCGTGCTGCGGCATCTGTAGTTTTAATCGAACTGCCCTCAGGCATATTAAGCTCTACTAAAAGCTCCGGACGTACGGAGGCGGGGAAGAATTCCTGGCTGACGAAGCGCAGCATGAACATGGACAGGCCCAGCATCGCCAGAGTAATGCCGATAACTGTGATGCGGTGTCCCAAGGCCCAGTGCAGCAGCTTGCGGAAGGCGCGGTAGAAGCTGTTGTCATAAGATTCCTGCTTGATAACGGTAGGACGTATCCATTCATAGCCTAATACCGGTGCCAGTGTTGCGGAAACAAGCCAGGACAGCATCAGTGTTACGGTCATAACCGGGAAAAGGCTGTAGGCAAATTCTGAAGCGCTGGCCTTGGAAAAGGCAATTGGCATAAAGCCGAGGCAGGTAATGGTGGTGCCTGTCAGCAGCGGCCAGGCGCAGGTTTTGAAGGCGTAGGAGGCTGCTTCCTTGCGCGGCATGCCTTCGGACATTTTTACCTCCATCAGCTCAACAACGACGATGGCGTCATCGACCAGCATACCCAGGGAAACAACCAGTGCGCCCAGGGATACCTTATGCAAATCAATGCCCAAAGCGAACATGGCGCAGAAGGAGCCTAGCAAAATCAGCGGGATGCAGCAGGAAATTACGTAACCGCTGCGGCGTCCGAGTGTCATCAGGCTGACTACCAGCACGATGATAATTGCCTCGTAAAGGCTTTCGGAGAATTCGCTGATGGATTTCTTTACTACCTCAGGCTGGTTGGCAACCTGATTAAGCTCCAGTCCGAGCGGCAGCTCCTTTTGGATGCGGGCGATTTCCTTGGCCAGATTTTCACCGAGCTTGATGTTATCGCCGCCGTCCTCCATAGAAAGTGCGATGCCGACAGCGGGCTTGCCGTTATAGTACATCATTGTTTCCGGCGGGTCTGCATAACCGCGGGTGATGGTTGCGATATCGCCCAGGCGGAAGACACGGCCGTTGGCATTGATGGGAATGGCAGCAATATTTTCCACGCTGTCGGGGCTGCCGGTAATGCGCAGGTAGGAGTTGGCTGTGTCGGCCTCAATCATACCGCTGGCATTAATCGAGGTCTGTGCCTTGATGGTGCTGGCGATGCTGTTGATATCCAGTCCCAGCTGTGCCAGCTTGGCGGTTTGCATCTGCACGAAGATTTTCTCCGGCTGCACGCCTACCAGCTCAACCTTTTTGACATCAGGCACGCTGAAGAAGTCGAGCTTGATTTTTTCGGCGTATTTACGCATATCCTCATAGGTGAAGCCGTCACCGGTAATTGCGTAGATATTGCCGTAAACGTCATCAAAGCGGTCGTTATAAAACGGACCTACGGTACCCGAAGGCAAATCCTTCTTGCCGTCATTGACGATGTTGCGCAGCTCCAGCCAGCGTTGGCGTACCGTGTTGCCGGTAACCTCATCCTTGAGCGCTACCGTAATAACGCAGACACCGGGACGCGAATAGCTGGTGATTTTCTTAACCTGCGGCAGACTTTGGATCTGCTTTTCCAACGTATTGGTCAGATGCATCTCAACATCCTTGGCGCTGGCACCGGGCCAGGCTGCGGATATTACCATCTGCTTGACAGCAAAGCTGGGGTCCTCGCTGCGGCCGAGCGATTTAAAGGAAAACATACCCATAATCAGCACCAGCACAGCGAAGAAGTAAACTAACTGGCGATGGTTAATAGCCCATTCTGCCCAGTTGGCATGATGTTTTTCGTTTTTTGACATCAGATATCACCGCCTTTGGTCAGACGCACCTGTTGGTTATCGACAAGCTTGCTGAGGCCGGCGGTTATCAGAATATCACCCTTGTTTAAGCCGCCTGCCAGACGCACGTTGTTGCCTACGTAGCCGGCAACCTTAACGTCCTGCAGCACTGCGCGGTTGTTGCGTACCAGCCAGACCTGTGTCTTGCCGTTCACCTGATACAGCGCGGTAGCGGGGATAACCAGCTCATCCGCTGCTGCCGCAGCATCCTTAAAGCTTACCTTGGCGGTCATGCCGAGCTTCGCTTCTGCAGGCAGCTGCGGCACCGCAACGCGCACCTTATAGGTACGTGTAATGCTGTCGGCAATAGGCGATATTTCGCGGACAGTGCCTTTAGCCGTAACATCGGGAAGTGCCCAGAAGCTGATTTCCGCCTGCTGGCCGACGCTCAGCTTGACGTTTTCCGGCACGTTAATCTGGATTTCACGCTCACCGCTGCGCACGATGGTGACCATCGGCGTACCGGCTGCCGTTACCTGGCCTGCTTCGCCGGTGATGGCTGCCACAACGCCGTCGGCATCACTCGTCAGCTGCGTGTAGCTCAGCTGGTTGCCGCTGGCGTTGGCGTTGGCCTGTGCCTGGCGTAGGGTAGCATTGGCTGCCTCCAGCTGGGTGTTGTATTGGTCGCGCGTTGCTTCGCTCACAGCACCGCCGGCATACAGCTTGTTAAAGCGTGCCGCATTGTCAGCCGCCAGCTTTTGGTTGGCAACGGCGGATGCCAGCTGTGCATTGGCTGCTTCTACGCTCTGGTTTACGTCCTTCGGGTCGATGGTCATCAGAATCTGGCCGGCATGTACCCGGTCGCCTACGTTGACAAGACGGGAAGCGATTCTGCCGGCAGTCTGGAAAGCCAGCTGGCTTTCGTAGCGTCCGCGCACCTCACCGGGATAAACGGCGGAGGAATCGACGATGCTTTCGCCGATCGTCATAGTCCTGACGATGGGGATGTAGTTTGCCTCCTGCGGCTTATGCGTAATACTGCTGTAAAGCTGCCAGCCTGCGGCTGCCAGTACGACAACGGCAGCACCGGCAACAAGTTTCTTTTTATCAGGAAGTTTGGGAAGTTTTTCCATAATAGACTGCATAATTTAACAGCTCCCTTGCAGAAAAGTTTTATTGTTGTAAAATTTTTAATCGTTCAATTAAATTATAGGTTCTAATGTAGAGAGCGTCAAGCAACAAAGTTGTAAACAAAAATAAAGCTGCTTTGAAGCAGCTTTATCAGAGAAGTCTATTTATTTTTTGCTAAGTGATGCAAGGTAGGTGTTGAGCGCCTGCAGCAGGTAATCAAGCTCTGCGCCGTTTTTGAAATTGCCCAGCTCGCAGATGTGGCTGTGCATCAAAAAGAAGAACATGATAATACCTTCCAGCGTGAAAGCAACGTGGGTTGCTTTGATATCCGCAACGATTTCGCCGCAGACAATCGCTTCCTCAACCAGCTCGGTCATGAACTGATGGATGCGGTACAGCTTGCTGCGCACATAATTTTCAAACATGGGCTGCGGAGTCAGCAGCTCGCGGTAAATCAGATGAATGTTGTAAGGGTTCTGCTGCTGCATTTCGGCAATGCCGTCTACATAGGTACGCAGCTTGGTAAGCGGTGAACCTTGCTGCTGACGGATTTTGTCCTGCAGCTTCAGAAATTTTTCGGCCTCGGTATATAAAACCTCCTGATATAAATTCTTCTTGCCGCCGAAATAATAGGAAATCAACGCGCTGTTGACACCGCTGGCAACAGAAATCTGCTTGATGGACACGGCAGCGAAGCTGTCCATGGCAAACAGCTTGGTTGCGGCCTCAAGAATTTTATCAGCAGAATTGAGATTAGGACTTTCATCTATCATATAACGTAATACCTCGTTGGAATAAATAATCTATGAATATATTATACACGATTTGGGCGCAGATGTAAGCTGATTTTGTTAAAAAAGTGATATTATGAAAATATCTTGTTAAATATGAAAATTTTGTTCGTTAATATGTTGGCTGTGTACTGGTTTTCTGCTATAATAAAAAAATAACGGAGGTCAGTATAGAAAAAATGAGTACATTGGCTATAGCTTTGATGATTGTCATAGCTCTGCTTTTGGCAGGTGTGATAATATTATTGATACAGGGACGCCCCAAGGCGGACATGACGGCGCAGCGGCTGGAGCTTTTGGAGCGCAGGCTTGCGGAAAGCATGTACGACCTGCGTGGCGAGCAGAGCACACTGGCGCGGGCGGCACGCTTGGAAAACCAGGCGGCGAGCGACAGGCTGAGCGAACAGATTGATAAGCGTGTGGCGCGTCTGGCGGATATGACGGACCAGAACCTGGAGCGCATCCGCATGACTGTGGACGAGCGCCTTAATCAATCGCTGGAGCAGAAGTTCGCGCAGGTCAACAAATGCCTGGGCGAGGTGCATCAGTCCTTGGGACAGATGCAGAGCCTTTCCTGCGGCGTGGATGAGCTGCGGCGCGTTCTTTCAAACGTCAAAGTGCGCGGTACCTGGGGCGAAATGCAGCTTGGCAATATCCTCAAGGATATTCTTGACCGTGCAAGATATGTAGAAAATGCGGAGGTGCGTCCGCACAGCGGCCTGCGCGTGGAATATGCCTTGCGCTTGCCGGGGCAGCGGGAGCAGGAGGTGCTGCTGCCGATTGACGCCAAGTTTCCGCTGGAGGATTACCAGAGGTTGCAGCAGGCACGTGAGGCCGGTGATACGCAGGCGGCGGATGCGGCGGCGAAGCAGCTGGAGCGACGCTTAAAGAGCGAAGCGAAGGATATCTGCGAAAAATATATCTGCCCACCGTATTCAACGGATTTTGCCGTGATGTATCTGCCGAGCGAGGGCCTGTTTGCGGAGGCTTTGGCCTTGCCGGGACTGGCCGAAGAACTGCAGCTGAAGTTCAGAGTGTGCGTGGCAGGGCCGACGACGCTGGCAGCGCTGGTGAACAGCCTGCAGCTGGGCTTCCGCACGTTGGCGGTGCAGCAGCGTACTACCGAGGTGTGGCAGCTGCTGAACAAGGTTAAGCAGGAGCTTGCCGGCTTGGAAACAGCCCTTGATAAAACAGCCAAAAAGCTGGAGGAGGGGCAGAACGCCCTGCATACCACCAAGCGCTATACAGCACGTTTGCAGAAACAGCTGGATGCTGTGCAACTGTTAGATGAGGAAAAGCATCATGACAAAGAATAACGAGCCTCATCCCTATAAAAAGCCGCCGCTGTGGGTACAGATATTATTGTGGGCCTACGGCTTTATGTGGCTGAATATGGTTTTTGTTACGGGCTTAAACAGCCTGTATCTCGGTTATATAGATTATGACAGCGGCAGCATTGCCTTCGCCATGACCTGTGGCTTTTGGCTGATTTTCAAATATTTGCCGCGCTTGCTTTAAGAGGGGGATTTTATCATGGAGCAATGGGATATTTATGACAGTGAACGCCGTCTTACCGGACGGACGATGAAGAAAAACGACTGGATACTGCAGGACGGGGAGTACCATCTGACGGTGCTGGGCGTTGTGCGTAACACCGACGGACGCTTTCTGATTACCAGACGCGTGCTGACGAAGGCATGGGCTGCCGGCTGGTGGGAGGTTCCGGGCGGTGCTGTGCAGGCGGGCGAAAGCTCACGCGAGGCTGTGAACCGCGAGGTGTGGGAGGAAACAGGTCTGGATGTTTCTGCCTGCGCAGGCGGACCGGCGCTCACCTATCACCGCGAAAATCCTGGCGAGGGTGACAATTATTTCGTCGACTGCTATCTTTTTACGCTGCCCTTTGCACCGGAGCAGGTAAAAATCCGTACCGAAGAGGCGCTGGAATACAAGCTGGCGACCTTGGAGGAAATTCAGGAGCTGGCACAACAGGGAATCTTTTTGCATTATGACAGTATTAAGGATGTTTTTGCAAAATAAAGCTATCTGCCGGCGTTTGCTGTTGAAAAAACACAGCCGGCGTGGTAAAATATTATGGTAAATGCTTAAATAAATATGGCAAAGAGAAAGTTTGGAGGAATTTACAATGTCAGGACATTCTAAATGGGCGAACATTAAACATAAAAAAGGCAAGGCTGACGCTCTGCGCGGCAAAATCACTACTAAAATCAGCCGTGAAATTACTATTGCCGTTCGTATGGGCGGTGCAGATCCTACCGGTAACATGAAGCTGAAGCTGGCTCTGTCCAAAGCTAAAGCTAACAATATCCCTAAAGACAACATTCAACGTGCAATCCAAAAGGGTGCAGGTGCTTTGGAAGGCCAAAGCTTCGAAGAGATTACCTATGAAGGCTACGGTCCTGCAGGCGTTGCTATGATGGTTAGCTGCCTGACCGATAACCGTAACCGTACCGCTGCCGATGTACGTCACGTATTCTCTAAGCACGGCGGCAACCTGGGTGCCAGCGGCTGCGTAAGCTACATGTTCAAACAAAAAGGTATCTTCGCAGTTAGCGCCGAAACCGGTGTTAGCGAAGACGATCTGATGATGATCGCTCTGGATGCAGGTGCTGAGGATATCAAGAGCAGCGAAGACGGCTTCGAAATCATTACCGATCCGGCTGCTTATGACGATGTAGAAAAGGCTTTGGCTGATAACAATATTGAAGTTGCAATGTCCGAAATCACCATGGTTCCCGATACTATGGCTGAGCTGTCCGGTGAGGACGCTGAAAAGGTTCAGAAGATGCTGGACGCATTGGATGATTGCGATGATGTACAAGACGTTTACACCAACGCTGACTTGCCGGAAGACGACGAGGAATAATATTATTATTACGAAGTAACTGCAATGTGCGCGAAGCATAGTTGCAGAAAGGAAAGCAGGCAGTTGATGTCTGCTTTCTGTTTTTTGAGAGGTTTTTTATGCTGGTTTTAGGAATTGACCCCGGTACCGCCATCTGCGGTTATGGCTTGGTAGATATGACAGGCAACCGTCTGCGCCCGGTTTTTTACGGCTCGGTGCTGACGGATAAGGATATGCTGCCGGAGCTGAGGCTGAAGAAGATTTACGATGATATTTCGGATATTATCGAGCACTTCAAGCCGGATCTGATGAGTATCGAAAAGCTGTTTTTTAACCGTAACGTTACTACCGCGATTCCTGTCGGCCAGGCGCGCGGCGTTGTGCTTTTGGCTGCGGCCAACAAGGGACTGCCGGTGATGGAGTTTACGCCGATGCAGATTAAGCTGTCGGTAGTAGGCACAGGCAGTGCGACGAAGGAGCAGGTTATTTACATGGTGATGCATCTGCTCAATATCCGCGAAAAAATTAAACCGGATGATACGGCCGATGCGCTGGCAGCGGCAATCTGCGGCATCAATACTGCGTCTACGCGCAGATGGCAGGAGGGCAGATAAATGATAGGTTCATTGAAGGGCACTGTTGACAGCCTGGGCATAGATAATTGCATAATCGAAACGGCAGGCGGTGTAGGCTACCGTGTTTTCATGCCGGCGGCACAGCTGGCCCAACTGACGCAGGGTGCCTCTGTACGCCTGCACATCCACACGGCAGTACGCGAGGATGCCATTGTTCTTTACGGCTTTTTGAGCCAAGAATATTATGACCTCTTTGAGCTGCTGCTGACTATCAGCGGCGTAGGTCCCAAGATGGCCTTGGGAATTTTATCCGCAGTTAAGCCTGATGCCTTTTATCTGGCGGTGCAGAGCCGTGATATCAAGGTGCTCACTAAGCTGCCCGGTATCGGAAAAAAGACGGCGGAGCGTCTGCTGCTGGAGTTGAAGGACAAGGTCGGACCTGTGGCTGCCGAAAGCGGCGACAGCTTCGGCGAGGCAGTAGCTGCCGGTGGCAGCGGCGCCGTAGCGGAGGCAATCGAAGCACTTGCTTCCCTGGGCTACAGCAACAGCGAGATTATGCCCGTAATCAAGAAAATCGAAGGCGCAGAGAGCAAGACGAGCGAGGAAATTCTGAAGCAGGCCTTAAGGCTGATGATGAAGTAATTTCCCGCAGATAAATCGTCTGGCGGTATTTGAGCCTGCAGCAGTAGGCTGCACAAGGCTTACTAGGAGGAACTTATGGAATTTGATGATAGAATTATTGCCGGGGCGGAACAGGAAGCAGATGGCTGGCAGTACAGCCTGCGTCCGCGTCTGTTAAATGAATATATAGGTCAGACGCAGGTCAAGGATAATCTGTCTATTTTCATTAAGGCTGCCGCTGCCCGCCACGAAGCGCTGGACCATGTGCTGCTGTTCGGGCCTCCGGGTCTGGGCAAAACTACGCTGGCCAACATTATTGCCAATGAGCTTAATGTCAACATCCGCGTTACCAGCGGACCGGCGATTGAACGTCAGGGGGATTTGGCAGCAATCTTAACCAACCTTGGCGACAATGATGTACTTTTTATTGACGAAATCCACCGCTTGTCCAAGACTGTAGAGGAAATCCTGTATTCCGCTATGGAGGATTTTGCGTTAGATATTATTATCGGCAAAGGTCCTGCGGCGCGTAGTGTGCGTCTGGACCTGCCGCATTTTACGCTTATCGGCGCTACCACGCGTCTGGGCGCTATAGCAGCGCCTTTGCGTGACCGCTTCGGCGTACAGTGCTGCCTGGAATTTTACAAGCCGGAGGAGCTGCAGTTTATCATTACACGTGCAGCGGAAATCCTTAATGTAAAAATCGACAAGGAAGGCGCTATGGAAATTGCCCGCCGCAGCAGAGGCACGCCGCGTATTGCGAATCGTCTGCTGAAGCGTGTGCGTGATTTTGCACAGGTGCTGGGCGTGGAGGTGATCAACCGTCAGCTGGCAGACGAAGCGCTGGCTAAGCTGGAGGTTGACCGCTACGGCTTCGACCGCAACGACCGCAAAATTTTGACGACCATTGTCAAAACCTTCGGCGGCGGTCCTGTCGGCATTGAAACGATTGCCGCAGCCGTGAGCGAGGAATCCTCAACCATTGAGGATGTAATCGAGCCGTATCTGATGCAGCAGGGAATGCTGAACCGCACCTCGCGCGGACGTATGGCGACACGCGAAACCTATAGATATCTGGGAATGCCGTTTCCCGAAAATCAGTAAAGCAGCTTAGCTGCTCAGGAGGAAAAATGAAATTATTATTACACGCCTGCTGCGGTCCCTGTGCCTGCTACCCTACGGAGCAGCTGACGGCGGCGGGAACAGATTTTGATATTTTGTTTTTTAATCCTAACATTCATCCGTACAAGGAGTTCAAGCACAGGCTGAGCACCCTGCGGGAGTTTTGTGAGAAAAAGCGCTACAATCTTATTATCGACAAAAGCTATCCGATAGAGGAATGCATCCGCGGTATGCTGGCAGAGCCTACTGTGCGCTGTGCCTTCTGCTATCGTATGCGTTTGCGCTACGCAGCACAGTTTGCCAAAGAAAACGGCTACGATGCCTTTTCTACCACGCTGCTCGTCAGCCCCTATCAGCGCCATGAGCTGATAAAAAAGGAGGCCGAGGCAGCAGCAGCGGAGTTCGGTATTCCGTTCTATTACGAGGACTTCCGCGTCGGCTATCAGCGCGGCGTGGACATCAGCCTGGAGCTGGGACTGTATCGCCAGCAGTACTGCGGCTGTGTCTTCAGCGAGCGTGACCGCTACGAAATCCG
This sequence comes from Phascolarctobacterium sp. Marseille-Q4147, assembly GCF_017968825.1. Classification (NCBI taxonomy): domain Bacteria; kingdom Bacillati; phylum Bacillota; class Negativicutes; order Acidaminococcales; family Acidaminococcaceae; genus Phascolarctobacterium; species Phascolarctobacterium sp. Marseille-Q4147. Next base: position 76,954 of record NZ_CP072874.1, on the reverse strand, counting down.
CAAAAAGCCCAAGGCGGAAGCAACGCAGGATAAGTTTGTGGTTGTAAGCAAAAATATTAAAATTGTGAACAGATAAAGGCTGACGGATAATTGGAGTTTATAGCGAAACGTAGAAAAGCCTCTCCTTGGGGAGAGGTGGCATCGCGTAGCGATGACGGAGAGGGGATTTCTATAAAGCTACGTTGCTTGTATTCCCCTCTCAGTCACCCTATCGGGTGACAGCTCCCCCCTAGGGGAGCCTCTCTTGCCATATGTCCTCAATGGGAGCCTTTCACTGTTCACTGCTCCTCTTCTTAAAATTAGCAAATCGAGGAAAAGTATATGCTTAGAAAATTACTGATACTTTCTGTACTGTTATTTACTTTTATATTTGCTTCTGCTGCGGCAGCCGCCGAGCAAATCTGCATAGGAATTGTTGTGGGGCAGGCAACGGCAGAGCTGAGCTGTGAGGATGAATTCACAGTGCGTGATTCGGCGGGCAAAACGACTACGATGCCCAAGGGAAAATATTTCATCCATGCGCAGCAGGGAAAGCTTTTCTTTGATGATAACAATGTATTTGGTAATGAAGCTGTTGTTGCTGCGGCGGCAGGCAAAAGCTCACCGCAAATCAATAAACGCAGTTATAAAGGGGATTTTCAACTGCAGGCCGAGCAGGGGGATAAGCTTTTGGTAGTCAACAGACTGCCGCTGGAGGATTATCTGGCGAGCGTGCTGCCGGCCAAAACGATGTCTGTATGGCCTGATGAGGTTATCAAGGCGCAGGCGGTTGCTGCCCGCAGCTATGCTTTATTTAAAATGCAGCACAGCGATAAGGCCTATGCTTTGCTTGCAACCGACAGGGAGCTACCTTATGGGGGCACCGGCAAGCGCATTGAAAAGGATGCTGTGACGAAGCTGATTCAGGCGACGAAAGGACAGTATCTTGCTGATGCTTACGGCAATGCGATTGAAGCTGTCACTACTTCAAGCAGCGGCGGCAGAACCGAAAGCGCGCTGAATCTGCGCGGTACTGCCGTAAGCTATCTGCAGTCGGTAGAGGATTACGACAGCGACAGCCCGGAATATACCTGGGAAAGCCGCATTGCTCCGGTGCTTCTGGAAAGCCTGGCAGCGCAGCGCGGTTATACTACCGGCAAGCTGACGAGCATACGCCTGTCACCGCTTGATGACGCAGGTGTTGACAGAACGCCCACGGGACGGGTAAAATATATTATCCTTTCGGGTGAGGCCGGTGCTGCCAAAATCAGCGGCAGTGAGCTGCAGGACCTGTTAGGCCTGAACAGCACCTTGTTTGATATCGAAACCGGTACGCCGGTGCCGGAAACGCTCAAAGTGCCTATCGAAGATCATTACGGTATGGAAATAGGCAGCAAGGATATAGGCATTAAGGTCAATGAGTCGAAAAAGCCCGTCTGGAAAAATTTAGTGCGCAGCTACCATTTATTGAGCGGCGGCAAGGAAGAAAAAATTATTTTCCGCGGCAAGGGCAAAGGCTCCGGCCTCGGTTTGAGTGCCTGGGGTGCGCGCGGCATGGCTAACGCCGATGCCAAGGCTACCTATAAAACGATTCTGGCACACTATTATCCCGGAACTCAGCTTGTCCGTTAGCAGGAAGCTATGTGTCCTGTAATATATAAGAAAAGAGAGAATTTTGCATGTTAGTAACTGATTTTGATTATGAGCTGCCACAGGAGCTGATTGCTCAGCATCCTATGGAGCCGCGCGACCATTCGCGTCTGCTGGTTGTTGACAAAAAGACCGGCGAAATTGAGCATAAGCATTTTTATGATCTGGTAAATTATCTTAAGCCCGGCGATGTGCTGGTGTTTAACGATACCCGCGTTATTCCGGCGCGCCTGCACGGCACGAAGGATACCGGCGCTCATGTTGAGGTATTTCTGCTGACACGCAGAGATGCAACTGACTGGGAGGTTCTGGTACGCCCCGGCAAAAAGCTGCAGGTTGGTGTCAAGATTAACTTCAGCGATGAATTGAGCTGTGAGGTTATCGAGCACACCGACTTCGGCGGACGCGTAGTACGCTTCAAGTATGACGGCATCTTCGAAGAAATCCTTGACCGTCTGGGTGAAACTCCTCTGCCGCCGTATATCACGGCACCGCTGGAGGACAAGGAGCGTTATCAGACTGTTTATAACCGTGAGCGCGGCAGTGCTGCCGCTCCGACTGCAGGCCTGCACTTTACCAAAGAGCTGCTGCAGAAAATCAAGGAAATCGGCTGTGAAGAGGTTTTTGTAACGCTGCATGTAGGCCTTGGTACCTTCCGCCCCGTAAGCGAGGCGAAGATTGAGGACCACAAGATGCATAAGGAGTTCTACACCGTATCGCAGGAGGCAGCGGATGCAGTAAACAAGGCGAAGGCCGAAGGCCGCCGTATTATTGCGGTTGGCACCACGGCAGTACGCACTCTGGAGGCTGCGGGCGCTGACGGTCAGCTGCACGCAGGCAGCAGCTGGACGAATATCTTCATCTACCCCGGTTACAAATTCCGTCTGGTAGATGACCTCGTAACCAACTTCCATCTGCCGCAGAGCACGCTGCTGATGCTGGTAAGCACTCTGTCTACCCGTGAGATTATGCTGCAGACCTACAAGAAGGCGGTTGAAGAAAAATACCGCTTCTTCTCCTTTGGCGATGCCATGTTTATTACAGACCTCAATAAATAAGATTTTTTGCCTTCGCCGCAAAGCCGAAGGCGCTGATAAATATTTTTAGGAGTTGCATATGACTAAACACGCAGTAACCTACGAACTAATTAAAGAATGTCCGCGCAGCGGTGCGCGTCTTGGCCGCTTGCATACGCCGCATGGTACCTTTGAAACTCCGATGTTTATGCCTGTAGGCACACAGGCAACGGTAAAAACCCTGGCACCGGAAGAGCTGTACGATATGGGCAGCCAGGTTATTTTGTCGAATACATATCATCTGTTTTTGCGTCCTGGTCACGAGCTGGTGCGCAAGGCAGGCGGTCTGCACAAGTTTATGAATTATAAACGCGGTATGCTTACCGACAGCGGCGGCTTCCAGGTATTCAGCCTGGGCGCTATGCGCAAAATCACCGAAGAAGGCGTAATGTTCCGTTCGCATATCGACGGCAGCAAGCAGTTCCTCTCCCCGGAGGTTTCTACTCAGGTGCAGGAGGCACTGGGCGCTGATATCGCGATGGCCTTTGATGAATGCATTCCGTATCCCGCCGATTTTGATTATGCCAAGCGTTCTACCGAGCGTACCACACGCTGGGCCAAGCGCTGTCTGGAAACGCATACGCGTGAGGACCAGTCCATGTTCGGTATCGTGCAGGGCGGTATGTACCCCGAGCTGCGCCGCATGAGCGTGCAGCAGCTGACGGAGCTTGATTTCGCCGGCTATGGTATCGGCGGTCTGTCCGTAGGCGAGCCTAAGCCGATGATGTACGATATCCTTTCGCAGACCACCGAGCTGATGCCGAAGGATAAGGCCCGTTATCTGATGGGCGTAGGCACTGCCGACTGCATTGTAGAGGCAGTAAACCTTGGCGTTGATATGTTTGACTGCGTATTCCCGACACGTGTTGCCAGAAACGGCACCGCTATGACGCACACCGGCCGTCTGGTAGTACGCAACGCAACCTATGCTGAGGACTTCCGTCCGATTGAAGAAGGCTGTGACTGCTATGCCTGCCGTAACTTCAGCCGTGCTTATATCCGCCATCTGTTCAAGGCAGAGGAGATTTTCGGCCTGAGATTGCTGTCTATTCACAATCTGCATTTCCTGCTGCATTTTGCCAAGGAAATCCGTGAGGCTATCGCTAATGACTGCTTCCCTGAATTCCGCGAAAGATTCTTAGAAAATTATCGTTGATAACAAGGATTTTTCCGATTTACAGAGAATATATAAAAGTGGTATAAATAAACCAAACTATTGCATACTAAAATGTTTGCAAGAGGAACCTGCAAATATGTCCGAATTTGCGGGAAGTGATAAAATGTGGAGGTGTTCAATATGCAAGGTGGAGATACAATGGCTTTGCTCAATTCTCTCTGGCCCTTCTTTTTAATGGGCGGCATATTCTATTTCATGCTCTGGAAACCCCAGAAAAAAGAGCAGCAGAAAAGACAGGATTTGTTAAACAGCCTGAAGGAAGGCGACGAAATCATTACTATCGGTGGTATCTATGGTAAGATTACCGCTATTTCCGAAAAACGCGTTAAGGTAGAGGTTGCCGAAGGCGTAGTAATCGAAATGGCGCGCAATGCTGTCAGCGGTTTCCAAAACCCCGCTAAAAATTCCTGATGGTGATTGCAGAAGAAAAAGTTGAGCTGCGCAAGTATTTTAAAAGGCTGCGGTCGCAACTGACCGCAGAGCAGGCTGCCTCCGGCAGTCTGCTGACTGCCCGTCAGATACTGGCCTGTGATGCATATCGCAAAGCGAACTGCATCATGGGCTATTTGGCTTTCGGAAATGAGCTGTCTGTAGACCTGGTTTTGCAGCAGGCCTTGGCCGACGGCAAGACTGTTGCTGTGCCGCTGGTGCAATCTGCTACGGAGATGGCTCCGGTGCAGCTGGAAAACATGCTGGACTTTGAGCTTGACCGTTACGGCATCCGCAGCGTCCGCCAGCCGGCGAAGCTGCTGCAGCCGCAGCAGCTGGACCTTGTACTGGTGCCCGGAGTGGCCTTCGGCCGCGACGGCAGCAGACTGGGGATGGGCGCAGGCTATTATGACCGTTTTCTGCCGCAGGCGGAAAACGCATTGCTCATGGGCATCGCTTACGATGCTTTTATTCAGCCGAATCTGCCGCGGGATGAATTTGACGTGCTTGTACAGCTTTTAGCAAGTGAAAGCGGGATTACCACTCTCAGTCCGCTTAGCTTATAAATTAAATCCAGTTAATCCAAAAAAATCTTAAGGAGGAAGTTATTTTGCGTTGGAATGAATTCGGGAAATTTCTGATTGTCGCTTTGGCGATTATCGGCGGTTTCTGCGTATACATCTCGCCTCTGGCTAATTCCATTAAACAGGGCTTGGATCTGCAAGGTGGTACTCATGTAGTTTTACAGGCTGTGGATACGCCGGAACTTAAGGTTGACGATGACGCTGTCAACCGCAGTGTAAAGGTTATTGAGCGTCGTGTAAATGAGTTGGGCCTGACCGAGCCTGTTATTCAGCGTCAGGGCAAGGACCGTATTATTGTTGAGCTGCCGGGCGTAAAGGATCCTGAAAAAGCTATTGCTATGCTGGGCCGTACCGCTATGCTGCAGTTCAAGGATGAAAGCGGCAAGGTTGTTCTCACAGGCAGTGACCTGAAGGACGCCAAAGCACAGGTTTCCCAAGGCAATCAGGCTGTAGTAGGCCTGGAATTTAATGATGAGGGCGGCAAAAAATTTGCTGACCTTACTGCCCGCAATGTAGGCAAAAAAATCGCTATCGAGCTTGACGGCCAGGTACTGACCGCTCCTGTAGTACAGGAAGCTATCACCGGCGGTCATGCACAGATTTCCGGCTCCCGTAACGTTGAGGAAGCCGAGCATCTGGCAATCCTGCTGCGCAGCGGCAGTCTGCCGGTTAAAATCGAAGTTATGGAAAACCGTACCGTTGGTCCTACCCTCGGTCAGGATTCCAAGGACAAGAGCGTTAAAGCCTTCAGCATCGGTATTATCGGCGTATTTGTATTTATGTTGCTGTTCTACCGTCTGGCAGGTGTAGTTGCGGACATTGCTCTGCTGCTGTACGTAATGCTGCTGCTGCTGGTAATGCGTTATCTGGGTGCAACACTGACACTGCCCGGTATCGCAGGTATTATCCTGTCTGTCGGCATGGCGGTTGACGCCAACGTACTGATTTTCGAACGCTTCAAGGAAGAGGTTAAGCGCGGCAAAACTCTGCGCAGTGCGATGGATTCCGGCTTTGGCCGTGCTATCGTAACCATCCTTGACTCCAACCTTACTACTATCATGGCTGCAGCCGTACTGTTCTACCTGGGCACCGGTCCTATCAAGGGCTTTGCTGTTACCCTGGCACTTGGTACCTTGCTGAGTATGTTTACTGCAGTAACCGTTACCAAATTCCTGCTGCGCTTCCTGATTTACAGTAACATCACCAAGAGTCCCTTCCTGTTTGGTGCAAGAGCACCGAAAGCAAAAGAGGAGGTGGCTAAATAATGAAGTTATCTATTGTTAAGCGTTATAAACTTTTCTTCGCTATTACCATCACCTTCCTGATTATCGGTATCGGTTCCATGCTCTTCAAGGGCTTCAACCTGGGCATTGACTTTACCGGCGGCAGTATCATGGATTTGGAATTCAAAAATCCTGTTACCGTTTCTCAGGTACGTGAGGTGCTTAAAGAAAAGGATCTGGGCAATGCTATTATCCAGCTGGAAAGCAGCGACAGCAATGCCAAGAGCTCTAAGGGCGTGCTGATTCGTACCGGCGTTATCAGCGACGAGCAGCGTCAGCAGGTAATGACCGACCTGAAGAGCAAGGTTGGCGACTTTGCTATCCAACGTGTTGAAAACGTTGGTGCTACCGTCGGCGGCGAGCTGATTCAACAGGCTGTTATGGCGATTGTGCTTTCCTGGTTCCTGATGATTGCCTATATCACCATCCGCTTTGAATTCCGCTTTGCTCTGGCAGCTATTATCGCTCTGATTATCGACGTAATGGTAACCCTGAGCTATTTCTCCCTGTTCCATATGGAACTGGATTCCTCCTTCGTTGCAGCTTTGCTGACGGTTGTAGGTTATTCTGTCAACGGTACCATCGTTATCTTTGACCGTATCCGTGAAAACCTGAAAATCCATCGCCGCAGCGAAAGCATGACGGAAATGGTAGACAACAGTATCTGGCAGACCATGGGACGCAGTATCTATACTGTAGGTACCTCTCTGTTTGCTGTTGTAGCTATCTTCATCTGGGGCGGTGAAACTATCCGCAACTTCTCCTTTGCTATGCTGGTAGGCTTCTCCAGTGGTGCTTATACCTCCACCTTCCTCGCAGGTCCGTTATGGATGATGCTGCGTAAGCTGAAACCCGGCAGAGATTAAAATTAAAACTTATAGCCTGTGTGCATTCGGAAAAATGAATGCCGCAGGCTATTTTTCTTGTTTTTGACGGCTGAAAAAGCTACAATAATAGGTAATATCGCAAGAGAAGCTTTTGCTTTTATCGGTGCTGTTAAGGAGAACTGGAATGATTTATATTTTGAAATTTGTTGCAGCCTTTTTGCTGCCTCCGGGTTTGTTTGTGCTGCTGGGAATCATACTGAGTGTATATTTGTGGCGGCAGCGGCAAAACTTCGGACGTTTGCCTTTCGGCTTAAGCGCTTTTTTGACGCTGCTGTTATATTTCAGCTCTACCTTATTGGGAGCTAAGCTGTTGGGACAGCCGTTGGAGAACCGTTACAGCCAGCAGCAGCCTGACGCTGCGCAGGTTATAGTTGTCCTTGGCGGCGGCAGCATCGGTTCCGCACCTGACGGCACTGAGCGCGGCGGCCTGATGTCGGCCGGAGCGGCGCGCCTGCTGACGGCAGCACGTCTGGCAAAGCAGCATTCGCTGCCGGTGCTCATCAGCGGCGGGCTGGTATTCAGCGACGGCGTGAGCGAGGCGCTTGTCGCCGAGCGTATTCTGCTGCAGCTGGGGCTGCCGCAGGAGCAGATTATCGTTGAAACGCAGGCCAGAACAACGAAGGAAAATGCTGCTTATACTGCTGCGCTCTGCCATGAGCGTGGCTACCAAAACGTGCTGCTGTTGACAAGTGCGCTGCATATGCCTCGCAGTATGCAGTTTTTTGAGCATTATTTAGGTGAGCAGGGCGTTAAGGTTGCCGCCTATCCCTGTGATTACACTCTCAATCCGCAGGGCAAGTTTAATCCGCGCTGGCTGGTACCGCAGCTGCAGGCATTTGATGTTACCTGTATGGCTTTGCACGAATATGTGGGGATGGCAGGAGCCTTTTTGCAGCGCTAATTGGCAGCGGCAAGCTGACTTCGACCGGCTAATTTGCATAATTTCCGCCTTTTTTGTATAATAAATAACAGATAGAAATAAATATTATTTTTGGGTGGGTTATATTATGAAAAAAATTCTGTTCTTAGTTTGCCTGCTGCTTTGTCTGCTGCTTGCCGGCTGCGGACCGCAGGAGAAAAATACCGCAGACAACGGTAAGGTTTTGTACACTGTGACGGATGCAACGGGCACCAAGCTGAGCTTCAGCGAAAAGCCGCAGCGCATTGTGAGCCTGAACGTATCTGCCGACGAAATTTTGCTGGATATGGTTGACAGTAAGCGCTTGGCAGCCTTGTCGCTGCTGGCCGATGATCCCGGTATCTGCAGTGCTGGTGACAAGGTCAAATCCGTCAAGGGCAGAGCGCAGGGCAGTAATTTGGAAAGCGTGCTGGCCATGCAGCCAGATCTTGTTATTATCCCGGATTATACCGTGGAGCCGATTCAGGGACTGCGCAGCGCGGGACTCAAGGTTTATGTGTGCCATACGCCGAATAATGTGCAGGATATCTTTAAGTTTATCAAGGAAATCGGCTCTGCTGTAGGCGAAGAAGCCAAGGGCGAGGAGATGGCCAAAAACATGGAAGCGCAGATGGAGACTGTGCGCAAGCAGGCGCTGCAGGCTGCAGGCGATAAGCCGCTTAATGTGCTGGCGCTGTCCTTTACCGGACCGCTGGGCATGAGAGGCACCTTCAGCGGCCTGTGCTATTATGCAGGCGTACATAACGCGCTCGATGGCATGGATATTCCGTATCAGGGCAACCTGTCGGAGGAAAAAATGCTGGAGCTTAATCCGGAGCTGATTATTACTCCGAGCTGGGATTACAGTAAAAAAGGCGACCCGGAGCAATTCCGTCAGCGCATTTTACAAAATCCGGCCTATAAAAGCATTAAGGCTGTAAAGAACGGCCGCGTACAAAGCCTGCATGACAATTATTTATACAGTACTTCGCAATATACTGTTAAGGCTGTGCAGGAGCTGGCACATGCCGCTTATGGAATTTAGTTAGGAGATGCACTGGCAATGAGATTGCTCAAAACAATTGGTCTGACACTTTTATTGGCAGCAGGAATGCAGCTGTGCGCTGCTGCCGAGAAGCAGGAAGCGTTTTATACGGGTGAAAAAATCAAGGGCTATGATAAGGGAAGTTTTGTGGTTCTGGAAGAGGATGATATTAACTTCCGCAGTGCCGCCGAGGACGGCAATGTTTTGAAGGTGCTGCCGCATCATTCGCTGCTGCGTGTTATCCGTCAAAGCGGTGATTGGCTGGAGGCCGAATCGGACGGTGTGGACGGCTTTATCTACGCACCCTATACCGTTGCCGGCAGCAGAGATGAGCTGACGCAGGAGGATTTTGCTCTTGGCTATGCCGCACTCGGACAGAAGTTTGATGAGCAGGAGGCCGAGGAGCGCCTTGGTGCCGTAAAGCAGGAGAAAATAGATAAAAAGCGTAAGCAGATAAACTATACATTTGAGGGCGCCGTAATCAGTGTTGCCCGCAAAAAACAGGCTGTGGAGGCAATCCGCGTAGTCGATCCCAAGTATATTACGATGCGCGGCGTAAGCATTGGTGACAGCGCCGGCAGAGCTGTAGGGCAGTACGGTTTGCCTGATGCGGTTGTTTATGCTGCCGATAATACCACCTACGAATATTTTTGGCAGGACGACAAGGAGCAGCCGCTGCGTTTTGCGCTGGAGGTTGACAAGCAAAGCCGTGTGACAGCCTTTATCTTAGAAAAGCTGAAGGAAAAATAACAGTCTGCCGTCAGTCTTGGCGGACTAAGTACAACTAAGCCTTAAATGAGCATGTATACACTAAAAATCCTGCTTCATAAGCAGGATTTTTTTATATGCTGGCAGAATTATAACAGTTATAATATATTAAAATTTATACTAAAGGAGTTGAGCTGAATGCCTTTTTTAATCTTAGTTATAATTATTTGTATGATAGTAGCATTGTTTGCCGTGCAGAATGCGGTAGCAGTATCCCTGAACTTTGTTTTCTGGAGCTTCAGCGCCTCACTGGTGCTGGTAATTCTCGGTGCGTTTTTAATGGGCGTGCTGGTTGCCACCTGCTTTTTGCTGACGATGAAGGCCAAGCATTATCTGAAGGATAAAAAAATGCGTGAGGAAATGCAGCAGCTGCAGGCAGAAAACAAACGCCTGCAGGAGCGCGTTGCTATGCTGCAGCACACCCAGCTGCTGCATAACGAAGCGGCACAGGCCGAGGCTGCAAAAAAGGCAGAGCCGGCTGCAGCAGATAAAACTGCTGCTGAGAGCGGTAGCCGCTAATGATGCACAAGGAACGCATTTGGGATATAAAAGAATATAACAGTCAGAAGGCGGACTATTTGGCGGAGGAGCTGAATATTTCGCCGATGGTCACCGGTATTTTATTGGAGCGCGGTCTGCAGGATGCAGCTTCGATGCGTGACTTTCTCTACGGCAGCGCAACGCCATTTCATGATCCGTTTCTGCTGAAGGATATGCAGCGCTCGGTTGAGCGTATAGAGCGTGCTCTGGCGGCGGGCGAGCAGATTACTGTTTACGGCGACTATGATGTGGACGGAATCAGTGCTTCCTCCTTGCTGTACCTGTATCTGAAGCAGCGCGGCGGCAAGGTTGCCACCTACATCCCGCAGCGCAAAAGCGAAGGCTACGGCCTGAATGACGAAGCGTTGAAAAATATTGCGGAAAAGGGTACAACGCTGGTGATTACCGTGGACTGCGGCATCAGCGGCCTGCACGAGGTAGCCAATGCACCGAAATCTCTGGATATTATTATTACGGACCATCATACGGTGCCGGAGGTTCTGCCTCCTGCTTACGCAATCATCAACGCCAAGCAGCGCGACTGCGGCTATCCGTTTAACCATTTGAGCGGTGTGGGCATTGCCTTCAAGCTGTGCCAGGCGCTGGAGCAGCGTGAGCCGGGCAAGTTGCCGGAGTGGCAAGGGCTGACGGAGCTGGCGGCGCTGGGAACGGTAGCGGATATTGTGCCGCTCATCGGCGAAAACCGCGAGCTGGTGCGCCGTGGCCTGAAGGCTATGGAAACAACGAAGCTGGTGGGACTGCGTGCTTTGATTAAGGCCAGCGGCTGTCCGGAAACGGGCATTGCTTCCGATAACATCGGCTTTGGTCTGGCGCCGCGCCTGAACGCCGTGGGCAGGCTGGAGCATGCGCAGCTGGCGGTGGAGCTTTTGGTAACCGACGACAGCGTTAAGGCGGAGCAGATTGCCGCCGAGCTTAACCGTGAAAACACACTGCGTCAGGAAATCAGCCGTCAGATTATGGAAGAGGCGGAAGCACAGCTGGCGCAGGAAAAGCATATAGATACGGCAATCGTGCTTGCTTCCGAAGGCTGGCACCAGGGCGTTATCGGTATCGTAGCTTCGCGCCTGGTAGACAAGTACCACCTGCCGACGATTCTGATGAGCCTGAACAATGGAGTTGCCAAGGGCAGCTGCCGCAGTATTCCGGCGCTTAATCTTTATGAAGCAATAGATGCCGAGCGTGATTTGCTGACGCAGTACGGCGGTCACCATCAGGCAGCGGGCCTCACGCTGCCGGCAGAGCTGTTGCCGGAATTCAAGCGCCGCTTCCGTGAATACGTTGCGCAAAAGCTGCGTCCGGAGGATTATCTGCCGCATCAGGCGATTGACTGTGTTTTGAGCGGCAGCAGTGAAATCAGCATCAGGGATTTGGAGCAGCTGGCGCTCTTAGAGCCCTGCGGCTGTGAAAACCAGGCACCTGTATTTGCTTTCCGTCAGGCGCTGCTGCATAATCAGCGCGCTATGGGCAAGGAGCGCAATCATTTGCAGTTTGTGCTGGATAAGGGTTATAATTCTTATCGCGGACTGATGTGGAACAATGCGGATTTACTGCCGTATATGTTTGAAAATATGGTGGCTGATGTTGCCTTTCAGCCGAAAATAAATGTCTGGAATAATGAAACGAGCGTGCAGCTGCAGGCCGTAAGCATTCATCAGCAGGTGACGCTGGGGGATATGCGTCAGGCTGCCGATGATAAATGGCGTCTGCTGCTGGGCCTGGCCAAGGTGCATAACAAGGTGCTTGCTTATACAGAAGATAAGCAGTCGCTGCCCGCCGAGGTGCTGCAGACTGCGGGGGATTATCTGGAGCTGGCTTCCTATGAGGAGGCTGCCGGGCTGAGCGAGGAAAGATTGCAGCAGGCCGAAGAAATAGTGCTGCTGGATTTGCCTGCGTATCCGCTGGCGGATATTATGCGCAGACTGCGCCGGCAGGGAGCAAAACATGTGACGCTGCTCTTTAATCAGCCGGATTTGCAGGAGCAGCTGCAGCGCTTGGCTTTGACGCATCCGGACAGGGATGCGATGATGCAGGCCTATAAGCTGGTGATGAATGCACTCAAAATGCGGGCAACCGTGAGCATTGATGAGCTTTTGTCTGCTCATGCGGAACAAATAAGTGAACAAGCTGTAAAAATTATGGAAGAGCTTGGCTTTATCCGCTATAATAATGGTATAATAGAAAAAGCTGCTATTAAACGCTGCTCGCTGGAGGATGCACCCCTATATGTAACCCTGCAGCAGGAAAGAGAGCGTCTGGAGCACATTTATAAAGAAAATTACCGCCTGAGTCAGCACGAGTTGTTGCGCTGCTGATGAAGTGCAGATGGGAGTGGGGAGAATGCCCTCAACAAACGCAATAACTAATATTACTGATATAGATGAATTGTTTGCGCGTATAGAAGAATATCTTACGCCGGAGCAGGTAGCTTTTGTCCGTAAGGCCTATGAGCTGGCAGCCAAGGCGCACGCTACGCAGACACGTAAATCCGGTGAACCGTACATCATCCATCCGATTGGCGTTGTCAGCATCCTTGTGGGACTGCAGATGGACGACAAAACACTGGCTGCTGCCTTCCTGCATGATGTGGTAGAGGATACGGATTACAAGCTGGAATATATCAAAGAGCAGTTCGGCACCGTGGTAGCAAATCTGGTAGACGGTGTTACCAAGCTGGGCAAAATCGAATATATTTCCAAGGAAGACCGCCAGATTGAAAACTACCGCAAAATGTTTTTGGCGATGGCGCGCGATATCCGCGTTGTACTGATTAAGCTGGCCGACCGTCTGCACAATATGCGCACGATGAAGTATATGCCTGTGCATAAGCAGCAGTCTATTTCCCGGGAAACATTGGAGATTTATGCGCCGCTCGCACATCGTCTCGGTATCTATACCATTAAATGGGAGCTGGAGGATCTGGCCTTCCGTTATATGGAGCCGGATATTTATTACGACCTGGTAGAGCAGGTAAAAATTAAACGCCGTGAGCGTGAGGATATGATTAACGAGGCTATGACAACGTTGAAGGACGCTGTCGAGAAGGCCGGTATCCGCTGCGAAATTCAGGGCAGACCGAAAAACTTTTACAGTATCCATAAGAAAATGCTGCGTGATCACAAGCAACTGAGCGAGATTTATGATCTGCTGGCGATTCGCGTGCTGGTAGACACCGTTAAGGACTGCTACGGCACGCTGGGTATCGTACACAGCATGTGGCGTCCTATTCCGGGCCGCTTCAAGGACTATGTAGCGGTGCCGAAATCCAATATGTATCAGTCCTTGCATACGACAGTGCTGTCCAATGGCGGCCAGCCGCTGGAAATCCAAATCCGCACCTTTGAGATGCACCGCATCAGCGAATACGGTATCGCTGCGCACTGGCGCTATAAGGAAAGCGGCGGCAGCAAGCCTGCTGCCGGCGGTGACAAGGGCTTTGATGCCAAGCTGAGCTGGCTGCGTCAGCTGCTGGAATGGCATAAGGATATGAATGATTCGCGTGACTTTGTCAACACGGTCAAGATGGATATCTTTGCCGATGAGGTCTTTGTCTTTACGCCGCGCGGAGATGTTATCGACCTGCCGGTTGGCAGTGTGCCGATTGACTTCGCTTACCGCATCCATACGGATGTAGGCAACCGCTGCGTAGGTGCCAAGGTCAACGGACGCATCGTACCGCTTGACTACCAGCTGAAGAATGGTGATATCGTAGAGGTTATCACCTCCAAGCAGTCCAACGGCCCGAGCCGTGACTGGATTAATGTTGTCGGCTCTTCCGATACACGCAACAAAATCAAAAGCTGGTTCAAGAAGGAGCGCCGTGAGGAAAATATCGTCAAGGGCCGTGAAATGCTGGAGCGTGAGGTTAAACGCCTCGGCTACGAGCCCAAGGTGCTGATGTCTCCGGAAAAGCTGAAGGAAGCAGGCAGCAAAATCCGCATTGATACAGATGAAAATCTGCTGGCAACACTGGGCTACGGCGGTGTTACATTGAACACTGTTATGTCCAAGCTGGTGGAAATCTATAAAAAAGAGCAGAAGCTGGAAACGACCAAGGATCTGGCGCAGGTACTGGCAGAGCTGAAGCCGCGCAAGTCCAAGGCTAAAGCCAGCCACGGCATTCTCGTTAAGGGCGAAGAAGGCATCATGGTTAAGCTGGCGCGCTGCTGCAACCCGATTCCCGGCGACCCGGTTATCGGTTATATTACACGCGGCAGCGGTATTTCCGTACACCGTGCGGACTGCCCCAATATCCTGACCAATAATCCTGAGGAGCAGCGTCGCTTAATTGAGGTTGCCTGGGATGTAGGTATTGATGATGTCTATAAGGTTAATATCGTGATTACGTCCATAGACAGAACCGGACTGATGAGTGATATTATGAATGTGACTAGCGAAACGAAGATTAATATTTTCTCGCTTGCATGTCATACAGATAAAAATAAAATTGCTACCATGCACATGGGACTTGATATCATGAGCTTGGAGCAGCTGGAATATTTTATGAACCGTATCCGCCGCATGAAGGGTGTTTATTCTGTTGAGCGCCTGATTTCTACGGCGAACGGTAGCGGAGGCAAGAAGAAATGAGAGCAGTTGTGCAGCGTGTAGACCGCGCAAGTGTTACTGTAGATGAAAAGATTACCGGCGAGGTACAGAAGGGCCTTATGGTGCTTCTGGGTGTTGCCGAGGGCGATACCGATAAGGATTTGGCCTATATTATCGACAAGGTGTGCGGTATGCGCATTTTTGAGGATGAGGCAGGCAAGATGAACCTGTCGGTGAAGGATGTCGGCGGTGCGATTCTGGCGGTTTCCCAGTTTACCCTGTGCGGTGACTGCCGCCACGGCAAGCGCCCCTCCTTTACGGCGGCAGCAGCGCCTGATGTGGCTAACGCCTACTATGAGCGCTTTGTCGACGGCTGCCGCAAAGCAGGATTACCGGTAGAAACAGGCATCTTCCGCGCGCATATGCTGGTAGAGCTGGTGAACAACGGTCCGGTAACTATTTTGCTGGACAGCACGAAGCTGTTATAATATATTGTGCATAGATTTATCAACGGAGGTTGAAGAATGAAGATTTATCATGTAGAAGCAGGTATGCTTGCTACCAACTGTTATTTTGCCGTAAACGAAGCTATCGGTGAAGGCGTTATTTTCGATCCGGGCGGAGATTACCCGACCATCAAGAGAATGATTGAGCAGGCTAAGGCCAAGGTTGTCGCTATTGTGCTGACTCACGGCCACAGCGACCACATCGGTGCGCTGGCAGAGCTGCGTAAGGCTACAGGTGCGCCGGTGTATATCGGTGAGGATGATGCCGACTGCCTGACACAGCCGAACAGAAACCTATCCTTCTTTATCGGTGAAGAATTGAAAAATGAGCCTGCGGACCACCTTGTACATGACGGTGATGTACTGGAGTTGGCAGGCATGAAGTTTGAAGCCTTTGCTACGCCGGGACATACCAAAGGAGGCTTCTGTTATTACTACGCGCCGGGCAAGGTAGTTTTTGCTGGTGATACTATTTTCTGTGAATCTATCGGACGCACCGATTTGCCGGGAGGCAGCTATCGCGCACTCATCCAGTCCATCAAAACAAAGCTGATGGTGCTTGATGACGACGTTAAGCTGTTGCCGGGCCACGGACCTACTACTACCGTGGGCTGGGAGCGTCGCAGAAACCCGTTTCTGCAATAAAACATCATGCTGAAATATTGGCCTCAAATACGTAAAAGCACCTTCTTTAAGCTGGGTGTTGTTACGGCAATATCTTATGTTTTATATTTAATGGCAGGCTTTTTACTGCCGCTGCTGCTGGCAGTAGGCCTGGCCTTCGCACTTTATCCGCTGGTTAATGCTATCGCGCAGGTGCGCATGGCGCACGGCATGATTAAGCTGTCGCGCGTAGTGGCGATTATCCTGGCATTGCTGGCCTTTTGTATCTTTATTTTTATGATTATCGGCTTCATTATTCTGCCGCTCTTCGGGCAGATGAACGAGTTCCTGCAAAAGCTGCCGGCATTGGCCGCCAAATCCAATATCCAGGATTTGGACAGCATGCTGAAGGATCCGTCTACAATTCCGCTGCTGCCTTCCGATTTCAATATGTTGGTCAACGGCTTGCTGAACTGGGCGATGGGCTTTGTGGGAACGGTGCTGCGTAATCTTGTTCAGTCCAGCTTGGGAATTGTCCAGAGTCTGATAGGCCTGATTATCGTGCCTTTCCTTGCTTTTTATTTTCTTAAGGACTGGCGCGAGCTGCGCTCGATGGTGATTAATCTGTTCAACTACGATGCGCAGGACAAAGCGGCGGAGGTTGTGGACGAAATCGGCAGAACCATGAGCGCCTATGTGCGCGGTATGGGCAAGCTGAGCCTGATTTCCGGCTTCGTTATTACCATCGGCACGGCTGTTTTGGGTATTGACTTTCCGCTGGTGCTCGGCTTTTGGGCCATCCTTGCCGAAACGGTACCGGTAGTCGGCCCGCTGATGGGCGCTGTGCCTGCTGTGTTTATTGCCTACGGTCAGGCGCCGGAGGCTGCCTTTCATGTAGCGCTTTTTTATCTGGTATATTATCAGCTGGATGCCAATTTTATTATGCCTAAGCTCATGGGACAGAAAATTGATTTACATCCTGTAGTTTTGATTATCAGCCTGCTCATCGGTGCTAAGCTGTTCGGTATTCTCGGTATGGTTTTTGCCGTGCCGGTAGCAGCAATCTACAGAGTGCTGTACAAGCAGCTGTGGCATGCCGGTGAAGGACGGGAGAATTAAATGTTTTTTTGCTTACGTAATACATTGGAGCTTGATGCTGCGCGGCCTGTGAGCGACATGGCCGCATTTTTTGGCTATCAGCCGGCGCCGTCAGCCGCATTGATGCTGACGCTTGCGCGTGAGCATGGCTGCGTCAGCGCCTGCCTGCAAGGTGCGGAGCAAAGCTTTACAGCGATCGAGCCTTGCAGCGAAGCTGCGGCAAGCGGTGATATAACGCGTTGCGTGAAGCTTGTCGTGCTGAAGGTTTTTGCCGAGCTTACCGGCCTGCAGCCTAAGCTGCCCTGGGGCATTCTTACGGGCGTGCGCCCGACGAAGCTGGCGCATAAGCTGCTGGACAGCGGTGTGGAGGCTGCGGCCCTGCCGGAATATCTGAGCGAAAATTATTTGCTGCCAATGGCGCAGGGAAGGCTGCTTACGGACATTGCTCTGAAGCAGAAGCACATCCTCAGCGACAGCACGCGTCTTACGGATACCGGTATTTATATCGGCGTGCCGTATTGTCCATCGCGCTGCAGCTATTGTTCGTTTCCGGCGGGAATTGTGCCGCAGGACGAAGAATCTCAGCAAAACTTTGTAAATATGATTGAACAAGACCTGCAAAATGTGGTACAATTAATAGGTATGCATAGCTTGCGTGTAAAATCACTTTATATTGGCGGTGGCACGCCCACGAGCCTCAGTGATAAGGTATTTGCACGTTTGCTGCAGGCTGTGGAACGAAGACTGCTGCAAAGCAACTGCGAAGGCTTGCAGCATCTGCGCGAGTTCACGGTAGAGGCCGGTCGCCCGGACTGCTTCAGTGCTGCTAAGCTGGCGGCGATGGAGGCGGCGGGAGTGAACCGCATCAGCGTCAATCCGCAAAGCTTTCATGATAAAACGCTGCAGCTGATTGGCAGGCGCCATAGCGTCAGGGATTTCTATAATGCCTATGAGCTTGTGCGCAAAAGCAGGATTCCTGTTGTGAATGTGGATCTGATCATCGGTCTGCCGCAGGAAACGGAGCAGGAGATTGCATATTCTTTGGAGCAGGCAGTAAAGCTGGCGCCGGAGAATCTTACTGTGCATACGCTTACGCTGAAGCGCAGCGCACCGCTCTTTCAAAAGCAGGAGCAGGCAGTGCTGACTACGCAGGCAGCGGAAAAAATGGTGCAGCGGGCCGCTGAGATGGCTGCTGCGATAGGGTTAGAGCCTTACTATCTGTACCGCCAGCATTATATGCTGGGGCATCTGGCAAACATCGGTTATGCCAAGCCGGGTACGGAAAGTATCTATAATATCCAGATGATGGAGGAACGTCATCCGGTGATTGGTGTGGGACCTGCATCTGCCAGCAAGGTGCCTTTGCCTGACGGACACCATCTGCATAAACTGAATATGCCGAAAAATGTGGCAGTGTATGGGGCGCGCCTGCAGGAGCTGGCAGAGCGTCGCCGTGATTTGTTTAATATAGAAGGCACAGACCTGTAATAGGCGCAAGTGCCGTTAGGAGAGGATAGACTATGCTGACAACAGCACCCAGAGGTACGAAGGATATTATGCCTTCCGACGTTAACGCATGGCGTTATCTGGAAGAAACCATGCGCAAGATTTGCGCACAATATGGCTACAAAGAAATCAGAACTCCTGTGTTTGAGCATACAGAGCTGTTCCAACGCGGTATCGGTGATACCACCGACGTTGTTGAAAAGGAAATGTATACCTTTACCGACCGCGGTAACCGCAGCATTACCCTGCGTCCGGAAAACACCGCCAGTGCTGTCCGCGCTTACGTTGAGCATAAGCTGAGCAAGGATGACGCTGCCACGAAGTTCTATTACATCGGACCTATGTTCCGTTATGACCGTCCGCAGGCAGGCCGTCTGCGCGAATTCCACCAGTTCGGTGTGGAAGCTTTGGGCGTAACCGGTCCGAATGTCGATGCGGAAATCATTCTGCTGGCTGTGCAGGTACTGCAGAGCCTGGGCCTGAAGGACTTGAAGCTGAAAATCAATTCCGTAGGCTGCCCCAAATGCCGTCCGCAGCACAGAGAAAAGCTGCAGGCTTTCTTCAAGCCTAACTTCGACGAGCTGTGCAAGGATTGCCAGGGCCGTTTCGACCGCAATCCGCTGCGTCTTTTGGACTGCAAAAATCCGCACTGCCATGAGCTGGGCGAGGGCGCACCGAGCCTGGAGGAATGCCTGTGCGATGAATGCAAGGAACACTTTGAGGGACTGAAGCAGCTGCTGACCGCTGCAGGTGTTGAATATGAGGTTGACCACAATCTTGTGCGCGGCCTTGATTATTATACAAAAACTGCTTTTGAAATCCAGTACGCTCCGCTGGGCGCACAGAGCGCTGTTTGCGGCGGCGGCCGTTACGACGGACTGGTACAGGAAATCAGCGGTGACGAAGCACGCCCCGGCATCGGCTTTGCTATGGGTATGGAGCGCGTGCTGCTGGCTCTGGAGAAGCAGAATCTGCTGCCAGAATTTGATGAAAGCATTGACGCATATGTTGTCTGCCCCAAGCAGGAAAACTTTGCGCTGGCCTTCAAAACTGCCATCGAGCTGCGTCGCAACGGCTTTAAGGTTGAATATGACTTTAACGGCCGCAGCATGAAGTCCCAGATGAAGCAGGCCAACAAATTCCAGGCTAAGCAAGTGTTAATATTTGGCGAGGATGAGCTCAGCCGTAATGCCGTTACCGTGCGTAATATGGCAACAAGCGAGCAACAGGAAATCGCTGTTAATGATATTATTAGTTATTTCAATACTTTATAAGTAGAGGTGCTAAAGATGATTAATGAAAAACGCAGCCATCATTGTGGTGTGCTGACCAAGGAGCAAGCCGGCGAACAGGTTGTACTGTGCGGCTGGGTTGCTAAACGACGTGACCACGGCGGATTGATTTTTATCGATTTGCGTGACCGCAGCGGTATCGTGCAGGTTGTTGCCGATCCCGAAAGCGCTGGCAGCAGCTTCAAAACTGCCGAAGACATCCGTAACGAATATGTTATCAAAGTAATTGGTAATGTACGTCTGCGTGATGAGGACACCATCAACGAAAACATTCCTACCGGTACCATCGAAGTACTGGCACATGATATCGAAGTGCTGAACGGTGCTAAAACTCCTCCGTTCTACATCAAAGACGGCATTGACACCGATGAAAACCTGCGTCTGAAATACCGTTATCTGGACCTGCGCCGTCCGGAAATGCAACGCAATCTGATTCTGCGTCACAAAGTTGCTAAGCTGATGCGTGACTATCTTGATGATAATCATTTCCTCGAGATTGAAACTCCGATGCTGTGCAAATCCACTCCGGAGGGTGCTCGTGACTACCTCGTTCCGAGCCGTGTAAACCCCGGCAAGTTCTATGCACTGCCGCAATCTCCGCAAATCTTCAAACAGCTGCTGATGGTAGCCGGTATGGAGCGTTATTTCCAAATCGCACGCTGCTTCCGTGATGAGGACCTGCGTGCCGATCGTCAGCCGGAATTCACCCAGCTGGACATGGAAATGTCCTTCATGGAAGTTGACGAAATCCTAGAGCTGATGGAAGGCTTAATCCACCACATCTTCAAGGGTGCTCTGGGCAAAGATATCCAGATTCCTTTCCAACGTCTGACCTGGGACGATGCTATGGATCGTTTCGGCAGCGACAAACCGGACCTGCGCTTCGGCATGGAGCTGAAAAATGTCAGCGAAGCTGTTCAAGGCTGCACCTTCCAGGTATTCAACAATGTTATCGCTAACGGCGGTCAGGTAAAATGCATCAACGTTAAGGGTTATGCGGATATTCCGCGTCGTCAGCTGGACGAGCTCGTTAAATTCTGCGGCATCTACGGTGCTAAGGGTATGGCTTGGCTGCAATTCCCGGCAGAAGGCGGCGTAAAATCTTCCATCGCTAAATTCTTCAGCGATGAAAACATCGAAGCAATCAAAAAAGCTGCTGAAGTTGAAGCAGGTGACCTGCTGCTCTTCGTTGCCGATAAACCGTCTGTAGTTGCTGCTTCTCTGGGCGCACTGCGTATCGAAATGGCTAAACGCCGTGGTCTGATTGATCCGGATAAGCTGGCCTTCACCTGGGTAGTTGACTTCCCGATGTTCGAGTACAACGAGGAAGAAAAACGTTATGTTGCAATGCACCATCCGTTCACCGCTCCGCGTGACGAAGACCTGCCGCTGCTGCTGACCAACCCTGGCAAGGTTTATGCTAAGGCTTATGATATGGTTCTGAACGGCACCGAAATCGGCGGCGGTTCCATCCGTATCCATCGCCGCGACGTACAGAAGAAGGTATTCGAAGCTATCGGATTGTCCGATGAGGAAGCACAAGAGAAGTTTGGCTTCATGATGAACGCATTCGAATACGGTGCTCCGCCACACGGTGGTCTGGCATTCGGTCTTGACCGTCTGATCATGATTATGGCTCAGCGCGATTCTATCCGCGACGTAATTGCTTTCCCGAAAACTCAGAGCGCATCCGATCTGATGACTCAGGCTCCTAATGATGTTGATGAAAAACAGCTGCGTGAGCTGCACATCAAAACCAGCCTGCTGATGAAGAAGGATAAAGAAGACAAATAAGCACTTTAGCCCGCTTCTGTCAAGTGGATAAAGCAAAATAAATATTCAAAAATTTTTAATGGAAGCGTTGAAAAACGCTTCCATTTTTGGTATTATATGTATGTCGATAGAAGTTAAAGACAATTGAAGAATAGTTGTTAATTATACCCCTGCGATGTTCGTTACATTGCTCCAAAGGTTTTGAGCCAACACTCTAACCTAGGGAGCCTGATACTCCTTCTTTCAAAAACATGCCTCCTTTGAGTGGACGTTTGCGATTGGTAGGGAAGGCACCCACCTGCACATGCAGGTTCAAAACACGGAGCTGGACGGCATTGTGGGGATTAATTTTTTTATGAGATAATTCAAACTAGGGATTTTGCTATTAAGCCTCTCCTTGGGGAGAGGTGGCATCGCAAAGCGATGACGGAGAGGGGAATTGCTGCACATAAAAGACTTCGTAAGTGTGAAGCGTGCGGACCCCTCTCAGTCACCCTGCGGGTGACAGCTCTCCCCAAGGAGAGCCTTATGTACCATTGATAACATATAATTTTCGTCATAGAAGGATACAGGTAAAGAGCGATGGAAAATCTATTCGGTAATTTATTTGAAACTGAAAAGCGACAGACGAAGCCTTTGGCTGACCGCATGCGTCCCGAACGCCTCAGCGATTTTGTGGGGCAGGAGAGCGCCGTGGGCGCAGGCAGTCCGCTGCGCCGTATGATTGAGCGTGATGTACTGCAGTCCGTACTCTTTTACGGACCTCCGGGAACCGGCAAAACAACGCTGGCGAAGGTCATCGCGCATGTCACCGGCGAAAAGTTCGAGGCCATCAACGCTGTTTCCAGCGGTGTGCCCGAGCTGCGCAAGCTCATCGCCAAGGCGCAGGAGGACAGGCGCAACGGACGCGGCCGTACTATCGTGTTTATCGACGAGATTCATCGCTTCAACAAGGCGCAGCAGGATGTGCTGCTTCCTTATGTGGAAAACGGCACGATTGTGCTCATCGGTGCTACTACCGAAAACCCTTTCTTCGAAATCAATTCGCCGCTGCTTTCGCGCATGAAGGTGGTGCGCCTGGAAAAGCTGCAGGCACCGCAGATTCAGCAGATTCTGGAGCGTGCGATTGCCGACCCGGAGCGCGGCTTCGGCAACAGCTTTAAGGCGGAGCCTGAGGCGCTGAGGATTATTGCCGATTTTGCGGCAGGTGATGCCCGCAGTGCGCTGAACATTCTGGAGCAGGCTGAGTTCATGCTGCCGGAGGAGGGCGAGCGTGTGCTGACGGTGGCAACGCTGCGCAGTGTTATCGGTACGGCACTGCAGCGTTACGATAAAAAGGGCGACCAGCATTACGATATCATCAGCGCTTTTATCAAGAGCATGCGCGGTGGTGATGCGGATGCTGCACTGCATTATCTGGCGCGCATGATTGAGGGCGGCGAGGACGTGCGCTTTGTGGCGCGTCGCGTCGTTATCTGTGCGGCGGAGGATGTAGGCCTGGCGGATCCGCAGGCGCTGGTGGTAGCCAACGCTGCGGCGCAGGCTGCGGATTTTGTAGGCTGGCCTGAGGCGCAGATACCGTTGGCGGAGGCAGTGTGCTATATTGCCAACGCACCCAAGAGCAACACAGCCTATATGGGCATTGCCAAGGCGCGTGCGGATGTGCGCAGCCGTAACTGCGGCAGTGTGCCTAAGCACTTGCGTGATGCGCATTATCCCGGTGCCGCCAAGCTGGGGCACGGCATAGATTACAAGTATCCGCACAATTTCCCAGGAGGCTGGGTGGAGCAGCAGTACCTGCCGGATGAGCTGGTGGGAACGCGCTATTACATTCCCAGCGGTCACGGTCAGGACAAGGGGCGCAGATAAAAATAGCATAATTAGAAATTTAAGCTATACAGCTAAAATTTGCAGAAATTATTTGTGACGCAATCTAGCATTTTTTCTGTTAATAGTGTATACTATACCTATATTATAGACTATTGTATTAGACAGAAAGGGTGTGAAGATCATAGCTTTAAGCAACAGGCAGAAGCAAATTGCTGAAATTGTACGTCTGGACGGACCTATTACCGGCGAGCATATAGCCGAAAGGCTGAATGTAACCCGCGCTGCCTTACGCAGTGATCTGGCAATCCTTGTTATGGGCGGTATTCTTGATGCGAGACCGAAGGTTGGTTATTTTTATACCGGTAAAAATACTTTGGGTATGCTGATGGAAGAAATTTCTGCTATTACTGTGCAGGATCTGCAGTCGGTACCGGTAGCGATTAAACATGACAAGAGCGCCTACGAAGCAGTTGTTACCATGTTCCTTGAGGATGTCGGAACGGTGTTCGTGCTGGATGAGGAAGGCATGCTGAACGGCATTTTGTCGCGAAAGGATTTACTGAAGGCTGCTATTAATAATAATGATTTGCGTGATATTCCCGTGGTTATGGTAATGACGCCGATTTCCAAAATCATCGTAGCTACTCCTGATGAGCCTGCCGCTTCGGCAGCTCGCAGACTGATTGATAATGAAATCGACTGTCTGCCGGTAGTAAAAATCATTGATGAAAAGAAGCGCATGTATCAGGTGCTGGGACGTATCACAAAAACTAATTTTACTCGTCTGCTGGTAGATCTGGCTGAGGGTAAGGGGGGTAATTATCATAATAACGAAGCTTAATCCGGTTATTTATGCTGTATCTGACTCTATTGGTGAAACTGCGGAGTCCGTAGTTAAGGCAACCACCAGTCAGTTCGTAGAAGAAAAATTTGATGTTATCCGTGTTCCTTACGTAAAGGACAAGGAACAGATTGATAAAATTGTAGAAGAGGCTGCAACAAATAATGCGGTTATCTGCTATACAATCGTATCGCCGGAGCTGCGCGAGCATATGGCGGACAAGGCTATGAGCAGTGATGTTGAGGTAGTTGACGTTTTGGGACCGATGCTGAAATCCATCGAAAAGTCTACCGGTCTGCTGCCGAAAAATCAGGCCGGCCTGATTCACTCTCTGGACCACGAATACTTCAAGCGTGTTGAGGCTGTGGAATTTGCCGTTAAATACGACGACGGCAAAAATCCTCTGGGCCTTTTGAAGGCGGACGTTGTTATTATCGGCGTTTCCCGTACCTCCAAAACACCGCTGAGCATGTATCTGGCACATAAGCAGATTAAGGTTGCCAACGTGCCGCTGGTACCGGAGCTGGCTCCGCCCGAGGAGCTTTTCAAGGTGCCGCCGTATAAGATTATCGGCCTGTTGATTGACCCGTTCAAGCTGAACGAAATCCGCAGCGAGCGCCTGAAAACCATGGGCCTGTCCGATACTGCGACCTATGCCGATATGAAGCGTATTGATGACGAGCTGGCTTACGCTAAGGGCATTATGCGCCGTCTGCACTGCCAGATTATCAACGTTTCCAACCGTGCGATTGAAGAAACCGCCGGCATTATCATGGAGTATGTGCGCAAGAACAAGGAACGCCATCACGAAAACTAAATCAGTGTAGCTCTGAGCTGCTGTTGCAGTGAGTCAGAAAGTAAACGGCCATTGGCAGCAAAGCGTCTGCCGGTGGCCGTTTTTGGATAAAGAGGGTTGAAGGAGGTTGCCTTAGTGCACAGATACGTTTTTCATATTCCCTGCGCTGTTTATGATAACGGTGCGTTAAAGTCTGCTCCGTGGCAGCAGGTGATAGATGAGTTTGCTGAGGTGCTGTATAAGAATACGGACGGCTTTTTCGTGCAGGATGCCGTGGGCTATTACAAAGGACGCAGCTATGCGGAAAAGCTGCTGGTGGCCTATACCGCTGCCGATGTGGCTGATGATTTTGTGCGTATTGCCCGCATTTTGCAGCAGGAATGCTATGCCTACGAGCGTGATGGAGAGCTTTTTATCGCGAAGTTATGCCTGTACTTTCAACGGATTGCGTTTTTATGCAGCCTCGGTAAGAGGGAATAGCTGTTGCAGGCAGTAGCACAAAGCTTTGCAAATATGCTATAATAATATATTATGATTTAGATTTAGAGGTGCAAAAAACTATGGCACGCTTTGCTGTGAAGACATTAGAATTTGATAAAGTAAAAAATATGCTGGCCTCCAAGGCCGCAACCTTTTTAGGCAAGCAGGCAATAATTTCCCTGCAGATCGAAAGTGAATTCAGTAAGGTTAAGCGCCTGCAGGAGGAAACTGCGGAAGCGCTGCGCATTCTGGATGAAGGCAGACGTTTTCCCTTCGGCGGTGCGTTCAATATTACGGCCGATGTGAAGCGCGCGGAGCTTGGCAGTGTGCTGGAGCCGGAGGAGCTGCAGCATATCCAGACAACGGTGCAGGCCTTTGCTTCGATGAAGGATTTTACTGCGGAAAATGCGGAAACTGCGCCTAATCTAGCCGAATACGGCGCGGAGCTGACGCAGTTCAGCCGTTTGGAAAAGCAGATTGGCAGTGCGATTGATGAGCATGGCGAAATCAAGGATAACGCTTCCCCGAAGCTCGGCGGTCTGCGTACTGCGATTCAGATTGCCAAAAACCGAGTGAAGGAAAAGCTTGACAGCATTCTGCATGACCCCAATAACCAGAAGTATTTCATGGATAATATCGTGACAATGCGCGGCGACCGATATGTTATCCCTGTGAAGCAGGAATATAAGATGAACTTCCCCGGCATTGTGCACGACCAGAGCGGTACGGGTGCAACGCTGTTTATCGAGCCACTGGCTGTTGTCAACCTGAACAATGATATCAAGCGTTATGTTGCAGAGGAGCACGAGGAAATCGAGCGTATTCTGCGTCAGCTTACGCAGAACGTGGGCGCGGAGGCGAAGGCGCTGCTGTCTTCGCTGGAAATCTTTACTACGCTGGACGTTATCTGTGCCAGAGCTTTGCTGGCGCAGGAGCAGCATGCGGTGCGACCGATGCTGGTGCTGTCCGGAGGCGTAGAAATTGCGCAGGGACGTCACCCACTGCTGCCGAAGAATAAGGTAGTGCCTTTGGACGTACAGCTGGGTGATAAATTTACCATGCTGCTGATTACCGGCCCCAACACCGGCGGTAAGACGGTAGCGCTGAAGGCTGTAGGCCTCTTTGCGCTGATGGCGCAAATCGGTCTGTTTATCCCTGCAAGCAGTGCCAAGCTGCCGGTGTTCCGCGCAGTTTATGCGGATATCGGCGATGAACAGAGCATTGAGCAGAGTCTGTCAACCTTCTCCGCACATATGACGAATTTAATCAGTATTTTAAACGAGGTTAAAGCAGGAGATTTGGTGCTGATTGACGAAATCTGTGCCGGTACGGACCCGAACGAGGGCGCTGCGCTGGCTATGGCGATGCTGGAGCACCTGCATGAGCAGGGCGTGCTGACGATGGTAACAACCCACTACAGCGAGCTGAAAACCTTTGCCTACGGTCACGAGGGTATGGAAAATGCCAGCGTGGAATTTGACCCCGTGTCGCTGCGTCCTACCTATCGTTTGCTGATGGGCGTGCCGGGAAGCAGTAATGCCTTCAATATCAGCCGCCGTCTGGGTTTGGCTGAGGATATTATCCAAAATGCTGGCGAGCTGCTGAACCAGGAGCATGTGCATATGGAAAATGTACTGCAGGAGCTGGACAGCGAACGTCGCCGTTATGAAAGCAGCAGCAAGGAGATTGAGAACCTGCGCCGCGAAAGCGAGCAGCTGCGCAACGCGTTGGCGTACTCCAAGAGTGAGTTTGAGCGCCGCAAGAATGAAATGCTGCGCAAGGCGCGTGAGCAGGCGGATGAAATCTACCGCCGCAGCCGCCGTGAATCCGAAGCAGTGCTGAAGGAGCTGCGCTCTATGAAGGCTGACTTCGATACAAAGCGCCTGGAGCAGGCGGCAGAGGAAGCGCGCAAGAAGCTCAACAAGACATTGAGCGAGGACGCTCCGTTGCCGGAGGGCGCACCGTTATCTGCCAAGACGGCCAAGAAGGGCCTGAATGTCTTTGTTGTTTCCTTAGGAAAGAACGGTATTATTACCGATGTCAACGGCAACGATGTAACAGTGCAGGTTGGTATCCTGAAAATGACTGTGCCGGCAAAAAAATGCCTGCTTACCAAGGCACAGCCTGCGCATACCGATGCTGCGCCTAAAAAGCGCAAGGGCTTCAGCAAGAATGCTGCTGCCAATTACGCACACCAGATGTTCATTGCCAAATCAGGCAGTGCCAAACAGGAAATTGATTTGCGCGGGATGACGCTTGATGAAGCAATTCCCGTTGTAGATAAAGCTATTGATGATGCACTGATTGCCGGTATCGGCCAGCTGCGACTCATCCATGGCAAGGGAACCGGTGCCTTGCGCGCCGGACTGACAGCGTATCTGTCGACCAACCGCTTTGTCAAGAAGCTGGAGACGGCGGCGCTGGAGGCCGGTGGCAGCGGCGCTACGGTAATTGATTTGTAATTTTGAAAGGAGTAGTTAACTATGACTATGAGTATTGCTGCAAAACACGCTAAGGGCAAATCTGCCCAAGATAAAATTTTCGGAGCTAACGCTGCTGCAGTGGCAGCTGCTGCCAAATACGGCAAGGATGCCGTTACCAATGCTACCATCGGCGCTATTTTAGACGAGGATGAGAAGCTCGTCTGCCTGCCGACTGTAGAGGAGGTTTTCCGCGGTCTTTCCACTAACGAAATGATTGCTTACGCACCTATCAGCGGTCTGCCTGAATATCTGGACTGTGTTCTGACTGCTGCCTTCGGCAACTCCCGTCCGGAAGGCTACATTTCTGCAGTTGCAACCGCAGGCGGCACCGGTGCTATCCACCATGCTATCTGGAACTACACCGATAACGGTGACACCGTGCTCTGCTCCGACTGGTACTGGGGCGCTTACAAAGTACTGTGCCAGGATATGGGCCGTAATTTTACCACCTATAAAATGCTGGACGAAAACAATAAGTTCAACCTGCCTGCTTTGAAGGAAAAGGTTGACGAGCTGCTTGCTAAGCAGGATAACCTGCTGTATCTGCTGAACACTCCGGCGCACAATCCTACCGGCTATAGCCTGAGCGGCGAGGATATGGACGGCGTGCTGGCAATTCTGAAGGAGGCTGCCGTACCGGGCAAAAATATCGTTTTCTTCCTGGACGTTGCTTACATTGATTATGCCGGTGAAAAAGAAGAAGTACGCAAAATCTTTAAAAAGCTTTCCGGTCTGCCTGCCAACATTCTTTGCATTGTCGGCTACAGCATGTCCAAAGGCTTCACCATGTACGGTCAGCGTACCGGCGCTATGATCGGCGTTTCCTCCGACAAGAGCGTTATCGACGAGTTTGCTGCTATCAACCAATACACCAGCCGTGCAACCTGGTCCAACATCAACCGTCCGGCTATGCGCACTCTGGCAACCATTTACAGCAATCCCGAGCTGCTGGCGAAGGTTTGCGCCGAGCGTGATTATTATTATCAGATGATTAAGGCACGTGCCGACCTGTTCACCAAGGAAGCAGAAGAATGCGGCCTGCCGATGCTGCCGTATGTAGCAGGCTTCTTCCTGTCTATCCCCGCTAAAAACCCGGATGCAATCTGCGAAAAGCTGCATGAGGACAACATTTTTGCAGTTCCGCTGGCTGCAGGTGTGCGTATCGCTGTTTGCGCCGTACCTCTGAAGAAAATCAAAGGCATGGCTGCTAAGGTTAATGCCGCAATGCAAGCTGTCGGCGAATAAAATGCTTAAGCTGCAGTTGTCCAATGGACAAATTATCGAAGTAGAGGAGGGCAGCACACTGCTGCCCCTGGCTCAACGCTTTAGTGCAAAATATGCTTCTCCCATCGTTATGGGACTCTATAACGGTGAGGAATGTGACCTGCAGCGTCCGTTGACTGCTGACGGCACTGTTGATTTCGTGGAAGTCAACAATTCCGTAGGCATGCGTGTTTATGTGCGCACGCTGCTGTTTATGCTGATTGCGGCAACCAAAAAGCTTTATCCTGATGTGCATCTGGAGGTGCGCAACTCCCTGGGAAGCGCGCTCTACTGCAAGGATAACAGCGAGCGTAAGCTCACTGCTGAGGATATATGCAGCATTGAAGAATATATGCATAAAATGGCAGAACGCAAGGAGCCTATTAAGCTGCTGCGTCTGCCTAAATCCGAGGCTATTGATATGGCCTGCGCCATCTGCAGCGATGATAACCTGGCGCTGTTGGCTCAGGTGCCCGATGATACTGTGCTGACGATTAACATTCTGGAGGGCGTGCCCGGTTATCTCTTCGGACCCATGTGCCCGGATGCTGGTTATGTGCCTTACTTTGAGCTGCTGCCGTATGCTGACGGTGTGATTATCAATTATCCTGACGACGGCAACTGGCAGGTGCTGCCGCCCTTTGTAGACCAGCCGCGCCTTAACGATGCCTATCAGGAGGCAGAAGAATGGTCGGCCATGATTCACTGCAATACCGTGGGCAAGCTCAATAAAATTATTGATTTAGGCTATGCCGAAAAAATTATTCAGGTAGCGGAAGCGCTGCATGAAAAGAAGCTGGCTAATATTGCCGATATTCTGGCAAGTCACCATGAGCTGAAGCTGGTTCTGATTGCAGGTCCGTCCTCCTCCGGCAAGACCTCTACGGCACAGCGTTTGAGCATCCAGATGGCAGTCAACGGCCTGCGTCCGATTGCCGTTTCCATGGATGACTATTATAAAAACCGTGTCGATTCGCCGCGTAAGGCTGACGGCAGCTATGACTTTGAATGTCTGGAGGCTATCGACCTGGAGCTGTTCAATGAGCATCTGCAGCGTCTGCTGGCAGGTGAAAAAGTGAAAATGCCCAAGTACAATTTCCGCACCGGTTGCCGTGAATATCGCGGCAATGAGCTGCAGCTGCAGGAAAATTCCGTGCTGGTTATCGAAGGCATCCACGGCCTGAATGAAAAGCTGACACCGTCCGTACCGGCGGAACATAAAATCAAAATTTACGTCAGTGCGCTGACGCCGATGTCCTTTGACGAGTACAACCGCATCCGTACTACCGATATGCGTCTGCTGCGCCGCATGGTGCGCGACAGTCAGTTCCGTTCGCATGATGCGGAAACTACGCTGAAAACCTGGTCCGACGTGCGTGAGGGTGAAGAAAAATACATCTTCCCGTACCAGAGCAGTGCCGATATTATTTTCAACACTACGCTGATTTACGAGTTTGCCGTACTGAAAAAATATGCGGAGCCGCTGCTGCGTGCTGTACCGCAGTCCGCAGGCATGGCCTATACTACTGCGCGCCGTCTGCTGAACATTTTAAGCTACGTTAAGCCGTTGGAGGATGAGGTTATTCCCAATAATTCTATCCTGCGCGAATTTATCGGCGGCAGTGTGTTTAAGGACGCACTATGATTGAAAGAATGCATTAAGTATAATTTATGCTATACTCAATTCGATAAGAAAAGTGCTTGAATTGAAAAAATAATATTAAAGTTTTTACTTATTCTTAGCTTCCAAGGCGTTCTGCCAAAAGTAGGGCAGGACGCCTTATTTTTAACCATAATAGTAAGAACTTTCACACTTTTCTTGACATTATCGCAATTATCTGATAATATAAATCAGTAAGATTTTTGCACGCCTACCCGGAGTAGGTCACTGCAGCGTTACGAACGCCTTATGTATTATTTGAAGTAGTACATAAGGCGTTTTTTACCAAGAAAGGAGTTGAAGGAATGGTAACACTGAAAGAAGATACCAGAAAATCTATTGCCGAACTAACCCTGATGGATGATATTTTTATGAACAAGGTCTTTGATAATGACATCGGGCGTACCGCACTGCTGTTGCGAATTATCCTAAAGAATGATAAGATAAAGGTGATAAAGGCTACGACACAGCAGAAGCTGAAAAATTTGCTCGGACATGATCTGCAGCTGGACATTTTGGCACAAAACGAAAACGGTACGCTCTTTAACGTAGAAATACAAAACCAAAGTAGCGGTGCAGCGGCACGCAGAGCACGCTATCATCTGAGTCTGCTTGATTCACTGAGTTTGCCTAAGGGCAAGACCTATAAGCAGCTGCCGGATAATTATGTTGTTTTTATCACTCAAAATGATGTACTCAAGGGCGGTTTGCCTTTATATCACATAAACAGGAAAATCGAAGAAAACGATAAAGCTTTTGCTGACGGTTCGCATATCATTTATGTAAATAATAAAATTAAAGATGAAACGCCGTTAGGAAGGCTGATGCATGATTTCACCTGCAAAAATCCTGACGATATGTATTATCCCGAGTTGGCAGAAAAAGCAAGATATTTTAAGGAAACGGAAAAGGGGTTGACGAACATGGGCGATGTATTTGAAAAATTTGCAGCAAAAAGAGCTAAGGAAGCAGCAGAAGCAACTACTAAAGAAAATAAGATTGAATTTGCCAAGGGACTCTTGGCTGATGGTATGAGCATTGAGTTTACCGTGCGTCATTCCAAGCTGTCGGAAGCAGAGGTGCGCGAGCTGGCCTCTAAGCTGAGCGCATAATTGAAAAAGTCGCTTGTGCATGCTGCCAAGTCTTTTGGGAAGGTAAGCATATATCTGAAGGCTGTTACTTGGAGAAAATGCTGATATAAGCATACCGGGTGCCGGAATTTACAAAATAAAAAAGCTGTTGTACGTTTGCTTGCGTACAACAGCATTTTTGTTTATGTGGCTTTAGCCCGTGGAGCGCTATCGAGTTTCTTTTCAAAGAAATGAGATAGTGCTTCACACAGAACCACCCGCTATGCGGGTGCGCATTGATTGTTATACAAAAATACGTCATTCCGATATACAATAGTAAGTGTTCAAGTCACTATTGCAAAGAAAGGAATGACGTATTAATGGCAAATAAAACTAACGAATTATCGCATTCAAAGTGGGTATGCAAATATCATATAGTCTTTACACCTAAGTATAGACGAAAAATCATTTATAATCAATACCGTGAGGATTTAATAGAAATTTTTAAACGGTTATGTTCGTACAAGGGTGTAGAAATTATCGAAGGTCATATGATGCCTGATCATGTGCATATGCTACTTAGTATTCCACCTAAAATTGCAGTATCGACATTTATAGGCTATCTTAAAGGAAAGTCAGCGCTTCAAATGTTTGATAAACACGCAAATTTAAAGTATAAGTTTGGCAATAGACATTTTTGGGCAGAAGGTTACTACGCATCTACAGTAGGTTTAAATGAAGCCACCGTAAAGAAATATATTGCGGAACAAGAAAAGCACGATATAGCTTTAGATAAGTTAAGTGTAAAAGAGTACGAAGACCCTTTTAAGGGTAACTAGTATTCAAAACGCCCCTGACAGGGGCAGCGAAAGAGAAAAGTGCAATGTGGCTTGAACAAAGTGAAAGCCAGCGTCTTGAGGCGCTGGCTAGTATTAAGGGCTTATAGCCCGTCGTCAAACCACCCGTTTGACGGGTGGTCATGATTATGCGGTAAAAATTATTTGCGGAACATTTTGTCGAAGCGCTCCAGCAGACCGGCCTTGAAGCAAAGCACCAGGCCGCCGACAGCGCCGACTGCTGCCTGCAGAATCTGGTAGGGCAGTTTGATGTAAGCGTAGTGCGGTGTGCTGTAAATAAAGGCACGTCCCAGAGAATAGCCCACAACCATGATAACAGCGCCTAAAATCACGCCGAGAGCAGCGCCCTTGAAGCTTACTTTGCCGCCGCGGTGTGCCAAGAGGCAGATGACAACAGCCTGAATGCCGTGAGTAACCAGAGAAACGAACATCGGTGTCGGGTAGAAGAATAAATCGCCCAAGAAGGCACCAACGCCGCCGACGATGAAGGCAGCCTTGGGGTCGTCCAGAAGAATTGCTGCCGTGCAGATGATAACATCATTGAGATATAAATGGCCGCCCGGTACCGGCAGACCGAAAGAGCTCATCATAATATTGAGCGCCATAAACAGTGCGGTGATGCAGATTGCCAAGGTGGCGTTACTTTTTTGTGCTTTACGTTCTATATGTTCCATATAAACAATCCCCTCTTTATAAGATGATAAAAACTATTATATCGCTGTTTGGTTATAATAATATTGCCAGAACAGAAAAATTATCTATGGTCAGATTAGCCGGGGAATTTCTTTCGCTAATTCTTCATAAAATTTTTGGTAGAATAAAGCAGGTATTTTTGGTATAATTATTGAATAGAGTATAGGAATAAGTAAAAAAATGGGAGGTCGCTATCGTGACAGAACTTAAGAAATTCAAACGTGTAGTTTTAAAGCTTAGTGGTGAAGCCCTGGCCGGTGAAAAAGGCTTTGGCATTGATCCGACAGTAGTATATGCCTTGGCCAAGCAAATCAAGGCTGTAGTTGAGACAGGGGTAGAGGTTGCTATCGTTAACGGCGGCGGTAACTTCTGGCGCGGACTCAGCGGCAGCAACAAAGGCATGGACCGTGCTACTGCTGACTACATGGGAATGCTGGCAACCGTTATCAACTCTTTGGCGTTGCAGGATGCTTTGGAAAACTTAGAGGTTCCGACCCGTGTGCAGACCGCTATTGAAATGCGTCAGATTGCAGAACCCTACATTCGTCGCCGTGCTATCCGCCATATGGAAAAAGCAAGAGTCGTTATTTTTGCCGCAGGTACCGGTAACCCCTATTTCTCCACCGATACCACCGCTGCTCTGCGTGCTGCAGAAATCGAAGCAGATGCTATCCTGATGGCTAAAAAAGGCGTAGATGGTGTTTATGACAGCGATCCGGCAGTTAATCCGGATGCGAAGAAATTTGATGAGCTGCCTTACATCGAGGTTATCAAACGTCATCTTAGCGTAATGGATTCCACTGCAATCAGCCTGTGCATGGATAACAACATTCCTATTGTAGTATTTAATATTGATGAACCGGGTAACATTCTGCGTGCTGCTGCAGGCGAAAAAATTGGTACCCTGGTAGGAGGTAAGGAATAATGGCAACAGTTAATGAAATTATCAGCGGTATCGAGAGTAAGATGGAAAAATCCGTTGCTGCTCTGCGTGTGGATCTGGCAAGCCTGCGTGCTGGCCGTGCAACTCCCTCTCTGCTGGAGAAGGTTATGGTTGATTACTACGGTTCCCCGACACCTGTAACTCAGGTGGCAAGCGTAACCGTACCGGAACCGCGTATGATTGTTATTCAACCTTGGGAGAAAAACATTCTGAAGGATATCGAAAAAGCAATTATGAAATCTGACCTCGGTCTGAACCCGAACAGCGACGGCATCTGCATTCGTCTGAACCTGCCGCAGCTGACCGAAGAGCGCCGTAAGGATCTGGTTAAGGTTGTACATAAAAAAGCTGAGGAATACCGTGTTGTAGTCCGCAACCTGCGCCGTGATGCCAACGATGCTATCAAAAAAACCGAAAAGGCTAAGGAAATCACTGAGGACGAGGCTAAGAAGGGTACTGAAAAGGTACAGAAGCTGACAGATAAGGTTATGAAGGAAATCGACGCTGCAGCTGCTAACAAAGAAAAAGAAGTAATGGAAGTATAATGGAAATTCCACAGGTTTTGGCACTGCCTCTCAAGGAGGCTGCCCGTCGCTTGGAGGCCGCAGGCTGCAGCTATGAGGTGCAGCCTCTGCTGCCGCCGCGTGCAAGCGAGGCAGACTTTGAAGGACGTGAGGTGCGCAGATATGTAGTAAGACAACAGCAGTTGTCTGCTAATAGATTAGCTCTTACCATTGTGTATAGATAAGGAAGGAGGTGCGACGAATGGCTCTGAAAATTGATAAGGATTCTTGCGTAGGCTGTGGTACTTGTGCTGCTACCTGCCCCGTTGGCGCTATTACTGAAGTTGACGGCAAATACGAAATCGGTGAAGACTGCGTAGAATGCGGCGCTTGCGCTGCTAGCTGCCCGGTTGGCGCTATTGAGTAATTCAAGACTGCAATGCAAAATCAGGAAGGCGGCCTCCCGCAAGGGGGAGGCTCGCCTCTTCTTTAATCAGGGGAAAAGTAAAGAAAACTAAAAGCAAGTTACAAATTTTAGCGAAGGGCTTGATGCTTGTGTTTAGAGGCTTGTTTCAAACAAAAAATAAGACTAAGAATAATATCGTAATGCATACTGAGGATCTGGATATGCAGAATATTCCTCAGCATATTGCTATTATTATGGACGGCAACGGTCGCTGGGCTAAGGCTCAGGGCAAGGTGCGTACCTTTGGCCATCAGGCCGGAGCAGAAACACTGAAAACTATTGTCAGAGCAGCTGATAAGCTGGGAGTTAAGGTTATCAGTGCTTATGCATTTTCGACAGAAAACTGGAAGCGTCCGGTGACGGAAGTAAACTTCATCATGGAGCTTTTGTGCCGTTATCTGACCAACGAAATTGATGAATTTAACGAAAATAACGTACAGGTGCGTTTTATCGGCTCGCGTAAAGGTCTGCCTGAAATTGTGCAGCAGAAGATGGAGCACGCAATAGAGGCAACGAAAAACAACACCGGTATTATTTTGAATTTGGCTATAAACTACGGCGGACAGGCAGAAATCCTGCATGCTGTGCGTACCATTGCGGCAGAAGCTGCCAACGGTACTCTTGCCGTAGACGATATAGATAATAATGTGATTGAAAACCATTTGTATACCAAGGGCCTGCCTGCGCCGGATCTGCTTATCCGTCCGGGCGGTGATTTGCGTATCAGCAACTTTTTGCTCTGGCAGATCGCTTATGCGGAAATCTGGACGACCAAGGTGTTCTGGCCGGAGTTTACACCGGATCATCTGGTGGAGGCGATTTTGGCTTATCAAGGGCGCGAGCGCCGTTTCGGCGGTTTAGTCAGCCGGTAAGACGCCGTATACGTTGTCAGGGCTCCTAGCAGTACGAGTATGTACGGC
Organism: Phascolarctobacterium sp. Marseille-Q4147; assembly: GCF_017968825.1. Classification (NCBI taxonomy): domain Bacteria; kingdom Bacillati; phylum Bacillota; class Negativicutes; order Acidaminococcales; family Acidaminococcaceae; genus Phascolarctobacterium; species Phascolarctobacterium sp. Marseille-Q4147. The sequence goes on along the minus strand of NZ_CP072874.1, from coordinate 40,489 downwards.
GTCGTCGCCCTTCCTCGTCTCCGGCATCTTCCCGGCTGCCTAGAGAAGGAGAAAAATAGGTAAGACGCCGTATACGTCGTCAAGGCTCCTAGCAGTACTAATATGTACGGCGTTGTCGCCATTCCTCGTCTCTGGCATCTTCCCGGCTGCCTAGAGAAAGGTGAAAATAGGTAAGATGCCATATACTTTGTCAGGGCTCCAATCAATTTTATAATTCAAAGAAGGATGTATTTTAACTATGTTAACACGTATTATTACCGGTGTAATCGGTATTATTGCGGCAGTTGGCATTATCACCAAGGGTGGTATGCTTTTTAATGCTGCTGTTGCGGTTTTGGCTGCTGTGGCCTGGTACGAATACCACAAGATGGTGGAGAACAAGGGCTATCATGCCTACACGCTGACCGGTGGCATGGGCGCATTGCTGATGGTGCTGGTTGCCGGTGCAGGCTATTATTTTGAGCTGGAGGGCGTTTATACGCTGGCATTTATTGTGATGCTAACAGCGCTGTTCTTCATTTTCAGCACGATTGAAGGCCTGTGGCTGCATTGCAACCGAGGTGAGCAGCATTGGGCAGAGAACAGTGCGCTTACTGCCTGGGGCATGCTGTACTGCGGTCTTTTGTTTGCGCACATTATTTTGTTACGCTCCTTTGACGGTGGTCCGCATATCGATTTGGGATTCCGCGTATTTGAGTACGGCGAAATCTGCCTGTGGATTGTGCTTTTGGGCACTTGGGCAAGCGATACCTTTGCTTATTTCTTCGGCCGTGCCTTCGGCAAGACTCCGTTCTGCAGCGTCAGCCCGAAGAAATCCTTTGAAGGCGCTGTCTTCGGCTTTGTCGGCTGCTTTGTGACCGTACTGTTCTTGTGCATTATCTGCCTTGGTATTGCCCTGTGGCATGCTGTGGCAGTGGCGCTGGCGGTGGCAATTTTTGCTCCGGTCGGCGATTTGATCGAATCCATTGTCAAACGCAGCTTTGATATTAAGGATTCCGGTAAGATTTTCCCCGGTCACGGCGGTGTGCTGGACCGTTTCGACAGCCTGCTGTTTACAGCACCGGTTGTGTATTATCTGCTGATGATTATCAGCGCTTTATCTATGTTTCAAGAATAGAGGATAGCAAATGAAGAATATTTCTATTTTGGGCAGTACAGGCTCTATCGGTCGTCAGACCCTGGAGGTTGCTGCTGCCAATCCTGAAAAGCTGAAGGTACGCGCGTTGGCTGCGCATAAAAGCGATGAGCTTTTAGAGCAGCAGATTAAGCAGTTTGAGCCTGATATTGCCGTTTTGACGGATAAGGATGCTGCTAAACGTTTGGCTGACCGCTATCACGGCAAGACAGAAATCTTAGCCGGGGAGGAGGGCCTTCTGGCTGCCGCTACCTACGAGGGAGCGGATACGGTGCTTGGTTCTATGGTAGGCTATGCTGGCCTGCGCCCGACGTTGGCTGCTATTGCCTGCGGCAAGAACATTGCGCTGGCTAATAAGGAAACTCTAGTTGCTGCCGGCAGCATTGTTATGGAGGCTGTGCGTAAGCACGGTGTAAGCCTGACTCCTGTGGACAGTGAGCACAGCGCTATTTTCCAATCTCTGCGCGGCGGTACGGAAAAGGAAGTCAAGCGCCTGATTATTACGGCGAGCGGCGGCCCGTTCCGCGGCAAAAAACGCAGTGAGCTGGAAAATGTAACTTTGGCGCAATGCCTCAACCATCCCAACTGGAGCATGGGGCAGAAGGTAACGCTTGATTCCTCTACACTGGCCAACAAGGGCCTGGAGGTTATGGAGGCACATTGGCTGTTTGATATGCCTTATGATAAAATTGCAGTTGTCGTGCATCCGCAAAGCATTGTGCACAGTCTGGTAGAGTTCTGTGACGGCAGTGTGATTGCTCAGCTGGGTGTGCCTGATATGCGTTTGCCGATTCAGTTCGCTTTGAGCTGGCCGGAGCGCTATAATTACAGCTTTGAACAGCTTGATCTTGTTGCTGCGGGTAACCTTACCTTTGAAGCACCTGATTTAGAAGCATTTCCTTCCTTGAAGATTGCTATTGACTGCGGTAAGGCCGGCGGCACTCTGCCCTGTGCCTTCAATGCTGCCAACGAGGAGGCTGTATATGCTTTTTTGGCAGACAAAATTAAATATCTGGATATCCCTTATATCACTGCTACGGTTACAGCGCAGCACAACAATGTTCTGCGTCCGCAGCTGGAGGATATTGAAGCAACGGATGCCTGGGCGCGTGCTGCTGCCCAAGGGGTTATTGCTAAATTATAGACTGAATGCCGGCAAGATTAGCCGACTATCGTAAGGAGGTAAAATGCTAACAATATTAGCCGCTGTTTTTGTTTTTGGTGTGCTGGTTACGGTACATGAATTCGGTCATTTTATTACGGCGAAGCTCACAGGTATGCGTGTCGATGAATTTGCCATCGGCTTCGGTCCCAAGCTGTATCAGCAAAAGGACGGCGATACCCTGTACAGCCTGAGGGCTATTCCGCTGGGTGGCTATAATAAAATCGCAGGCATGGATCCCGATGATCCGCCTGAACCGGGAACCTTTAAATCTAAGCCGATACCGTCCAGAATGCTGGTTATTCTGGCAGGTGCGCTGATGAATTTCCTGTTGCCTATTATTCTTTTTAGCGGTATCTTTATGCTGGAGGGCAGACAGGAGCTGGTGAACGAACCAATCCTGGGCACTGTTGTAGACGGTATGGCTGCGGAAAGAGCGGGCTTGCGTAACGGCGACCGCATTCTGACGATTAACAATAAGCCTGTTGCTACCTGGACGGAGGTTGTTACTAACCTGCGTGCGAGCGGCACTAATCCTGTAACGCTTACTGCCGAGAGTCAGGGAGCTGTAAAAAGCTACACTATGACTCCGGTGTATGACAGGGAGGCAGGACGTCCCTTAATCGGCATCAGCCCCAAGTTCAACAAGGTCAGCCTGGGCTTTTTCGGCTCGATTAAAGAAGGCTGCGTATATACCAAAAATATTATCGTTTCTATGCTGAACGGCCTGTACAAGATTGTTTCCGGTAAGGCTCCGGCTGAGGTGGCCGGTCCTATCGGCGTGGCGCAGATGGCCGGTCAGGTGGCGGAAAAGGGCATGCTGCCGTTGATTACCTTTGTTGCCTTTTTGAGCATCAACCTGGGCGTTATCAACCTGCTGCCGCTGCCGGCACTTGATGGCGGACACTTTGTACTGCTGCTTTTGGAAGGCCTGCGCGGTAAACCGCTCGGCAGCAAGGCTATGACAAACATCCAGATGGTTGGTATTGCGCTGATTTTAGCGCTGACAGTATTTTCCACCTTTAAGGATATAACACGTTAAGAGGTGAACGAAAGTGATAGAACGTAGAAAAACCCGTCAGCTGCATGTAGGCAGCGTGGCTGTGGGCGGCGATGCTCCGATTGCCGTTCAGTCTATGACTAACACACATACAGACGATGCTGCTGCAACCTTGGAGCAGATTCAGCGTCTGGCAGATGCAGGCTGCGATATTATCCGCTGTGCCGTGCCTGATATGGCAGCGGCGGAGGGCCTGAAAACAATTTGTAAGGAAAGTCCGATTCCTGTCATTGCCGATATTCATTTTGATTATAAGCTGGCTTTGGCAGCGATTGAAGCAGGCGTTGACGGCCTGCGCTTAAACCCCGGCAATATCGGCGGTGAGGAGAAGGTGCGCGCTGTGGTGGAAGCAGCGAAGGAACGCAATATTCCTATCCGCATCGGTATCAACGCCGGCTCCCTGCCGAAGGATTTGCTGGAAAAATACGGCCATCCCACCGCGGAGGCTCTTGTGGAGGCGGCTTGGCGCCACGTCCGCATTCTCGAAGCGATGGATTACCGTAACATTAAGATTTCGCTCAAGGCGCATGATGTGCCGCTGACACTGGAGGCTTATCGTCTGATGGCAGCGCAGTGTGATTATCCGCTGCATGTCGGCATTACGGAGGCAGGCACCGTCAACAGCGGTATTATCAAATCCGCAGTAGGCATCGGTACATTGCTGGCCGAGGGCATCGGCGATACTATCCGCGTTTCGCTGACCGGCGACCCGGTGAACGAGGTGCGTGTAGCCTATGACATTCTGAAATCCCTTGGTCTGCGTGAGCACGGACCGACGTTAATCAGTTGTCCGACCTGCGGACGCACCCGCATCAGTCTGGAAAAGCTGGCGCTGGAGGTTGAACGCCGTTTGGCGGATGTTGAAGAACCCATTACGGTTGCCGTTATGGGATGTGTGGTCAACGGACCCGGTGAAGCACGTGAGGCTGACGTCGGCATTGCCGGCGGCATCGGCGAGGGACTTGTTTTCCGCAAGGGTGAAATCCTGCGTAAGGTTCCCGAAGATCAGCTTGTAAGCGAGCTTTTTGCTGAAATAGATAAAATTTTACTTGAGAGGAAGGTATCCCGTTAATGAAAGTTTCTAAAATGTATGCACCCACTCTGCGTGAGGTTCCGTCCGAGGCTGAAATCCCGAGCCATCAGCTGCTGCTGCGTGCCGGTTTTATGCGTAAATCTACCAATGGCATGTACACCTATCTGCCGCTGGCTTGGCGTGTTATTAAAAAAATCGAAAATATTATCCGCGAAGAGATGGACCATGCAGGCTGTCAGGAAATCATGATGCCGATTATGCAGCCGGCAGAAATATGGAAGGAAAGCGGCCGTTGGGACGCTTACGGCGCAGAAATGGTACGCTTGAAGGACCGTCACGGCCATGAATACTGCCTTGGTCCTACCCACGAGGAAATGGTTACTACCCTGGTTAAGAACGATGTGCGTTCCTATCGTCAGCTGCCGCTGAACCTGTATCAGATTCAGGACAAATTCCGTGACGAACGTCGTCCGCGCTTCGGCCTGATGCGCAGCCGTGACTTCATCATGAAGGATGGCTATTCCTTCGACCGTGATGAAGCAGGTCTGGACGTTTCCTATAAGGCTATGTATGATGCTTATGACAAAATCTTTACCCGCTGCGGTCTGAATTTCCGTCCGGTAGAAGCAGACAGCGGTGCTATCGGCGGTACCGGCAGCCATGAGTTCATGGTGCTGGCAGACAGCGGTGAAGCAGAAATTACCTACTGCACCAAATGCGATTACGCTGCCGATATCGAAAAGGCAGAGCTGTATCCGATAGAGGCTCCGGCAGAAGAAATGCAGGAGCTGAGCGAGGTTGAAACTCCGAACTGCAAGACTATTGCCGATGTTTGTGCTTTCCTTAACGCTCCGATTGAAAAATCCGTAAAGGCTGTTGCTTACCAATGCGAAAAAGGCCTGGTACTGTGCTTCGTTCGCGGTGACCACGAGGTTAACGAAACCAAAGTACAAAACACTGTAGGCGCAGTTGAGCTGGAAATGGCAGAGGCAGAGCTGCTGGCTAAGGCCGGCACTGTCGGCGGTTACATGGGCCCTGTCGGTCTTGACCCTGAAAAGGTTATTATCGTTTGTGATGCAACCGTTATGAATATGCACAATGTTTGCTGTGGCGCTAACCATGAAGGCTTCCACTACATCAACGCTAACCCGGGACGTGACTTCACTCCGACCTACGTTGCCGATATCCGTCTGATGGCTGAAGGCAATCCCTGCCCGCACTGTGGCGCTCCGATTGCTAAGGCTCGCGGTATCGAAGCAGGCCAGGTATTCAAGCTGCATACCAAATACAGCGCAGCTATGAAATGCACCTATCTGGATGAAAACGGCAAAGAGCAGCCGATGGTAATGGGCTGCTACGGTATCGGCGTAGGCCGTACTATGGCTGCCTGCGTTGAACAGAGCCATGATGCCGACGGTATGATCTGGCCTGTTGCTATCGCTCCGTATGAAGTGCTTGTTGTACCTGTAAACGTAAAGGATGAAGCATCCTTTGCTAAGGCTGAGGAAATCTATAACGAGCTGCACAAAGCAGGCGTTGAGGTTGTTATCGACGACCGCAAGGAGCGTCCGGGCGTAAAATTCAAGGACGCAGATTTAATCGGCTATCCGCTGCGCGTAGTTGTAGGTCCCAAGACTCTGCAGACCGGCGAGCTGGAAGTAAAAGTTCGTAAGACCGGCGAAGTAAGCATGCTGCCGCTGGACAGTGATTATATCACTGCTATCAGGGAGATGCTGCAAAAGCTGTAAAAATAACTCAGTTCCCGTGTCTGCGCCTGGCGCAGGCAGAGGGAACGGAAGCTGTGAGGTGATACTGGCATGGATTTGATTAATACTTCTTTTTTGCATAACAAAGAGGTTGTTATGGTTATCAGGCTGGTTGTTGCTGCAATTCTCGGCGGCATTGTCGGTATAGAAAGAGGCAGTGGTGACCGCCCTGCCGGTTTCCGTACGCACATTCTTGTGTGCGTGGGCTCGGCGCTGTTTATGCTCGTTTCGCTTTACGGCTTTGATGATGTCTATCCTCAGACTGCCAAGCTGGAGGAGGATATCGGCCAACGCCGTGACTCGGCGCGTATCGCAGCCCAGGTTGTCAGCGGCATAGGCTTTCTCGGTGCAGGCACCATTCTGCACGAGGGTTTAACTATTCGCGGTCTGACAACTGCTGCCAGCCTGTGGATGGTTTCCGCAATCGGTCTTGCTGCCGGCAGCGGTATGTACTTCCTCAGCAGTGTGGCAACCATTATCACCATGATAACTCTTGTTACCTTCCATACCTGGGAAAAGCGTTTTGCTGCCAACAACCGCAGCGACCGCCAGTTTGTCCGCATCATTACTACCAATCGCTCCGGTGCCATAACCGATGTTACCGGTTATCTGTCCCTTAACGGCGTACAGGTAAAATCGCTGAACGTAAAGCGCGATAAGGAAAAGAATCGTCTGGTGCTGGAGGTATTTCTGAAGCTTGGCAAAACTGCGCCCGATGGCGGAGATTTGGTAAGAGGGTTGCAGGGGATAGAGGGTGTTGTCGGGGTCGAAAACATGAGATAACCTATAGCACGCCATCTGCGTTGTTGCGTCGCCTCGACGTACTAAAAGTACGCCGTCGGCATCCGCGCCTAGCATCTGACGCACTCTAGCTTATCTCCAAAAAATAGAGGAAGATAGCACGCCATCTGCGTTGTTATCCAATTCCCCCAACAACTTCTCCCGTCATTATTAGGAAAGGATTTAATGTGAATAAAAAATATTGTCTGATTCCTGATGAAGAAAAATTTTATAGTTTTTTGGCTTCGCTGACCTTTTCCCCGGTGGAATTGATGCAGCTGAAGCTGATGCATATTAATCAGATTTGTGTAGACGAGTCTGCCTGTCAGTGGGAGGTGCACTTCAGCTGTGCCGCCCATCTTACCGGCGGCTTGCTGCAGAAGGCGGCGCAGCAGCTTGCAGCCGCTTTTTCTTTGCAAAGCGTAGATATGATTTGCGACGGCGATGGCTCCAAATGCCAGGTGATGCAACGCGAGCCGCAGGCAGAGGTAGAGATTACCGACTGCACCGGCGAGCCGCTGCCGGAGGAAATTCCTTTACCTCCTGAGCCGCCTGATATTGATATTGGCGAAACTCTGCCGCCGGAGCCTCCCTGTGAAACGTCCTACAACAATCCGGAGGAGGATCCCGAGTATCTGCAGGCGATGGCAGCCTTATACGGTGAAAAGAAGGCTGACGGCCAGCTGTGGGGCAAAAAAATCAAGGGGACACCGCGTAAGCTTGATACTGTTACCGAGGAAGAGCGCAACGTTGTTATCGAAGGCACCTTTGTCAAAAGTCTGGATAAGGACGGTGCGCTGCAGACCTTTATTGATAAGGAAACGCGCGTTGGTTCTATTGTTCTTACCTTTAACGTGAGTGATGATACCGGCGGTATCTTTGTTAAGCTGCGTTTTGACAAGCGTGATGGCGGCGACCCGCGCAAGGAATGCAATGAGTTTAAAAATCTGCTGAAGCCCGGTATGCGCCTGCGTCTGCAGGGTGATGTTGCGCCAGACCGCTTTGCCTTTGACGAGATGTGCATGGTGCCGCGTGGCATTATGAAACTCGATGCCAAAGAGGAGCGCATGGATAATGCGGAGGTCAAGAGGGTTGAGCTGCATTGCCATACGAAGATGAGTAAGCTTGATGGCCTGACGCCGATGGAGGGCCTTGTCAAGCAGGCAATCCGTTGGGGCCACAAGGCTTTGGCGATTACCGATCATGGTGTAGTGCAGGCCTTTCCGTTCTGCTTTGATGCGGCGGAGGGCAGTGACCTGAAGCTGATTTTCGGCATGGAGGGTTATCTTATCAGCGACCGCCAGACGAAGGATGATGCTGTTGATACGGAAAATCCTGATGCTGCGACTAAGGGTAAGAGCAAAATCAGCAGCCACCATATTATTATTCTGGCGAAGAATGAGGTTGGTCTGCGTAACCTGTACCAGCTCGTTACTATCAGCCATCTGCGTTATCTGAATAAGCGTCCGCTGTTGCCGCGTGCTGTTATCGAGGAGCATCGTGAAGGGTTGATTCTCGGCTCGGCCTGCGAGGCGGGCGAGCTTTACCGTGCGGTGCGCCTAGGAGCGAGCGATGAGGAGCTAGAGGAAATTGCCGGCTTCTATGATTATCTGGAAATCCAGCCGACGGGCAATAACCAGTTTTTGGTACGTGAAAATTATTGCACAGAAGAGGATTTACGCGAGCATAACCGCAAAATCTACGAGCTGGGCAAGCGCTTGGGCAAGCTGACTGTGGCAACCTGCGACGTGCATTTCCTCAATCCCGAGGATGCGCAGCTGCGTGCGATTCTGCAGGCCGGTCAGGGCTACAAGGATGCGGATTTGCAGCCGCCGCTGTACTTGCACACTACGGAGGAAATGCTCGAGGAGTTCTCTTATCTGGGCAAGGAGGCAGCCTATGAGGTTGTTGTTACCAATACCAATAAGATTGCGGATATGATTGAGCGTATTAAGCCTGTTCCCGACCGCGACCAGCTGTATTCACCTTCTATTCCCGGTGCCGAGGATGCCGTGCGTGATTTGTCCTATGCCAAGGCGCATGAATGGTACGGCGAAAAGCTGCCGCAGATTGTTGAGGACCGCTTGAAGATGGAGCTGGATGCTATTATCGGCCACGGCTTCTCCGTATTGTATTACATTGCGCATAAGCTGGTTAAGCATTCTATCGACCGCGGTTACCTGGTAGGCTCGCGTGGCAGCGTAGGCTCGTCCTTTGTTGCTACGATGCTGGATATTACCGAGGTTAATGCGCTGAAACCGCATTACCGCTGTCCGCATTGCCGTCACAGCGAATTCTTTATGAACAATGAGGTCGACAGCGGCTTTGACCTGCCGCCGAAGGATTGCCCAGAATGCGGTACGAGGATGCTGCGCGACGGTCATGATATCCCGTTTGCGGTTTTCCTGGGCTTCCATGGCGATAAGGTTCCTGATATCGATTTGAACTTCTCCGGCGGTATCGATCCCGATGATCCGTCCGCTATGTCCGACCAGAGCGTGGCGCACAAGTATACCGAGGAGCTTTTCGGTCGCGATAACGTTTGCCGCGCCGGTACGATTGCGACCATCGCCAACAAAACGGCGATAGGCTTTATCAGAAAATATTATGAGAGCAAGAATCTGCATGTGCATCCGGCGCACGTTGCTGCGCTGGTTGAAGGCTTTGCCGGTATCAAGCGCACTACGGGCCAGCATCCAGGCGGTATCATGGTTGTGCCGCGTAATATGGATATCCATTATATTACGCCGATGAACCGTCCTGCCGACGATAAGGATGGCACTACGATTACTACTCACTATGATTATCACAGCATCAATGACCGTCTGGTTAAGCTGGATATTCTGGGCCACGATGATCCGATGGTTCTGAAGATGCTGGAAAAATATCTGCAGGAGGATGTGGATCCCAACTTTGATCCCAAGAAGATTCCTGTGGGCGATGAGGAAACGATGCGTATCTTCCAGGATACGTCTTCCCTCGGCGTTACGCCGGAGCAGATTGACAGTGCTGTAGGCACCTTCGGTATCCCGGAATGCGGTACGAAGTTCGTGCGTCAGATGATCAGCGACGTACAGCCGAAAAAATTCAGTGAGGTTGTGCGTGTATCCGGTTATTCGCACGGTACGGACGTATGGCTGAACAATGCGCAGGATTTGATTAAGGAAGGCAAGCCTGTTGCCGAAACTATCTCCACACGTGACGACGTTATGACGCACTTGATTTCCAAGGGCGTGGAGCCCAGTCTGGCGTTTAAGACGATGGAGCACGTGCGTAAGGGCAAGGCGGCGAAAAAAGGTCTGGAGCCTAAGATGCTCGAGGCTATGCGCGCAGTAAATATTCCCGAATGGTATATCAAGTCCTGCGAAAAGGTACAGTATCTGTTCCCGAAGGCGCACGCCGTTGCGTACGTTCTGATGGCCTACCGTATTGCCTATTGCAAGGTGCATTATCCCAAGGAATTTTATGCGGCGTACTTTACGGTGCGTGCCAAGGATTTTGACTACACCCATGTTTCCAAGGGCAAGAGCTATGTAAAGAATTTCATCAAGAATGTTTACCAGCAGGGCTTCAAGGCTTCGCCGCTGGATAAAACGACTGTCACCTATCTGGAGCTGGTAAATGAAATGCTGGAGCGCGGTCTGACATTTGATAAGATGGATTTATACAAGTCGGACCCGATTAAATTCCTGGTTACGGAAAACGGCCTGCGTCCGCCTTTGGCTGCCTTGGGCGGTGTAGGTGAAAACGCGGCCAAGAGCATTGCTGCGGCGAGGGACATCAACCGGCCGTTTATCTCTCAGGAGGATTTGCGCCAGCGTTCCGGTGTCAACAAGAGTGTTATCGAAAAGCTGGCAGACATGGGCGTTTTGGGCGATTTGCCGGAAAATAACCAGATTGATTTGTTTGCCTGAGATAGGAGATATATATGCAAAAAATAATTTTGGCCTATAATTTTACGCCTGAGCGTCTGCAGGCGCTGAAGCTTATCTGTATGATGCTGCGCACGCAGTTGCGTGCCGTGGCGCGTGAGGAGCTGCTGCAGCCTGTAGGCTATTTGGCAGGCTTGTCAGAGGTGGCGCCTGTCAGTGAAGCTTACAGCGGTGACGAGGGGCAGGAGGAAATGCTGCTCATGTGCGGCTTCAGCCGTCAGGATTTGGACAGACTGCTGGCTGCCGTTAAAAAGGGCAAGCTGCGTCAGGTGGCTTTGAAGGCGATGCTGACACCCACCAACTGCACCTGGAGCGGCCTGCAGCTTTTGCAGGAGCTTAGCCAGGAGCATGCTTATATGCATGGCAAAAATGCAGGTAAATAAGCAAAATTGCCGCTGCCGGTAGTTTTACTGGCGTTAAAGCGCTTTCTTTGATATAATTAGGCATGATAAACTTTAGCTACATTTAGGAGGATAATAATAATGGCAAAAGATAGTTCCTTTGACGTTGTTTCCCAAGTTGATATGCAGGAAATGGATAACGCTGTCAACCAGGTTAAGAAAGAGATTGACCAACGTTATGATTTCCGCGGCAGCAATGCTTCCATCGAGCTCGGTGAGAAAGAAGTAAAAATTGCCGCTGAGGACGAGTACAAGCTGGGCGCAATTTTAGATATGCTACGCCAAAAAATGGCTAAACGCGGTATTCCTCTGCGTTGCCTGGTTCCGGGCAAAATTGAGCCCGCTGCTAAAGGCACCGTTCGCCAATCTCTGGAAATCCAACAGGGTATTTCCAAAGAGAACGGCAAAAAAATCGTGGCAGCTATCAAGGCTTCCAAGCTGAAGGTAACTGCTCAGATTCAGGACGACCAGGTACGTGTTGCCGGTGCGAAAAAGGATGATCTGCAGGCTGTTATCCAGCTGCTGAAGGCCGGCGATTTCGGCGTTGATCTGCAATTCATCAACATGCGCTAAGCATTCGTCTACGGTTTGGAGAAGAGTGGAGCAAAATGACAGAACACAAAGACTTTGACAAAAAGAAAATCAATGACGGCGAGCTGCAGAAGTATTCCGGAAGCTACAGCGAGGAAGGCCTGCTGCATAAAATCAGCCGCTACGGTGCCCACATCGGCATCGAGCTGCTGTACAAGGTTGTGCAGCTGTGGTGCGTACTGCAGAAGCCGGAGGTTCCTGCGAAGGAAAAGGCGTTGATTATGGGAGCTTTGGGGTATTTAATCGCTCCCCTGGATTTTGTGCCGGATATGACACCGGTACTGGGATACAGTGATGACCTGGTGGCAATTACCTTTGCGCTGCTGAAGGTGCAGGGGTATATTGATGAAGAGGTTGATGCCAGAGCCAAGGAGCTGTTGGCGAAGGTTTTTGATAAGGATGTCGTTGCGAAGCTGTAATTGCAAGCTGACTAAAATATGCGCTGCCTGACAGGCAGCGCTATTTTTATGCCATCAGCTTGAAGAAACTGGAAATTTAAAACGGAAATAATAATTAAGTAAAGTGTAAGAGGACTGTCCCCCTGACGATAATGTATCGCCTGTGGGGACGGTCCTTTTGGATTTTATATGGATAATAGAAAATTCACATTACATGTAGATAAAATAATCAAGTAATTAAAAAAAACTGAAAAACTTACAGTGTCTGTAACTGATTGAAATATGTATCGTGAAATGATGATAAAGTTTTCATGATGCAAATATTGATGTTTTTAAAATATTTTATTTATAGAATTTGTAATTATCTACGTTTTAGTATGTCTTGCGGGGGGGGTACAGGTGTGCTATAATCTCGTGTAGTTATTATGAGGCAAGGATAAAACCGACCTCTCAAAATAAAGAATGACTGCTATGAAAATGGTTGTTTTCATACTATTTTAAGGAGGAGCTTGACGAAAGTGAAACAAAAACAATTTTTAGCCCAAGCGATAGCTTTGAGCATTTTGTGTATGGTGCCGATGAGTGTTAATGCTGCCGGTTTTAGTGAAATTACGAGCGGAGGCGTTATAGATGAAGCGCTTGACGTTAATGTAACAGGTCATGACAGTGATGATAACGGCATACTGTTATCTGGTGGTGAGAACCTGGTGGTAAACAACGGCGGCACTATTCGTGTTAATACTGTTGCCAATGCCAGTGGTATCACAGCAGCGGATAGTTTTCTTGGAGCTACGCATGTAACTGTTAATGGTGCAAAGTTTACTATTGATGTTGGTTATGCCAAACAAGGAACCAGTGCAGTTGGTGTCTGGAGCCAGACCATGAGAAATCAGGTTGGTGATGGCAGCCAACCGCAGCCGGAATATCAAGGCGGTACGGTAACTCTTAATGCTTTAGAAAATAAAATTAATGTTACCAGTAATCGTGTAGGCTATGGCCTATTATCCGGCAGCGATTTCGATGGCAACAGTAATCAAGGCGGTAATATTATCTGCAATGGTAAGCTGGATATAGATGTTAACGTCCTGACTCCTGACGGAAAAAATTCTGATAGCCAATATCTCAACAGGGCTATGGGTGTTGTTGCTTATGGCGGTAATGTCTATATCAATAATGACGCCGATATTCATATCAAATCTCAAGCAAAAGGTGGCAACGGCAAAGAGGTTGCCGGTTTATATACCAGCTATGATGGCCACATTAATGGTAGTGCTGACAGTATTATTAATATACATGCAGAGGGTATTGGTAAAGTTACCGGTATCACCAACGGTACTTATGATGTTCTTGCCCAACAAAATAATGTAAGCTATACTCCGTCTTCTATTAATTTGCGCGGAACAACTAACATTTTTCTGGATGGAAAAAGCAATTATGGTATCTGCTCTAATATCAAATCAACCTTTGAAGCCAATACCGTAACTATCAACTTTACCAATGACAGCAAAAATCTTACATCCGTCGGAATACAAGCAACTGACGAAGGTAAAATTAAAATTGATAACCTTTTCATTGGAACAGAAGCAACAGCGTTGAATCAGGCAGATAAAATCACCGCATTACAGACGGACAAGATGTATGCCGGAAGGTTTAATATAACGAAAAATGCGCAAATCAATGTCAACACTAATGAGCAGGGTACTGTACAAATTAACGGCTCCGTTAGTAATCAGGAAAGAGGAACCATTAATTTACATCTGACAAATGCTGATTCTTATTTTTATGGCAATGTTGATACGTCTCAAGAGTATAGTTGGGGTGGTAGGGAAACTAATATAGTTCTCAAAAATGGAGCATTATGGAAAAATTTCAGTGCTAATGGCTGGTTGCACAGCAATCTTACTAACCTCACCTTAGATAACAAAGCGCTCTTAGACATGACGCATAACGAATATAGCAGTGGCGAGTTTTTCCAAAAAATCTACATCAACAATAACATGTCCGGTACGAACGCTACCATTAACATGGACATCGACGCAGGCACTAATACCAACAACAGTGACCGCCTGTACATCGCAGGCACTCACACCGGCAACCATTACATTACGCTCAACAATGTTAATGCAGATGGCAATACTGACGGCGCTGCCGGCACGGTTCTCGTAAGCGTAAAGGACGAGCAGGGCAAATTCTTTGCTAACGATAAGGAAGGATCCTTGTATTGGAATAAATACACTTTGGATAAACAAGACAGCGCTACTGACGGCTATAACACCGATTGGTATCTGAAGAAAGTAGAATTCATACCCTCCAAACCGACCACCAGCGTAGATGCTGTTGATGCAACCCAAAGACTGGCTTTCGCTAATTGGGTGGAGGATGACAAGCTTATGCAGCGCATGGGCGACCTGCGCCACGAAACCAATAATGAGGAAGGCGTTTGGGTGCGCGTCAAAGGCGGCAAATACAGCGGCGATGGCTTCAGCAACCGCCACACCATGTACCAGATTGGCTATGACGATGTTGTTAAGGAAAACGAAAAGCTGAAGCGTTATCAAGGCGTGGCCTTCTCCTACGATGACGGCAAAAACAGCTTTAACCGCGGCAGTGGCAAGCTCAAAGCCAAATCCATCGGCTTCTACAATACTGACCTGCGCAATAAAGGCCATTATCTGGACGTAGTATTCAAGATTTATGATGCAGACAGCGACTTCACTGTTTTTGATACCGAAGGCAAGAAGATTACCGGTGCTTTTGACAACACTGGTATCAGCCTGAGTGCTGAATATGGTCGTAAGAAATATCTTGACGAGCATTGGTCTATCGAGCCGCAAGCACAGCTTACCTTGGGTTATTTGGGCGGTGCAAGATACACCACCAGCAATGGCATCCACGTAAGCCAAAGCGATCCCAACAGCGTTTTGGGACGTATCGGCTGCAACTTTATGTACGACATGGACGAAAAGAATACTGTCTACCTGAAGGCGAACTGGCTGCATCAATTTGCCGGTAATTACGGTGTAACATTGACTAACGGCAATGACAGCCTGCGTATTGATAACCATGACCATGACACCTGGTTTGAATATGGCTTGGGCTTTGCCTGCATGACTGGCAAGAACAACCACCTGTATGCAGACGTAGAGCGTTCTACTGGCGGCAGCCTGCGTAAGAACTGGCAGTGGAATGCCGGTATGTTCTGGACGTTTTAAGTGATACTTTAAGACAATTTTATTTGAATTATAATCTCCCTTTATCTACATTAATTGTAGATGAAGGGAGTTTTTTTGTTACGCTTAGATTTGCAATAAAAAAAGCAAGGTTGAAGATAGTCGTTTTTTCGGAAGGCGAATATTTGGCACTTATTATAACTATCTTTGTAGAATATTGTAAAACGTTGATATAGTTCTCTTGAAAATAAACATTAATATACATTACAAATATTAATGTTATATGAATTGCGTTATTAATAGTTTAATATGTCTTGCGGGGGGGTACAAATGTGGTATAATTTTACAAATGGCTTTTTTTGCGAAAAATACAAATACTCATATTATTTTAAGTAGTAAATCTGCCATGAATACTTTTAAAAATAATATGAATTCAAGTTACTTTCTTTTTGCGAGTTGTCACGCAAGTTTTGCGAGGGGATTTCAATATATTCTCAATTTAATAGATAATAAAATCGTCAATTTTAATATGTTTTGTGGAGAATGAAGGAGGTTTATTATGAATCGTTTTTTTAAAGTGATATGGTGCGAAGCACTTAATGCGTACGTTGTAGCAGGTGAATTTGCAAAAGGACGTACTAAAAGCGCTTCCATGCGTAAGCTTGTGGCTGTGCTTGTAGCTGCCGGAATGCTTGGTGCAGGCTTTGTTAACAGTGTAGATGCTGCTGCATCTAAAGGCAGTCAGCAGATAACTATCACAGACAAGGATACTACCGGAGCAACGACAGAAATAAAAACTATTTTTTATATTGAATCAGAATGGCCTACCACTCCCAATGCAGCAGGTGGCTATTCTTCTATTTCCAGCTGGTCAGGTCATGCTGCCAATAATTATGACAACGTTACATATGGAGGAACACGTTGGGAAGGTACGAATAATATTTCACTTGGTTTATTTACTAAAGCTGGTTACGCACTCAAAGAAAATGCTGATGGCAGTTATAAAACATTTATTGGTACTAAAGAAATTCATGGTCAAACAGTCAGAGGAGAGCTTGGTTATGACTTTGACGAAGACACACAATATAATTACGCTACTGCCTTTGGTGTCCGTACAGCTGCTGCTAATCGCATGGCAACAGCTTGGGGTCTGCGTTCAGTCGCAAGCGGCGTAGCTTCAACAGCCTTTGGTAATAAAACTATAGCTAAAGGCGATTATGCAGTTGCTTGGGGTGAGCAAACTAAAGCTAGTGGCAATTTATCTACAAGCTGGGGTTCTGAAACTCTTGCTAGTGGTATAAGTACAACTGCTTGGGGTTCTGAAACTCAAGCTACATCTAATAATGCAACTGCTTGGGGCTGGAAGTCTATAGCTACAGGTAACCAAGCTACAGCCTGGGGTTATGAATCTAAAGCTACAGGTTACCAATCAACCGCCTTTGGTAAGCAATCTTATGCTTTCGCAGCAAACTCTCTAGCTGTAGCTGGCGGCGAGGTTGCAAGTGATGCTAAAAATGGTATCGCTATTGGATGGTATGCTAATTCGACAATTAAGGATGGTATTGCTCTCGGCAATGGTTCTGTAACTACTCGAACAGCTGGAGATACAAATGCCTATGGCAAGGGCGATAGCACTGGCAATGCCTGGGTTAGTACGTCTGTAGCACTCGCCGTTGGTAAGGATGCAGATGTTACACGTCAGATAACGGGTGTTGCTGCCGGCAGCAAGGACACAGATGCAGTCAATGTGGCTCAGTTAAAGAAGCTTGCTGAGAAAATTGACGCAGCAGGAACAGATACAGTGACAACGGTCAAGGGTGACGGTAATTACATTAAAGTAACAGCTGACCCGGATAACTCCCACGATTATAAGATTAGCCTTGATTTTGATAAGCTGAAAACTGAAATTGGCTCGGATACAGTAACTTCGGTAAGCGGTGGTGATTTCGTCAACGTCACCAATATTGGCACTGAGTCTAACCGAGAATACAAGGTTGATATTGATAAGGATAAGCTTAAAGCGGCTATTGATACTAACACTACCAATAAATCTATGTCCAGCGAGTTTAATGACGGTAGCCTGACTATTTCAGTTACAGATTCTGATAATAATAAAGTATCTACAACTGTAAGTGGCATTGCCAGCAAAGCCGATGTTGCAGAAGTAAACAAACAGGTCAGCGAAAACAGTAAGCGTATTAGCCAGCTCGGTGGCCGCGTAGATAAGGTTGGTGCAGGCGCAGCAGCTTTGGCAGCCTTGCATCCGATGGATTTTGATCCGGATGATAAATTGAGCTTTGCTGCTGGCGTAGGCAATTATAATGGACAAAGTGCAGCTGCACTCGGCATGTTCTTCCGTCCTGACGAAAAGGTCATGTTCAGTATTGGCGGCACTATGGGCAACGGTGAAAATATGGTGAATGCAGGTATTTCCTTTGCACTTGACCGCACGAACCACATCAGCAATTCTCGTACAGCTTTAGCACGTGAGGTAATTGATTTGCGTGCTCAGGTTGCTGAAATGAAAGCAATGCTGGCTAACAGAGGTTTAAGTAGCATTGACGAAGATAAGCTGAAGCTTTTCCCTGACATTCCTGAAAATCATTGGGCTTACGAATATGTTGACAAGCTGGCAGATGCAGGCATCATTGAAGGCTATCCGGACGGCAATTTTAACGGTGATAGAATGATGAGCCGCTATGAATTTGCAGCAATGCTTTACCATGCAATGCAAAATGGTGCACAGCTTGACAGCAAGATTATAAACGAGTTCATGCCAGAAATGGGACGTATCCGCGTAGACCGTATCAGTGGTAAGGATGGCGACCGTCATAAGATAGAACGTGTTCGTGTCAACGGACCTCGTAACGAGCGTGACCATTATGGATCTAAGCTTGGAAAGTAAAAGCTGATAGCATTACCAGCAATAGCATACACGTAAGCCAATATGCAGACGTAGAGCGTTCTACTGGCGGTAGCTTGCGTAAAAACTGGCAGTGGAATGCCGGTATGTTCTGGACGTTTTAAGTGATATTTTAATTTTGCTTTGTTTAACATAATCTCCCTTTATCTGTGATATTTGAAGATGAAGGGAGATTTTTTGTTAAAATATTATATTATGCTTGATTTTTAAATTGCTTACATTAATTTTAATTGTAAGCAATGCCGACATTAGTAAATCTTTTTTTGAATTAGTTTTGCACGAGGTCTTATATGTTAGCATATGTTATTCTATAATTTTTTTGATAAGTAAAGAATTGGCAGGAAAATTGCTAATTTTATAGAAATATACTAATTATAGGCTATATAGGAGGTATGTGAAATGAAAAACGTTTTAAAATCAATAAAAACATATGTGCTTCGGGGGGGGACAAGCAATGAGCGAAATTTACTGAAAAGTATTCTTTTGTCAGCACTGCTTTCTGTTCCTTGTGTAGGCGTGGCTGCAGATATAAGTGGGCCTATAGCATCAGATATAATTTTTAACGAGGATACTAAGGTAATTGGTACAAATGGTTTAAAAACCTCAAGTAGTTCCATAACCATAGATGCCAGCAGCTCTAAGCTGACATTAGATAATACCAAGAATGGTATCGCCTTTTCTAGGGGTCAAAAGATTAATATAAAAGCCAAAGAGTTGAATATTCTCAATGCAGATTATGGTATAAACCAAGGCTACTCTAGCAATAATGAAGTTTCTGTTGATGGTGTAGTAAATATAAGCGGAACTCAGTTTGCTGTTGATTCCAATGATGGTCTTACGTTACATTTAAATGGCGGACTTAATATAAAGAATAATTCTATTAAGGCTGCATCTCCTGGCTCAAATGCTGCTATACGTTTACAAAATAAGTCCACACTAAATACTACAAACTTATCTATAGAAAATGTTAGCGATACATATGGAAATTATCAGGTTTTCGGATTAGAGCTGAATGGAAATTCCTGGGTTAACGCTAAAAATATAAAAATTGAAAATCTTCAGGGTAAAAATAGTATTTCAGGTATACACACTTGGGGTGCTGGTGTTAAAAGCGATTTGATAATAATAAACAATATAAAGCAACTTATACCAAGTTCTAGTACCTCTTATGATGTCTCCGGCATTCATAATATAGGCGGTGGTATTGAAGCTAAAGATATTAGCATAAAACAAATAGATGGCAGTAATGTTAAAGGTACAGTGGCCCGTGGCTTATATATGGATAAGTATGGATCATATGTAGCTGTTGATAATTTAACTATCGATACCGTTAAAGCGCAAGAAGCAGATGCTTTTGGTATTTGGAACCAGGGTCAAAACCTATTTGATCATACAGGTGATAGCAGTACTGAAACTGTAAGCATCAGTACTATTTCCAGCAATAAAAATGCTTATGGTATTTATACTGATAAAGACGAACGCAATTCAAAACAGAGCAAAAATAACATAAAAAATTTAAGTATTACCAACGTTGAAGGCGAAAACAGCTATGGTATTTTTAATAAGGCTAATTCTATCGTAACGGTGGATGAAAATGCCGTTATCAAAAATCTTACTGCTAATGCTCTAAAGTTTGGTGTTCATACAGAAAATCAAGCAGAAACAAAATTAGCCGGTAGTGCAGAGATTGCTGCAGAAATAGCATTATTTGCTAAGGATGAAGCCAAGATAGAAGTAAACAGCAGCAAGCAAGGCACAGTTAAGCTCACAGGTAAAACTGTGATTCAGGATACTGCTGTTATTAATGCTGTTTTAAATACCGCAAGCTCCTATTGGCATCTTACAGATGACAGCACTCTTACTGATTTAGAATTGAGCAATAATGCTCTGCTGGATATGGGCAAAGACAGCAGTAAATTCAGCAGTCTGAAGGTAAACAAGCTTGATGGTGATAATGGCAAGCTGAACATGGACATCGACGCAGGCACCAACGAAAACAACAGTGACCGCCTGTACATCGCAGGCACTCACACCGGCAACCATTACATTACGCTCAACAATGTTAATGCAGATGGCAATACTGACGGCGCTGCCGACACGATTCTCGTAAGCGTAAAGGACGAGCAGGGAAAATTCTTTGCTAACGATAAGGAAGGCTCCCTGTATTGGAATAAGTACACTTTAGATATGAAAGATAGCGCTACCGATGGTTACACTAAGGATTGGTACTTGAAAAAAGTAGAATTCATCCCCTCCAAACCGACCACCAGCGTAGATGCTGTTGATGCAACTCAAAGACTGGCCTTCGCCAACTGGGTGGAGGATGACAAGCTTATGCAGCGCATGGGCGACCTGCGCCATGAAACCAGTAACGAGGAAGGCGTTTGGGTGCGCGTTAAAGGTGGCAAATACAGTGGTGATGGCTTCAGCAACCGCCACACCATGTACCAACTTGGCTATGATGATGTTGTAAAGAAAAACGAAAAGCTGAAGCGTTATCAGGGCGTAGCCTTTGCTTACGATGACGGCAAAAACAGCTTCAACCGCGGCAGTGGCAAGCTCAAAGCCAAATCCATCGGCTTCTACAATACTGACCTGCGCAATAAAGGCCATTATCTGGACGTAGTGTTCAAGATTTATGATGCAGACAGCGACTTCACTGTTTTTGATTCCGTAGGCAAGAAGATTACCGGTGCTTTCGACAACACTGGCGTCAGCCTGAGTGCGGAATATGGTCGTAAGAAATATCTTGATGAGCATTGGTCTATCGAGCCGCAAGCACAGCTTACCTTGGGTTATTTGGGCGGTGCAAGATATACCACCAGCAATGGCATCCACGTAAGCCAAAGCGATCCCAACAGCGTTTTGGGACGTATCGGCTGCAACTTTATGTACGACATGGACGAAAAGAATACTGTCTACCTGAAGGCCAACTGGCTGCATCAATTTGCCGGTAACTATGGTGTAACCTTGACTAACGGCAATGACAGCCTGCGTATAGATAACCATGACCATGACACCTGGTTTGAATATGGCTTGGGCTTCGCCTGCATGACCGGCAAGAACAACCACCTGTATGCAGACGTAGAGCGTTCTACTGGCGGTAGCCTGCGTAAGAACTGGCAGTGGAATGCTGGTATGTTCTGGACGTTTTAAGCTGATGTAAACTGGCCTTTAATATCTATAATATCATTTAATAAATAGTGAAGAAAAATGCGTAACGGATTTTCATATCTGTTGCGTATTTTTTTACGTAAAAATTACCAAAGATATAATTTTTTAAAGTTTACTTGTACCCATCTGAACCTTAACCATCAGAATCTCTTCAACTAAATGTAATAAATGTAACGTATTTAAGACTCTGTAAAAATTTTTACGCCGAATGTAGCGTGCTCCTGGATAAGAGTTTGACTGGGGGGGACATAGTGCTATAATTGCAATTAAGAAGTGGTACACTGATTTTGTATCCTGCTTTTTCATCGGTAAAAAGTGTTAATACTAAAAGCAATATTGTAACCACTGTAGTTATTTTTTACAAAATTGGTCACGTATGTTCTGTATTACTAAGAGAAGGGTTGGGTTTACATGAAAAAAAGCAGTTTGATTCTTAGCGCTGTGATGACATTTGTTATCACTGGTACTGTAATGGCTAATGATGCTCTTTATGTTACTAATTCAAATGTTACGATTACTGATGGAATCGACATTAATACTAAACAAAATTTTGGTATAGTTGCAATCAGTGGTTATAAGGCTGATATTACTGGTGCTGAAATAAATGTAAATGTCAATAATAATACTGGTTGGGGTATTACTTCCATGAATCAAGCTAAAAATGGCGGCATAGTACATGTTGGTGATGCTAAAACTGAAAAAATTTCTGTAGGAGTTACCGGTAAAAACGATGTTTATGGTATCCTGGCATTAAGAAACTTTGGAAAGCAAGGTACTTTATGTGAAACTGTTTTGACAGGAAAAAATTTAGAAATCAATGTAACATCAACCGAAGGCTGGGCTGTAGCAGTACACTCTCAAAACAGTACAACTCCAGATAGTATTGGCAACAATACCGCTTCTAAAGTCGTACTGAACGCAGAAAACATTAAAATTAATACAAACGCTAAGGAAGGATATAGCGAGGGCTTATCTGCAATGTCCCAAGGCGAAATTATAGTAAACGGCAATTTAGCGTTAAAAGCCGATACTGCTATTTTAGCTCGCGGTGATGCTATTGTAAAAATAAACGAAGACGGTAAACATACTACTAAACTTGATGGAGATATGAGCTTCAATTATGATAAAGCAACATCTGGCACTAAAGTCGATGCCGATGTTCTTGTTAATCTGACAGGTTCTGAATCTTATTGGAACGGAAACTCAAAAGTAACTTGGGGAACTGGTGCCATTCCTGTAGGCTTAGAAAAAGTAACTGGCATTGATCTCAGAATAAATGATGGTGCAACATGGAATCCTACTTACGTGGAAGAAGCAGATAAAGGAGACTATGGTACAGCCGTATTGGCTCAAAACAGAGTTACTTTGGATGGAGGCAATATTGACCTTACAAATGCTAAGAATCAGCAAGTAAAAATTGAAACTTTAGCTGGTGATAACGGCACTATCAAAATAGGCTCCGAAGATAACAGTTTAGCTGTTACAAAAGATAATAAAGCTAATAACCTCACCGTTGCTGCTACCCAGCAATATGCTGAAAAAATTGCCAGCAACGATATGAGCACTGCTGTTAACGATTTGGCTTCTAAAGTAAAGGATGAAACTAATCCGAATGCGGATGGCGATAGTAAAACTGCTGCTTCTAGGGTGTATATTCCGGAAACAACTGTTACCGGTGCGGTAACTGCTGATATTGACAAGAATGGCAATGCTGCCAATGTCAAAGAGGCTGTTAATACAACAAACGCAGCGGTTAGTGATTTGGCTTCTATCTCTCTTATGACCTGGCGTCAGGAAAATAACGACATGAACAAGCGCCTGGGCGAGCTGCGCGACAGCAAGGGCGAGCATGGCGCATGGGTACGTATGGCACGTGGCGAAAGCAAATACGGTACGCAAAATGTTAAGAACCAGTACAACTACTACCAGGTTGGTTACGATGAAAAGCTCAGCGTAAATCCGAACTGGACTGTTGGTGTTGCGCTGACACGTACTGAGGGCAACAGCACCTTTGCAACCGGTACCGGCGAAAATAAACATACTGGCTTTGCTTTGTATGGTAGCTATTTAGGCGATAATGGCAGCTTTGTTGATTTGATTGCTAAATACGCTCGTCTGGACAATGAATTTAACGCTACTGCCGGCATTGGTAATGGAGATTATAAAACCAATGGCTACAGCCTGAGTGCAGAATATGGCAAACGCTTTACTAAAGACAATGGCTTCTGGATTGAGCCGCAGGTAGAGCTGACTTATGGCACAGTAGGCAGTGTAGATTATTTAACAAGTAAGGGTGCTAATGTACATCAAGATGGTATGGACAGTTTAGTTGGTCGCCTTGGCTTCTCTTTAGGCAAAAACATTAAGCAAGGTAACGTTTATATACGTGCTTCTTATCTGTATGACTTTGACGGAGATACTAAGGCAATTTATACTAAAGAAGATGTAGCTAGAAGCTTTGAGCAGGATCTTGGCGGCGGCTGGTGGGAAGTTGGCGTAGGCACCAACCTCAATCTGAGCGACGCAACTCATCTGTACTTCGATGTAGAAAAGACCTATGGCGGCAACGTTGCTACTCCGTGGCAGTGGAACGCCGGTGTTCGCTGGAGCTTCTGATGAGGCTGTAAGTTTTTAATTTCATAGTGTGTAATTAAAAAGTCGTGAGCTTTGAGTTTGTCATTGCTCACGACTTTTTTGTGCAAGCTTTGCTAAAGCTATACCCATTCTCTACTTTATTTGAACTCATCTTAACCTTAAATGCGAAAAACTTCAATGAAGTGTAACAAATGTAACGCATTAAAAAGTTTGTAAAAATTTTTGCGCCGAATGTAGCGTGTTCCTGGATAAGAGTTTGACTGGGGGGGACATAGTGCTATAATTGCTATTAATAAGATAAGTAATTTGTAATAGTAGGGTTATTCATACTAAAACTTATTTTAAACTCTCAGAACAAATGATTTAAAAGTTTTTGTTGATTGCGGCGTTGGTCGTAATATATAAATCTTCACAGCGGAGGCTGTGGACCTTACGTAGAATTTTTAGTGTAAAAGTTTTTGATGAAAGGTTGGGGTTAATGATGAAGAGTAATAAGGCTTTGGCAAGAAAAATTTTGTGTGGCCTTTTGGCGGCAGGTGTGGTTGGTGTGAGCGGCAGTGCGCTGGCGGCCACAGTGAAAGCAAGTAATTATTTAGGCAGAACAAAAGAGATTACAGCTAATGAATACATTGATAATGCCAGCGCTATTATTTATGCATATGGAGCAAATGATTCAAATTTAGTATCGATAACTACAAATAAAGACATCAAGACTTTAAGTATCACAAACAATTCTAATAGAAGTGACGCTTATGGTGTATACGCATATGATAATCAAGCAAGTGGAGTGGGTTCTAAAATTAAGTTGGGTACTACTAACACAGATACAATTAATATTACCGCTAATGGGTTGACAGATAATAGTTGGGCTGCAGGTATTTGTGCATGGAAAGGAGGAGAGGTAGACGTTACTGCTAAAAATTTGAATATTAATGTTGATGCTAAAAATGGGGTGATTTCAGCTGGTATTTGGGTTCAGGGAAACAGTAATACTGATACCAAAGTTATAATTGATGCTGGCAAAACTACGATAAATGCTACTTCTGATGATAAGCAAATTAAAGGTTTCGTTGTTCTTAGTGGAAGTACTTTAGCAATAAAAGGCGATTTAGAAGTTAACGCTCCTGTTGCGTTAACTACTCGTGGTGGTTCTACAACGATTATTAATGAAGCTGGAAATAGCACGGTAAAATTAAATGGTGATATTAGTTTTGAATATGAAGGTAATACGTCAAGTACACCTATTGATGCTACTGTAAAAATTAATTTAACCGGTGCAGATTCAGTATGGAATGGTAATACAAGAGTTGCTTGGGATGCTAAAACTGAGAATGGTATTGTTACTCATCAACCTAATGCTAGTGAGTTAACTATTAATCATGTTGATATTACTTTAACTGATTCTGCACAATGGAATCCTAATGCCATTCAAGAAGAAGGAACTTATGATGAAAATGGCAATTCTACAAGTAAGAGCGGCATGAAGTATACTGCATTAAATAATTTGACCATTGATGGCGGTATTATTAACCTTGATAGCTCAAAATTAAATACTGAAGATAGTTTGCAAATTCAAAATGTCACAGGCACTGGCGGTACTATTAATACTGATAATGTTAATAATAAGCTTAGTATTGATAGTAAAGCTGCTGATACGAACCTCACCGTCAATGGCACGAAGGATGTAACCGATGCGATTGCCAGCGGCAAAGCCAGCTTGCAGAAGTTGGCTGACGTTGTTAAGAGCAATGGCAAGTCTGCTGCAGATACCGTAACCTCTGATGCCAATGATATTATTGGTGGTTATTCCGCTAAGGTTATTGATGGTGAAGTAGTAGCTAAAACCATAAAAACTGTTGAAAATCCTACCAACCGCGCAATCAGCGACATGGCAAACATCTCCCTGATGACCTGGCGTCAGGAAAACAACGATATGAACAAGCGCCTGGGCGAGCTGCGCGACAGCAAGGGCGAGCATGGCGCATGGGCAAGAATGGCACGTGGCGAAAGCAAATACGGTTCGCAGAACGTGAAGAACCAATATAACTACTATCAGGTTGGTTACGATGAAAAACTCAGCACTAACCCGAACTGGACTGTGGGCGTTGCGCTGACGCGTACTGAAGGCACCAGCACCTTTGCAAGAGGCACTGGTGAAAACAAGCACACAGGTCTGGCAATTTACGGTTCTTATCTGAGTGACAATGGCAGCTTCGTTGATTTGATTGCTAGATATGCACGCATGGATAACGATTATAGTACTATTGGTGCAGGCGTAGGCGATGCAAGCTATGAAACTAATGGCTACAGCTTGAGCGCAGAATATGGCAAACGCTTTACTAAGAATAACGGCTTCTGGATTGAGCCTCAGGTAGAACTCACCTATGGCACTGTTGGCAGCGTAGATTACCTCACCAGCAAGGGTGCAAGAGTGCATCAGGACAGCGTAGACAGCCTGGTTGGGCGTCTTGGCTTCTCCTTAGGCAAGGACATTAAGCAAGGCAACGTATATGTACGTGCTTCCTATCTGTATGACTTCGACGGAAAAACAAAAGCAACTATGAGCGGTGACGGTGCTGCAAGCTTTGAGCAGGATCTTGGCGGCGGCTGGTGGGAAGTTGGCGTAGGTACCAACCTCAACCTGAGCGACGCAACTCATCTGTACTTCGATGTAGAAAAGACCTATGGCGGCAACGTTGCTACTCCGTGGCAGTGGAACGCCGGTGTTCGTTGGAGCTTCTGATGAGGCACTGAATTTATAATTTCATAGTGTGTAATTAAAAAGTCGTGAGCTTTGAGTTTATCATTGCTCACGACTTTTTTTGCGCAAGCTTTACTAAAGCTACACCTATTCCTTACTTTATTTGAACTTATCTGAACCTTAAATGCGAAAAACTTCAATTAAGTGTAACAAATGTAACGTGTTTAAGGCTTTGTAAAATTTTTTGCGTCGATTGTAGCGTGTTCATGGATAAGAGTTTGACTGGGGGGGACATGGTGCTATAATTTCTGTTAAGAAGCTAGGTGATTTATAATGGTAAGTTTATTCATAATCATAAAAGAATGATATATGTAAATAATTTGGTATTTATAAATTATTAATTTAAGTGATATAGTTTTTGGAGAAAATTAAGAGAATGGAGCTGAATGCGATGAACAAAAAGCTGATGGCAGCAGCTGTTATGTGCTCACTGATGAGCACAACAGCATTCGCTGCAAACCCCATACCTACCTTTGATAAGGAGGCCGTAACGACACATCCTTACAACAGAACAGGTCAACAGGAGCAACAGGTGGAAGGCATGCAAGGTGCAGGCGAGCTTTATAAGCCTGGCAATACAGGCACGGAGGCTAATCCGGCGTTTTTTGTTGCCAAGGTTAAACTGACAGGCTTCACGCTGCCTGATAAGAGCGGTAAGCTGGCAGCTATCTGCAAAGAGTATGAAGGGCGCAGCCTGCAGATGGCAGAGCTGCAGCAGCTCATCAGCAGAATTAATGAATATGCGCGCACCTGCGGCTATACTGTAGCGCAGGCTATTGTGCCGCCGCAGGAGGTCAAGCAGGGCGAGCTGGAAATTGCAGTTTATGTTGCCAAATACGATGATATTGAAATTATCAGCAACGAATCGGACGTAGCTGACAGAGTGCTGGCAGGCTATATCCATAAGAACCTGCAAAGCGGTGCTTATATCATGGATAAGCCGCTGGAAATGACGATGAACAATATCAACGATTTGCCGGGTGTTGTTGCCAGAGCGATTTTAGCTCCGGGAAGCAAGCCTGGCACCACGAAGGTGCAGGTGCAGGTACTGCGTCGCCCCGTCTGGAACAATTACGTATTTACTGATAATGCCGGTGGTTACTATAGCGGCCGTTATCGTTATGGTTTTAATACCGAAATCAATAACCCCGGTCATCAGGGTGATAAAATCATTTTGAACGGCATGCTTACTAACCATGATACCAAAAACTATGGTGCGCGTTATGAAGCGCCTGTCGGACGCGACGGTACACGCTGGGGAATCGGCTGGAGCCAGAGCAGCTATGACCTTAATACCAATAGCTTTTATAATTCTCTTGGTCAGTCGCGTGGCTTCAGCTTCTATGGCCTGACGCCTGTATACCGCGACCGCATGAACCGCGTGACGGCGATTTATGGCTATGACCACCGCAAAATTAAGGACAGACTGCAGTTGAAGGCTGCAGGATTGTCCGGGGAGCTGAGCTGGGAAAAAATGGCCAATGTTTACCATGCAGGCATCAGCGGCAGCCAGTATCTGCCGAACCGCTTCAGCCAGTACAGCCTGATTTACTGGTACGGCAATTTGAGCGGTGGTGGTAAATCTATAGATGGCGACTACCATAAGCTGACAAGTGACCTGCTACACGTTATTTATGATGGTAAAACAAACTACCGCGTACAGCTCAGCGGCCAAATTGCCAACCGCAACCTGGACGGCAGCGAAATGTTCTACCTGGGCGGTATGAACGGCGTGCGTGCTTATGGTGCCAGTGAAGGCAGCGGCGATATTGGCTTTACTGCTACTGCCGAGGTTCGCCGTCAGACGGGCATCAAGGGATTGGAGGCTGCAGCCTTTATCGACACAGGCGCAGTAAAATCGCATAATGCTGCTCTTATCGAGCATCTTTCCGGCTGGGGTGTGGGCCTGCGCTATAATTTGGATAATTCCTGGCATGCTCAATTGGATTATGCCCGCAAAATCAATGCGCAAAGTGATAGGGTTGAACCGCGTGACCATAGCGGCCATATGTGGTTCCAGCTTTACAAAATGTTTTAAGTAATCTTGCCTGGTGCTTTTCTGCGTCTTAAAGTAGAAGGCACAGAAAAGCAGGCTTATAAAATAAATTGATAATTGAATATGCAGCTTAAATGAAGGGAGAAAAAAATGAAACAAAAGGATAGTTTAAATAAACGTTTAAATACGCGTCTGGCCAGCCTTGTAATGCTTTCTGTGCTTTCAGTGCCATGGGTTGCCGGTGCAGCAGGCAACAGCGTTGTTGCCAACAATATGCTTCCCGGTAATGGGCAACAAGGTAACGTAATTGCCGGTAAGATTGAAGGTGGTTTTAACGGCAGCTGGACGCAGGGCAACCAGATGAATTTGCACCAGACGACGCAAAATGCCATTGTCACCTGGGACAGCTTTTCTATTGGTGCAAATGCCAGCGTAACTATCCGTGGTGACCACAATAACTTTAATATGCTGAACTATGTTACTGGCAGCGAAAGCTCGCAGATTTACGGCAAGCTGAATTCCTATGTCGGTGACAAGCAGGGCGGCAATATCTATCTTGTAAACCCCAACGGCGTGCAGATTGGCAACAGTGCGGGAATTAATGTCGGCAGCCTGCATATTGCCAACAAAAAAATAGATAATATCAACACCTGGAAAGAAGATACTGATATCGCCAACGCGCTGAAGCAGAACAAGGCGATGACCAACGCTGAGCTGATGAGCCTGGGTTATATCAACGCCAGCAAGCTGGTCTTTGAGGGCGAGCGTGTAGTTATTGATATGGACCGCCTCAGCGGACTTGATACCAATAAGAAGGATGCCATTACTTTAGTCAGCAAGCCTTATGATGGCAAGAGTGTTGCTGATAACCGCAAGTATGATGTGGTGCTGGGCAGCAGCACGCCGGAAAAGGCCGCTGAATGGGGCAAATATATGGTGTTTGCTGATGTCAGCGATAATGGCGGCCCGATGGATACAGCGACAAGCACCAGTTGGCATGGAACGACTAATGTTGGCAATCCGGATGCACCGAATCAGACAATTGCCGAATTCTTTACCTACCGTTGGATTAAGGACGGCAAGGAATTGGAAAAAATCGGCCAAACGGAAGGTTGGGGCATGGGGGACCATTATGCCCTGCGCTATTCCATTGACCTGACGGGCAGTGACCAGACTCCTATCGGCACTACGAAGGAAAATGCCTTCAAGGGCAAGTTTGATGGCCTTGATAATTCTATCTTTGGCCTGAGCATTAATAACAGTGATAACAAAAAGGGCGATGCCACAGGCCTCTTTGGTTTTACTGACGGCGCAATTATGGGCAATGTAACGCTGATTGCTGGCAACGATGGCATATCCGTGCAGGGCGGCGATACTGATACCGGTGCCTTTATCGGTCATGCGGTGAATACCATAGTCAAGGGCGTTAACAGTACGCTGAAGGTCAGCGGTAAGAACAATGTCGGCGGTATCATCGGTTATGCCAAGGATGATACAGCGCTTACCTATAGCTTTGCTGATGCTAAGGGCTCTGTTCAGCCGGACAGCCGCAGCAGCGAGCTGTCAAACCTGACTAATACCGGTAATGTCAGCGGTGTTACCAACGTTGGCGGCCTGGTTGGCTATATGGAGGGCGGCAAGCTGTCCAATGATGAGGAAGACCGTGCCCAATACAAGGGCTCCTATAACCTTGGTAAAATTACCGGTATAGATAAAGACCTCAACTATTCATCTAATATCGGCGGCCTGATTGGTAAAGCAGAAAATGCGATAGTTGGCGGCACGAAGAATACGCTGATTAACTATAATACTGTTGAGGGTGGCTATAATGTTGGCGGCATCGTCGGCAGTATTTCCAATACTACCGTTGCTAATGCTTCTAACGAAGGCGTTGTCAAAGCCAACGGTTATACTACTGACAGTTATATTTTTCATACAGATTACCAAAGTTGGAAAAATTATGGTACTTATATGCATGAGGCCAAGGTGCTTGCAGCCAACGTCGGCGGCATTGTGGGCAGCAGCAGTGCTGGCAGCGAGCTGAAGGATGTAACCAACAAAGCGGATGTAAGCTCTGCATTGGTAAAGAAATCAACTAACCAAGATAATCCTAGTGGTTTCGACCATTATGCAGCAGGCAACGTAGGCGGTATTGTCGGCCGTGCTGAGGACAGCAATATCACCAATGCCGATAACGTAGAAAGCAATATCCGCGGTGCTATGAACGTCGGCGGTATTGCCGGTTATTTTGGTTCCACTGATGTAAATAATCAACTGAAAAAAGATTACCGCATCCTAAATGCTATTAACAACGGCGGTGACATTATGGCTACCGGTGGCATCAAAGAGAATGGTAGCTTTACTTATGAAATCACCCGTAATGATTACAATACCACTAATAATGAAAAATATATCACCGGTAACATTGGCGGTATAGCAGGCTACCTGTTCGGTGCACCGGTGCGTATTGAAGCCGCCGGCAACCGCGGCGATGTGCATACCGAGGCGGATACGTCGAAGCGGACGGCACAGGCTGCAAATGTCGGCGGTATTGTCGGTAAAATTGATATGCCGAAGGCAACGGACAGTAATGGTAACGTTCTGACTGATAAAGAACGACTTGATATCATCAAGAGTGATACCAGTGCTGCCGGTAATAGTGGCTATGCCAATGCAGTAGTTTCCAGCAGCTATAATACCGGTAATGTCAAGGGTTATACCAATATCGGCGGCATCGGCGGCTTTGCCTACAATGGCAGTATTGCTGCCTCCTACAATGTAGGCGATATTAAGACAACACGTATCAATGCAAGTGGCACGACACCGATTAATATGGGTGGTATCCTGGGTGACAGTACCGAACAGGCCAGCGGTCGTGTTATCATTTACGATACCTATAACAAGGGGACGATTGGTGACAGTAGCTATAACACGTATGGACGCCATGTGGGCGGCATTGTCGGCCGTTTGAGCGGCATTGTCGAAAAAAGCTATAACAACGGCGATATTTACAATGGCTTCAACGTTGTCGGCGGTATTGCCGGCTATTGGTACAGTGGTTATCTGAAAAACGTCTTCAACACCGGTAATATTACGGTATATAACAAGAATGATGCGCCTAGTCAGGTAGGCGGTATCGTCGGTTCTGTAGACCTGAGCGGCGGCAATCAGAGCAGTGGCACTAATGCTGCTTTAAGTATTAGCAATGCTTATAACCTTGGCTCTTTACGTTCCTTTATGGGTGGTAACAAGTACAACGAAGTTGGCGGTATTTTGGGTGGTACTTTTAATTGGAGTGGCACTAACAACAAGCTGAAGATAAGTAACGTCTACACCATGGGCAATATTTATGTTGACAAATTGTATTCCGCAGGTGGATTTGTAGGGGATATAGTAGGTGCGTTTGATCGTGGCACAAATAGTTCCTTTGTTGCTTTTGAAAATGTTTATTACATCCGTCCGCAGGAGAATAATGGTTATTTTGATTTAGCATCAGCACCTAATTCTGGGTACCTGCAAAAAAACGCCAAGGTCATTAACTATAATGAGTTGACGGATATGAGCAAGTGGGGGGACTTTGGCTTTTCCACACAGACGGATGGCAAAATAGAAGGAGCAACGGATGATAACTGGCGTATGAGCAATGGTGCCAGCCTGCCGATGCTGAACGCCTTCCTGTCAGGCTCGCATAAATATTTTAGCGATGACAGCAACTGGCAGGCGTTTACGAAGGATAATGACGGTGCCAATGTGCAGTATGGCACGGCCTATGATCCGCTGCTGACGATTATCAACACCAAAAAGGATTTAAGCTTCAACTGGAGCGATATGGACCTGAAGAACAATGGCTCTCTGGCAGTTTTTGGCTTGCCTAATGCTGATAATAGCCTTCGTTATACACCTGGCCTGACGCTGAACAATGTAGAAATTACCAACAGCACGCATATTTTTGGCGGCACAATTTACAGCGATGGCTTACTGGAGCTCAACGCCAAGGATAACCTGCAGGATGGCCTGCGCTTTGGTATGGACAGCAAGCTTTATGGCAGTGATGTTGTGTTAAATACCAACAGCTCCTTGGAGCTGAGCGGCAGCGTTATTGCTACCGGTAACCATAATGCGCTTTCCCATTTTAATCCGGAAAAATCGCTTCAGCATGGCATTAACATCAACGCCGGTGATTTAACTGTCTATGGTAAGCTGATTACCATGGGCCAAGAGGGAGAAAGAACCGAGGTTATTGTTCCCGGTATTAACTATGGCTATGGTGATTCCCTGGCACTGGATAAGGCTAATGTGTCAGACAAAACTAAGGCAATGACCTCTCAGGGCATCAATCATGCTTATCGCCTGCAGACTGCAACTGCCAAAACCGGTAACATCACCATCAGCACCATGGAAAACACCCTGGCTGATGGCACGCACATGAACGGTAGCGCCAACCTGCTTTATGGCAATTATAAAAAGGGCAAGATTGAGACCAAGGGCAACCTGACTGTCAGCAGCAGTGGCGATATTTTGGTAGATAGCGACCTTAATGTCGCAGGCAGCATTAACCTGAGAGGTAATGGCTCCGGCAGCAATATTACTTTGGACCTTTCCAATATTGGCAGCGAGCTGAAGGGAAATGAAAAGATAAAGGCGATACATGCTTTTATTGATGCGCATGCGACAGAAGCAACCGGTATTTATGGCAACACTGCTGGCAAGCGACCAATGAAAATCACCTTCGATATTTGGGATGATGATTGTACTGTTGATAAAATCAAGGGAAATCTGAACTATGCAAAGTATGACCTGCAAAACGAAGATGGTACTACTACCACGTTGATAGATAAGCTGAAAAGCCTGTATGTGGAATCAGCCGGTAATACTTATAACGGAGACAATATCCGCAATGTTATTTATGCCTGGATAAGCAATGCCGAGGAGCTGAATTCCCTGCAGCGTGTGGCTGAAAGCCTGACTGATAGAGATGCTTTAAGCTATAATTTTGTCCTGAAAAATGATATCGATGCCAGCGGCCTGGTGGATGCAGAAGGCAATAGCACCTATAATGCTATCGGCGGTGGCACTACAGCTTTTACAGGCACATTTGATGGTGATGGTCACACAATTGTCGGCTTGCAGGCTAAAGACGGTATTTTTGGCAAGCTGGGCAGTGGCGCGGTAGTTAAAAACATAAACATTGCTTCTTCCGTATTCACCGGTAAAAATACTGGTGACAATGTTGGCGCTGTAGCAGCAGAAAACTACGGCGGCACCATCAGCGGCATCTCCGGCTATGGCAATACTGTGAAAGGCAGCGGCGGTTATATCGGCGGCCTTGTAGGCAAAAACTACGGCGGCATCAGCAACAGCAATGACCATAGCACCGTTATCGCCGGTGCAGGTACTGTAGCAGGCGGTATTGCGGGCGTTAATGGTACAAATGCAGGTATAGGGGGCACGATCGACAACGTCCAAAGCAACAGTGCTGTGACTACTGGAGTCCTAGTTGAAAATCAATATGCATCTAATCTGGGCGGTATCGTCGGCAAGAATGAGATGTTGTTGAATAAATACAATATTAACAATGTTTCTGCTCATGGTGTTACCGGTAAAACCGGCAACACCCAAACATCCGGTGGTATTGTTGGTACAAATGAAGGCAGAATCAGTAATGCTTATAATGAAAGTATTATCCATGGTTCAGAAAATATCGGCGGTGTTGCGGGCAAAAATGTAACGCAGACGTCAAATTCCAAGATGGCGGAGCTGAACGATGTTGCCAACGCTGTAGAAATTATTGGCGATGCAGGCAGCCAAAATGTCGGCGGTCTGGTAGGTATGCAGGAACATGCTACTGCAAACCAGGGACGCAATACCGGCGCAATTACCGGCTGCACCAATGTCGGCGGCATGGTAGGCTACAATACAGCGGACTCCTACCTCAATAACCTGGAAAATTCCCCGCAGGCTACTATTACCGGTATTACTAATGTCGGCGGTATTGCCGGTGTCAACGAGGGCGAAATTTCGGCAGATGACCAGATGAACCTGGTGAACAGCGGCGAAATCTACGGTTGGGAAAACGTTGGCGGCATTGCCGGTAAAAACAGCGGTAAAATTGATAATGTCAACTCCAATATCAACCTGTATGTGATTGATGAAGCGACCAGAACTGCTTTAAAAGGCACTACGGTAATTACACCTAACGCCCAGTTCTTCGGTGGCGTTACCGGTGAAAACGTGGGC
Organism: Phascolarctobacterium sp. Marseille-Q4147; assembly: GCF_017968825.1. Taxonomy (NCBI): domain Bacteria; kingdom Bacillati; phylum Bacillota; class Negativicutes; order Acidaminococcales; family Acidaminococcaceae; genus Phascolarctobacterium; species Phascolarctobacterium sp. Marseille-Q4147. The sequence continues at coordinate 5,375 of NZ_CP072874.1, read as the reverse complement.
ATTATCACTAATGCGACCAACAGAGCCAGAGTGGATGCGGCGCAGGCTTCCTATGTAGGCGGCATTGTCGGCAGAAACACAAGTGAAGACGGCAAGGTAGGCCAGCTCCTGGGCATGGGCAACAGCAATGAAGGCTTTGTTATCGGCAAGAACTATGTCGGTGGCGTTATCGGCAAAAATGAAGTGGCCATTACCGGTACTGCCGAACAAAGCGTAGGTATTGTCAACTCCGGCACCGTTATTGCTTTAGCTGGTGGTGCTGGCGGCATCATCGGTGAAAACAGTGCGGATATTACCCACGTCATCATGAAAAATGAGGGCGAGGTGCATGGTAATGCTTCTGATGCTGGCAGCACGGAGGAAAACGGCACTGGCGGTATTATCGGCGTAAATGGCTACAAGGCAGATGGCACTGGCGCGACTATCAGCAGTTCCTCTCTGATGAACAGAGTAAATGGTAATGTCAGCGGTGTAGCAAATGTCGGTGGCATCATTGGCATCAACCATGGTATTATCACCGGTGGCCGCGATGCCAACAACAATTATTACAAATACCAGATTTATAACAATGGTACTATCCAGGCAGGCTCCTACAATGCGAAGACCGGTACAATTACAGCAGTTGATGGCGAAAACATCGGCGGTCTGCTTGGCAATAACAGCGGCACGCTGACGGCGGGCTACAACACTGGCGTGGTCGATGCAGGACAAAGCAGTAACGTCGGTGGCATCGCCGGTACTAACAGCGGCAAGCTGGACCAGGTGTTCAACAGCGTAGTAACAGTAACCAAGACCGAAACAGGCGCAACTGATGCTAATGGCAGAAAGCTTTATAATTATACTTATACCGATGGCGGTGCAATCAGCGGCGCTGGCAATGTTGGCGGCATTGTAGGCAGCAACACGGCTGATGGCGTATTGAGTAACGCTTATAGCACTACTGCGGTAGCAGGCAATAGCAATGTGGCCAACATTGTGGGCAGCAATGCAGGCCAGGTAAGCAATATTTATGGCTATGCAGCAAATGGCAACACCAACGTAAATGGCGGAACTGTCAGCAACAGTCATATCATTAATGATGGCAAACTGGAAAACGGCAAGGATGCCAAGAAGCTGTACAGCTATGCTTTTGATAATAAGGAAACAACCTGGAAGCTTTACGATAAACGCACTAACCCACTGCTGAAGGTTTTCCTGACCAAGGTTACGGTAGCTGGCGAACTGCAGAACGGTTGGGTTTACGATGCGACAAATCATCTTGATATCCCTGGCTGGATTAATAGCGGCAAGCTTACTACAAATGATCCGGACAACGATGCCTTTGCGGCTTATAAGAACAATAACAGCCTGCTGCAGGGTGAAAATCTGAAGAACGTTGGCGATTACAGCAGCTGGCTGTGGTCCGGGCAGATTGCCAGCGGCGGCGACGTAGGTCCCAACAATTTGGGCTATGACTTTACCGTGGGTGATATTACTGTTACCAAAAAGGTGCTGAATGTTACCGGTAATACTGTTAACAGAACGTATGGCGATTTGCTGAAAAACCATGACTATGCATTGAGCATTAATGGATTTGACGGCTTCAACGACGCTATGAAGGCAGAGCTGGATGGCAAGGTAACTATCATTGATTCGCAGGATACAATCCAAAACAGCAATGATACAGGTATTATTACTGTTGGGGATGAAAAGCGTACTAAGAATAAGGGAACCTATGAGTGGCAGGCAGGCGTTAAGCTTGATGGCAGCCTTACAGGCAATTATGAATTCCAAAATGATGGTGTAAGCAGCACAACAACGACAGTTCATGGCAAATCTAATGTTTTGGCGCGCAAGGTTTACCTGAATAATATTAATGCTAAGCTGACCTACGGCAGTAAGGATGCTATTAATAACCATATCAATGGCGTGGTAAGCATTAAGGATTTGGCAAATGCTATTGTTTATGGTGATGATGTCAAGCTGGCTGACGGTGCCGTCGTTAATGTGAAGGATGGCAGCAGCTATGCGACTAATAAGGGCGGGCGCAATACTGCGGACGCTGATACATATGCTGACAGCCTGAAAATTGATAATGCAAAGCTTACCGGCGATGCAAATAAGTTGGGCAACTATGAGCTTGTTAATGACGCTACAGGCAGCATTACCGTTGACCAGGCAACAATGCATGTTAAGCTGAACGATGTTGAGCGCACCTATGGTAATACAGCGCTGATTAATGGTACAGCATACGGCGTTAACGGATTGACTGGTAATGTCAACGGCGATAATTATGGTGCCGGTCATGTAAATATTGGCACTGTTACCGGCGATGGCGCGTTGACTGGCAAAAGCACTGGCAAGGTAACCAATGATGCTGGTGATACTTATAAGTGGAATGCTAATGTAGTTGCAGCGAATGATAAGCTTAAGCAAAACTACAAGCTGGTTGTTGATGATGGTGCTTCTGTGGTTAAACAGGCAACCTTGCAGGTAAGCTTGAACGATGTAGTACGCACCTACGGTAATGCGACAATTACCAGTGGCGGTTACAGCGCAAGTAATATCACTGGTCTGGTAAATGGCGATAGCTATAATGCCGGCGATGTTAAGGTAACAGTTACTGGCGACGGCGCAATTGCTGGCGTAAGCGGCAACAGGGTAACGAACGATGCAGGTAAGTATGAGTGGACAGGCAGCGCAAGCACTACAAATGAAGGATTGGGTAAGAACTATAATTTGGTAGTGAAAGGCAATGGCAAGTCTGTTGTAGGCAAGGCAAAGCTGAATGTTGGCCTGAGTGACGTATACCGCACCTATGGCAATGCAAAGATTACCAGTGGCAGTTACAGCGCAGGCAACATCACCGGTCTGGTAAACGGCGATAACTATGATGCCAGTGATTTTAAGGTAACAGTTAATAGTGATGGCGCAATTGCTGGCGTAACAGGCGACAGGGTAACGAATGACCATGGCGACTATACCTGGAGTGGTACTGTAGAAGTTGCAAATGCAGGCTTGAATAAGAACTACGATTTGGTAGTGAATGGCAATGCTAATTCGTATGTAGGCAAAGCACAGCTGAGCATAAGCCTGAACGACGTAGTACGTACATATGGCGATACCAGCTTCACCGATGGCACAAGCTATGGCATCAAGAATCATGACGCACTTGTCAACGGTGATGAAGGAACTGTAAGCATCAAAGAAGGTGCAATTACCGATGGCGGTCTTGTAGACAACAATAGCAAGACCAACAACAAAGGCGATTACAAGTGGAACGTAGGAGAAAACGGCATTGTTGCTGATGGTGTAACAAACTTCGCCAAGAACTACGATATCCAAGTAACCGCAGGCAATTCGAAGGTAAATGCGAAGAAGATTTACCTGAACAACATCAACGCCAGCACGACCTACGGCAGCCAGGAAGGTCTGAGAGCAGATGGCAATGTGAGCCTGCAGGATAACAGCATCGTCTACGGCGATCAGGTAAGCCTGAAGGACGGCGCAAGCGTAAGCTACAAAGCTGATGGAGAGTATGCGGCTAACAAGGGCGACCGCGACACTGCGGATGCCGGAACCTATAAGGCGGACGTGGCTGTAACAGGAGCAGAGCTGGTAGGCAATGAGCTTGGCAACTACGAGCTGGTAAATAACGCTACAGGCGTTATCACGGTCAAGAAGGCTACACTTAATGTAGGCCTGAACGACGTAGTACGTACCTATGGCGATACCAGCTTCACCGATGGCACGGGCTATGGCATCAAGGATCATGATGCACTTGTCAACGGTGATAAAGGTACTGTAAGCCTTAACAAAGATGCAATCACTGATGGTGGTCTTGTAGACAACAATAGCAAGACCAACAACAAAGGCGATTACAAGTGGAACGTAGGAGAAAACGGCATTGTTGCTGATGGTGTAACAAACTTCGCCAAGAACTACGATATCCAAGTAACCGCAGGCAATTCGAAGGTAAATGCGAAGAAGATTTACCTGAACAACATCAACGCCAGCACGACCTACGGCAGCAAGGATGGCCTGCGAGTAGACGGCAATGTAAGCCTGCAGGATAACAGCATCGTCTACGGCGATAAAGTAAGCCTGAAGGACGGTGCAAGCGTAAGCTACAAAGCTGACGGAGAGTATGCAGCCAACAAGGGCGACCGCGACACTGCGGATGCCGGAACCTATAAGGCGGACGTGGCTGTAACAGGAGCAGAGCTGGTAGGCAATGAGCTTGGTAACTATGAGCTGGTAAATAACGCTACAGGCGTTATCACGGTCAAGAAGGCTACACTTAATGTAGGCTTGAACGACGTAGTACGTACCTATGGTAATGCAACGATTACTAGCGGCGGTTACAGCGCAGGCAACATCACTGGTCTGGTAAACGGCGACAGCTATAATGTCGGCGATGTTAAGGTAACAGTTACTGGCGATGGTGCAATTGCTGGCGTAAGCGGCAGCAAGGTAACGAACGATGCAGGTAACTATGAGTGGACAGGCAGCGCAAGCACTACAAATGCAGGCTTGGACAAGAACTATAATTTGGTAGTAACTGCCAATGGCAAGTCTACGGTTGAAAAGGCAACGCTGAATGTTGGCCTGAGTGACGTATACCGCACTTACGGTAATGCAGCGATTACCAGCGGTAGCTACAGTGCAAGTAATATCACTGGTCTGGTAAACGGCGACAGCTATAATGCCGGCGATGTTAAGGTAACAGTTACTGGCGATGGCGCAATTGCTGGCGTAAGCGACAACAGGGTAACGAACGATGCAGGTAAGTATGAGTGGACAGGCAGCGCAAGCACTACAAATGCAGGCTTGGACAAGAACTATAATTTGGTAGTAACTGCCAATGGTAAGTCTACGGTTGAAAAGGCAACGCTGAATGTTGGTCTGAGTGACGTAGTACGTACCTATGGCAATGCAACGATTACTAGCGGCGGTTACAGCGCAGGCAACATCACCGGTCTGGTAAACGGCGACAGCTATAATGCCGGCGATGTTAAGGTAACAGTTACTGGCGATGGCGCAATTGCTGGCGTAAGCGGCAGCAAGGTAATGAACGATGCAGGTAACTATGAGTGGACAGGCAGCGCAAGCACTACAAATGCAGGCTTGGGCAAAAACTATAATTTGGTAGTAACTGCAAATGGCAAGTCTACGGTTGAAAAGGCAACGCTGAATGTTGGCCTGAACGACGTAGTACGTACCTATGGTAATGCAACGATTACTAGCGGCGGTTACAGCGCAGGCAACATCACTGGTCTGGTAAACGGCGACAGCTATAATGCCGGCGATGTTAAGGTAACAGTTACTGGCGATGGTGCAATTGCTGGCGTAAGCGGCAGCAAGGTAACGAACGATGCAGGTAACTATGAGTGGAC